>NZ_BAAHBU010000002.1:0-1506815 GCF_054776515.1 Hymenobacter terrigena
TGGTATTGCTACCACCGTTCGACTTGCATGTATTAGGCCTGCCGCTAGCGTTCATCCTGAGCCAAGATCAAACTCTCCATTGTAAAATGTTTCTACACCCATCCGAAGATGGGCTGATGTCGAGTGCTGACCTTGCTCACGTATTGACATTATGGTCAAATTCGTTTCGCTTGGTTTGTTTCACTATGCTTCTTCCGAAGAAGAACCAAGTGGAACACTTACTATTTTGTCTGTTTCCGTCATTCAAAGAACGTGTGATGTTTCCATTTGAAACATCAGTGTGGATTGTTTTTCAATCCCTTACCGTGATACTTGCGGCGCTTTGTTCGTTTTGGGAGTGCAAAGGTAGCAAATTTTTCTTATTTTCAAACTTTAGAGCGAAAAATTTTTTAAATCTTTTTTGTTTCGCTTTTCAAGATTGAGCGCTTCCGGTTGAAGCGGGTTGCAAAGGTACGGTGGCTTTTTTCAGCTTTGCAAGGGATTCGAGAAATAAATTCTGGAAGCTTGCGAGTGGCGCGATGGATAGACAAGCTAGTCATTGCGGGAGTTCCGTAACCTTTCAAATTTTGCCAAGAACTTGCGTTTTGGCGTGCCCTGTGGTCCGTTTGACGTTTCGGGACTGCAAAGGTAGGAGGAGATTTTGGGGCGGCAAGCGGCTTTATACGAAATAGGTGAAGCAGGGTTGTAAGTAGCTGATTGATGCGACGAAAAATTTGACTGGGATGACGGGTATACAACGAAATGAAGGTGAATACAACTGGGCATGGCAGAAGCTGATGGTTCTGGATGGCACTGATTGCAACTTGTGGATGGATTGTTTTTGCTTTGAAAACGTCCTGCTGCTGGCATTAAAGTAATCGGAAGCGGTAATAATTCTTTCCTATCAAGAATTGAGAAAGCCCCGCGAATGCCCTCCTATTTGTTATGGGAGGACATTCGCGGGGCTTTATTCTTGAGTTGGGCGCCCTGGACTACCTGTATAAGTGGGCTAGCGGTGCAGAGTGCTGACGCGGTCGGGGCCGACGCTGACGATGCGGATGGGGACTTGCAGTTCCTTTTCGAGGAATTCAAGGTAGGCGACGAGGTTGGGGGGGAGTTGGGCGGCGTCGGTGATAGTGGTGAGGTCGGAGTTCCAGCCGGGGAGGGTGATGTACTCGGGGGTGACGGTGGTGAGCTCGCCGGGGTCGGGCAGTTGGGGGGTGCTTTCGCCGGTGGCGGTGCGGTAGTGGGTGCAGGCCTGAATTTCGGTGAAGCCGTCGAGGACGTCGGCTTTCATGAGATGAAGCTCGGTGACGCCGTTGAGCATGATGGCGTAGCGGAGGGCGGGCAGGTCTATCCAGCCGGTGCGGCGGGGGCGGCCTGTGGTGGAGCCGAACTCACGGCCGGCCTGGCGAATTTGCTCGCCTACTTCGTCGTGGAGCTCGGTGGGAAATGGGCCGCTGCCGACGCGGGTGCAGTAGGCTTTGGTGATGCCGTAGACTTTGTTGATGTGGCGGGGGGCGATGCCGAGGCCGGTGCAGGCGCCGGCGGCGATGGTACTGGAGGAGGTGACGTAGGGGTAGGAACCGAAGTCAATATCTAATAAGGAACCCTGGGCGCCTTCGGCGAGGATGCGCTTGCCTTGAGTGAGAAGGTCGTTGAGGAGATATTCGGTGTTGGTAAGCTGAAGGGTACGGAGGAATTCGACGGCGGAGAAGAAGTCGGCTTCGAGGGCGTCAATTTCGAGCTGCTTGTTGTGATGAGCAGCGATGGCGGCGTGCTGGGCGACGGCTTCCTGGTAGCGCTGCTCGAAATCGGGGAGCAGGATGTGGCCGACGCGGAGGCCTACACGACCGATTTTATCGGAATACGTGGGGCCGATGCCTTTGAGGGTGCTGCCGATTTTGGTGTTGCCACGGGCTTCTTCGCTGATGCGGTCGAGGGCGCGGTGCGAAGGGAGGATAAGCTGAGCTTTCTTGGAGATGTAGAGGTTTTTGGACCAGTCTACTCCCCTATCGGTGAGTTTTTGGAGCTCCTGGCGGAACACGACGGGGTCGAGGACGACACCGTTGCCGACGATGTTGAGGATGTGGGGGTGGAAAATGCCGCTCGGGACCTGGTGCAGGACGTGCTTGATGCCGTCGAAGGTGAGGGTGTGACCGGCGTTGGGGCCGCCCTGGAAGCGGGCGACGGCTTCGTAGGTGGGCGCTAATACGTCTACGATTTTGCCTTTGCCTTCATCGCCCCACTGGAGGCCTACTAATACGTCTACTGGCATGTGCTTGTGTGAAAACCTCACCCCCGGCCCCTCTTGAAAAGAGAATAGAGCCTGACGGTGAATAATTAAATTTTGATTTGTTGTTGGCTAGGACAAAAAAACGGCCGCCTAAATGGCGGCCGGGATTAGCTGTTGGCGGGCGGTGGCTTCGTCGGGCGAAACGGTGAAGATGTTGCTTAGCTTCGTGATGGCCAGCATCTTTTTGGGGTGGTCGGCGGGGTTGATAAGGACCATCTCGCCGCCACGGCTGCGGAATTTGGTGAGGAGCGAGACGAGGACGCCGATGCCGGTGCTGTTGATGTAGCGGATTTCGGAGAGGTCGACGGCGCACTGGTTGAGGTCTTCGCCGAGGTGCGTATTGACGGATTGGAGGAGTTGGTCGGTGTCGGGGCTGCCGATGAGGTCGCCGTTGAGGCGCACAAACAGGATGCCGTTGTCGACGGTGCTGGTGGTGGTCATGCGTTGGGGTTTCGGGCGGCGGCCTGGGCGCGACAGTCGCCGCAGATGCCGTACAGATTTAAAGAATGGTGCAAGATATAGAAGTTCAGCAGGTCGCCGACCATGGTCTGGATGCCGTGGATGCGGGGGTCGCAGAATTCCACCACTTTATGGCATTCGGTGCAGATGACGTGGTCGTGCTGGCGGTAGCCGTAGCTCTTCTCGTACTGGGCGAGGTTGCGGCCGAACTGGTGCTTGCTGACGAGACCTTGCTCGACCAGCAAATCGAGGGTATTATAGACGGTGGCGCGGCTTACTTGCAAGCCGCGCTCCTTCATGCCGGCGTAAAGCTCATCGACGTCGAAATGGCCGGAGCGGGCGTAGATTTCTTCGAGGATGGCGTAGCGCTCACCGGTTTTGCGGAGGCCTTTGTTTTCGAGGTGGGCGGTGAAGAGCTTGCGGACTTCATCAAGCTTATCGGTGTTCAGCGTGGCCTCGGAGGCGGGGCTGGGCGTGTGCTTGGCCGCGTAGCCGGTTTCGGATGAGCCGCCCGTGCCCTGGCCGGACGCGTCGGCGGCGTTGGCAGGGACTGTTTGGGATTTACTCACTGTATATATATGGTGTAAGTCGGCAGGACAAAAGTACGTTCTAACTAAGTCACCTCCCCCGCCTCTCTCTCCTGTGAAGAGGGGGGCCGAGTAGGCGCGGTTGCCAGCGCCTATTGTTCAAAATAGAGGTGGTAATGATTGGCGCAGCCGGGGTTGAAGGCGGCTTGGCAGTACGGGCAGGTATTATCGCAGCTTAAGTAGCGAGCGATGCTTAAGGTTTGGTGGCAGCTGCCGCAATAGATGGCTTCGGTTTGGAATTCGCTTTTGGGCCAAACTTTGGCTTGGTGACTGACGGCTTCATTGTGACACTGAATGCAGGCGTAGAACTCGCCGCAGCACTTGTGCTGGATGGCAATGAGGTCGCGCTCGGAGTGGTAGTGGGCGCATTGGGTGCGCTCGTTCACGTTGGTGCCGTGGATGGTGATGGATTTGGTGGCTTTCACTTTTATGAATCGAACCGTTCGACCTGGAGCACGCCCTCGACTTTTTTGAGGCGCTGGATAAGCTTGGTAAGGTGGTCGGTGTCGTTGACAAAAACCATAATCTGGCCCTCGAAGAAACCATCATCGGCGGTGATGGTGATGGAGCGCATGTTAACCTTGAGGCTGGTGCTGATGATGCGCGTGACATCGTTGACGAGGCCCACGCGGTCGGAACCTTTGAGGCGCACGCCGGCCAGGAAGGCCAGTTCGAGCTGGTCGGTCCATTTAGCGCGCACGATGCGGTTGCCGTAATTCGACATGAGGTCGACGGCGCGGGGGCAACTGGTGCGGTGGATGATGAGGCCTTGGTCGGTTTCGAAGCCGAACACGTCGTCGCCGGGAATGGGGTTGCAGCAGCGGGCAATGCTGTAGTTGAACTTATCCGTGTGCTCGCCTACAACCAGCATATCGGGGCGCACACCGCGAATTTTCTGAACTTCGTTCTCGAAAGTTTTAGGTTCGAGCACGGCCGGCAGCGGCTTTTCGGACGTGAAGAGCGACTCGCGGATGGCGCGGCCGTCAATCTGCCCCACGGCCAGGCGGTAGTAGAATTCCTGGGCGCTGGGTGCGTTGAAATAAGCCAGCAGTCGGTTGAAGTTGTCCTGCGTAAAGGGCACGCCGATGAGTTCCAACCGCTTTTCGAGCAGGAAGCGGCCGTCTTCGGCCTTGGCGCGTTTGTCGTCGCGCAGGAAATCCTTGATTTTGGAGCGGGCCTTGGTCGTGATGACGTAGTTGAGCCATTCCGGCGTGGGACGCTGCTTGTGCGAGGTCAGGATTTCGACTTGGTCGCCGTTGTGAAGCTGGTAGCTCAGCGGCTCCAGCTTCTGGTTCACCTTAGCGCCGAGGCAATGAATGCCAATTTGCGAGTGGATATCAAACGCAAAATCCAACGCCGTGGCCTTGTCGGGCAGAATGACCAGCTTGCCTTTGGGCGTAAAGGCGTAAACCTCCTTCACGAAGAGGTTTTGGCGGAATTCGTCCATGAATTCCAGGGCGCTGGAATTATTGGATTCCAGCATCTCGCGCACTTTGTTTACCCAGCCTTCGAGCGAGCTTTCAGGTTGAATGCTGCCAGTGTCCTTGTACTTCCAGTGCGCGGCATAGCCTTTCTCGGCGATGTCGTCCATACGGCGCGAGCGGATTTGCACCTCCACCCACTGGCCGGCGCGCGACATCACGGTGGTGTGCAGGCTTTCGTAGCCGTTGGCTTTGGGCGTGCTCACCCAGTCGCGCAGTCGGTCGGGGTTGGGCTGGTAGAAGTCCGTCACAATGCTATACACCTGCCAGCAAGCCGCTTTCTCCTGCTCCGGCGGCACGTCCAGAATCACCCGGATAGCAAACAAATCATACACTTCCTCGAAAGTGATGTTTTGTTTTTTCATCTTCTTGAGGATAGAATAGATGCTTTTCGGCCGCCCCTTGATTTCGTAGTCGAAACCCTGCGCTTTCAATTCCTCATCAATCGGCTGCACAAACTCCTTGATGAAGCGGTTACGCGCTGCCTGGCTCTGCCGCACCTTGGCTTTCAGCTCGTTGTACGTCTCGGTATCGGTGAATTTGAGGTACAAATCCTCCAGCTCGCTTTTTATAGTATAGAGGCCGAGGCGGTGGGCCAGCGGCGCATACAGATACAGCGTTTCCGAAGCAATTTTCAGTTGCTTGTGGCGCGGCATCGAATCCAACGTCCGCATGTTGTGCAGGCGGTCGGCGATTTTGATGAGAATCACGCGCACGTCCTCGCTCAGCGTGAGCAGCATTTTGCGGAAGTTCTCGGCCTGCTCGCTGGTACCGTACTCGAATACGCCCGAAATTTTAGTCAGCCCATCAATAATGCGGGCCACCTTGGTGCCGAACTCCCGTTCGATGTCCGAAATTTCGGTAGGCGTGTCCTCCACCACGTCGTGCAGCAGGGCAGCCACGATGCTCGTGGTACCCAACCCGATTTCCTCCACCGCAATCTGCGCCACGGCCAGCGGGTGCAGAATGTAGGGCTCGCCCGACTTGCGCCGCATCTCCTTGTGCGCCTCTAAGCTCTGATTAAAAGCCTTTTTAATCAGCTTGGGGTCGCCATCTTTCAGGTACGGCTTGGCGGTGCGCAGCAGGCGGCGGTAGTGGCGCAGGATTTCCTGACGCTCGGCTTCGGGAGAGATTACGGGAGGCATAATGGGTAAAGTAACAACGCCGGGGCGGAAAAGGTGGCCCCGCCACCCCTTCGATACGAGTTATACATAGACTTTGCACACAATGGTTTTCCCGAGTACCTTTGCGGGCCCGTAGCAAACGGCTGCGGCACCCCATATGCGGATATGGCGAAATTGGTAGACGTGCCAGACTTAGGATCTGGTGCCGCAAGGCGTGTGGGTTCGAGTCCCTCTATCCGCACTTTTATTTGATGCAGGCCTTCAGTCGTATAGGCTGGGGGCTTTTTTTTCAACCTTTCAATCTGGCCGGCAGCAGCTGGCTCCCTGTTTTGAACATTACTCTCGACAAGAACGACGAGCAGCTGACCGGGCTGCTGACCGTGAACCTGACCGAAGCCGATTACGCGCCTACCGTCGACAAGCAGATTAAGGAATACACCAAGCGCGCCCAGGTGAAGGGCTTCCGCCCCGGCATGGTGCCCGTGGGCATGGTGCGCAAGATGTACGGCAAAGGCATTCTGGGCGAGGAAATCAACAAAATGCTGGGCAAAGCCGTTGACTCCTATATTAAGGAGAACAATATTAAGCTGCTGGGTGAGCCCCTGCCCGTGCCGAGCAACGTCGATTTCGATACCGACAAAGACTTCGCTTTCCAGTTTGAGCTGGGCCTGCTGCCCGACTTCGAACTGCCCGCCGACCTGGCCGTGGAGCGCCACCAGGTAAGCCTCGACGACGAGACGCTGGCCCAGACCAACGAGCAAATCGCCCGTCAGTACGGCGAGACGACCAACCCCGAGGTTTCGGAGGCTGGCGATTACCTCTTCGGCAAGCTGAAGAAGGCTGGCGAAGAAGGCGAAGGCCGTACCATTCTGCTGCCCATCAGCAAGGTGACCGGCGACCAGGCCCAGTTCATCGGCAAGAAGGCGGGTGACGTGGTGACGTTCGACCTGCAAGCGGCTTTCAGCAACGACGCGGCTTCGATTTCGAACTTCACCGGCCTGAGCAAAGCCGAAGCCGCTGAAGCAACCGGCGACTACGAGCTGAGCGTGGAGAAAGTGAACCGCACGGCTGCCCCGGAGATGAACCAGGAGCTGTTCGACAAAGTGTTTGGCCCCGAGGCTGTGTCTTCGCAGGAAGAGTTCGATGCCAAAGTGCGCGAAACCATCCAGCAGAACTACGACCGCGAGAGCGACGGTGCGATGAACAACAGCATCGTGGAGCAGTTGGTGGAAAAAACCAGCATCAAAGTACCCACGGAGTTCTTCAAGAAGTGGCTGGTGCGTGCCAACGAAGGCAAACTGACGCCCGAGAAAGTAGAGGAGCACTACTCCGACTACGAGAAGGAGCTGAAGTGGAGCATGATTCGCAACAAGGTGGTGGAAGAAGCCGGCCTGAAAGTGAGCAACGACGAGATTGTGAACCGCACGCTCGACAAAATCATGGGCCAGTTCAACATGCCGAACATGCCCGACGAGATGCGCGAATCGATGCGCAACTACGCCAACGAATACCTCAAGCAGGAGAACGGCAAGAACTACGTGAACGAGTACGAGGCCATTCTGGCAGAGAAAGTGCTCGAAAACCTGCGCGGCAAAGTTGTTGTTACGGACAAGCCCGTAACGGCCGAAGAATTCCGGACCCTGCACAGCTAAACCCTGCGCAACCCGATTTTTGGAAAAGCCCTTACGGAAACGTAGGGGCTTTTTTGTTGGGTTTCCAGCAACATTCGCTTTCTTCGTCCGTCTTACTAACCTCACCCGTGCGAGCGCAGGCCCGCACCCCATTTTTCTCCAATGAATCCATTACTGAATAGACAAGAATTTCGCAAGTTTGCCGTGAAAGGCCAGGGACTGAGCGGCCTGGGCGTTGACCAGTACCTGAACCACATGGAAGGCCAGGTGCGCAATGGCATGATGCTGCCCACCAACATGACCCGCTCGGTTATCGAAGAACGTCCGCAGAACTTCCGTGAAATCGATGTGTTTTCGCGCCTGATTATGGACCGCATCGTGTTTCTGGGAACGGCCGTGGACGATTACATCGCCAACATTCTGACGGCCCAAATGCTGTTCCTGGAATCGGCTGATGCCAAGAAAGACATCCTGCTTTACATCAACTCGCCCGGTGGCTCGGTGTATGCCGGCCTCGGCATTTATGATACCATGCAGTACGTGAACCCCGACGTGGCCACGATTTGCACGGGTCTGGCCGCCTCGATGGGCGCGGTGCTGCTCGCGGGCGGCGCTGCCAACAAGCGTTCGGCCCTCCCCCACGCCCGGGTGATGATTCACCAGCCTTCGGGTGGGGCGCAGGGTCAGTCGTCGGACATCGAGATTACGGCGCGTGAAATCCTAAAACTGAAGAAGGAGTTGTATGACATTCTGGCGCAGCACACCGGCAAAACTTACCAGGAAATCCACGACAACTCGGACCGCGACTACTGGATGCGTGCCGACGAGGCCAAAGAGTACGGCCTGATTGACGAGGTGCTCGAGAAAAAGAAAGCCTAATCACGGATTCAGTCGGATTTGACTGAACCCACGGATTTTATAGTCGATTCTGTTTAAAAAAGCCCCTGCTGATTTGGCAGGGGCTTTTTTTATTGATTGGATTTGAGGAAAAGTCTAGGCGCTAATAACGGCCAGCCGGAGCCGGACGGGAACTGCGTAATGGCCCGTCGGGCGCGATGGCTGGGGTGGAGTAGCGGTAAAAACCCAGCCTGTACCCCAGGCCGGTGTGATGGTGGAAGCCAAAAAGACTAATTGCAGATGTTGGGCATGTGATTCCATGGGTAAGGATTGGAAGCGTGACTTGCGCCGGGAGTCGCGTTGCTTGGTTGTCCTAGGGCGAGTATTTGGAAAACGCAGCACGAAGGCAAGTCACAAGGTGTCGGATAAGACAGGAGGCAAAAGCTTGTTTTCAATGGGTAAGGGCAGGGCAACTTGTGGTAGTGGGGAAGCATATACGACTCGTTCAGGCGTGGCCCTCGCGCATGAGGCCCCAATTCATGGGTGCTTCGGCGTCGTGGCCAGCAGAGCACTGGCCGGTGGTATGGAAACCCAACCGCTGAAAAAACAGCAGGACTTCGGACCGTTGGGCATCGAGGTAGCATGGGGCATGGGTGGCTTGCATGGCGGCTAGAGTGGCCTGCATCAGGCGGCGGCCCAGACCGTGCCCCCGGGCCGAGGGGCGCACAGCCAACGCCAGCAGGTAGTAGTGGCTGGCAGCCGTCAGGCTCTGGCGACGCAGCCACGCCGAGGCCACCAGAAAGTGCCGCAGCCGCTGAAACCCGGCCCAATCGAGCCGCCACAGGGCGGCGGGCAGCAGGCCCGTGCGCAACAGCCGCCGTAGTGTGACGGCCGGATGGCTGGGGCCCAGCCACACGGCAATGGCGCTGGCATCGGCATTGGTGTACACGCGGCCATAGCGCAGGCCGAAGTGCAGCATCTGCTCCAGCAGCCATATTTTCTGGCTTCGGGCTTCGGGGCCGGTGCAGCAGTATTTTAGTACGGGGTGGTCGGCGCAGGCAGATTCGAGCAGGGCGGTGGCCCACACCATATCGGCAGGCTCAAGGCGACGGGCGGGCAGGGTTGTGGCGGGGTGCATAGGCGCATCGGCGAAGCAATTGGTTAGATGATGGCAGGCATGAATTTTCCCAGGGATATTTCCCGCTCAGTTATTCCCGGCTTGTGATAAGGTGTAGCCGCAGGCCCAGCCAAGCAGTTCGCACACGAGTGGGCGCCTTGTCTAATGAGTAGTGTTTTTCCATGTCGGAAGGTTTATCACCAGCCTGAGTTGACTGGCTATACCAAAGCACGGTTTTCCTTCCCCAGATGCGTTTCGCCAATGTTGCAAATGCATTCGCTAACGTTCCGCCGCATGCGTAAACGTTACAAAAACTCATTATTTTATAAAATCAACTCAAAATTATTCTGTAACCACAAAAGGCATTACCCTTACACCCACTATTCATACATCAATAATTTATTGAATTTTACTAATAAAAATTTCCGTTTAAATTTCCTTCTACCCTACTTTAACGCCTTGCCGGGCCACCGCGCTGGGCGGAAAGCCAAACTGCCGCGAGAAGGCAGTAGAAAAAGCAGCGGGGCTACTAAAGCCCACCTGGTAGGCCACTTCGGCCACTGTGCTGACCTGCGCCTGCAAAAGCGCCAGCGCCCTGTTTAGCCTAGTTGTGCGGAGGCTCTCGCCCGGCGACTGCCCGGTAAGGGCTTTCAGCTTGCGGTGAATCTGGGTGCGGCTCATGCCAATGTCGGCCCCCAGCTCGTCGACCCCAAAAGACTCATCGGCCAAGTGGCGCAGCATTGATTCGCTTACGCGCCGCAGGAAATCCTGGTCGAGGGAAAGCTGACCGGCGACGGCGGCGGTGTGGACTGCCGCCTGTGCCGGCTCCAAGCTGGCGAGCGGTGCGGGGGCGGGTGCCGCTGGGGGCACGGGGGCAAAGTGGGCTTGCACCTGCCGACGCAACGCCAGCAGATTGCGTACCTGCGCCCGCAGCTCACGAGGGTTGAAAGGCTTGGCCAGGAAACTATCGGCCCCGGTTTCGAGGCCTTCGAGCTTGGCAGCGGGGCCGGATTTGGCCGTGAGTAGCACCACCGGAATGTGACTGGTGGCAACGTCGGCCTTCAGTTGCGCGCACACTTGATAGCCGTCCAGGCCGGGCATCATCACATCGCTCACCACGAGGTCGGGCACTTCGGCGCGGGCCAGCGCCAGGCCGGCATCGCCGGTAGCGGCCAGCAGGAGTCGGTAACCGGCCGGGGCCAGCGTGGCACGGATGAATTCGCGCACCTCGTCGTTGTCTTCGATGATGAGGACTAGGTCGGGCTCGGCGATGGCCTGTGCTAACTCACTGAAGTCTTGCCTGTCGGAACCGGGCAAGAATACCGGTTCCGGATGAGTGGCGCTAATTCTCGTTGTTCCAGCAATTGAATCCAGTTCCTCGCTGGTCGATGCAGCGGGCAGACCGTGCGGCAGCTGCACCGTGAAGGTAGAACCGCCCCCCGGTTGGCTTGCCACGGCCACGGTGCCACCGTGCAGCACGGTAAGTTCGCGCACCAGTGCCAGGCCAATGCCAGTGCCGGTAGGACGAGCCTCCCTCCCATTATTACGGGCTTGAAAGAAACGGTCGAACAAGTGCGGCACATCTTCGGCGGCGATGCCGGGACCAGTATCCTGCACAGCAATACTGACGCTGCCAGCGGGAGCGGCGGCCGTGGCCGGCTCCTCGGCTACGGTCACGGTTACGCGCCCACCAGCCAGGGTAAAACGCAAGGCATTAGCTATCAGATTTGTAAGGATTTCTTCCAGCTTAGATGCGTCAAACACCAATGGTACCGGCTGCGCGGGCACCTGACAGGTCAGGTCAATTTGTCGGCTTTCGGCCAGCACAGCGAAGGACGAAACCACCTGCTGTGCGGCCAGCGCCACATCGCCCGGGCTGAGCACCAAGTGCAAGGCCCCGGCTTCGAGCTTGCTCAAATCAAGCAGTTGATTGATGAGCGTGAGCAGCTTGCGGGCATTGCGCAGCACCAGGCCGCCTTGGCGGCGCACGGCTGGGTCAGGGGGTTCGTTGGCCAGCACTTCGGCCGGCCCAAGAATGAGCGTGAGCGGGGTGCGAAACTCGTGGCTGACGTTGGTGAAGAAGTCGGTTTTCACGCGGTCCAGCTCCTGGAGGTGCTGCAGGGCTTGGCGTTCCAGCTGGCGGTCGGCGCGCTCCCGCTCCCGGTTGCGGGTGTAGGCCCGCACCCCATAGATTATGCAGGCAAAACCCACTGCATACAGCGCGTAGGCCCACCAAGTGCGCCACCACGGCGGTTGAATACTGAAGGCAAACACCGCTGGCGCGGTGCTCCACAACCCGTCTTCGTTGGCCGCCCGCACCTCAAACTGGTAGTCGCCGGGCGGTAGGTTGGTGTAGGTAGCCGAGCGCGCTGCCGATGGCCCGTTCCACCGCTGCTCAAACCCCGCCAGCCGGTATTCGTAGCGCACGCGGCTGGGTGTGGTGAGGCTGGTAGCGCCGTAGTCGAAGGTGAGGTAGTTGAGGCGGTGCGGCAGGCGAGCATTGGGCAGCAGCACCGTGTCGTGCATAAACAGGCGCAGGCCGTTGAGTTGCGGGCGCGGCGGCACGCGGTTGGGGTGGGCACCGGCGGGCGTGTAGCGCATCAGGCCGAACACAGTGCCAGCCCATAGTACGCCGTTGGGCTCGGCCAGCACAGCGTTGATGCCGGTTTCCTGACCAATGAAGCCTTCTTCGTGGCCGAAAAAATCCTGGCGGCCAGTGGCGGGTATGTAGCGCAGTAAGCCCCGGGTAGTGCCCAACCAGACGGCTCCGCTGGCGTCGCACTGCACAAAGTAGGGGTTGTTGACGTGCGCACCGGGCATATCCTGCAATGGCACCCGGCGCAGGCCCGCGGCGGGGCGCGCCGGGTCATAGCAAAACATGCCTTCACCGAAACTACTGAGCCACAGCCGCCCCTGGCCATCTTCGCTCATTGAAAAAATACTGAGCGGCTCGGCCCCCGTCGGCCGGGGGGCCACGGCGCGGAACCGCAGACCGGGCAGCGCACCGGGGCTGGCCGGTTCGGTTTCCTGCGCTTCGAGCAAGCCGGAATTTTCGGTACCCAGCCAGATGGTGCCGGTGTGGCTGCGCAAGAGCTTCATCACGCGCCGGGCGCCGCATAGGGTCGGCCCCACGTATTGCTGGTAGTGTGCCGTGGCGGGGTCGTACACTATCAGGCCCTGGGTTTCGGTGGCCAGCCAGATGCGGCCGTGCTGGTCCTCGGCCAAGCTGGCTACAGTGGCGTCGCTCAACTCCGGAATTTGGGCATTCAGCGAATGCCAGCGAGCTTGTCGGGGGTTCCAGATGGCGGTACCGCCTTTGGTGGCACCGGCCCACACGTCGCCATTGGCCCGCTCCAGCACGGCCCGAATGATGTTGTAGGTATCGGGCTCGCGCTGGGGCAACACCTGGCAGCGCGTGGTCGGAAACGGCCCGGGATGCAGCAGCGCCAAGCCATTATTGGTTCCTACCCAATAGTTGCCCCCAGTACCCCGAGCCTTAGCCAAGGCGTACACTTTGGCACCGGGCAGCCCATCGGCAGGGCCGAACATGGCAAAGCGGGCATCGGGCGGGTACTGGGTGAGGCCATTGGCGGAAGTGGCCCAGAGGTTGCCTTCGCGGTCGCGTAGCAGGTCGCCCCGGCGGTAGCTGTGGCTCACCAGGCCAGTGCCGGGTAGGCAGCGGGCCAGCGGAGCCGTGGCCTGCTCCAAATAGCTCAGGCCCTTGCCTGTGAGTACCCAGACGCGACCGGTCCGTCCCGGCTCGGCTACGGTTCGCAGCACTTTATCAGAGCATAAGCCTTGGGCGATGGAATATTGGCGCACACTACCACCAGCGGCAGGCGAGTCGAGAACAAATAAGCCGTCGCGCTCCGTGCCCACCCACAGGCGGCCATCGGGCGCGACGTTGAGGCATAGCACCGGGCCAGTGGCCAGGGCAGCTGGCAGCGGCTCTCGTAGCGCCCGTGGTTGACCGGTGGACTCGTCTATCAGCCGCAGACCCTGGTCGGTGGCCACCCACAGGGCACCGGCCGGCCCCTGGGCCAGGGCATTGATGGCGGGGGGCTGCTTACCCGGGCCAACAGGCAGCGGCACCCGTTGCATCGACGGAGACGCGGGCCAGGCCGGCCGGCCTGGCACCCGAGGCCAGCGCAGGCAGTAGAGGTCGCCCCCGCCGGTGCCCACCCATATCCGGCGCCGGGCAGCAGTATCGCGGGCCAGAATGGCACGCACATCGGTGGGGTAGCCCAGGACGCGGGGCGTTACCCGCTGCACGCGCTCGGTGGTGGGGTTAAAGTAGCAGAGGGAGCCGTCGCGCAGGCCCATCCACAGGCCAGCGACAGGGCCAGGGTCGGCGGACAGGGCCGTTACCCGGGTATTGGGCATGCCCGACTGGGTAGTGAGTGAACGAAAGGCGTGGCCATCGTACCAGGCCGCTCCGACTTCCGATACCAGCCATAACCGGCCCAGGCCATCCTGCGCCAGGGCGCTCACACTGGTTTCGGGCAGCCCCTCTGCCAGGCTGAAGCTGCGCGACGGCAGACTCTGACTTACAGCGGTTAAGCTAAACGGCACAACCAGACAGCCCAATACCAACCACCTCACCAATCCCCGAAAACGCGCGTAATTAATCCCCATATCAGCACCGTCTAATCCAGGAATTCAAATATGGAAGATTGCCAAATATAGAGACGAACTACGAAATTGACTAACAGTGACCGGCAGCAATGAACAAGCGCGTAGCGGGCCTGCCCGAAGCAACTATTAGCCCACGTACCGAGTCGTTTAATCACCGCATCGAAGCCCGCTCGGTAGCGGCCCGTTCGCCCCGAAGGCAGATTAAAGCAGTATTTTTGCTGCTAGCAGCGTTCGATTGGAGAGAGTTGGGCAACGGCTGAGCGGCGGGCCCATGCGAAGGCAATGGCACCATTTTTCTAGCCGCCGACGTTGGGCATTGTCGTATCTTTGAGCCCGCTTGTTCTAAAACTTGCCCTCCACCTTCCTCTATACCTCCCTCCGTGGCCGAAATATCCTGTTCCTTTTGCAATAAGAGCAAGCGCGAAGTCGCCGTCATGATTTCGGGCATCAATGCCCATATCTGCGAAAAATGCGTGGGCCAGGCCCAGCACATCCTCGACGAAGAAGCCAAAGCGCAGGACGCCAGCAAGCAGCCCAAGTTCAACCTCATCAAGCCCAAGGCCATCAAGGAACACCTCGACCAGTACGTGGTGGGCCAGGACGAGGCCAAGCGCGTGATGGCCGTGGCCGTATACAACCACTACAAGCGCCTGATGCAGAAGCCCCAGGACGACGAGGTGCAGATTGAGAAGTCGAACATCATCATGGTGGGCGAAACCGGTACTGGCAAGACCTTCCTGGCCCGCATGCTGGCCAAAATCCTGCAAGTGCCCTTCTGCATTGCCGATGCCACGGTGCTAACGGAGGCCGGCTACGTGGGCGAAGACGTGGAGAGCATCCTCACCCGCCTGCTGCAAGCGGCTGATTACAACCTCGAAGCAGCCGAGCGCGGCATCGTGTACATCGACGAAATCGACAAAATTGCCCGCAAGAGCGACAACCCCAGCATCACGCGCGACGTGAGCGGCGAGGGCGTGCAGCAGGCCCTGCTGAAGCTGCTCGAAGGTACCAACATCAACGTGCCACCGCAGGGCGGGCGTAAGCACCCCGAACAAAAGATGATTTCGGTGAACACCGAGAACATCCTCTTCATCTGCGGCGGCGCCTTCTCGGGCCTCGACCGCATCATCAAGAGCCGCTTGAATACCAAGCCGATGGGCTTCGCCAAGACGAACCTCGATGAGCAGGTGGACACCAAAAACTTCCTGCGCTATGTGTCGGCCCAGGACATCAAGAGCTTCGGCTTGATTCCGGAGCTAATTGGCCGCCTGCCGGTCCTCACCCACCTCAACCCGCTGGACCGCAGCACCCTGCGCATGATTCTGACCGAGCCCAAGAATTCGCTCGTGCGCCAGTATAAGCGCCTGTTCGGCATGGAGAACATCGAGCTCAGTTTCACCGAGGACGCGCTGGAATACATCGTGGAGAAGGCCGACGAGTACCGCCTCGGCGCGCGCGGCCTGCGCTCCATCTGCGAGAGCATCATGACCGATGCCATGTTCGAAATGCCTTCGGAGGAAGGCTCCGATGCCTTGCAAATCAACCTGAGCTACTGCCGTAGCAAGTTTGAGAAATCGCCGCTGCGGCACATGCGGGCGGCGTAAAGATTTTTGATAGTGAATAGTTAGTAATGGGAAGTTCGGTTTGCGCCGGGCTTCCCATTTTTGTTGCTTCACTTGTTACATTGGCAATATGGGTTTCTTTTCATTTCTATTTAGCCAGCCCGTATTAATCGGCGACGCTGTGTTTGGCCGACTTCAGCAGGAAAATCTGGACAAACGCACAGGCAATGCGTGTTTTGTCACCGAAGAACTGATTTTCGGGCCAACTGGCAAAGCCATTGGATGCTACATCAATGCCACGGAAGATGGCCCGACTCCGGAACAACAGGCTTTTTATCGGCACATTGAGCGATGTTACGCAGAGTTGATTCCGAAGCTTATTCCCATTATTGAAGACGAGTTTCGAAATTGGCGACCGGACTTTCGCCTTAATGACTTTGCCACTGAATTCTGGCTCACGAGCATTTCAATTCCAGTAATAGATGGACTGTTACAACCTGTTATGTAGGATTGGTCCTTCGAAACCATTCATGATGCCAACCATATGCTGACGTTCTACATGAACGGAGATGCTGCACTGCCCGGCATGCAGATGGATGGCTAACCACATCCACACAAAAAAAGGCCCGCCAATTGGCGGGCCTTTTCTTTACGCGACTGGACGTTATCCTATCAAATTTGACTACTCCACTACCACGCGCTGCACGCTCGGCGCGCGGCCGGCGGCCTGCACCGTGAGCAAGTAGGTACCGGCGGCCAGGCCCGTCATGGGCAGTTCGGTAGCTGTACCGCTGAAGGTGCGGGTGGCTACCGACTGGCCCAGCACGTTGCGCAGGGTAACCTGGGCCGAGGTGGTGGCGGTGGCCAGCTTCAGGTTCAGGGTGCCGCGGCCGGCTACCGGGTTGGGATACACGCTGAACTCGCTTTGCTGGGCGGCGGCGGTAGCCGTGGCAGTAGTCGTTACCGTGAAGGCCATACCATTGCTGGGGATGCCGGTGGCCGTGGTGATAACTACATTGCCGGAAGTAGCGCCGGCCGGGATGGTGAAGGTAATGGTGGTGCCATTCACCACCGTGAAGCCGGTTACGGGCACGCCGTTGATGGTGGCGGCCGTGGCCGAGGTGAAATTGCTACCCGTTACCGTAACCGTGGTGCCCACCGGGCCGCTGGTGGGGCTCAGGCTGGCGATGACCGGGGCCGCAGGCGGCGTGGCGCAGGTTAGCGTCAGGCCAAAGTTGCCCACTTCGGTGGCATCGTAGCCATTGACAAAGACGAGGTAGTTGACGCCGTACTGCGAAGCAAACGTCACGGCCGAGCAGGTGCTCGTGCTGGTATCGTCGTTGGCCCCTACGCAAGTGTAGGCACCGCAACGGCCTGAGAATACGAATAGCTTGGTATCGAAGTCCGTGATGGCGTTGCAAGTGGTCACGGTCATGCTGGCCCCGGTACCCACCACCGTATAGAACACGCCACCCGGACCGATGCGGACGCCGCTGCAGGTGGCCGTGGGGTCGCCGGTGGCCGTGGCGCCCAGATTAGTGCCATTCACGGTTTGCCCGCAGGCCAGCGAGATGGCCCCGGTGCACTGGTCGTTGGCCAGCGGAAGTAGGAAAGGCGTGGCCGAAGTGCCGCTGCCCAGGGGCGCGGTTACGGTAATGGGACCCGAAGTAGCTCCGGTGGGTACAACCGCGGTAATCTGCGTGGCCGAAACCACTGTGAATGTCGTCGCGACAGTACCGTTGAAGGTTACCTGCGTAGCCCCGGTGAAATAGTTGCCGGTAATCGTCACCAGCGTACCCACCGGCCCGCTGGTGGGCGTGAACGAGGTGATGACCGGTACCTGCAGCGTGAAACGGGTGGTGGAAACGGCGATGCCGTTGGGCGTGGTCACGGTGATGAGGCCCGTGGTAGCACCGGAGGGTACCGTTACGGTAATCTGGGTAGCCGAAACCACCGTGAACACCGGAGCCACCGTGCCGTTGAAGGTAACCTGCGTGGCGCCGGTGAAGTTGGTGCCAGTAATCGTTACGACTGTGCCGGGTATGCCGGTGATGGGCGAGAACGAGGTGATAGCCGGGGCCGCCGGGATGGTGAAGTTGGTAGCCGAGGTGCCCGTGCCCAGCGGCGTAGTCACCGCAATGGGGCCCGTGACTGCCCCAATGGGCACCACCACGGTAATCTGGGTGGCCGAGTTCACGGAATAAACCGGCGCGCTCGTGCCGGCAAAGGTTACCTGCGACGCCGCCGTGAAGTTGGTGCCGGTGATGACCACTGTGCTACCCACTGCCCCCGTAGCGGGCGTGAAGCTGGTAATCATGGGCGGCACCCCAACCAAGAACGGCGTAGCCGATACGGCAGTGCCTGTTGGCGTGGTCACGCTGATGAGGCCGCTGGTGGTACCGGCCGCCACCGTTGCGGTGATGCTGGTAGCCGATACCACCGTGAACGTAGCGGCAGTGCCGTTGATGCTCACAGCCGTAGCCCCGGTAAAGTTGGTGCCCGTGATGGTAACCACCGTGCCGGCCGGCCCACTCGCGGGCGTGAAGCTGGTGATGGTGGCACCTGGACCTGGCGCAATGGTAAAGTTGGCATTCGAAATATCGAAGAAGTAGTTGCCCTCCGCTTCCACCATCACACGGGCCTGGGTCGTGCTCACATTGGGCACGGTTACCGAGGCGGTGCCGTTGTTGGGCACGCCCGCAGCCAGCAGCACCGGGTAGGTCAGGCCGCCGTCGAGGCTCAGGCGCAGGTTCACCGTGGCGCAGCTCACAGGGGCCACGTCGGTGCCAGCCACGCTCCAGGTCACGGCCTCCGTGGTGCCGCCGGTCCAGCTCACGGCCGTATTGGGGGCCGAAACTACAAAGGGGCCAGCGGTGCTCACCACGTTCAGGTTCACAAAAGCGCTGTAGTCGACACCGCCAATCACACCGGCAGGGCCGCTGTGCTGGTCGCGTGCCGTGCAGCGGAATTTCAGGGTGCGCGTTACGGTGGGCAGGCGCTCGCCGATGACGGTGGTGTTGTTCACCAGGTCGGTGAGGCGCGGGAAGTAGCGGGTGCCGTCCAGCATGGGCACGAAGGAGCGGAACAGCGGCACGTTCTGGTTCGTGGCCTGGGCGTCGTTCGGGGCCTGCTGCGGGCCGAGGTCCATTTCTTCCCACATATACGTCAGGGGGTCGTTTTCGGCATCCGTGGCCGTGGCCGTCAGCTTGAATGGCGTACCCATGGGCAGGGTTTTGCCGCTGGCCGGAGCCGTGACCACAGGTGCCGTGTTGCCGGTGGCCGAATTAGTGCCACAGGCCGTGCTGGTAATAAAGGCCCGCATCTCCTGGTAATTACCGGTGTGGAAGGTAGCATCGGAGTGCTGCTGCAGGTCGTTGGTAGGGGTGCAAATACCGGCGTAGGCCATAATGGTCGTGCCCGAACCCGGCTCCCAGGCCGTGGTGGCGTTGCGGTTGCCGCCGGCGCAGCTGCCCGCATTGCCGTTGAAAGGGTGGTTGCCGGAGAATTGATGCCCCATTTCGTGGGCCACGTAGTCGATGTCGAAGGCATCGCCTACGGGATTGGGCAGGCCGGTTACCCCTTGGGCCTTGCTGGACGAGGAACACACCACGCCTAGGCCGGCAATGCCGCCGCCGCCGGTGCTCACCACGTGGCCAATGTCGTAGTTGGCCGAGCCGATGATGCGGTCCACGTTGGCCTGGTTCTGGCCCAGCAGGGCGCCGCCATTGCTGTTGCTGAACGTGGGCGAAGGCTGCGTACCGATACCGCTCAGAAACACGAGCTGGTCGTTGTTGGGCACCAGCACCATGCGCACGGCCAACTCCTTCTCATACACGCCCACTACCCGGTTCACGGTAGTGACTTCGGCGGCCAGCACGCTGGCTACCGTGTTGCCCTTGGTTAGGGCATACTCGGGGGTGTTAGACAGCGCCAGACGGTAGGTCCGCAGCTGCGAGCCGCTGGCCAGGGCCTTGCCGGCGGCAGTGGCAGCCGCCAGGCGCAGGCGGCTGTCTTTCAGGTCTTCGGCGGTGGGCGCAAATTCGCAGGCCGGCATCGGGCCGGCGGCCATCCGGTTCATGTCCTGCCGAAAGAAGCCAAGATAGTGGCGGTTATCGGTATGGCTAACGGGGTCGATGTAATACGTTTTGCCGCCCCCCGCCAGCACTTGGGCATGGAAGCCCTGCGGCGTCAGGTCAAGGCGCACCGAGGCCTGCTGGTCGTCGAGGCCCACGCCGGCGTAGGTTTTGATAGTCGGGTACTTACGCGCCAACGCCGGGTCCATTACCGAGGTTTCGCGCACGGCGAAGCGGCCGGTGCTGCCATCGGGCCGGGGCAGTGCCAGCACCAGCGGCGCGGCATCGGTCCGGGTTTCGGGCGGAGCCGTGGCCAAGGCCGCCTGCAGGCTGTTCACATCCAATGTGAGGGCCTGCGAGTGGAACAAAGCCGCCGCGAGTGGCGAAGCGGCGGCCACGCGGCGGGCTTCGGCATCGGCTTCGAAAAATTGAGGTGCGGCTTGTTGAGCTTGGGCTCCGAACGTCAGGCCCATGGCCAGTAGCAAGGCTCCGATACGGCTCCGGCCGCTTGTTGCCGGCCGAAGGGTGGCCGGCCAGCGTGAGTAACGTTGTATCATTAAAAAGAGGGAATTGGTATGCAAGAGTAAATCTAAGGAATAACCCTTGTTGAGTTAGGCATTTTGTCTGCTAAACGGCTGGTTTAGTCGACAATTCCTTCCACAACGGCTGCTGGTTTAAACCAGAACAACAAAGCTTGTTTATTAAACACAAAAAAAGCCCCTGGAAATACCAGGGACTTTTTTTTGTGTAGTGACAGTAATGAAACTTAGCTGGACGCTACGAGGCCTGTAGGTAGCTCATCATCAACTCAGCGGTTTTTTTGGCGGCTTGGTTCTGTCCGAGCTTCTCGCGTAGCTCGGCGTAACCGGCCTTCATGCGGGCCATGTAGGCTTGGTCGGTGAGCAGGGTGCGCAGCTCGTCGAGCAGGTTGCGGGCCGTGAAGTCGCCCTGAATCAACTCTTTCACCACCTCGCGGCCGGCGATGAGGTTCACCAGCGAAATGTAGGGCACCTTAATAACCATCTTGCCGATGGCGTAGCTCAGCGAACTGGTGCGGTAGCACACAATCTGGGGCACGTCGAAGAGAGCCGTTTCGAGCGTGGCCGTGCCGCTGGTGACGAGGGCCGCCGTGGCGTGGCTGAGCAGGTCAAACGTCTGGTCGAAGACGAAGCGGATGCCGTTGCGGTGAAAGTGCTTGTAGTAGTTAGGGTCGAGGTTATTCACGCCGGCCACCACGAACTGATACTCCTGAAAGCCCGGCAGAATGGCAACCATCTCGTGCAGCATTTCCTCAATTTCCTGCTTGCGCGAGCCCGGCAATACGGCAATAATAGGCTTGTCGGGCTCGAGGCGGTTGCGCTCGAAAAAGTCGGGCGCGGGCTGAAACTCAGCGACGGCATCCGCCGTGGGGTTGCCGGTGTAGTCGACGGGGTAGTTGAATTTCTGGTAGAACTCCGTCTCGAAGGGCAGGATAACAAACATCTTGTCGACGTAGGCTTTCACCTTCTCGACGCGCCCCTGGTTCCAGGCCCAGATTTTGGGCGAGATGTAATAGAATACCTTGATGCCCTGCTCCTTGGCAAATTTCGCCATCCGCATATTGAAGCCGGCGTAGTCCACCAGAATCAGCACGTCGGGCTTGTAAGCCAGAATATCGGCCTGGCACTGCTTCAGGTAGCCGCGAAACTTGAGGATGCTGGTGGCCGCCTCCAGAAAACCCATGATGGCCAGGTCCTGGTAGTGGCGCACCAGCTCGCCGCCTTCGGCCTGCATCATGTCGCCGCC
Source organism: Hymenobacter terrigena (assembly GCF_054776515.1). Classification (NCBI taxonomy): domain Bacteria; kingdom Pseudomonadati; phylum Bacteroidota; class Cytophagia; order Cytophagales; family Hymenobacteraceae; genus Hymenobacter; species Hymenobacter terrigena. The sequence goes on from NZ_BAAHBU010000002.1 coordinate 21,567, forward strand.
CCAGTAGCGAAACTGGGCGTCGGCATCCTGCCCGCGCAGCTCGTGCATGAGGTTGGCAGCGTGGAAATCGCCCGACCGTTCGCCGGCTATTAAGTAATACTTCACTGGAAGAGTGTTGAGTTTTGAATGTTGAGTTTTGAGTTAAGGGTTGATGCGCAGATGTTGCTGTTGCTTCGGAATGAAACCGCCGCTATCCATTCAACACTCAACCCTCAGCATTCAAAACTTCTAGCCGCCGTAATATTCCACGAAGTTGCGCGGCGTTTCGTAGAGTTTGATGCAGTGCAGCTTGGCCGGGGTGATGGCGGGCAGCTCACGCTCGATGATTTGCCAGAAGGCGATGGCCAGGTTTTCGGTGCTGGCCATCTGGCCGGCCATGAAGGGCACGTCGAGGTTGAGGTTTTTGTGGTCGACCTGGTCGGTGATGTGCGTGCGCAGCAGGTCGGACAGGGCCTTTAAGTCGACCACGAAGCCGGTTTCGGGGTCGGGCTCGCCCTTCACCGTCACGATGAGGTCGTAGTTGTGGCCGTGCCAGTTGGTATTGGCACAGGGGCCGAACACTTCGCGGTTGCGCTCCTCGCTCCACTTGGGGTTGAAGAGCTTGTGGGCGGCGTTGAAATGTTCCTGGCGACTGATGTATATCATTCTGATTTATAGCTATTAGCCACTAGCCATTAGCCGTGAGCTTCCGAATAAGCGCTTCTAAAAAAGGCTTACCGCTGTCAGCAATCAGCCAACAGCTTAATTATTTTTCCGCAGCAAATATACGAAGAAGGGTACCCCGAACAGGGCCGTGACCAGCCCCACTGGCAGCCCGGCCGGCGGGTAGAGCAGCCGGGCCAGCAGGTCGCAAGCCAATAAAAAGGCCCCGCCCAGCACTGCGCACACCAGCAGATTGTAGCGGCCCGTGGTGCCCAGCAGCCCCCGCGTGAGGTGCGGCACCAGCAAGCCCACGAAACCCACCGGCCCGCATAGCGCCACCACGCCGCCCGTGAGGCCGGCCGCCAACAGCACCAGCAGCCAGCGTCGCTGCGCCACCGGCAGTCCCAGAGCAGCGGCGCGCTCCTCCCCCAGCAGCAGTAGGTTGAGGTCTTTTTGCAGGAAGGCCAGCACAAACAGGCTGACGCCCAGCGCAGCGGCCGGGTACGGCAGCACATCCCACCCGGCCCGCTCGAAGCTGCCGAATGCCCAGAACACCACGCTCCGTAGGCTGCCCTCGGGCGAAGCCAGAAAGGTGAGCAGGCTGCCCACGGCCGCCGCCAGTGCCCCCACGGCCACGCCCGCCAGCAGCAGTGGGGCCGGCAGGATTTTGCCGCGTCGGGTACCCAGCGCCACCACCAGCAGCGTGGCGGCGAAGGCCCCTGCTAAGGCCGCTACCGGCGGCAGATACACGCCCACAAGCGTGAGCGACGGCACCAAAACATAAGAAGCAATAGCTCCCAGCGAGGCCCCCGAGGCCGTGCCCAGCAGGTACGGGTCGGCCAGCGGGTTGGTGACCAGGGTTTGGAGCAGGGAGCCGCTCACGGCCAGGCTGGCCCCGGCCAGCAGCGCCAGCAGCAGCCGCGGCAGGCGCAGCTGCACCAGCACGAGTTGGGCGGGGTCGGCGGGATTGTAGTGCTGAAAAGTATTCAGAATGAAGGAATACGACGTGGTGTAGCTGCCCACGCGCAAGCCCAGCACCAACAGCGCCAGCACGAGCAGGATGCTCACAACCAACCATAATGCAGGACGACGTACCGGCATCAGCGAGTAGGAATGGGCGGTTTGGCCGGGGCTTGGTTTAGTAAGCCTTGCAGCTCCCGCACCGACTCCACCACGCGGGGGCCGGGCCGTTCCATGAGGTTGCCGGTGATGGGGAACACGCGCCGGTTTTTATACGCGTTGATGCGCCGCAGTTCGGGGTAATTTTTGAAGAACGTACTGTCCAGCTTCTCGAAGCTGCCGCCGAGCAGTACGTCGGGGTTCAGCTTGAGCACGTACTCGCGGGTGAGGGCCGGGTAGGGCTGCGGGAAGGTTTCGGTGATGGCATTGCGCCCGCCGGCGAAGCGAATCTCATTGGTGAACAATGTATTCTGGCCGTAGCAATAAATGGGGTCGAGCCAGGTAATGGCCAGCACCTTGGGGGTTTTGGTTGTGAGGTGAGTGGCCGAAAGCGTGAGCTGCCGGAGCTGCTGCCGGAGCGAATCCGTCAGGCGCCGGGCCTGGGCGGTGCGGCCCAATAGCCGGCCCACGTCGTCGATGCCCTTGAACACATCATCGACGCGGCGGTAGCGCTGGAAATACACCGGAATGCCCAGGTCCTGAAGGCGTTTGGCGTCATCGACGGACGTGATGCCTTCGATGGTGAAAACCACGTCGGGCTTGAGCAGAACCAGCTTTTCCAAATCGAGCGGGTAGTTGTTCACCACGGGTTTGCGGTAAACGGCGGCGGGGTAATCGTCCTGCGGCACGCGGCCCACGATGGTGGCGGTATCGGCCACGGCGAACAGAATTTCGGTCATGCTGGGAGCCAGGGCCAGCACGCGGCGCGGGTGAGCGGGCAGGGTGAGGGTGCGGCCCAGGTCGTCGCGCACGGCCACGGTGCCCGTTTTCCCGGCGTCGGATTGGCAACCCAGCAGCAGGGCCAGGGGTAAAAGCAGCAACAGAACACGCATGGCGCAAAGGTAGGCGGGCGGCCTCACGGCCCGGCGCGCCGGTTTACCTTTGCCCTCCCCCGCTTCAATCTCCGCTCCCATGATAGTAGTCACCGGCGCGGCCGGCTTCATTGCCAGCTGCCTAGTTTCCCGCCTCAACGCCGCCAATTTCAACGACATCGTCGTGGTGGATAATTTTTCCATCGAAAAGAAGCTGCCGAATATCGAAGGCAAAAAGCTGCGCGAGTACGTGGACCGCGAAACGTTTTTCGACTGGCTCGATGCCAATCATGAGCAGGTGGAATTCATTTTCCACCTCGGGGCCCGCACCGATACCACCGAGATGGACCCGGCCGTGTTCGACGTGCTCAACCTGAACTATTCCAAGCGGATGTGGCAGGCTTGCGTGCGGTATAATTTGCCGCTGGTGTATGCTTCCTCGGCCGCGACGTATGGCGACGGCATGCTGGGCTATACCGATACCGACGAAGCGCTGTTCCCGCTCTACCGTCCGCTGAACCCTTACGGCGACTCGAAAAATGACTTCGACAACTGGGCGTTGCAGCAGGAGGAAAAGCCGTATTTCTGGGCCGGCTTGAAGTTTTTCAACGTGTACGGGCCCAACGAGTACCACAAAGGCCGCATGGCGTCGGTGATAATGCACGCCTTCCACCAGATTCAGCAGTCGGGCTCGATGATGCTGTTCAAATCGCACAACCCCGACTACACCGACGGCGGGCAGATGCGCGATTTCGTGTACGTGAAGGACGTAGTGGAAGTATGCTTTTTCCTGCTGAACCACCGCACGCATTCCGGCATCTACAACCTGGGCAGCGGCCAGGCCCGCACCTTCCTGGATTTGGCCCTGAATACTTTCAACGCCCTGGGCCGCACGGCCGATATTCAGTTCCGGGACACGCCCGAGGATATTCGCGATAAATACCAGTACTTCACCGAGGCCGATATGAGCAAGCTCAAAAGCATAGGCTATGACCGGCCGTTTACGCGCCTGGAAGACGGTATTCAGGACTACGTGCAGAACTACCTCGTGCCGGGCCGGTACATGTAGCGCGGACTTTTAGTCCGCGCGTTGCCCTGCCTGCTCCATTGCTCCACCCGCGGCCTAAAAGTCCGCGCTACGTCCTTCGCCTGTGAAACCAACTGCTCGTCCAGTTATTACCGTTGTGGGCGGCGGCTTCGCGGGCACGGCGCTGGTGTTGCAATTGCGGCGGCAACCAGCTTTGGCCGCGGCCGAAATTCATCTCATTGAGCCGCGTGAGGTGCCCGGCCCCGGCCTGGCCTACACCGCCCGCCGCCCCGAATACCTGCTCAACGTGCGCCCCAGCGGCCTGAGCCTGTATCCGGACGAGCCCAATCACTTTGCCGACTGGCTGAAAACCCAGCCCGAAAGCGCCGCCGGCCTGCCCGAATTCGCCTCCCGCGCCGCCTACGGCCGCTACCTGCACGAGGAGCTGGCGCCGGAATTAGCCACGGCTGCCGTGCACTGGCATCAGACCACCGCCGTAGCCGCCCCGCTCCTGTCCGATGGCCGCCGCGCCGTGCAGCTGGCCAATGGCACGGCAATCGGCAGCGACATTGTGGTCTTGGCGCTAGGCAATTTCCCGCCCCCGCCCCCCACCGGCCCCGACCAGCGCTACCTCCAGCACCCCGGCTACCACGCCGACCCGTGGGCTATCGGCAACCTGCGCCGCATCGGCCCCGATGAGGACGTGCTGCTCATCGGCTCGGGCCTGACGGCGGTAGATGTGCTGCTGGCCTTGCGCCAGGATGGCCACCGGGCACCCATTACCGTGGTGGCCCGGCACGGCCGCTGGCCATCGGCGCACGGCCCGGCCACGGCCTCCTACCCCAGTTTTTACTCCGAACTGGCCCACGAAACCACGGTAACGGGCGTGGTGGCGGCGTATAAGCGGCACCTGAAACTGGCCGCCGCTCAAGGCCTCGACTGGCGGCCGGTGCTGGACTCGCTTCGGCCCGACCTGGGGCGCATCTGGGCGGCGTGGCCGCTGGCGGAGCAGCGCCGGTTTCTGCAGCATCTGGCGGGCCTGTGGGCCGTGGCGCGGCACCGCAGCCCGCCCCAGAATGCAGAGGCGGTGGCGGCCCTCACGGCCGCCGGGCTGGTGCAGCTGCACATCGGCACGGTGCGCGAGATTGTGCCCGATGGCGACCAACTGCGGGTGGGAGTACGGTGCCAGGACCCGGATACCTGCTGGTACACCGCCAACCACGTTGTCAGCTGCGCAGGGCCGCTGCTGAATTATTCGCGCATTTCCGCTCCGCTGGTGGTGAGCCTGCGCGAAGCCGGCGACCTTACTCCCGACCCATTGCACCTGGGCCTGCTAACCGATGCCCACGGCGCGCTGCTGAATGCTGCCGGTGCGGTTTCGCCGGGCCTGTTCACGCTCGGGCCCAGCCGCCGGCCGGCGTATTTTGAGTCGACGGCAGTGCCGGAGCTGCGGCAGCAGGCGGTGGCGCTGGCGGCGTATCTGGCACAATAAAAAAGCCCACGGAATAAAATTCCGGGGCTTTGGCTGGCCACTTTGGCTTATGGATTAGGCAGCCATATTTTGCTGGCCAGGATAAAGCGGCAGCACGGTGGCTTCGTCAGCAAAAAAGGACGAAGCCGTGGAAGTAATGACGGGAGCAGCGGCCGTGTCGTTGGCGTGATGACGCAAAGCGCGCATCAGCAGGTAGCGGTATTTCTCAGCATCGGCTACCGCTTGTTCGATGGCTTTCAGGGCGGCAGCATAGGCTACTACGGGCTGCAATTCGCGGCGCGGGCGGCGGGCTTCAAACACTTGGTTTTCGAGGTATTCGGCGGCGGACTTCATAGCGAAAAATCGACTGTATTTAGGTCATCTGACAGCGTGCATTATTAACCATAAAATCCTCGTTTTCATTCCAGAAAACGAGGATTTTACAGCTCTTTACACACACAAAACAGCAGTTAAAACCGCATGAATTTCTGCTGCTATTTTGACGTCCCCTTAATCCATCTTTCAGCCGATTTTCAGCACCACTTTGCCGAACTGCGCACCGGCGTCGAGGCGGCGCAGCGCGGCTTCGCCTTCGGCCAGCGGGAAGACTTCATCAATCACCGGCACTAGCTTTTTCTCGCTCACCAGGGCCAGCATTTCTTCGAAATCCTGCGGCGTGCCCATGGTTGAGCCCAAAATGCTGAGCTGCTTCCAGAAAACTTTGGCGGGCGGCACATCGGGGATGTTGCCCAGCGTGCCACCGTAGAACACAATGCGCCCGCCCGGCGTAGCCGCATCGAGCAAAGGCCCGAAAGCCGCCCCGGCCGCGCTGTCGATGATGACATCGAACGCGCCACCGGCTTGCTGAGTCAGGGTTTTCACCCAGTTTTCGGTATTGTAGCTGATGCCACCTTTAGCCCCTAGTGCCACGGCACGGGCTATTTTATCTTCGGAGCTGGACGTTACCCACACCTCGGCGCCCCGGGCCACGCACAGCTGCACGGCGGTGATGGCCACGCCCCCGCCCACGCCGGTCACCAGCACGCGCTCGCCGGGCTGCACCTGAGCGCGGGTGAAAGCGGCCCGGTAGGCCGTGAGGCCCGCCAGCGGCAGTGCCGCGGCCTGCTCGAAGCTGAGGTGGGCCGGCAGCGGCCGGATGTACTGAGCCGGTAGGGTGATGTAGTCGGCAAACGTGCCCGGGTCGGGCATACCAAGGACCACGAAATCGCGGGCCTGGGCGCGGGGGTTGTTACCCCAGCGCAATCCCGGGTTGATGAGTACGCGGGCGCCCACGGCGGGCGCATCGGCGGGCACACCGGGGCCGTGGGCGGCCACTTCGCCGGCTCCGTCGGCCCCGAGGGTGCAGGGCAGCTTGATGCCAGCATACTTCCCCTGCTGGATGAATACGTCGCGGTGGTTGAGGGCGGCGGCGTGCAGCTTCACAAGGATTTCGCCGGGGCCGGGCGTGGGCGTGGGCACTTCGCGCACAACGGCGGGCTGGTGGATGGCATCGAGCTGGAGCGCTTGCATGGGTTGATTTTTAGGATTTGGGTTAGTAGAAAACAAAAGGCCTTCCTGCTACGACTGCGCCGCCTCCGGATGCTCACCGCCCTTCAGCCCGATAAACGCCAGCGGGCCGGCAATGAGCAAGCCCGTAGCCAGCCCGCCGAGGTGGGCCGCGTTGTCGATGTTGCCGGTGAGGCCGGAAAGCAGGTTGCTGAGCACCAGGTACAGCACGAGGCCCAGCATGGCGCGACGGTCGGACTTATCGAGCACCAGCTTTTTGCCAATCAGGAGCGCCAGCAGCAGACCGTAGAGACCAAAAATGGCCCCGCTGGCGCCCACCGAATTGATGCCCTGCGTGTTCCACCAGAGGCTGGCCATGCCGCCGCCCACGCCGCAGGCCAAGTATACCAGCAGCAGGCGCAGCGGCCCCACCCGGTCTTCCACCAGCAGGCCCAGCAGCCAGAGAGAGAGAATATTAAGCAGTAGGTGCGAGAGACCGGCGTGCACAAACATATACGTGAGTAACCGCCAGGGCTGGCCGTGCAGCGTGAGGTCGGTAACGTTGGAGCCCCAGCGCACGAGCTGCTGCGCGGTGGGGTCGGAGGCCGACACGCCGCTGAACACCATCAGGCCAAACACCAGCAGACAGGCATCAATGAGCAGCGGCGTGACCAGGAAGCGCCGCGACGGGATGAGCAGCCCGCGCAGCAAATTGCCCAACAGCTGGGGCCAGGTTTCGGCCTCGGGTTCGGCTTTGGCGGGCGGCGGCGCGGGGCGCTGAGTGTCGGGCAACAGGCCGCGCCGGTTGAGCTCGGCCACGGCGGCGGCCCCCACGGCGGGCGGGTAGCGGGCCGAATTCTGGGCCAGGTACAGCAGCTCGGCTTCGGGCTTCTGGGCGAAAAGCTGGGCGGCGAGCGCGGCCGTGGAGCCGGGAGCGTGTTCGGGGGGAGATGATTCCATGAGAAGCCGGACGCGGCAAGGAGTGCGCCAGCTTCCCCAACCGGCCAATTTGCCAGATGTTGGAAATGGAGCGCCTACAGCCGCACCCGGCGCACAATGGTATTGTATGGCTGGCCCGTGACCGGTGATTTTGGCAACAGGCCGGAGAGCAGGTCGCTCACATCGGCGGCGCGCTTGCGGGTCTGGTCGTTTTCGTAGCGCTGGGGGTTGTTGGCTACGATAAGCAGGTCGTTCAGGCCTTCCTGCTGCTGCCGGGCCACGCGGGTCATAATGTCGAGATGGTCGCTCATGGCGGGGCCGAACTTGTAGCTGTAGCGCAGCGCCTTGTTCCACTGCTCCCAGGTGGCTTCCACCGCCTGAATGTGGCCGGGCAGCGCCGCGTCGAGCTGGCCCCGGCGGGCCTGGTTCATCACGTATTCGGTCTGGGTTTCGGCCGTCCAGAAGCGCTTGGCCAGCTCGCGGTACTGGCGCAGGGGCATGGCTTCCTGGGCCGCGGCGGCACGCTCGGCAGCCGGAATGCGCTGCACCTGCCGCTGCACGCTGGCCACCACGGCCGGTCCGAAATCGGGGATGGTGGAGGTGGCAACCTCCGTGAGGCGGGGCGGCGCTTTGGGTTTGGCCGGAGCGGTGGTGGACGTAGCGGCAGGGCTGTTTTTGTGGTTGATGAAGTACAGCACCCCCAGGCTCAGGGCCAGCACTACGGCCACGGCCAGCACCAGCGGGCCGGTGGGCAGGCCGCGGGCGGGCGGTGCGTATTCTACTTCGGCTGGGGCGGGGGCCGGTTGGGGCAGCGCCACGCCCCGGCGGCGCAGCTCGCGGCGGGCTTCGGCCACAATGTCGGGCTGGTAGTAGTCGGGGTTCTCGACGAAGAACCGCAGCTCGTCGTCGGTTTTCTGGTGGTAGAAGTCGGTGATGGAATCGGCCACGGGAAGTAGAATATTGGGTGAAAAGGAAAGTTCTCAGCAAGATGGCAAACGCCGTGCAATCTACCGCGCCCAACCGTGCGGGCCGCCCACCGTAAACTCGGCTACAGGGCCGTTACTGGGCCTCTTTCATCCTTCATATTCCCTCCGAAACCATGCCCGACCCCACGCAGAATCCCACTGACCCGCAACCCGACTACGCGCCCACTTCCAGCACGCCCGACCAGACTTCGGAAGATGACGCAACCGTGAACGCCACGCCCGACAAAGGCCCCGATGAGCAGCCCAGCACGGGTACCTCCATCCCCAGCAGCACCCAACAGAACATGGGCGACGGGGCCGGCATTCGCGGCGACTATGGCGACGCCAGCCAGACCAACGGCCTCGAAGGCGGCCCTGATACGCCCGACCAGCCCCTGACCGACACCGAGTTGACGGGTTCATAAGGCAAGCAGCAGCTAACAAGAAAACGGTCATGCTGAGCGCAACCGAAGCATCGCTACCGCAATAGTGAACCCAATCGAATGGATTACTTATGTGGTAGCGATGCTTCGGCTGCGCTCAGCATGACCGTTCTTTATATCAAGCCCACCCGCTTTAATGGCGTAATTTGCGGCAATTATTCCCGCTGCTGATTATTCCTTAATGCGTCGTTTCCTCTCCGCTGGTCGGTTTTTGTTTTTTCTGGTGTTGCTGAGTGGCTTCAGCGGTTTGCTTCCCTGCCTGGCCCAATCAGCGGCTGATTCTACCGAAGCACCACCCCCGCCCAAGCGCGAATTGCGCGGTATGTGGATTGCCACCGTCGAAAACATCGACTGGCCCAACCAGCGCGGCGAGGCCCCCGAGCAGTACCGCCGCGACTACCGCCGCCTGCTCGACGCCGGCCAACGCGCCGGCCTCAACGCCGTGTTTGTGCAAATCCGGCCCGCCTCGGATGCCTTTTACAAGTCGGACCTGGAGCCCTGGAGCAAGTGGCTGACCGGCGTGCAGGGCAAGGCCCCGGCCGGCGGCGACGACCCCCTGCCCTTTCTCATCACCGAGGCGCACCGGCGCGGCATGGAGTTCCACGCCTGGTTCAACCCCTACCGCGCCACCATGGACTCGGTGACGCGCCGGCTGGCCGCCACTCACCCCTACCGCCAGCACCCGGAGTGGTTTCTGCGCTACAGCGGGCAGCTCTTGTACAACCCCGGCCTGCCGGCGGTGCGGTCCCACATCACCCGCGTAATCATGGACGTGGTACGGCGCTACGACATCGATGCGGTGCATTTCGACGATTACTTCTACCCGTATCCCGAACCGGGCCAAGTGTTTCACGACGAAGCCGCCTTCCGCGATTTCAACCCCGACAGCCTGAAAAAAGTGGCTGACTGGCGGCGGCAGAACGTCAACATCCTCATCCACGACCTGCACGACAGCATTCAGAGCGCCAAGCGCTGGGTGAAGTTTGGCATCTCGCCCTTTGGGGTGTGGATGAATAAATCGAAGGATTTCCCGCAGGGGTCCGACACCCGCGCCGGGCAGCCTTCCTACTCGAATTTGTATGCCGATACGCGGCTGTGGCTGGAAAAAGGCTGGATTGACTATGTGGTGCCACAGCTGTACTGGAGTTCCAATTTCCGCCTCTGTCCCTACCCTGTGCTGGTGGACTGGTGGGCCAAAAACCACTTCGACCGTCACCTCTACATCGGCCACGGCACCTACCGGATGCTGGAAAGCACCCGTTCCGATACCACCTGGCGCAACCCGCGTGAGTTGCCCCGCCAGATTCGGACCAACCGCGCCACCGACGGCGAGGCCGTGGGCAGCGTGTTCTTCTCGGCCAAATCGGTGCTCACCAACCCGCTCCACACCACCGATTCGCTGCGCCAGAACCTGTTCCGCTACCTTGCCCTGGTGCCGGCCATGCCCTGGAAAGACGCCACCCCGCCCCTGCCCGTCACTAACCTCACGCTGCGCCGCCTCAGCCACTACGTGACGCTGAACTGGCAGAGCGGCCCGCCTGCCGCCGACGGCGACGCTGCCACCTACTACGTGCTCTACCGCTTCGAGCCCAACGAAACCTCCACGCCCAACGACCCGCGCCACATCCTGGCGCTGCCCCGGCCGGCCCCCGGCTTCCCCGCAACCTACGTAGATACCACCGCCGTGCCCGGCCAGGCCTACGCCTACTACGTGACCGCCGTGGACCGCCTGCACAACGAGAGCCGCCCCATGCGCGTCATCACCACCGGCCAGCAGTCGGCCGAGCTAGCCATAGGGGCCGCGCCCGGTGGCGCACCCCGTCCGGCGGCCCCCGCCGTGGCTACGCAGCCCGCGCCGGCCGCCCAGCGCCCCGCCATCCGCCTCAACGCCCCGGCCGATAAGCCCGAAGCTTCGGCTCCGTTCTCCAAAGTCAAAATCAAAGAGAAGCCGGCGAAGAAGAAAGGATTCTTCGCGCGGCTGTTTAGCGGCGGGTAGCGGCGATAGGCACCGGTGCCGTGGCATGCCGATGCAGTGGTCAGGAGTACCGGCACTGGTGCCGGACCATGCAAGCATACCAGGTAAGGGTATCGGCACCCGTGCCGGGCCATGTAAGCATACCGGGTGAAGGTACACCGGCACCGGTGCCGGACCATATGGACACACTCGTTATGGGTATCGCCGCATGCGGCGGAAATTTCAGGCACACCGGGTAGAGCCACCGCCGCATGCGGTTGGGCATGTGAGCACAGTGCCCATGCCACCAGCCGCGTGCGGCGTTACCCTTCGGCACAGTACCTAACCCTACCACCGCATGCGGCGGGCCACTTAAGCACAGTGCCCACCCGGTCTACCGCATGCGGCGTGCCAGGTGGGCACTGTTTGTTGATTTTCCGCCGCATGCGGCGGCGGGTTTATCAGCCGCTTACAGCGTTTTGTACTCGAAGCGCACTCGGGCGTTGGAGCCGGCCGAGCTTTGCTTCACGCTGAGGATGCGTAACAGGCCCAGCTCGGCCCCGCGAATGCGCACGGCATACACGTCGCCGGCCGCTACGGGGCCGAGGTCGGCGCTCACGCTGGCGGCGGAGGCCACACCGTTGGCGTAGAGGGCCGTGCCCGCGGCATTAGCTGTGGCCGTGGTATAAAAGCCCCGGTCAAGCTGCAAGGGGGTGATTTTGGTGTAGCGCGTGGTGTTAGCGGCCGAGAGGTACACGCCGCCGCTCACGCCGCTCACAAACAAATCCTTGGCGGTGGCCGGGTTGGCGGCCGGCTCGATGAGGCCGGTGCGCAGGTTAAAGGCCAGGGAATCGGGCGTGGCATTGGGGCCGCCGCTGATGCGGCCGGTGCGCAACGTGGCCAGCGCCGTGGGGTTGGTTACGTTGATGGGCGGGGCCGTGACGGTAACGGCCTGCACCGCCCCGTAGGCTGTAAAGGAGAAGGTAACGGGCTGGCCGTTAGTTTTGGCCGGGACGGTCACGTCCACGGTGCGGGTGTTGGCCACGCCGTTGGAGGGGTTGCGAATCACGCCCACCCGCACCGGCGCGCTGGTCCCGATGCGGTAGAAGGTGGTGAGGCTGTCCACGGCCTTAAACAGTGGGTTGGCCGGCGTGGGTAGGGCCGGCGGCGTGGGCAGCACCCCAATGCCGGTTTCGTTGATTATGAGCGAGTAGCCGATGATGTCGCCCTCGCTCTGGGCCGTGGCGGCCAGCGTATTGCGGTAGGTGGCCGGCGTGGCCCCGAATTTCAGGGTGATGGGCTGGGCAATGTTGTAGGTGAAGCGGCGCAGGCGCTTGGCCCCGTTCTGGAAGGTCAGGGTTACGTCGACGCGCACGGGCACGCCGTTGGTGGCGGTGGGCACCACGTAGGGTACGGCCTGGGCCAGCAGGCCCCCGCTGGCGTTAAAGGCGCCGTTGGCCGGGTACACGCCGGTCTGCACCGAGTCGGCCTTATTCACCACCTGAAACACGGTGATGTCGCGCAGCTGGTCGGTTTCGTTGTAGGTTACGTAGAGCGGCACGGCGTCGCCGGGGGCGTAGCGGGCGCTCAGGGGCACGCGGGGCAGCCCCAGCCCGGCAAAGCCCGAATCTGACGACTCGTTGGTCGGGACGTGGTAGTAGTCATCAAGCTCGTTCTTTTTGCAGCCGCCGAGCAGCAGCCCCAGCACCGGCAGAGCCAGCAGCAGGTTTTTGGTTGAGATGAAATTCATATCGAGAGGAAATGGAAGTTGGGAGGGAGATGGATTCGACGCTCGCCTGTCATGCTAAGCTTGTCGAAGAATTTCTACCGCAGTGGTAATTCAATTAAATGAAGTAGTTGCGCAGTAGAGATGCTTCGACTTCGCTCAGCATGACCGTTCCGGCGAGGTCAGCCTAGCCCGGATTATGGCCGGTCAAACCACAGCGGTTTGGTCACGTAGTCCTGGTCCGATGTAGCCCCGGCTTCAGAGTAGAGGCCGGCCACGGCGTTGGGGTTCACCGTGACTTCGGTGGCGCCCGGCAGCAGGCGGCGCGGGAGGCCGCCGTTGGCCAGCGGCGGGGTGCTGTTGCCGGAATACACTGGGTAGAGGAAGTTCACGTATAAATCCTTGCGGAAATCATAGCGGCGCAGGTCCGACCACGAATCCGGGTTCAGGAACATGGCAATGTATTTCTGCTCCATGATGTGGCGCAGCGTGAGGGCCGCCTCGGTCTGGGGCAGGGCCGCGCTGGCGAGGTAGGCCGTAATCTGGCCCTCAAGAATAACGGGGAACGTCACGGTCGGCGGCGTGTAGGTGCCGCCCACGCCCACCTTCCGCATGTGGGCCGTGATGCCGGCGCGCAACGCGGCCAGGGCGCGGGTTTTATTGCCGGCCAAGAAGGCGGCCTCGGCCTCAATAAACTTCAGCTCGTGGTAGGTGATGGCCTCGTAGTAGCCCAGGTCGCGGGCGTACCAGCTGCCGTAAAAATCGGTGATGTTGGTGGTGCCCGGCGTGAAGTTGGAGGTGGTGCCGCGGCCGGGGTCGACGCCCTGGCTAGTAGTGGGCGTGAGGATGCCGAAGCGCGGGTCTATCACGCCAGGGTACGTGGTACCGTTCAGGTACTTCACGATGTTGGACGAGAACGTGGCCGTGCCGAAGTTGGCCCGCGTCACCCCAAAAATATTGGTCGTGTTCGAGAGCGGGGCAACGGCCGTCTGGAAGTTAATCTGGGCATCGTCGGCTGAACTCTGAAAGGCTTTGTCGCAGAGGGCCAGCACGGCGTTGGGGTCGTAGCTGCTCTTTTTGGTGAGGTGCTGGGCTTGGCGGGCCTTCAGGGCGTAGGCCAGGCGCACCCATTTGGCGGCGTCGCCCTTGTAGAGGATGTCGCCGCTTTCGCTGGGCGCCGTGCTGTAGAAAGGCCGCACCTGGGCGCTGGCGGGCTTGCTCATTTCCACCACGCCCTCGTCGCAGAGCTGGTTAATAGTGGCGTAAATCTGCTGCTGCGGGTCGTACTTGGGCGTGAAGTTGGCCCCGCCCTGGTAGGCTTCGGAGTACGGAATGTCGCCTAGCATATCGGTGGCGTGGGCCAGAATCATGGCCTGCATAATCTTACCCGCCCCAATGTAATACACCGAACCCTCGGCCTCGGCTGCCTTCTGCATGGTCGGGATGTTGCCGCCCGCCTGGAAGTAGGAGTAGTTGAAGGTGTTCGTGCTTTGGGCATTGGTGAAGAAATACTGGTCGTTGCCACCGCTGTTGGTCGTGCGGCTCACCACGTACTGCGTGATGTAGGGCGTGCGCAGGGCCGTGAACATCTGCGTCTGAATGCCATTGGAAATGATGCCCGGCAACAGGAAGTTGGGCGTGGAGACGACCGGGTTGTTGGGGTTGTTGTTCACGTCGAGAAACTTCTCGCACGCGGTAAGGGCCGGGAGGCTGAGTAACAGGCCAAAGCCTAGAATATATCGTTTCATCGGAGGAGTTATTAGGATATAGGGGCGGGGCTTGTCCCCGCCCGCAGTTCGCGCCACACGGGCATCGTTCAACGACGGGCGGGGGCAAGCCCCGCCCCTACTCGGTTAGAAATTGACCCGCACGGCCATGTCCACGCCGCGGGTGGCAGGCACGTTGCCAAAGTCGAAGCCGTTGGAGCCGCCGCCGCGCACACCCGCGCCGGCCGCCGAGGTTTCGGGGTCGGCGCCAGTGTAGCCAGTCAGCAGTATCAAATTGCGGCCGGTCACGCTCAGTTCCACGCCCTTGATGAATTTGGTGGGGCTCAGCAAGCTGGCGGGCAGCGCGTAGCTGAGGGTGGCGTAGCGCAGGCGCGCCCACGAGCCATCCTCGATGAAGGCCGTGCCCACCCGGCCCAGAATGCTAGTGTAGTAAGTCTGGGTCAGCTCTACAGGGCGGGTGTTGGGCGTGTACACGGTGTTGCCGCTAGCGTCCTTGCTGGCCACCACGCCATCAAACACCACCTGCTTGTAGCGGTCGGCGGTGCGTTGCGAAGTGCCCACGCCGGTCTGGTACCAATCGTTGCCGTTAATGACCTTGCCGCCCACCCGGAAATCGAACAGCGCCGCCAATGACAGGCCCTTGTAAGTGAAGGTATTGGTAAGCTGGGTGGTGAAGCGCGGGGCACGGTTGCCGGCGTAAATCAGGTTGGGGTTCACGCTGGGGTAGCCCGTCGAGCCCACAATAACCTGGTTGTAGTATTGGCTGTTGGGGTCGGTTACGCGCACAAAATCGGTGGCGCCCACGCTCGAAATGGCCCGGCCGGGGAATGCGCCGCCCTCGTGCACATCGGTAATGAAGGCATCGGACTGAAACACCACCGTGAGCGGATAGGGCAGCTCTTCTACGCGGTTGGTGTTGTGGTAGAAGTTGGCAATGATGTCCCAGCTGAAATCCTTGCTCTTAATGGGCGTGCCGGTGAGGGCGATTTCCTGGCCCTCGTTGGTCACGATACCGCCATTGATGTATTGCAGGATAAAGCCGGCGGCCTGGCTCACGCGGGGCGCGATAATCTGGTCGGTGGTGCGCGAGTAGTAGTAGTTGAAGTCCAGGCCCAGGCGGTTTTTGAGGAACTGCAGGTTGATGCCGGCTTCGTAGGTGCGGGTGCGCTCGGGCTTGAGGTTGGGGTTTGAGCCGAAGAAATCGTTGCGGAAGCCGCCGCCGATGTAGGTGTTCTGAGCCAGGGCGGCCTGGATGCGGTAGGGCTGTGTGTCCTTGCCCACCTCAGCCACCGAGGCGCGCACCTTGCCATAGTTCAGGATGTTGTTCTGCTCCAGGCCCAGGGCCTTGGTAAACTCATAGCCCAGGCCGGCCGAGCCGTAAAGGAAGCCCTTGCCGTAAATCTTGTTCTGGTCGGGGCGCGGCAGGGTCGACGACTGGTCGTAGCGGGCCTGCAATTCCACAAACAGCTGGTTGAAGGCGCTCACGCTCAGACGGCCGAAGTTGCCGATGAGGTGGCGCGTGTTGTCGCGCTGCAAGGCGCTGCGGTTCACGGTGTTGTTCAGGCCCACGAAGCCGGGGTTCTGGAAAATCAGGCCGATGTAGTCCACGGCCTGGTCCTTGTTCTCCTCAATCGTATTGCCCAGGATGAACGTGCCGCCGAAGTTGGGGCCGAAATCGTGCGTGAATGTGGCCAGCGACGTGGCCGTGATGAGACGGAACTGGTCCACGGTTTCGGCCAGGCCGCCGTTCTGGTTGCCCACCTGCGAGGTGCCCACGGCGCGCACCGAGGTATTGCGCGAGGTGTACAAATCGGTACCGATGTTGTGACTCAAGGTGAGCCACTTGGCTGCTTTGAAGCTCAGCTGTACGTTGCCGATGAAACGGTTGGTGCGGTCGGTCTGCGGGTTTTTCTCAACGGTGAAGTAGGGGTTGTCGGCATCGGCGTCGGTGCCGTTGCCCAGGGCCAGCAGGCGGCGGCGCGAGCCGTCGGGGTTGAGGTAGTTGCGGGCGTCGTCGCCGCGCGGCCAGTTGAGCAAGCTCAGCAAGTAGCCGCCCGACGAGCCAAACAGGCCCGGCCCCTGAATGGGCCGCTCGCCGCCCGAGGTGAGGTACTGCGCCGAGCCGCTCACGTTGAGCCGAGGCGAGATTTCGGCCGTGCCCGACAGGCGCACCGTGGTTTTGTCGTACTTGCTCTGGGGCGTCACGCCGCTCTGCTGCAGGTTGGAGGCCGACACGAAGAACGTGGCCTTGTCCGTGCCGCCCGACATGTTCAGGAAGTTCTGGTAGGTGTAGCCCTTGCGGTAGAAGTTGGCCAGGTTGTCGTACACCGGCTGGCCCGGCGTGAAGCGCGGCCCGAACGACACCCGCGTGGTGCCATCGAACACGCCGCCCGAGCCCTGCCCGTACTGGTCCTGCATTTTGGGCAGGCGGTTCACCTCATCCACCGATACCTGCGAGCGCACATTCAGCGTGGTGCGGCCGGCAGTGCCTTTTTTGGTGGTGATGACCACTGCGCCACCGGCGGCCCGCAGGCCGTAAAGGGCTGCGGCGGCCGGCCCTTTCAGCACCGTGATGCTGGCGATATCCTCGGGATTGAGGTCGCCGGCGCGGTTGGCCGCGCCCACCGAGCGGCCCAGCAGGCCGTTGAACTGCGAGCCCGCGCCCGGCGCGGCACTCTCCTGAAACGAGCCGTTGTCCATAATCATCCCGTCGATGACGAACAGGGGCTGGTTGTCGCCATCAAGCGAAGTACCGCCCCGGATTACGATGCTCGCGCCTTCGCCCGGCGCGCCGCCCGAGGAGGTGATGTTCACACCCGCCACCTTGCCTTGCAGGGCGTTCACCACGTTGGTCTGGCGCGAGTCGATGATGTCCTTGCTCTTTACTTCCTGCACGGCCGTCACCAGCTCGCGCTTGTTCTGGGCAATGTTGTAGGCCGTCACCACCACCTCGTCGAGGCCGGTGGTGCTTTCCTTCAGGGCCACGTCGATGCTCCCGTCGGCCGGCACGGTGCGCTCCTGGGAACTGTAGCCAATGAAGCTGAACACGATAACCGCGCCCGGCGCGGCCGATACCGAGTAGCGCCCGTCGGCGCCGGTGGTGCTGCCGGTGGTGGTGCCTTTCACGAGCACGGTCACGCCGGGCAGCGGGCTTTGGTCGGTGCCCGAGGTCACGGTGCCGGTCACGGTCCGGGCCGTTTGGGCCCAGCCGGGCGTGGCCAGCAGCAGGCCCAGCAGTAGTAGCAATAGCCAGTATGTTTTCTTCATGGAAAATGGAATTAGGGTGAGAAATAGAGGTGGGAATCAACGAAAAAGCCGGAACCCTGCGCAGCATGCGCTTAGATTCCGGCCCCGGGCAAAGGCGGTATGTAACAACAACAAGAAGCTGCGCAAGACACGACGTTAGAGCAAAAAGGGTGGGAAACGGAGAGGGGCCAAATGTGCGAAATATTCAGGTAACATTAAGCGAAAATCACGCGGCTGGAATGGCAGCAATTATCATATTCTATTCAATAATTATTTGCTATTCAATATTTACCCGCGCAATCACAGCTTGTGGTTTATTCTGATAATCAAGCCTGCTCCGCTTGCATCGTCAGCCGAGCCAAACCCCGTTCAGCGCGAGGCGGGCCCATGGCGCGGGTCCGACCCGTTAAAAATCAAACCGAAAGCGGCGCGGTCACCCCCAGGTAAAGATAATTTTTTCACGATATTGGCCAAGTCATCTCTCACTCTCACCTAATCCCTCTTTCCCATGCGAAACACCTACTCACTTGGTAGCCTCCGCCTCCGTTGGGCAGGGTTACTGCTGCTGCTGCTGGCGGCCCTTTCAGCCGGCGCGCAAACGGCGCAGCACTACACGCTGCAAGGCCGCGTGACCGACGCCGGCGGCCACGAGCTGCCCGGGGCCACCGTGCTGCTGAACGGCACCACCCTCGGGGCCTCTACCGGGGCCGACGGCCGCTATGCCCTGGACGCGACCATTGCGCCGGGCAGCTACACGCTCACCGTGTCACTGATTGGCTATGCGGCGGTGTCGAAGCCGCTCACGCTGGGCGAAGCGACTACCGTGACCACCGACGTGGCACTGACCGAAGCGCGCCAGAAGCTGGATGAGGTGGTGGTAGTAGGCTCCACCATCAGCGCGCCGAAGCGAGAGCTGGGCAACGCCATCAGCACGGTGCGGGCCGAAGACATAGCCCAGAGCGGCTCGGGCGGGCTGCTTAACTCCTTGCAGGGCAAGGTAGCCGGCGCGCAAATTACCCAGAACTCGGGCGACCCGGCCGGCTCGCTCTCGGTGCGGCTGCGCGGGGTGCACTCGCTGCAAGGCTCCTCCGACCCGCTGTATGTCATTGACGGCGTGATTGTGAGCAACGCGAGCACCAACGTGTCGCAGCTGGCCCTGAGCAACGACATCGGCGCGGCCAACCCCGGCCAGAACCGCCTGGCCGACCTCAACCCGAACGACATTGCCAGCCTCAACATCATCAACGGGGCGGCGGCGGCGGCCCAGTACGGCTCGCGCGCGGCCAACGGCGTGGTGCTCATCACCACCAAGCGTGGGCAGAGCGGCGCGGCGCGGGTGTCGGTGTCCACCAGCTTCAACAGGAACGAGCTGCGAAAATCGGTGCCGGTGAATACCTACGGCAAGCAGTTTGGCTTTGCCGGGTTGCGGCTGTACACCATTGGGGCGCCCACGGCGGCGCAGCTGGCAGCCAACCCCGGCGTGACGACCACCAACATCACCCGGGCCGGCGCGGTCACGCCGCTGGCCACCAACCTGGTGGACGTGACGCGCTACAACTACTTCGACCAGATTTTCCGGACCGGCTACGGCACCGATAACGCGGTGTCGGTGTCGGGCGGCTCGGAGCGCACGCAGTATTACATATCGGCCAATTATCTCAAGAACGAGGGCATCATCAAGGGCACTGATTTCACGCGCTACAACCTGCGGGCGCGGGTCGACCAGCGCCTCACGGACTGGGCCAAGGTGTCGGCGGGCCTGAGCTACGTGAACAGCTTCTCGAATGAGAAGGCCAACGGCAACGTGTTCTACAGCCCGATTAACTCCATCAACATCACCAACAACATCTACGACATCACCCAGCGCGACGCCTCTGGGAACCTGCTGGCCGTGGAGCCCACCCGCGTAAACCCGCTCTCGACCATCGAGGACATGAAATTTACGCAGAGCGTGAACCGCACCGTGAGCGACGTGCAGCTGAACCTGACGCCCTTCAAAGGGTTTTCAGCCGACTACGTGCTGGGCGTGGATGCCTACGGGCAGGTGGGGCAGAGCTACATCCGGCCTTACCCCTACCAGGCCACGGCCGGCCTGCCCGCGGCTCGCTACCCCTTCGGCTACGCGGCCAACGGCAACAACGCCGTCCTCCAGTTGAACTCCGACATTAACCTCGGCTATGAGTACCAGTTCAGCGAAAACCTGAAGCTGAACCTGCGCGCCGGCTACAGCTACCAGTTTGCGCAACAGGAATATACCACCACGCAGGGCCAGAACCTGGCCCCGTTCATCACCACGGTTTCGGGGGCGGGCAGCACCACCATCACCTCGGCCTACAACCTCGACCGCTACGACTTGAGCGGCTACTACGGGCAGGCCACTATCGGCTTCCGCAACCTGGCGTTTCTGACGGGCGCGGTGCGGCGCGACCGGTCGTCGAAATTCTCGTCGTCGGAAACCAACCAGGTATATCCCAAGGTGAGCGGCTCGCTGGTGGTGTCCGACTTCAGCTTCTGGCAAAACAGCGCCTACGCCAACTCCTTCAACAGCCTGAAGCTGCGCGCCAGCTACGGCGAGGCCGGCAACCTGACGGGCATCGGCTCCTACGAACGGTTCTACCAGTTCAGCCCGCTGGGCTTTTTGGGCAAGAACACCATTGCGCCGGGGGTTGTGTTCGCCAACCCCGCTGTGCGGCCCGAGCGCATGGCCGAGCTGGAAGGCGGGGCCGACCTGGCTTTCCTGCGCGACCGCATCACGCTGAGCGTAACGGCGTACTACCAGAAAGTCAATTCCTTGGTAGTAAAACGCAACCTGGCCCCCAGTACGGGCGGCTCCAGCATCGTGAACAACGTGGGCACGCTGGAAAACCGGGGCCTGGAGGTGTCGCTGGGCGGCACACCCGTGAAAACGACGGACTTCACCTGGGACCTATCCTTCATTTTCAGCCGCAACCGCAACAAGGTACTGAGCCTGCCCGGCTCGAATGGCAGCGTGCAGGCCATCTCCATCGACAACGTGGCTGGCGCCCCGGTGTATTTGCTGGAAGGCCAGCCAGCGGGCGTGTTCTACGGCTCGGGTTACGCCCGCAACCCCGACGGCTCGCTGCTGCTCACGCCCCAGGGCTTCGCGCAGGACGAGCACGCCGTGGGCCAGGCCGTGGGCGCGGTGACCTTCACGCCGGCCCGCGGCAGCGACGGCCAGCCGCCCGCCACCACCCCCACCGCCAACGTGCTCATTGGGAACCCCAACCCGAAATGGACGGGCTCCTTCAACACCAACTTCACCTACAAAAAGCTGGGCCTGCACGTGTTGCTAGACGCCGTGCAGGGCGTGAGCGTGTTCAACGCCGACAAGCGCACCCGCCAGGGCGTGGGCCTTGGCGATTTGGCCGAGCAGGAACTACGCGGCAGTATCCCGCGCGGCTCCATTTTCGCCATCTACAACACCCAGGAATTCCGGGTGGACGACGGCTCCTACGTGAAGCTGCGCGAGGTGGCGCTGAGTTACGGGCTGCCCACGTTCACGAAATTTATCAGCTCGCTGAACCTGTCGCTGGTGGGTCGCAACCTGTATTCTTGGGACAAATACAACGGCTTCGACCCCGAAACCAGCGCCGGCGGCGCGTCGGATTTGCTGCGCGCCATTGACTTCGGCAACGTGCCGATTCCGCGCACTTACCAGGTTAAGCTGGCGGCTACGTTTTAGGCGTAGCGCGGACTTTTAGTCCGCGCGTGAACCGTTTGGTCGCGGCCTAAAAGTCCGCGCTACTTCCCACCTTTCGCATTCATTCCCATGAAAAAAATACTCACCCTCGCAGCTCTGCTCTCAGCCCTCGCGCTGGGCAGCTGCAACAAGGAATACCTGAACCCGAGCACCGCCAACCAGCAGCAGGTGGTCACTTCCTCCGATGGCCTCATCACGCTCTGCAACGGCCTGCAGGCGCGTTACAGCACGGGCGGCCTGCTCAGCGTGCTCTATAATACGGTGGCAGCTGGTGGCCTCACCACCCGCGAGCTCAATATTCTTAACGTGGGCAATATTGAGGAGTACAACGTGAGCCTCGGGGCCGGCAGCCTCACCAACAGCAACGGCGTGGTGCGCAACCTCTGGACGCAGGCCAACCTGGTGAAATCCAACGCCGACCTGGTGCTGGCCAACGTGGGCAACGCCCCGGAGGCGGGCACCCGCAGCGGCATCGTGGCCTACGCCAGCATTTTCCGGGCGCTGAGCATTGGAACGCTGGCGCAGTATTTCGAGCAGATTCCGCTGGCTACGCAGGAAAGCGCGCCGTTTGTGCCCCGCGTGGATGCCCTGCGCAACGCCGTGGCCCAGCTCGAAGCGGCCGCCACGCAGCTGGCCGCCACGCCGGTTTCGGCCGATTTCAACGCCAAGATTGTACCCGGCATCGACCTACCCAATACCATCCAGGCCCTCATTGCCCGCTACAGCCTGGAGGCCGGTGACTACGACAAAGCCTTGGCCGCCGCCGGCCGCGTGGACCTTACGAAACGCTCGGTGTTCAACTTCGACGACAATACCCGCAACCCGCTGTTCGAAACGTCGTTCGGCAATAAAAACGTGTTTGAGCCTACTAACACCAGCCTGGGCCTCACCGGTGCCCTCGCCCCCGAAACCGGCGACAAGCGCCTGCCCTTCCTGCTGCGCATTAGCCCGCCGCCCGCCGCCACCCAGAACCTGGGCACCGGTTTCTACACCGCCAACAGCGCCCCCATTCCGGTGTACGTGCCCAACGAAATGCTCCTGATTCGGGCCGAAGCCTATGCCCGCAAAAACGACGTGCCCAACGCCGTGACGGAGTTGAACAAGGTGCGCACCAGCACCGCCGCCGCGGTTACCACCAGCACGGGCCTGCTGCTGGCGTTGCCCGGCGCAGCCCTGGCCCCCTACTCCGGCCCGCTCACCACCGCCGACGTGCTCACCGACATCCTGCGCAACCGCGACATCGAGCTGGCCTTCCAGGGCTTCCGCCTGTCCGACAGCCGCCGCTTCGGCCGCCCCGCGCCGGGCACCGCCGGAGCCGAGCGCAACCGCAATTTCTTCCCCTATCCCCGTGTGGAGCGCGAAAACAACCCCGCTACCCCCGCCGACCCGGCGATTTAACGTGTATCTGGAATTATAAAAGGCCGTCATGCTTCGACTTCGCTCAGCATGACGGCCTTTTATAATTCGATTATTTATGCCGACTGCTTAAGTTGACAGTCGTTTGCTGCACCTTACCCTCCCGCCCCCATGAACCCGCCCAATTCCCACCCCACCCCAATTTCCACCACGGTTTATGCTGATTCGGAGCAGGCTTCGGTCGCCGTAGCCGGCCAGATTGCCGACCTCATCCGCGTCCGCGCCGCTGAGGGCCGCCCCTGCGTGCTGGGCCTCGCCACCGGCTCCTCCCCCACCCGCGTGTACGAGGAGCTGGTGCGCCTGCACCGCGAAGACGGCCTGAGCTTTCAGAACGTCGTCAGCTTCAATCTGGATGAATATTACCCCATGCAGCCCGACTCGCTGCAGAGCTACGTGCGCTTCATGCGGGAGTATTTGTTTGACCACGTCGACATTCGACCCGAAAACGTGCACATCCCCGACGGCACCGTGCCACCCGAGCAGATTGCCGACTTCTGCCGGCGCTACGAGGAGCAGATTCGCGCGGTCGGCGGGATTGATTTGCAGCTGCTGGGCATTGGGCGCACCGGCCACATCGGGTTTAATGAGCCCGGCTCCGGCCCTGCCTCCCGCACCCGGTTGATTACCCTCGACCACGTGACGCGCACCGACGCGGCTTCGGATTTCTACGGCGAGGAAAACGTGCCGCGCCGCGCCCTAACCATGGGCGTCGGCACCATTCTCGAAGCCCGCCAAATCGTGCTGCTCGCTTGGGGCGAAGGCAAAGCCGCTGTGGTGAAGCGCATGGTGGAAGGCGAAATCACCGACACCGTGCCCGCCACCTACCTGCAACGCCACCCCAACGTGCAGGTGGTGCTGGACGAGGCCGCCGGGGCCGAGCTCACCCCGCGCAAAACGCCTTGGCTGCTGGGCCTGCCCTGCGATTGGCACGATGCCGCCCTGGTGCGCAAGGCCATCACCTGGCTGGCCCGCACCGTGACCAAACCCATCCTGAAACTGACCGAGGAGGACTACAACGAAAACGGCCTTTCGGAGCTGCTGGCCCAGTCCGGCCCGGCCTACGACATCAACATTCGCGTCTTCAACGAGCTGCAGCACACCATCACCGGCTGGCCCGGCGGCAAGCCCAACGCCGACGACACCTACCGCCCCGAGCGCGCCGCGCCCTTCCCCAAGCGCGTGCTCATCTTCAGCCCGCACCCCGATGATGATGTGATTTCGATGGGCGGCACCCTGCTCCGCCTCGTGGACCAGGGCCACGAGGTGCACGTGGCCTACCAGACCTCCGGCAACATTGCCGTGTTCGATGACGAGGCTATTCGCTTCGCCGATTTCGTGGCCGACTACGACCAGGCCTTCCACCTGTCCACCGGCGAGCCGGCCGACAACCTCTACCACCGCGTGGCCGATTTCCTCAAGAATAAGCCGCCCGGCCAAGTCGACAGCGAGGAAGTGCAACAGATAAAGGGCCTCATCCGGCGCGGCGAGGCCAAGAGCGCCTGCCGCCTGGCCGGCATCCCCGACGCCAACGTGCACTTCCTGGATTTGCCGTTCTACGAAACCGGCCGGGTGCGCAAAAAGCCCCTCGGCGACGAGGATATTCGCATTACGATGGAGCTGCTGAACCGCATCCGACCTCAGCAGATTTACGCGGCCGGCGACCTGAGCGACCCGCACGGCACCCACCGCGTGTGCCTGGCGGCCATTTTCGAGTCCATTCACCGCCTCAAAGCGTCCGGCACCGCCTGGCTGGCCGACTGCTGGGTGTGGCTCTACCGCGGGGCCTGGCAGGAATGGGACATCGACCAGATTGAGATGGCTGTGCCGCTCTCGCCGCAGGAGCTCACACGCAAGCGCCGCGCCATCTTCAAGCACCAATCCCAAAAGGACCGGCCGTTATTTCCCGGGGCCGACCAGCGCGAGTTCTGGCAGCGCGCCGAGGCGCGGAACCGTACTACGGCCAAGCTGTACGACCAGCTGGGTTTGCCGGAATATGAGGGGATTGAAGCCTTTGTGCGGTGGGAATTTTGAGGTAGCTGAATGACAACGCTGAAACGTCAAGCAGAGCGCCGCGAAGCATCTTTACCGCAGAAGTAATTATTTACTCCCTCGGTAAAGATGCTTCGCTGCGCTCTGCATGACGTTCTTTAAAATCTGTATTCTCACCTCCTACCCCACCCGCCATGCAACGCACCACCCAGGCCGCCCTCGAAACCACCGGCACACTGCCCCTCGCAGAGGCTTCCCAGCCCGGCCGCCTCATCAGCCTCGACGTGTTTCGCGGCATCACCGTCATGGCCATGATTCTGGTGAACAACCCCGGCGACTGGGGCCACATCTACCCGCCCTTTGAGCACGCCGAATGGAACGGCTGCACCCCCACCGACCTCATTTTCCCGTTTTTCCTGTTCATCTTGGGCGTGAGTCTGGTGTATGCCCTCGATGGGGTGAAGCACCGGGGCGGGCCGCAGGGAGCGGCGCTGCTGCGGGTGCTGCGCCGGGCCGGCGTGCTGTTCGGGCTGGGCCTGCTGCTGTCGCTGTACCCGAAATTTGACTTCTCGGTGGTGCGCATCATGGGCGTGTTGCAGCGCATCGCGCTGGTGTTTCTGGGGTGCAGTATCATCTTTCTGAAGACGAATTGGCGCACGCAGGTGGGGCTGATTATCAGCTTCCTCATCGGCTACGCGGTGCTGATGCAGCTGGTGCCCGTGCCAGGCTTCGGCCCCGCCAACCTAGAGCCCGCCACCAACCTCGGGGCCTGGCTCGACCGCACCATCTTCACCGAAGCCCACCTCTGGAAAACCAGCAAAACCTGGGACCCCGAAGGCCTGCTCGGCACCCTGCCGGCCCTCGCCACCGGCCTGCTGGGCGGCCTCACGGCCCAATGGCTGCGCCGACGCGGCCCCGAGCCGGCCGCCAAAGTGGCCTGGCTGTTTGTGGCCGGCGGCGGCCTCATCCTGCTCGGCCTATGCTGGGCGCCGTGGTTTCCCATCAACAAAGCCCTGTGGAGCAGTCCTTACGTGCTCTACACCGGCGGGCTGGCCATGGCCGGTCTGGCGGCGCTCTACTGGATTTGCGACGTGCAGGGCTACCGCGCCTGGACGCGCCCGGCGCTGGTCTACGGCGTCAATGCCATCCTCGTGTTCTGCCTCTCGGCGCTGCTCTCGCGCACGTTCGGGCTGTTCAAGCTGGCCCTGCCCGGCGGCAAAACCGGCGGCTTGAAGGAATGGCTCTACCAATGGGGCATCGCCCCGCACTTCACCGACCCGCGCACAGCTTCGCTGGTGGGCGCAGTCACGCTCATTGTCATCTGGTATTTCATTCTGAGCTGGATGTATAAGAAGGGCGTGGTGCTGAAGGTGTGAGACCTTGCTGAGAATAAGCAGCCCGTCATGCAGAGCGCAGCGAAGCATCTTGCCCGCCACCACTAATCCCATCGATTGGATTAGGTTGAGCGGTAAAGATGCTTCGCTGCGCTCTGCATGACGGGCTGCTTTTCGACGTTCTGTTTTTCTGACGTTCCTTCTACCGTGCCGTTCTTTGGGATATTCAAAACGACCTTTGCACAATGAAAATCCTCATCATCGGCGGCGGTAACATGGGCCTGACCTACGCCCGCAGCTTCGTGCGCGCCCACATCACCTCGCGGCTCGATTTGCGCCTGCTGGCCCGCTCGCCCGAGCGGGTGCCGGCTCTGGCGGCCCACGAAATCGGCACCGTCTGGGGCACGCCAGCCGAGTGCGTGCCGGGGGCCGACATCCTCATCCTGGCCGTGAAGCCACAGGACTCTCCTGCCCTCTTTGCGGCGCTGAAGGGACTGGTGCAGCCGCAGCAGCTCGTGCTCAGCATCATGGCCGGGGTAAGGATTGATACCTTGCGCGAAGCCTTGGGCACGCCCAAAATCATCCGCGCCATGCCCAACCTGCCGGCCCAGATTGGCATGGGCATGACGGCCTTCACCAGCACCGACGAGGTAACCCGCGCCGAGCTGGTGCAGGTGCAAAACCTACTGAGCACTACTGGCAAGACGATTTATGTCGAAAACGAAAGCGCCATTGATGCCAGCACCGCCATTTCGGGCAGCGGCCCGGCCTACGTTTACTATTGCATGGAAGCCCTGATGGCGGCGGCCGCCCAAATGGGTTTCAGCGGAGCCGAAGCCGAGCTGCTGGTGAGCCAGACGTTTCGCGGCGCGGTGGAGCTCTACTCGCAATCGGGCCTGAGCTGCCAGGACTGGATTGCCAAAGTGGCCTCCAAAGGCGGCACCACGGAGGCAGCGCTGGGTGCCTTCGGGGCGGGCGCGGTGCGCGAGGGCCTCATGGCCGGGGCCGGCGCGGCGCGGGATAGAGCAGAGGAGTTGGGGCGGTAAATAACGCCCGTCATGCTGAGCGCAGCGAAGGACCTTACCACGACTGAACAGCTTGCATTAATGCAATCGAGGTAGATGTAGTAAGGTCCTTCGCTGCGCTCAGGATGACAGAAGCTACGCTACTGAATACCCCGCGAAATCCTTGCGCAATTGCGTTTTGAGGATTTTGCCGGTGGCGGTGTGGGGCAGCTGGTTCACAAATTCCACGGCATCGGGCTCCCAGAACTTGGCCACCCGGCCCCGGAAGAAATGCAGCATCTCCTCGGCCGAAACCTCCATGCCGGGGCGACGCACCACTACCAGCAGGGGCCGCTCGCTCCATTTGGCGCTGGGTACGCCGATGACGGCGGCCTCGGCCACGGCGGGGTGGGCCACGGCCAGGTTTTCGAGCTCGATGCTGGAAATCCACTCGCCGCCCGATTTGATGACGTCCTTCGAACGGTCGGTGATTTGCATGTAGCCGTCGGGGTCGATGGTGGCCACATCGCCGGTGCGGAACCAGCCGTCGGCCGTGAGCTCGCCGGGCGTGGCCGTGCGGAAGTAGTCGC
Organism: Hymenobacter terrigena; assembly: GCF_054776515.1. Taxonomy (NCBI): domain Bacteria; kingdom Pseudomonadati; phylum Bacteroidota; class Cytophagia; order Cytophagales; family Hymenobacteraceae; genus Hymenobacter; species Hymenobacter terrigena. Next base: position 49,258 of record NZ_BAAHBU010000002.1, read on the forward strand.
GCACCACCCACGGGCCGCGCACTAGCAGGTCGCCAAAGGCTACGCCGTCGTGGGGCAGCGCGTGGCCGTCGTCGCCCACAATCTCCATATCGACTCCGAACACCGCCCGGCCCTGTTTGGCCCGCAGGGCTAGACTCTCGGCCGGGCTGAGGCCGGCGTGCTTGCCCTTGAGGCGGGCGGTGGTGCCCAGCGGGCTGGTTTCCGTCATGCCCCAGGCGTGCATGATGGTCACGTTCAGCTCCTCCTCGAAGGCCTTCATGAGGGCCGGAGGGCAGGCGGCCCCGCCCACCACCGTGCGGTTGAGGGTGCTGAAACGGCGCTGGCCCTCGCGCATGAATTGCAGCAGCGCCAGCCAAATGGTGGGCACCCCGGCCGAGAACGTGACGCCCTCGGTTTCAAATAGCTCAAACAAACTGGCGCTGTCCATGCCCGCGCCAGGCAGCACCAGCTTGGCACCATTGAGCGGAGCTGCGTAGGGCAAGCCCCAGGCGTTGACGTGGAACATGGGCACGACCGGCATAATCACGTCCGAGGCCGAGCAGCTCAGCGCATCGGGCAAGGAAATGCCGAAGGCGTGCAGCACCGTGGAGCGGTGCGAATAGAGCACGCCCTTGGGCTGGTCGGTGGTACCGGAGGTGTAGCAGAGCGAGCAGGCGGTGTTTTCGTCGAAGCTGGGCCAGTCGTAGTCGCCAGTTTCGGCGGCCAGTAAGTCCTCGTAGCTGCACAGGCCGGGCAGCTCGGAGGCGGCGGGCAGGTGCTCGGGGCCGGCCATGAGCACCCATTTTTCCACGGTGGGGCACACGGAGGCCAGGCGCTCCACAAGGGGCAGAAAGGTGAGGTCGAAGAACAGCAGCCGGTCCTCGGCGTGGTTGATGATGAACACCAGCTGCTCGGGAAACAGGCGCGGGTTGATGGTGTGGCACACTGCCCCGATACCGGCCACGCCGTAATACAGCTCGAAATGGCGGTGCGTGTTCCAGGCCAGGGTGCCCACCCGGTCGCCGTTTTCGATGCCGAGTTTCAGCAGGGCCTGGGCCAGTTGCTTACTGCGGCGGTTAGCGTCGGCGTAGGTGTAGCGGTGCATGCCGCCCTCGGGCCGGCGCGACACAATTTCGGTATCGGAATGCCACTTGGCGGCGTGCTCGATAATTGTGGCCACGCGCAGCGGCTCGGCCATCATCAATCCTAACATAGAGGTTCGGGGTGGGAATGTAGGGCCGTAAGGTACACCGGCCGCCCTGCATCTCATCAAGCTTCCGCCCGCTTTTTTATGGGAGGCGGTACCACAGGGTGCCCCCTTCCAGGAAGGCTACAACACCCACGCCTTTCGCATAATAAACCCGCCGGACGGGCTTGGTCCGGGGCAAGGAATTGGCGGCGGCATAAAGGCTATTCGAAACCTGAATAACCGGGCCGTAAGCAACGCCTCCTACCTGAAATGAAGGCAGCAAATGGGCTGTCGTATCGGGCAGCGCTTTTCCGGTCACGGCTTCCTGCACCGGCAAGGAGTTCTCAAAACCAAAATCCCAATAAAGGCGAGTCTGCACGACTACCGGGCCATCGCCGTCATTGTCATCGACCCCCATTTCCAGCAAGGTGTCTCCCTGGGTCAGGGCAATGGAGTCGGGCCGGGTGGGCGTGCTGCTGGCGCTCCGAACGTAGCGCACGGTGTCGGTGCGAAACACATCGACTCTAACTTTTTGCAAGGTGGATGAGCTACCGGGGCCTAAATTGATACCGCCTCCGCAATGATTGCAGAGCGTCAGCATGCGGTCATCAATTTCCCGGATGGTGAACGTACGCACCTTACTGCTCCGCGCCTGCCCGAACCGGAGCACCTCGCCCACGTGGTACGGCTGCCACGCCAGCTGCTCAGCGGATAGCCGGTATTCGGGCGTTTCCTTTTTGCCGCAGCCCACGACGGCTAACATCAGAAAGCAACTAGCGGAAGCGGTACGGAAGGAAAGCATCGACTGAAGCTGGGTGGAAATGCTCGGGTAAGTTAAAGCTTTTGTATCCGACTTCAGTGCCGGCCTGCGTCGAGGTCCGTTAGCGCGCTGCCTCAATGGCCAACTGCAACAGGCTCGAACGCACGCTCAAATCGCCCAGCTTATTATTCCGCCGCGTGGGGTGTACGCGGTTGGTAAGCAGCACCACCACGAGGTCCTTCGCCGGCTCTACCCAGAAGTAGGTGCCCGTGAAGCCGGTGTGGCCGTAGCTGCGCTGCGAGGCACTTTTGGCCGAGTTCACCGTGGGGTTGGCGGCGGGACGGTCGAAGGCCAGGGCGCGGCGGTTATCAGGGCAGAACTGGCAGCGCGTCCAGTCGGTCAGCACGGCTTTGTCGAAGAGCTGCTGGCCGCCGTAGCGCCCGCCCCAGGCGTAGGTCTGGGCGAGCTTGGCTACGTCGTTGGCATCGCCAAACAGGCCGGCGTGGCCCGAGAGGCCGCCCAGCAGGGCCGCGCCCTCGTCATGCACCGTGCCATGCACCAGCTGCTTCCGAAACGCCGAATCGACTTCGGTGGGCACAATGCGCGCCACCGGAAAGCGGTTGAGAGGCCGGAAGCCCAGCGTGGTAGCGCCCAGCGGCCCATATACTTCCTTCTGCAAAAAAGCATCGAGCGGCAGCCCGGTGCGGGCCTGCACCAGTGCCGGGTACAGCACAAACGACAAGTCCGAATACACGTAGCCCGGCTTCTCATTCAGCGGCGACTCCCCTATTTCTTTATAGATGCGGGCCGGCAGCTTCTTGCGGCCCCAAATGCCTTGGGCCACCGGCAACGGGAACCGGCCCGACGAATCGGCCCGGAAATAGCGGCGGCGCAGGTTGCCGTTTTTTTTCACGAATTCCTTCCAGAAGGGGATAAAAGCCTTGAGGCGGGCTTGGTGGGCCAGCACGTCGCGCATTTTCAGGCCGGCCTTGTTGGTACCGCGCAGAAAGGGAAAATAGTTGCCCATCGCACTATCGGGGCTGAATTTATGGTCGGCTTCCAGGCGCATCAGCGCGGGCGTGGCGGCCAGCAGCTTGGTCATCGAGGCCAGGTCGTAGAGGTCGTCGTCCTTCACCGGGCGCGGCACGCTTGGGGATAAGGAAGAAGGGACAGGGGCTACGGGTTTGCCAACCTTTCCTTTTTTCCTTATCCCTATCCCATTTCCCCCATCTCCTATCCCCTCACCCGCATACGTCTGGTTGCCATAGCTTTTGCGGAGCACCACCGTGCCGCGCCGGGCAATGAGCACCTGCGCCCCCGGAAACGCCTGCGCCGCCAGCGCCCGGCCCACCAGGCTGTCCACGCGGGCTTCGAGGCGGCCGTCCATGCCCACGTCCTCGGGGTTGGCATAGCGCAACCGGTAATTCCCAGCCGTGCGCAGACCAAAGCCGCGCGGGTACCGGTCGCTTACCGTCACGGGCAGCTTGCCGGTGGCCGCGATGCCGCCGAAAATGGCCTGCGCGGCTAGGTTCTGCGCATTCGGGCTTTCCTGATAGGCCATGACGACGGCGGCGGCGCGGTCCAAATCGCGCACCTTGGCCACGGCGTAGGCCGAGCCGAATACGCTGAGCACCAGCATTTGCTTCTGGTCGGCCAGCTCGCGCAGCAGCATGTTATCCTCCGGCGTGATGCCGAAGCTGGTGGCAGGCAAGCGGCCCAGGCTTTGCAGGCTCACCAGTATCAGGTTGTAGGGCTTGAGGGCGGCGCGCAGCTGCATCAATTCATCGAGCGAGGCCGTGGCGGCGATGTGGAAATGCGCGGCCGGCGCATAGTCGGCCACCGCTTTCTGGAAGTCGGTAGTGTCGCGCGGGGAGCCGCCCAGCACCAGCGTAGCAATGCGCAACGTATCGAGGCGCTGGAGCGGCAGCAGGCTTTTCTGGTTGCGTAGCAGCGTGATGCTCAGCTCAGTGAGTCGGTGGCTGAGGTATTGGGCGTGCGGACCGTTGAGGTCTTCGTAGATGTTTTTGGTATCGATGGGCCGGTAATGGTTCAAGCCCGACCACTGCTTGAGGGCCAGCACACGGCGGCAGTGCTCATCAATTTCGGTTTGCGAAATCCGGCCGCTGTCCACGGCCACGCGCACCATCTTCAGCGCCAATGGAATGTTCTTGCTGAACTCCAGAATGTCATTGCCGGCCATGATGGCGCGCACATCGGCCTCGCCGGGCGGAAACTTGCTGATGACGCCGCGCATGTTCATGGCATCGGTGAAAATCAAGCCTTTAAACCCCATCTCATTTCGCAATACCCCTTCGATAATGGGCTTAGAGAGCGTGCTCGGGCCGCTCACGGTATCCAGGGCGGGCACGTTGAGGTGGGCCACCATCATGCCGCCCAGCCCGCCCGCGATGAGGCTGCGGAAGGGCGGCAGTTCCAGCGTATCGAGCCGGCGGCGGTCGACGCGCACGGTGGGCAGGGCCAGGTGCGAGTCGGCGTCTACGTCGCCGTGGCCGGGGAAGTGCTTGGCCACGGCCAAGATGCCGGCGTCCTGCATGCCGCGCATGTACTGGCGGCCGTCGCGGGCCACGGCCGCCGGGTTTTCGCCCCAGCTCCGAAAGCCGATAACCGGGTTGGCGGGGTTGTTATTCACATCGACCACCGGCGCAAAGTTGACGTGCATGCCCAGCCGCTTGAACTGTCGGGCCACCTCGCGGCCCATATCATAAAGCAGCGTGGTGTCGGTTTCGCCGCCCAGGCTCATCTGGTAGGGGAATTTCACCACGCTATCAAGGCGCATGCCCACGCCCCATTCGCCGTCCAGGGCCACCAGCAGCGGCACTTTAGATTGGCTTTGGTAGCGGTTCAGCAGGCGTGCCTGCCGGGCCGGGCCACCCTGAAAGAATATCAACCCGCCAATGCCATACTGCTTGATAAGGGTCGAAACCGAGTCCTCAAAAACCCGCGTGCGGTTGGAATACGCGGCCACCATGAAGAGCTGCGCGGCGCGCTGGTCGGGCGTGAGCACCCGCATCAGGCTATCGACCCAGGGCGAATGCAGGTAACGAGTGAAGGCCGGCGCATTGGCCGGTGTGGGAGCTAAGACCGTTTTTTTCACCGCCTTGCGCACCACAGACGGCTTTTTTGGGTGGGAAGCGGGGTGCTGCTGCGCGCCGGCCAGCAGTGGGAAGGCAAACAGCCAGAACAAGAACAGGTACTTCATTAACAACAAGAGCTGAGCGACAAAGGGGACGACCACGCATACGGGGCGCTGCAAAAGTCGGCAGTTGAACGGTATGAACCCGCAACCGCCCGCTACGCCCAGCTTCGGGGCCTTCCGTCCGGTTCGCCCGGGCCCGGAGATAATTAAGCCAACTGTTAGGCGGTTAATACAATTAAATATTAAAAATATTTTATAATAAGAATAAATATTACTTACTTGTAATATATAACAAACCCAATACAACTATGAACAGAACTACAAAAACACCGGACCGGCTGATTTCTAACAGTTTCCATTTATTGACACCCATAGCAGCCTGGGTATTCATCGGCTTTCTGCTCCTGCTGTCGGCCCAGGCGCAGGCGCAGAAGACCTACTACTGGCGAGGCGGGTCGGGGGCTCTGTGGAGTGCCTCAACCAGCTGGAACACGGCTACCGATGGCACGGGCACGGCGCGAACCACTCGCAACAGCGGCGACGTGCTAATATTCAGCGGCGGCAGTCCCACCGCCACCATGGATTTAACCGAGACAATCAAGCAGTTATCTTTCACAAGCAACGTTGCGGCTACGCTCAATACCAGCCAGAACGCCATCCGCACCATCACCCTGGGCGGGGGCGCGGGCGATGACTTTGTGGTAAGTGCCGGCTCGTCGCTCACGGTGGTGGGCGTGGTCAGCGACTTCAATGACGCGGCGGTGTACTTCCAGCTGAATACCGCCGTCACGGCCAGCATTGCCGGCACCATCACCTTCACCAGCTCGGGCGGCAACAGCAGTTCCAACGCACTCCACGAGTTTCGGGGCGGTGAGGGTTCGGTGCACTTTACGAATGGTGGCAGCCTCGTTGTCACCGGCCGGATGAACGGCGATTCCTTTGGGACGACCGCCGGCATGGCCGTGTTTGAGGCGGGGGCTACCTACCAGCAGAATGCGACCAATTCCGATGACCCTTACGGCTTCGCCACCTTTTCGGACGGCAGCACCTACCGTTACCTCGCGGGTAATTTTGGGGGCTCTTCTTTATCCACTGACCGGTCGTATGGCAACCTATCGTATGAAAGTACCAGCGACCGCACCATCGGGGGATTCATCAATCTACTCATTCGCAACAACCTGACGCTTAGCGGCACCGGCAACCTGTCGCTGAACGCGCGCAATACGGACGGCACCAGCATCGGGGGAAATATCAGCCTTACCAACAACAGCGCAATGCTCATGTTTGACCCCAGCTCGACGCGGCCGGTGACGCTGAATGGCACGGTTGCCAAGACCGTCAGCGGCGTCGGGTCGGTGGTTTTTGGCGAGAACGCGCAGCTTGAAATCGACAACCCGGCCGGGGTGACGCTCACCCGTGCCCTCACCGTCGACAACGCTCTGCTCCTGACCCGGGGCTTGCTGACTACCAGCGCCACGGCCCTGCTCACCCTGTCCCCAAACGCTACGGTAACGGGCGGCAGTGCCACCAGCTTCGTGAATGGCCCGCTGGCCCGCTCCACGCCATCGGCCAACAGCACCACCCGCACCTGGGTTTTCCCAGTTGGCAAAGGCGCGGCCTACCGCCCCCTCACGCTCAGGACCACCGACCAGAATTCGGCCGCTACCTACACCGTCGAGCAGTTTGAAGGGAACCCCGGGCAAACGGTGACGGGCACGCTGCAGCGAGTGTCGTTTAAGCGCGCTTACAGCATCACCTCGTCTAGTACTTCGGCCACCAATACCACCGCCACCGTCACGCTTTCCTTCGGCCCCGACGACTACGTGAACGTGCCGGGCAGCACAAGCCTGGTGGTGGCCCGGCGGCAGGGCACCAGCGGCTCCTGGAGCACCATGGGGCGCTCGGCCAACACCGGCCCGGCCGGCGCGGCCGGCGGCCCCGGCGTCAGCGGCACCCTGACCTCGAATTCACTCACGGGGTTCACCACCGGCTCGGCCACGTATTTTGCGCTGGGCGCGCTGAATCTGAACAATCAGGCTAACCCGTTTTCCACCGCCGTGAACCCGCTGCCCGTGGAGCTCACGCATTTTGATGCCACTGTCAAAACGCAGGGCGTCGCCGTGAGCTGGGCCACGGCCACGGAGAAAAACAGCGACTATTTTGAGGTGCAGCGCAGCGCCAATGGCGAAAACTTCCAGCCCGTTTGCAGCGTGAAGGGCCAGGGCACCAGCAGCAACCCCCACGAATACGCCTTCGTGGACGGCCATCCGCTGGCGGGCCTCTCCTACTACCGCCTCCACCAGGTCGATACCGACGGGGCCAGCACGTTTTCGCCCGTGGCCACCGTGCAGCTGCGCGGCGAAGTGTCCGTGTACCCCAACCCCAGCACGGGCACTGTTTCACTGCCGGCCACGGTGGGCACCGTGCGCTATCGCGTGCTCAACGCCCTGGGGCAGACCGTGCTGAGCGGTCAGGCCACCGGCAACGACCAGCTCGACCTGCGCATGCTCGCCAAAGGCCCCTTCTTTCTGGAGCTGACCGGGGCCGGCGGCAGCACCACGCAGCGCCTGGTGCGAGAATAAGCGGTTTCATATCACTCCCAAAAGCCCTGTTCCTGTAATCGGAACAGGGCTTTTTTCATCGCATACTCTTATTAATCAGGGAAATTAACCTCCTTTTTCACTCTAATTGGTATATACTTCTCATGCATTACCCTCGGTGTTGCTATCTGCCTGTCCCTGGTTTTAGCAGGTCGTGCCGTGCTTTTACAAAGCCTATTCTGATGGCACTCCTATTTATTGTACTAAAACAATTAAATTAGGCACATATATCTAAAATAATATCAATTTATCTTTAATATACAAAAGTCATAGTGCACCTTATTTAGAATCAGCATAAATTGCCAACTTATATTGGATTTTTACCTTTTAACAACAATAGCCAATGCTTACTTCTACACTTAACCGCTTTTTCTCTACATTGTCAAGTTCCTTTCTGATAGGAGCGGTTGCTCTATTCTTTGGTTCGTACAGCGTTTCTGCGCAAATTCTTTCGAGAACCCAGGATTTTTCAGGTGCTGCAATTACGCGAAACACGTACGGAACTGATTTGGCAGCTGACATCACTAAAGCGACTAACCAGAACACCGCCGGCTATTTTTCGACAGGTTTTGTATATAGTACCACGCCTGCTGGTGCATTCGGTGTGGCCGACAACAATGCCAGCTCCACCCCTAATTCTATCCCAATACTTCTTGACACGCAGGTATTTCAAGCAAATTCCACCAACAATAAAATAACTTTTGACCTAGGTCAAGGTGGGCAAGGTGGTGGTGGTTTCAATCAAAACAATAGCTTGACTGCAGATGTATCGCTTAATGGGGCAGCCGCTGTCAGAGTATTAACAGTAACCGGTAGTTCCGTTAATAACGCCGACCCATCCTTTGCTATTGGCAGTGGCAGCACGTACACTACTACTTACCCGGCATTAGGAACTGTTGTAGAATCTAAAACTAATCCGACTAATATAGTCGGTAAGTTCGTCGTAAATCTTCCTAATTTTACGGCCAGAACAACAGTTGATTTAACCATCGTCGTTACAGCTGCTCGAAAGTCCACTGTACTTGTTGATAACATTGTGATTTCTTCGGGTTCCCCCCTCCCCGTTGAACTCACCCGCTTCGAGGCCACCGCCAAAGGCACAGGTGTGAACCTGAGCTGGGCCACGGCTACCGAAAAGAACAGTGACCGTTTTGAGATTCAGCGCAGCGCCACGGGCGACGAATACAGCACCATTGGCACGGTAAAAGGCCAGGGCAGCACCACCATGGCGCACGACTACTCCTTCGTGGACAGCCGCCCGCTGACCGGCACTTCCTACTACCGCCTGCGGCAGGTCGACGCCGATGGCACCTCTAGCTTTTCGCCGGTGGCCGTTGTGCAAGCCGAAGCCAGTACCAAAGTAGCGCTCTATCCCAATCCCAGCGCCAATCAGCTCATCCTGCCCGCCGGGGTGGGCGCGGTGCAGTACCGCATTTTCAATGCCCTGGGCCAGACCTTGCTCAGCGGCAAGGCCACTGACAATGACCGCCTCGACATCACCAGCCTGCCCAAAGGCGCCTTCTTCCTGGAAATGAGCGGCGCTGCCGGCCGCCACACCCAGCGCCTGTTGCGCGAGTAACGCTCCGCTCGGGCCATTGCAGCCCCAAAGGCCCGCTCTGACGATTACGCCCCGCCCCTACTCTGTGTAGGGGCGGGGCTTTTTTGTGCTATAGTATTAGTGAAACCGACATTGCCTTTTTTGGCCTGTCAACGTAGATAACACTTAATATCAACGCCTTTCACTACTCGTTTTATGCGCATTCCTATTCTCTTCTCTGGACCGGGCGGCCGACTGCTGGCGTTGGCTGGCACCTTGTGGCTGGGGGCTTGTAGCGGCCAGGCCCCGCTGGAGCAATCCAGCGGCGGCACCAGCCGTTCCACCGCCGTGCAAGCTGATACTACTGCCACGCTGCCAACGGAGGCCTGCGGCCTGCTCACGCCCGGCGAGGTAGCCAGCCTGACCGGCCGCCCCGTGCAGCAGCAAGCCCAGGGCGAGGCCTGCCGCTTTGTGGAAGCCGACCAGCCCGCCAGCCCCGATGCCGTGGTAACGGTATCGTTCCGGCCGGCCGCCGCCTTCCAGATTGCGCAGGCAGGCAATGACTTGCGCCGGCGCAACATGGTGCCCGTGGCAGGCCTGGGCCGCGAGGCGTATTACGACGACAGCCACGGCGACCTCTACGTGCGCCTGCCCGACCGCACGCTAGTTATCGGGATGCCGCGCCGCGTGAAAAGCTACTCGCGCGGGCGCATTGCACCGGAACTGGGCCGCCTGGCCGTGGCCCGGTTAACGGCTCATGCCGGGAGTGCGCCGGCGCGGTAGGGCCGGTTGATACGTGGGCATGCAGCCGTTTCGTAGCTTGCGGCACATTCCCATTCGCTTATGAAAAAAATTGCCCTGGCCGGCCTCGTCGCGGCCGCCCTCACGTCGGCCTGCAACCAGACCAAAACCACCGAAACCACTACCACCAGCACCAGCAGCGCGGCCACTGATACCACCAAAGGCATCAACGGCCTGTTCGCCAGCTTCTGGGAGCGGCAGTCGCGGCTCGACCCGCTCTCGGCCACGGCCCAGGGCGACAACCGCTTCAACGACCTGCTGCCCAACGACCAGACCCAGGCATTTCGGGACACGCTGCGCACGTTTTACCAGGACTATCTGACGCGGCTGGGCAAATTTGACCGGGCGAAACTGGACGACAACGACCGCATCAGCTATGATATCTTTCAGTACGACCTCAAGCAGCGACTCGACGGGCTGAAGCTGAATACTTGGATGATGCCGTTTCAGCAGTTCTGGGGCCTGCCCATCAGCATGGGGCAGTTTGGCTCGGGACAGGGCAACCAGCCGTTCAAAACCGTGAAGGACTACGACAACTGGCTGGGCCGGGTACGCGGCTTCTCGGTGTGGGCCGACTCGGCCATTGGCAATTTTCGGCGCGGCATGAAGGCTGGCGTGGTGCTGCCCAAAGCCTTGGTGGAGAAGATGATTCCGCAGATGCGTGACAAAACCATGGTGGTGACTGACCCCACCAAGTCGCTGTTCTACGGGCCGATAAACGCTTTCCCGAAAGACTTTTCGGATGCCGATAAGAAGCGCATCACGGAGGATTATAAGAAGGCCATTCTGACGGAGATTGTACCGACGTATAAGAAGCTCGGCGATTTCCTGGCCAATGAATACCTGCCCAAAGCCCGCCCCACCAGCGGCATCAATGCCATTCCCGGCGGGCCGGAAATGTACCGCTACTACGCCAGCTACTGGACCACGACCGACAAAACCCCGGCCGAAATCCACGCCCTGGGCCTGCGCGAAGTGGCCCGCCTGCGCGCCGAGATGGAGCGCATGAAAACCCAATTGGGCTTCAAGGGCACGTTGCGCCAGTTCTTCGAGAGCCTGAAAACCAACCCCAAGGCCATGCCCTTCAAAACGGCCGAGGAAGTGCTGGCCGGATTCCGCAAAATTCAGGCAACCATCGACCCCAGCCTGAAAAAGATGTTCGGCCGCGTACCCAAATCGCCGTTCGAAATCCGGGAAACGGAAAAATTCCGCGAGGCGTCGGCGTCGGCGGAGTACAACCAGGGCTCGCCGGATGGCACCCGGCCGGGCATTTTCTACGTGCCGCTGTCCAAGCCGGCCGAGTACAACGTGACGCAGGGCATGGAGTCGCTGTTTCTGCACGAGGCCATTCCGGGCCACCACTACCAGATTTCCTTGCAGCAGGAAAATACCAGCCTGCCCAAGTTCCGCCAGTTTGCCGGCTACGGGGCCATGACCGAGGGCTGGGCCCTCTACTGCGAAAGCCTGGGCAAGGAGCTTGGCCTCTACAAAGACCCTTACCAGTACATTGGCGCACTGAGCGATGAGATGCTGCGCGCCGTGCGCCTGGTGGTAGATACCGGCCTGCACACCGGCCAGATGACCCGTGAGCAAGCCATTGACTACATGCTCGATAACACGCCCGACAACAAGGAAAACGACACGGCCGCCATTGAGCGCTACATGGCCATTCCAGGCCAGGCGCTGTCTTACAAAATTGGCCAGCTGAAGATTCAGGAGTTGCGCGCCCGCTACGAGAAGCAGCTGGGCAGCAAATTCTCCCTCAGCAACTTCCACGACGAACTGTTGAAAGATGGCGTGATGCCGCTGGCCGTGCTCGAAACCAAGATGGACGCCTGGGCGAAGAAGCAATAGCCAACGGTTGAGGGTTGAATAAAGCCCGTCATGCTTCGACTCAGCATGACGGGCTTTTAAGTTCACGTCTCCCAACAAAAACTGGATTATTTACAGCCGTTTGTGTAGCTTGCCGGCTTACTTATCGGTTAATGAACAGATTTTTTGTTGCCTTACTGGCAATGTGGTGCCTGTTGGCGCACCCGGCTGGCTCCCAAACCCCACCTAACACCGCTGCTACTTCCGCGACTTTACTGGCCGGTTTATTCAATTCGTATTGGGAAGACCGCGCCCGGCTGTTTCCCATGATGGCCACGGCCCAGGGCGACAACCGCTACAACGACCGCCTGCCCAACGACCAGACCCGCGCCTTTCGCCAGCAGCAGACGCGCTTCTACCGCCGCTACCTCAATGACTTGCTGAACATTGACCGCGCCCGCCTGTCGGCCGACGACAAGCTCAGCTACGACATTTTTCAGTACGAGATGCGCAGCCGCCTTGAAGGCCTGCGACTGAACACGTGGATGATGCCGTTTGCCCAGTTTTACAGCCTGCCTACCACCCTCAGCCAGCTGGGTGCGGGCACCGGCGCGCAGCCCTTCAAGACGGTGAAGGACTACGACAACTGGCTGGCCCGCGTGGGCAAATTCCCGGTGTGGGCCGACTCGGCCATCGGCAATTTCCGGCAGGGCATGAAGGCGGCCGTGGTGCTGCCCCGCGTGCTGGTGCTGAAAATGGTGCCCCAACTGCAAGCCCAGGTAACGGCCGATGCTACCAAAAGCCTGTTTTACGGCCCCATCACCCGGCTGCCGGCCAGCTTTTCGGAGGCCGACAAAGCCCGCCTTACCAGTGCTTATCAGCAAGCCATTCTCACCGAGGTGGTGCCCACCTACCGCAAGCTGGCCGACTTCCTGCAGAATGAATACCTGCCCCAGGCCCGTAGCAGCACCGGCCTGAGCGACGTGCCCGGCGGGGCCGAAATGTACCGCTACGACGTGCGCCTGATGACCACCACCGACCGCACGCCCGACGCCATCTACCAAACCGGACTGGCCGAGGTGAAGCGCATCCGGGCCGAGATGGAGGCCGTGAAAAAGCAGGTTGGGTTCAAAGGCAGCCTGCCGGGCTTCTTCAGCTACCTGGGCTCCAGCAGCAAATTCATGCCCTACAAAACGCCGGACGATGTGCTGAACGCCTTTCGTGGCATCCAGGCGCGCATCACGCCCAACCTACCCAAGCTGTTTGGGCGCACGCCGAAGTCGCCGTTTGAGATTCGGCAGACGGAGGCCTTCCGCGCCGCCACGGCTTCGGCCGAGTACAACCGGGGCACGCCGGACGGCGCGCGGCCCGGCATTTTCTACGTGCCGATTCTTGATGCCACCAAATTCAACGTGACCTCGGGCATGGAGTCGCTGTTTCTGCACGAGGCCATTCCCGGGCATCACTACCAGTTGTCGTTGCAGCAGGAAAACACCAGCCTGCCCAAGTTCCGCCGCTTCGCCTCCTACCCCGCATTTAGTGAGGGCTGGGCGCTGTACTGCGAAAGCCTGGGCAAGGAGCTCGGCCTCTACACCGACCCTTACCAACGCATTGGCGCGCTGGGCGATGAGATGCACCGCGCCCTGCGCCTGGTGGTGGACGTGGGCCTGCACGCCAAAGGCATGAGCCGCGAGCAGGCCATCGACTACATGATGGCCAACGAGCCAATTTCGGAGCAGGCCGCCACGGCCGAAATCGAGCGCTATCTGGCCATGCCCGGCCAGGCCCTGGCCTACAAAACCGGCCAACTCAAAATCCGTGAGCTGCGCAGCCGCTACGAAAAGCAGCTGGGCAAGAAATTCAACCTGCGGGCTTTCCACGACGAAATTCTGGCCGGCGGCTCCATGCCCCTGGCCGTGCTAGAGCGCCGAATGGACGCCTGGGCTGCCCGGCAGCGGTAAAGCAAGGTAGCGGCGGACTTTTAGTTCGCGCCCATAAGCCGTTGGGCGTTGGTCGTTTTTCCGCGGCGGGACGCGGACTAAAAGTCCGCGCTACCTTGCCCTATCTTTCGTATTCTCCGAATCTCATCTTTGATGTCGCACTTCAATTCCCGCCGGCGGCTGACCGGTTTTCTGGCCACCCTTGGCCTGGCCTTCACCCTGCTTCCCACTCCTGGTATGGCTCAAACTTCCACTCCCGCCGCATTGGCAGGCCGCACCGCAGGCGTATTACCCCTGCTGGCCCCTTGGGAAGGTCCACACGGCGGCGTGCCCGCTTTCGACAAGGTACGGGTAGCTGATTTCAAGCTCGCATTGGAGGCCGCGATGGCCGAGAATCTGGCCGAAATCAACGCCATTGCCACTAACCCGGCCGCGCCTACGTTCGAGAACACCATTGCGGCCATGGAGCGCAGCGGGCAGACGCTGACGCGCGTTTCGGCCATCTACGACATCTGGAGCAGCACGCTGAATGATGCAGCCTTCAGCGCCGTGGAAACGGAAATGGCGCCCAAGTTGGCCGCGTTCTACGACCAGATTTCGCAGAACCCGGCGCTGTTTAAGCGCATTGAGGCGGTGTATAATTCGCCGGCAAACAAAAAGCTGACCGCCGAGCAGCAGCGGCTTGTGGAAGTTGACTACAAGCAGTTTGTGCGAGCCGGCGCGAAGCTGGACGCCACGGCCAAGGCCCGCGTGTCGGCCATCAACCAGCAGCTGGCGGGGCTATTCACCAACTTTTCGCAAAACGTGCTGGCCGATGAAGCCGACTCGGTACTGGTGCTGAAAACCGATAAGGACCTGGGCGGGCTGCCGGCCTCGCTGCGCGACGCGGCCAAAACCACGGCCGGCACCCGCAAAATCGCGGCAGCGGGCGTCATCACCAACACCCGCTCCAGCATCGACCCGTTTCTGACGTACTCGGACCAGCGCGGGCTGCGCGAGAAGGCTTGGCGCATGTTTACGAACCGCGGCGACAACGGCGGCGCGCACGACAACAACGCCATCATCACCCAGATTTTGCAGCTGCGGGCCGAGCGCGCCAAGCTACTGGGCTACCCCACCCACGCCCACCTGCGCCTCGACAACACCATGGCCAAAACCCCGGAAGCCGCCATGCAGCTGATGGAGCAGGTGTGGACGCCCGCCGTGGCCCGCGTGCACGAGGAAGTGGCCGACATGCTGGCGCTGGCCAAAAAAGAAGGCGCCCCCGCCAACTTCAAAATCGAGCCCTGGGACTACCGTTACTACGCCGAGAAAGTGCGCAAAGCCCGCTACGACCTCGACCAGAACGAGGTGAAGCAGTATTTGCAGCTGGATAAGATGCGCGAGGGCATGTTTTGGGTGGCCGGCGAGCTGTTCAATTTCAGCTTTGTGCCCGTAACCGACGTGCCCGTGTACCACCCCGATGTGAAGGTGTGGCAAGTGAACGACAAAACCACCGGCAAGCAGGTGGGCCTGTGGTACTTTGACCCCTACGCCCGGCCCGGCAAAAACTCGGGCGCGTGGATGAATGCCTACCGCAACCAGGAACGCCTGGACAAGCCTGTGACGACCATCGTGTCGAACAACTCCAACTTCGTGAAGGGCAAGGACGGCGAGCCGGTGCTCATTTCGTGGACCGACGCCACGACGCTGTTTCACGAGTTCGGCCACGCCCTGCACGGGCTGTCGAGCAACGTGACGTACCCCTCGCTTTCGGGCACCAGCGTGGTGCGCGACTACGTGGAATTCCCCTCGCAGCTGCTCGAAAACTGGCTGGCCACGCCCGAGGTGCTGAACCGCTTTGCCCTGCATTACCAGACTAGAAAGCCCATCCCGAAGGTGCTCGTGGACCGCATCAACAAGGCCAGCTCCTTCAACGAAGGCTTTGCTACTACCGAGTTTCTGGCCAGCGCCCTGATTGACATGAAGCTGCACCTGGCCGGCGCGCAGAAGATTGACCCTGACAAGTTTGAGCGCGAAACCCTGGCCGGCTTGGGCATGCCTTCGGAGCTGGTGATGCGCCACCGCACGCCGCAGTTTACGCACGTTTTCTCTTCGGATGGCTACTCGGCTGGCTACTACTCCTACCTGTGGTCGGTGGTGCTGGCGGCCGATGCGTTCAGCGCCTTCACCGAGGCCGGCGGGCCTTATGACAAGGCCGTGGCGGCCCGCCTGCGCAAGAACGTGTTCACCGTGGGCAACACCGTGGACCCGGCCGCCGGCTACCGCGCCTTCCGCGGTCGCGACCCGAAAATTGACGCGCTCATGAAGCAGCGCAACTTCCCGCTGGCGGGAGCCAAAGCCAGCCCCTCGGCCCCGGTCAAAAAGCCGGTTGGTAAAACCAAACCTGCTGCGACGAGGGGTAAATAGCCACATAGTTGGCAAATGCTAATTCCAGGAAAGCCCCGTAATTGGGGCTTTCTTTTTGCCGTTTCGCACGCCCGGCGGGCAAGTAGCCAACTTATCGTACTTGTGCCCAGCATTCGCTGCTGTCAGCATTTCCTGAAATAAACGCAACCTAACGAGGCCAACTGCCGACCTTTCGCGCCCATTCATCCCAACTTTAAGCCCGCCCCTTCCCAAGCCTATGCACAAGTACGTACCGGCCCTGCTCACGGCCGCGACCTTTTTCGTTTCAGCCGCAGCTTCGGCCCAGCAGTTGCCCGCCCTCACGGCCGAAGACTACGCCCGCGCCGAACGCTTCCTGAGTTACAACACCCAGGCGCTGGTGGACCACAGCGCCGGCCAGCCCAACTGGCTCGCGGGCGACCGGTTCTGGTACCGCGTGCTCACGGCGCAGGGCAGCGAGTTCATCCTGGTGGACCCGGCCCGCAAAACCCGCACCGCCGCTTTCGACCAGGCCAAGCTGGCCGCTGCGCTTTCCGCGGCCACCGGCAAATCTTACGAAGCCAACCGACTGCCGTTCCGCACGCTCAAGTTTTCGCCCGATGAAAAGGCTATTTCATTTACCGCGAGCGGCAAAAGCTGGAAGTACGACGTAGCGAGCGGGCAACTGAGCCCCGATGCCGCGCCCGCGACCCAGCCGAGCCCCAACGCGGAGAACGAGGTTGAGTCGCCCAACGGCCAGCTGGCCGCTTACATCAAGGACTACAACCTGTGGGTGCGCGACACGAAAACCAACCAGACCACCCAGCTCACCACCGACGGCACCAAGGACTACGGCTACGCCACCGACAACGCCGGCTGGACCACCAGCGACAAGCCGGTGCTGCGCTGGTCGCCCGACTCGCGCAAAATCGCCACTTTCCGGCAGGACCAGCGCAACGTGGGCGACATGTACCTGGTAACCACCAACGTGGGCCATCCCACCCTGAAATCCTGGAAATACCCGCTGCCCGGCGACAAAGACGTAGCCACCATCGAGCGCGTGGTTATCGAAGTAAACAACCCGAAAGTGGTGCGCTTCCAGATGGCCCCTGACCAGCACCGGGGCTCGCTCTCGGATGATATATCCAGCAGCGGCACCTTCGACGATGTGGACTGGAGCCCCGATGGCCGCGAAGTGGCATTTGTGTCGACTTCGCGCGACCACAAGGAGGAAAAAATCCGCGTGGCCGATGCCGCGACCGGTGCCGTGCGCGACGTGTTTTCCGAAACCGTGGCTACGCAGTACGAGTCGGGCCAGAATGCCATCAACTGGCGCTACCTGCCCAAGAGCAAGGAGGTTATCTGGTATTCGGAGCGCGACAACTGGGGCCACCTCTACTTGTATGACGCCGGCACCGGCAAGGTGAAGAACCAGATTACCAAAGGCAATTTTGTGGTGACGCAACTGCTGAAAGTAGACGACCAGAAGCGCCAGCTTTACTTCCTGGCCGACGGCCGCGAGGCGGGCAACCCCTACTTTACGCACCTCTACCGCGTGGGGCTCGATGGCAAGCACCTCACGCTGCTCACGCCCGAGGCCGGCAACCACCAGGTCATGCTTTCGCCCTCGGGCCGCTATTTCGTCGACACGTACTCGCAGCCCGATAAGCCCGGCGTGACGGTGCTGCGCGGCACCGATGGCAAGCTGATTTCGACACTGGAGAAAACCGACATTTCCCGCCTCACGGCTACCGGCTGGAAGGCTCCCACGCCCATCACGGTGAAAGCCCAGGACGGCCAGATTGACCTGTATGGCCTGATGTTCACGCCCACAAACCTGGACCCGAACAAGAAGTACCCGATTATCAACTACATCTACCCCGGGCCGCAGGGCGGCGGCGTAGGCAGCTGGTCGTTTGCCTCGGCGCGGAACGACCACCAGGCCCTGGCCGAGCTGGGCTTCGTGGTGGTAGTCATCGAAGGCAGCTGCAACCCCCTGCGTTCCAAGAGCTACCACGATGCCTGCTACGGCAACATGGCCGAAAACACGCTTTCGGACCAGGTGACCGGCATGCGCCAGCTGGCGCAGAAGTACCCCTACATCGACCTGAACCGGGCCGGCATCTGGGGGCACTCGGGTGGCGGCTACGCTACGGCGGCGGCCATGTTCCGCTACCCGGATTTCTTCAAAGTGGGCATCTCCGAATCGGGCAACCACGAAAACCGCAACTACGAAGACGACTGGGCCGAGCGCTACATCGGCCTGATGAAGACCAACGCCGACGGCACCACGAGCTACGACAACCAGGCCAACGCTGCCTTCGCCAAGAACCTGAAAGGTAAGCTAATGCTAGCCCACGGCCTGATGGACAACAACGTACCGCCTTACAACACCTGGCTGGTGGTAGAAGCCCTCACCAAAGCCAATAAGAGCTACGACCTTGTGGTATTCCCGAACGCCCAGCACGGCTACGGCACTTATGCGCCCTACATGATGCGCCGCCGCTGGGACTATTTCGTGCAGAACCTGGCCGGCGCCCAGCCGCCGCACGACTACGAGATGAAGCCCCACGCCGACCCGCGCAACGCTGTGCAGTAGGCAGGCGATAGTTAGGTCAGGATAGAACGTCATGCAGAGCGCAGCGAAGCATCTTGCCCGCAGTCAGTAATCCCTTCGATAGGTTTACTATTGCGGTAAAGATGCTTCGCTGCGCTCTGCATGACGTTCTTTTTTATTCCCTTCACAACGGCTATGAAAAGCCTTCGGTCCAAACCGCAACCAATGCTCCGGTTTCTCTGGCTGCTGACACTGCTTTTGCTCCAGCCCGGCTTCAGCCATGCCCAGCGGCGTTTCGAGCTGGCCGACATCAGCCGGCTGGTGAACGTGAGCGACCCGCAGCTTTCGCCCGATGGCAAGAGCATTCTGGTAGTGGTGTCGCGGCCCAACCTCACCGCCAACCGCCACGAGGCCGAGGTGGTGCTGGTGGATGTGGCCACCGGCCGGCAGCGCGTGCTGGTAGCCGACCGGCCCACCGTGAAGCAGCCGCGCTGGTCGCCCACCGGCGACCGGGTGGCTTTCCTGGCGCGCACCGGCACGGGCAAGGACGCCCACACCCAGCTTTTCGTGCAGAATCTCGCCTCCGGCGAAGCTCGCCAGCTCACCACGGCCATCGCTAATGTGCAGCTTTACAGTTGGAATCCCAATGGCACGGCCCTCGCCTACTCGGCCGCCGATGCGCCGGCCAACGCGGCCGAAGTTGCGCGGGGCAACGACAGCTTTGAAGTAGGTAACGGCAGCGTGACACTAACCGCGCCGCCCACGCCCGACCACCTATGGCTGGTTTCGGCCACCGACGGGCAGCCCGCCCGCCGCCTCACCAGCGGCGCGCTGAGCTTGCCCGATGACTCTTCGGCCCCCTTCGCCTGGCACCCCGACGGCCGCACGCTGACCTGCGTGCTGCGCCCCAGCGCCCAGACCGGCGACCAGGAAACCTCCTTGTACACCCTAGAAGTGGCCACTGGCACGGTGCGCGGGTTTCCCGGCTCTCCGCACCGCGTCGACTTGCCTGCTTACTCGCCCGATGGGAAATGGCTGAGCTACCAGACGCCGCGCGAGCCGCCTTATTTCGAGTCGCTGGAATTTGACGTGGTGCCGGTTCCCGGCGGCCCCGTGCGCCACCTCTGCCGCGGGCTCGACCGCAACCTGCAACGCGCCGTGTGGGCCCTTGACAGTAGGAGTCTGTTTGTGGGTGGCAACGACGGCCCCACGGTTTCCATCTGGCAGCAGGAATTGAACGGGCGCAGCCGCAAGCTGCCGCTGGGCGGGGTTTCGCCCAACGGCAGCTACTGGGTAGAAATGGCGGTGGGCCGCCGCAATACCCTGGCCCTCACGGCCAACGAGCCTGGCCGCCAGGCTGAGTTGTATTACCTGGCCTCGACCACCGCTACCCCACGCCGCCTCACCGATTTCAACCACGAAACCGCCGCTCTGGCCCTGGGCCGCATGGAAGCGGTGGAATGGCAATCGGACGAGTTGCGCCCCGATGGCATCCTCACCTACCCGCCCAGCTTCGACCCCGCCAAAAAGTACCCGCTGGTGCTGATGATGCACGGCGGCCCTTCGAATGCCTCGCGGGTGGCCTTTTATGGGCTGGGGCAGGCAGTGGCGGCGCACGGCTACGTGGTGTTTCAGCCCAACTACCGGGGCAGCGACAACCTGGGCTATGCCTTCCAGCGGGCCATTCGGGATGATGCGGGGGACGGGCCGGGGCGCGACGTGCTGGCCGGCATTGCCGAATTGGAGAAGCGCGGCTGGGTCGATACCAGCCGCATTGCGCTGTCGGGTGCTTCGTACGGTGGTTTTATGACGGCCTGGCTGATGGGCGAGTCGCGCCGCTGGCGCTGCGCGGTGGCGGCCGCCTCGGTGGTCGATTTGCTGGACAGCTACAACCTGAGCGACAACAACATCGCCAATGCCGGGCACTACGGTCCTTCGCCCTGGCTCAGCACTGAAAACATGGCGCACTACCAGGCACAGTCGCCAATTTCGCGGGCCACGCGCTGGCGCACGCCCACGCTCATTCTGCACAACGTAGGCGACTACCGCGTGCCCATCAGCAACTCCTACAAGCTCTACCACGCGCTGAAAGACCAGCAGGTGCCGGTGCGCTTCGTAGCCTTCCCGATTTCGGCCCACGTCCCGTCCGACCCCGTGCGCAGCGCCGAGTGGAACCGGTTGTGGCTGGAGTGGCTCGATGAGTACCTGAGGCCTGCTGCGTCGGATGCTAAGTAATGGCAAACGCCCTGGCCTACTGCAAACATTTTGTCGTTTTGGCACTTGTGTTGCCGACATTGCAAAACAATTCTCTTCCTGCCACTAATTATGAAAAAAACGTCTTCCCTCGCCCTGCGGCTGCTACTGGCGGGGCTTAGCGTGGCCGGCCCATTGGTTGCTTCGGCCCAGAAAAAGCCCGCTGCTAAATCCACGAACGCCGAAAGCGCTATCCGCGAAAGCGACATCAAGCGCGACCTGTTTGCGCTGGCCGGCGACCATTTCCGGGGCCGCGAGGGCGGCACGCTGGACGAGTTGAAAGCTTCCGTGTGGCTCGCCGACCAGATTCGGGCCACCGGCATGCTGCCAGCCGGTGACGATGGCACCTACTTCCAGTGGTTCAACCTGCAACGCACCCGCCTGAGCAAGAGCAGTACGCTACGCATTGGCACTCATGAAATTAAATTAAACGAAGACGGTGCCGTGACGGCTCCTACCAATGCCAGCATCACGGCGCCGCTGGTGTACGTGGGCACCGGCTCGGCAGCAGAACTCGCTAAAGTCGACGTGAAAGGCAAAGCCGTGGCGGTGCAGATTGCGGGCGCGCCGACGGACGGCATCAGCTACCGGCGCTACGTGTTCGGCAAGTTTGCCGGGCAGGCGGGCGAGTTGGTGAAGGCCGGCGCTGTCGCCGTGGTGTTCGTGTCGGATGCGGCCTCGCAGGCCCTTTATGACCATTGGAGTCACATTTATGAGCGCGGGCGCTACAGCCTGCCCGGCGCGGTCAGCACCAAAGTGGTGAGCACGCCGCCCGTGGTATGGCTGCCCGCCAGCGCCGCCAGTTGGATACAGCAGGCCGGCCAGCAGTTCAGCACCGAGTTGAAAGTGGAGAGTTTCCAGTACCCGTCGGTGAACATTGTGGCCAAGATGCCCGGCACCGACGCGCAGTTGAAGAAAGAGTACGTCCTCTTCAGCACGCACCAGGACCACGACGGCGTGCGCGCCCCCGTGGCCGGTGACTCCATCTACAACGGCGCCGACGATAACGCCACCGGCTGCGCAGCCCTGCTGGCCATCATGCGGGCCTTCAAGCAACAGCCGGGGCGGCGCTCGGCGCTGTTTGTGTACCAAGGCTCGGAAGAGCGCGGCCTCATTGGCTCGACCTATTTTTCGGCCCATCCCACGGTGCCGCAAGCCAGCATTGTGGCCGTGCTGAACGCCGAAATGATGGGCCGCAACGCCCCCGACAGCGCCGCCCTGCTGGGCTCGACGCCGCCCCATATGAACTCCTCTGACCTCGTAAAAACCGCGCTGGCGGCCAACCAGGCCGGCCCCAGGTTCAAGCTCGATACCGAATGGGACAAGCCCACGCACCCCGAGGGCTGGTATTTCCGCTCCGACCACCTGCCCTACGCCCGCCTGGGCATTCCGGCCATTATGTACACCTCGCTGCTGCACGTGGACTACCACACGCCCCGCGATGAGCCCAGCCGCATCGACTACGCCAAGCTCACGCGCATGACGCAGTGGATGTACCTCACCGGCTGGGCCGTGGCCAATCGCACGGCACCGCCCGCCCGCGAGCCTGGCTTCAGGCTGGAACGGTAGGGCACTTCGCTTAGAGGAATGAACAAATATGCGAATGCCGGCTTAACTGCTCACTCTTCATTTCTCCTTCTTCATTAAGCGAAGCGTACCATGCGCCACCTCACCGCCGCCGACATCGCCGGCTTCGATAAAATTTACCGCCTCAATCTTGTCAACGGCTTGCCGGGCTTCAAGTCGGCCAACCTGGTGGGCACGGCCGCGGCCGATGGCGCGACCAACCTGGCCGTGTTCAGCTCGGCGTTGCACTTAGGCTCCGACCCGGCTTTGCTGGGCATTGTGACGCGGCCCACCACCGTGCCGCGCCACACCTACGCCAACCTCAAAAGCAGCGGCTGCTACACCCTCAACCACGTACCCGAGGCGCTGGCCGCCCAGGCGCACTACACTTCGGCCAACTTCCCGGACTCGGTTTCGGAGTTTGATGCCTGTGGCTTCACGGCCGAATACCGCGACGATTTTCCGGCGCCCTACGTGGCCGAAAGCGCCCTCAGCATCGGTCTGCGGCTGCTCGAAGAGCACCACATCAGCAACGGCACGGTGCTGCTGGTAGGCCGCGTGGAACATGTGTACCTGCGCGACGAAGCGCTGCGCCCCGACGGCACCCTCGACCTCGTGGCCCTGGGCACGGCCACCATCTCGGGCCTCGACGGCTACCACGCCGTGCAGCCGCCCGTGCGCTTCGGCTACGCCCGGCTAGGCCAACTGCCGGTGGCGGAATAGAATAACACGTGTTCCCGCAGACAAAAAGGCCATTCCACCGTTGTGGAATGGCCTTTTTGTAGTTGGCAAGCCCTGTTCAATCAAGGGTATTGCCCTTCAATCCTGCTCTTAGTGAAATCGGGATACCACTCGTCGTCGGTATAATTTGGTGACTCGGCTCCATCGCGACCTGCCTGGTTTTTAGCACCTTTCGGTTTGAATTTGGCTTTGGTTTTTCTGCTTTTGCGGCCAGTAGAGGCCAGCGCCAAGGCCCCAAGGACGAGTCCCGCTACGGCGGCCACTTTCAACCACGGCTTGATGACGGGCGGAGGCACGGAGGTAACGCCGCCGCCATCGGCCGTGGCGGGCTGCTGGACGTAGCGGCCGGTTTTGGGCCGGGCCACGGCATCAAACCGGGCAGCGAAATCAGCCAGCTGATTGCGCAGGGTTTCGCCGTGCATCGGAATGCCGTGGCCGGTGGCTGCGACCTCGGGCTCCATCCGTGACAGCAGTTCGACGGAGTCGCGGGCCGCGTCCCAATCGGGTGTGAAGTAGGCCGGCGGGCCGTGTACTTCCTGCTTTTGCGTAAACGTATTGAGGCCGGATTCGGCAAATACCGTGGTGAAGGCGTCGCCGGCCACCAGCATTTTGTCGTGCTCCCGAAAAAAGGACACGTGCCCGAACGTGTGCCCCGGCGTGTGCACCCAGCGCCAGCCGGGCAGACCGGGCACACTGCCATCGGCGGGCAGCGTCTGCACCCGCTCCCCAAAATTATACGGGTGCTTGGGGTAGGTGAACGACAGGTAAGCCATCATGCCGCCGCCCACGGTGGGGTCGGGCGCGGGGTAGCTGGAGCGGCCGGTGAGGTAGGGCAACTCCAGCGGATGGGCGTACACGGGCACGTCGGGCCAGGCATCGAGCAGGCCGTGCAGGCCGCCCACGTGGTCGAAGTGGCCGTGGGTGAGGATGATGGCCGCGGGTGGCGTATCGGCCCCAAAGAGGTCTTCGGCATGCTTTTTAATCTTGTCGGCCGAGCCGGGCAGGCCCGCATCAATGAGCACCCAGGCACCCTGTGGCTCATCTTGCGGGAAGGCGTAGTAGAGGTTTACAAAGACATCGCGCAGCACACTCAGGCCGGGCACTACGGCAGTGAAAGCGGGCGTGCTGGCCCGCGTGGCATCGTTGGAAAGCATAGCGATAAGGGACAAAAAGAGTGGAAAACCGGTGCCGGCCAGCCGGCGTGGCCCCGATACTACGGCCGGCACCGGGCCCAAGGTTGGCCCTTTTTTCCCACCGTGGTGCTTACCCGCAGACTACGGTGGCGCTTAGGCCGAACGCAAAAAGCCCGCTGTCGCATTGACAGCGGGCTTTTTAGCATAAATGCTTTTGAAGGCTATTTTTTCGCCGGCGCCTGGTCGGCCGGGGCCAGCTGGCCGCTGGCGGTTTGGGTCGAGGTAGCGCTGGCGCCAGCCGGAGCCGAATTCATTTGCTCTTTCACGGTGCCTTTTTTGAGGGCTGCGGCCGAGCCGGTGCCCGTGGCGGGCGGTACGCGCTGCTGGTTGTTGATGCTGTCGCGGTCCACGTCCGATTTGTGCCAGCCGGGGGCGTTGGTGAAACCGTGTTTGAATTGCGGGTTTTGGCCGGGGCTCCAGCGGTAATCGCAGGACGAGAGCGAGGCCGCCAGGGCGGTGCCCAGCAACAGGGCCAGGACGGGACGAGTGGAAAGCTTCATGAAGTAGTACTTGGGATTGGTGGTGCAAAGTACGTTGATTTCGGGCGGAAGGCCAACGCAATACCGGCGGCGGCCCTACTTTCGGGTAATCCTGCACGTTTTCCGCTGTCCATGTCCGATTTCGACCCCAAGCCGCCCTCCCGCTTCCGCCGCGCCCTGGGGGCCGTGGGGCGCGCCGCCCTGCTGCCCGTGCGCGGGGCCAGCTACGTGGTGCGGGCCGGCCAGGCGCATCAGCATTTTTTCCTGCCCGTGCTCAACGGCGCCCTTGGCGACCAGCTGGCGGCCCGCTTCGACCCGCGCGCCATTCGGATGAGTTTCCGGCGCGGCGGGCAGGATGTGGCCGTAGCCGACCTGCGCCTCACCGAGCCGCACCAGAAAACCGTGGTGTACGTGCACGGCCTGATGGGCGACGAGCTCATCTGGCAAACCGGCTTTCAGGACGCGCCCGGCAGCCGGCGCTACGGCCCGCGCCTGGCCGAGGAAACCCGCAGCCGCGCCCTCTACCTGCGCTTCAACTCCGGCCTGCACCTCTCCGAAAACGGCCGCGAGCTCAACCGCCTCCTCACCGAGCTGGTCGAAACCTACCCCGACGCCATTGGCGAGCTCGTGCTGGTGGGCCACAGCATGGGCGGGCTCATCATTCGCTCGGCCGGGTATTACGGTCAGTTAGAAGTTAAGAGTGAAGAGTTAAGAGTTGAGACGGAGGACACAGCAGTTGCTCCTGGCCAAAATCAACTCTTAACTCCTAACTCTCAACTCTTAACTGAACCAACTCCCTGGCTGGCGCACCTGCGCTCCATTTTCCTCATCGGCACGCCCAACGACGGCTCGTGGCTGGAACAGAATTCACACTTCACAGCCCGGCTGCTGGAGCGCATCAACCTGTTTCCCACGCGCTTTCTGAGCAAGGCCCTCAACCAGCGCAGCAACGGCATCAAGGATTTGCGCTATTCCATTCTGGTTGATGAAGATTGGCAGGATGCCCACGCCAACGACTTCACCCCGCCGCGCACCCCCGTACCGCCACTGCCCGGCGTGCAGTATCACATTCTGATGGGCTCGTGGCTGCGGGCTACGCGGCCCTCGGCCCTGCGCGAGTATTTTGGCGATGGGCTGGTGAGCCACAGCAGCGCCCGGGGCCACGCCACCTTCGGCGATGAGGCCGCCCTGCCCGCCGGGGCCAGCGTGCGCACGGCCGTATTCAGCCAGCAGCACCACGGCGGCCTGCTCACGCATCCGGAAGTGTTTCAGTACCTGAAGCAGTGGGCCTGAAACGCGGCTTCTTCAAATGCCAAAAGCCGTATCCCTCCCGAATACGGCTTTTTCACAGGCAAATCCAAGAGATAATCAGGTAGTTGTGCCGGTGGTGGTACCCGATGTGGTCCCACTGGTTGTACCGGTGGTAGTGGTACCCGACGTAGTACCGCTGGTCGTGGTGCCGCTGGTTGTTGTTCCAGTAGTAGTCGTGCCCGTGGTTGTGGTGCCGGTGGTTGTGCCGGAGGTGGTCCCGTCCGTTGTGGTAGTCCCTGAGGTTGAACCTGAAGTCGTACCAGAGGTCGTACCCGAAGTGGTGCCGGCATTTTCTGACGTGGTGCAGGCACTGAATAAGCTAAGCGACGAGCACAGCAGCGCGCCGGTCAGTACCGAAATCCATTTGCTTTTCATAGGGGTAAGGAAAAGTGAAAGAATGAGAATTGCCGGAGGCCTTCTTCTATACGGGAGTTGGCAACGCGATTTATTCGGATTTTTATCCGGATAAATACTTATTCACCAAGTACTTTGGAGTCATTTTGCGCAAGCGGCAGCTCCGGTTCGCACTCGCATAGTATCTCACGCACCGGCTTTGCCACTTTATAATCAGGCAGCGAAACCTCCTTCATGTACACAATGGAAAGGTGCTTAAGCGGCACGTGCGCCGGGTTCTCGTGCCAGATGCGCAACAGGTAGTTGCAGTAGTAGGGCCGCATCCAGGCATTGCTCACGAAGAGGTAATTTTCGGAGTATTTGCGCCACCGGTCGTTTTTGAACAACGACACCACCGCAGCCGGCTTGGTGTGGACGATGGGCGCACCGGCCCGGTTCAGGTCGAGGTGGCGGTCATCGGCGGTGGTGGCGTCGAAGATGTACCACCCGTCATCCTTGAACACCACGGGCGCAAACATGCCCCAGTGCTGGTCGACCCGAAAGAGCAGCCCGAACCAGCGCGCCGGGGCGGCCATCAGGCTGCCGGTGGGGCGCAGCACGGCCACGTCGTCGAGGTTCCACCAGCACACGTAGGCCAGCGTCACCGCCACGAAGGTTTCACGCACGCGCCGCGCCAGCCGCCGGCTACCGGCCGAGGGCTCGCGGGTGCGCTCCAGGCGCAGGCGCCACGGCAGCGGCCAGGCCGGCAGACGCGGGCGCCAGCCGGCGGCCCGCGCCGCGTGCGGCGCCACTCGGGCCGTGAGCCAGTCCAGCACTCCCGGCGGCAGCAGCCCCAGCAGCGAAGCCATGTTTATGATAAAAAACAAGCCCACGTACAGCGTGACGCTGATACCGAGGTGAAAGCCGAACAGTACCCCCACCACCAGCATGCGCCACCACTTCACCCCCACCGGCAAAAACAGCGCAAACGGCAGCAGCAGCTCCGTATAATAGGTGGCGAAGGTGAGGGCGCGCAGCAGGTCGGGGTGCGGGTAGAGCAGCCGCCCGCCGGGCAGCAGCAGCTGGTCGAGGCTGAGAGCGTAGTAGAGCGCGGTGCCGGTGGTAGTCCATTCGGGGCCGTTTTTGAGCAGGGCCGTGCACCAGTAGAGCAGCGCGATTTGCACGATGTAGGCCACCGTGGCCGCGCTGAAGTAGTCGAGCCGCGCCGGAGCCGGCCGGTTGCGGGCATCCCAGCTCCACACCCGGCCCCAGGGCAGGAACATGCCCCAGAACAGCAGCATTCGCAGCAAGTCATCGCCCCCCTGCCCGATGAGCGGGTTGCGGTTTTGTACCGATACCAGCAGCACCCACGAAGCCACCGTGGCCAGCCGCGTGTGGTAGCCCAGCAGCAGCGCCCCCGCCAGCCCCGCCGCCAGCAGAAACAGCCCTGCCTGCGCCTGCCACAACCCACTGGCCGCGTGCAGCGAAAACTGGTAGGCCGACCACACATGGTCGTGCAGCGCGGCCAGCGGCAGCACGCCCATGTTAGCGTAGTGTGCCTCCAGGTCGGTGCTGCGAATGGCTAAATCCAGCAATACCACGGCGGCCGTGGCCATCCGCAGCAGCGCCAGCGCCCGCAAATCGAGCACGAACGGCCGGCGCAGCACGCCCCAGAAACCAGTATAGCCTTTCTCCATAAACGAAAATCCGGCAATTGCCGGCCCCAAAAAAGAACAAGGCGAAAAGGCAGTCACGCATGACCCGCCTTTTCGCCTTGCGAAATAACCCGTCCGGGGGTTCACCACATACGTTTACTACCCAGCTGCTGGTTATTGTCCGCCGGTGGTACCTCTGCCCGTGGTGGAGCCGGTAGTACTGGTAGTTCCACCACCCGTCGCCCCGCTGCCGCTCGTCGAACCGGCCGTCGAGCCGCCCCCGGATGAGCTGCCGTTGGTAGTGGTGCCGCTGTTGGAGTTGCTGCTGCTGCCCGTGGTGCCGCCCGTTACCCCGCCCGCATTCGAATTCATGCCCGCGCCCGAGCCATCGGCGGTGCCGCTGGTGGTGCCGGTGCCCATGCTGCCCGTACTGGCCGAGTCAGTGCTCGTGCTCGATTCTGTACTCGTGCTGGTTTCGGTGGTCGATTTTTTGCTTTGGCAGGCGCCCAGCAGGGCCGTGCCCATAATAAGCGCCGCGAATGAACGGCTAATGGTTTTGGTGAACATAGGAGCTAAAGAGATGATTTAGCCAAGTATACGGGTCGGCTTAAACCAGTAACCAGCGAATAAACCCGTATTTCAAATTGGGTAAATACGGATAAATGCCCGCGCATTCGCCGGCCGCTGGCCATTTCCCGGGGCCAACCCCGCACTCCGTGGTGCGTTAGCCATTCATCCACCGCCCAGATTAACCGCGCTCCACTTCATGCCCAACCCAACTCCCGATACCATCCTGTTCGACGGCGTGTGCAACCTCTGCAACGGCTTCGTGCAGTTCGTCATTCGCCACGACCCGGCAGGTCGCTTCCGCTTCGCCGCGCTGCAAAGCGAGGCGGGGCGGGCCTTGCTGCTGGCCCACGGCCTCGCGCCGGCCGCCGTCGCGGCCGAGCCCGAATCGGTGCTGCTGCTCAGCGGCGGGCGGCTGTACTCGCATTCGGCCGCCGTGCTGCGCATTGCCGAGGGGCTGGGCGGCGGGTGGCGGCTGGCGGCGCTGGGCCGGGTACTGCCCGCCGCCTGGCGCGATGCGATTTATCGTTTCGTGGCCCGCAACCGCTACCGCTGGTTTGGCCGGCAGGAAAGCTGTATGCTGCCGACTCCGGGCCTGAAAGCGCGGTTTTTGTAAGGCATCGGCCGAACGCAGTACGCATAGGCATGGCTTAGCACCATTGGCCTAATTTGACTTTTTTCAACAAATTAATATTATATATAAAATATATAATTTGCATTAATGAGCACATAGAAAAACACTGGCTGATACCAGGTCTTGGGCGTAGCACTGAGGGTTAAAAGGCTCCCTTGTGGTGCAGCCACAGAATCACTTCGCCTGCTGACTTGTATTTTGCGCCACCTTGCCCGCTCATTTGGCGGGGCGAAATGCAATAGTGGTTTTTGCACTGCGCAATTATTGCATAATATCCAATTATGCTTGACTTATATGGATTTCAGATACGGTAAGGTTTCGTTTGCGCTGGTTGCTTCGCTATTGCTGGGTGCCCGGGTGGGCAGCGCCCAAACCCCAGCCCCGCTCTGGCAGCCTGCCCCGGCCCCAGCCGCCCGCAACGGCAATGCCGCACCGAAAACGGCCGGCAGCTGGTTCACCCTCGATGCCACGCAGCTGGCCGCTCGCCTGGCCAGCGCGCCCCTCGAAACCAAGCCTGCCGCCGCCGTAACCCTCGAACTGCCTTACCCCGATGGCACGCTGCACCGCTTCGCCCTCACCCAAGTGCCGGTGATGGCCCCGGCGCTGGCGGCCCGCTATCCGCAGATTCAGACTTATGCCGGGCACGGGCTGGACGAGCCTACCGCCTCGGTACGCCTCGAAACCTCGCCCGCCGGCCTGCACGCCCAGGTGCTAGCCCCCACCAGCGCCCTCAGTATTGAAGCTGACCCCGGCACTGCCAACCGCTACCAAAGCCACCCCGACGCGCTGCCCGAATTTGCCTGCCAGGCCTTGAAAGTACCCGGCCGGGCGCGGCGGCCCACCGGGGGCACGCCGCCCGTACCACCGCCCCCCTACGGCAGCCAGCTCCGCGTGCTGCGCCTGGCCCTGGCCGCCACCGGCGAGTACACTCAGCAGCTGGGCGGCAACAGCGTAGCCACCACCCTGGCCAGCATGGTTACGCTGGTGAATTCGCTGAACGCGGTGTATGAGCGCGACCTGGCCGTGCGCCTGCAATTGGTAGGCAACACCGACCAGCTGATTTTTACCGATGCCGCTACTGACCCCTATGACAACAGCGACGTGGTGGGGTTGGCAAACGGCAACCAGGCCGTGGTGGACAACGCCATCGGCTCGGGCAGCTACGACCTGGGGCATGTGCTGGGCTACCTCGCCGGCGGCTACTCGGGCATTGCCTACATGGATGTGACGTGTTATGACCCATACAAGGCCAGCGGGGCTTCCACGGGCAGCACGGCGGCGCTGATGGCCACGGTGGCGACACACGAAATAGGCCACCAGCTTGGCTCGGAACATACGTTCAATGGCGACCAAGGCAATTGTGGCGGCGGCAACCGCAGCCCCACCCTGGCCTTTGAGCCGGGCGCGGGCAACACCATCATGTCGTACGACTCGCGCTGCGCCCCCGACAACGTAGGGCCGGGCATCAACTACTTCCACGCCGGTAGCCTGAGCGCCATCGTGCCCAGCCTGGCCTGCGGCAGCTTTATAGCCACTGGCAACCAGCCGCCCAGCGTGAGCGTGCCCGCCAGCGACACCTACACCATTCCGCTGGGCACTCCTTTCACCCTCACGGGCAGCGGCACCGACCCCAACGGCGACGCCCTTACCTACTCCTGGGAAGAACTGGACCTCGGCAATGCCAGCGGCCTGGCCGGCGCGGCAACCGATGCCTCCGGCCCGCCGCTGTTTCGCAGTTTTGCGCCCGTGGCCAGCCCGTCCCGTACGTTTCCGAACCTGACTTCGCTGCTGGCCAACACCGCTTCGCTGGGCGAAATATTGCCCCAGGTGGCCCGTACGCTTAATTTCCGCCTCACGGCGCGCGACAACCACAGCGGCGTGGCAGGGGGCAACGTGACCCTGGCTGTGGCCTCAGCCGGCCCCTTTGCCGTGACGGCCCCCAGCGCCGCCTTCTCGGCCACGGGCGGCAGTTCCTATACCCTGACCTGGAGTGTGCTGGGCACCGACCAGGCACCGGTGAATTGCGCCAACGTGCAGTTGCTTTTCTCCACCGATGGGGGCCTGACTTTCCCCACCGTACTACTGGCCAGCACCCCCAACGATGGCACCCAATCCGTGCAGCTCCCCGATGTGAGTACCACCAAGGGCCGCTTCAAAATCCAGGCTCTGAACAACGTATTTTTCGCCGTTAACAATGCTAACATCACCCTGACGGGCACGCTGCCCGTGGAGCTGACGGCCTTCACGGCCGAAGCCCGCGGCACCGCGGCACATCTGGACTGGCACACGGCTTCGGAGAAAAACAACGCCGGCTTTGCCGTAGAAGTCTCTACCGATGGCAAGACATTCCGCCGCCTGGGCTGGGTGCCGGGCCAAGGCAGCAGCAGCATGCCCCGGAGCTATCAGTTCGATGATGCAGGGCTGGCCTCCTACCCCGCCCCCACGGTGTACTACCGCCTCCGCCAGCTGGACAACAACGGCCCCGAAAGCCTGTCACCGGTGCGGGCGGTGGCCGTGACCAGCGGCACGGCAGCCCGGCTCCGGGTGTGGCCCAATCCGACGGCGGGCACGGTCACGGTGGCGGGCCTTGCCGCCGGCCAGCCGGTGCAGGTGCTCGACCTGACCGGCCGGGTGCGGCTCACGGCTACTCAGGCCGGCAGCGGCGCGCTGCAGCTGGGGCTGGCGGGCCTAGCCCCTGGTCTGTACGTGGTGCGCGGCAACGGCACCGCCGTACGCCTGATAGTGAAGTAGCTGGCGTAAGGTGAGTTATCGAGGCTTTTTGGAACCGAGCACGCGGCGGCATTCGGCTTCGTACACGCGGCGGCCCAAGTCGCGCAGGAAGGGGAAGCCGATGGTGTCGTACTCGTACTTGTCGTCGTTCAGCACGCCGTCGGCATTGGTGTAGACGACGGCGCTGAGCAGGAATTCGACGCCGTGGGCCTCGTCCTGCACGTAGGCGTTGTCGATGAGAAAGCCGTAGGACTGGCCGATTTTATTGAACACCCGCACGCCGGGCGGCAGCGCCGCTTGGCCGCCCCCGCCCAGCAGGTACTTCACGTAGGTATCCGGGAATTGAGCCGGGGCGTAGCGCGGGTGGATGCTTTCGCGCGGCAGCTGCGCCATGGCTGCGCGCAACCGGGCGTAATCATCGGGCGCGAGGTGCAGTCGGCGGGCAGCGGGCACAGTTTCGGGAAATAAAACGGTGCGGAGCAGCCGCTGCTGGTCGGGCAGCGCGAAGGCATTTTTCTGGCTGAAATCCAGCGGGCCGGCAATTTTCTGGTCGCCTTTGATATAGGCCTGGCCGATGGCTTCACCGCGCAGCCCCAGCCGGGGCCACGGCCCGGCATAGTAGCCGGCCGGCTGGGCATAGAGCAGCTGCGTGGCGGCCGTATCAGCAAAGAAGCGCACGGGGTTGGTGTGGCGGCTGCCGGGCTCCTGGTCGCCGATGGCCAGCCGGTTCACGAGGCGGGTGTGGTGCAGGCCCAAGCGGGCCAGCTCGCGGTTCAGCTCCTCGGGGCCAACGAACTCATACAGCCGATTGAAGGCGTCGTTATCGCTCACCAACAATATTTTGCGCACGTAGTTGCCCACGGTAGGCCGGCCGCCGGCCGCGCTGGTGTCGCGCCGCACCCGCGTCTGGCCCGCGAAGGCGGAGTCCGTCAGCATGGGCACGTCGGGGCTCAGGCCGGGGTGTGTGGCGCTCAGGGCGCGCAGCTTCTGCAGGGCCAGGGCCACGCCAGCCAGCTTCACGGTGCTGGCTGGGTAGAAGTATTCGCGGGGCCGCACGTGGTAGCGATAGGTGCGAAAATGCGGCTGCCCCGCCGCGTCGCGCCGGATGCGGGTATAGATGATTTGCAGGCGGTAGTAGTCCGGCCGGGCCAGCACGCGGGCCAGGCCCACGGTATCGTGGCGCAGGACCTGGCGCAGGGCATTGGGGCCAAACTGAGCCTCGGCGGGCCGGCTCAGCCCAGCCAGCGCAACCAGCAGCGCCCAGGAAAACACGTTTCTTCGCATCAGAAATGGACTTGAGGCGCTTTTCGAAGCCAACTCTCGTCAATCGTCGCGCCCAGGCCGGGGCCGGTGGGCATCTCAATCACGCCGCCCGGCCGGTAGCGGAACCCGCCCACCACGGGGTCCTCCGTAAACATGAGCGGGGTGTCGAAATCGCAGTGGTGAATGGCGGGGTTGCTCAGGGCGAGGTGAGCGGCGGCCGTCATGCCAAGGCGCGATTCGAGGAAGCCGCCCACTTGCAGCGTGAGGCCAGCGGCCTGGCCCAGCTTCGCAATCTTTTGGGCGCGATGAAAGCCGGAAGACTTGCCCAGCTTGATATTGAGCATCTGGCAGGCTTGCAGCTGGATGAGGCGGGCCGCGTCGTGCTCGTCGCCGCAGCTTTCGTCGGCCATGATGGGGATGGGCGAGGCGGCCCGCACCCGGCTCAGCTCCATGAAGTGCTGGCGCAGGATGGGCTCCTCGCAGTGCTCGATGTTGAATTCGCCCAGCGCCTGCAGCACGGCAATGGCGTTATCGGCCGTGCCCCAGCCCTGGTTGGCATCCACGCGCAGCGGGTGGGTGGGGCCGATGCCCGCGCGAATGGCGCGGATACGGGCCACGTCTTCCGCCAAACTTCCGCCCAATTTCACCTTGATGGCCGGGAAGCCTTCGCGCTGAAACTGCTCGGCATCGGCCCGCATTTTCTCGGCCGGGCCGAGGCTCACGGTCATGTCCGTCGTCAGCACTTTGTCGTTTTTCCCGCCCAGAAACTCGTACAGCGGCAGGCCGGCGTGCTGGGCGGCGATGTCGTGCAGGGCAATGTCGAAGGCGCTTTTGATGCTGCTATTGCCGTAGATGATGCGGTCCAGCTCAGCCAAGTTGCCGGCCAGGTCCAGCGCGTCGCGGCCTTTCAGGGCCGGGGCGAAATACTGGCCCAC
Organism: Hymenobacter terrigena; assembly: GCF_054776515.1. Taxonomy (NCBI): domain Bacteria; kingdom Pseudomonadati; phylum Bacteroidota; class Cytophagia; order Cytophagales; family Hymenobacteraceae; genus Hymenobacter; species Hymenobacter terrigena. The sequence goes on from NZ_BAAHBU010000002.1 coordinate 83,617, forward strand.
GATGAAGCCAGTGTCCACGCTCTCCCCGCTGATGGTGAGGAAGGGGCTGCACTCGCCGTAGCCGACGTGGCCACCGGCGGTGCGCAGCACCACCACGATATTTTCCACCGCCAGCAGCGGTCCGAGGGAGATGACGAACGGCTCGCGCAGCGGCACCAGCAGCTTGTAGATACTGACGGCTTGGATAGTAGTACCGGGCATGAAACAGCAAGTTAGGCTACGAATAACGGCGCTTGGTCAACACAAAGTAACGCGGCGGGCCGGGGCGGTAGCCCGACAACCTGCCTGGTCTTTCTTTTGCAGAGCCGTCGGCCTCGGCATTAGTTGGCAGCGCCTGCCGCTGGCATCCTTTCAGGTCGAATAAATTCCCCCGATAATGAATGTATTTCAACGCCGCATAGCCGGCCTTTCGCTGCTGCTGGCCACCCTTAGCAGCCTCGCCTTTCTGCCGCACCCGGCCAGCCAGCTCTACGTGTCCGACTACGAAAACGTGCTGGGTACCTCTTTCGAAATGAAAGTGGCCGCCGACGCGGCCCAGCCCGCCGCCCAGGCCGAAACCGCCGCCCTGCGCGAAGTCGACCGGCTCAACAAAATCCTCAGCGGCTACGATGCCGGCAGCGAATTCAGTCGCTGGCTGCGGGCGGGGCAAAAGCCGGTGGCCGTGTCGCCGGAGCTGTATGAGGTGCTGGACTTGTTCGAACAGTGGCGGGTGAAGAGCGACGGCGCCCTCGATGCTTCGGCCGAAACCGTGAGCCAGCTCTGGCGCGAAGCTGCGAAGCAAAACCGCCAGCCCTCGGAGGCGGAAATTGCCGCCGCCGTAGCCGCTGTGCACCAGCAGCATTATGCGCTGAATGCTGAAAACCACACCGCCCAGCGCCTCAGCACCGCGCCGCTGGTGCTGAATTCCTTCGCCAAAAGCTATATCCTGAACAAGGCCGCCGGGGTGGCTTTGGCCACGCCCGGCGTGCGCGGCGTGGTGCTGAATATTGGCGGCGACATCCTGGTGCGGGGCGAGCACAGCGAGCAAATCAACGTGAGCAACCCCCGGGCCGATGCCGAAAACGACCTCCCGGTGGCGCAATTGCAGGTAAGCGACAAAACCATTGCCACCAGCGGCGACTACCGCCGCGGCGAAACCATAGCCGGCCGCTGGTACTCGCACATCATCGACCCGCGCACGGGCCGGCCGGCCAGCGAGGTTATCAGCGCCACGGTGGTGGCCGATAAGGCGACCGATGCCGGCGCGCTGGCCACCGCCCTCAACGTGCTGCCACCCGCCGAGGGCCAGGCCCTGGTGGCCGCTGTGCCGGGGGCCGAGTTTATGCTCCTCACCGCCGACGGCCAGCGGCTGGAAAGCGCTGGCTGGCCGAAACTGGAGCGCCCCGCCGCCCCGGCCCTGACGACCAAAGCGCCGGCCATCCCCACCAAAGACAAGCCCTGGGACCCGAACTACGAAGTGGCGCTCAGCCTGGAGCTGGCCACGCCGGAAGGCGGCGGGCGCGTGCATCGGCCCTTCGTGGCCGTGTGGGTGGTGGACAGCAAGAAGAAGCCCGTGCGCCAGATTGCCCTGTGGTACAACAAACCCAAGTACCTCGACGACATGCGCTACTGGTACGCCACGTACTACGAGCAGTTCGCGGCCGGCAACAACAGCATCAGCTCCACCACCAGCGCCACCCGCCCGGCGGGCAAGTACACGCTGAAGTGGGACGGCAAGGACGACCAGGGCAACCCCGTGCCCCAGGGCAGCTACACCCTGATGGTGGAAGTGGCCCGCGAGCACGGCACCCATCAACTCATGAAGCAGGCCATCGAAACCAAAAAGCCCCAGCATTTCGACCTGCCCGCCAATGCCGAAGTTGCCTCGGCCGCCGTGGACTACCGCAAGAAAACCGATGGCCAATAGCCCTACCGGGTACGCCCCCAAGCCCTTCGTGCCCACTGCCACCGGCGGGGGCCGCGCCACCCGCAGCCCGGCCGGCAAGCCCAAGTCGTCGGAGCTAAAGAAGCGCACGGCCTCGTGGTCGCGCTGGCTGCACGTGTACCTTTCGATGCTGAGCTTCTTGGTGGTGCTGTTCTTCGCCGTCACCGGCCTCACCCTGAACCACGCCGACTGGTTCGACGGGCAGCCGAGGGAAACCAAGCGCACCGGCACCTTGCCCGTCGCCTGGGTGAACGTGCCCGATACCGCCCGCATCAACAAGCTGGCCATTGTGGAGCGGCTGCGCAGCCAATACGCCCTGCGCGGGGCCGTGAGCGACTTCGAGATACAAGACGACCAGTGCTCCGTCTCCTTCAAAGGCCCGGGCTACAGCGCCGACGCCTTCATCAACCGCCAGGATGGCACCTTCGAGCTCACCGAGCTGCGGCAGGGCCTGGTGGCCGTGCTCAACGACCTGCACAAGGGCCGCGACAGCGGCCCGGGCTGGAGCTGGGTCATCGACCTCTCGGCCGGTTTCCTCACCCTGGTGTCGCTCAGCGGCCTGGTGATGCTGTTTTTCCTGAAGAACAAGCGGGTGCGCGGCCTGCTGGTGGCTGTGGTGGGCGGGGCGCTGTGCTACCTGGCCTACGCGCTGCTGGTGCCGTAGGTCAGCGGGGCATCTCCCACCAGGTCCCCCCGCGCCAGCACGCAAAAAGCCCGGCCAGCACGGCCGGGCTTTGCAAGCAGGGGTACGCAGGTGCCAGCACAGCTTAGGCCCAGTGGCCCGAACCGCCGCCGACGCCCGTGACCGTCGAAACCGCGCCGGCCTGGAAGGTGCCCAGCGTCTTGCTGTTGCCGTCGAAGAAAACTACGCTCACGTACACGTTCGTGGCCGTCACCTGGAAGCTCACCGTATCTCGATACAGCCGGTTGATATCGTCGGTGTAAACGGTGCCGAAATAAGCGCCGCCCCCCGGCGTGAAGACGCCGCCGCCATTGCTGTTGAAGCTTTTGCCGCCGACACCGGTCACGTTCACCTGCACCTTGACGTAGAATACCATGCTGGCAATGTTGCCATTGGCCGCGTAGCCGGTGGCATTGGCCGTGGCCATGAGCGCATCGGTGGCCGACTGCAGCTGCTCGGCGGGCAGCTTGCCTTCGTATTGCTGTTTGAAGTCCCGCACGAGGGTGGCGGCATCTACGGCGGGCTGTGTCTGGGTTTGCTGGTCTGAGTTCATTGGGTTAGAAATGAGTTAATAAGGATTAGAAAATGGGAGCTAGGCACCCGTGCAGCGAAAACTGAATCCCGGTATTTCAGTCCTTGCTCCGCCGTTTGCCAGTGCAAAGGAGCCACCGGGCCGGCCCTGGCGGGAAGCGTAGAATTACCCTTTTTTGCTAATGGGTAGAATTACGCTCCCCACCTTGCCGGGCCGGCGCGGGCGGGTTTTCGCCCCGCCCGTGCCCCGGTCCTGAGGCCCGCACCAGCGCATGCCACCGAACGCCGCGCTAGCGGGGCCGAACGCCCGGAAAGAGCTTACGCTGACCGTTCGTAGTGCCCCGCTGACCGTTTGTAGGGATGCGCCGGGCGTTGGGTGGGGGCCGCTGAGTGTTTGGCGGCTATCGGGAAGCGTTTGGCCGGGGCAGCGGGGGCTTTGGCGGGATACGCGGGGCATTTGGCCGGGCCGGCGGGGCGTTTGGCGGGGGGCACCGAATATTCTACTACTTTCGATTCGCCTCCGGCTGCGGTTGGGGGGAATTGTCTATCCCATAACCCCTTTTCCGTTTTTACCGATGCGCCAAACGCAACCCGTGGCCCTGTTCCACATGCCCCAAAGCGAGCTGATTAAGGTCAGTTTCGACAAACACAACTTCCTCCAACGCGATGCCGCCGAACTGGCCCCGCGCGGCGTGGATGCCGCGCGCCTCAAAGCTTTCGAAAAGCTGCGCGCGGAATTTGAAGTCCTGCCCACCGACATCGAACTGGACGGAGCCAAGCAAGAGGCCACCCTAGCCAAGGAAAAGGTGCAGGCCCGCGCCATCACGGAGCTGCAAGCCCTGATGGGCATTGTGGGCACGGTGCACGATGCGCGCTCGGCCAGCTACAAGATGTTTGGCAGCGGCGGCCTCAGCAATGGCCCCGAGGCCGAGCTGTATGTGGGCCTGCTGCGGGTGGTGCGGGTGGGCCGCGCCCACTTGGCCGAGTACGCCGCCAAGGGCCTCACCGCCGATATGCTCGACACGCTGGCTGCCTCCGCCGCCGAGTTTCTGGAGCTACTGGGCAAGCAGCAGGACGCTGAAACCGCCCGGGGCCGCGCCGCCGATGTCCGCATCGTGGCCGGCAACGCCCTCTACGAGGAGCTGATTGACCTCTGCGCCATCGGCAAGGCCCTCTACGCCACTACCGACGCCCGCAAATACGCCGACTACGTGGTGGACGACACGCCCGCCCCGCCCACCGATACGATGCCGCCCCAGGCGTAGCGGCCGGGTGGGCGGGAACGAAACAGGGCACCCCACGGGGTGCCCTGTTGTGGTTTTGGAGTTAGCCAAAGCCTCTGTTGTTGAATCATGTCGCTCCTTTTTTCACGATTTAGTGGGTTCGATGGCCATTTTTTAGCACAGTGAAGGAGGTATAGCAAAATATTCTCGCTGGGTCGGGGCGACCTTTCAGGTATCTCGCGAATCTCGCCGGGACACCTTTCCCCGGCTTGAAATATCCCTTCACCCGAAGCTGTAGGGGAATATTATTCCCGTCCCACAAGTCATCAGCCTCTGGAAGAGTCGCCTTGGCTCTTTCCAAATAGATATATTCCGGGTATTCCAAGGGCAACCTTGTATTAATAGCCCATTGGGCACACGTACATCCAATGGCACCATAAGAAACAACAAGCGTCGATGAAGGCTCTTTTTTAGTGGGCCCGAAAAAGGCAGCGCTCCACAAGACGGCCAAGGCAATAAGTGCGTTCATCATAGTGTCTGAAAGGAACAAGTAAGAAACTTAAGCGGCCGGAGCCCCCGCCGATACCACGTTCACGCGCATCTTGCCGAAGCTGACGGGCACCAGTCAGCTTATTTAGGCCGGAGACGGTTGGGGCCATCGGCCGGGCGGCCGGAGCGCCGGAAGGCGGCCGTGTCCTTGATGAGCGGCGCGCCATAGGCCTTGCCCTTGGGGGCGGCTGCGCTTTTGGGGCGCGGCATCGGTTTTACCGGCGGGGTTTTGGGTTGGGTGGCGGGGGTGGTTTGCGCCTGAGCGGTCCAGCAGAGACTCAGCAGCGCCACGCCAAGCAGGCAAGCGGATACACTTTTCATAACGGGAGGAAGGATGAATGGCGGAATATACTGCCCCTGACCAAAACCTTCCTTCAGTAGCCAACGCCTCGCTAGCCCTAAACACCCTGTGCGGCATCGGCAAGGTCACGTATGCCACCGCCGACGCTTGCCAGCCCGCCGATTACGTGGTGGCGGACACGCTCACCCCAGGTCCGCCCCAAGCGGAGCGGCCGGGTGGGCGGGAACAAAACAGGGCACCCCACGGGATACCCTGTTTTGGTTTTTGGATAGCTAGTCTGCAACGCATGTCAGGTGGAAGCGTTCGACATACATTAATCATAAAATTCCATCATGTTCATACCGCTTCTAGCCATTATGTACATAAGGGCCAATGCGCCAATGCCCGCAACAGCTTCTCCTACTCTTCGGCGCACGACAGCTGCATAAAGGGTAGTGCCTAGCAGCGCGAACGCAGGAAGAAGACTAAAAACGGTCATGGAAAATAGCAAGCCAAAGAGGAGGTCTTCGCGGGGTTCTGAATGGTCAGCAGTAGTATACAGTACCTTTCCCCACCAAGAGAGCAACGTTACGACCAGCACCATAACGGCCAAGGTTAGGTGAAGGGAGCGAGCAAGGGAAGTATTCATCTCGCTGTCAATGCCATTTCAGGTTTGTAATTCAGCCAAACGGTAGTCTTTATTTTTATTGTTGTTGAAATGGAACAGGCGTTGCAAAAAACGCCTGTTCCATTTAGCATCTTAAGAAACTTAAGCGGCTGGAGTAGCCGGTGCCCCTTCCTCCTTTCCCACCGCACTCGGTACCACGTTCACGCGCACTTCGCCGAAGCTAACGGACACTACGAGGCTGGGCAGCGTCAACCCAGTTTCTAGGGTGGCGTCGGTGACGGGGGCGGGCTGGCCGTCGGCGGTGACGGCGATGGCGCCGGCCACGCCGTGCAGCACCACGCGGTAGGTGGCGTAGCTGGGCGCGTAGTCGCCTTCGATGGCCTGGGTGAGGACGAGGTCGGTGGTGGAGCCGGTGACGGTGAAGCGGCGCACGGTTTTGTGGCCTTCGAGGTAGGCGTAGCCTTCGCCGCCGTCGTCGTAGAGGACGCTCTCGGCGGTGCCGTTTTTGTAGTACACGTGCAGGGTGAGCTCGGTGACGGGGGTTTCGCCCACGTACTGCATCACCGGCTGCATGGGCACCACCGCGCCGGCCTTGATGAAGAGCGGAATGCGGGTGAGGTCGGCGGCGGCCCATACTTCGCTGCCGCCGGCCTGGGGCGTGTCGGTCCAGTAGTAGAACCAGTCGCCGCGGGGCAGATACATCCAGCGGCCATCGGCGCCGGGCTGGGTGATGGGGCACACCAGCAGGTTATCGCCGAGGCCGAATTCGGCCATGCGCAGGTAGGTTTCGGTGTCGTTCTGGTCGAGGAAGGTGAGCGGGCGCAGCATGGGCGTGCCCTTGGTGACGTACTGCCAGAAGGCGGTGTACATGTAGGGCAGCAGGCGGTAGCGCAGCTCGATGAAGTGGCGGGCCAGGTCGGTCACGGTGTCGCCGAAGCTCCAAGGCTCCTGGTCGCCGTGGTCGCCGGAGGAGTGGGTGCGGAAGAACGGGTGGAAGGCCCCCAGGGCAATCCAGCGGGCGTAGAGCTCACCGGTGGGCGTGTCCACGAAGCCGCCGATGTCGGAGCCGATGAAGCTGAAGCCCGAGATGCTCAGGCGCTGGCACTGGATGTTGGCCAGCCAGAGGTGCTCCCAGCTGGCGATGTTGTCGCCGGTCCAGCCCGAGGAGTAGCGCTGGCCGCCGCTGTAGGTGCTGCGCGTAATGGTGAAGGGCCGGTTGGGGTAGCTGAACTTCTTCACGCCGTCGTTGGTGGCGCGGGCCATCTGCATGCCGTAGATGTTGTGCGCCTTCTGGTGCGAGGCCCAGTGGCCGTCGTACTCGAAGCGCACATCGGGCGGGAAGGTGCCCTTCTCGAACACCGCCGGCTCGTTCATGTCGTTCCACACGCCCTTCACCCCGATGTCCTGGATGAGTTCTTTGAACAGGCCGGCCCACCACTCGCGCACGCGGGGCGCGGTGAAGTCGGGGAAATTGCAGAGGCCGGGCCAGACGGAGCCCTTCATCAGCGGGCCATCGGCGCGGCGGCAGAAGTAGTCGTTGGCCACGCCCTCCTTGTACACCGAATACTCGGGGTCAATCTTGATGCCGGGGTCGATGATGACAATGGTTTTGAAGCCGTCGGCGGCCAGCTCCTGCACCATGCGCTTGGGCTCGGGGAAGTGCGCCTTGCTCCAGGTGAAGCAGCGGTAGCCTTCCATATAGTCGATGTCGAGGTAAAGCGCGTCGCAGGGAATCTTGCGGTCGCGCAGACCGCTCGTGATTTCCTTCACGTTGGCCTCGGGGTAATAGCTCCACTTGCACTGGTGGTAGCCCAGCGTCCAGAGGGGCGGCAGCTCGGGTGGGCAGGTGAGCAGGGTGTACTCCTGGGTCACCTCCATCAGGGTAGGGCCGTAGATGAAGTAGTAGTTCAGCTCGCCGCCCTGGGCCCAGAAGCTGGTCACGTCGGCGCGCTCGGCCGCGAAGTCGAAGCTGGCCCGGAAGGTGTTGTCGAAGAAAATGCCGTGCGCTATTTTCTGATGCAGCACGTGGTAGAACGGGATGTTCTTGTAGAGCGGGTCGGAGCCTTTCACGTAGCCGTAGGTATCGGAGCCCCAGTTGGTGAAGCGCTTGCCGCGCAGGTTCATGTTGTCGGGCTTGTCGCCGAGGCCGTAGTAGTGCACGCCGGCGGGCACCTGCTTGCTCATTTTCACGATGTCGTTGCCGGTGTCGTAGTCGTACTCCCAGTGGAAGCCTTTTTCGTCATCGGAAAGGATGGTGCCGGAGCGGTCGAGCACGCGCACCTTCAGGTTTTCCTTCTGAATAATGCAGATGAGGCGGGCCGTGGTGAGGCGGTAGTGGTCGGGCTTTTCGCGGAACTCCACCAGGGCCGGGGCCATACGGGTGGTCGCATCGGCCGGCACGGCGTAGGAGAAATCGGGCGAAAATGGGCCGTCGGTGAGGTAGCGGAAGCGCAGGATTTTATCACTCAGGACGTGCAACATGAGCCGCACGCCGTTCTGGCAGTTGAAGAGGAAGCGGTGGCCGTCGAGCTCGTCGACGCGAATGACTTGGCCGGGATAATGTTCCTGGTGGCTTTTGGCCGCCAGGTCGTTCACCATGTAGTTATTTTCCTGAATCGAGGTATCCATAAACTAATTCTAAGCAGAAGGCAAAATCCGGAATAAAACCGGGCAAAAAAAGACCGGCCGGGCCGGTGCGGTGAGCGGGAAGTACGCAAGTTACTTTTTTCTGAATCGGTCAAACGAGTTTTTTCGGCAAATGCGGCCCCGCTGCCGTAGCATTGGGAGTTAATTCACGGCCAAGCACCACCCCCAGGCTTCGGCAGATTGAATTTCCCGTCCCGCTGTGCCCATAACCCCGCCCGAATTTTCCGTCTTGCTGCTGGCCTGGGACGATGCCGACCCGCAAGTGGCCGTGCTCGGCGGCTCGGCGCTGCCCCCTACCCTGCCGCTGGTGTATCAATTGGCCACGCAGCACCCGGTACTGGCGGTTTATCCGCATTTGCCGGGTGGGGAGGGCGTGCAGGAAAAAGTTGATACTGATTCGACGGAAGCGGCGGCATTGCCCGCTCCTGTTGCATCTATGGCCGCTTCAGCAACTGCCGTTGCGGCTAATGCGGTGGTTGGTTCAGCCACGGCTGAAGCTGCTGTCGATGCAATAGATGCTTTAGACACAGCGGCGGATGGCCCCGGGGTGCAGGTATTGCCCACGTTGGCTGCGAGGAAGCAAACGTCCGTCCCGGCCTTGCAATCGCGAATTATCGGGCTGGCTGAGCTGGAATCTGCTGATGCTCCTGCGCCGGCGGCAACGACGCAGCCCTTAGCTAATCGGTTCCCTGGGCTGCCCCCGGTGCCCAGCCGCAGCCAGTGGCCGACGGGCATCCACGCGCCCGCCTTGGCAGGCCAGTGGCAGGCGCCGGCGGCACCGTACCTGGGCGCGGGTTCGGGCGGGTTTTTCCCACCGCCGCCCCCTGCTCCCCCTCGGCCGCTGGTGACAGGTACCGTTGCGACGGCCGGCTCCGGTTTGCGGAAGCCCGTTAGAACCGAGCCAACCGCCACAACTGCATCAACGCCCACGGCCGCCCTCCGCCCCCGACAAAAACCGCAGGCCGGCGACCTGAGCTTTGACCCCGACCCGGAGCTGCCGGCCGTGCAGCACCCCGCCACTTTTCAGGAAACCACGGAAGAAATTGGCGCTGGTGAGGCTGCCGATATTTCAGCGCCCGAAGACGACCTCGTGCCCGATGCGCCAATTGCCGATGCCGAGACTGAAGCGCCCGAAGTGGCAGTTACGGTCCCCGCTCACGCCCCTGCCCCGGCCGTACCCACCGCACCCACCGTTCTGATGCCCAGGCTCGACGGCCTGAACTTCCGCATGATTCAGTATGCCCGACAGGCCGCGCAGCTGGTACAGGGCCGCGCCGCCGATTTCGGGGTGATTTACGCACCCAACTGGCCGGCGTGGCTAGCGGCGCTGGAAATCCGCAGCAGCTCGGGCCGGCCGCTGGTGCTCTACCTCGCCAGCCTGGCCACCGACCTGCCCAACCCCGCCGAGCACGGCTATCAGCTTGAAATGGAGCGCATGGCCATGCGCCGCGCCCGCCTCGTGCTGGTGCCGGATGAAGCCCTGCGCCACCGCCTGCTGGCCCTGTATGAGGACTCCGCCGACAAAGTGCGCGTAGTAGCGGCCGACGATGAAACCGCCGTGCAAAGTGCCCTGGGCGAAGTGGCATTGGGCTAAGGCCGCCATACGGGCTTACTTGCGAAATGGCTTACTTTGTTGAAATAAGCCCTTTTTCAACACCCAAACATCCGCCCCGTATGCAGCCCGAACACGAATTTGAAGCAGTTTTAGAAGCGGGCTATGGCGACGCGGGCGTATTCGTCGTCATCCCGTTTTCGGTGCCGGAAGTGTATGGCAAGCGCGGCCAGTTGCCAGTGCACGTCACCTTCGACGGCTACCCTTACCAGGGCAGCGCCGTGCCCCTCGGCGATGGGCACCACGCCTTGCTTATCCTCAAGCAAATCCGCAAGGCCATCGACAAAACCATCGGCGACACGGTACGCGTGACGATGTCGCACGATACAGCGGTGCGCAAAATGACGCCTCCCGATGACCTCGCCGAACAGCTGGCCACGAACCCCAAAGCTGCCGCTTACTTCGACAAGCTGGCTTACACCCACCAGCGCGAGTTCGTGCGCTGGCTGGAAGGTGCCAAGCGGCCGGATACCCGCGCACGCCGCCTGGCCGAGACGGTGGAAATGCTGGGGCAGGGGCGCAAGCGCCCGTAGGTTCTCACTTTCAGGAAAAGAACGTCATGCAGAGCGCAGCGAAGCATCTTTACCGCAGTGAGTAATCTTATCGAATGAATTACTGGTGGCGGGCAAGATGCTTCGCTGCGCTCTGCATGACGTTTCAGAAATCAAAATCATCCCGAATTCCTCCGTCAATTTCCCACCCGCTCTCTTCATGCAAAAACGCTACCTGCTGCCCCTCCTCGCCCTGCTGCTCCCATCAATAACCAACGCCCAAACTGCCAGCATCGACCGCGTGAACCCGACCAACTGGTGGGTGGGCATGAAAAACTCCAACGTGCAGGTGCTTATTCATGGTCCCGGGGCGGGCACGCTGGCCTACAGCATCAATTATCCCGGCGTGAAGCTGGTGAAAACCAATACGGTTGAGAATCCCAACTACGCCTTTCTCGACCTCACCATTGCCCCCACCGCCAAGCCCGGCAAGGTCCAGATTATCGGCAAGAAAGGCAGCCAGACGGTGACGCAAAGCTGGGAACTACGGGCCCGCGACAAGGCCCCCAAAGCCCAGGGCGTCACCGATGCCGACTTCATCTACGTGGCGATGATTGACCGCTTTGCCAACGGCGACCCGGCCAACGACAAGTTTGCCGACATGCGCGACACCAACCTGGACCGCGCCAATCCTTTCTTCCGCCACGGCGGCGATTTGGCTGGGGTCACCCAGCACCTGCCCTACATCAAGGAACTGGGCGCCACGGCCGTGTGGCTGACCCCGGTGACGGAAAACAACCAGCCCCTCACCAACGAGGGCGGCACCATGCGCGCGTCCTATCACGGCTTCGGCTTCACCGACCAGTACCAGGTGGACCGGCGCTTTGGCGGCAACGCGGGCTACAAAGGCTACGTGCAACAAGCCCACGCCGCCGGCCTGAAAGTGGTGCAGGATGCCGTGTACAACCACGTGGGCAACACCCACTGGATTTTGCAGGACCTGCCCATGAAGAGCTGGCTGCACCAGTGGCCCACCTACACCAATACCACCTACCGCTACACGCCCATCACCGACCCGCACGCGGCGCAGAGCGACCGCAAAGTCACACTCGACGGCTGGTTTGTGCCCTTCCTGCCCGACCTCAACCAGCAGAACCCCTACGTGGCCAACTACCTGATTGAAAACGCCATCTGGAACGTGGAGAACTTTGGCATCGATGCCTACCGCATCGACACCTATCTCTACAACGACCAGCCGTTTATGAACCGCTGCAACGCAGCGCTGCTAGCCGAGTACCCGCGCCTGCACATCTTCGGCGAGTCGGCGGTGACCAACGTGGTGGACCAGGCCTACTACACCCGCAGCAAGATTGACTTTCCCTTTAAATCGAACCAGCCCGGTGGGCTCGATTTTGTGCTCGAAGGCGCCATGCTGGCCGGCTTGAAGGACGTGGGCACGCCCGCCGCTACCGGCTGGGACGGCGGCGCGCAACGCTTCTACCAGACGCTGGCCCAGGACGTGGTGTACCAGGACCCCACCAAGCTGGTCACTTTCCTCGACAACTTCGACCACGACCGGTTCCTGTCCGTCATCGGCGACGATTTTGACCGCTACAAGATGGGGCTGACCTGGCTGCTCACCACCCGCGGCATCCCGAGCATGTACTACGGCACCGAAATCCTGATGAAGAACTTCAAAAACCCCACCGATGCCGAAGTGCGCAAGGATTTCCCCGGCGGCTGGCCCGGCGATAAGGAAAACAAATTCAACGCCGCCGGCCGCACGGCCCAGGAAAACGAAGCCTTCGATTTCGTAAAAAAATTAGCCACCTACCGCCGCGACCACAAAGTGCTGCACGACGGCAAGCTGATGCAGTACCTGCCCGAAAACGGCCTCTACGTGTACTTCCGCTACGATGCCACCGGCACCGTAATGGTAGCGTCCAATACCACCGACAAGCCCGCCACGCTGCCCACCGCCCGCTTCGTGGAGCGCATAAATGGCTTCACAAAAGCCCGCAACGTGCTGACGGGCGAGAGCCTGAGCAACATTGCGAGCCTCGCGCTACCGGCCAAAACCGCCGTGGTGCTGGAGCTGGGGAAGTAGCTGTTAGGCAGCTAATCTCCAACGGTGGTTAGAACCTCACCTTTCAGAGTTCAGGAAACTCATCTCGAAAGCGAGTTTCCTGAACTCTGAAAGGTGAACCAGTTTATTGAACTCTCTTTAGACCGCAGGAGATATTCAAAGAGTCCATCATTATTAATTTACAAAAACGAGGGTTACTTCAGCCGAACATATCTTCCAAATCCAGCACTCTTGCGGTAGGTAACTAAACTGTCTTTGGTAAGCTTGATAATTGTATCCGTTACTACTAGACCACCGTCATAGCAAAAGGAAAGCTGGTTGTTAGCCATTTTCCAGTACGTCTGCCCTGCTTTCTCCTCACTGCCTATTTCGTCAAAGAAATTGACCCGACGCCCCTGAATCCAAAAAATGGCATTGCAGTCCCGACAATCCGACCATACCCCCTGAAGCAACGAAGCGGGCGGATTCATCACCGTTCGGTTCAGCTTACGCTTCACGCGTGAAGGTGGCTTCGCGGAGGGGCGAACGACAGAAGTGGTTTTGGGAAACGTTTGCGAGGAGGACAGTTGGCAAAAACCAATGACTACTAAGGGTGCTAGAAAAGACAGTGTAGCCATTTTTGTGAGGTGCTCAGACTTATGCGGTAACCCTTCTTATGTTTAAGAAAACAGTGATTTAACCTTATCACGCTTAAGACAACTCAGCCTCGCGCCAGTACCAATGCCACCCGGCTCGGCACGTACAGGCTGAGCTGGTGCTCATACGTCTCGTACACATACCCCTCATCGGGCCGGTCGAAGCCGCCGAAACGGCTGTTGTCCGACGACAGCACCACGCGGTATTTGCCTTCCTCCGTCACCCAGAAGCGGTAGTCGGTCAGGCTTTTTTCGACGTGGAAATTCACGATGAACACCAGCCCGGCGCGCTCGAATACCAGTACTTTGTTTTCCTCGTCGTGCTTTAATAACGTAGCCGGGCCGGCACCCAGCAGGTGGCGGGCTTTGGCCAGATGAATCATGGCTTTGTCAAACTCGCCGAGCTGGTGGTATTTCAGGTCGGGGTTGTCGCCGAGGCTCCACTGGCGGCGGGCGTAGTGGTAGCTCCAGCCGTTGCCCTCGCGGGGGAAATCGACCCACTCGGGGTGACCGAACTCGTTGCCAATGAAGGTGAGGTAGCCCTCGCCGCCGGCCGCCAGCGTAACCAAGCGAATGAGTTTGTGCAGGGCCACGCCACGCGCCGCGCCGGGGTCGCCGTCGATAACGTGCATGTGGGTGTAGATGCCGGCATCAATCAGCCAGTGCAGCAGCGTTTTGTCGCCCACCAGGGCCTGGTCGTGGCTTTCGGCGTAGGCAATGGTTTTCTCGCCCGTGCGACGGTTGGTGAGCGTATGCCATAGGTCACCGAGGGGCCAGTTTTCGTCGGGCGTGTGCTTCAGCAGCTTAATCCAGTAGTCGGGAATGCCCATGGCCAGGCGGTAGTCGAAGCCCACGCCGCCTTCCTTGATGGGCCGGCACAGGCCCGGCAGGCCACTCATGTCCTCGGCAACCAGGATGCTGCCTTTCTTGAACTCGTGGGCCAGCGTGGTGGCAAGTTGCAGGTATAGAATAGCGTCTTCGTCGGCAGCGGGGCCGAAGTAATTATCGTAGCCCATAAAGGCCACGCCCTCGCCGTGGTGGTGGTAGAGCATGCTCGTCACGCCATCGAAACGAAAGCCGTCGAAGTGGAATTCTTCGAGCCAGTAGCGCAGGTTCGAGAGCAAGAATTGCTGCACCTCGGGGCGGCCGTAGTCGAAAAGCTTGCTGTCCCAGCCGGGGTGGTTGCCGCGCTCGCCTTTGTGGAAGTAGAGGTTGCCGGAGCCGTCGAAATCGGCCAGGCCCTCGGCCTCGTTTTTCACGGCGTGCGAGTGCACGATGTCGAGCAGTACCGCGATGCCGCGCCGGTGGGCTTCGTCGATAAGAAATTTTAAATCCTCGGGCGTGCCGAAGCGCGAGCTGGCGGCAAACAAATTGGCGACGTGGTAGCCGAAAGAGCCGTAGTACGGGTGCTCCATCACGGCCATGAGCTGCACGGTGTTATAGCCGTCGGCCTCGATGCGGGGCAGGATGTTTTCGGCGAACTCGCGGTAGGTGCCCACGCGGCCTTCCTCGGTGGCCATGCCCACGTGCGCCTCGTAGATGAGCGGCTCCTTCACGGCGGTGGCGGTACGGAATTTCTGGTCGGTCCAGCGGAAATCAGTTTCCGGACGCCATATTTGGCCGGCATAGTCCTTGGTTTGCTCGTCCTGCACGGCGCGGCGCAAGGTGGCGGGCAGGCGGTCTTTGCCCTGGCCGTTGGCCACTACGTGCACCTTGAAGCGGCTGCCATGCGTTAGGCGCTGGTCATATTCCGCATCGGGCAAAAACGCTTCCCACACGCCAAAATCCAGCTTTCGGAGCGGGTTAGCCCCACGGTCCCAGCCGTTGAAATCACCGACCAGCGACAAATAATCGGCCCCGGGAGCCCACTCGCGGTACACCCAGCCGCCGCGGCCGGCGTCGTGGTTCAGGCCGAGCTGCTGGTGGGCGGTGGCGTAGTTCAGCAAGGAGCCATGGTATTGCTCGATTTCGGCCAGTCGGGCCTGCAGACGGGCTTGGCGCTGGCGCAGCACCGGCTCATAGGGCGCGAGCCAGGCATCGTTTTTCACGAGGGCGAGCGGGGCCGGGCGGCGGGCCTTAGGAGCGGCGGAGGCAGTGGGTTTCGACGTAGCCATAATACAGGAAGGTTTGGGCCAAAAGTAACGCGCCGCCACTACCGGCTTGGCAGTTGCGGTGGCTCAACGGCAATTTAGGCGAACTGACCGGCAATTTGGCCCCTGCAATAGTAATCCGCTGAAACATGGCGTTATTTTGCCCAATGATGAAATACCGTCTCCTGACCATTCCGCTGGCGCTGCTGCTGGCCTGCTCGGCCGAGCGGCCGGTCACGTCCACCTCGCGGGCCTTCGAGGGGTCATTGGGCACGCCGCCGCCCAAGGCGGCCGCGCCCCGGCTGGCCCGCTACGCCATGGTGGTATCGGCCCACCCCGAAGCGTCCAAAATCGGCACCCAGATTCTCCAGCGCGGCGGCAATGCTTATGATGCGGCCGTGGCCGTGCAGTTTGCCCTGGCCGTGGCTTTGCCGGTGGCCGGCAACATCGGCGGCGGCGGCTTTCTGCTTTACCGGGACCGCAACGGCTCGGCCGGTTCGCTCGATTTCCGCGAAACTGCCCCGGCCGGGGCCACGCGCGACATGTACCTTGACAAGCAGGGCAACGTGGTGCCCGACCTGAGCACCGCCGGCCCGCTGGCCGTGGGCACGCCCGGCACCGTGGCCGGCATGGTGACGCTGCACAAGCAGCTGGGCAAGCTTTCGTGGGCCACGCTGGTGCAGCCGGCCGTGGCGCTGGCCGCGCGCGGCTTCCCGCTCACGGCCAAAGAGGCCGCCGGCCTCAACCGCACCCGCGCCGATTTCCAGAAGTACAACCCCGGCAACCCGCCGGCCTACGTGCGCCCCGGCGGCGGCGACTGGCAGCCCGGCGACACCCTGCGCCTGCCCGAGCTGGCCCGCACCCTCACCCGCGTGCGCGACCAGGGCCGCGCCGGCTTCTACCGGGGCGAAACCGCCCGCCTGCTGCTCAGCGAGATGAAGCGTGGCGGCGGCCTCGTGAGCCAGGCCGACCTCGACGCCTACAAGGCCAAATGGCGCGACCCCCTGCGCGGCCACTACCGCGACTACGACGTGATTACGATGCCGCCGCCCAGCTCGGGCGGCGTGGCTCTGCTCCAAATGCTGCAAATGCTGGAGCCCCTAGACATGGCCCAGGCCGGCTACCACACGCCCCTGGCCGTGCACTACATCACCGAAGCCGAGCGGCGCGTGTACGCCGACCGCGCTACTTATCTGGGCGACCCGGATTTCGGCTTCGTGCCCGTGCAAAAGCTGCTCGATGTGGACTACAACCGCCAGCGGGCCGCCTCCATGCGCCCCAAGGGCCGCGCCACTGCCAGTGCCGACGTAACGGCCGGCCCCGGCCTGCCCGGCTACGAGAGCGACGAAACCACCCACTACAGCATCGTGGATGCCCTTGGCAATGCCGTGAGCTGCACCACCACCCTCAACGGGGCCTACGGCAGCAAAGTAGTGGTGCCCGGCGCAGGTTTCATCCTCAATAATGAGATGGACGACTTCTCGGTCAAAGCCGGTGTGCCCAACGCTTACGGACTGGTGGGCGGCACCGCCAACGCCATTGCGCCCGGCAAGCGCATGCTCAGCAGCATGACGCCCACCATCCTCACCCGCAACGGCAAAGTGGCGCTGGTGACCGGCACCCCCGGCGGCAGCACCATCATTACCAGCGTATTGCAGAGCATTCTTGGCATTGTTGATTATGGCCTGAACGCCCAGCAGGTGGTGACCGCGCCGCGCCTGCACCACCAGTGGCTGCCCGACGTTATCGACGTAGAGGCCGGCGCGCTGCTGCCCGCCGCGCAGGACACGCTGCGCGCCCGCGGCTACCACCTCAACCCACGCCTGCCCTGGGGCCGGCTCGACATCATCCACATCCTGCCCGACGGCACTCTGGAAGGCGGCGCCGACCCGCGCGGCGACGATACGGCGCTGGGCTATTAGACTTCCGTAATAAAAAAAGGACGTCGTGCTGCGCGCAGCACGACGTCCTTTTTGTTTGGGGCTATAGCACCCCAATAATACCTGAATCAGCGGGTTAGTGCTGCACCGGCTGCGAGGCGGCGATGTGGCGCAGGTTGCCGGCGGCCGCAATCAGCTTCTGGCTGAGCTCGCGGGCTTTGTCGCCTTCGCCGCTGAAGTTGTGGGTGGTGAGAGCCGCTTTGGCCGTCATCTCGCCGAGGTTCTGGAAGGCCTGGGCCATGCCGGCAGCATTGTTGTTGCTGATGTGGGTACGCATGGTTTCGAGTTCCGTCACCATGAGGCGGGTGGCGGGCTGGTCGATGCTGCGCAGGTGCTGAATCCAGCTTTCGAGGTGGCTGATGCCGCGGCTGGGGTCCACGTGAAAGCCGGCGTTGTTGGTGTCGAACAGCAGGCGAATGCTGGATTCTGCTTCGGAGATAAAGCTCATGAAACGAAAAATAGGGTTGTGAAAACAAACGGGAACGGGCTGGACGGATGCGGCGGCCAGGGGCCGGCGCGCCGTTCGGCGGCCAAAGATAACCGGCGGGGCGGCTAGTTTTCGGTGCCGGGGTGGAGTTCCTGCACGTCGGGGTGGCTGTAGTTGACCACGATGACGGAAAACGGGTGCGGCTCGCCCTCGCGCTTCTCGATGCGGATGGTGCCGGCATCGCGCAGCTTGTTGAGCTGGTCGCGGCGCTCGTAGTCGGGCAACTCGGGCAGCTCGTCGGTGAGCAGGCGCATGAACGGGCCCAGCCACAGCTCCGTCACGCGGCGCTGCTGCTTGGCTTCGAGCTTCTGAAACTCGGCCAGCATGAAGGCCAGCGTGCGGCGCTCCATGTCGGTGGTCAGCCGACGGACGGGGGCAAATTCGGGCACCTCGTCGCGCGACACAAACGGCCGGGCCGGCACCGGCACGATGGGCCGCGGGGCCCCGGCCGACGGCACGGGCACTACTTTGGGCAAGGGCGCCGGGGCTTCGCCGCCGCTGTCGGCGCGGGCGGCCAGCGCGGCGGCCGAGGGCACGCCGGCCAGGCCCTGCTCGCGCAGGCGGCGGCTTTCCTCAATGGTCCGTTGGCGGTCGGCGCGGCGCTTTTCGAGCTGCTCCACGCGCTCAATCGACAGCAAATCGCGGGCGTCGATGAACTGCGCGGAGCCGATGTTCTGGAGCAAATCGCCGGATACGGACTCGCGGAAGCCGGCCACCAGCACCTGCCGGGCCTGCCGGCGCAGGTGCTGGAGCACGGGAATGTAGTCGCGGTCGCCGGCCACGAGCACGAAGGTGCCGATGTCGGGCCGGGTGTACATCACCTCCAGCGCGTCGATGCAGAGCTGCATGTCGGCGGCGTTTTTGTGGTCGGTGCCCAGCACGTTGCGGGTGCTCACGCCCATCAGGTAGAGGGCCCCCTGGGGGGCGGTGGCCAGGCGCTCGAAGTCGGCGTAGGCGTAGCTGATGAGGCTGTCGAGGCCCTTGTCGCTGAGTTGCTCGCGCAGAGTCCGGACGATGTCGAGGCAGATGTCGTTGAGGTCGGGCGGGTCGTGAAAGTGGTTTTTCAGGAAGTAATAGACGTTCTCGAAATCGATGAAAACGGCCGCGTAGGGGGAAGCTGTCGGTTTGGGCAACATGGTGCAGAAATACTAAGTCCTATCACAGAAAAAGCCCTGAGGGAAGACCAGAACACTTGAACAACACGCGCCTGCACCGCAAATAGTCCGGCTGTGGCCACCGGAAAAATGCGCCTGACGGGCTAATAAGCGGAGCCGCATCTTGCCGGCTTATCGTTTACTTTGAAGGGCTAAAGGTACGCAGCCGGGTCCCTGCTTCGGCAACGGCTGCGGCATAGCGGATGAAATTGACCCGCACCAACGGCCGATGCCAACGCAGTAACTTCGCCGCTCCTACCCTACTCCTTATGCTGCCTTTCGATAGCGCCCGCCTGCATTTTCGCCCCCTCACCGACGCCGATACGGACGGCATGTTCGCGCTCGATTCGGACCCGGCCGTGCACCGCTACCTCGGCGGCATTGGCGGGCACATGGTGAGCGAGCCGGCCCAGAGCCTGGCCATGATTCGCTATATTCAGCAGCAGTACGTCGATAATGGTATTGGGCGCTGGGCCGTGGTGCTGCGCGAAACCGGCGAGTTTATGGGCTGGGCCGGGCTGAAACTGGTGGCCGGCCCCATCAACGGGCAGCGCGATTTCTACGACCTGGGCTACCGGTTTTTGCCGCGTTTCTGGGGGCAGGGCTACGGCTTTGAGGCCGCCCGGGCCTGGCTGGACTACGGATTTGAGGTGCTGCACCTGCCCCGCATCTGCGCTTACGCTGATGCGCATAACGTGGCTTCGCGCCGCATTCTTACCAAAATCGGCCTGCGCGAGGGGCCGGAGTTTCTGGTGGAAGGCCTGCCCTGCATATGGTATGAAGCCGATGCGCCCAGCAGGGCATAACCTACAGATTTCTAGTGGGCATTGCTATGGTCGGCGAATGTACTGCGCTACCAGCTGCACCAGCACCACCCATGCCACGGCAGCGGCCCAGCCCGCCAGCACATCCGACGGGTTGTGCACGCCCAGGTACATGCGCGCCCAGCCTACGGCCAGCGAAAACAGCAGGGCCAGCGTCCTCACCCAGCTCCGCTGGCGGTTGCCCCAATACAGAAAAACCAGCGCCGTGGCAATGGCCGCCGTGTCCATGGCGTGCCCGCTGGGGAAGCTGAACGTGTGCTCGGGCCGGATGCTGGCCCACAGCGCCGGCCGGGGCCGCGCCACCAAAGGCTTGATAACCTGCGTGAGCAGCATCGACCCGCCCACCGACGCAAACCACACCCACGCCGCCCGCCACTGCTGCCGCGCCAGCAGCCCCAGCCACACCAGCACCCCGAGGCCCACCATCGGCCAGGTATTGCCCACGATGGTGAGGAACACGGCTATTTTATCGAGCGCCGGCGTGGCGTGATGGTGCCAGAATTCGAGGACGGGGCCATCCCAGGGCAGGCCGCCGGCGTATGCCACGGCGCAGGCCAGCCAGCCAGCTATTCCGGTGGCGAACACCCAAATCAACCCCAATGCGCCGGGCTGCGGCGGTGGGCTGAAAACGGAACGCGGGGACGAAAACATGACGGGGCCGGGGAGAAAACGCGGGCAAATAACAACGCGGGTTGCTAGGCTGAGGCCCGGCGAACTTCACGCGGCGGCGATACCACGGTGGGCAGCCGCCGGTGCAGGGCCTCGCGCCAGAACCGCCGCAGCTCGCGGAACTCGGGCGAAAACAGCAGGTGCAGCCCCGCCACCCAGCCCACCGAGCCCGTCCAGCCGGCCAGCACATCGGAGGGGTAATGCACGCCCAGGTACATGCGGCTCCAGCCCACGGCCAGGGCAAACAGCGGCCCCAATACCCAAGCCAGCCAGTGGCCGCGGTGCTGCCACAGCAGGAAACCCAGGGCCGTGGCCACGGCTGCCGCGCCCATGGCGTGCCCGCTCGGAAAGCTGTAATAAAAGGCCGGCTTCAGACTGAGCCACAACGCCGGGCGGGGCCGGGCAAACAGCACTTTCACCAGCATATTCAGGGCCATGGCCCCGCCCACCGACAGCCCAAAAAACCAAGCCTGCCGGCCGGTGCCCCACACGGCCAGCCCCACCGTAATCAGCACCGCCAGAATGCCCATGGGCAGCGGGTCGCCGGCGGCGGTGAGGCCCAGGGCCAGCTTATCGAGCCCCACCGTGGCGTGGGCGTGCAGAAACTCCAGAATCTGTTTATCGCCGATGAAACCGCCGTGCTCCCAGATGTCCTCGGCCACGTTCACGAACACCACCCACGGCAGCACCAGGCCGCCCAGCAGGGCCAGCAACAGCATTTTGTGCACCCACAGGGCGTGGCGCAGGCGGGGCCAGAGCGTGGTAAACATGCAGCGGTATCGTTGGAATTGGTGAACAGTGGACTACGGACTCAACGCGAAAAAAGCCTTCATGCCGAGCGCACCAAAGCATCTTTACCACAGTAGCAATCCCAAGTAACAGGATTCGTAGTGGCGGGCGAGATGCTTCGGTGTGCTCGGCATGAGGGACAAATTCCTGCTGCTATTCCCTTTCTACCGTCCAAATTCCAGCACCCGGAACGTGCCGGGCACAATGCTGGGCCGGGGGCGTGGGTTTTCGGTGGTGGGGGCCGGCGTGGGGCCGTAGTCGGCCGTGACGGTGAAGAGGTGGCCGGTTTTCGGGTCGAGGCTTATTGTGCGGGCACCCTTGGCGGTGGGCACATTGGCCACCACCGAGAATTTGTTGGGTGCGTCCTCATGAATCACCGTGAAGGTACCTGAACCGTTGGAAGTAATAATATTGTGCGTGGCGGGGTCGAAGGCCAGGCCGTCGGTGCCTTTGCCGGTGGGCAGCACGGCGATTTGCTTGCCGGTTTTGCTGTCGGTCACCACCAGCTTTTCGTTGGCGCAGCCGCTGAAGAGGCGGTTGGTTTTGGGGTCGAAATCAAGGCCGGTGGGCTCTTCGCCGGGAGCCAGCGGGAAGCGGTGGCGCACGGCCAGGGTTTTGGCGTCGAACTCGACGATTTCGCTCTTGTTTTCGATGTTGACGAAGATGGTGCCGTGGCCGTCGCTCACGCCTTCCTCCACGTCGCCGCCCAGCTCGGCGGTGCCCACCACGGCACCGGTTTTGGCATCGAGCACGGTGCTTTTGCCACCATCGTTGCTGAAAATAAACACGCGGTTTGAGAAGGCATCGTACAGCAGCGCGTCGGGCTTGGGGCCGGTGGGAATGGGCGCGCCGATGGGCTTGAGAGTCTTCACATCGAACACCACGCAGGTATTGTTGCGCCCGCAGGTGATGTAGCCGCGATTGGTACCCGGTACTACTTCAATGCCGTGCACGCCGGGCGTATCCATTATGGTGCCGACGAGCTTGCGGGTCTTCAAATCCACCACTTCCACCCGCGTGCCGTGCGACACGTACAGGCGCTCGCCGGCGGGGTCCACTTTTAAGTAGTCCCAGCCGCCCTCGCCGCCGATGGCGATGGTGTTGAGCAGGTGGTAAGGTGCCGGTTGGGCATGGGCGGCGGAGCCGAAAAAAGCAAGGGCCAGGGGGGCAGCCAGCAGCAGGTTTTTCACGAGAGAAGAGCTTAGGATGAAACCGATGGGGCGAAGGTCGCAGCCGATTCTGTAGCTGGGCTGAAGTACATTGGCGGCAACAATAATTACCTCTCTCGTGCCGAGCAGTCGGCGCACCAAGTAGCCCCCGAGGCATTTCGCGCCGCAGCTAATCAAAACCCCGGGCCGAGTGGTTGGGTACACAGCGCGGCGGCCCGGCCCGCTACGCCAGCGGATACGCCCCACTGGCCGCGCTTTCACCCTCGTTTATTCTGCAAGATGACTTCTGCCCTCTTCGATACCGAACAAATCAACACCCTTATCCGCACCCGGCGCAGCACATTCATCCCGCAGTTCGTGCCCGGCCGCGTCATTCCCGATTCCACCGTCTGGCAGCTGCTCGAAAACGCCAACTGGGCCCCCAGCCACAAGCAAACCGAGCCCTGGCGCTTTACCGTGTTCACAGGCGCGGGGCTCGAAAAGCTGGCGGTATTTCAGGCCGATTTATACGAGAAAACCGCTGGCCCGGCCTACAAAGCCGGCAAGCACGCCAACCTGCGCAACAACCCGCCGCAGTGCTCGCACGTCATCGCCATTGCCATGAAGCGCACCGAGCCACGCCTGCCCGAAATCGAGGAAATCGAAGCCGTGGCCTGCGCCGTGCAAAACCTGCACCTCTCGGCCCACGCCTACGGCCTGGGCGGCTACTGGAGCAGCGGCGGCATCACGTACACGGAAGAGGCCAAGGCGTTTTTCGGCCTCGGGCCGGACGACCGGCTGCTGGGCTTTTTCCAGCTCGGCTACATCGAAGTACCCTCGGCCCCTGGCCACCGCCGGCCGATTGCCGAGAAAGTTCGTTGGGTGAGCGAGTAGCCGGTCCGTATTCGGGGGTACGCTTAGGCTGCGGTCGGCCGCGTTTGCGGCTCCGAATGCAACGATGGCCCGTGAAACAGCATCACTCGCTCACCTACCCCCTAAACCTTTCCATGAAAAGCATCCTCTACAGTGCCCTGGTGCTGCTACCCGCGCTGGCCCAGGCCCAAACCCAGAACTACGTTCTGCAAGGAACCATAAGTGGCCCGACCGACGCCACCCAGGCGTTTCTGCTGTACCCGGTGAACCAGAAAATGCGGGTGGATTCGGTACCCGTAAGAAACGGCCGTTTCGAATTTCGGGGCACCCTGCCCGAGCCGGTGCGCGCCAACATCTCCCTGAGCCACCACGGTACGCCCTACAACCAATCGCGCGACGGACGCCGCGAGTTCTTTTACCTGGAAACGGGCACGGTCGTGGTGACGACGCCCGATTCGGCCACCCATACCACCGTGCGCGGCACGCCGCTCAACGACGAACACGCCCGGCTCAGCGCCCAGCTGAAGCCGCTGGAGGACCAGTACAACGCCTTGAAAAAGGTGATTGACGCCCAGCCCGAAGCCATCCGCCAGAGCCCGGCTTTCGCGCTGCAGCAAGCGAGGCTCGCAGCTATCGAAA
This sequence comes from Hymenobacter terrigena, assembly GCF_054776515.1. Lineage (NCBI taxonomy): Bacteria > Pseudomonadati > Bacteroidota > Cytophagia > Cytophagales > Hymenobacteraceae > Hymenobacter > Hymenobacter terrigena. Next base: position 107,517 of record NZ_BAAHBU010000002.1, read on the forward strand.
CCGCGCAGGAAAAGGTCCAGACCGATTACGTGAAGGCGCACCCCGACGCCCATTACAGCTTGTTCGTGTTATTTGGTTTGCTGCAAAACACCCCCAATGTGGCGCCCTATGCCGCACTCTACCAAGGCTTGAGCGCCAATGTGCGGAACACGCAACGGGGCCAGCGCATCGCCGAGCAAATCAAGCGTTTGCAGAAAGTGACCGTGGGCACCACCGGCCCCGACTTCACCCAAAACACCCCCGACAACGTGCCTGTGACCCTGAGCAGCCTGCGCGGCAAATACGTGCTGATTGATTTCTGGGCCAGCTGGTGCGGTCCCTGCCGCGCCGAAAACCCCAACGTCACGAGGGCCTACCAAGCCTTCAAGGACAAAGGCTTTACCATTCTGGGGGTGTCGCTCGACAACCAAAAAACCCGCGAGGCCTGGGTTCGCGCCATCAAAACCGACGGCCTGGCCTGGACGCAGGTATCGGATTTGAAATCCTGGGACAACGCGGCCGCCCGGGCGTACGAGGTAACCGCCATTCCGCAGAACTTTCTGCTCGACCCGCAAGGCAAAATCGTGGCCATCAACCTGCGCGGCGATGCTCTGCACACCACGCTCAGCAAGCTACTGGACAAGAGCAATTAAGCTTTCGACGGCTGCTTGGCTCCGCAGGCCGAGTACCTTTCCTGCCGGAATTGGGGCGCGGCTTGCGGCATTTTTTATTCTGATGATGTTGAAAGACCCTGCTTTCTCGCAACAGTATGCCCTCGTGGCCAGCGCCCGGGGCGTACTGCTGGACTATTGCGCCAGCCTTGCGCCCGCGCACTTCGTAGCGCCCGTGGCCGCGATGAACGGTGGCAGCATCCGCGACCTGCTGGTGCACGTGGCCGGCTGCTACGACTACTGGCTGGGCCAGGTCGGGCTAAGCTGGGAGGCCGTCAATCCGCAGCCGGAAGCGGTTGCCGACGTAGCGACCCTGCGCGCCGTATTTGCGGGTGTGGATGCGCTGGTAGCCGACTTCAGCCAGCATTATTTGGCAGAGTGGCTAGAGCCGAAGAGCTTTATTTTGCCGCGCCAGCCGCAGCCGCTGGAGCTCACGCCCTTGCAACTGTTCACGCACACCATCACGCACGAGTTTCACCACAAGGGCCAGGTGCTGAGCATGAGCCGACTGCTGGGCTACGTGCCGGTCGATACCGATATTATCCGCACCTAGCTAGCCCGGAACTGCGAACAACCGGCCGTACTTCCGGGTATTGGCTGCTCATCAACCACCCGCTCATTTGCCCATGCTGCCACTCCTCGGCCTGCACCACGTTGCCCTCATTTGTTCCGATTACGCGGCCTCCAAACGTTTTTACACCGACATTCTCGGGCTGGAAATCCTGGCCGAAACCTACCGCGCCGACCGGGAATCCTATAAGCTGGATTTGGCCATCAACGGGCAGTACCTCATCGAGTTATTCTCCTTTCCCAGTCCGCCGCCGCGCCCCAGCTACCCCGAGGCGGCCGGCCTGCGCCACCTCGCCTTCGCCGTGCCCGACGTGGCGGCCGCCATCCGGCACCTGGAGGCCCACGGCGTGGCCTGCGAACCCGTGCGGGTGGATGAATTGACCGGCCGCCGCTTCACCTTTTTTGCCGACCCCGACGGCCTGCCGCTGGAATTCTACGAGAGGTAGGGGCAAGCCCCGCCCCTGCCTCGTTCGGTCGGCAACCGGTATGCTGGGCGGCGCGTAGCGGAACACTCCACCGCCTTCCCTGCTCATGCCCGAACATCCGCACGCCAACCGCTTCACCGTGGCTCACCCCGAATGGGTAGCCCACGCCACCATCTACGAAGTCAACGTCCGCAACTACACGCCCGAAGGCACTTTTCGGGCCTTTGAGGCGCACCTGCCACGGCTGCACAAAATGGGCGTCGGCATTGTGTGGCTGATGCCGGTGCATCCCATCGGGGAAGTGGGGCGCAAGGGCTCACTGGGCTCCCCCTACGCCGTGCGCGACTATTTTGCCGTGAACCCGGAATTCGGTACGATTGACGACTTGCGCCACCTCGTGCAAGCAGCCCATGACCTGGGAATGAGGGTGATACTTGACTGGGTAGCCAACCACACCAGCCGCGACAACGCCCTCATTGCTGAGCATCCCGACTGGTACCAGCACGATGCCGCCGGCCAGCTGGTACCCCCCGTGGCCGACTGGACCGACGTAGTGGCCCTCGACTACGGCAACCGCGAAATGCGCCGCTACATGACCGAGGCCCTCGCCTGGTGGATTCGGGAAACCGACATCGACGGCTACCGCTGCGACGTGGCCGGCCTGGTGCCCACCGATTTCTGGGACGAGGCCCGGCCCGTGCTCGATGCCCTCAAGCCGGTGTTTATGCTGGCCGAGTGGGACGAGCTATACCCCTCGGGCGGGCTGACCTGGGAGGAATTCGACTCCGACACGCGCCTGCTCGAACAGGCTTTCAACATGGCCTTTGGCCTGCGGCTGCACTACCTGCTCGACCGCATCGCCGAAGGCCACGCCACCCTGCCCGAAATCGACGCCTACCTGGCCGCCGAGCGCGAAAAATACCCACCCAGCGTGTACCTGATGCACTTCACCAGCAACCACGACGTGAACAGCTGGGACGGCACCGAATACGAGCGCCTCGGGCCGCTGGCGCTGCCCTTCGCCGTGCTCACGGCCCTGCTGCCGGGCATGCCCATGCTTTACTCGGGCCAGGAAGCGGGACTGAACCGCCGGCTGGAATTCTTCGACCGCGACACCATTGCGTGGGGAGATTTTCCGCTCCAGGATTTCTACACCCGCCTGTTTCAGCTCAAGAAAAACCATCCGGCGCTGCGCAACGGCGACCGGGCCAGCCACCTGCTGCGCCTGCCCGCGCCGCCCGAAGTGTACAGCTTCTGCCGGACCAAAGACACGGCCGCCGTGCTGTGCGCGGTGAATATTGCCGCCGAAGCGCAGCTGATTCCCGCCGTGCCGGGCCAGTGGCGCGACCTGTTTAGCGACGAAACACTGACGCTTTTTGCCGGTGAGGAGCTGCCGGTGCCGGCCCACGGCTGGCGGGTGCTGGTGGCCGTGGAGCCGGCCGCGGGCTAACCTTCCGGCGCGTTTTGCGGTTAGTAAACCTCATTCCCTGAATTTTCAAACCGCTATGCAAACCCGTGAACTCGGCCGCTCCGGCCTCCAAATCTCGCCCCTCATGCTGGGCGGCAACGTCTTCGGCTGGACCATCGACGAAGCCACTTCCTTCGCTGTACTCGATGCTTTCGTGGCCAACGGCGGCAATGCCATTGATACCGCCGACGGCTATTCCGTCTGGGTGCCCGGCCACGTCGGCGGCGAGTCCGAAACCATTATCGGCAAGTGGCTGCAGCGGCGCGGCCGGCGCGACGACGTGGTCATCGCCACCAAAGTGGGCTGGGAGGTGAATGCCGACAACAAAGGCCTGAAAAAGGATTACATCCTGCGCGCCGTGGAAGGCTCGCTCAAGCGCCTGCAAACCGATTACATCGACCTGTACCAGTCGCACAAAGACGACCCGACCACACGTGTGGAAGAAACCCTCGAAGCCTACGCCCAGCTGGTGAAGGAGGGCAAGGTGCGCGCCATCGGCGCATCCAACTTCACGGCGGCCCGCCTACAGGAGTCACTGGATGCCAGCGCCAAGCACGGCTTCCCGCGCTACGAAACGCTGCAAAACCTCTACAACCTGTACGACCGCGAGGACTTTGAGCACAACCTCGCCCCGCTCCTGCTACAGGAAAACATCAGCGCGATTCCGTACTACGGCCTTGCCGCCGGCTTCCTCACCGGCAAGTACCGCGACCAGGCCGACCTGCAAAAAAGCCCACGTGGGGCCGGCGTGGGCCAGAAATACCTCAATGAAAAAGGCCTCGCCCTGCTCACCGCCCTCGACGCCGTGGCCGACCGCCAGCAGGCCACGCCCGCCCAGGTAGCCCTGGCCTGGCTGATGCAGGCTCCGGCCGTGGCCGCGCCCATCGCCAGCGCCACCAGCGTGGGCCAGGTTACGGAGCTACTCGAAGCCACCGAGCTGCGCCTGACCGCCGAGGACGTGGAGACGTTGGAGCAGGCCCAGCCGGTGAAGGCGGAGTAGAAAAGAGGGCCGTTAACAAAGCGTCATGCTGAGCTTGTCAAAGCATCTCTACCGTGCACGTCCCCAACAAAAAATGCCCCGCCGGCCAAAGCCGACGGGGCATTTTTCTATGCTCTGCTCCGCCTACTCGCGCACGAAGCGGCGCGTGGCCGTGCCATCGGCCGAAGTAGCACGCAGCAGGTACACGCCGGTGGGCAGCGCGCTCAGGTCGAGGGGCTGCGCGGCCGCCGAAGTGGGCAGTGCGGCCCGATATACTACCTGCCCCAGGGCATTGAGCACGATGAGCTGCACTGGCTGGTGGGCGTTGGTCAGCGTTAGCATCAGCTTGCCGTCGGGCGTGGGGTTGGGGTAGAGTTCCAGCGCGGCATCGGCCAGTTGCTTGGCGGTGGCCGTGACCACGAGCGGGGCCGACGGCAACGAAGCACAGCCCTGGGCCGAGGTGGTGGTCACGGTATAGGACCCCAGCTGGGCGGCCGAATTTACCACATAAGTCGGGCCGGTAGCGCCGGCAATGGCCACGCCATTGAGGTACCACTGGTTGCCGGTGGCGGCGCTGCTGGTGAGCGTAGTAGTAGGTCCGTTGTACTGGGCAGTCACCGTGGGGCGCGCGGGCAGGGCGTTAATGGTCACCGTAGCCGTGGCCGACGTACCGCCGCAGGCCCCGGCGCTGCCCACCGTGTTGGTCACGGTGTAGGTACCGGGCGTGCTGGCGGCCAGGTTAATGGTTCCGGTCGTAGCATTCAGGCTCAGGCCCGTGGTCGAAGTGTAGGTACCGGCGCTGGCCCCCGCGCCCAGGGTGGGCGTGGCCGTGCCGCTGGCGCACAGGTTGGCTCCGCCGTAGCTGAACGCCGCCGAGGCCGGGGCCGAAATCGTGACGGTGGCCGTGCTGCTGCTAGGACAGCTGCCACCCACGCTGTAGGTCACGGTGTAGGTGCCGGGCGTGGAAGTTGCTGGGGTAATGGCGCCCGTGCTGGCATTCAGACTCAGGCCCGTGGTCGACGAAAAAGTACCGCCCGTGGTGCCGGTGATGCTTGGCGTCGAGGTCGGGCTGCTGAGACAGTAGCCCGTGGCCCCGTAGCTGAACGCGGCCGACGTGGCCGGCGTCACCGTCACGGCCGTGGCGGGCGAGGTGGCTGCGCAGCCGCTGGCGCTGGTGATAACCACCGCGTAGCTGCCCGCCGCGCTGGCCGAGTAACTGCTGGCCGTGGCCCCGGCAATGGCCTGGCCATTCAGCAGGAACTGATACGTTGCGCCGGCTCCGCCGCCGGTAGCCGTCAGCAGCACCGAAGTGCCCTGGCAGATGGTGGTAGCGCCGCCGGCCGAAATGGCGGCCACCGGAGCCGGGCTGATGGTGATGGGAGCCGTAGCCGTAACGGCCGCGCACGAGCCCGACGCGGCAATGGTGTTGGTCACGGTGTAGGTGCCGGCCTGGCTGGCGGCCAGGTTCACCACGCCGGTAGCCGGGTCGAGGCTCAGGCCGGTGGTTGAGGAGAAAGCCCCGGCGCTGGCCCCACTGCCGAATACCGGGGCCACGTTGCCCTGAGCGGCTGCGCAATAGCTGGTGACTGGGTAAGTAAACGAGGCCACCGGGGCCGTGGTGATGGTGACGGTGGCCGTGCGGCTGCTGGAGCAAGTATTGCCCACGGTGTACGTCACGGTGTAGGTGCCGGGCGTGGAAGTTGCTGGGGTAATAGAGCCCGTGCTGGCATCCAAGCTCAGGCCCGTAGTCGACGAAAAAGCGCCGCCCGCCGTGCCCGTGATGGTGGGCGTAGCCGTGCCCCCGCTGGTGCAGAGCGTGGACGAAGCATAGGCAAATGCCGCGCTAGGAGCCGCGCTGATGGTAACGGTGGCCGTGCCGGTGCCCGGGCAGGGGCTGCCCGCCGAGTAGCTCACCGTGTAAGTGCCGGGCTGGCTGGCGGCTAGGTCGATAACCCCGGTGCCAGCATTCAGGCTCAGGCCCGCAGCCGACGAAAAGGTGCCGCCGGCTACCGAAACCGTGGGGCCGGGATTGGTGCCGGCGTTCTGGCAGTAGCTGCTGGCCCCGTAGGCCACGGTGGGCGTAGCCACGGGGTTCACCGTGATGGTGGTGCCGGCCGAGGTGGCCGTGCAGTTGCCGGGGTTGGTAATTACCACGCTGTAAGTGCCGGCCTGAGTGGCGGCGTAAGTAGCAGCCGTAGCCCCGCCGATGGGCTGGCCATTCAGCAAAAACTGGTACGTGGCCCCGGCGCTGCCGCCGTTGGCCGTCAGCGCCACGGTGCTGCCCTGGCAAATGGTAGTGGGGCCGCTCACGGCCAGCGCCGCCGTCGGCACCGCGCTGATGCTCACCTGCGTAGTGGCCGAGGCCGCCTGGCAGGCTCCGTTAGCTGCCACTGTGTTCGTTACGGTATAAGTACCGGGCTGGCTGGCGGCCAGGTTGATGGCTCCGGTGCTGGCATTCAGGCTCAGGCCCGCGGGCGAAGCCGTGAATGTGCCCGCCGCCGCGCCCGCCGCGAGCGTCGCCGTGGGGTTGGCCCCGCTGGCGCAGTAGGCCGCGCTGGCATAGCTGAAGCCCGCCGCGCCGGGCGTGGCCACCGTTACCTGCTGGGTGCTGGTGCTGGGGCAGGGGCCGCCCACGCTGTAGGTAACAGTGTAAGTGCCGGCCGTGCTGGCCGCCAGGTTAATCTGGCCGGTCGAGCCATTGATATTCAATCCGCTGGCTGATGAGAAGGTGCCGCCGGCCGTGCCGGTAATCGTGGGTGTGGGGTTGGCGCTGCTCTGGCAGTACGAAGCCGCATTATAGGCAAATGCCGCCGAGGTGGCCGGGTTCACCGTCACGGCTACCGTGCTGGTGCTGGAGCAGCCGTTGCTGGAGGCCGTGAGGGTATAGGTCGTGGTGATGGGTGCGCTGGTGGTGTTCGTAAGCGACACCGTGGTTTGGGCCGAGTTGGAATTGGCCAGGCCGGTGGTGGGGCTCCAGCTATAGGTGTAGCCCGTGGTGGCGGCGGTGCCCAGCTGGGCCGAGCCGCCCGAGCAGAAGGTCTGGGCCGAACCGGCATTGGCGGTTACGGCGGGATTCACCGTCACGCGCACCGTGCTGCTGCCCACGCAGCCCGTGGCCGAAACCGCCGTGAGCGTGTAGGTGGTGGTGCGGGGGGCCGTGCCGGTATTGGTGAGGGTGATGGTGGGCTGGGCGCTGGACGTGCTGCTCAGGCCCGTGCTCGGCGACCAGCTATACGTGAGGCCCGCCACGGGCGCGCTGCCCAGCTGGGTCGACTGGCCCGAGCACAGCACGCGGTCGGAGCCGGCGCTGGGCGTGGGCAGGGGTTCCACGGTCACGGTCACAGTGGCCGTGGCCGAGCAGTTGCCGTTGTCGCCCGTAATGGTGTAGGTAGTGGTGGTGGTGGGCGAGGCGATGGGCGTGGCCGAGCGCGGGTTGTTCAGGCCCGTGCTGGGGCTCCAGGTGTAGTTCTGCGCGCCGCTGGCCGAAAGCGTGGTGGAGCTGCCGGCGCAGATGGTCTGGTCGGGCGACACGGTGAGCACCGGCGTGGCACGCACCGTCACCGTGGCCTGGGCCGTGCTGGAGCAGCCGGCGGCGTTGGTCACCGTTACGGTATAAATGGTGGAGGCCGTGGGCGAAGCCGTGGGGCTGGCCACGGTGGTGCTGCTCAGGCCGGTGGCCGGGCTCCACGAGTAGCTGGTGCCGCCGCTGGCGTTCAGCGTCACCGACTGCCCGGCGCAGATGACCGTGCCCACCGGGTTCACGCTGGCCGTGGGCAGGGCGTTCACCGTCACCGTCACCGACGACGTGGCCGAGCAGCCGTTCGAGCTGGCCGTCACCGTGTAGGTGCCCGAGCGGTTCACGCCCACGTTGGCAATGGTGGGGTTTTGCAGCAGCGAGGTAAAGCCGTTGGGGCCGGTCCAGGAATAGCTGGCGCCCGGCACCGTGCTGGCCGTGAGCAGCAGGTTGCCCGTGGCGCAGAGCGGCGAGTTGCTGCCCGCCGTCACGGTTCCGATGTTGGTGATGGTTAGGTCCTGGCCGTTGTCGGTGCCAATGGTGGCCGGGTTGGAAGCCACCACCCGAATGCGGTAGCCCGAGCCCGTGACCACCCCCGCCGGCAGCGCCGCCGTGATGGTGCCGCCCGCCGTGCCCGCCAGCGAGCCAATGGCCACCGGCGCGGCAAACGAGCCCGTTTCGTCCGACAGCTGAGCCGTGAATACGTTGCTGGGGTCGAGGGCCCCGCTCACGGTATAGCTCACCCGCACGGCCGTATTCTGACAGAAATTCGGGCCGTTCAGCACCGAAGTGGTGATAGTAGCCGCCGCGCCTGTGCGGCCCCAGGCCAGGCTTATCAACGCGAACAATAAGCCAAGAAGTAACCGGTGTTTCATAATTAAGCAGGGAAAAAATGAGGAAGGTGATGCCCCAGCGGCCGGCTGGTCGGCGCCCTCGCATAAGCGCCGCCCGATAAGCCCACCAAACCGCAGGTTTCGCCTTCGATGCTCCGCACCTGCTAAAGTTTAAGCTCCGCATCACTTCCACGAGCCATTTCCGCTGGCCCACCCAGCCGAACCTTCTCCCCCACTCGCCCCCGCCCAAACGCAGCGGCCCGCCGACGCTGCGGGAGCGCCGGCGGGCCGGGTCGGGTGTCTGCAGTAATTACTGCGCGGTGATGTCCGAAAACTCGTATTTCCGGGCCACTTCCAGTGGCTGGCCGTCGGCCTCGGCGTAGGGGTACACGAAGTAGTTGAGCGGTGGGCCGGCTTGTTTGGGGGTCAACTCGATGTCGCGGCCCCGGGTGAACTCGACGCGGTTTTCGTCGTGGGCACCGAAAAAGTAGGCGCGCTTGTCGGGGTTCTTGGCGGCTTCGGACGCATCGACGGGCACCCAGCCGGTTTCCGGCGTGAAGAACTCGGCCCAGCAGTGGTAGCCTTTGATTTCGCCGTGGCCGCGCTCGGCCGGCAGCGGCAGCCCGATGCTGAAGCGGGCCGGAATGCCCAACGCCCGGCAGTAGCCGATGACGATGGCGTGGAAATCGGTGCAGTTGCCGCGTCGGGCGTCGCAGGCGTAGTAAATATCGCCGCGGCCCCAGCCCTGGCCGGTTTTGTCGTAGGTCACGGTGCTCACCACGTGCTCGTAGATGGCGCGGGCTTTTTCGAGCGGGGTTTTGGCTCCGGCTTTGGCCACCACTTCTTCGGCTTGCTGGTGGATGTGCGGGTCGAGCGGCACGAGGCGGTCGGGGGCCAGCCAGCGGGCCAGGTTGGGGTCGGTTTTCTCTTTGGCAGGCTTGGCCGTGGGGGTAGTGGCGCGCAGGTTGAGGTGCTCGCGGCGCGTAATCTGGGCCGTGAGCTTTACCACCAGCGGCGCCGTAGGCACGGTGGCCGGACGCAGGTGCAGCATCCGGGTGCCGTATTCGCCCTGCTCAATTTTATACGGCACCGGCGATTCAATTTTGAGGTCGCGCACGTCCTGCGAGGCATCGGCGTGGGGCACGGGCAGCCACAAATCGAGGGTTTTGGTGCCGGCCGGGGGCACGGGTACGGTGGCCGTGCTGGTGAGCCAAAAGGTCCGGCTCCGGGGCGTGGCCGCCGTTTGGCCCAGGGCTCCCACGCCTGGCAGGTGCGCGGCCGCCCCCAGCAGCCCCGCCCAAATGGCGGGGGAAATCAACAACGAAACGTTCACGGCAACGAGGCAACAGGTCGCTGCTGGCGGGCGTCGGCCAAGCTGGATTGGAAGCTGAAAATCAGTCCAACTCGGCGGCCAACGCAACGTGCGATGCCCGCCAACGCGGCGCCTGCGACGGCGCCCGCCAGTCAGGGTCAACCAGACCCCAGCAGTACCCCAAAGGTACGGCGCGGCCAACCGCGGGGCGGGCCGTGCGTACCAGCAACGGCTTCACCACTGCTTCATCTTCATGCTTTTCCTCGCCGAACCCATCACGCCCTTCGACTGGCAACGCCTGCTCTGGACGGCCGACGCGCCGCCCACCTTCCTGCTCGAAGTCGTGTTTCGGTGCGTGGTGACCTACCTGCTGCTGCTGGCCACCCTGCGCGTGACGGGCCGGCGCGGCGTGCGCCAGCTGTCCATTTTCGAGTTAAGCATCATCCTCGGCCTGGGCACAGCAGCCGGCGATACGATGCTCTACCACGACACGCCGTTTTTGCCCGTTATCCTCGTTTTTGCGGTGGTGAGCCTACTTTATTGGTTTTTCAACCGCCTCACCGAGTGGTTTCCGCGCTTCAGCGACTGGCTCGAAGGCACGCCCGTGCTGCTGGTGGAGGAAGGCCGCGTCAACGTGAAAAACCTTGACAACCTGAACCTGACGCAGAAGGAATTATTCGGCGAGCTACGGCAGCAGCAGGTGGAACACCTCGGGCAGGTGCGCCGCGCCTACATGGAGGCCACTGGCAACCTCAGCGCCTACTTCTACGCACCCGAAGAGGCCGCCCCCGGCCTGCCCATCTGGCCCGAGTTATTAGCCAAATCGCAGCACCGCATGGAGGCCGCCGGCCCGCACGCCTGCTGCAAGTGCGGCGAAGTGCGGGAACTGGCCCGGGGCGAGACGGCCATCTGCCCGGTGTGCAAGGGCGAAGAATGGGTGCCGGTGTGCGCGGCAAAAAGAGAGGCGTGATTCCATCGGGCCTGGCGCCTTCCCCTTTTACCTTTGGCCGCATGAAGCCCACCGCCCCGCCGGTTCTCGCCCTGGTCTCCTTTCCCGGCCCGCTGGCCCGCACACCGTACTACTGCGACCGGCTGGAACGCCATGTCGTGCGGTTTCCGCACGTGAACGCGCCGCATGGCCACGACTTCTATTTGCTGCTTTACATTACGGAAGGTTCGGGCACGCATACGGTTGATTTGGTGACGTATGAACTGCGGCCGGGCAGCCTGTTTTTTCTGGCGCCGGGGCAGGTGCACCACTGGCACTTAGCGCCCGAAACGCGCGGCTACGTGGTATTTTTCAGCGCCGATTTCTACCTGTTCCGCTACCCCGGCAGCGGGCTCTATAACTTCCCGTTTTTCGACAGCATGCACCCGCCGGTGCTCTGCCTGCCGCCGGCCGAAACGGAAATCCGACCGCTCATCGAGCGCCTGTTCGCCGAATACGAAGCGCCGCAGCCCAATCAGGCGGAGGTTTTCCGGTCCTACCTGCATCTGTGCCTGGAGCTGGCGGCGCGCCACTATACGGCTCCGGCCCCGGCCGAAGCGGGCTTGGCCCAGCAGCAAATCCGGCAGTTTGGGGCGCTGCTCAACCAGCATTATCGCACCCACCGCAGCGTGCGCGATTACGCCGACCTGCTGCACCTCACGGCTAACCACCTCAATGCCCTGTGCCGCCGCGTGCTCAACAAAACGGCCAGCGACCTCATCCACGAGCGCATCATCACCGAGGCGCAGCGGCTGCTGAGCCACTCGGCGCTGGGCGTGGCCCAGGTAGCCTACGAGTTGGGTTTTGAGGACGCGTCGTACTTCGGGCGCTACTTCCGCAAGTATACCGGCACCACGCCGGAGGCGTTTCGGCAGCAGCGTTGATTTGTCCTGTAAGCCCCCGCAAACGGGCTACGCAGGCGAGGCAGGCACCGGGTAATTTTGGGGTATCAAAGCGGCAGGTGCCGCGCCGGCCACTGGCGCATGGGCGCGGGCCGCATTTTCCCGTATAGCTCCTATCTGCCTTATGCTTCCCTCCCCTGCCCCGGTTATGGCCGAACCTGCTAAGACACCCGAATTCGTTGATTCCACCGTGCTGGCGCTGCTCATGCTGCGCTGCCCACGCTGCCACCAGGGCAAGCTGTTCACGCACTCGGCCCTGAACGTGACCAAATTCGCCCAAATGCCTGCGCAGTGCCCCGTGTGCGGCCAGTCGTTCGAGCCCGAGCCGGGCTTCTATTTCGGTTCGATGTACATCACCTTCGCCTTCAACGTGGCCACTTTTCTGGTGCTGGGCGTGCTGATTTACTACCTACTGGGCAACCCCGATACGTGGGTGTACGTGGCCATCATCACCGGGGTCACGGTGCTGCTCACGCCGGTTATCCTGCGGTATTCGCGGGCGCTGATGTTGTATTTGTTTGGCGGCGCGCAGTATAACAAGAACTGGAAGCAGCATCGCCACCTCGGCGCTTCGCAAGATTAATAAGCCACAACGGCAGACACAAAAAAGCCCCGGCTGCTCAGGAAGCAGCCGGGGCTTTGCGTTTCTCAGCGCTGATGCTGGGAGAAATTACTTCAGCACCTGCGCGCGCCACACGTTGTTGCCGGGGTTGGCATCGGGCAGCAGCTTGGTGGGGTTGAGGCGCACCAGCGTGAGCGGCGTGGTGGAATTGTAGCGGAACGTCCAGGTGCCGCTGCGCTGCCACACTTCCACGGGCAGGCGCACGCGGGTGGTTTTGCCGTTGGTTTCGGTCACGTCGGCGATGACGGGCATGGCGGCCTGGCCCTTGTTCTCCACGGTGATGAGGGCGCCCTGGGCAGGGTCCTGGTTCACGTAGGCCACGGTGGTCACGGCCTGGTCGAGGGTCCAGTTGTTGTACACCCACTCGCGCCAGAACCAGGTCAAGTCCTCGCCGCTGGCCTCGTTCATGGTCCGGAAAAAGTCCTTCGGCTGCGGATGCTTGAAAGCCCAGCGCTTGATATAGGTGCGGAACGCATAGTCGAACCGGTCCGGCCCCAGAATCTCCTCGCGCAGCAGAAACAGGCCGTAGCCCATCTTGCTGTAAGCCGCGTAGCCGAGGTAGTTGGAGGGCGTCACATCGGGCACGGTGTAGGGCGGCACGGTGGCCGGGTCCATGATGTAGCGGATGTTGCCCTGCACCAGCCGCGTGGTGTCGTTCAGCCGCTTGGCATACTCGCCGTTGTTGAAATTGCCCGACGACAGGATGTTGATGAAGGTGTTGAAGCCCTCGTCCATCCACGGGTACTTGCGCTCGTTCGAGCCCACAATCATCGGAAACCAGTTGTGGCCGAATTCGTGGTCCGTCACGCTGTACAGGCTGGCCTTGCGGGCCTTCACGCCGCAAAACACGATGCCCGGGTACTCCATGCCGCCCACCACGCCGGCCACGTTCGTCGCCACCGGGTAGGTGAATTCGTACCACTGCTTCGAGTTGTATTCGATGCTCTTCTTCACGTACTCCGTCGAGCGGTTCCAGGCCGTGTCCTGGGCCGCTTCCACCGGGTAGAGCGACTGCGCCAGTGACTTGCGCCCGCTGGGCAGGTTCATCTTGGCCGCGTCCCACACGAAGGCCGACGACGCGGCCCAGGCCACATCCCGCGCCCGCTGGCACTTGAAGTGCCAGGTCAGGCGGCCGTTTTTGCCGGCGGGCCGCGAGCCGGCCTGCGTCACCTCATCGGCCGAGCGGACGATGACCGTCTGGTCCGAGCCGGCGGCCTTGGCCAGGCGGCTTTGCTGGGCGCTGGTGAGGACTTCGGCCGGGTTCACCAGCTCGCCCGAGCCGCCCACGAGGTAGTTGGCGGGCACGTTGAGGGTGTAGTCAAAATTGCCGTATTCGAGGTAGAACTCGGCCGTGAGGTAGGGCAGCGTGTTCCAGCCTTCCACGTCGTCGTACACGGCCATGCGCGGGTACCACTGCGCCACTTCGAAGATTTCGCCGTTCTTGGTTTTGAGGCGGCCGAGGCGGTCGGAGCCGTATTCGGGAATGGTGAAGCCGTAGGCAATGTCGATTTTCAGCTTGTCGCCTTTGGGTTTCAACGCCTCGGGCAGTATGATTTGCATCCGCGTATCGGTCACGCGGTAGTTGGCCTTCATTTTTTTACCGTGCAGCTCGATGGTCACGGTTTGCAGCGAGTCGCCGCCGCGGAAGCCGCGCGAGTTATTGCCGAAGCGCCCGCCACCGACGGGCGTGATGGCCGCCCCGCGCGAGTCTTCGCGGTATAGGTTCTGGTCGACCTGCAGCCACACGAAAGGCAGCGCATCGGGCGAGTTGTTGGTGTAGGTGATGGCCACAGTGGCCGTCACGCGGGCGGTTTTCTCGTCGAGACGGGCGTCGATTTTGTAGTCGGCCGCGTTCTGCCAGTATTGCGCGCCGGGCTGGCCGCCGGCCGTGCGCGTGGGCGTGCTCAGCTGCTCAATAAACGAGGGGTTGAACAGCGTGCGCGAGTCGTAGGCCGGGCCGATATTGGGAGTTTGGGCCAGGGCTGGACCGGCCGCCAGCAGGGCCGCGCCCAGCAGCGCGCCGGGCAGGAAAGGGAGCTTCATGAAGAATTTTAGCAAAGAGAAATGGTGACATCGGGGCCAGCCCGCAGCCGGTTTCCCGGCTAAAGGTAGCAGTCGTTGCACAGGGTTGCACGGTGCCTAGCGCAGCCGCTGTTGCACCAGCTGCATCAGCCCATTCAAATCGGCCGCGTCCATCTCCGGCGCTTCAATAAAAGGCATGAGCGCGCCATCCTCGTTCACAGCAAAAGCGGCCGGCAGCGGGTGGCTTGCCCACTGCGGAAAGTCACGAACGAACTCATCGCGGTGCCGAAAATCCACCGGCAACGGCAGCGTCTTGATAAACTCGCGCCACAGCGGCTGCATCGATATAGCGCCGTAGGTGATGGCGCACAGGGAGCACGGGTAGGTACCCGGCGAGAGGATTTTGTGGAACAGGTCCTTCAGCCCGGCAAGGTGGCCGCCGTCGGCGTTGTACACAAAAACGAGGCGTTGGGGCAGCATCGAAGAATGGGGAAATGGCTAAAATGGCATTTAGAAAGCTTACTTCTCCGCGTATTGGTAGGGCACGTAATCTTCCCACTGCCAGGGCGTGGCCCGGTCGCCGAGCAGCCGCTCCAGCAGGGCCTTGAAGATTTTATCGGCGTTGGAGCTGTTGCTCATCAGCAGCAGGCCCCGCTGGCGGTCGGCGAAGATGACGCTGTGGTTTTCCCAGCCATCGTCGTGCCCTTCCTTGAAATACGCGTGGCCGTGGGGCGAGTCAAACGTGCCCCAGCCCAGCCCGTACCCCAGCCGGATGGTGCGGTTGCTATCGGGCGCGGCCACCGTCGCCAACGGCCCGAACTGCGCCTTGAACGGAATGCGAACCTGGGTGCGCGTCATCTCCTTTTTGGTGGCCGGCGCGAGGCCCTGGCCCTGCATCACGGCGGCCATAAACAAGGCGTAGTCGGCCGGCGTAGTTTCCAGCGAGCCGGCGGCCTGGATTTTGACGCCCTTGCGCTTGGGCACGGGCTGGCCCTGCTCGTCGTAGCCCACGGCGTAGTTCTGCTCGAAGCTCGGCAGGCGCACGTAGCTGGTGTGGCTCATGTTCAGGGGCCCAAAAATCCGCTCGTTGCTGAGCTGTACCAAGCCCTGTTGCGTGATGGTTTCGATAACCAACTGCAGTAACTGCAGGCCCTCGCCCGAGTAGCCGTAGCGCGCGCCGGGCTCGAACTTAAAGCGCAGCTTTTTATCGGGCTCCATCCAGCGCCAGTTGGGCAGGCCGGTGGTGTGCGTGAGGGCCATGCGCGCCGTGAGACGCTGCCAACGGACATCGCCGGCCAGGTCCTGGTAAGCCTCGTACTCGGGCAGCGGCCGGGGCAGGTACCCGGCCATCGGCTTGTCGAGGTCGAGGCGCTTTTCCTGCACCAGCTGCATCACCAGATAAGCAAACACTGCCTTGCTGAACGAGGCCCCGTACATGGCCGTTTGCGGCTCCAAAGGCGCTTTGGTAGCCAGGTTGCGGTAGCCGTAGGTGTGCAGGTAGCGCACCTTATTATTTTCGAGCAGCGCCACCGCCAAGCCCGGCACTTTGGCCGAATCCATGAGCGTCTGCACGGTGCGGTCGATGTCGGCCGGGCGTAGGGTGCGGCCGTCGAGGGTATGGAAAGCGGGGACTTTCTGGGCCAGGGCGGGCGTGCTGGTCAGGGCCAGCGCGAGGGGCAGCAGTTGCAGGAAAGGCTTCATGGCTAGTGAATTTCCAGTTTGGCGTAGGTGAACGTACTGCCCGGGTTTTTGCCGGTCCACATCTTCTTTTTCAGCAACAACGTTGAATTGGAAAGCCAGTGGATTTCGTCCGGCTCCCACGTGGCCGGCTCTACCGAAGGCTCTATTTTCCATACTTCCCGCCAATGGTGGTTTTCAAAGCGAAAAAGCCGAATAGAATTGGAATACATCGCACTCTCAACACCTCCTGATATGGCAACAAAACTCCTGGTGTCGGGTGAATACACAGCCATATTGGAAGTTTCTGTCTCCTTGCCACTATTATCAATTAAGATATACCGGGACCATTCGTAATGATTATGCTCAATTAAGTGGGATTTAAACTGCGGCAGGTAGCCTCTATATGAGAATTTTTCCCAATCAGGATTCTCTTCATCAACAGGATTGTCTTTAAAAATCACACTGCCTTTAGCTGTTGGAATCACAATACGCCCCTTCTGCTTCCTGAGCGGAAAGGTTATGGCCGGCTTCGTCACCACCGCCCCCTTCATCGCCGCCAAGTACGCCGCCTTCGTCAGCGGACTGAACGTGACGCGCACGGCCGGCGGCCCAGCGGCGGGTAGTTTCAGCATCAGCGTGAGCAGCAGAAGCAGCAATGATTTCATAAAATACTTGGGAAAGGAATGCCGCGCCAAGGTACTGCCGGGCGCATCTTTGCGCTCATGCCCAACGCCGCCGCTCCCCTGCCTTACCTAGTGTTCGATTTCGACAGCACCTTCACGCAAGTGGAAGGGCTGGATGAGCTGGCCGATATTGCCCTGCAAGGCCACCCCGACCAAGCCAAAGTTGTAGGTCAGATTAAAGCCCTCACCGACCAGGGCATGGCCGGCGAAATCGGGTTTCAGGAATCGCTGGCGAAGCGGCTGGCGCTGCTCGGAGCCAACGAGCGCCACCTCGCCCCGCTCGTGGCCCGCCTCAAAACCAAGGTGAGCGAGAGCATCCGGCGCAACGGGGCTTTCTTCCGGCAGTTTGCCGACCGGATTTACGTGGTGAGCAGCGGCTTCCGCGAGTTCATCGAGCCGGTGGTGGCCGAGTTTGGCATTCCGGCCTGCCACGTGCTGGCCAACACCTTCACCTTCGACGAAGCCGGCAACATCACCGGCTGCGACCCGGCCAACGTGCTGAGCCGCGACGGCGGCAAAATCCGCCAGCTCGTGCTGCTCGATTTGGACGGGCCGGTGTACGTGCTCGGCGACGGTTATACCGACTACCAAATTCGTGAAGCCGGGCTGGCCCACCGCTTCTACGCTTACACCGAGAATGTTAGCCGCCCCACCGTGGTGGCCCAGGCCGACGAAGTGCTGCCCACCTTCGACGAGTTTTTGTACCAACTAAGACTTCCCATGACTTTATCATACCCCAAAAACCGCATCAAAGTCCTCCTGCTGGAAAACCCTGATGCCCGCGCCGCCGAGCTTTTTCGTCGGGAAGGCTATCAGGTAGAGGAAGTTAAGGGCGGTTTGGATGAGGATGAGCTCATCCAGCGCATCGAGGGTGTGAGCCTGCTCGGCATCCGCTCCAAAACGCAGGTGACCCAGCGCGTGCTCGACGCGGCCAACCGGCTGATTGGCATCGGCGCGTTCTGCATCGGCACCAACCAGATTGACCTCACGGCGGCCATGAAAAAGGGCGTGGCCGTGTTCAACGCGCCGTTCAGCAACACCCGCTCGGTGGTAGAATTGGCGTTAGGCGAAATCATTGTGCTGGCCCGCCGCATCCCAGAAAAGAACCCCAAAATGCACCGGGGCGAGTGGGACAAGTCGGCCAGCGGCTCGTTTGAGATTCGCGGCAAAACCCTCGGCATCGTGGGCTACGGCAATATTGGCTCGCAATTGTCGGTGGTGGCGGAGGCCGTGGGCATGAAGGTGGTGTACTTCGACGTGGCCGAAAAGCTCCAGCTTGGTAACGCCGTGAAGTGCCGCACGCTGGAGGAATTATTGGCCCAATCGGACGTGGTGACGCTGCACATCGACGGCCGCCAGGAAAACACCAACTACATCGGAGCCGCGGAGTTTGCCCTCATGAAAAAGGGCGCGCTATTCCTCAACAATGCCCGCGGCCACGTGGTGGACGTGCCCGCCCTGGCCGCCGCCCTGCGCAGCGGCCACCTCGGCGGCGCGGCCGTGGATGTGTTTCCCTACGAGCCCAAAACCAACCAGGAAGTATTCGAGAGCGAGCTGCGCGGCCTGCCCAACGTGCTGCTCACGCCCCACATCGGCGGCAGCACGGCCGAGGCCCAGCGCAACATTGCCGAGTTTGTGCCCGAGCGCATCATGCAGTACATCAACACCGGCAACACCCAGCAGTCGGTCAATTTCCCCAACATTCAGCTGCCCGCGCAGCAGGCCCACCGCCTCATTCACATCCATGCCAACGTGCCCGGTGTACTGGCTAAAATCAACAACGTGCTGGCCGAGCACCACGTCAACATCCTGGGCCAGTACCTGAAAACCAACGAGCACATCGGCTACGTGATTACCGACATCAACCGCGAGTACGACCACGACGTGATTCAGGCCCTGCGCGAGGTGGAGCACACCATCAAGTTCCGGGTGCTGTACTAACCCTCAGTCCCCCGAATGCAACAGGCAGTCACCTTCATCCGGTGGCTGCTTTTTGCGTTTCGGCCGGCTTATTCCAGCCCCCTTGCAGGAAGCCAAAACTGCCAACCATGTCGGCACCGATTGATTTTACACGACTCATTTTAGCGCCACAACTACTGCTCGGATTTATGTAGCAATGAAGCATTTTCATTTGTAATTATTATGCAATAAGTTGATTGTACGCTAATTATAGCAAATAATATTAATAATTAATTATATATATTTAATCTATACCAACACCTGATATTATGATACACTTCAATCCTACTTTCTCGTTGTGGCAGCCCCGTCGGCCCTTCGCTGCTCAAGTATTACTGGCTGCGGTGCCGCTTCTCCTCACCGCGCGGCCCGGCCTGGCACAGGACGTGTCGCGGTACCAGTTTGCGGCCAGCAGCGGCACCTTTACGCCTGTTGTTGGGGGCACGGCCGTCAGCAACCTATCGGCCAATGACGCCATTTCCGCCAACATTGCGCTGCCTTTTACTTTCTACTACGGCGGCCAGCCCATCAACTCGATTCAGGCCACCACCGACGGTTATATCGACGTGCGGGGCAACAGTACCTATTCGCAATCAGTCAATTCGTTGGGCATGGGCCTGACAACCATCGCGCCTTTCTACGACGACATGACCGGCGTTAACGGCACAGCTTCCTACGCCGTCACGGGCAGCACGCCCAACCGGGTGTTCACGTTTCAGTGGCTGAACTGGGCCGATGGCTACCTGGCCACCACCCCCAGCCTCTCGTTTCAGGTGAAGCTCTACGAAGGCACCAACGTTATCCAGTTCGTGTACCGGCCCGAGCCGGGCGTTTTCGACAGTTCCATTGCCAGTGCTTCCATTGGTATCGATGGCGGCTCGACCTCGGTGAACGGGCGCGGCAACTTTGTCTCCCTCACCGATGCCTCCGCCAGCCCGTCCATCGTCAACAATGCCACTGCCGCCCTGCCCATCAATACCATCAACACCCGGCCGGCCGCCGGCCAAACCTATACCTTCACCCCGGCGGCGGCCCTGGCCACGCACCCGGCGCTGGGGGATGCCAGCATCGACGTTTTTCCCAACCCTGCGCCGCGCTGCTTCACCCTGCGCCTGCCCGCCCTGCCCGCCGAGCGCACCGCTCAGATTGCGCTCATCAACAGTCTGGGCCAGCCAGTGCAAATCCGCACGCTGGACCTGAACCCCACCGGCACCCAAACCCTGGTAGACGTGAGCACCCTTGCCGCCGGCCTCTATACCGTGCGGGTGCAAACCAGTGGCCGCATCGCCGCTCGGCAAGTAGTGGTAGAATAACAGCGTAATTAGCGTAGCAGAATACCCCGAAAACAACCGGCCCCGGTTCTCCTTGCGGAGGCCGGGGCCGGTTTCATTCCAAACAATGCCGATTTTTATTGGCGAGTAACCTTGCGGGTGATGCTGCCGCCGGCCGTGGCGAGGCGCAGGACGTAGACCCCGGCGGGCAGTTCGGGCAGGCCGGCCAGGGCCTGAGGCGCGGCACCGAGGGCCAGCTTGGTGGCAAACACCGGGCGGCCAGCCAGCGAGAGCAGCGTTACGGTCGTGGCCTGGGGCTCGATGGTGCCGGGCAGAGCCACCGACAGTTGGTCGGTAAAGGGGTTGGGGTAAGCTTCGGCGGTGGCGGGAGCAGTAGTGGCAGTGGTGTGGCTCAGGGCTACTACCGGTGAGTAGTTGGTGGTGCCGTCCAGGTCCACCTGGCGCAGGCGGTAGTAGCGGCGGCCAGCCGCCTGAGCCGCAGCCGAGGCATCGAGGTACTCGTAGTTGTGGGCGATGGTGCTGGTGCCGGCGGCGGTCAGCTCGACCACGGTAACGAAGGCGGTGCCATCGGCCGAGGCTTCAACCACGAAGCTGGCGCTGTTCAGCTCCTGGGCCGTGGTCCAGCTTAGGCGGTTGCCGGCGCTGGTGGCCTGGCCGCTGAAGGCGCTGAGCACGACTGGCAGCGGGGCCGTGATGGTGGGCGCAGCGGCCGAAGTGCTTTGCTCGTAGCGATAAACCGTGCCGTTGCCGTTGCCGATGAAGAGGTCGAGCAAGCCGTCGCCGTCGTAGTCGGTCACGGCCGGGGCGGCGTAGCCACCGCTGTTGCTGGGGTTGGTGCCCGAGTTGCCCATGTTGATAACTGTGCCGGCGGTGCCGGCGGCGCTCAGGTTCTGCACGAAGCTAAAGGTGAGGGCGTTGACCGAAGTTTGGGTATAGAGCTGCACGTTGCCGGCGTAGTTGCCCACCAGCATGTCGAGTTTGCCGTCGCCGTCGTAGTCGGTGATGAGGGGCTTGCTCACGTCGCCGGCATCGAGGATGGTTGTGCCATTGGCCAGCTTGATGGTAGTGGCGGCGCTGAAGCCGGCCGTGGTGTTGCTGGTGCTGGCGAGTTGCTCGTAGCGGTTCAGGTAACCGTTGTTGCTGCCGACGATGATGTCAATCAGACCGTCGTTGTCGATGTCGCCCACCGAAGGACGGGCGTAGGAACCGGCGTTGGGCGTACCCGAAGTGGTAGCGCCGTAGGGGTTGGCAAACAAGGTGGTGCCGGCCCCCATTTTAAAGGCGTTGGCGCCCGTGCTGGCGTTTTGTTCATAAATCAGCACTTTGCCGGTTTCTTCGCCCACGATGATTTCCTGCAGGCCGTCGCCGTCGAGGTCGCTCACCGTCGGCTTGGCGTAGAGGCCCACATCGACGGTAGCACCGCCCGAAAACAAGGTAATAACCGTGCCCGTGGTGCTGAAAGCGCCGTTGGCGGCCGTTTGCTCGTAGTCCACCATGGTGCCGTCGCCCTGGCCTACCAGCAGTTCCAGCAGGCCGTCCTTGTCGAGGTCGGTGGCCACGGGGGTCGAATAAGCACCGGCAGCGGTGGCGCTGGTGGCATTGGTGTTCAGCTGGCCGTAGTTGCTGTTGGAGGAACCCCGGGTCACGCCCAGGCGGGCGGCACTCACGGCGGTGCCGGCAGTGGTGGTCAGCCGCACCCGGCCCGTGCCCGCAGCGGCCGGCACAATGAAGGTGGCCGTTGTAGCAGGCACCAGGCCCGGCGTGGCGCGCACGGCCTGGCCGTTCAGCAGCACCGAAGTGAAGCCCGTGAGGTTGGTGCCGGTGATGGTAACCGTGGCCCCGGGGGCGGCGGTGGTTGGCGTTACGCTGCTGATGGTGGGCGCCTGCGCCATGGCGGCGGCGGGCAGCAGCAAACCGAGGGTAGCCAGGCAAAACAAACGAACGGTGGGCGTAACAAGTGTAAACATATTGCTGGTAATGAGGAGCAGTGACTTGGGGAAAGGCCAGCTTAGCTGCGGCCGTTTCGATGATACAAAGCTCCTCATCTGAGCCGGGCAGTATTTTTTCCTTCGGCTAAAGACGGCGGTTCCTCGGCGAATAGCGCAAGAATTCCCGGCGAATGGAAACGGAACTGTAGCCGAATGAAAAGTGCGTTTACAGACTCCAGAGGCCTGTTTTTAGTCGGCGCGCATACTTTATCGGGTATAATAGGCAAGTCATCGTCCCAAAACGCCCGTTGGTCGGCGCGCGGCCCGCCGGCCACGGGTGTTGGGCCCGCCCGACGCGACTGGCTTTCCCCTCCAGCTGCGTCGGGCTAAGCCAGCAGCTCCCCGGTTTGACTTATTGGACTTAGCCGCCGGGGGTTTACTTCCCGGGAGCAGCAGGCTCGGGCACCACGGCCACCCAGAAGACAGTAATGACGCGCTGATGATGGATTAGCCGACTTCAGGGCCGCGCGTCTGGCAGCCCTGCCTCACGCAGGCTGCTTTTGGATGATGTAAATGTTCAGCTCCTGCCGAATCGTAAAGCCCAGGTTTTGATAGACTTTTATCGCCGTCGCATTATCGGTCCTGACGTGGAGGAACGGGATACCACCCGCTGCCCGAATCCGTTGGGCCTGGTAGTGCAGCAAGTGGCTGGCGTACCCGCGCCCCAGGTAGTCGGGGTGGGTGCACACGGCACTGATTTCGGCATACGGCGCGGGATGCAGCCGCTGCCCGGCCATGGCCACCAGCGCGCCATCATCAAAAATTCCTTGGTAATGCCCAAATGCAATGGTGTTGGTGAAAAACGGGCCGGGATTGGTGCGCTTGGTGAGGGTCAGCATGGCGGGCACGTGCTCCGGCCCCAGCGGCACGAGTGTCGGCATGCCCACGGTGCCACCCACCGGGTGCTCCTGCACCATTTGATACACTTGCATTTGCTGCAACACCTGCCAGTTGGGCGGCACCTCCAGCGCCCCGGCGCTGACCACGCCCAGGGCCCGCTTGACTGGCACGAGAGCGTGGAGGGCATCAAACGCCTGTCGGCCCGGCATTTCAAACCCCACAAAAGGCGACACGTCCGCCGCAAAATACTTTACCTGCGCGGTGCCATTGGCCAAGGATTCATTGCCCGAAATCAGCGCGTTCCAGACCGGATTGTCAAGTATATGGGCCATGTCGTTGAGCATTAGACAGGGAGAAATCGAGCAAGTGCATGCCGGGCGGCACAGCAAACACAACGGGAGGCAAGGCTTTCATCGGGCGGCTGTATTTCTGAGCCCATACTTTTGGCTCAGAAATACAGCCGCCATTCACCGGACATGCCCGGCCAATATTGCTACAGCCGCTCGCGCACCTGGCGCAGCACGCGCTCCACTTCGTTGCGCATGTCGCCACTGTCCACCACGTGGTTGTTGTTCATGAAGGTGAAGGCTACCAGCCGGCCGCTTTTGGTGCGCAAGTAGCCGCACACGTTCAGGTTGTTGCTCAGGGTGCCGGTTTTGCCCCACACCCACGGGCCACTGGCGTCGTGGTAGCGCTTGCGCAGGGTGCCCTGGCCGCCGCCGGCCGCCAGCAAACTCAGCAGGCGGCGCTCGGGCACTTCGCGGTGCAGCTTGAGCAGCAAGGCCGTTAGGGTGCGCGGGGTGATGAGATTCAGCCGCGAAAGGCCCGAGCCATCGACCCAGAAAATGGGGTCGGGCAGGTCGGTGAGCAGGTTTTTGCGGGCGTAACGAATCACGCGGCCGGTGCTGAGGGAGTCGTGGTTGCCAATTTTGGTGCTGCACATCAGCAGCAATTGCTCGGCCAGGAAGTTGTCGCTCACGCGCAGCATGCGGCGGTAGAGCGAGTCGACGCGCAGCCCATTCAGCGTGCGGATGGAGTCCAGACCAGGCCGGGGCCGCCACACGGCCCCGGTGGTGGCGCGACGCAGCGTGTCGCCCAGCAGCCGCAGCATCAGCCCGCTGCTGGTCACGAACGGGGTTTCGTCAACCCACTTTTTGGTGGTGGGCAGCACGTAGAAGCGGTTTTCGTGCAAAGCCCGGATGACGTGGGTGTCCTTGTCCAGGCCCGGCGTGAGCAAATCGGGCGCGGCGGGCCCCACCAGCGGCGCAAAAAAGCGCGGCAACACCCGCACCCGCGATTGCGGCACCAGCCCCGGCCGCACGGCCGCCACGCCGCCGTGGCGCACCGGCACGGGTGGCGTGGCGTAGAACCGCACGGTGTTGCCGTAAATTGGGAAGGCCGTGCGCTCGGGCTGGAAATAGTAGCCGTAGTCGTCCCAGGTCCAGCTGGGGCCGAAGGGAGCCACGCAGGCAATGGCGCAGTAGGCCAGGCTTTTTTCGGGGCGGTGCAGCAGAAAGTTGTAGGCGCGGCGGCTGGGCACGTCGCCGTGCAGCAGCGTGGGGTCGCCGGTGCCCTGGAAAAACAGGGTGTCGTTGCGGCTGAAGTAGCGCAGGCTGGGCAGCGAGTCGCCGAGCAGGTGCAGCCCGGTGTAGAAGCTGAACAGCTTCATGTTGCTGGCCGGGGTGAAATACTTGGCTTCCTGGTAGCCGTAGAACGGGCGGGTGCTGTCGGCATAGGCCAGGCTCAGGCCCACCTGGTGCTGGGCCAGCACCGGCGAGGCCGCCAGCAGCGAATCGAGCCAGGGCAAGCGCGGGCCGGCCGTCGGCGCGGCGGCCACCGGCGGCTTCTCCGGGGCCTGGGCGCAGGCCGATAATTGGGTGGTACCAATAATAAGTAGCAGCAGGAAATAGAGTGGACGTAGCATGGGCCGCAACTTACGCAGCAAACGGGGCTGGGGTGGCTTTTTGGGAGGAATTATCCTTTTCACGGAGTAGGGTGCGGGGCTTGCCTCCGCCCGTCGTTGGTCAAGTAATTGAGTAATTCAAACGCGAGCCGTTCAACGACGGGCGGAGGCAAGCCCCGCACCCTACTTTGGTTTGTAAAAAATCAAAATCCTCCCCGCCCTGTTGTTGTCAACTTTTCCATCATACGAAGAAAGCAACCGCATATTATGTCCACCAACGCCCTGTTCGCGCCTTTCGCGCTAAAATCCCTCCACCTCAAAAACCGCATTGTGATGGCCCCCATGACCCGCTCCTTCTCGCCCAACGGCGTGCCGGGCGCGGATGTGGCCGCCTACTACCGCCGCCGCGCCGAGGGCCAGGTCGGCCTCATCCTCTCCGAAGGCACGGTGGTAGAGCGCCCGGCCTCGTCCAACGACCCCAGCATTCCGCATTTCTACGGCGAGGCCGCGCTGGCCGGCTGGCAGCACGTCATCGACGAAGTGCACGCCGCCGGGGGCAAAATGGGCCCGCAGCTCTGGCACATGGGCGTGATGGCCGAGCACCGCTCCGGCTGGAAACCGGCGGAAAATTTTGAAGGGCCCTCCGGCCTGCTCAAGCCCGGCGAGGCCACTGGCAAAGCCATGAGCGAAAACGACATCACCGACACCATTGCCGCCTTTGGGCGCGCCGCGGCCGATGCCAAGCGCCTCGGCTTCGACTGCCTGGAGCTGCACGGCGCCCACGGCTACCTCATCGACCAGTTTTTCTGGGCCGGCCTCAACCAGCGCACCGACGCCTACGGCGGCGATGACCTGACCCAGCGCAGCCGCCTGGCCGTGGAGCTGGTGCGCGAAGTGCGCCGCCAGGTGGGCGAGGATTTCGTCATCAGCCTGCGTCTTTCGCAGTGGAAGCAGCAGGACTACGCCGTGAAGCTGGCCCACACGCCCCAGGAAATGGAAGCGTGGCTCCAGCCCCTGGCCGAGGCCGGCGTCGATATTTTTCACTGCTCGCAGCGCCGCTTCTGGGAGCCGGAGTTCGAGAACGAAGGCTCGGACTTGAATTTCGCCGGCTGGGTGAAAAAGCTTACCGGCAAAACCACCATCACCGTGGGCTCGGTGGGCCTCTCAGGCGAGTTTCTGGCCGGCTTCGCGGGCGAAGCCTCCGAGCCGCGCTCCCTCGATGAGCTGCTGCGCCGCCTCGACCGCAATGAGTTCGACCTCGTGGCCGTGGGCCGCCAGCTGATTGTGGACCCGAACTGGGTGGAGAAAATCGAGCAAGGCCGGTCCGAAGAGATGAAGGGCTTCAGCCGCGAGGCGCTGCGCACGCTGGTGTAATTCTGGCAGGTTCGCAGGCCATTTTCAGTAGCGCGGACTTTGTAGTCCGCATTCCCGAAAGAGCTGTTGCGACAGCGCGGGGGTGCGGACTACAACCTCCGCGCTACGTTTTTTACCGCTCAATGTGCTTCACTTTGGCCTCGTCCAAATCGAGCTGGGCTTCCTGCTGGCGCAACACTTCATCATCGAAAGAGTCGTAATGGCGCAGGTGTTCCAGCGCCGCGCGCTCCACCTGCAGCACGTCGAGCAGTACGCGGTGGTACTGACGCAGGGCCTCGCGGCCGGCCTGGTCCACTTCCAGCGAGTTGAGGGTGCGGGTGGTGAGGTTAACCTCCGTTTCCATGCGCTGGTGGAGGCGGGCCACGAGCTCATTGGCCTGCAACTCGGCGGAATATTGCCGTTTAAGGTGTTTCACGGCGACCGTGCGCAGGTGCAGGCGCACGCCGGCTTCCTGCTCTTCGAGGGGCTTGCGGTCGTCGCGGTCGGCTATTTTGGTGAAGCGAATGATGGCCGGCAGCGAAAGGCCCTGAAGCACCAGCGTGACCAGGATGACCACGAAGGTGATGAACAGAATCAGGTTGCGCTGCGGGAATTGCAGGCCATCGGCCGAAAGCAGCGGCACCGACAGCGCCGAAGCCAGCGACACCACCCCGCGCATGCCCGCCCAGCCCAGCACCAGCGTGCCCTGCCAGCCCGGGCTAGGCTCGCTGTCGCGGATTTTTTGGCTCAGAAAGCGCGGAACGAAAGCCGCCGGGTACATCCACAGCATCCGAATCACAATCACCAGCCCGCTCATCAGCAGGCCGTAGGTGATGGCCTGCCGCAACGAATAATTGCCCAGTCCCTCCACCGCAATGGGCAGCTGCAAGCCAATGAGAATAAACACCAGCCCGTTGAGCACGAAGCTCACGCTGGCCCACACGCTGTAGGCCTGCAGGCGGGTATTGGCATCGAACACCCGGTGCGAGAGGTGCGAGAGCAGCAGCCCGCCGCTCACCACCGCCAGCACGCCCGAAAAGTGGAATTCCTCGGCCAGCAGGTACATCACGTAGGGCGCCATGAAGGTGAGCACCGTGTTGATGCTGGGCGTGGTGGGCAGGTATTTGTGGATGAGGTAAAACCCATACGCCACGCCCAGCCCCACCGCCAGCCCCATGCTGCTCACCAGCAAAAAACTGGTGGCCGCCTCCTGCCACACAAACGTACCCGAGAGCACCGCCAGCAGCGCAAACCGAAACACAATCAGGCTACTGGCGTCATTAATCAAACTCTCGCCTTCGAGAATGGCCGTCACGCGCCGCGGCACTTTGATGCCGCGCAGCACCGAAGTCGCGGCCACGGCATCGGGCGGCGAAATGATGCCGCCCAGCAAAAACCCCAGCCCCAGCGTGAAGCCCGGAATGACGGCCCGCGCCACGTAGGCCACGATGAGCGAGGTAAAGGCCACCAACCCGAACGCGAGCAGTCCGATGGCCCGCCGCCAGCGCCAGAAGTCCTTCCATGCCGTGTTCCAGGCCGCTTCGTAGAGCAATGGCGGCAGGAAAATCAGAAAAATGAGGTCGGGCGCGATGGCCACGCGCGGCAGGCCGGGCACGAAACTCAGCCCTAGGCCGCCCAGCACCAGGAAAATAGGGTAGGAAATGCCCAGCTTCTGCCCCAGCATCACCAGCAGAAACACGGCGAACAACAGGCCGAGGATGAGGAGTAAGATTTCGTGCAGCATGGGGCCGGATTCGATTCAACAGCCCAAAGAAACGCCACGCGGAGCGGGCCCGCGAAATGCCCTGCTGCGAAACGCCGTCATGCAGCGCGCAGCGAATCATGGCGGCTTTTGTGTATCAACTGGCTCCGCCAAACGACTCCGGCGCTTCTACTGGTGCCACAGCCGCCGGCCCATGGTCGGGCGCTTGGGCCGGTCGAACAGCACGACGTAGAGCACCCCGAGCAGGGGCGTGAGCAGCAGAGCGAACAGCAGCCGCAGGTGCCAATAGTGCACCGGGTTCAGGCCCCAGGATTGGACGAGGTGATTGATGAAATGTGCCATGAATTAAATATACGGATTTCCGCAATCGTTTGCTATGTCCATGCACCCGGCCTACAGTTTTTTTTTCTTGAAATCACATTCTTATTTTCGCCTCGCTGGCCCTGACGCCACGCGGGCCACGGCTTCTGAGGGTCCGCACAGCAGTGCTTTCCCACATTTGCCGTGCCCCTGGCTGGCAGCGCGTTGTCTACAAGCGGCCTCGGGCTGGGCGGCTGGCCTGGCCCGGGGCCACCGGTCCCCATTGCCTGTTGCGGCAGCGAAGGCGCCTAGTAAGGGGCAATGCACGGCAGGCCTGCCATCGCGCCGAATGAGTTGGTGCGCAGAAGTCGACCGCTATAGGTGTATTTATTTCGCTCAACCGCTCCGAAACAGCTTTTAAAATACCTGCACACACTTTTTCTTCCACCTAGTATGACGACAACAATTACTCTTTTTGGCTGGCTGCGGCCGGCTCCCCTCCCCTTGGCGGCGCTGACCCTGGCCTTGCTGCCAGCCGGCGTGACCCACGCCCAGACGCCAGCATCTTTCGCCACCGTCACTACCTATTTCGCAGGCAGTGGCGGGCCCAGCGCTGTAGCTATTGCCGACGTGAACGGGGACGGGCGACCCGACATCATCTCGGGCAATTCCAATGCTGGCGCTGCCGTGGTGCTACTAGCGCAGGCTGGTGGCGGCTTTGGCGCTGCCAGTGCCTACCCTGCTGGTGCAAGCAGTGGCCTCACCGGTGTGGCTGTAGCCGATGTAAACGGTGATGGGCGAATGGACATCGTTACGGCCAATGGCTCCAATAGCATAGTCGGGGTATTATTGGGGCAGGCCGGCGGGGGCTTCGGCACCGTCACCACCTACTCGACTGGCGCATTCAGCTACCCCACGGGGGTGGTTGTGACTGACGTAAACGGTGACGGGCGAAAGGATATTATCACCGCCAATGGTGCCGGCGGCGCGGCCGGGGTACTGCTGGGGCAGGTCGGCGGGGGCTTTGCTACTGTCAATACTTACCCTACCGATACCGGCAGCTACCCTTATGGGGTGGCCGTAGGCGACATGAATGGCGATGGCCGGCCCGATATAGTAACTGCCAATGGTACTAGCAATTCGGCCAGCGTGTTGTTAGGCCAGGCCAGTGGAGGGTTTGCTCCCGCCAATAGCTATTCTACCGGCGCAGGCAGCTACCCGCAGGGAGTGGCCGTTGCTGACATGAACGGTGACGGAAGACTGGACATCGTCACGGCCAACAACGGCAGCCAAACGGTCGGGGTACTGCTGGGGCAAGCGGGCGGGGGATACGCCACCGCAAATACTTACTCCAGCGGTACCGGCAGCCAGCCCCAGGGTGTAGCTGTGGCTGACGTAAACGGCGACGGGCGAAAGGACATTATTACGGCCAACAATGGCAATTTTACTGCCGGGGTATTGCTGGGGCAAGCTGGCGGCGGTTTTGGCTCCGTTAGTTCCTACTCGGGCGGCCTTGGAACAATGGCCGTAGCCGCAGCGGATATGAACGGCGACGGTCGGCCCGACCTTGTCACAGCCAATTATAACAGCAACACCGTGGGCGTGCTCCTGAATACGGGCACCTTTGCACCCTTGGCCGCTGCTACCGGCACCGCCGCAGCCGAAGTGTCCCTGTTTCCCAACCCGGCGCGGGGCAGCTTCGCGGTGCAGTTGCCGGCCGCCTGGGGCGCTGCTCCCGTGCAAGCCACACTGCTAAATGCATTGGGCCAAGCGGTGCGCCAGCAGACCGCCGCGCTGCCGGCCGGGGCTCCGCTCGCCTTTGCCACTGCGGGCTTGGCTCCGGGCGTGTACCAATTGCGGATACAGGCGGGCAACCGCACGATAATCAAGCGCGCTGTGCTTGAATAACCACCTGGCAACACTTGTATTGCTTTCAGAAAGCCCCCATTGCCACTCGGCCGCGGGGGCTTTTTTTGATGTTGGTGGCAGGCAGTCGGAACCGTCGTAGCTCAGGCAGTTAAGCTCATCCGTAGGTGGCCAGCGTCCGAATACCTGGGTTGATTTTCCGGCTTCTCAAATTCAAATGCCGTACCTTTGACTCCCGTCATGCCCGAACGCTCCAACCCCTCCCCCTCCGCGTCGGCTGCGAAATTCATTTTCGTTACCGGCGGCGTCACTTCTTCACTCGGCAAAGGAATCATTTCCGCCTCGCTGGCCAAGCTTTTGCAGGCCCGCGGGTTCCGAGTCACCATCCAGAAGTTCGACCCCTACATCAACATCGACCCCGGCACGCTCAACCCGTACGAACACGGCGAGTGCTACGTGACCGACGACGGGGCCGAAACCGACCTCGACCTCGGCCACTACGAGCGGTTCCTGAACACGCCGACCTCGCAGGCCAACAACGTCACCACCGGCCGCATCTACGACCACGTTATCCGCCGCGAGCGCGAAGGCGCGTTCCTGGGCAAAACCGTGCAGGTGGTGCCCCACATCACCGACGAAATCAAGCGCCGGATGCTGCTGCTGGGCCAGAACGGCCAGTTCGACGTGGTTATCACCGAAATCGGCGGCTGCATCGGCGACATCGAGAGCCTGCCTTTCGTGGAGGCCGTGCGCCAGCTCCGCTGGGAACTGCCGGAGTACGATTCGCTGGTTATTCACCTCACGCTGCTGCCTTATCTGAAGGCCGCCGGCGAGCTCAAAACCAAGCCCACCCAGCACTCGGTGCGCGACCTGCGCGAGGCCGGCCTCCAGCCCGATATTCTGGTGTGCCGCTCCGAGCATCCCATTCCGATGGAGATGCGCCGCAAAATCGCGCTGTTCTGCAACGTAAAAATCAACTCGGTTATCGAAAGCCTTGATGCCGACAGCATTTACTCGGTACCGCTGCTCATGCGCAAAGAGGGCCTCGACGAGCGGGTTATCAAGCGCCTGAAACTGACCGGCGGCACCCCGCAGCCGGATTTGGAAGCCTGGAAAGACTTCCTCGGCAAGCTAAAAAACCCGACCGAGGAAGTGACTATTGCACTCGTGGGCAAGTACGTGGAGCTGCCCGACGCCTACAAATCCATCAACGAAGCCTTCGTGCACGCCGGCGCCCAGAACGAGTGCAAGGTGACGGTGCGCAGCATTCAGTCCGACAACGTGACGCCCGAAAACATTGCCGGCCTGCTCCACGGCTGCGACGGTGTGCTGGTAGCGCCTGGCTTCGGCGAGCGGGGCTTCGAGGGCAAAATTGCCGCCGTGAAATACGTGCGCGAGAACAACATCCCCTTTTTCGGCATCTGCCTGGGCATGCAGGTGGCGGTGGTAGAGTACGCTCGCAACGTGATGGGCCTGCTCGATGCCAACTCCACCGAGATGGACTCCCTCACGCCCAATCCCGTGGTGGCCATGATGGAAGAGCAGAAAAACGTGACCCTGAAAGGCGGCACCATGCGCCTCGGCGCCTACGCCTGCGACCTGCGCCGCGGCTCCAAAGCCGCCAAAGCCTACGCCAAAAACCACATCAGCGAGCGCCACCGCCACCGCTACGAATTCAACAACCAGTACCTCAAGCAATTTGAGGACTCCGGCCTGCAAGCCACCGGCACCAACCCCGAAACCGGCTTGGTCGAAGTGATTGAGCTACCCACGCACCCCTGGTTTGTGGCCGGCCAGTTCCACCCCGAGCTGAAAAGCACCGTGGAGCAGCCCCACCCCCTGTTCGTGCGGTTTGTGCGGGCGGCCATCCAGCACCGCAAGGCGTAATTCGCAGTCGGGACAGGGGCCGTCTGTCATTGCGAGTGGAGCGCAGCGGAACGCGGCAATCCGTCCTCTCACTGCAGAAAGCCCTGAGATGTGACTAAGCCCAACTAAAAGTGCGCAGCATAATTTTAGCGTAAATCGCCAAAATATGCTGCGCACTTATTACGTCTACCTACTCACCAATGCCAACCATACCGTCCTCTATATTGGTGTGGCCAACGACCTCACGCGCCGAGTAGCTGAGCACAAAGCCGGCGTGCACGAAGGACTTACCCAGCAATACAACGTGCACAAGCTGGTTCATTTCGAAACCTACCCGGATGTAAACGCCGCTATTGCCCGCGAGAAACAGCTAAAGGCTGGCTCGCGGGCAAAGAAGCTGGCACTGATAAATCTGAACAACCCCGCTTGGGAAGAGCTGGCCGAATAAAGAGCTTCATCACACCTCAGGGCTGGTCGCATTTACAGGACGGATTGCCGCGCTGCATTTCGCTCCGCTCCATTTCGCTCGCAATGACAGACGGGCGCGTGCTTGCACCGTACCTTTGCCCCTTCGCAACCTTTTTTACTAATGGATAGAAATTCAGCAACCGGCCTGTTCCTTATTTCGGCCTTGCTCCTCGTGTACCTGTTCTTCTTCAGCCCGAAGAAGCCGGATGAAAAAGCCGCCGGCAAAACCCCGCCCGCTACTGCCGCCGCCGCTCAAAACGGAGCCACGCCCGCCCCCCCCACAGCCCTAGCCCCGGAAGTCGCCCTCGACACCACGGCCGGCCCGGCCAAGGATGTGACCCTGGCCAACGAGAACCTGACCATCACCTTCTCGACCCGCGGTGGCCGCGTCACGGCCGTGCGGATGAACAAGTACAAGACGTTCTTCGGCCAGCCACTCGATTTGTTCGATGCCAAAAGCGCCCGCATGGACACCAAATTCCGGACCGTGGATGGCAAAACCATCAAGTTTTCGGATTTGAATTTCCAGGCCGTGCCGTCGCAGGCCGCCGGTGGTTCGGCACTCACCTTCACCGCGCCCGTGGCCGGGGGCAGCATCGTGCAGACGTACTCGCTACCTGCCAACAGCTTCGAGCTGAAGTACGACCTGCGCCTGCTGGGCCTGGAGCGTACCGTGGCCCAGGAGCCGCTCACCTTCACCTTCGTGGACCAGGTGCGCCAGACCGAGCAGGACCTCAAGCAGAACCGCAACCACACCACCATCAACCACTACCTGGCCGCCGGCGACCAGGGCGCGCTGGCCGAAGCCAGCGAGAAGCCCGAAGAATACAAGGCCGCCGGCCCCGTGAAATGGGCCGCCCACAAGCACGACTTCTTCGTGGCCGGCCTCATTGCCGACCAGCAGCCCTTCGCGGGCGGCGCGTTCAACTCCGACGTGAACCTGGCCGATTCCTCCACCATCAAAACCCTGAGCTCGACGCTGACCATTCCGGTGGCCGAGGTGGAGCAGGGCCGGGGCCAGTACCGCTTCTTCTTCGGCCCGAACTCGTTCAACCTGCTCAAGGCCGTGACACCGGAATTCGACCGCAACGTGTACCTGGGCTGGGGCCTGTTCCGCTGGGTGAACCGCTTCGTGGTGCTGCCCGTGTTCCACTTCCTGGAGCAGTTCATCTCGTCCTACGGCGTCATCATCGCGCTGCTGGTGCTGCTTATCAAGCTGGTAACCTGGCCGCTCACCTACAAAACATACGAGAGCCAGGCCCGCATGAAAGTGCTGAAGCCGGAGATTGACGAGCTGAAAGCCAAACACGGCGACGACCAGACCAAGGTGCAGCAGGAAACCATGAAGCTGTACCAGGAATTCGGCGTGAGCCCGCTGAGCGGCTGCGTACCTACCCTGCTCACGCTGCCGATTCTGTTCGCCATGTTCCAGTTCTTCCCGAACGCCATTGAGCTGCGCCAGCAAAGCTTTCTCTGGGCCAAGGATTTGAGCAGCTACGACGTGTTTATCAAGCTGCCTTTCTATGTGAAATGGTACGGCGACCACGTTTCGATGTTCACGCTGATGATGACGGCTTCTACCCTGCTCATGACCTGGCAGAGCAACCAGACCAACACGGCCATGCAGGGCCCGATGAAGACCTATAGCTACCTGATGCCCATCATCTTCCTGTTCGTACTGAACAGTTTCGCGGCGGGCCTCACCTGGTACTACTTCGTGTCCAACGTCATCACCTTCGCGCAGCAGGCCATCACGAAGACCTTCGTGGACGACACGAAAATCCGCGCCCAGCTCGACGCCAACAAAGTCAAGAACAAGGACAAGAAGCCCAGCGGCCTCCAGGGCCGCATTGCCGAAGCCATGAAAGCCGCGCAGGAGCGTGAGGCCCAGGCCCGCAAGAAGTCGTAAGGCTCCCCTTCATCTGTCATTCCTGGCTCCGCTCAGAATGACAACCCACAAAAAACGGTCATACGAAACACCAGGCATGGTTTTCGTATGACCGTTTTTTGTGAGCCTATTTTTACGCTCTCGCTCTATTACCCCAACCGCCATGCGCTACTTCTCGCTCCTGCTGCTCAGTTTCTTTAGTCTCAGCTTCGTGCTGCCCGCCAGTGCCCAGCACGCGCCTACCAAAAAGGTGAAGGTTAAAAAGGCCAATAAAAAGACGGTGGCCACCACCAAAGCGGCCACGCCCACCCCGGCCGGCCCGGTCCTCACCTTCGAGCGCACGCCCTGCTACGGGAAGTGCCCGGCTTACATCATGCAGGTGTACGCCGACGGCCGCGTGGCCTACGAAGGCCGCCACTCCGTGCCAATCATGGGCAAAAAAGACCTGAAGCTGTCCGTCAGCACCGTAACCGATATGTTGCGCCAAGCCAAAGAAGCGCACTTTGAAACCTTCGAGAAAGAATACCTGAGCGGCGCGACCGACCTGCCGAGCACCATCGTCACCATCCGTCAGCCCGACGGCACCCTCAAAAAAGTAACAGTCGAAAGCAACGCCCCGGAGAATGTGAAAAGCTATTTCACCTACCTCGGCAACCAGTTCGACCAGCTAGCCCAGTTGAATGGCGTGGAGAAATAACCTCCTAACGCACTAGCGTTTGCCTTTTGGCTGCGGCTTAAATACTGCCCGAAATGCCCGGAGCGCCGCCGGATGGTAAATTGTGGCGTGGGTTTCCTCCGGCATCGGCTCGTAGTGCCAGGCACCCGTACGGGCAGCTTCGGGGCCTGCCGCCTCTACCAACTGGCGCATGGGCTTTGGCTCGCCCTGGCTACTGGTAGCCAGGTAAACAGTAACGGGCGGGCGGCCTGCGGCGTGGACCAGCTTTATGCCCTGCTCGGCCAATTGGCCGTTGTTCCACCACAAGCTGGGGTCGAAAGCGAGGTAGGTATTGAAGAGCTTGGGCTCCAGCAAGAGCGTTTCGACCACAAACAGGCCGGCCAGCGACTCGCCGACAATGGCCGTTTCGGCCGTGGTACGGTAGCGCTGCTTTACCTGCGGCATCAGCTCCTCACGAAGAAACTGTCGGTAGGCCGCCGAGCCGCCTACTTTGGGCGCAATCTTCTTATCCTCGGCATTGGTGGTGGGGCCGGTCAGGTCGCGGCGGCGCTGGGTGTTCTCGATGCCAACCAGGATGAAGGGCCGCATCCCACCGTTGCCCGTCAGCACCTGCACAAGGCCCGCCACGTGCAGGAAATCCTCGGCTAGGCCGCCATCGGGCATGTACAGCACCGGCAGCCGTACCGTAGCCGAGTCGGTGTAAGCCGCCGGCAAATACACGTTGATGCGCCGCGTTTCGCCCAGCGCCTTGGATTCGAGGGTGAAGGTTTGGCCGATGACCAGCGGCGTGGCGGCAGCAGGAGTTGCCGTTTGCGCATGCGCAGCACCCATTTCGGCAACCATTAATGCTGCCGCAGCCATTATCACTCTTGAATATCGCATTGTCTGTTTCATTTTGGTGAAAGGCTACTCCTTGTACACACGCTCCAGCAGCAGCTGGTTCATCGGGTTTGGGGTGAGGCCACGCACGTTGTTCTGCGTGAGGCGCACTACTTCATCGTAGTACAAGCTAATGACGGGCGACTCCTCCACCACAATCCGGTCCATGGCCTGGTATAGTTTGGTGCGCTTGGCTACGTCCTGGGTGCGGCGGGCTTCGTCGTAAAGCTTGTCATAGGCCGCATTTTTGAAATGCGTTTTATCCGGACCGGCGGGGCTGAAATTGGGGCTGTAGAACAGCGCCAAGTAGTTTTCTGCGTCGGGGTAGTCGCCCAGCCAGCTTTTGGCGAAGAAGGCCACCCGGCCGTTGTCCACCAAATCCTGCTGCGCGGCCGACTGGTTGATGTCAATCTGAACCTGCACGCCCACATCGGCCCATTGCTTCTGCAAGTACTCCCCTATCTCCTTGCGTTCCAGCACCGTGCTCAGGCGCAGCTTCAACGGCCGCTGCGGGCCGTAGCCAGCGGCGCGCAGCAACTGGCGGGCCTTCTGCGGCTGGTAGGTGTAGCCGGGCACCTCTTTTTCAGAAAACGACGGCAGCGCCGTGGGCACGAAGCCCGATGTGCCGGCATGGCCCACCCGGTTCAGCAGGTAAGTCAGCATTTCGGGCTTGTTGAGGGCGTAGTTCAGGGCCTGCCGCACGCGCTTGTCGCGCAAAGCGCGGCCTTGGATGGCCTGTTCCCCAATCAAATTGGCCGAATCGAGCTGAATGCCCAGGTACTCGGTGTTCAGGTACGGCGCTTTCTGCACCGTAAACTTGCCCTTAAAATCTTCCCGAATGGTGCCATCGGGGTGCATAATGAGGTCACGCGAGCCGGCCCGGATGCCCGAGAGGAAATCCAGCTTACCCTGCATAAAGGTCAGAAACTCGGTTTTGCGGTCGGGCAGGAAGCTCACCGCCACGGCATCGAGATACGGCAGTTTATGCCCCTGCCGGTCGGTGCGCCAGTAGTTGGGGTTGCGCTCGTAGAGCAGCACGTTGCCTTCATCCCAAAGCTTGAAGCGGAATGGTCCCGTGCCGACCGGATGCTCCCGAAAGTCCTTGCCGTATTTCTCGACGGCTTCGTGGGGCACCACGTAAGCATACGGCATCGTGAGGATACCCAAAAACGGAATGAACGGCTCCTTCAAGTGAATGCGCAGTGTCGAGTCGTTCGCGGCCACAAAAGCTGTGTCGCTGATGCTGCCATCGGGCTTCTCCAGTACCTTGCCCCGAAAAATCCAGCCGCCCGAGCTGGCTGTGGCCGCATCCAGAATTCGCTTGAAGCTATACACGAAGTCCTGTGCCTTCACTACTCGCCCTTTGCCACCGGCAAAAACGTCGCTGTCGTGAAATTGTACGCCCGGCCGGAGCACGAAAGTGTACGTCTTGCCATCGGCGGAAATAGCGTAGCGACGGGCCAGCGCTGGCACTGGCTGTAGGGTCGAATCTAACTCTACCAGCCCGCTGTAGAGCTGCCCCACCGCCCACCAGTTGGCCTGGTTGCGGGCAAAGGCGGGGTCGAGCGAGGACAGCGCCTCGGGCTGGTTATAGCGAAACACCCGGCGCTCATCGGCTGCCGGGCGGGCCGCGTCGTGGCAACCGGCCAGCGCCAGCGCACCCAGCCAGAATCCAAAAGGTTTAGCCAATAAGCTAGCCCAACGAGCCAAAAAAGGGGCCATGCGAACAGGGAAAGAATGTATCTTTGTGCAATGCTACGGCAAAAGTTATTAGTTTTTAGTTGGCCGTTGTTTGTTGTCAGGTAGTAGCCCTAAGGCCGTAAAAAGCCCACTCACTGACGATGAAGCACTGAACGACTAGCAACTGACAACGAACAACTGACAACTAGAGAGACTCATGGGAAAAATCATCGCGGTAGCCAATCAGAAAGGCGGGGTGGGCAAAACCACTACCTCCATTAACCTCGCGGCGTCCCTGGCCGCCCTGGACTACCGGACCCTGCTCGTCGACGCCGACCCCCAGGCCAACGCTACCTCGGGCGTGGGCTACGACCCCAAGGACATCCAGAACAGCATCTACGAGTGCATGGTGGACGGCATCAACGCCCAGGACATCATCGTGCCCACCAACATTCTGCCCCACCTCGACCTCATGCCCTCCCACATCGACCTGGTGGGCGCCGAGGTGGAAATGATAAATCTGCCCAACCGCGAGGAGAAAATGAAGGAGGCCCTGCGCCCCCTTGCCGCCGAGTACGACTTCATTATCATCGACTGCTCGCCCTCGCTCGGCCTCATCACGGTCAACGCCCTCACGGCCGCACACTCGGTCATCATCCCGGTGCAGTGCGAGTACTTCGCCCTCGAAGGCTTAGGTAAGCTCCTGAATACCATTAAAATCATTCAGAGCCGCCTCAACACCGAGCTTGAAATTGAAGGCATCCTGCTCACGATGTACGACGTGCGCCTGCGCCTGAGCAACCAAGTGGTGGAAGAAGTTCGCATGCACTTCCAGCAGCTGGCCTTCGACACCATCATCCCGCGCAACGTGAAGCTGAGCGAGTCGCCCAGCTTCGGCATCCCCGTCATCCTGCACGACGCCGAAAGCAAAGGCTCCATCAGCTACCTCAACCTGGCCCGCGAAATCGTGGAAAAGAACAGCGTAGAAGCCACCGAGGAAACGGCGGAGGACGAGCGGATTTAATAAATTGTCAAAATGTACACCTCCCCCACTCACCCGCTGATTGGTATCGACCCGGAAGTTCGGTTCGGCCGGGC
Source organism: Hymenobacter terrigena (assembly GCF_054776515.1). Lineage (NCBI taxonomy): Bacteria > Pseudomonadati > Bacteroidota > Cytophagia > Cytophagales > Hymenobacteraceae > Hymenobacter > Hymenobacter terrigena. The sequence continues at coordinate 145,944 of NZ_BAAHBU010000002.1, forward strand.
GTGCATTATTGGTACGCGCATTAGTGTGGATGACGTGCTGGGCTGGTTGGGCAATGGGATGAGCAACACCGACATCATCGAGGATTTCCCAGAGTTGAATGAAGAGCACATCCGAGCTTGTCTTCGCTACGCAGCTGACCGTCAGCGGCATACCCGACTGGTCGCCTGATGAAGCTGTTGATTGACCAGAATCTGTCGTATCGATTGGTGAAGCAGTTGCAGGAGCTTTTTCCGGGCACGGAGCAGGTGCGGCGCCTGGGCCTTATGGACCATCGCGACGCGGTAATCTGGGAATACGCCCAGCGGGAGGGATTTGTGATTCTAACTCAGGATGAGGACTTTTTAGACTTGAGTTTGCTGCGTGGCTCGCCGCCGAAAGTTCTGTTGCTCCGCACTGGTAATTTGCCCAGTGCCCAAGTGGTTGACCTGCTGCGAAATCATCAACTGATGATTTATACCTCATTGGCTCTTGAAAGCGAGGTGAACTGCCTGCAATTAGCTTGATTCTAACCTCAACCGCCCGCGCCAAACTTATCGGCTTGCCCTTCGCCCAACAATCCGTAATTTTGACATCCGTTGCCGACTGCCTTTTATGGGCCCGGCCGATGAACTATGCCGCTAGAGAAGAACGAAGAGAAATTGCAAGCTGCCCTGGCCGCCGCCGCCGCAGTGAAACGCAAGGGTGGACTGGGCCGCGGCCTCAACGCCCTGATTGAGGGCAGCTACGAGAAAAAAGGCGACCGGCCCGGCTCCGGCGACCGGCTCGTGTCGCACCCCGTCAACTCGGTGGGCTTCATCGCCGTCGAGCACATCGAGGCCAACCCCTACCAGCCCCGCACCCATTTCGACAAGGAAGCACTGCAGGAACTGGCCGATAGTATTAAAATTCAGGGCATTATTCAGCCCGTGACCCTGCGCCAGCTCGGCACCAACTCCTACCAGCTTATTTCGGGGGAACGCCGCCTGCAGGCCTCCAAGCTGGCGGGTCTGGAGACGATTCCGGCCTACATCCGCAAGGCCGACGACCAGCAGATGCTGGAAATGGCCCTGATTGAGAACATTCAGCGCGAAAACCTGAATGCCATCGAAATCGCCCTCAGCTACCAGCGCCTGCTGAGCGAGTGCAACCTGCGCCAGGAAGAGCTGGGCGACCGCGTGGGCAAGAACCGCACGACCGTGACCAACTACCTGCGCCTGCTCAAGCTGCCGCCCGACGTGCAGATTGGCCTGCGCGACGCCGAAATCAGCATGGGCCACGCCCGCGCCCTCATAGGCCTCGACGACCCCAAGCTGCAGGTGGAGCTGTTCCGCAAAACCGTGGCCGAGGAGCTCTCCGTGCGCCGCGTGGAAGAATTGGTACGCAACGGCTTCGGCCGCACGGGCACCGAGGCCAAACCTAAGGCCGACGGCGACACCACGCCCGCGCCCCCCGCCGTGCCGGTGGCCGAAATCCGCCGCGCCGAGCGCCACCTCACCGACCGGTTTGGCTCGCGCGTGCAGGTGCGGCCCACGCCCAAGGGCAACGGCGAAATCAAAATCGCCTTCGACTCGGTGGAAGACATGCAGCGCATTCTGCACATTCTGCAACCCTCGTAAGCCGGCTGCCCCGCCGGCCGCGCAGCCAGGGTCGATGATGTACATCGGGGATTTTTAGCCCTTCGTTGACCCATGCGCTAAACGCCGGCGTTTCTCGTTAACAGGCTTGCCATGAAAAATCTGTATTCCTACCTCGCGGGTTTTGCCCTGCTCACCACCGGGCTTCTAAGCAATTACCGCGCTCAGGCGCAGGTGTTTACATCGCCTGGTATTACCACACCGCCCACCACCATCGTGCCCGACACCACCGAACGACGGGAAGTGGTGATGACGCCCGAAGCCAAGAAGCAAAAAGCCGCCGCCGACTCGGCCAAGCGCACCGAGCATATGTTCCGGGCCTTTGGCTTCAAGGGCATCCGCCTCACGCGGCCCGGCAAAGCAGCCATGCTGGCCCTGGTGCTGCCCGGCGCGGGCCAGATTTATAACCACCGCTACTGGAAGCTGCCCCTCGTGTACGGCGCGCTGGGCGGGGTTATTTACGGCGAATACTTCTATCAGAAGGGCTACCGGGAATTTGCCGATGCCTACAACCACATCACAAACAAGGAGATAAATCCGAAAACCGGGGTCTTTTACAAGATTGGCGACAGTAACTTAGGCGACCGCGCCAAGTTGGTAAAAAGCGTGGACGGCCTCAACACCGGCGTAATATTTTACCGGGGCTACCGCGACATTTTCTATCTCTATATCGGCTTGGCCTATGGCCTGCAAATCGTGGATGCGCTGGTCGATGCCCACCTCCATGATTTTGACGTGAGCGACGACCTGAGCCTGCACTGGGAACCCCGGCTGATGGCCGTGCCCGGCCAAACAAGCTTCCTGCCCACGGCTCCGGGAGTCATGTTTGCGCTGCGCGTGAAATAATTCTGTTTCAGGCATTTTACCCTCGCTATCTACCACTTACTGCATTCCGACTACCTGAACAAATGAAAATTCTCCTCATCGGCTACGGCAAAATGGGCCAGACCATTGGCGCGCTGGCCACCCAGCGCGGGCACGAAATCGCGGGCATCGTGGACCTGCACGCCAGCCAATCCATCATCGCCGATTTCACTCCAGAAACCGTTGACGTAGCCATTGAATTCACGCATCCCGATTCGGCCTTTGCCAACGTGATGACCTGCCTGGGCCAAGGCATTCCCGTGGTGTGCGGCTCCACGGGCTGGCTGCATCATTTTGAGGAAGCCCGGGCGCTGACCACCGAGCTGGGCGGCAGCCTGTTCTACGCCTCCAACTACAGCGTGGGCGTGAACCTGTTCTTCCACTTCAACGAGTACATTGCGGCCAAAATGGCCCAGTTTGGGGGCTACGACGTGGCGATGCGCGAAATCCACCACACCCAGAAAATCGACCAGCCCAGCGGCACTGCCCTCACGGCCGCCGAAGGCATCCTGCGCCACTTCCCCGCCAAAACCACCTGGCGCAACGCCCCCGCCGAAATGCCCGCCGAGCTGGCCATTATCAGCGAGCGAACCGGCGATGCGGTGGGGACGCACATCGTTACCTATACTTCTGATGTGGACACGTTGGAGCTGAAGCACGAAGCCCACAGCCGCGAAGGTTTTGCACTCGGAGCACTGCTGGCGGCCGAGTGGCTGCCCGGCCGCCAGGGCGTTTTCGGAATGAAAGAGTTGCTGGATTTGTAGTCCTTCCAGCTTTCGTGGGCGGCTCCGGGCCAGCCTCACGTTCTGCTGCGTTTCTTTGCCTGATTTTCATTGCCAAGCCCAAGCTTGCTCCCCATGTCTTTGCTCAAAACCGACCCCACTGCTCCGCCCCAGCCGCCCAAAACGAAAACCCGCGAATGGGCCGATTCGCTGATTTTTGCCATCGTGGCCGCCACGCTCATCCGCTGGGCCACATTTGAGGCGTACACCATTCCCTCGCCCAGTATGGAATCGTCGCTACTGGTAGGCGACTATCTGTTTGTGAGCAAGTTGCATTACGGGCCCATCACGCCTCAAACGCCCCTGCAGGTACCCCTCACGCACCAGACCCTCTGGGGCACGGGCCTGAAAAGCTACTCCGACCTCATTCAGCTGCCCACTTACCGGCTGCCGGGCTTCTCCGAAATCAAGCGCAACGACGTGGTGGTTTTCCATGTGCCCCACGAAACCCAATACCCGGCCGACCTGCGCACCAACTACATCAAGCGTTGCGTAGCCATCGCCGGCGATACCCTCGAAATCAAAGACGGCAAGGTATTCCTCAACGGGAAGCCCGGCGTAACGCCGCCCGGCCTGCAAACCACTTATTTCATGCAGGTTGACAATCCGAATGATGAGGTACTGGCCGCCCTGCGCGCCCAGGGCGTGGTCGATTACGAAGCGCCCGGCGGCATCCCCCAGGCCGTGCCTGGCCCTACGCAGGGCACCTACGGCTACACCATCAGCTGCACCCAGGCGGCGGCCGACTACTTCAAAAAGCAGCCCTACGTGAAGGCCATGACGGTGCTCCAGCCGCAGGTGCAGCTGTTCCCCGACGTGGCCGATTTCCACGGCTCGGCGGCCATGAGCGCCACCCCACGCAACTGGAACCTCGACAACTACGGCCCGCTGCCCATCCCCAAGAAGGGCCAGACCATTGCCCTCTCCCCTGCCAACGCCGCCATCTACTACAAAATCGTGGCCCGCTACGAACACAACGAAGGCATCACCTGGCAGGATGGCATGATTTACCAGAACGGCAAGCAGCTCACCAGCTACACCGTGAAGCAGAACTACTACATGATGATGGGCGACAACCGCCACAATTCGGAAGACTCGCGCTTCTGGGGCTTCGTGCCCGAAGACCACGTGGTGGGCAAAGCCGTCCTCATCTGGCTCTCAACCGACCCCAACGCCGACTTCTGGCACAAAATCCGCTGGAGCCGCCTGTTCAACATTATCCACTAAACGCCGCGCTGTCTGTCATTGCGAGCGAAGCGCGGCAATCCGTTCTGTCAAAACCAGACAGACACTCCCTTTTACCAGAAAGCCCCGGTACTTTGCAGCACCGGGGCTTTTTTCGTTTTAAAAGACCTTCTCACATCTCAGAGCTAGGCGCATCGAGAGGACGGATTGCCGCGCTTCGCTCGCAATGACAGACGGCGCGACTTACCACTTAATCGGCGTAAGTCCATGCTCCACCAGCCAGGCATTGGCCTTGCTGAAGGGCTTGCTGCCGAAAAAACCCTTATCTGCCGCATATGGTGAAGGGTGCACCGATTTTATAATCAAGTGCTTCCGCTCATCAATCAACTCCGATTTTTTTCCTGCGTAAGCGCCCCAGAGAATAAACACGACGTGCTCTTTCTCGTTGGAAACCTTACGGATAACCTCGTCGGTAAATTCTTCCCAGCCTTTTTTCTGGTGCGAGGCGGGCTCGCTGGCGCGCACGGTGAGGGTGGCGTTCAGAAGCAGCACGCCCTGTTCGGCCCAGCGGTCGAGGTTGCCGTTGGTGGGGGGCGGCGTGCCGGGAATATCGGCTTGCAATTCCTTGAAAATATTAACAAGCGAGGGCGGCGTGCGCTGCCCGTCCTGCACCGAAAACGACAAACCGTGCGCCTGGTTTTTGCCGTGGTACGGGTCCTGGCCCAGAATCACGACTTTGACTTTGTCGAACGGCGTGGCCTCGAAGGCGTGAAAAATCTGGGAGCCGGCCGGGTAGACCGTGGCAGTGGCGTATTCGCCTTTCACAAACGCAATGAGGCGCTGGAAATACGGTTTTTCGAACTCATCGGCCAACACGGGCCGCCAGCTTTCGGCTATCTTTACCATTGAAGTTTTTGAGAAAATAAACGGGATTGGTGCAGCGTTCTGGAGCCAAATTTGCGTAAAACCAATTCTGGCGGGCGGCTGTTACGCCCGCAGCTACCTCTTAGCTCCGCCGACTATGCCCACCACCACTACGCAAGGCGTCACCGTTTCGGTTACGACCAACTACTTGCCCGACTACTCCAGCCCCGGCCAGGAGCATTTTGTATTCGCCTATAAAATCGACATTCGCAACAACAGCGAGTTCACTGTGAAGCTGTTGCGACGACACTGGCACATTCACGACGCCAACGGTGTGGTGCGCGAAGTGGAGGGCGAAGGCGTGGTGGGCCGCCAGCCTGTGCTGGAGCCCGGCGAGGCCCACCAGTACGTGAGCGGCTGCAACCTGAAATCGGGAGTGGGCAAAATGTGCGGTACCTACCTCATGGAGCGCCTGGCCAACGGGCAGGAATTCACGGTTGAAATCCCGGAGTTTACCCTCATGGTACCCTACCGCTTGAACTAACAAGCTTCTCCCATTTCCATAAAAGCGGACGGCGGTGCGACCTTTGCGGTTCGCATTGTCCGTCCGCTTCTTGTTTCAGTTCCTCGCTTACCTCCGCTTCTGGCTTCGTTCGGGCAATGCCCACGGGCTGCACTCGCCGTTTGTGTTCGGCCTCTACACCTCGGCCGTCCGGCACACGGGCCGCTACGGAGCTTACGCGGCTGTGGAGGCGCGGCGGCAGCAACTTCTCCGCAGTTCGGCCAGCATCAGCGTTACCGATTTGGGGGCGGGCTCGCACACCGGCGCGGGCCAGCAGCGCCGCGTGGCCGACATTGCCCGCACAGCGGCCAAGCCGCCGCACCTGGCGAAGCTGCTGTTTCGGTTGGTCAACTACTTCCGGCCAGCTACCATTCTGGAGCTCGGCACTTCGCTGGGCCTTACCACGGCCTACCTGGCCGCGGCCGACTCGCGCCACCACGTCACCACCTTCGAGGGCTGCCCCAATGTGGCCGGCGTAGCCCGCGAAACTTTTGCCGCACTGAATATCAGCAATGTGCGCATCGTGGAGGGTAATATTGACGACACCCTCGCGCCCACCCTGGCGGCCCTGCCCGCGCCCATCGATTTCGCCTTTTTCGACGGCAACCACCGCTACGAGCCGACGCTACGCTATTTCGAGCAGTGTCTGGCCCACCGCACCGACGAATCGGTGTTCGTTTTTGATGACATTCACTGGTCCGAGGAAATGGAACGGGCCTGGGAGGCCATCAAACTCCACCCCGATGTGACGGTGACGGTAGACCTATTTTATATTGGGCTGGTCTTTTTTCGGAAGAACCAGCCCAAACAGCATTTCTCGCTGCGGGTGTAGGCCTGGCAACGGTCACCAAGTGGCAATTGCTTTCTGAACCATTGCCTGCCGTTCGGCGGGCCTGGCACCCCGCATGGCCAAGATAAACTCGGCAAACCGCAGGGCGTCGACGCGCACGAAGCCCAGTGAGATATTCAGCTCTTGAAAACCCATTTCCTTGCTCAGGCTGGCCATGTTTTGCTTGAATTTACTTTTTCGGCGGGACGGCTCGAAGGCTTCGTCGACTATCAGGCAAATGAACGGCTGCCTATTCGTCTCGACCAGATAAAGGTCCTGGATAATTTCCCAGTTGATGAATTCGTGGTGCGTGGTGCGGTCAAACATCCCAAATTCATTCACAATTATCTGCGGGCGGCGGTCGAGCAGCTGGAACAGGCTAACCGGGATGCCGAGACCGAAAAACCCGATACTGGCCCAGGCCACCAGCCGCGGGGCATCTGCCTGGCTCAGCATAAAGCAGCCCAGCCCGACAAACATTGCGCAGCCCACTAGCAGCTTCAGGGCTTTCCAACGGGATTTATACAGCCGAAATTCGGTCATAGCCTGACACGCATGTTGTTAGGCTTGCAGGCCTTGCGGGTCGATGCCAGGCATTGGGCGCAGCGCATCGCGCACACGCGTCAGTTTCACCAGCAGCGCTTCGAGCTGGTCGAGTGGGAGCATGTTGGCCCCGTCGGACAGAGCCGTGGCAGGCGTGGGGTGGGTTTCGATGAACAGGCCGTCGGCTCCTACGGCAATGGCGGCTTTGGCAATGGTTTCGATGAGGGCGGGCTGGCCGCCGGTCACGCCGCTGGCTTGGTTGGGCTGCTGCAGCGAGTGCGTTACGTCCATCACCACGGGCACCTCAAAGCGACGCATGGTGGGCAGGTTGCGAAAATCGACCACCAGTTCGGAATAGCCGAAGGAGTTGCCGCGCTCAGTGAGAATGACGTTGGGATTGCCGGCCTGGCGCACCTTGTCCACGGCCCATTTCATGGCCTCACCGCTCAGGAACTGGCCTTTTTTGATGTTAACGACCTTGCCGGTCTGGGCGGCAGCCACCAGCAAATCGGTCTGTCGGCACAGGAAAGCCGGGATTTGCAGCACGTCCACGTACTCGGCCGCCAGCGCGGCTTCGGTCGATTCGTGAATATCCGTCACCGTCGGCACGCCGATTTCACGCCCTACTTTTTGCAGGATGCGCAGCGCTGTTTCGTCGCCGATGCCGGTAAATGAATCCAGCCGCGAGCGGTTGGCCTTGCGATACGAGCCCTTGAAAATGTAGGGAATCTGCAACTTGTCCGTCATGTGCTTGATGCGCTCGGCGATGCGCAGGGCCATGTCCTCGCCTTCGATGACGCAGGGCCCGGCCATAAGGAAAAACTGGCCGGAATTGGTGTGGCGGAAGTGCGGGAGGGTGTTGGCGAGGGCTTGGAGCATGGGATGTTATTTCTTTTTCAAACAAATAAACAGCTCCCGCCCCTGCCGGGGCTTGAGCGAATTGGTAGCAATTTCAAAATGCCGGAATTCAAAATACGGCGCGAAATATGCGCGGTATTCTTCCCGGCTGCCGCCAAACGGCGGCTCCTGCACGGGGCCGAAATCGGTATCAAAGAGCAAGCCCATGAGCGTGCCGCCGGGCCGCAGCAGATTGGCGCATTGCCGGGCATAGGCTTGCCGCAGGGCCGGGTTGAGGGCGCAGAAAAACGTCTGCTCCACAATTAAATCGTAGGGTGGGTCGTTGGGCAACGCAAAGAAGTCGGCCAGCAGCAGGTGCTCACGGGGGAAATTGGGCACGCGGGCGGCTAGAGCAGCGAGAGCTTCCGGAGCGATATCGGCCACGAACACCTGCCGGAAACCCAGTTGGTGAAGGTACTCGGCTTCGTAGGCGCGGCCGGCCCCGGGGATGAGGATACGCGGCTGCGCGGCCACGTCGAGTTGGTCGAAATAGGCGCGCAGCGGCGGGGTGATGGTATGGGCATCCCACCCATCGCGGCCGGTGGCGTAACGTGCTTGCCAGTAGGCCGCATCGAAGTTCGCAGAAACCGTTTCCATATGGCCGAAGTATAGAATAAACTTGCCAGGGCAATAAAGTCCCCTATTTTTACGCCAAAGGTACGCGGCGCACAACGGCACGAACCTTGATTTTTTTTCCGCTTCTCTCGCATAACTATTCCCGCATGGACCCGAACGAAACCCCCGAACCCCGCTCCAATAACAGCCGCGTCCTCCTCTGGGTAGCCCTCGTGCTGGTCCTCCTGGGTATCAACGGCGTCCTGTTCTACCTCAACCAGCAGAAAGGCCAGCAAAACGAAGTGCTGACCACCGAAGTAAAAGCCAAAGACAGCAAGCTCCAGGAGCAAATCAAGCAATACGAAGCGCTGAAGGCTGATTTTGAGCGTCAAAGCCAGGAGCTGCAAGCCCTGGGCCTGAGCAACGACTCGCTCGAAGCCAAAATTGCCAGTGTGAATGCCGACTTGCTGAAACTGCGCTCCTTCAAGGCCGGCAGCTTCTCCATTGCCCAGCAAAACCTGTTCAAGAAGCGTGCCCAGAACCTGGAAAGCCAGCTCCGCAAGAAGGATGACGACATTGCCCAGCTGAAAAAGGACAACGAGTCGCTCTACACCGAAACCACCACGCTGAAGGAGAAGCAGAACAAGTTGACCGATACCATCAGCACGGTGGTGCGCAGCAACAAGGAGCTGTCCGAGAAAGTATCGGTGGCCTCGCGCCTGCAGGCTGATAACATTCATGTGGCCATCATCACTGCCAAAAACAAGGAGAAAGACGACGACAAGGAGGAGTTCAAGGCCAAGCGCGTGGAGAAAATAAAAATCACCGCCAACCTGGCCCGCAACGACGTGTCGCCCAAGGAAACCAAAGCCATCTACCTGCGCATTCTGGAGCCGGATGGCGCGGCTCTCTACAACCTGAGCACGGGAGGCGGCACCTTCACCGTGGACGGTCAGGAGGCTTTCTACACCCAAAAGCAGGACGTGGTGTACGACAATACCCGGCAAAAGCTGGAATTCGTGTACGCCAAAGGCGCCGAATACAAAAAGGGCTTGCACACGGTGGAGCTGTATGAAAGCGGCCAGCTGATGGGCAAAACGACCTTCACGCTGAAATAGCCTGAACGTTTAGTTCGCATTACATAAAAAAGCCGCTCGTTGGAGCGCCTTTTTTTGTGCATGTTATACCCAACTAAGGATTCTCCCCTATTCTATTCTATCGCTAAGCGTTGAGCCGGGCCAGCCCCGCGCAGTAGGTAGAGGCCGGCGGGCAGGCCCTGCAGGTCGAGCACAGCCTCGGAGCCGGCTGGGGTGGGGTAGCGACGCACGGCCCGGCCCAGAGCATCGGTGAGGGTGAGGGGCGCGGGGGCCGTGCCGGCGGGCAGGCGCAGGGTGGCCGTGCCGTGAGCGGGGTTGGGGAAGAACTGCACAGGCTCGCGGGGGCCGGCGGGGGCGGTGGTGGCGGTGAGGGTGGGGCCGGTGAGGGAGGCGAGGAAGCTGAGAGATGTGTTGGGGCTGGGGTTCGGGTTGGTGAGGGTGGTGGGGCCAAAGGCGACCGTGGGGCTATCAAAATAGCCGACCACGCACACGCTGGTACCACTTATAGCCAGCGAATAAGCTACATCGCCTCCGGTGCCGCCGGCCCACTGCGCCCATGCGAAGCTGCCCGTGAGGCCAGCATCCGTTAGTTTGGCCACGAATACGTCGTCACCCCCAACACCAGTTAAAGTGGTGGGGCCAAAGCTGGCAGTGAAGCCACTGAAAGAACCGGCCACGTACACACTGGTGCCACTTACAGCCAGGGCAGTACCTTGTTCGTAGCCACTGTCGCCGGCCCGCTGTGCCCACATAAAGTGGCCCGTGCTGCCCGCGTCGGTCAGCTTGGCCACGAACACGTCAGTAGAGCCTGAAGTGGTTAAGGTGACGGGGCCAAAGCCCGCTGTGGGACTGTTGAAATGGCCGGCCACGTACACGCTGGTGCCGCTCACGGCCAGCGCATTGGCAAAATCATTGACGGTACCACCGGCCTGTTGCGTCCACACAAAGCTGCCCGCGTCGGTGAGCTTGGCTACAAATGAATCAAAATAGCCGGTGATGCCGGCATTGGCTAGCATGGCCGTGCCAAAGCTGGCCGTGGGGCCGTCGAAATAACCAGCCATGTACACGTTGTTTCCGCTTACTGCCAGTGCGGTGGCTTGGTCATTGCCCGTGCCGCCGGCTCGTTGCGCCCACGCAAAGCTGCTTGTACCGCCCGCGTCGGTGAGTTTGGCCACGAACACGTCATCATCGCCCGCGTTGGCCAGGGTGGCGAGGCCAAAGCCCGCCGTGGGACTGTTGAAATAACCGGCCACGTACACGCTGGTGCCGCTCACGGCCAGCGCAGTGGCATAATCGCGCCCGCTGCCGCCGGCTCGCTGCGCCCAAGCAAAGCTGCTTGTGCTGCCCGCGTCGGTGAGCTTGGCCACGAACATATCAACCGTGCCCGTACTGGTCAGGGTGGTAGCGCCAAAGTCGGCGGTAGGGCTATTAAAATAACCGGCCACGTACACGCTGGTGCCGCTTACAGCTAGCGCGGTGGCTCCCTCATAGCCCGGGCTGCCCGCTCGTTGCGCCCATACGAACTGGTTGATGGCCGGGTTGAATTTGGCCACAAATACGTCAGTGTTTCCGAGACTTGTCAGCGTAGTGGTGCCCAGTGCCACGGTGTTGGTGAAACGCCCGGCCAGGTACACATTACCTACTGCATCGACGGCTGTGGCCGATACTAACGAGAGACCGCCTCCCGCTGACGTAACCGCCGCAATAGCCCGCGCCGACTGCCAAGCCGGGGCTTGAGCCGCTGCCGGCAGGTGCAAGGCCAGTAGGAGAATGGCCAGCAGGGTGCGAACCAACGCGGCAGGAATTGGGAAAGAGGAAAAGTTTGGCATATAGGAAAGGAAGTAGCGTAACGCACTGGTTATGGGATGATACAAAAATAGGGTGCGGAACCAAGGCCCCACACCCTATCTTACAATAGAAAGTAGCCGCCCCTACCCCGCCGCGCTCGTCTTCTCGAACTCGTCCAGCTTGGCGATGGTGGCCGAAATATTCTCCGCAAACATGGTGATAACCGCGCCTTGCGGGGCCGTTTTCAGGACGTGGTCGATGGCGTCGGGCTCCTTTTCGATGTAGGTGATTTTCAGGTCGGGCTTGTCGAGGCGCAGGCCGCGCTCCATGATTTCCTTAAGGAATTCGGCCGACTTGCCGCGCAGGTCGCGGTCCTGGCGCAGAATCACTTCGTCGAAGATGCGGCCGGCGATGCGGGCGAAGCCCAGCGTGTCTTCGTCGCGACGGTCGCCCAGGCCCGACACGATGCCGATTTTGCGGGTGGCTGGCGTGGCTTCCATGAACTCGGCGAATTTGGTGATGCCCGCCGTGTTGTGGGCGTAGTCCACCACCACCTCGAACTTGGGGAATTTGTAGATATTCATGCGGCCCGGCGTCTTCGTAGCAGAGGGGACGAAGGTGCGGAAAGCCGTTTTGATGTCGTCGCTCTCAAAACCAGCCAGGTAGCCGGCCAGACCCGCCGCCAGGCAGTTCTCGATATTGAAGCCCGCCCGCCCCTCAAACGTCACCGGAAATTCGGCGGCCCGGTCGATGCGCAGCTTGTAGCTGTTGCGGTAAATGGTCACGTAGCCTTCCTCGTACACGGCCGCCACGCCGCCAGCCTCCACGTGCTCCAGAATGCGCGGATTTTTCTCGTCCATGCTGAACAGGGCCACGCGGCAGTCCACGGTGCGGGCCATTGCATACACCAGGTCGTCATCGGCGTTGAGGACGGCCCAGCCGTTTTTGCGCACCGTCCGGGGCAGCACGCCCTTCACGGCCGCCATTTCCTCCACGGTGTAAATGTCGCGCATACCGAGGTGGTCGGCCGCCACGTTGGTCACCACCGCGATGTCGCAATTATGGAAGCCGAGGCCCGAGCGCAGCATGCCGCCGCGCGCGGTTTCGAGCACGGCGTAGTTCACGGTCGGGTCTTTCAGCACGAACTCGGCGCTTTGGCCACCGGTGCAGTCGCCCTTTTGCAGCTGTACGCCCTGGATGTAGATGCCATCGGTGGTGGTGAAGCCCACTTTGTAGCCCTTGCTGGCTACCAGATGCGCGATGAGGCGCGTGGTGGTGGTCTTGCCGTTGGTGCCGGTCACGGCGATAATTGGGATGCGGGCCGTGCTGCCGCGTGGGAAGAGCATATCCACCACCGGAGCGGCCACGTTGCGCGGCAGGCCTTCGGCCGGCGAAATGTGCATACGGAAGCCCGGCGCGGCATTTACTTCAATCACGGCCCCGCGGCTTTCATTGAGTGGCACAGCGATATCTGTAGCCATCAAATCAATTCCGCAGATATCAAGCCCCACGATGCCGGCCACGCGCTCAGCCAGCAGCACGTTGTAGGGGTGCATCTGGTCAGTCACGTCGGTGGCGGTGCCGCCGGTGCTGATGTTGGCTGTGCTTTTCAGGTAGATTTCTTCGCCGGCCGGCAGCACCGACTTCAACGTCAGCTTGCGGGCCTTCAGAATGTCCAGTGTGTGCTTATCGGCCTTGATGCTGGTGAGCACCTTTTCGTGGCCAATGCCGCGGCGCGGGTCCTTGTTCACCTCATCAATGAGCTGCTGAATAGTGCTCTTGCCGTCGCCGGTCACGGCGGCCGGGGTGCGCTTGGCAGCAGCAATGAGCTTGCCATTCACCACCAGCAAGCGGAAATCGAAGCCTTCGATAAACTGCTCTACAATCACGGCCCGCGAGTACACCTGCGCGGCTTTCAGGCCCTCGACCGCATCCTTCCAGTTCATGATGCGGATGGTGGCGCCCTTGCCGTGGTTGCCGTCCAGCGGCTTGGTCACGATGGGGAAACCCAGCTCGTCGATAGCATCGCGCAGGCCCGCCTCGGAGTATACCGTGGTGCCGCGCGGAACGGGCACGCCCGCATCGTTGAGCATGGCCTTGGTGCGGTTCTTATTGCCGGCCACTTCCACGCCCGCGTGCGAGGTCAGGCTGGTGGTGGTGGCCCAGATGCGGCGCTGGTTCACGCCGTAGCCCAGCTGAATAATGTTGCTGTTCTTGAGCTGGATGTAGGGAATGTTGCGCGAGGCGGCCTCGGCCACAATGCTGTAGGTGCTCGGCCCAAAAAACTCGTCTTCCCGAATTTCGTGCAGCTCGGTGATGATGGGTTTCAAGTCCACCTTTTTCTTTTTGCACACGGCTTCCACGATTTCCACGGCGGCCTCCATGGCGCGGCGACCGGCACGCTCCTCTTGGTAGGCAAACACCACATACTCCACCCCTTCTTCATGCGCCGGGTAGCTTTTGCCCCAGTACACCGGCATGGCGGCCTGCCGCTGCAATTCCAGCGCCACGTGTTGGATGACGTAGCCCAGCGGCTCCCCGTCATTCAGCGCCTCCAGGGTCAGGGGCTGGTGCTTGGCGGCTTGCTTGCCGCTCATGCCGCCCGGCTGCACGGTCCCAATATTCGGAAACAACTTCATCAACCGTCCGGCAAATCCCGGCACGGCATTCGACCACTGCCCGGCAAACTCCTGCAAATCAACTTTGGCAACAATGAGCTTGTGGTGCTTCACAGACCAGTAGCTCGGCCCGCGCATGGTGCGGAGGTCAACAATCTTCATAAGGGGATGGGTGGTAAAAGACAAGGTTCAGGCGCAAGTACGGCCAATGGCTCAGCTTGGCTACGAAATGTAGGCATAATGCGCCCAAAACCTGCCGCGCGGCCCGCCGGGCACGAAAAAAGCCCCATCGGCCGGGTGGCAAATGAGGCTTTTCGCAACAATAATCAGAGGTGACGGGCGGATTCGAACCGCCGTAGGAGGTTTTGCAGACCTCTACCTAGCCACTCGGTCACGTCACCAGTAGTGGTCTTTTGGGAGCGCAAAGGTAGCGAGGGCTTTTGGCGTAGGCAAGGTTTTGACACAAAAAAAGCCCCGGCGCATGCGCCGGGGCTCCTTTCTGCAACTAAGCTAGGCGGTTAGGCTTTGGCTTCGTCGTCTTTTTTGTCGGCAGCGTCGTCACCGGCAACCAGGCCTTTGGCCTTGTCCACCAGGTCGCCGGCTACTTCCGAAGCCTTGTGGAAAGCTTCCGAGTGCGTCACGGCGTCCACGGCGTCCGAAGCAACGTGCTTCACGGTGTCGAGGGCAGCAGCGGCAGCACCGCTGATGCTGGCCAGCAGGCCACCTTCCTCAGCCGCGGGAGCAGCCTCAGCTTTCGGAGCGGCTTCGGCCTTGGGAGCCTTGGCAGCAGCGGCGAGCTTCTGCTCACCGGCCTTGCGCTCGTTGCCCATCATCTGGTCGCGCAGGGCGCTCAGGGCGTCGAGGTCGCCGAGGGTCGACTTCTCTTCCGGCTTCTTCAAGTCGCTGATTTTGCCTTCGCCCTGGGGCTCACCCGCTTTGGCGTTGGTTTTCTTCTTGAACTTGTTGTTGCGGCTGTCGTCTTCAGCGGCGGCTTCCTTGTTGTAAACGGCCGTGTGCGAGAGCACGATGCGGCGGTCGTCCTTCGAGAACTCCGTTACGCGGAAGTCGAGCGACTCACCGTTTTCAGCGGTCGTGCCGTCCTCTTTCACCAAAGACTTGGGGTAAGCGAAGCCCTCGATGCCGTACGGCAGCTCGAGTACTGCGCCACGCTCCGACTTCTCGGTGATGGTAGCCTTGTGCACCGAGCCGGGGGTGAACACCGTCTGGAAGGTATCCCAGGGGTTTTCTTCCAGCTGCTTGTGGCCCAGGGCCAGGCGGCGAGCGCCGAGGTCCAGCTCCAGAACAACTACGTCCAGCTTATCGCCCACCTTCACCATTTCGGAGGGGTGCTTGATTTTCTTGGTCCACGACAGGTCGGAAACGTGCACGAGGCCGTCCACACCTTCTTCCAGCTCAACGAACAGGCCGAAGTTGGTCAGGTTGCGCACGAGGCCGCTGTGCTTGGTGCCCACGGCGTACTTGTCGGCGAAGTCGCCACGGGTCCACGGGTCTTCGGTCAATTGCTTGATGCCGAGGCTCATCTTGCGGTCTTCGCGGTCGAGCGTCAGAATCTGCGCTTCTACCGTGTCGCCCTGCTTGATGAAGTCCTGCGGGTTGCGCAGGTGCTGGCTCCAGCTCATTTCCGATACGTGAATGAGGCCTTCCACACCGGGTACCACTTCCATGAAAGCGCCGTAGTCGGCCACGTTCACGATGCGGCCCGATACTTTGGAGCCCGGCTGCAGGTCGGCCGGCAGCGAATCCCACGGATGGGGCGTCAGCTGCTTCAGACCCAGGCTGATGCGCTTCTTGGCTTCGTCGAAGTCCAGAACCACGATGTTGAGCTTCTGGTCCAGGGTCAGCACTTCGCTCGGGTGAGCGATGCGGCCCCACGAGATGTCCGTGATGTGCAGCAGACCGTCGACACCGCCGAGGTCGATGAACACGCCGAAATTGGTCATGTTCTTGATGTTGCCTTCCAGAATCTGACCTTTCTCCAGGTTGTTCAGGATGGCCTCACGCTGCTTCTCGAGGTCTTTCTCGATGAGTACTTTGTGCGAAACCACGACGTTGTCGAAAGCGGAGTTGATTTTCACCACTTTCACTTCCATGCGGCGGCCAACATAAATGTCGAAGTCGCGGATGGGCTTCACGTCAATTTGCGAGCCGGGCAGGAAGGCCTCTACGCCGTCGAGCTCCATGATGAGGCCGCCTTTGGTGCGACGCTTCACTACGCCTTCCAGAATCGTATCCAATTCCAGAGCGTCGTAAATAGCCTTCCAGGCCTGCTTGATTTTAGCCTTCTTGCGGCTCAGGATGAGCTGGCCGTTGATGTCTTCCTGGTCTTCGATGAATACCTCCACCTCGTCACCGATTTTCAGGTCGGGCAGGTCGCGGAATTCAGTAATCGACACAAGGCCGTCCGACTTGAAGCCGATGTTCAGGATTACGTCGCGGTCGGTGATGCCTACCACGGTGCCCTTCACTACTTCTTCTTCCTGTACGGTCGTCAGCGTGTCGCCGTACATTTTCTCCATCTCAGCACGCTGGTCCGAAGAATAGTTACCGCCGAAGCCAGTGGCTCCAACGTTGTCCCAATCAAAATCGTCAACTAATTCAGTTGCCATAAATACTCTGCGGGCTTCTATGTAAAAGCGCAGCGGCCGAAGCCCAGGCTGCTACGCCGTTGCTTTTGAACCTCTTGCTGTTAAGGCGCAAGGCCCGCCACCTTGGCGGGGCCGCAAAGGTACGGATTTTCAAGCGGTTTTGCTAGTCCTGACTTCACGTGTAAGTGTCTATAACTTAATCACGGGGCCAATTTCTTTCAGGAGTTTGACTCAAATGCCAATCAGCATGTTCTTGCTCAGGATTGATAATATCGATTATATCTTCTACTCGAAAAGGAATTTCAGCGCCAAATGATAAATAAAAGTCGCTGTCGACATCGCAGCAAGCAGGTTGGTTGTCCAAAAGGCCAATAAAGCCATCGGATAATACTTCGCTCACCATTACCCACATGCGTTCCCCAACTACTTCGAGTTCTCCTGCTTCATTTTCTACTTCGATATCAAAAATTAGCCTAGCTAATTGACCGCGTTGCAAGTTTTGGCGCTCATGCAGCGGAGGAATCCAAAACGACTTAGGGTTCTTATGGTGCGAAGCTTCCGCTGACCGAAGCTCCCAGAAGTCAGTCTTGATAGTTGGGAATCTCATTTTTAGCTGGCGTGAGTAGTTTCTTAGCAAAGGAAGTCTAATGTACCATAAGCATAAGCCACAATCTTAACCCTACGCCGCCAAACCCCCCACAACGCCACGCCCGTAAGGAGAATGTATCAACTCATCCAAAACTCCTTTACCTCATGGCTTATATCAAAGCAGGCAACGACGCAGCCGGGCATCCGGTCCAAATTTTCTACGAAGACTGGGGCCAGGGCGCGCCGGTGGTGCTCATCCACGGCTGGCCACTCGACCATACCATGTGGGAGCATCAGGCGGTGGCGCTGGCTAAGGCTGGCAAACGCGTGATTGCCTATGACCGGCGCGGTTTCGGCCGCTCCTCGCGCCCTTGGGGCGGCTATGACTACGACACGCTAGCCTCGGACCTGAACGCGCTGCTGACGGAACTGGACCTGACCGGCGTGACGCTGGTGGGCTTCTCGATGGGCGGCGGCGAAATTGCCCGTTACATTGGCAACTACGGGCAGGCGCGGGTGGCCCGCGTGGCCTTCGTGAGCGCCGTGACGCCCTACATGCTCCAGACCGCCGACAACCCCGACGGTGTGCCGCAAAAGGTGTTCGACCAGATGCACGAAGGCATTGCGAAGGACCGTTTCGCGTTCCTGGAAAGATTTGCCAAAGATTTCTACGGCCAGAGTCTCATCAGCCACCCCGTGAGCCAGGCGGTGCTCAATTGGAACCAGACGGTGACCACGCTGGCCGCGCCGAATGCGACTGACGAGTGCGTGACTTCGTTCTCGGGTACCGATTTCCGCGACGATTTGAAGAAGGTAACCGTACCCACACTCGTGATTCATGGCGACAAGGACCAGACGGTACCATATCCAGTGAGCGGCGAGCGGACGGCCAAAATGGTAGCCGGCGCTGAGCTGAAGGTGTACGAGGGCGCACCACACGGCCTGTTCTTCACCGACAAGGATAAGCTGACGGCTGACCTGCTGGCTTTTGTCGGCAAGTAAACAGCCTTCAGAAATACGAAAAAGGCCCCGACGCAAATGCGTCGGGGCCTTTTTCATTTGACTGGATACGATGCCTAAGCGACGCGCCCCATCTGGCGCAGGAAGCCGACGTGCGAGGCAATGGCGGTGCGGGTGCGGGCGTAGTTGTTGTACGTGATGTCAAACTCGCTGCATACCTGCTGCACAATTTTGCTGATGGCCGGGTAGTGTACGTGCGAGATTTTGGGAAAAAGGTGGTGCTCAATCTGGAAGTTGAGGCCACCCACCAGCCAGCTAACCACTTTGTTATCGGTAGCAAAGTTGGCGGTGGTGCGCACCTGGTGAATGGCCCATTCGTCTTCTAGCTTGTGGGTGACGGAGCAGGGCACGGGAAAAGCGGCATCCTCCACGGTGTGGGCCAGTTGGAACACCATGCTCAGGACCAGGCCGGCTACGGCGGTGCTCAGCATGAAGCCCGCAAGCCACGGCAGGAAGCCGACCATGTAGATGGGCAGGACCACGTAGAGTAAGAGGTTCAGCACTTTAAACCCCCAGAAGCTGACGTGCTCGCCGGTATTCATGGGCTTGAGGCCGATGGCGCCGATTTGACGGGAGAAGTATTTCTGGTAGTCCATGGCAAAAATCCAGGACGTGTAGAGCATGCAGTAGAGCGCCCAGAAATAGAAGTGCTGGTACTTGTGCAGCGGGTGCTTGGGCTGGTCGGGCGTCATGCGCATCCAGGGCTGGATGTTGATGTCGTCGTCGTGACCCTCGATGTTGGTATAGGTGTGGTGAATGAGGTTGTGCTTGGAGTTCCACATGTAGGGGCTACCGCCCAGCACACCGAGCGTGTAAGCTGCCAGCTTGTTAACCCAGGCGAAGCGCGAAAAGCTGCCGTGGGCGCCGTCATGCATCACATTGAAGCCAATGGCGGCGATGACGCAGCCCAGCAGCGCGCATTCGAACAAAGCCAAACCCCAAGCCGGCGTAAAAAACACCAGATGCACATAAAGGGCAGCCATCAGGCTCACCAATATCCCCCCTTTGAAAATGAGGCTAAAGTCACCAGTCATTCGCTGCCCCGATTCCTCGAAATAGTGATTTATGCGGGTTTTGAGCTCGGTATGAAACGAGCGGGTTGCAGCGAACTTGGGGAGGGCCATATAAGAGTAAGGGGGGAATGAAGGTCAAAGGTACCCCTTCCTAACCCTATACGGCTGAACTTAATTCAGGTACGCGTGCCAGTTCTGGTCGATGGTGCCTGCCGAGAGGCGCAGGAAGCCAGCCAGCGTGGGCTTTTTGGGCTGCTGCCGAATGGTTAAACCTGCTTCATTGGGCGTGTGGTGGCCTTTGGCGTGGTTGCAGCGGGCACAGGCCGTGAGCAGGTTGGTCCACGAAGATTCTCCACCGCGCGAGCGGGGCACGACGTGGTCGAGGGTGAGATTTTTGGTCGAGCCGCAGTATTGGCACTCGAAATGGTCGCGCTTGAAGATGTTGTGGCGGCTCAGGGCAATGCCTTTGTAGGGCACGCGCACGTACCGCTGCAAGCGGATGATGCTCGGCTTGGGATAGGCCTGCGAAATCGTTCGAAGGGTGCCGTCAGACTTGGCCACCATTTCCGCTTTGTCGAGGAACAGGAGCACAAACGCCTTTTGCACGCTGCACAGGGTGATGGCGGTATAGTCGCCATTCAGCACTAACACTTTTTGGTCCATACACGCTTTTGGGCTCGGATAACCCGCCGAAAGCTAGCGGTTTCCGACCAAATAAACAAGCGTGTGGGAGTTAAGTTCAGCGGGATTGCAATAGTAAAAGAACGGTCATGCCAAGCACAGCCGAGGCATGTTCTGTTTTCTCTTCTGCGCTCCCCTCCTACTCCGGCAGCAGGCGCTTTATCAGGCGCAGCTTGTGGCTGTAGCGCTGCCGGTCGCGGTTGTAGATGCCGTTGTGGTCGAGCGGGTCGAGGCGGACTTCGCCGTGGGCGTGCAGAATCTGGCCTTCGTCCATCACCATGCCCACGTGCACGATGCGGCCTTCGGCGTTGTCGAAGAAAGCGAGGTCGCCGAATTTGGCCTGGGCCACGAAATGGACGGGGCGGCCGTGGTCAATCTGCTGGCGGGCATCGCGCGGGAGCTGGATGCCGACCAGGCCGTAGAGCTGCTGGCACAGGCCGGAGCAGTCGAGGCCGAAGATGCTTTTGCCGCCCCACACGTAGGGCGCTTTCAGGTGAAGCAGCCCCACTTTGCGCAGCAGCAGGGCCTGGCGGGCGGCATCGGGCGCGGCGGTGGGGTTGGTGGCGGTGCCGTTGTAGAAGTAGCTGCGCTCGCCGATGCGAACGTTCATGCCATCGAAAAACGGCAGGCGGCAGCCGAGCGTGAGCGGAATCTTGGTGGTAGCGTCGCTCACGGCCTGCACCACATCGAGGGCGCGGGGGTGGTCCTGGGCGCGCCAGGCAGCATAGTACTCGGGCGAAACGGGCGTGTGCTGCTTGAAATCAATCCAGCCCACGTAGTCGTCGGCGGCGAGCTGGACTTGCAGCCAGCTTTCCTGCTTCACCAGAATGTGGTAGCACTCGCCGAAAAGCAGCTGGGTGACGAGTTCGGCCCGGTCGTTGGGCTCGGCGCGGACGGGGACGGCGCTAAGCGCGCAGATGCCGGGATTCAAAATAATGTAAAAATGCGGGTGATGTGGAAATGTGAGAATTAGTCTCAATGAGCGTTTCCACAGACTACAAAGATGCTACCGCTGCCTCAAATGAATCTCTTCAATTATCACATTTCCATATTCCTCACATTTATCACATTCTTTCCATGTCGCGTTTCTGGGCTTTTTCCTTCAGGTCGTTGCGCTTGTCGTAGAGCTTTTTGCCCTGGGCAAGGGCGATTTCGATTTTGGCGAAGCCGCGGTCCGTCACGAACAAGCGCAGGGGAATGATAGTGAGGCCCTGGTCCACGCTTTTGCCGGCCAACTGCTTCAGTTCGCGCTTGTTGAGCAGGAGCTTGCGGGCGCGCATGGCGTCGTGGTTATTGTAAGTACCTAAGGAATAGGGCGCGATGCGGATGCTGTGAATCCAGAGGTCGCCGCGGTGGTCGAAGGTGCAGTAGCCGTCCGTCAGATTCACGTTGCCTTCGCGGATGCTTTTTATTTCGGTGCCCTGCAGCATCACGCCCGCGTCGTACTTGGCCAGGAAGGTGTATTCGTGGCTGGCGCGGCGGTTTTTGATGTTGATGATGACAGGTTTATCGTCTTTGGCCATGGTGGTAATGGGTTGTAGCACCTGCGGTAGCCGGTGCTTTGTTCTGGCGGGCACCCACTAAAGCAGGTGCTGCAACGCCGCGAACGGGGCGCGAAGCTACGCCTACGTGAGCTTCAGGCGCGGGTTGGGGCTGCTGAGCTGGTCGGCAAATTCGCCGGCTTGGTATTGAAAATGCGCGGTCATGGCCACCATGGCAGCATTGTCAGTGCAAAACTGAAATTCTGGGATGAATACCTGCCAGCCCTGGGCCACGGCTTCGGCCTCCAGCGCGGTGCGCAGGCCGGAGTTGGCGGCCACACCGCCGGCCAGGGCCACTTGGGTGAGGCCGGTATCGGCAGCGGCGCGGCGGAGCTGGCGCAGCAGCGTGGCCACGATGGTGTGCTGGATGCTGGCGCAGAGGTCGGGCAGGTTTTCCTGCACGAAATCGGGGTTGGCGGCCACTTCCTTTTTCAGAAAATACATCACCGACGTTTTCAGGCCGCTGAAGGAGAAATCGTAGCCCGGCATGGCGCCCACGGGGAAAGCGAAGCGCTGCGGGTTGCCCTGGCGGGCCAGCTTATCCAGATGCGGGCCGCCGGGGTACGGCAGGCCGAGGAGCTTGGCGGTTTTATCGAAGGCTTCGCCGGCGGCGTCGTCGATGGTCTGGCCGATGACGTCCATTTCCAGCGCCGAGGTCACCACTACCAATTGCGTGTGGCCGCCGCTTACGGTGAGGCAGAGGAAAGGGAATTCGGGCTTGGGGTCGCGCAGGAAGTGGGCCAGGATGTGGGCCCGCATGTGGTTCACGGCCAGCAGCGGCTTATCCAGCGCCAGCGCCAGGGTCTTGGCAAACATGCCGCCTACTAATAAGGAGCCGAGCAGGCCGGGCCCTTGCGTGACGGCCACGGCGTCGAGGTCGGCTTTGGTAATGCCGGCTTCGCGGAGAGCGGCCGTGACGACGGGCAGCATGTGCTGCTGGTGGGCGCGCGAGGCCAGCTCAGGCACCACGCCGCCGTACTGTTCGTGGACTTTCTGCGTGGCCACGACGTTGCTCAGCAGCTGGCCGCCTGCCAGGACGGCCGCGCCGGTGTCGTCGCACGACGACTCGATGGCGAGGATGATGGGATGGGCGAGCATGGATAGCATTCGGATTAACTAACGACAAAAACGGGCACAGCACAGCGAAAAATCAACCGCTTCGAGAAGCGAGACTGGGATAGTGCGCCCGCAAAGTTCGGCCGAAGGAGTTGAACCCCGACCAGGCATTGGCCGTTCCCTTGGCGTGATAGTTGTCTCAGACGACTAAAAAACCGCAACTTTGCGGATTCACCCGCGATTCTCGCATTCAAATCTTCCTGGTCCGGTGCGTCGTTTCTTCGCCATTCTGCTAAAAATACTGCTGGGCCTCGTGCTGCTGGTGGTATTGGCCGTGGTGGGGGCATTGGTGGCGCTGCGCATTCCGAGCGTGCAAACCCGGCTGGCCCACGAGGCGGCCGATGTGCTGACCAAGAAACTGGGCCAGCAGGTCACCATCGGCGCGGTGGATATCCGGCCGTTTTCGCGGGTGCTGCTCGATGCGGTGAGCGTGAAGGACCGGCGCGGCGGCGAGCTGTTCAGCATTGGGCGGGCTGATGCCGATATCGCGCTGTTTTCAGTGTTCGACCCGCGCCACCTGCACATCGCCACGCTCACGCTCAATGAGCCGCGGTTCGAGCTAAAAAACCTGCCCGGCCAGCCCGATTCGACCACTTTCAGTCAGTTTATTCGGGCGGTGAAGCGGCTGATTGGGCCATCGAAGGACACGGCAAAGTCGGCGCCCTTTGATTTTCAGATTGCTGCCGTGGCCCTGCGCAACGGGCACTTTGCCATTGAGAAAGGCGACGTGCCGCACGCCAAAACCTACGGCCAGAGCATCGACTACGACCATCTTTTAGTTGATAGCATCTACGCCGACATCTCTAAAATCCGGCTCGAAGACACGCTGCGGATGCGCATCAGCCAACTGCACGCCGTGGAAACGCCCTCGCGGACGCCGCTGCGCGAAATCACGGCGGACATGACGTACGGGCCGCATTTCTGGGAATTCAAGGATTTGAGCCTGCGCGTGGGCCGCAGCCAAATCAAAGATTATGTGCGGTTTGAGTTTCGGGTTTTTAGCAATTTCACCGATTACAACGACTCGATGAAGACCATTGCGCACCTGCGCAATTCGAAGGTCTACTCGGACGACATTGCCAAGTTTGCGCCGCAGCTAAGCGAAATGCACGAGTCGGTGGCTATTTCGGGCGATGCCACAGGCTACGTGCGCGATTTCAAGGTGAACAACCTGGATGTGCACTACGGCAGCGGCACCCACATTGTGGCCAAGCGCGCCCACGCCGACGGCCTGCCTAATTATAAGGAGAGCTTCATCGACCTACGCCTGCTGCCGTCGGTGGTGGTGGCCAATGATTTGAAGAAGTGGCTACCGCCCGCAGCCAACAAGATTGTGCAGCGCCTGGGCACGGTGAAGTTGCAGGGCCAGGTGCTGGGGTTTTACAATGACTTCGTGGCCAATGCCTCGTTCGACACAGCGCTGGGCTTTGTGGCAACAGACGTGAACCTCAAAACCAAAACCGACCTCACGCACGCCACTTACGAAGGCACCGTGCATTCCAATGCCTTCCAGCTGGGCAAGTTCCTCGGCGACGAAAGCATCATCCGGGACGTGACGTTGAACGGCAAGGTGTCGGGCGTGGGCTTTTTGCCGCCCTTTGCGCGGGGTCAGGCCGAGCTAACGGTGCCAGCCATCTGGCTGAACGGCTACCGCTACCACAACATCGCCCTTAATGGCGACTTTCACCAACAGTCGTTTAACGGCCACATTACGGTGAACGACCCGGCTGTGCGCCTTGTGGCCGACGGCCACGTGGACCTCGACCGCGAGCACCAGGACGTGGACATTAAAACCAAAATTGACCACGCCAACCTGCGCACGCTGGGCCTGATGAGCCAGCCGCTGACCGTGTCCACTACCGCAGACGTGAAATTTAAGGGCGTGCAGCTCGATTCGCTCATTGGCCACGCCTACCTGCGCCACTCGCGCTTCGCTCTGGAAGGCCGCAAGCTGAATCTTGACACGCTGGACGTGGTGAGTACCCGCAACCGCCTGAATCAGCGCCGGGTAATGCTGCGCTCGGAGGCGCTGAATGCTAGCCTGGCCGGCACGTTCAACACGTCGGATGTGGTGCGCGATGTGCAAACGCTCATCGCCGAATACCGGCTCAACTTCGAGAGTAACCCCGCCGCTACGGCCGACTACTACCGCCGCAAGCGCCAGCGCACGCTGCCGGTGTATCAGGTTGATTTGCTGCTGAATTTGAAAAAAGCCAATCCCCTGCTGACGCTGTTCGTGCCTGATTTGCGGGTGGCCGACGGCAGCCGCATCGACGGCTCGTTTCGGAACGGGGCCACGTCGATTTTCCAGCTGGGCGGCCACCTCGACAGCCTGCGCTACGGCCCGGTGCGCACGGTGAACGACAACTTCGACTTCCTCACCTCCAAGCTGCCTTACAAGCCCGACATTCTGGCCCAGGCCAGCATCACGAGCGACCGGCAGGTGCTGCCGGGGCTGGGCCGCACCGAAAAATTCATTGTGGAAGGCGTGTGGGACCAGCAGCGCATCAATTTTTCGACCTCGCTGGCCCAGACGGGCACCACCAACAAGGCCACCATCAACGGCTCGCTGGGTTTCTTGGCGCGGGCAGTGGAGGTGATTTTCCGGAAGTCGGACGTGCATTTGCTGGATAAGGACTGGACCATCGCGGAGAATAACTCGGTGCGGATTTCCAATTATGGCAAGGAGTTCGATATCAAGAACCTGACGTTCAGCAACGGCGAGCAGTTTGTGGGCGCGCAGGGCTTCATCTCGCCCGATGCCAGCCAGCCGCCGTTGCAGCTGCAAATCAAGGACTTCGAGCTGGCCACGCTGAAGACGCTCACCGGCCAGAACCTGGCCGGCCGCGTGAATGCGCAGGGTACCGTGAGCGGCGTGTACGGCCCGCTGGCCATCAGCACGACGCTGGGCGTGGACTCGCTGAAATACGACGGCACGCTGATTGGCCAGGTGGCCGGGCGCGGCGACTGGGACAACGCCGCCGGCAAGCTGCGCGTGAACATGGACGTGGCCCGCGCCGGCCAGTCGGTGCTGACGGTGCTGGGCGACATCGCCCCGCAGGACCAGACCAACCAGTTCAACCTCACCGGTACGCTCAACGACGCGCCCATTGTGCTGGCGCAGCCCTTTCTGGGCTCGCTGTTCAAGAACCTGGGCGGCACCGGGCAGGGCGAGCTGCGCCTCACGGGCCTGTTTGGCGCGCCGAATCTGCTTGGCCACGTGGACGTAAGCAACGGCCGTCTCACCTTTGGCTACCTGGGCACAACCTACACGTTTGCTGACCGCATCAGCTTCACCAACAAGTCGATAGAATTCCGCAACATTAAGCTGCGCGACGTGCTGGGCAACACCGGCACCGTGGATGGCATTGTGACGCACCACGGCTTCAAGGACATGAGCCTCGACATCGCGGCCACTTTCCGGAAGATGCAGGTGCTCAACACCACGCGCAAGGACAACGAGCTGTATTTCGGCACGGCCTACGCCACCGGCACCGCCCGCGTGACGGGCCCCACCGACGACCTGGACGTAACCGTGCGGGCCAGCAGCGAGGCCGGTACCCGCGTCTCGCTTCCCCTCGACAACGCAGCTAAGGCCGAGAAGGCGGGTTACATCAAGTTCGTAAATAACAACCCGGTGGGCGATACCGTCATCACGAAAAAGGCCGTGGCGGTGGCCGCGCAGGACAAAGTGGATTTGTCGGGCATCAAGCTTAATATGAACCTGACCATTACGCCGGAGGCGTACATGGAGATTCTGCTCGATGAAAGCACGGGGGATGTTATTCGCGGCTCGGCCGCCGGGCAGCTGCGCATGGCCATTGACACGCGCGGCGAATTCAATATGTATGGGCAGGTGGAAATTGTGCGCGGCGCTTATAATTTCACCCTGCAAGGTTTGATTAACAAGGAGTTTGTGGTGCGCCCCGGCGGCATCATTTCCTGGAACGGCGACCCGCTGGCCGGCGAGATGAACGTGACGGCCACCTACACGCAGCGCACTTCGCTGGCCCCGGTGCTGGGCTCTGGCTCGTCGGGCAGCGTGGCGGTGGTGCCCGTGACGGCCGTGATGACCCTGACCGGCCCGCTGCTGCTGCCGGCCATCAAGCTCAATCTGGAATTCAACGACACGCCGGGTACGCTCCAGGGCGATTTGGCCGCATTCACCACTTCGCTGCGCAACGATGAGCAGGAGCTCAACCGACAAGTTTTCAGCCTATTGGTATTTAAACAGCTTTCGCCGCCGGGCTCATTTGGCAACACCATTTCCATTCGGGGACAGGACAATACCGCGTTCAAAAGCCTGGGGCAGGTGCTGAGTACCCAACTCGGCCTGCTCACCTCGCAAATCGACCAGAACCTGGAAATCGATTTTAACATCAACGGCATCACCGCCGAGCAGCTGCAGGCCCTGCAGGTGCGGCTCAGCTACTCGTTCCTGAACGGGCGGCTTCGGGTGACGCGCGAGGGCGGCTTTACCAGCAATGCCAACCTGGTAAATAGCACCACGGGAGGCACCTCCACCGTGCCCATAGGTACCGGCAATACCGCCGGCCAGGCATCCCTGCTTGGGGACCTTAGCCTGGAATATTACCTGCGCGCCGATGGCAAGTTCCGGGCGAAGCTGCGTTACGAGACAACCCCGCGCGACCTGGAAACCATAAACCAGCCTAGGGCGGGCCTCTCGCTGCTGCACACCGAGCAGTTCAACTCCTTCGGCGAGCTGTTCACCCGCAAGAATCCCAAAAAGAAGGAACGCAATACCCAGAAAGCCCGCGAAGGCAAGGAGGTGATGAACGTGGACGACGACCCGCGCACGAATCTGTAGAACGTTCTTTTTACTTATCCCTTCCGTTACCTTTGCCGGATATGGCTGCCCCAACCACTTCCCATTCCCGCAAGAAAAAGCTCGGCTCCTACCCCACTTTGCTCGTGGTGTTCAGCATTACGCTGGCTCTGGTGGTGATTGGCCTGTTTGGCCTGCTGCTGGTGCACGCCCAAAAGCTGAGCGAAGTGGTGCGCGAAAACCTGGAGGTGCAAGTATACCTCGACCGCGACTTGCCCGAAACGGAACTGCTGCGCCTGCAACAGGACCTGGGCCAGCAGCCCTTCGTGGCCGAGCGCAACGGCAAACCCCAAATCCGTTTTGTGAGCAAGGAAGAAGGGGCCCGCCAGCTGCTGCAAAGCACCGGCGAAGACTTTCGTCAGTTCCTCGGCGACAACCCGCTGCGCGATGCCTACGTGCTCAAAATCAAGCCCGAATTCACCGATACTACCCACCTGGGCCAGCTCAACCGCAGCATTTCGGCCCAGCGCGGCGTGTTTGAGGTGCAGTATCCGCAGGATTTGTTCGCCAGCATCAACAACAACCTTACGCGGGTGAGCCTTGTGCTGCTGGGCTTTGCGGCGGTGCTGGTGCTGGTGGTGGTCATTCTGATTAACAATACGATTAAGCTGGCCCTGTTCTCGCAACGCTTTCTCATCCGGTCCATGCAACTGGTGGGCGCGACGCGGCTCTTTATTCAGCAGCCATTTTTGCGGCGCGCTACGTGGCAGGGCCTCGCCAGCGGCCTGCTGGCGGCCCTGATTCTGGTGGCGCTGCTGCAATACGCTTACCTCGAAGTAGAGCCGCTGCGCCTGCTGCGCGACGACCTGCGCCTCGGCTTGCTGCTGCTCGGCGTCATCGTGCTGGGCGTAGTGATTGGCTTTTTCAGCTCGGCCCGCGCCGTGCACAAGTACCTCAAAATGTCGCTCGACGACTTGTATTAATATTCCGAAACACTAGGCTGACCGAAGTTGAAGCCTGATGTTTCATTGAAAACGAATAATCGAAATCCCTATGCAACCCACCAAACCCGCCTTCCGCTTCGCCTTTGGCCCCCGCAACTACCGCCTGATGTGGGCGGGCCTGGCCCTGCTGGCCGCCGGCTTCATCACCATGATGTTTGGCGACAAGGCCAACTACGGCGAAGACTTCGTGGGCATCACGCTCGGGCCGCTGCTGCTCATTGCCGGGTTTATCGTGGAGTTCGCAGCCATCATGGTGCGCGATAAGTCGCTGGTTGCCGCTCCCGATGCCCATGTGGTAACGCCAGCTTTCACCACCGAGGTGCCCGTTGCCAGCAACGCTCCTGCTGCCGCACCGGCTTACAAGCGCCCTTATTAGCCCTAGCAGTGAGCTATTTGCCAATTTTGAATCGGCAAATAGCTTAACACCAACGGCTCACCGAAAACCGACTACCTGTTAAATGACCTATTGGCACGCGCTACTCCTCGCCATCGTGGAGGGCATTACCGAGTTTCTGCCCGTTTCCAGCACCGGGCACATGATTATTGCCTCGGCCCTGCTGGGCATTCCGCCCACGCCGTTTTTCAAGCTCTATCTGGTAGTCATTCAGCTGGGCGCGATTCTGTCGGTGTTTGTAGTGTACTACAAGCGCTTTTTCCAGAGCATTGACTTCTACCTGAAGCTGTTAGTGGCCTTCCTGCCCATTGTGCTGGTGGGGCTGCTGTTCAAAAAACACATCGACGCCCTGCTCGAATCGGTGACGACCGTGGCCGTGATGCTCGTCATTGGCGGCGTGGTGCTGCTGTTCATCGACCGCTGGTTTCCGCAGGAAGACCCGCAGGAAGGCGGCCACCCCGTTACCAATCCCAGCTTTAAGGAAGCCCTGATTATCGGTCTGTTCCAGTGCCTGGCCGTGGTGCCGGGCACCAGTCGCTCGGCTGCTACCATCATCGGCGGCCTCACCCAGAAGCTCACGCGCCGCGCGGCGGCGGAATTCGCCTTTTTCTTGGCCATGCCCACCATGGCGGCCGCGGCCGTGAAAGACATTTACGATTACTACAAGGATGCCAAGGCACAGGGCGTGGACATGGCGCACCTGTTCACGGGCGAGCAGCTGAAGCAGCTGGCGCTGGGCAACGCGGTGGCATTCGTGGTGGCGTTGCTGGCCATCCGGCTGTTTGTTGGGTTTGTGGCCAAATACGGCTTCCGGGCTTTTGGTATTTACCGCATCGTTGCGGGCGGTATTTTGTTGATTATGTTGGCGTTGAAACTGCCCTTAAATCTGGTATAATGACGAAGACCCTGGCCGATTTCGACTTTGAAACGGGGGAAGTGCTGCTCCTGGACAAGCCCCTGACGTGGACTTCCTTCGACGTGGTGCGCAAGGTGAAGAACACGCTGCGCATTAAGAAAATCGGCCACGCCGGCACACTCGACCCATTGGCTACGGGTCTGCTCATCCTCTGCACGGGCAAGAAAACCAAGGAAATCGACCAGATTCAGGCCCAGGAAAAAGAATACACCGGCACCTTCCGCCTCGGCGAAACCACCCCGAGCTTCGACCTGGAAACGGCCGTGGACATGGCCCGCCCCTACGCCCACCTTACCGATGAGCAGATTACGGCCGCCACGGCCCAGTTCACCGGCCAAATCCAGCAAACGCCGCCCATTTTCTCGGCCGTGAAAATCGACGGCAAGCGGGCCTACGAGCTGGCCCGCACCGGCCAGGAAGCTGAAATCAAGTCCAAAACGGTCGAAATCAAAACCTTTGAGCTCACACGTATTGCGCTGCCCGAAGTTGATTTTCGCGTGGTTTGCTCCAAGGGCACCTACATCCGCAGCCTGGCCCGCGACCTGGGTGTGGCTCTGGGCTGCGGCGCGCACCTCACGCGGCTGGTGCGTACCCGCATCGGCGATTTTCGGGTGGAAAATGCTTTTACGCTCGATGCCATCGAGGCCCTGCGCCCGCCGCGGCCCGAGGGCGAAGCGCCTGCACGCCCCCGCCACGAACGCCCGCACACCGCTCCTAACCGTGCTGGATTGCAATATTTTGCCGCACTTCAGGCCGATGCCTTGGCGGCCAAGCAACACCAGGCGCACGAGGAAGCGCCCGAAGCCAGCCCGGAGTAGCCACGCTGGATTATCGCGTAGCTGCGGCGTCTCAGGCCTGTGCCCGCTACCTTCGTGGCGGTTTTTATCCCTTCAAATACGCTTCTCCGGCGCCTTATGCACGTCATCCGCGACCCGGCCCAGTTTCCTTTTCTTGGTAATGCCGTTGTGACCAGTGGCACCTTTGATGGGGTGCACGTGGGGCACCAGCGCATTCTGGCGCGGCTGCGCGAAGTGGCGCAGGCCAGCGGCGCGCCGTCGGTGGTGATTACCTACTGGCCGCACCCGCGCCTGGTGCTAGGGCCGCCTCCCTCCCACCCCGAACTACTGGATTTGCAGCTGCTGAACACGCTGGATGAGCGCATTGCCAAGCTGGCCGAGCGGGGCGTTGACTACCTGCTCATTGTGCCCTTCACCAAGGAGTTCGCGCAGTGGACTTCAGAAGAATACATTCAGAACCTGCTGCTGAAAACTGTGGGGGCCAAGCAATTGGTCATCGGCTACGACCACCGCTTTGGCAAAAACCGCGAAGGCGGGTTCGACTATCTTAGTCAAAATGCCGACCGCTACGGCCTGACCGTGGAGGAAATCCCCCGCGAAGACGTGGACGCCGTGGGCGTGAGCAGCACCCGCATCCGGCAGGCGCTGCGACAGGGCGACATCGCTACCGCCAATCGCTACCTGGGCTACCACTACCCGCTCACGGGCTTGGTGGAGCACGGGCAGAAACTCGGCCGCACCATCGGTTATCCGACGGCTAATCTGACCGTTCAGGAACCGTTGAAGCTGGTGCCAGCCCGGGGTATTTACGCGGTGTGGGCCGTCACGGCGGCAGGCACGCGGCACCAGGCCATGCTCAGCATTGGGGTGCGGCCCACAATTGGCACTGATTTGGCCCAGACGATTGAGGTGAACTTACTTGATTTCAACGGCGATTTATACGACCAGCTGCTGACGCTGGAGTTTGTGGCCTGGCTGCGGGCCGAAGAAAAATACGACGGCTTGGACGCGCTAACGGCTCAACTGGCGTTGGATGCGCAGAACACACGGGCCGCGCTGGCTTAGCCGGCCGCCAATATTTTACCTTATTATTTCATAATGAGATATTTGCAATTATTGCTGATTTGCTGCCTGCTGGGAACGTGGAGCGCGGCACAGGCGCAGGGCAAGCTGACTGGCGTGGTACTGGATTCGGTAACGCACGAGCCACTGGCGTTTTCCAGCGTTTTCCTGGCCAATACCACGCTGGGCGTGACGACGACGGAGCAAGGTAAATTTGAGTTCCCCAAGGTGCCGGCCGGTACTTACGATGTAGTGGGCTCCTACGTGGGCTACCGCCTCGCCAAGCAGTCGGTGACCATGAGTGCGGCGGCCCAGCAGATTACCTTGCAGCTGGCCCCCACCGGCAACCAGCTGGGCGAAGTGGTGGTGAAACCGGAGCCCAATAAGCCCGAAGAGTATGAGAAATTCTCAAAATTGTTTCTGGGCGGCAGCACGTTTTCGGCGCAGTGCCACATCAGCAACCCCGATGATGTACGCGTATTTTTCGACGACTCGACCAAAACCTTGACCGCACAGGCCAAGGAGTTTGTGCAGATTGACAACGAGGCACTGGGGTACCGCCTGAAATACTACGGGCTGTATTTCGCGGCCAACGACGAGGACGGCTCGATTTCCTATTACGGCCAGCCGGTTTTTGAGGAACTGAAGCCGCGCGATGAGCGCCAGCGCAAGCAGTGGATGGCCAACCGCCTCACGGCTTACACCGGCTCGTTTATGCACTTTCTGCGCAGCGTGTACAACAACCGCGTGCAGGCCGAGGGCTTTCTGACCCAGCAAATCATTGTGGGCCCGAACCCACGCTTCGAGCGCGCCGACGAGAAGCGCCGCATCCTGCTGGCCAGCCGGCCCGACAACAAATTCACCGCCGCCGAGCAGGACTCGCTGGATAGATGGGAGGACATGGCCCCGGTTATTGCTACCCTCAACCAGGCTCCGCTGCCCATTGACAGCATCCGGCGGGTGGGGCCGAATGGGAAACGCACGTTCCTGCGTTTCACGGGCGAGCTGCAAGTGGCGCACTTCGGCGAGGCGCCCGACCCCCTGTACAAGCGGCCGATGTCGCCGCTGGGCTACCCCAAAATTCCGTATCCGGCCAAGCGGCAGGTGTCGCGCCTGAAGCTGCAGGGCCGCGAGGCCGCCATTCAGGCCAACGGCTCGCTCCTGAACCCGCTCGACGTGTACAACGGCGAATACTGGGGCTTTGAGAAAATCGGAGAGTTTCTGCCGTTCGACTACATGCCGCCCACGGCATCTACGGCGTCGCCTCGCCAGTAAAATAAGGCCTGATTTCAGCGTCATCTTACCTCTGGTCCGCCCGAATGCGCTTCTTCACGGTGCTTTTGCTGTTGCTGGCGCTGCTGGTGCGGCCCAGTGGAGTGCAAGCGCAGGGCCGGCTGAGCGGCGTGGTGCTGGATTCAGTGACGCACCAGCCGCTGGCTTTTGCCAGTGTGTTTCTGGCGAACACCACGCTGGGCGTGACGACCACTGAGCAGGGCCAGTTCAATTTCCCGAGCGTGCCCGCTGGGAATTATGACTTGGTGGGCTCCTACGTGGGCTACCGGCTGGCCAAACAGCCCGTAACAGTAAGTACCAACGCGCAGCAGCTCACGCTGCAGTTGCCCCCCACGGCCAACCGCCTCGGTGAAGTGGTGGTGCGCCCCAACCCGAACCGCGCCAGCGACTACCAGAAATTCACGGAGTTGTTTCTGGGCCGCACCACGTTTTCGCGCCAGTGCCGCATTCGCAATCCTGATGATGTGCTGGTCGATTTCGACCCCGAAACCAACGAGCTGACGGCCACGGCCATCAACTTCGTGCAAGTTGATAATCAGGCTCTCGGCTACCGCATCAAATACTACGGGCTGCGCTTCAACACCAACTTCACGCAGCACGTCATCAGCTTCTACGGCCAGCCCGTATTTGAGGAAATGACCGCCCGCAACGCCCGCCAGCAGCGCCGCTGGGAAGCCAACCGTAGGGCGGCCTACTACGGCTCGCTCACGCATTTTCTGCGGAGCGTGCGCACCGGCCGGGTGGCCGAGGAAGGCTTCACGGCCCAGCGCCTACGCATCGTGCCCAACCCGCGCTTTGTTCGGGCCGACAGCCTGCGCCGCCAATTAGTGCGCGAGCACCTGAATTCGGCCTTTACGCGCGCCGAGCAGGATTCCATCGGGCGATGGGCAAAGGTGCCCCAGGCATTTTCGCTACTCTACACGAAGGTGCTGCCCGTGGATAGCCTGCGCCGCGTGGCGGCCGGTGGCGAGCCGGTGTTCCTGCGCTTCCGCGACAACTTGCAGGTGAGCTACTTGCGCGAAGCGCCTGACCCGCTGTACCAAATACGCCCCGCCCTGCCCACCACTGCGCCTTACCCGCCCGCCGACCGGCAGGTGTCGCAACTCGTGCTGATGCAGCGTGAAATCGAGATTCAACCCAACGGCCAATTGACGAACCCGCTGGCCGTATTTACCGACGAATACTGGGGGTTCGAAAAAATGGGTGAATTTTTACCCGTGAATTACCTACCGCCGGCTTCGGCCGCCGCCTCCCAAACCCACCCATGATTGACAAAACCGTTCCCAACGTACAAGCCGCCCTGCAAGGCCTCGCCGATGGCATGACCCTGATGCTCGGCGGCTTCGGCCTGTGCGGCATCCCCGAAAACTCGATTCAGGAAATCCTGCGCCTTGGTGTGAAAAACCTCACCTGCATCTCGAACAACGCGGGCGTTGATGACTTCGGCATCGGCCTCTTGCTCCAAACCAAGCAGGTGCGCAAGATGATTTCCAGCTACGTCGGCGAAAATGCTGAGTTTGAGCGCCAGCTGCTGAGCGGCGAGCTGGAAGTGGAATTGATTCCGCAGGGCACCCTGGCCGAGCGCTGCCGGGCGGGCGGCGCGGGCATCCCGGCCTTCTTCACCCCGGCTGGCTACGGCACCGAGGTAGGCGAAGGCAAGGAAAGCCGCGAGTTCAACGGCAAAATGTATTTGCTGGAAACGGCTTTGCACGCCGATTTTGCCTTCGTGAAAGCCTGGAAAGGCGACACGGCCGGCAACCTCGTCTACAAAGGGACGGCCCGCAACTTCAACCCGATGATGGCCACGGCCGGCAAAATCACGGTGGCCGAAGTAGAAGAGCTGGTGCCCGCCGGCGAGCTTGACCCTAACCAGATTCATACGCCGGGCATTTTCGTGCAGCGCATCTATCAGGGCGAGAAGTACGAAAAGCGCATTGAGCAGCGCACGGTGCGGGCATAATGCCTCCATCGCGCCAGGCTTATTTTTTCTGATTTGCCCATGAAAAGGTCCACCCTTGTCCTGCTGTTATTGCTGAGTAGCCCCGGCGCGTTTGCTCAGGTGGCGGCTCCGGCCCGCAAGGCGGCGCGCCCGAAAGCGGCGCCAGCCCCAGCAGTAGCGCCACCTACCATCGCCCCGGCCGAGGCCCGGCGTATTGATGAGCTGCTGACTCAGTACACGGCTGACGTGGGCACGCGCGGCGCGTACGGCCCGTTATCGTTGCCGACTGCCGCTGGCTCAATCCGCCGATACGACAAGCACGTGCCCGGTGCTCTGGCGCTGGTGCTGCGCGACGGCAAGGTGGTGTACCGCAAGTCCTTTGGTGTAGACAACATGTTCACCCAAAGCCCATTGCGCACCGATGCCATTTTCCGCATCGCCTCCCAGACCAAGGCCCTGACCAGCGTCGGGCTGATGCTGCTGTACGACGAAGGAAAATTCCAGCTCGATGACCCCATTTCGAAGTACCTGCCGGCCTTTGCCAACGCCCAGGTGCTAGCCACCTTCAACCCGAAGGATTCGACCTACACCACGGTGCCGGCCAACGGCCCGGTTACCATCCGGCAGCTGTTTACGCACACTTCGGGCATCAGCTACCCGGTGATTGGCAGCAAAGAAGCCACGGCGATTTATGCCAAAGCGGGCATTCCAAGCGGCATTGGTACGCCCTCGGGCACGTTGGCTACCTCAATGGATGCGCTGGGCAAGCTGCCGCTGATGCACCAGCCGGGCGAACGGTTCACCTACGGGCTGAGCGTGGACGTGCTGGGCCGACTGATTGAGGTGCTCTCGGGCCAGTCGCTGGACCAGTTTCTGCGCACGCGCCTGTTTCAGCCGCTGGGCATGAAAGACACTTATTTCTACCTGCCCGCCGACAAGCAAGCGCGCCTGGCGCTGCTGTATACCGAAAATGCTGCCAAGCAAAGCGTAGAAATGGAGCCGCAGGGGCGCATGATACCCAACTACCCGAAGGCCAAGGGCACGTACTTTTCGGGCGGAGCCGGCCTATCGTCAACCATCGACGACTACGCCCGGTTTCTGCAAATGATGCTGAACGGCGGCTCTTACAACGGCCGCCAGCTGCTCAAGCCCGCCACCGTCGCCCTCATTACCCAGAACCAGATGGGGGCCGTGAGCCAGGGCGGCAACAAGTTCGGCCTGGGCTTCAGCATCACCACGCCCGAGAACGCCCGGGTGCCGGGGCTGTCGGCCGGCTCGTACGAGTGGGGTGGCATCTTTGGCACCACGTACTGGGTCGACCCGCAACAGAAGCTGGTGGGCCTGATTTACACCCAGAAATACCCCAATAGCACCAGCCGTGACTTGGCTGGCAAGTTCAAAACGGCCGTGTACGAGTCGTTTGTGCCCGACCAAAAATTAGCCCCGGCTCCAGTTTCTTCGGGCACCAAGTAACTTTTTCATACTCCTTCTAAACTCCCACCCACAAAATCCGCGGACTCTGTTTAATTCGATAAGTCTACGGTTCAGATAATTATGTTAGACAAACACGGTATCGCCCGGCGCATCGCCCAGGAAGTGAAAGACGGCTCCTACGTCAACCTCGGCATCGGCATTCCTACGCTGGTGGCCAACTATATCCCGGCGGGCATCAACGTCGAGCTGCAATCCGAAAACGGCCTGCTCGGCATGGGCCCCTTCCCCACCGAAGACCAGGTCGACCCCGACCTCATCAACGCCGGCAAGCAAACCGTGACCACCCTGCCCGGCTCCAGCATCTTTTCCTCGGCCGATTCGTTCGGCATGATTCGCGGCGAGCACGTCGACCTCACCATCCTCGGCGCAATGGAAGTTTCCGAGCGCGGCGACATTGCCAACTGGAAAATCCCCGGCAAGATGGTGAAAGGCATGGGCGGCGCGATGGATTTGGTGGCTTCGGCCAAGAACATCATCGTGGCCATGCAGCACGTGGCCCGCGACGGCTCTTCTAAGCTATTATCTGACTGCACTTTGCCAATCACCGGCCTGCGTTGCGTGAAGAAAATCGTGACCGAATTAGCCGTCATCGACGTGACGCCCGATGGCTTCGTGCTGCGTGAGCGCGCCCCCGGCGTGAGCGTAGAGCAGATTGTGGCTGCCACGGCTGGCAAGTTGGTGGTGCCCAAGGGCGAGGTGCCCGAAATGATGCTTTAGTATCCTGAAAATAAGGCAGCAGGCGTATCTTCGTCACCACCCTTTATTGTTGAATCTATGCGCCAACTCTTACCCCTGCTGCTCCTTACTGCCCTGCCCGTGCTGGCCCAGGCCCAGGTTTCGCCAATAATCGACCGGACCGATATGCCGTCCACCACGACCACCGTCGACAGCCTGCGGCTGAGCGTGGCCAGCCCGGTGCTGCCCAGCACCGTGCCGCCCCTGAGCCGGCGTGGGGCCAACCAGACCTGGAACTACAGCACCCTCACGCCAGCTTCGCAACGGGTCGAATCCTTTGTGCCAGTAACGGCTACCTCGCTCACGTACGCCTTCGTATTTGGGCCGTTGGGCGGGGCCAACCGGGCTACTGTGGCTTCGCCCCAAGCCCTGCCTATCCCCATAGCGCTGCCCATTCCTATAACCGATTCTTATCAGTTCTACGCCACTTCAGCGGCAACAGCGGCCCAGCAGGATTTCCGCTCTGTGGGCTTTGGAGCCTCGCTCAATGGCACGGCCATCCCGGCAACGTATGCCAGCGCAGCCCAGCAGGACGTGATTTATCGCTTTCCGCTGAGTTTCGCCAGCCTGCCCGATTCCAGCAATTCCTTTTTCTCAACCCCAGCGGCCGTTGCCACAGCGGGCTACCTCAGCCAGAAGCGTAAGCGCGTAAACAAGCCCGATGCTTGGGGTACACTTGTCACGCCCTTCGGCACGTTCCAGACGGTGCGAGTGGTAACTAAACTTATCGACCACGACAGCGCGGCCATCGGCGGCATGCCCGGTCAGGGGTTCGATATTCCGTTGACCCGCGAGTATAAATGGCTGGCCAAAACCCAGCACGTGCCGCTGCTCACCATCACCACGCGCATGGTAGGCGGCACGGAAACCGTGACCGGCGTGGAATACCGCGACATTTACCGCCGCATCATCCGCACCGCCAACCGCGACGCGGCCACCGACGCTGTGCTCACCGCTTCCCCCAACCCCTCGGCCATCGGCACGCCGCTGCTGCTGACGGTGCCGGCCGGTAGCGGGCCGCTCACCGTTTCGGCCACCGATTTGGTGGGGCGGCGGCTTTTCAGCCGGCATTTCAACACGCCGGCTGAGGTGCTTACACTCGGGGCCGAAACGTTTGGCAACTTCCGGGGCGTGGCGCTACTCACCGTGGCCACGGCCCGCGGCACGGCCACGCGACGCGTGGTGCGGGAGTAAACAGTCGGCGGCCTTAAGACGCAGAAAGCGGCCCAGCCTTTCGGGGCTGGGCCGCTTTGTTAGAGGTATTCGGCGTGTGTTATTTGGCCGCCAGCTTGCCGGTGTATATCGACACGTTTTTGTTGTCCAATACATCGATGGTGGCTTCGCTCATGCTGTTTTTGGCGCCGTAGGCGTCCGTGTACTCGCAGCCGGCAGGAAAGAATTCGGCGTGCCAGCCGGTTTTGGCCAGCGGGCCGGTCAGCCAGGTAATCTGGCGCTTGGCAGTGTCGTAGCGGTAGGTTCCGGGTTGGTTGTCCTGGGTATAGGTGGTAGCTGATTTGATAGTTAAATCGGGGTAAGCCATGAACATGCCGCGCATGGAAGTGTGGCCGCAGGCGTAGCGGCCCAGCGCCACAGGCTGCTGGCAGGGCGCCGTGCTGGTGCCCGCGGGCCCGGTCTTGGGGCTTGCGGCTGCCAGGGGGGCTCGCTTCGTGGGGTGGCTTTGGCTCACGGCGCCGGTTGCCGCGCCAACCACGGCGCTTCCTATCAACAATAGGGTAATCAGTGCTCTCATGCTGTGCAGAATAAAAAAGGTGAACTTTGCCCGAAAATTAGCGTGTTAAGGCATATTGCCCTCATTCGTTCTTCTGTTTTTTCTTAACCTGACTATATCATGGCTCAATCTGCCAACGGCAAAACCGCTCCCGGCGGTGCTCACGCCAAAAAAGTGGGCAAGCCCACCCCGCCCGTAGCCGCTGAGCGCCTCACGCCCACTGCCGTGCCGGCCCACAAGCTCGTGCTGCGCACGCTGCGCCGCTCCGATTTTAAGGCCATCAAGGACATCATGGACCAGGTGTATTCCAACATGGAAGGCGCGTGGTCGGCCGACGAGTTCAGCGCCCTCATCCGCAAGTTTCCGGAGGGCCAGATTGGCATTGAGGACAACGGCCGGCTGGTGGCCGCTGCCCTGGCCATCATCGTGGACTACGACAAGTACGGCGACAAGCACACTTACGCCAAAATCACCGGCAACGGCAAGTTCGACACCCACGACGACGACGGCGACACCCTTTACGGCGTCGACGTATTTGTGGACCCCGAATACCGCAGCCTGCGCCTGGGCCGCCGCCTCTACGACGCTCGCAAGGAGCTGTGCGAAAACCTGAACCTGCGCGCCATGGTGGCCGGCGGCCGCATCCCCGGCTACGCCACCTACGCCAACGAGATGACGCCCGCCAAGTACGTGGAAAAGGTGCGCAATAAGGAGCTCACCGACCCCATTCTCACCTTCCAGCTCTCGAACGATTTTTATGTGCGTAAAATCATTCGTGGCTACTTGCCTTACGACTCGGAATCAAAGGCTTACGCCACGCTGCTGGAGTGGATTAACGTGTACTACGAGGAGACCGAAAAGCTCATCGGTAACCAGAAATCCAACGTCCGCATCGGCATTGTGCAGTGGCAGATGCGTGCTACCCGCTCGCTGGAAGACCTGTTGCAGCAAATTGAGTTTTTCGTGGACACGGTGAGTGGCTACAAGTCTGACTGCGTGGTGTTTCCGGAGTTCTTCAACGCGCCACTCATGGCGCTCACCAACGAGGATTCGCCGGCGGTAGCCATTCGGGCCATGGCGGCTTTCACCGAGCCCATCAAGGCCAAGATGATGGAACTGGCCGTGAGCTACAACATCAACATCGTGGCCGGCTCGATGCCCGTGTACGAGAACGAGAAGCTGCACAACGTGGCCTTCCTTTGCCGGCGCGACGGCACCGTGGACGAGCAGTACAAGCTGCACGTGACGCCCGACGAGGCCAGCTACTGGGGCATGCGCGGTGGCGACAAGTTGAAGTGCTTCGATACGGATTTTGGCAAAATCGGCATTCTGGTGTGCTACGACGTGGAATTCCCCGAACTCTCCCGCATGCTGAGCGACGAAGGGATGAAAATCCTGTTCGTGCCTTTCTGGACCGATACCAAGAACGCCTACCAGCGCGTGCGCCTCTGCGCGCAGGCCCGTGCCATCGAGAACGAGTGCTACGTGGCCATCACCGGCTCGGTGGGCAACCTGCCGCGCGTCGAAAACATGGATATTCAGTATTCGCAGTCGGCTGTGTTCAGCCCTTCGGATTTCGCTTTCCCGCACGATGCCATCGTAGCCGAAGCTACCCCGAACACGGAGATGACCCTCATCGCCGACCTCGACCTTGACTTGCTCAAAGACCTGAACACCAGCGGCGCCGTGCGCAACCTGCGCGACCGGCGCAAGGACCTGTACTCGGTGAGCTGGGTGAAGAAGACCGAGCGCGACGATGAGCTGCTGGCCCAGGGCGAGGAGCGTCGACCGACCACCGGCTCGCGCCGCAAGGCCATCGCGGCAGGATAGGCTTTAGCATTTGGCTCCTTGAAGAAAAGGCGGCAGTCATAGGAATGACTGCCGCCTTTTTTAGTTGCCGGCTAATAACTTATAGTACACCGCCGTAGCGTGCGGCTGCCCGTCGAAGTTGATGAAGTACGCCGGGATTGCGCCCACGAATACGTAACCCATTGACTGATAGAGTTGCTCGGCAATGTCGCCGTGGCGAGTGTCGAGTACCAGCGTGGTGCGGCCCAGTGTGCGCGCGTGGTCTTCCAAGGCCAGGAGCAGCCGCCGGGCCAGGCCCTGGCGGCGCGCCCGCCGGTGCACCAGCAGCTTCGATACTTCGGCGCGCAGCAGGGAGTTGGGGCGGGTGGCCAGGTCGAGCTGCACGGTGGCGAGGAGGTCATCGGTGCCGGATTGGCGGGCCACCAGCAGCACGCGGTGCCCTTCCTCCACGGCTTCGATGACGCTCTGCCAGTAATCCTGAGCCTCGGCGGCAGGCAGCGGCGGCAGAAAACCAACGGAAGCGCCGGAATCGACGGCGTCGTGCAGCAACTCGTGGAGCTGGGGTATTAGTGCCCGGGCTTCGGCCGGACTGAGGGAGGTAATGAGCGGGGTCATAAGGGGCGCAAGAAAACTATTGGGCCGGAAATAATAGACGGACAAAAGGGCAACTCCTGTGGCAGGATGGGCTTTTGTATGTAAACTGCGCATTCGTTTGCCTTACTGCTCTTCTCACCAACTTCCTTAAAATACTTATGCGCGCTTTCATCACCGGAGCCAACCGGGGCCTGGGCCTCGAACTTACCCGCCAGTACCTCGAGCGCGGCGACCAGGTATTTGCCGCCAGCCGGCAGCCCGCCCAGGCCGCCGAGTTGCAATCCCTGAAGCAACAATACGCCGACCGCCTCGTGCTGCTGCCCCTCGACGTGACCGATGCCGCTTCCATCGCGGCAGCCGTGCAAACCGTGCTGGCCAACACCGACGGACTCGACGTGCTCATCAACAACGCCGGGGTGTACCCGCACGCGGGCTCCGGCGACGCCCACCAGCGCCTGGGCCAGCTCACCCACGACGATGCGATGGAAACCATGCAGGTGAATGCCATCGGGCCGCTGCTGGTGTCGCAGGCGCTGCTGCCGCTGCTGCGCGCCGGGCGCAAGGGGCGCATCCTCAGCATCTCGTCGGGCCAGGGCTCGCTGACCTGGAAAGCCACCGGCGACCCCTACCACTACAGCGCCAGCAAGGCCGCCCTGAACATGTACATGCGCAGCCTGGCCGCCGAAATCGGCCACATGGGCCTGATTTCGGTGTTGGTGGACCCGGGCTGGATGCGCACCGAGATGGGCGGCGACCACGCCACCCAGGAACCGGCCGACTCGGCCCGTGGCATCATCCGCCTGGCCGAGCAGCTGCACGCCGAGGAAAACGGCAGCTTCGTGACCTGGCAGGGCCAGCCTGTGCCATGGTAGCCAGCAGAGATGCTGGCCAGGTCCTACCCTAGCCAGTCGTTCCAGATTAAAGCCGCAAGGCGCCCACTGAAGGGGCCCGTCCAGTTGAGTAATCAACGGGCGGGCCCCTTCCTTTTCATTCCGACGCTGCCCACCGACAAATGGGGCACCAGTAATGATACCTTTTATCAAATAAATGAGTCGTTAAATATTTACGATACCAATTTTTACAAGTTATGCGACCAATTATTATGCAAAATCCATTGAATTTGCATCTGCAATAAGAACAATATGCACTAATCAGAAATTCGCAACTATATTCGGCAATTCAGTTACTCAGTTTCCACCAACCAATCACTCACATGAGAAAAACCTTACTCTTATTTCTGTTCATGGTTTTGGGCCTCGCGGCGCACAACCTAAAGGCCCAGGACCGGACCATCTCCGGCACGGTCGCAGGGGCGGATGGGGCGTCCATCCCGGGCGTGACCGTGCTCGTGAAAGGCACCAAACTGGGTACTTCCACCGATGCGGACGGCAAGTTTTCCCTGGCAGCCCCCGCTACCGCTACTGCGCTGGTATTTTCCTACGTGGGCTACGCCACCCAGGAAGTCGCTATTGGCAATCGAACCTCCTTCAACATCAGCCTGGTGACCGACACCAAGAGCCTCGAAGAGGTGGTGGTGGTGGGCTACGGCACTCAGAGCCGGCGCGACCTGACGGGCAACGTGGCCACCGTTAGCGGCAAAGAAATTGCGACTTCGCCAGTTCAGAGCTTCGACCAGGCCTTGCAGGGCCGGGCGCCGGGCGTGAACATTACCACGCCCAACGGCGTGCTGAACAACCCGCCGGTTATCCGCATCCGGGGCGTAAACTCCATCAACCTGAGCTCGACGCCGCTGATTGTGATTGACGGCATTCCGACGTTCACGGGCAACACGTCGGCCCTGGGCAGCGTGCCGAACAACCCGCTCAGCAACCTCAACCCGGCCGACATCGAGAGCATGGAAGTGCTGAAGGA
This sequence comes from Hymenobacter terrigena, assembly GCF_054776515.1. Lineage (NCBI taxonomy): Bacteria > Pseudomonadati > Bacteroidota > Cytophagia > Cytophagales > Hymenobacteraceae > Hymenobacter > Hymenobacter terrigena. The sequence continues at coordinate 189,131 of NZ_BAAHBU010000002.1, forward strand.
TGCCTCGGCCACGGCCATCTACGGGTCGCGGGCGGCCGGCGGGGTCATCCTCGTCACCACCAAAAAGGGCAAGAAGGGCCAGAGCCACGTGTCGTACGACACCTGGGCCGGCTGGTCGAAGCCCGTGCGGCTGTACGACGTGCTGAACGCCCAACAGTACGTGGACGTGAAAAACGAAGCGGTGCGCAACCTGAACGCCAACCGGCGCGCCATAGGCGCGGCGGCCACCAACGTGGAAGGCTTTAAGCTGGCCGATGCCAACGGCAACGCGGCCGACACCCGCTGGTACGACTACATCTACCGCACGGGCTTTTCGCAGTCGCACAACCTGAACTTCTCAGGCGGCACGGACAAAACCAGCTTCTATTCGTCGGTGGGCTACACCACCCAGAAGGGCATGATTGTGAACAACGAGTTCAAGCGCATTTCGGCGCGGCTAAACGTGGACCACAAGGTGTTCAAGAACTTTACGGTGGGCATGCGCGTGGCGTATTCTAACACGATGAACTCCTCGCCGAACACGGGTTCGGTGGGCGACAACTCCTTTGGCTCGGCGGGCCTGGGCCGGGTGCCCATCCTGCTGCCGCCCAACCTGGCCGCCTACAACCCCGACGGCAGCCCCAACGTGAGCGGCACCAGCATCGGGCCCGGCCCCAACCTGAATCCGGCCAACGGCCAGCCCTTCGTGATTGGCTTCATCAACCCGGTGGTCGACATCAAAAACAACCGCTTCACCTCCGATGGTGCCCAGATTGAAGGCAGCGTGTACGCCGACTGGGAACTGCTCAAAGGGCTGAACCTGCGCACGACTTACGGCGTCAACAACCTTAGCTTCGAGGACAAAGCTTTCTACACCTCGCTGCCCGGCTCGCTCACCCCCACCGGCGAAGCCGACAACTACTACCGCACCAACAAGCGCTGGAACTGGCAGAACACCCTGCAGTACGACCATACCTTTGGCGAGAATCACAACGTGTCGCTGCTGGTAGGCAACGAGCAGCAGAACACCGACGTGCAGCGCTGGGGCGCCTCGCGCACCGGAGTGGCCGACGACTTTTTCACCACCTTCCAGGGCAACTACACCAACATTGCGTCGTCGGGCCAGTTTCAGGGCACGAACTACCTGGTGTCGTTCTTCGGGCGCGTGAACTATAATTACGCCCACAAGTACCTGGCCACCGTGAACGTGCGCCGCGACGGCTATTCGGCCTTTGCCAAGAAGTACGGCAACTTCTACGGCACCTCGCTGGGCTACGTGGTGTCGGAAGAAGGCTTCTGGAAAAACTCGTCGTTTGGCTCGGTCTTCTCCACCCTCAAGCTCACGGGCAGCTACGGCGTGGTGGGCAACAACCAAGGCATCGACGATTTCACGGCGCTCAATACCTACGGCTCGGGCCTGTACGCCAGCAGCCCTACGCTGTTTTTCAATAACGCCGGCAACTCTAATCTGACCTGGGAAACGAGCAAGAAAACCGACGTGGGGCTCTCGTTTGGCTTTTTGCAGGACCGCCTGCGCGGCAATTTCGCTTACTACGAAAACCTAGTCGATGGCCTGATTCTGAACGTGCCCCAGCCCCCATCAAAGGGCATTCCCAACGGCTCGACCGGCCCCGGCTCCACAACCGGCAACATCCTTCCGGCCAACGTGGGCTCGATGCGCAACACCGGCGTCGAGATGGATTTGTCGTACAACGTTTTCCAGGACAAAGCTTTCAGCTGGACCGTGAGTGCCAACGTGACGACCCTCAAAAACCGGGTGCTGGCGCTGGCCTACGAAGGCCAGCCGCCCATTAGCACGTCCACCGGCGGCCTCGAATTCGCCAACTATACCCAAGTAGGCCACTCGGTGGGCGAAATTCTAGCCGTGCAATCCCTGGGGGTGAACCCCGACAACGGCCAGCGCATGATTCGGAAAGCCGATGGCACCGTGGTGCAGTACAACCACCAGGGCACTACCGGTGTGGGCTCGACCGGCTGGACCACGCTGGATGGCAAGAACACCACGGCTCCCACGCAGCTCGCCGACGGCGTGTACTACGGCCCGGTGCTGCCCACCTGGTACGGCGGCTTCGACAACACCTTCCGCTATAAAGGCATCGATTTGGGCTTGTTCGTGCAGTTTTCGGGCGGCAACTACATCTACAACGGCACCAAATCGGGCTTGCACGACCAGCGGTTCTGGAACAACGAAGTGGACATTCTTGACCATTGGACCGATAGCAACCATAATGCCAAGTGGCCCCGGGTGGTGTACGGCGACAACGTTTCCAACGGCTCGGCCCTGGTGATGTCGTCGAACGTGGAAAAAGGCGATTTCGCCCGTCTGCGGCAGGTATCGCTGGGCTACTCGTTTGACCAAACGCTGCTGAGCCGCCTCAACGTGGCCAGTGCCCGCCTCTACGTGCAGGTGCAAAATGCTTTGCTGTTCACCAAATACTCGGGCATCGACCCGGAGATTTCGACCAACGGCACAAGCGGCGTCAACACCGGCGCCAACACCGGCGCCGGCGTCGACCGCAACTCAGTGGGCCAGGCCCGGACCTACACCGTGGGCTTCAACATTGGCTTCTAACTTGTCTTTATTCCGATGAAAGTATTTCTTAAAACGAAAGCAACCGCTGCCCTGTGCGCAGCCCTGCTCGCGGCCGGCGCGTTCTCGTCCTGCCAAACCGATAAGCTCTCCCCGGTTCCCGTCACCTTGTTCTCGGATAAGGTAGTGTTTGATACCCCCGCTCGGGTCGAGCTGCAGGCCAATGGCATGTACAGCTACGTGAAAACCGGGATTTTCCTGGGGGGACGCTTCCAGATTTTTAACGATATCCGGGCCGAGGACTTCCTTAACCGCGCCTCTAACCTGGTGACTGGCACGGCCGTGTGGAACCACACGCTCTACGAAGGCTCGCCGAACGACGTCATCAACACTTGGGGTGCGGGCTACGCCGCCATCAACCAAATCAACGTGTTTCTGGCCGGCCTCGACGCCAATGCAGCGAAGTTTGTGGCTCCAATCTTCCCCGCGGATTACGCCAACAAAGTCAAGAACTACCGCGGCGAGGCTCAACTGCTGCGCGCGCTGTGCTACTACTCGCTGCTGCAGCTGTATGCCCGGCCCTACGCCGACGGCAACGGCAGCAAGCCGGGGCTGCCCCTGCGCCTGCGGGCCGAAAGCGACGACACTGGCAATGACCTGGCTCGCAGCTCGGTGGCCGAGGTGTACACCCAGATTCTGACCGACCTGGACGCCGCCGAGGCCAACCTGCCACTAACGAATGCGAACGCGACGCTCAACGTGACGCGAGCCCACCGCAACACGGCCATCGCGCTCAAAACCCGGGTGTACCTGAGCATGGGCCGTTACACCGACGTGATTCGGGAAGCCAATAAAATAGTGCCCACCGCAGCTCCCTTCGTAGCGCCCACTGGAGTGCCCAACGCCCTGAACGCCTCGATAGCCGCTGTATTTACCGGCACCGAGGAAACGCCGGAAAGTATTCTGTCTTCTCCCTTCACCACGGCGGATGGGCCGGGCACCCAAAACCAACTGGCCTACTACTTCTTGCCGCCGGGCTCTGCCAACGGCGGCAACGGCGAATACGGCCTGAACACCGCGGCTGGCGGCATCCTGGCCAGCCCCGCTTTTGCCGCTACCGATGCGCGCCGCACCAATTTTGTGCAGGTAGTGAGCGGAGAGTCTTTTCTGAAGAAGTATTCCGCGGGCACTAACTCCAGCACGCCGTACGTCGACAAGGCCCCGATTATTCGCTACGCCGAGGTAATGCTCAACCTGGCCGAAGCCCGGGTGCGCTCCACCAACAGCGTCGACGCGCAAGCACTGGTGCTGCTCAACGCCGTGCGGACCCGCTCGAACCCCGCCGGGGCCTACACCACTTTTGCCTCGGCTGCCGATATGCTGACCGCCATGCTGCTGGAACGGCGCATCGAGTTTTTGGGCGAAGGCCTGCGCAACATCGACCTCATGCGCCTCAACGCCCCCATTCCGGGCAAGGGCTCGGTGTCGGCTGTGAACCCCAGCGACGTCCTGTACGTGTGGCCCATCCCCTCTACGGAGCTGGCTACCAACAAGCTCATGACCCGCAACTAAGTTGCGTTTGCTAGCCGTCGTGCCGTAGCTGGTTCGGTTTCCATGCTACCTGGCGGCTCTCTTTCTGCCCTCCACTGCCCGCCTGCCGGGCAGTGGAGGGCTTTTTGTTTGGGATGAGGCGGGAAACTGGAAACAGCGGCCTGAAGAGCCAACTAACTGAATTAAAACGCCATTAAAGTCAATCTGCTTTGGCGAAGGGTACGTAGTTGATTTAGATATCCTTCATCAATACTTCACAAACGCTTTCACTAATGAAACCCCTTTCTACTCCCGCCCGGCTGGCGACAGCGGCGGCGCTGCTACTAGTAACGTCCGCATCAGCCCAGGCCCAGACGGCTTACGGCCTGCAAACTTCCGCTACCGCCACCAGCCTCGTCACGTTTCAGGTGACGGCCCCGGGCACGTACACGGCCACCACGGCCATCACCGGCCTGGGCACGGGCCAAACGCTGGTGGGCCTGGATAGCCGGCCCAACACCGGCCAGCTGTTTGCCATGGGCTACAATGCGGCCACCACGCAAGTGCAGCTCTACACCGTGAACGTGACCACCGGCGCGCTTACCGCCGTCGGCGCGCTCCTCACCCTGAACCTGGGCACCAACACCGCCCGCATTGGCTTCGATTTTAACCCGACCGTGGACCGCATTCGGGTGACGGGCAGCAACAACGCCAACTTCCGCCTGAACCCTAACAACGGCGCCCTGGCCGCTACTGATACGAACCTGGCCTACGCCACCACCGACCCCAACGCCGCCCAGACGCCCGGCATCGGAGCCGTGGCCTACACCAACAGCTACATCGGCGCTTCGGCCACCACGCTCTACAACGTGGACGAAGCCAACGCCCGCCTGACTACCCAGAACCCACCCAACAACGGTACCTTGAACACGGTGGGCGCACTCGGCTTTGCAAACTTCGGCAACTCCGACCTCGATATCTACTTCAATGCCAGCACGGGTACGAATGTGGGCTACCTCACGGCGCTACCTAACGTGACGCCGGGCACTACTAACAGTAGCCTCTACACCGTGAATCTAACCACGGGTGCTACCACGCTGGTGGGGCCCGTGGGCGGCAACCTCACGCCGCCGGTCACGGACATTGCCCTGCAAATAACGCGCACGGTGCCCGCTACGGTAACCGGCAACCTCGCCTACGCCCTGTCGGGCACCAACCTGCTAACGTTTGATACGGCGCTGCCCGGCACCATTCGCACCTCGCTGGGCATCACGGGTGTGGCCGCTACTCAAACCCTGGTGGGCCTCGATGTACGGCCCTTCACCAATACGCTCTTCGCCCTGGGCTACGACGCGTCCCTGGCCGCGCCCGGGCTGAATGCGCAGGTATATTCGATAAGTGCCGTGACGGGCGTGGCTACGGCTGTGGGCTCGGCCATTCGCTTGGAATTGGGTACCGGCAAAGTCGGCTTTGATTTCAACCCGACGGTGGACCGCATCCGCGTAACTTCCTCTAACCGCGCCAACTACCGCCTGAACCCCATCGATGGCACCATTGCCGCCACCGATACCCAGCTGGCCTACGCCACCGGCGATGTCAACGCCGCCGCTACGCCCAACATCGGAGCCGCGGCCTATACCAACAGCGTGCCCGGCCCCGTCGCCACCGCCACCACCCTTTACAACTACGACCTGAGCCTGAACATCCTCACCACGCAGAACCCGCCGAATGCCGGCACCCTGAACACGGTAGGGGCCTCCGGCATCACGGCCAACGCCACGGCTTCCAGCCTGGACCTGGATATCTATTCCCCAGTAGCCGGCACCAACACCGCCTACCTGGTGGCTAATCCCGGCACTACGGCCAACACGAATCTTTACACCGTGAACCTGACCACGGGCGCGACCACGCTGGTGGGCACCATCGGCAACGGCCTGGCAGCCCGCGACATCGCCGTGGCCGGCCCGGCCGGCGTGAACACCGCCGTGCGCGACCGCGCCGATTTGGCCACCGGCGTGAGCCTGTACCCCAACCCCACCAACGGTCGCACGGCCCTGTCCTTCACCCTGGCCCGCACCGCCCGCGTCGAGCTGAATGTGGTTGATGCCCTCGGCCGCCGCGTGGCTACCGTGACTTCGGCCGCACTGCCGGCCGGGCTGCAGGAGCTGCGCTGGGAAGCCGGCGCGGCCAAGCCCGGCCTGTACCTGGTGCGCCTCGTGGTAGACGGCCAGCCCGCCGCCACTCGCCAGGTAATGGTAGAATAGGCCTGTTCAACGGCTTGCCTACTATCACAGTCGGGCATAAAGAAAGCCCCGCCGAAATCATCCGGCGGGGCTTTCTTTATGCCCGACTATCAAATTTGTCTCAAAATCACAGGTTTCAGGCATTTTAAGTCAATAGGCATCGTGTCGTTATCGGGAAGCCCTTGAGATGTTGTACTTTTAGTTCTCCTAGTTTCAAATCGTTTCATCACCACCTATTTCTTGCCCGTGAGTAAACCTTTTACCTTCCAGAAGCTAAGCTTGGCCCTGCTTGGCCTGCTGCCGCTTTCTGCCTTGCACGCGCAGTCCATTCCGCCCCAGCAGGCCATGGAAAAAGCCCTGGCCGTGCGCAGCCAGTGGGTCGGCCCCGGCTTCGCACCCGCCGACCTGCGCATGAGCAGCGCCTATGCCGATGCCAACGGCTTGGAGCACATCTATGTGCAGCAGCTGTACCAAGGCATTCCGGTGTTCAACAAAATTCAGTCGTTGGCCTTTGTGGGCACGCGGCTGGCCTCGCACACCGGGGCATTTGTGCCGGCCAAACAGCTGGCGGGTGTATCCGCCACGCCGGCCATCACGGCTGCCGTGGCCGTGAGCCGCACCTTGCAGCACCTGGAGCGGCCATTTGGTGCTACTCCGCTCCTTATTAAGGAGGAAGGTGGCCCCGAAGCCCGCCAGACCTTTGCCGCCAGCGGCGTGGCCCGGCAAGACATTGTGGCCAGCCTGACCTGGGCGTTTGACGAGGCCGGCAAGGCCCACCTGACCTGGAACGTGAACATTGACCTGCTCGGCTCGTCCGACTGGTGGAACGTACGGGTAGATGCTGCCACCGGTGCCATCGTGAGCCAGGACAACTGGACCGTGAACGAAGCGGCTGCCTCCCACGCCCGGCCCGCTGTTACGGCTGCGAAAAGTGCTGTAGCCAAGACCACGCAGTTCCTGCCGCCTCCGCCGCCTACTACTACCTCGTCCTCGTTTCTGGTAGTTCCCTTTCCCCGGGAGCGGCCTACCGCCACCAACGGCCTTCAGACCGATACCGACCCGTGGCTGAAAGCCGGGGCCACCAACAACGCCACCACCTACGGCTGGAACTTCGACGGCACCACCAACTACGCCTTCACGCGGGGCAACAACGTGGCGGCCTACGACGACGCGGCCAACACCAACGCGCCCGGCAACTACGCCAACTCGCAGACGGCGGCCCCCGCCCTCAGTTTCAACTACACCCCCGACTTTACCCTCGCGCCCAGCGGCGTGACCAACCGCAACGCGGCCGTGGTGAACCTGTTCTACTGGAACAACATCATCCACGACATTACTTATCAGTATGGCTTCACGGAAGCCGCCGGCAACTTCCAGGCCGATAACCTGGGCCGCGGCGGCAGCGGCAACGACTACGTGAAAGCCGAAGCCCAGGACGGCCTCGGCACCAACAACGCCAACTTCAGCACGCCGGCCGATGGCAGCAGTGGCCGCATGCAGATGTACCTGTGGAGCGCTGCTACCCCGGCTTACTCGCTGACCGTGACGGCTCCCAGCACCGTGGCCGGCAGCTATACGGCCGTGGAAGGCGCCTTTAGCGCCAATAACAGCCTCGCCACCCTGGGCCCCATCTCGGGGCAGCTGGCACTGTACAACGACGCCGGCAACCAGGGCTGCACGGCGACCACCACGTCGCTCACCGGCAAAATCGCGCTGATTTACCGGGGCACCTGCAACTTCTCGGTAAAGGTGAAAAACGCCCAGCTGGCCGGGGCCACCGCCGCCATCGTGATAAACAACGTGGCCGGTGCGCCTTCGGTAATGGGTGGCACCGACAACACGGTGACCATTCCGTCGGTGATGATTTCGCAGGCCGACGGCGCCACCCTCGTGGCCCAGATTGCCAACAACATTCAGGTAACCCTGCCCCGCGCGGCGGCTTCTGGCCCGATGCTGGACGGTGACTTCGACAACGGCATCATGGTGCACGAGTACGGCCATGGCGTGAGCACCCGCCTCACGGGCGGCCCTGCCAACAGCAGCTGCCTCAACAACGCCGAGCAAGGCGGCGAGGGCTGGAGCGACTACCTGGCCCTGATGCTGACCACCGACTGGACCACGGCGGCCCTTACCGACGGCCCCAATGCCCGCCCCGTGGGCACCTACGCCAACGGCCAGACGGCCAACGCCAGCGGCATCCGGCGCTACCCCTACTCCACCAACCTCACGGTGAACCCGCTGACCTACGCCAACGTAGCCGCCAACCCCGAAGTGCACGCCATTGGCGAAATCTGGTGCGCAGTGCTGTGGGACATGACTTGGAACATCATTCAGCAGCGCGGCCGCATCGAGCCCAACCTGTACAACGGCGCGGCCAACGGCGGCAACAACATTGCCCTGCAGCTCGTGTTGCAAGGCATGAAGCTCCAGCCCTGCCAGCCCGGCTTCCTCGACGCCCGCGACGCCATCCTGAGCGCCGACTCGCTGCTTTACCAGGGCCAGTACCACTGCACCATCTGGAGTGCCTTTGCCCGCCGCGGCATGGGCTACAGCGCCGTGGAAGGCTCTTCGGGCAGCGCCACCGACCAAACGGCGGCCTACGACATGCCGCCGCCCGTGACCCTGCAGAAAGTGACGCCGCTGGTTTCAGGCAACACGTTCAGCAACGAATACAAGTTGACCTGCAACTGCAGCGTGCCCACCGCCCCCTACACCCTCACCGACGAGCTGCCCACGGGTATGCAATTCGTGAGCAGCACCACGGGCGGCACGCTCGTTGGCAATAAAGTGACATTCAGCAACCTGACCTTCACCGCACCCGGCCAGACGCGCACGCTGCGCTTCCTTGGCCAGGCGGCTGCGGCCAGCGCCTGCGCCCCGCTCACGCCCGTCAACGACAACCGCGACGCCAGCACCACAGGCGGCTTCGTGGCCGCGCCCATCACGGGCACTTCCACTTTTGCTACCAGCACGGCTCACGCCAACAGCGGCACCACCTCGTGGTGGGCCACGGCGCCGGCCATCCCCACCGATTTCGTGCTGACTTCGGCCCCGTTCACGCCCACGGGCCTGTCGGTGCTCTCATTCTACCACTACTTTGACTTCGAGGGCAGCTACGACGGCGGCACCGTAGAGATTTCCACCAACAACGGTACCACCTGGCAGAATCCGGCCACGCTCTGGATTCAGAATGGCTACAACAGCACCTTTGATGCCACCACCACCGCCCCGGGCCAGAAGTGCTTCTCGGGCCGCAGCGTGACGGGCACCGCCAGCTTCATCCGCTCGGCGCTCGACTTGCGCTCGTTCGCGGGCATGCCCATGCTCGTGCGCTTCCGCACCCGCACCGACAACGGCAGCCCCGGCACATTTGAGGGCTGGTTCATCGATGACATTCAGGTTATCAACGGCTGCGGCGGCAACCAGATTGTGGAGCTCCGCAACGGTGCCAACGTGCTGCAAGGCACCCAGACGGTAACCACCTACCTGACAACCAACACGACAACAGCCCAGAAAGCCGGTTTGGCCCAGGCCAGCGAGTTCACGGCCCAGCCCAACCCCTTTGGTTCGCAGGGCCTGCAGCTTCACCTGAATCTGCCTTCGGCCCAGCCGCAGATGGAGCTCAACCTCTACGACGTGGCCGGCCGCCTGCTGCTGCACCGCACCGTGGAGCGCGTGGGTGCCGGTACCAGCACCCTCACCTGGAACGAAGCCGCTGCCCTGCGCGCCGGCCTCTACCTGGTGCGCCTGCAGCTGCCCGACGGCAGCGCTACCATGCTGCGCGTGGAGCGGGAGTAACCCGTCAGTTTTATTACAAAAAAGGCCCGCTGAATCTCAGCGGGCCTTTTTTGTGGGCTTATTTCCAAGGATTAAACTGAGCCATGTATTGCCAGATGGGCGTGGTCGCGCAGAATGGTTTTCAGAAATGGTGCATCCTGCAAGGTGGTCTGAATGCCGGTAATGGCTTTCACTTTATTGGCGACTTCGTTTAGCAGCAAATAATTCTCCTGCTTGCTGCCGTGGTAGAGCAGCTTGCGAATGAGCGCCACGTCGTGGTCGGACAGCGCAGCGGCCTGGGCAAAGACCGGCTGGTAGCCCGCAATGGCCGCCACTTCGCCGGCCAAAGGGGTGGCATAGTCGGGCCGCTTCTTGAGGCTGATGACGCTGGTGCCGGCCGCGAGGTCGCCCAGGCGCTGGCCCCGGCCGTTGAGCAGGATGGTAATCAGGGCCACCACGCCCGACGTGGCCACGATTTCGATGGGCCGCAGCAGCCAGCGCAGCAGGTAGTCGCCTAGGCCGGCGCGGGTGCCGTCCAGCCGCACCACGCGCAGGTTAAGGGCTTTTTTGCCCAATGACTGGCCGTTGAAAAATACCTCGCAGGCCAGCATGTAGAACGTAGTGGGCAGCAGCGGTATTACCTGGCCGGCGCGCCCGCCGGGGCTCAGGTGGTATTCGCCATTGAGCCAGGCCCAGGCAATAAACCACACGAAATACAGGCCATAGTCGATGAGCGAAGCCAGGATGCGGTCGCCGGCGCTGGCAATTTCATATTCCAGCGAAACGTTTTGGGTGGTCTGAATGCGAATGGTACTCATGAGCGGTAAGGCGGCAACGGGATAATGCGGGGGTCAGGATTCGGCTGCGAAAAGTACGGCGAAGCCGGGCATATAATCAGCCGGACGACAAACCCAGATTGTCGCCTTTTTTTCTGATATTCTGCTACTATCGCCGCTTTTGCTACCTTTAAGGTCCTATTCCACGCCCCATGCGCGAAGCCCTTTTCCTGCGGCAAAACCAGGCCCGCTGGCAGCAATACGAAACCCAGCCCGCCGCCAACCCCGACGAGCTGGCCGCCCGTTTTGTAGCCCTGACCGACGACCTGGCCTACGCCCAAACCTTCTACCCGGAGTCGCCCACCACGGCCTACCTCAACACGCTCACCGGCAAGCTGCACCAGGCCATTTACAAGAACAAGGCCGAGGCCCGGGGCCGCTTCGGGCACTTCTGGGCGCGCGAGCTGCCGCTGGTGGTGAGCCGCCACCAGGGCATACTGGCCTGGACGCTGCTGTTTTTTGTACTCTGCACGGCCCTGGGCGCTCTTTCGGCTGCCTATGACGACACCTTCGTGCGCAGCATCCTCGGCGATGGCTACGTGAACCAGACGCTGGAAAACATCCACAAGGGCGACCCGATGGCCATTTACAAGAGCGACGAGGAAACGTCGATGTTTCTGTTCATCACCTTCAACAACATTAAGGTGGCGCTCACGGCTTTTGCCATGGGCATCACGGCGGGGCTGGGCACGGGCGCGGCGCTGTTCTACAACGGCCTTATGCTGGGCTCGTTTCAGTATTTCTTCTACAAGCAGCACGTGCTGGCCGCCTCGGTGCTCACCATCTGGATTCACGGCACGCTGGAGATTTCGGCCATTGTGCTGGCCGGCGCCGCGGGCTTTGTCATGGCGAAGGGCATTCTGTTTCCGCTCACCCACAGCCGGGCCGAGTCGTTCCGCCACGCGGCCCGCGAGGGCGGCAAGCTGGCGCTGGGGCTGGTGCCCATTTTCGTGCTGGCCGGCTTTCTGGAAAGCTTCGTGACGCGCCACACCGAGATGCCGGTGGCGGTCAGCGTAACTATTATCGGTGGTTCGGCGGCGTTCATTTTGTGGTATTTCGGGTGGTACCCGTGGCGGCTGCGGCGGCAGGGCGCCGCGCTGGCTGCGCCACCCGCAGCGGGCCGCTAGGCCGGCCACCCTGGGTGTTATTTCTTCCTTTTCATTCTTTTCATGATGCGCTTACCCTTTACCCAGGAATCTGATTTTCGCCAGCAGCGGGATTTCGGCCAAAAATTCTCGGCCACGTTTGAATTCATCAGCGCCCATTGGCGGGGCCTGGGGCGGGCCTTGCTCTACATTGTGCTGCCGGCGGCGCTGTTGCGGGGCGTAGCGGCGGCCGTGCTGCAACAGCAGATGCTGCAGGAAACGCTGGGCGCGGTGCGCTCCGGCACCCGCTACTCGCCCAACACAGCCGCGCTGGAGCAGCTGGCCCTGATGGGCCGCATGACGAGCACGCCCCTGTATTGGCTCAACATTTCCGTCAGCTTTGCTTTTGCTACGCTGCTGGTTCTCACCGTGTATAGCTACGTGAAGCTCTGCATGCACCCCGCCCCGACGGACGAGCCCATCACGCCGGGTGAGGTGTGGCAGGGGGTGAAGGAGCATTTTCTGGGCTCGTTTCTGTCGTATTTCGGGCTGGCGCTGCTGGTCATCATTGGCTTCTTCCTGCTGGCGATACCCGGCATTTATTTATCGGTCGCGCTGAGCCTGTTTTTTGTGGTGAAGGTGATGGAAGACACCGGCTTCGGGACCACGCTGAGCCGCTGCCTGCAGCTGATTAAGGGCAAGTGGTGGTCGACTTTCGGCCTGCTTTTCGTGATGCTGCTCATGCTCGGGATTCTGTTTGCGGTGGTGGGGGGCCTGGCGGGCGGCCTCACGCTGGGCATGACGCGCGGCGCGCTGGGCACCGACGGCGCCACCCAGACCTTCAGCGTGTTGCTCATTGTGCTTACCACGCTCGGCGGGGTGCTCAACCTGCTGATTTACCCACCCATTTTGCTAGCCATTGCCTTCCAGTATTTTAACCTGGTGGAACGCCGCGACGGCGTGGGCCTGCGCCACATGGTGAACCAGTTGGGCCAGGCCCCGCCGGCCGTGCGCAACACCGCCTACCGCCCCGACGACGAAGGCGAATACTAGCTTTCGCACCGGCAGCAGCCATGGGTGCTAACTTGCTACAACCTCGTCCTTTTTTCTGTCCTCCTCTCTCCTTCGTGGCTGCTTTTTCATCTTGGTTTCGGGCCTTGTTGCTGCTGCTGGTGCTGGCCGGCCCCACCCGGGCTGCCGTGCCCGAGGCACCCGAGCGGCCCGCCGCCACCCGCCCCTTGCCGCCCGACACCGGCCCGGCCCCGCGCCTGCGCCGGCCCGATGCCGCCCGCCTGCGGGAGCTGCGCGGGCAGCGCGAGTTTCAGTACGTAGAGCCTGCTACCCGCGCCGAACAAAGCGCCTGGAGCCTGTTTTGGGCCCGGGTGTGGCAGACGGTTATTGAGTGGCTGAACAGCCGTAGCTACAGCCACTTCTGGCGCTGGGTGCTCTATGCGCTGTTTCTGGGCGCGGGTGTGTTTGTGGTGCTCAAGCTGCTGCAAATTGACTTCACGGCCCTACTGGGCCGCTCGCCCCGGCGCGTGCCGCTGGCCTACGACACGGCCCCTGAGAACATTCACGAAGTGGATTTTGCCACCCGTCTGGCCGAAGCGGAGGCAGCCGCCAACTGGCGGCTGGCCGTGCGCCTGGGTTACCTGCAACTGCTAAAAAGTTTGTCCGACCGCGGCCTCATCAACTGGCAGCCCGATAAAACCAACCACGCCTACCTGGCCGAATTATCACCCACGGGTTCAATCCGGGCCGATTTTCGCGAAATTACCCGGCAGTTTGAGTTTGTGTGGTACGGCGAGCTGGCCTTGTCGGGGCCGCTATACGAGCGGGTGCGGGACGGGCAGCGCGCTTTCCAAAAACTGGTAGATGGCCCGGCCGCTCGCCGCGCTGCCTGAGTTAATTTTCCTGTCTCATGACTTCGAATTTTCGCTGGTACCTGCTGGGTTTGCTGGCCCTGTTTGGGGCCTACGTGGCGCTGGAATATTACCGGCCCAAGCCCATAGACTGGCGCCCCACGCTCATCAACAAGGACAAGATTCCCTACGGCACCTACGTGCTGTACGACCAGCTGCCGCGCCTGCTCGGCACCGATTCTGTCCAGACCACGCGCCTGCCCATCTACAACCAGCTCACCGGTCTCTCGCTGGAAGTGACCGATGCGCTGGCCGAATCGCAGTCGCGCACCATTACCACCGAAGCCGGCCCGGAGCCTGCTTCCGACTCGACCGTTGCCGCTACGACCAACTCCGATTCAACTTCTGCAACGTCAGGTTCGGTTTCTGAAACTGATTCCGGCACTACGGCCACCGCTTCAACCAGCGCGCCAGCTGCTTCCGAAGAAGGTGCCGACACCGACGAAACCACCACGACGGACAGCACAGCCCGGAGCGAGGATTCAGACGAAGAAGAACCGGAACATGACTGGGTAGCCGAGCACCTGCGCCGGGCTCGCGCCAACTACTTATTTGTAAACACCGAATTCAGCGCAGGCAAGGCCGACGCGCACGCGCTGCTGCGCTTCATTGCCAACGGCAACGACGTGTTTATCGTGGCCGAGAATTTTGGCGATTCCACCAGTGCCTTGCTCGACACGCTGGGCGTGCGCACCCGCACCGTGAAGCTGCCCACCCACGCCGGCCCGCGCGGCCTGCCCGTGCCCGATTCGGTGACGGTGCGTTTCACCAACCCTGCCCTGGCCGGCCCGCGCTACCGCCTGCCGGGCGGCGATGCCAATGTGCGCTTCGTGGTGGATTCGGGCCGCGTGGGCCGCGCACTGGCCACCGATGCGCAGGGCCGCCCCGTGTTTGTGCGCCTCGATTATGGGCGCGGGCACGTGTACCTGTGCTCGGTGCCCATTGCCTTCACCAACCAGTTTGTGCTGCGGCCCGCCAGCAGTCAGTTTGCTGCTACGGCCCTCTCCTACCTGCCCGCCCGGCCCACGTGGTGGGACGAATACCAGAAGCAGGGCCGCCTCGGCGACCAGTCGCTGCTGCGCCTCGTGAGCGGCCACGAAGCCCTGAACACGGCGTGGTATCTGCTCATCATCGGCGGGATATTGTTTGTGCTGGTGGAGGCCCGGCGGCGGCAACGCATCATTCCCACGCTCAAACCGCTGCCTAACACCACGCTGCAGTTTACGCGCACGGTGGCCAGCCTTTACCGCCAGGGCAGCAGCCACGCGCTGATTGCGGAGAAGAAAGTTGGGCTGTTTATGGATTACCTGCGCACCCGCTTTCAGGAAACGAGCCCGGATTTTGGCGACGAGGACTTCCGGGAACGGCTCAGCCAGAAGTCGGGCCTCGCCCGGCCCCGTGTGGATGAGCTGCTGCGACTGGTGAATTTCGCCCGCACCGCCCCGCAGATAAACGACCAGCAATTGCTGCAACTAAGCAGGGCGCTGACTGATTTCAAACGCGAAGCACGCCGCTAACTACTTTTCGCTATGCTCACCGTTGCCAAACTTGCCGTTTTCATCAAATACCGCTGGGATTACCGCCGGTTCAACAAGCAGGGCCTGGCCGAAGAAAAATCATTGCTGGCCGACCTCGACTGGCACGCCCTGGCCGAGTTGCTGCAGGACCTTACGCTTTACCATAAAAACCTCGTTTCCGACGAGTACGCCGTTAAAATTCACGCTACTCTGCGCACCGTTTGCGCCGATGACGAAACCGCCCAGACCTTACTTGGCTACGCCAGCACTTTGTAGATGGAACCCGAAAACCTCGACTTGACTCCCCAATTTCCCGCTCCAGCAATGTCCGAAACAGCCACTCCGATGCCCGCAGTACCGGCCGACGTAACCACCGCTCCCGAAGCCGCCTTTGCCCCGCGCACCAACTTTGCCCGCCTCACGGCCCAAACCGAAGCCATTCGGACTGAAATCGGCAAAATCATCGTCGGCCAGACCGATTTGCTGCAATTGCTGCTCACCGCCGTGCTGGCCGATGGCCACGTGCTGCTCGAAGGCGTGCCCGGCGTGGCCAAAACCCTCATGGCCAAGCTACTGGCCCGCACGCTGGCCGTGCCGTTCAGCCGCATCCAGTTCACCCCCGATTTGATGCCGAGCGATGTGCTGGGCACCTCCGTATTCCAGCAGAATAAGGCTGATTTCGAGTTTCGGCCCGGTCCTATTTTCGCCAGCGTGGTCCTGATTGACGAAATCAACCGCGCGCCGGCCAAGACACAATCCGCGCTGTTTGAGGTGATGGAGGAGCGCACCGTGACCCAGGATGGCACTACCTACGCCATGCAGGAGCCCTTCCTGGTGCTGGCCACCCAAAACCCCGTGGAGCAGGAAGGCACCTACCGTCTGCCCGAAGCCCAGCTCGACCGTTTCCTGTTCAAGCTGCACGTGGGCTACCCCACGCTGGCGGAGGAAGTGCAGATTCTGACCGGTCACCACGACGGCCAGGGCAGCACCAATTTGGAAGCCGTGCAGCCCATCCTCAGCGCCGCCGACCTGACCCAGCTGCGCCAGCAAGTGCGCCAGCAGCGCGTGGAGGCCAATATTCTGGAATACATCGCCAAGCTGGTGGGCCAGACGCGGGCGCACAAGTCGCTGTATTTAGGTGCTTCGCCCCGCGCCTCGCTCGCGCTGTTGAACGGCGCGAAAGCCCTGGCCGCCCTGCGCGGCCGCGACTTCGTGACGCCGGAAGATGTGCAGTTTCTGGCTCCCAGCGTGCTGCGCCACCGCATTATGCTCACGCCGGAGCGCGAGATGGAAGGCGGCACGCCCGATGAGGTGGTGAAGCAGATTATTCAGAGTGTGGAAGTGCCGCGGTAATCATGAGGTATTCCACCGAGTGGCTGCTCGACCAGTTGGCGCAGGATGCCCGCGTCAAGTACTTGTTCTTCTGGGGTAATCAGCCCAGCAAGGACGGCACCATCACTAAATCCTGCCTGAGCCAGTGGTGGCTGGCCGATTTTGTGGTGGCCGGCGTCACTTACCGTTCGACTGAGCACTGGATGATGGCGGAAAAGGCACGGCTGTTCGGCGACGATAATGCCCTGGCTTTGATTTTGGCAGCTAAAAGCCCCGCCGAAGCAAAAAAGCTAGGCCGCGAAATCCAGAATTTTGAACCTGAAACCTGGGAAGCACGCAAGGTAGAAATCGTGATTGCCGGCAACCTGCACAAATTCGGGCAACACCCGAATCTGGCGAAATTCCTTCTTTCTACCAATGACCGGGTGCTCGTTGAAGCCAGTCCGGTGGATACTATTTGGGGCATTGGGCTGGCTGCTGACTCGGCGGATGCGGTCGACCCAAGCCGTTGGTTGGGACCCAATTTGTTGGGCTTTGCCCTGATGGAAGTGCGCGACGAATTGCGGCGACGATAACCGAGGGCTGCCGTTGCAGGTTGTACTTCATCCAGCCCGCATTTCGACCGGCTGTTTTTATTCCTTACCCGTTGTCTCATGGACGTTCAACTCACCGATAAAACCGTTCTCATCACCGCTTCTACTGGCGGCATTGGCCTGGAAATGGCCCGCGCCTTTGCCCGTGAAGGCGCCAAAGTCATTATCAACGGCCGCTCCGAGGCCAGCGTGACCCAGGCCATTGCCGAGCTGCAAAAAGAGTTTCCCCAGGCGCAGCTGCTGCCCTTGGCCGCCGACAATGGCACGGCGCAAGGCACCGCCCGCACCATTGCGCAATATCCCGAAGTGGACGTGCTCATCAACAACCTGGGTATTTACGAGGCCACCGATTTCTTCGATACCACCGACGAAGCCTGGCAGCGCCTGTTTGAAGTGAACATGATGAGCGGCGTGCGCCTGAGCCGCCACTACCTGCGCGGCATGCTGGCCCGCAACACTGGCCGTATCCTGTTCATCAGCAGTGAATCGGCCCTGAACCCGGCCCCCGAAATGGCCCACTACAGCGCCACCAAGCTTATGCAGCTCTCCATTTCGCGCAGCTTGGCCGAGTTGACCAAGGGTACTGCCGTGACAGTAAATACGCTAATGCCCGGCTCGACGCACACGCCCGGCGTAGAAGAATTCATCCGTCAGGTATTCCCCAACGAAGCCGACTACGCCGCCGCCGAGCGCCGCTTCATGGCCGAAAATCGGCCCACCTCGCTCATCGGCCGCCTCATTCAGCCCAAAGAAATTGCTGATTTTGCGGTGTTCGTGGCCAGCCCGCTGGCCGGAGCCATCAACGGCGCGGCCCTGCGCGTAGATGGCGGCATCGTGCGCAGCGCAGTGTAGCAGGCGCGATTGTAGCGCGGCCTTTTAGTCTGCGTCCCCGAACGATTTCAGCGGCGTGGGGACGCGGACTAAAAGGCCGCGCTACAATGTGCCGCAGGTTGGTGTGAAATTGCCGAATATTGCCTTTCCCCTCACGCCAGCTACCCTTGACGCTGTTTCTTACCTCCCGTTTTTTTCAGGTGCTGGCGGCCATTGCCACCGGCTTTGTGGTGGCTTTTTTTCTGCCCTGGCTGCTGGGGCCGATGAAAATTGTGCTCGGCCTGTTCGTGGTGCTGGCTTTGCTTGATGCGCTGTTGCTTTACGCGCCCGTTAAAGGGCAGGCCGCACCGGTATTTGGCCGGCGGGTGCTCGGCGAGAAGTTAGCCAACGGCTCGGATAACGACGTGCGGATTTACCTCGAAAATCGCTACCGGTTTTCCATCCAAACCGAAACGATTGATGAAATTCCGCATCAGTTTCAGCGGCGCGACGTGCTCTTCAAAACCACCATCCGGCCCGGCGAAACGCAGATTATCGACTACCAGTTGCGGCCCACCAAGCGCGGTGAGTACGAGTTTGGGGCGCTGAATATTTACGCGGCCTCGCCGCTGGGGCTGGTGCGGCGGCGGTTTCGCTACGCGCAGGGCAAGGTGGTTCCGGTGTACCCGTCCTTCCTGCAAATGCGGCAGTACGAGCTACTGGCCATCCACAACCGCCTCACGGAAGTGGGCGTGAAGCGCATCCGGCGGGTGGGCCACAGCATGGAATTCGAGCAAATCAGGCCCTACGTACCCGGCGATGACCCACGCAGCCTGAACTGGAAAGCCACCGCCCGCCGCGCCGGCACCGGGGCCGATGACGCGCTGGTGGTGAACCACTTCCAGGACGAGCGCGCCCAGCAGGTCTATTGCCTCATCGACAAAGGCCGCGTGATGCGGATGCCGTTCGACGGCTTGAGTCTGCTTGACTACGCCATCAACGCCACGCTGGTGGTCAGCAACATTGCGCTGCTCAAGCACGATAAAGCCGGCCTGCTCACCTTCTCGAACCGCCCCGGCGCCGCGCTGGCCGCCGACCGCCGCCCCGGCCACCTGCTGAAGCTGCTCGAAATCCTCTACCGCCAGAAAACCAAGTACCTCGAAACCGATTTTGAGCTGCTCTACGCCACAGTGCGGGCCAAAATCAAGCAGCGCAGCCTGCTGATTCTGTTCACCAATTTCGAAACGCTGCACGGCATGCAGCGCCAGCTACCCTACCTGCGCCGTTTGGCCAAAGACCACCTGCTGCTGGTGGTGTTCTTCGAAAACACTGAGCTGCGGACCTTCCTTGAAGCGCCCGCGGCCACCACGGAGGATGTGTACAATCAGACCATTGCCGAGAAATTCGCCCAGGAAAAACGCCAGATTGTGCTCGAACTGCAGCGCTACGGCATTTATTCCTTATTGACAGCGCCCAAGGATTTGACTGCGAACACCATCAACAAGTACCTGGAGTTCAAAGCCCGGGGCCTGATATAAATCGGCGGACTACTCATCGAAACCGGCCAGTTGGGCATCGTCGAACCGCATGGCGGCCTGGCCATGGTGCAGAAACACCACTGTGATGTGGTCGAACTCCTCGTGCGGGGCCTTGATGTAGAACCGCAGCTCCTGGGGCACGTTGGGCTGCAATACTCGCTGAAACTGCACGGTGCGCTCGCGCACCACGCGCGGCCCCTGGCAAAACCGAACCACGAACTGGGTCATCTTGCCCTCAATCCACTCGGTTTGGCTGGTGCTGGCCACGGCCTGGCCCTGCACCCACCTGAACTGCCCCGGCCGGGTCGGAATATTGAAATCAGCACTTTGCGGATGGGCGGCATCGAGCAACAGGGAGCAAGTACCGCGTAGCGCGGGCTGTCCGCAACCGGCGTTGCCGGCCAGAGTTTCAAAATCCTGCTTCCAAAGCACCTGATAGTTGCGGGGAGTACCGGTAAAATCGTAGTTTGTATCGAGCAGCAGGCGGGTTTCGGGAGGCACATCGTAGCGGCCCAGAATGCGCCACCAGTAGGCCCGCGTCATCTGGCCAGCCACCAACAGCCCCCCTAGGTGGGCCTGGTAAGTCAGCCAGAGATTGTAATAGCAGCCCAGCACCGCGAAAGCACCGTAGGCCAGTAGCCAGGGCCGCCGGGCCAGTAGCCACTGATGGGCCGCCGCGAACGGCCAGGCCAGCACCGCATAGCTCTGCACCATGGCCCGCTGGCCCAGCGAGCCGCCGTACAGCCATTCATCCCAGGCAAAGGTGACGTAGGTGAACAGGGCGATGAAAACGAGTAGCGGCCAAAAGGCGGCGGGTTGCTGCCGGCGCAGCGCCATAAAGCCCAGCAGCGCCACCACCAACAGCGGGGAGTACAGCAGCCAGCCGCTTTTGAAGCTGAAGATGCCGTCCCATAAATGCGGCCGCAGCCAGCTAAACCCCTGCTGCTGGTAGCTATACACTATCCAGTCGCCACTCACGTAGTGCCAGTACAGTGGCTGCACGCTTAAAATGACGGCCCCAATTAATCCGGCGGCGAGCAGTAATGTCCAGTGCTGCTGCCAGAACGCCAGCCGTTCGCGCACAGCCGGACCAGTAGGCCGCAGGCCCCAAAGCAGCGGAATGAGCAAGGCCAGCAGTTCGGTGGGCCGCGTCAGGGCCATCAGGCCCACAATGGCCCCAATGGCCAGCGCCCGGCCCCGGGTAGGCTGCCGGTAGAAGGCCGGGGTAAGCAGCAGCAACGCGGCGTACCAGGTAAAAAGCCAGTTATGCGTCATGGCTCCGCCGATGGCAGTGTAGTCCAGATAGTTGGTCCCCAGCACGATGCCTAGCAGCGTAAGCGCCGTGGGCCATTCGCCGAAGCGCGGGCGCAACACCCGTCGCACCAGCCCCAGCCCCAGAATGGACATCAGCACGCTGGCCCCGAGAATAGCGAGCTGATACGGCGGCGAAAA
Organism: Hymenobacter terrigena; assembly: GCF_054776515.1. Classification (NCBI taxonomy): domain Bacteria; kingdom Pseudomonadati; phylum Bacteroidota; class Cytophagia; order Cytophagales; family Hymenobacteraceae; genus Hymenobacter; species Hymenobacter terrigena. The sequence continues at coordinate 210,296 of NZ_BAAHBU010000002.1, forward strand.
GCCATCGACGGGGTAGCCCAAAGGAGCGGCCAGTGCGTGCGCTACCAGAAAAAACGGCAGGTACTGCACGGCCATGCCCGCCGAATACTTCATCACGTAGTGTCCACTGCCGGGGTGCCGAAACGCCTGCTGAAAATCGGGCGTTGGGGCGTACTCCTGCATCATCTGGTCTTTAAAGGCCAGGTTTTGAAGGTCGTGGTGAATAAAAACAGCGGGCAGGTAGAGGTAGTAGCCCGACACATCCCAACCAATGACGGCGCCCGAGTTTTTGGTATTCCAGCGCGGCACAAGGCCGAAGGCGATGGTTGCGATAAACAGGCTGCAAAACAGCCAGGCCAGCCAGGAGGGTGATTTCATGCGAGGATAAATAGCCTGATTTAGGCGCAAGTTGGACACAAAGTCACGTTCCCAGGCGGCGCGATGCCGTACTTTGGGCCGATGACAAGATTCTGGCTTACCTTCCTCTTTCTCGGCTGGCTCGGCCTGTGGCCCGGGGCGGGCAGCGCCCAGTCGGCTTCGCCCTTGCTCCCGCTGCCCGCCGACACGCACTGGGGCAAGGGCCAGTTGCCGCTAAAAACCCCTCTGAAACTACAGCTCGACGCTACGGCCGCCCCCAGCGTGCGCGACGCGGCCCGCCGCCTGCTCACGCGCCTGCAAGGGCCTGCCGAACCGGCCAAAGGCCCCGTGCTGCAAATCCGCTACGGCCGGGTGGGCCGGCCCGAGCTGTTTGACGAAGAGCGGTATTCGCTGCGCGTGACACCGATGGGCGTGAGCATCGACGCCCCCACCAGCCTGGGCGTACTGCGGGCGCTGGCCACCCTGGAGCAGCTGCCGCGCACCGATAAGAAAGTCCGCTATTTGCCCGAAGTTGATATCCGAGACCAGCCGCGCTTTGCCTGGCGCGGGCTGCTGATTGACGCAGCCCGGCACTTTATGCCGGTAGCTGTCATCAAGCGCAACCTCGACGGCATGGCGGCCGTGAAGCTGAACGTGCTGCACTGGCACCTGACCGACGACCAGGGCTTCCGCATCGAAAGCAAAGTTTTTCCGCGCCTGCAAACCGTGGGCAGCACCGACGGGCTTTTTTATACCCAGGCCGAAGTGCGCGAGGTGGTGGCCTATGCAGCGGCGCGCGGTATCCGGGTGGTGCCGGAGTTTGACATGCCCAGCCACACCACCAGCTGGATTGTGGCCTACCCGCGCCTGGCCTCCAACGACTCGGTGTATGCGCCCTACACGCGCTGGCGCACCACCAACGTGGCCATCGACCCCACCCGCGAAACCACCTACACCTTCCTCGATTCGCTGCTGACTGAGATGACGACGCTGTTTCCGGACCCGTATTTCCACGCCGGCGGCGACGAGAACGACGGCCGCAACTGGCGGCGCACCCCGCGCATTGTGGCCTGGATGCAGGCCCATAAAATGGTGAAAGCCGACGGCAAAACCGTGGACAAGCACCAATTGCAAACCTATTTCAACCGGCGCGTGATGGCGATGCTGCAACAGCGCGGCAAAACCATGATTGGCTGGGATGAAATTCTCGGCCCCGACCTGCCGAAAGAGGCCATCATCCAAAGCTGGCGCGGCAAAAAAGGCCTGAACGACGCCGTTAAGCTGGGCCATCCTTCGCTGCTTTCCAGTGGCTATTATCTGGATTTGAATTTGACTGCGGCCAGCTCCTACCTCACCGACCCGCTGCCGCCTGACACGCCCCTCACGCCCGCCGAGCAAAGGCTGGTGCTGGGTGGCGAGGCCGCGATGTGGGCCGAATACGCCGACTCGGTGGTGCTCGATTCGCGCATCTGGCCCCGGGCGGGGGCCGTGGCTGAGCGGCTGTGGTCGCCGCAGGCCGCGACCCAAAGCGTGGCCGATATGTACCGCCGACTGAACGTCTTGTCTCCTCAGCTCGAAACGCTGGGGTTACGTCATCGCCGCGTGCCCGAGCTGCTACTCAAGCAACTGGCCGGCACCGGCAATGTGGTTCCGCTGCGCACGCTGGCCGAAGTTATTGAGCCCGTCAAAGAGTACAAACGCAATTTCCAGGGCTTCAACTACACTACCGCCACGCCACTCAACCGCCTGGTGGACGCCGCGCCGGCCGAATCGGAAGTAGCGCGCCGCTTCGGCGTGCTGGTGGATAGCGTGGTGGCATTCAAGCCGGCTTCGCCTAACTGGCTGCCGGCCTCGTTGCGCCAGTTGGCGGCGTTGCGCGCCCAGGCCGTGCGCTGGCAGGCGAATGATGTATTGCTCCAACCCCTGCTCGCCGCCAATCCCAGCCTGACGGAATACAGCCCGCTTTCTACCCGGCTGGCTGCTGTAGGCAAAGTGGTACAGGAGCGCCTTACGCAGTTGCAAACCGGCCAGTCACCCTCTCTGGCGTGGCTGGCAGCCGCCCGTGCCACGCTGGATGCCGCCCAAGCCCCCGCCGGCCAGGCCGAGCTGGCCGTGGTGAAAGCGGCCCGCAAGCTGGCCGGGCTGTAGAGCCGCATATTTGCGTTTCCACAGCCATCTTGCTTTGCCTACTTCTTCGTTACGTCTGCTGCGCCTGGGCATACTTCTGGCCCTGCTGCCCTTTCTGCTGCTCACCGCGTTCAACCAGCCGTTTTTCGACGACTTCCGCAATGCGTATTGGATGCGGGAGCACGGCACCTGGGGCGTGCAGCTGTGGCTGTTTCAAACCTGGACCGGGCGCTTCACTACCACCTTCATCATGACGGTGCTGAACCCTGTGGCCTACGGCTGGCTGGGCGGCGTGAAAGTGGTGGCGGCGGGTGCGTTTATTGCACTGTGGGCCAGTCTGGCGCATTTACTGCGGGCGCTGTGGCATACGGCTTTGCATAGGGCATGCTCCTGGGGCCAGGCGCTGTGGGCGGCGGGGCTGCTGCTGGCGCTGTTCTGCAACGCCGCGCCCTCACCATTCTCGTTTCTGTACTGGTTCTGCGGCATCGTGGCTTATCAATTGCCGCTGATGGGGCTGCTGAATTTCACGGCTTTGGCCCTTCGGGCGGGCTGGGGGCCGCCGCCTACGCAGTGGCGCAATGCCGGCCTGGCCTGCCTGCCGCTGGTGCTGGCCCTCACCGGCAACGAGCTGACGCTGGTGCAGGCCGTGCCCGTGCTGGCGCTGCTGGGCTTCGCCCTGCCCCGGTCCGCCCGGCCCAAGCTGCTATTGTGGCTCGGCATCGGCGCGGCGGCCACCGCACTGGCGGCTGCCGCGCCCGGCAACTGGGCCCGCGTTGCCGCCATGGCTCCGCCTTCCGACCCTTACCACGCCTACCGTTGGCTGGTACTGGCCCCCCGCGCCACTTATTCAATGGCCCAGTTTCTGGGCAAACCCCTTATTGTGTGCAGCACGCTGGCGGCCGGAATAGCCGGCCTGTGGCTTGGCCGCCAACAATTACATGATGGCCAATCCTTTATTTCGCTTCCCCGCCAATATTGGACTGCGCTGCTGCTGGCTTTTGGCACCCTGAATTTTATCGGTTTCCTGCTATTCCGTCACCTTGTGGTTGGGCCGCCATTGCCTCGTGCTCAAAACGAAATTCTGCTTGTACTTCTGCTTTCTACGGCCGGGCTGGGGTGGCTGGCGGGGCAGCACCTTCGGCCCTCAACTGCTGTGACGAAGGCCCGGCAGCTACCAATTCAACTGCTGTTGCTACTGCTTTTCATGGTCGCTTTGGGGGCCGGCCATACGCCCGAAGCCTGGCGGGAGCTGGCCACCAGCGCCGCCCCATTTGAGGCCCAGATGCAGGCGCGCTTTGCCACGTTGCGGGCGGCGCACCAAGCCGGTACCCCACAAGTTACGCTGCCGCCGCTACGCCTGCGCTACGGCCGGGTGCTGGCCCCGCTGCGTCAATTCAGCTCGGATATTGAGTTCGATATCGACCTCACGCCGGGCTGCGCGGGCAATATTAACGGTGTGATGGAGCGCTACTTCGAGGTACCCGACGTGTGCTGCGACGTAACCGCGCCGCCATTGCCCGCCGTTCAATAACCCCGGGCCAATAGTTCAGATTAGCCCCTTCGCGGCTAACTTGCCTATTATGCAAGCAGAAATTACCCGGGCGCTGGCCAACCTCGACTTCACGGCCATCGACTTTGAAACCGCCAACGAGCGGCGTGACAGTGCCTGCGCCGTGGGCGTAGTGCGGGTGCGCGGCGGCCAGATTGTGGAAACGTACGCCACCCTGCTGCGCCCCCGTGTGCTGCGCGTGGACTGGCGCAACCAGCAGGTTCACGGCATTTCGGAAGCCGAGCTGCACCACGCCCCCAGCCTGGCCGACGTGTGGCCCCAGCTCCTGCCTTACCTGCACCAGCAGCCCGTAGCGGCCCACAATTCGGCCTTCGACGTGAGCGTGCTCGAATACACTTGCCGCGATTTCGGCCTGCCCATTCCCGCCTTCCATGCCCTGTGCTCGGTGAAGCTCGCCAAGGTGTGCTGGCCCCATTTCGAGCGCCACAAGCTCGACCACGTGGCCGGGCAGTTCGGCATTCCCCTCAGCCACCACGACGCGCTGAGCGACGCCCGCGCCTGCGCCGAAATCACCGTGCGCGCTTTCCGCTCGGGCACGGCGCTGCCGCTGTGCTTCAAGCAGCGCGAGCTCACGGCCGGACTGGCGGCGCGGGCCGCCAAGCAGCGCATGGCGCTGGCCCGCTAGACATCTTTGGGACTAAAACAGCACCGCCACCTGCATGCGCCCGGTGTGCACGGTGTTGAGGTTGCTGGCTTTGCGGCCGTCGTAGGCCAGCGTGATGTTGAGGCCGTTGCTGAGGCGCTGCTCCACGTTCAGGTTCCAGGTGAAGTTGCTGCCGGGGCGCAGGGCGTTGAGGATTTCAATGGCCACCACCGAGTTGAGCGCGGCAGGGTCCACGTCGAACTGCACGCGGGTGTAGTGCGTGGCGGCCGAAATGGTACGCTTGCTCACCTGGCTGAGGCGCGCTTCGAGGCCGAGGTCATCGAAGAAACCGGGGTGCGTTTCGGCCGGGGTGGGCGTAGGCAACGTGGCCAGCGGCGCATCGAGCGTGTTTTGCTTGAAGGTGTGCGCGTAGGTGCCCGTCAGGCGCAGGCTGGGCGTGGGCTGGTAGCTGATTTCGGGCTGAATGGCGTAAATCAGCAGGCGGTAGTTGCGGGCCAGCAGGTAGCTGCTGGTAGCTTCGCGAATGTCGCGCGAGCCGGTGAGGCGGCCCGTGAACGAGGTGGCCAGCGTGCGGCGCAGCAGCAGGCTCTGGGTGGTGAGGTTGCGCAGGTCGGAGCCCTGGGCCAAAAGAGTCTTTTGCTGCGTCTGCTGCACCGTGAATTCAGCCCCGAAAATGGGGTTCGACCGATTGAAATACAGTGTATTCCGAAACAGCTGATTGAAGGCCAGCAGCTGGTTGTCCTCCTTATCGAAGCTGAACGGGCTGAGCCGCTTGAGCACCGACGGGTCGGTGGTGCGGCGGTCCACGGTGATGCTGGTGAGCGTGGCGAAGCGCGAGGCCATCGCCCGCCAGCCACCGGCTTCGCGCCAGCCGCGCGGGGCGGCCGTGGTGAGGCGGTAGGCCAGCCGGTTGGTGAAGGCGGTGATGTAGTCCGTGGTGGGCAGATAGACTTTGATGTAGGTGCGGTACTGCGCATCCGGCGTCTGGGCCTCGAAAAACTCGTCCTTGTCCTCGCGGCCGTTGCCGTTGAGGTCGCCGGCGTAGTAATGCGTGCCCTGCCCGGCCGGCACGGCCAAGAACGAGTAGTCGCGCTTCAGCTCGCGGCCGGTGGCAACGCTGTAGTTTAGTTCGGAGCGAATCTGGTTTTGCAGCAGGCCGGCGTTGTAGAACACCTGGCCCAGCACCGTGCGGTTGCGGGCCAAGCCCAGGGAATCGAGGTCGCGGAAAGTGCCCAGCACCCGGATATCCTGGGTCTTGCCCAGCCGCGAGGCCAGCGTGCCCTGCCAGGTTTGGGCGGTGCCGCGCCGCTGCAAGGAGGTTTGCTCGCGGTTGGGGGTTTGGTCGCGGCGGTAGGTATAGTCGAGGCGGAACTGCGTGCGGGCCGAGTCACGGCTCTGGATAAACACGTCGTGCTCGTCGAAGTAGTTGGCCGAGCGAATGGTATCGGTGGTGGCAGAAGTCACCCGGTTTTTATCGAACCGGTACGCGTAGCCCGGCACGATGCGACCGCCCACGAAGCGTCCCGTGGCCTCACCCCGCGCCCAGTTGGAATGGAAGCGTCCGGCGTCCGAATTCAGCAGAAACAGCGAGCCGCGCATCTCCAGGCTGCCCACTTTCTGAGCCGCATCCAGCCAATGTTGCAGGCCGTTCACCTCGCCCGGCCGGAAGCGACGGCTCAGCCGGTAGTTCACGCCATTATTCGCGTCTTTATTGGCCCCTACACTGAAATTGAAGATATTATCCTCCTTTGCCACCGGCGTGGTGCCGGTAGTGGTCGCGGTGCTCACGTTGCTCCAGTTGCGGTCAAACTCGATGTCGCGGTAGCGGTCAATCGGCGAAAAGCGCTTGCCGGTGTACTCATAATCGAGCGTCGAGCGCAGGCGGTAATTCTTCAAAACACCATTCGCAAGCGCGGCGGGCAGGCGGCGGTCCTGCACCGCGTAGCCCACGTGCATGGCCCCGTCCTGGTCGCTTTCCGGCGAGAAGCGGTTGCGGTCGAGGCGCGAGCGGGCCACGTCGGCAAACACCGTCGTGCTGCTGTCCAGCTGGTAGCTGAGGCCAGCTGTCACCATCTGTTTCAGCAGCGGCGTGGGAATGAGGCGCACCGGGCGGTAGCGGCCCAGGCCCGGCCCCAGGTACTCGTACACGGTGCCGTTGGTGGTAAGAAAGCGCGGGTTGGTGCTGCGCACGTAGTCGCCGTTGCCCTGGCCCACGTCGGTAAAACGCACCGTGTAGGAGCCGCGCAGCGAGTCAATCGGCGAATCGGCCCCCACGTAAGTGAACACCGGCACGCGCTGGCTGCCCACCAGCCGCAGCTCGCGGTGGTACTGCACAATGCGGCGGTCGTAAGCCACCGAGTCGCCGCCGGTGGCGGTGGCCACGGCCACGTTGCCGGCCCGGCGCAGGGCGGCGCGCAGGGTGTCGTTGAGGTTGAGGTTGGGGGCGTTGTCGGGGTTGTCGGCTTCCTGGTAGAGGTTGGCGTGCACGTTCAGGCGGCCCAGCTGCTGGTAGTGGCTGGCGGCCACCAGCGAGCGGGAATAGTTGAGGTCCGAATACTCAAAATCAATCCTAATCCGGGAATTGCGGGTGATGAGGTGGCGCGGCGTGAACGTGACTTCAGCCAAATTGTAGTCAATGGTATAATCCGCATCGAAGCCCCGGGTTTGCAGGCGGCCGTCGAGGTAAACCTTCTCCGAATTGGCCAGCACGATGATGAACTGCTCGCCATTCGGCCCGTTCAGGCGGTACGGTCCCTGCACGTTCTCGATGGGCGACACCTGGATGCTGGCAAATTTGCCCTTCGCCACCCCGCCGGCTATCGACGTGGACGAGCGCCACGCCAGCCCTTTGCGCACCCCAGCGCTGCGGACGGTGCTGCCGGTCAGGCCGGCCTGGTCTCCCGCCAGGGGCGCGCCGGTGCCGGGCACCTGGCGGTTCGGGTCGGTGAGCTGGGGCTGGCTGATGGCCGGCGGGTTGAGCGTGGCCGGCGACGGCCCGGCCACACCGCCGCCCGGCACCTGCCCCGCCACGCCGTTTAGAAATACCGCATTGGCCACGCCCTGCGTCGCTCCAAAGCCGCTGAGCCCCACGATGGGCGGACCGAAATTGGCCTCCACGGCCGCACCCTGGATGTTTTTGTAGTAGCGCAGAAAGTAGTCGGGCTTGTTGCGCAGCACCACATCGCCGGCCGTCAGGTTCCAGTTGGGGTTGGTGAGGGTGATGTAGATTTTATCGAACTGCTGGAGCTGCTGGGTGTTGCCCTCAGGCTGGAAGGGCACGTTCTGGTCAGAGATGGCGGCCGTGAGGTGAATGTTCTCAGCCAGTTGGCCTTCCAATTGCAGGTTCAGGGCCGAGTTCACAAACACGTTCTGGGTGTTGCCAAAGCTCAGCCCCCGGCTCAGATTGCCCGTTTTGCTCACGCCTGGCGTATTCAGAATCTGCTCTTTCACCGAGAAATCCTCGTACCGCGAAATCACCTGCCGGAAGCCCAGGCTGTCCATCAGGCTGCGGGGCCGCCGGAAGCGGGGTGCCGTGAGCCGCAGCGGCAGCACCCGGTAGCACACCAGAATGGAATCGGGCCGCGCCGCGCCGCTGCTGTCATGCAGGGCGGGGCGCACCCAGCGGTAGCGGTCGGTGCGTCCGTCGTAGTCCGCTCCGCGCCCATTAATGACTACCGACGACGGCACCACCGTGAGCGAATCCAGTAGCGCGAAGCTGGTGGTGTCGCGCCCCTCGGCTAGCCGCACCCAGCGGCAGCGGCGGGTGCTGGGCGGCAGCGCCTCGCCGTTTTTGGCCGGCCGCGCCTGTGCCCACGCCTCCTGCTTACCCCAAAATAGCGCCGCGACGAGCAGGCCCACCAAGGGAAAGCACAGGCGTAAGCGACGAATCATGCGGTAAAGGTCGGGTTTGGCAGGTAACGACACGAACTGGGAATTTCGTGCCGTCGTGGGGGCATTCGGGTTCCTTTACCCCGCCAGCGGCAACTCAATGAAAAAGTCCGTCCCCTCCCCCACTTTGGTTTCAAACCAGATTTTGCCCCCGGCGCTCTCGATGCCGCGCTTGGCCACCGCCAGCCCGATGCCCGAGCCGCTGGCCTTGGTGGTGAAATTGGGCACGAACACCTTCTCGCGCACGTCCTCGGGAATGCCCGCCCCGTTGTCGCGGATGGCCACCCGCACGCTGCCCGAGCCGGCTGGTTCCAGCGACACGTCGATGTGCGGGGCGCGGCCTTCAGGCACGGCCTGACGGGCATTTATCAGCAGGTTATTGAAGGTGCGCACCAGCAGGTTTTCATCGGCAAACACCACGTAGCGGCCGGTTTCGGCATCCGGCGGCAGGTGCAGGGCCAGGGCGCCGTCGTTGGTATCGGGCTGGTGCAGGCCGGCGCTACGGCGCAGCACGGCGGCCACGTCCAGCCGCTCGGGCCGCATAGTGGGCAGGTTGGTGAAGGTGCTGAAGCTGGTGGCAATGTCGCTCAGCACGTCGATTTGCGTGATGAGCGTCTGGCTGATGCGGCCGATGAGCTCCTCGGCATTGGCGCGGCGCTCGGCAATGGCCTTTTGCAGAAATTGCAGGCTCAGCTTCATGGGCGTGAGCGGGTTTTTGATTTCGTGGGCCACCTGCCGGGCCATTTCGCGCCAGGCGGCCTCCTTTTCCTGCGCGGCCAGCTCGCGCTTGCTGGCCTCCAGCTTGGTGAGCATGGCGTTGTATTCGCGCACCAGCAGGCCAATTTCATCGTCGGAGCTGCGGTAGTCCAGCAGCTCGTTTTCGCCGGTAAGCGTGGTTTTGGTTAGTTTCTCCGCAATGAGCTTGAGCGGGGCCGTGAGCTGCCGCGCCGCCACAAACGCCAGCCCCAGAAACAGCAGGAACATCAGCGTAAAGATGTTCAGAATCGTGGTAAACAACTCCGTCAGCTTGGTATCCAGCGCCTTTTCCGAGTCGAAGAACGGAATGCCCACGTAGCCCAGAATTGGGCCAGTAGGCATGTCAATTTCGTCAGCCGACGAGCCATCATCATCATCGAATGGCGATTTGACCGAATATTCTACCCCTTTATTATTGGTCGCGACCGGCAGTCGTTCGTGCAGGGCGTGCCCCGCCAAATCGGTCACCACCTTTTCGTTTGCCCCGGCCCGCACCGGCAGATACAACGAGTTGAACGACAACGAACCGGCCCGCTCTGTGAGTAGGGCGCGCGGCCGATTGCGTTCGCGCAGCGCCACCATGGCCTGCGGATTCACCAACGGCCCCAGCAGCCCGGCATCAAAAATCAGGGGCTGGCTGCTGGCCAGCAGCTCGCCGTGGGCATCGTAGAGGTTGAGGTCGATTTCGGTGAGGGCGGCCACGTTTTTGGCCAGGGCGGCCAGCGTGGGGCGGGCCGTGCTATCGGACAGCAAGTGGCGCTGTCGGCGCAGGCTTTCCAGCGCCAGCTGGCCACGCCGCTCGTAGGTGCGGGCCAGGTCGCGCTTGTAGGAGTCGATGAGCTGGCTGGCCGTGGCCACGCTCACTACCAGCAGCGGCACTACAATACCCACATTCAGCAGCAGCTGAATGCGGGTGCTGAAGTTGAGCCGGGGCAGCGCCCGGCCACGTATCAGCAAAGCCGCTCCGCCCACTACAAGCCAGAAAAACGTCGACAGCAGAAACTGAAACGAAAAGTTAGCCAGCCAGTCGCCCACCGAATATGTGGCCGTAGTCACCACCACGGTGCGGTCCAGGGAGCCGCGCACGGCAAATTGGTGGAATCCCTTGCGCGTGATGCCCGTCGTGTAGAGGCGCGGCTCGGCCAGCAGGGCTGTGGGCAGGCGGTTGGCGTAGTCGAAGTCGCCTTCGCTATACACCAGCCGGCCGTGGTTGTAGCCGGCATAGCTCAATTCGGTGGCCAGCCCCGGCTCGAAAAACTTCTGGTCCACCAGCAGTTCTGGCAACACGCTATAGGAAGTGAGCTTTTTGAGCGTTAATTCTACCCGGACGGCCCCGAGCGGCAAGCCAATGCCATTCACCTGCTGCCCCGGCACGGTGACGTGCGCCACGTAGCGCCGCGAGCCAAATGGGTTATCGGACTGCACCAGAAAAACACCGGCCTGCCCGGTGGGCGTGGCTTGGCGCGCCGTGGCCGCGCGGGCTTCGCGTAGGCTGGGCGTGCCTTTGGGGGCCCCCACCGGGTCGCCGGCCGCGTCATACAGCGTGATGGTGCTTTCGTATTTGTCGAAATAGTTGCTCAGGTACTGGCGGGCAATGCGCTCGCGTACCGCTTCGGGCCGCCCAAAAGCGGCAGTGAGAGCCCGCCGCACAAACGGGTCACGCGCGATTTTGTGCATCTGCTCACTCAGCAGATACTCCCCTTGAAAGTCATTATCAACCAATAGGTTACCCGCCAGCCGCTGCTTATCAACCAATACTTGCTTTTCGAAGCGGGAATACAAGGCCAGCGCTCCGGTAGCCGACGTGAGAGCCAGCAGCAGCACCAGCAGCACCGAGGACTGGTAGTTGCTGGTCGTGGGCTCGGCTCGCAAATTCACGCCCCGCACCAGTGCCGCGAATAATAACAAAACCCCTACCAGCAAAAGCCACGGCTGCCCCAGTACCAGGCCCACCCCCAGCACGGGCAGCGCAGCCAGCGCCAGGGTCAGCAACAGCAACCGGCGCGGCACGTGCTGCAGCAAGGCACCCGCCAGTTGCGTCAGTCCAAACAAGCCTACCAGCCACGCGGCCGTATGCAGGAGCACCGCCAGCGCCAGCACCACCCAGAAACCCGTAATCTGCACGCTGCGGCTCACATCAAAGCTGAGCTGGGAACTCCCGAAAACCGTGGTGTAATAGCTGAACAACAGCCCCAGCCACCCGCAAAAAGCACCTCCCACCACTGCTACGGCTATAATCTGCCGGCTGCGCGCGCGCGGGGCCCGCACCCGCTGCGGTACCTGAAAATACCGCCACAACGCCCCGCCCCCCACGGCTGCGAGCAAGGCCAGCAAGGAATCAAGCAGCAAGTCGCCCAGCGAAGGTGCCCACCAAGCCGCCGCATACACCCGCGGGTCGAACAACGGCAACTCGATGAACGAGTACGGCAGCCCCAGATACAGCAGGAGCGCCTGCAACAGCACCAACGGCACCACCAAAGCAGATACGGCGGCTATTGGCAGCCTGGCCCGCCACCAACGCCACGCCAGCAGCAACCACCCCGCGGCGTACAGCAGGCTGCCCAATACCAGCAACCCCAGCGGCACATACTGCCCGGTGAGCGGATTGGGCTGCTTTCGCTTGATGGAAAACAAATAATGGCCATCGGGGGCTTCAAACCGGACCAGGCCTTGGGCCGCACTATCTGCCACTACTTCCAGCTCCAGCCCGCGAAAAAGCGCTTGTTCGCCGCCCTCCCGCAAGTAGCGGTTGCTGATGTTGTAGTGCCGCTCCAGGGGCAAATAGACAAGAATCGAATACCGCCCCGCGAGCCGCCGCAACTGGAGAAAATCCCCCACTGGCGTTTCTACCAGTCGCTCGGCGGCTGTGGTGGCATCCGCCTCGGGCCGCAAGGTTGCATCAGACCAGTAGCGCAGGGCCCCGTTCTCGAGTACGTAGGTGGGGTAAGTAGTCTGCGCAATAAGCTTTTGAAAGCTATAGTTGCCGCGTGGTAGTTCGGCAGCCACGCTGTCGGCCTCGCGACGGGCCGTGGCCTCGGCGTTGCGCACCAGCTGTTGCAGGCGGGCCACATCGGTGCGCTGTACCACGCCCGGCGTTTGGGCATAACGGCTGGCCAGGTATCCGCCCACAAAGCACAAAACAGCCCCCAGCAGTAACAGCCAAGGCAGCCGCCACGAGGAAGCTGGTTTTACGGATGAACCAAGGGCAGAAATCGGGCGCAAAAAAGAAGAAGTAAAGTCGTTAATCCAGCGAAGCAAAGGCAGCCACCCAAAGTAAACAGGTTACTCAGTCACAAACCCCTCTTACCGAAGCAGCGCCATCAACAGAATAAACTACCTGATGCGTAGGCCGCTTAAAGTACGCTATCCGCAAAATCCAAGCCTAATAAAAAATGCTGCCCTTCGGCAGCATTTTTGAAATCCATAATACTTTTATTTCTCCCAACTTAGGTATCGCGGGTCGAAACTAGCGCCGCCAAACCCGTAGAGCATAACGGCCCGCGAGTAGCGAAACAGCAACGGCGTAATAGCCACCACAGCCGCTGCCACTGCGGTCACATACACCCATAGCGGCGGGTCGTCGGCCAAATAGTAGAGCAGAAACCCAATCGCCAGCAATACCCCCGTTGAGAAACCCGAGCTGATATACATCGCCCCATAATAAAACCCCGGCTCCGGCTCATAAGTCTGATGGCAGACCGGGCAGGCATCAGGCATTTCCATGAACTTGGTACTGAACGCCGGGTGCGTAAACAGCTTCCCTATATGGCAACGCGGGCACCGTAGTTCCAACAGCGCCCGGGTTGTTGATGAAATAGCCGTAGTAGGCTGTTCCACTATACTTTAGCCGACTTGGGGTGCGTGCGCCGGTACCAGAAATACCCGACCGCGCCCATCAGGATATACGGAACCGTCATCATGTACACGATACCCTTGTTGAGGCCAGCCACGTCGTAGTCGTCGCGCTCCTGCCGGGCCGCCTCCACCTGCGATTTACACATCGTGCATTGGGCCTGAACCACCAATGGGGCCAAACTCAGCATCACGCCCAATAATAGAGCGAAAGCAGCAGCAAAAGAGGTCTTTTTCATAACTAAATCAACACAATGATTGGCGCAAAGTTTCTTACCATCAGGTATAATACGGCGCAATCATGAAATACACGATAACGCCCGTCACCGATACGTACAGCCATACCGGAAAGGTCCAGCGCGCAATGGCTTTATGCTTAGTGTACTGCCCCGTGAGCGCGAAATACAGCGTAAACAACACCAACCCTACTGTTACCACCGCCAAACTGATGTGCGTGAGCAGCAAAAAGAAATAAACGGCCCGAATGGTCCCAATGCCACCAAAATGCGTGCTTTCTACCTGCGAGTGGTAGGCCACATAAGACAGTAGAAACAGCCCGCCCAAGGCGAAGGCAGTACCCATGGCCGTGCGGTGCGCCAGCACATTCTGCTGCCGGATAAAGTAGTATCCCACCAACAGCGCAACGGCAGTCAGCGAATTCAAGCCAGCGTTAACGGCCGGCAGCATGCGCAGGTAAGCATCGGCCCCGTCAATCTTGAAAATTCCTTTGAAATAGAACAGCACCGCTACTAGTAGCGGCACCACTATTCCCAAGCCCCCAAGAATGATTTTATAGCGCGTATAATCGCCGGGGGCCATCACTGGCGGATGCAGTTGTTCAGTGGGGGTGTTCATAATCGTAAAGCTGCACGGTTACTTCCGTGAGTAAGCGGTCTATTTCGCGTCCGTCGGTACCATCGTAAATGCCACGCACCCGGCGCTGATTGTCAACCAGTAACAGCCGACCTGCGGGGATGTTGGCTGTGTATACCGCCCCTGGCAACCGTTTGGGGTCTGCCGTCAGGCGGAATTCCTGCTGGGTGAGTCGCGTAAGCGTGTCGGAATTGCCTGTCAGGAAAAACCATTTGCCCGCAATGGTGCCGTATTGCTCGGCTAGTTGGGCAAGGGTTGTGGTTTGTCCAGAACCTGCATTCAGCACAAAAGTGACCAAACGTACGCGAGGCTCGTGCCGAAATTTCTCCTGTACCCGCAGCAACTGGCGCGCTACGCGGGCACTGGCCTCATCCGCTCCAAAGAATTGGGCAATGTAAAGACCTTTTCCCAACTCTGCACTGCTTACCTCGCGTCCGGTAGAGGACGGCAATTGAAACGGTGCGATTTGGTGGAAAACAGTATCGCGCTGCCACTCCCCGCCAACCTGGGTGGAATCCACACGGTCGGGCAGGTAAGTTGGCAGCGCGTAACGGTTGGTGCCGAAGCGGAACAGGAACAAAAAAGCCAGTACCGGCACCAATAGCAGCAGCCCCAGCAAAAGGGTTTGGCGGGGCCGCATCCGCTATTTAAACATGTTTTGCAAGACTTCGCCGATGAACGAGCCTTCGGTAATCAGGGCCACCAGCAGCCACACCAGCAGCGCTACCGGCACCAGAATGGTCCAAATCAGGCCTTTGGTCTCGTGCTTCAGGTGCATGAATTCGCCCACAATGAAGAAGGCTTTCATAATGGTAAGCACAATAAAGATGCTGTTGCGCAGCGTGCTTGGGTGCATCAGGAATACGAAAACGAATTCGACAGCCGTGATGCCAACCAGAATGCCGAATACCCGCCAAATCCAGGCGGTGTTCGGCTTGGCAATTTCGCCCGGCGCGAGGGCATGTTCAGTAGTTGCGTGAGAAGCCATTTTTGAAATTTTGAATGTTGAGGGTTAAGGTTTGAATGTTGGCCAAGTTGATAACTCAGCACTTAACATTCAGCATTCAACACTCTTTTAAACGAGGTAGAAGAAAGTGAATACGAATACCCACACCAAGTCTACAAAGTGCCAGTAGAGGCCGATTTTCTCAATCATCTCGTAGTGGCCACGCTTTTCGAAAGTGCCGTTGGTGGTGGCAATGAAGCACCAAATCAACAGACAGACACCCGAGAATACGTGCGTACCGTGGAAGCCGGTGATGAAGAAGAACAAGTCGGCAAAGAGCACCGGACCGTACTGGTTCATCGCCAGGTTGGCCCCGTGGAATACCGTACCGTCGGCCATTACCGTGCCTTCGTGGTGGCCGTTGATGAAGTGAGTCCATTCCCACGCCTGGCTAGCCAGGAAAGTGCTGCCGAACAGAATGGTCCAAAGCAGCCATTTCTGCACATCGGCTTTGTCCATGCGGTGGCCAGCTTCTACGGCCAATACCATCGTTACTGAACTCAAAATCAGAATCATGGTCATCAAGGCCACGAAACCCAGGGGGACGTTTGCCTCGCCCATGCCGGGGAAGGCGTTGAATACATGGTCGGGAATGGGCCACCAGCGCGTGCTGAACACAAAGTCTTTGGCTTCGCCGGTGAATACCTCGTGCTTATGGCGAATCATGCCATAGGTGGTGAGGAAGGCGGCGAAAGTAAATGCGTCAGAAAGCAGGAAGAACCACATCATCAGCTTGCCGTAGCTCGCTTTGAAGGGTTCATTGCCGCCATCCCAGTTGCCGGTGCGTGGGGCGTCTTGGGTAGCGGAAGCCGCGGGGTGCGGCAAAGTGGTCGATTGGGCCATAGCAGACAGCGTAACGTCGTTTTAGTGGTTCAAAAGTAAGAACAAATACAGGTACAGCCAAAGCCCGCCCAGGAAGTGCCAGTATAAGGTAGCATTGCCGATGGATAGCAGGGCACGCGAATGCACCTGATAATTAAGCGTCCGCTTGAGTACGACAGCCAGAAAAATAAGCCCCGTAACCAGGTGAAAAGCGTGCACGCCCATCAATACGTATACGAACGAACCGGAAGGATTGGCGTCGGCCCCGCCAAAGTAGGTGTTGCCCGCCACCAAATCGCCGAAGCTGTGGTACTGCCCTACCAGGAAGGCCAGACCCAGTACCAGGGTGATAATCAGGCCGGTTTTCACACGGCTGATTTCGTCCTTACGCGCTGAAAAATAGGCCCATTGCATGCTGGCACTGCTCAGCGCAATGATAATGGAGTTAATGAGTAGCGAACCGGGCAAATCAAACTCACGCCAGTTGCCTTCGTCGCGGCGCACAATGTAGCCGCTGGTGAAAGCCGCAAACATCATCACAATACTGAAAATAAGCAGGATGAGCAGAACCCGTTTGGGGTGCCAACCAAGTCCAACTTCCTTTTCGGATAACGTTTCAGAAGGATTCATAAGGTAGTTATTAGGTATTAGTTGTCCGTTTTTAGTTGCTGATTGTCTGATTTATTCAAGTCTATCTGGCAACCAACTATCAACAACTGACGGCTATATTTTGTCAAGCACCAACGCAATTTGTACGATGGGCAGGTATAGAAAAGAAGCAAACATGATGCGCAACGCTGCCTTCCGCGACTGCGTGCGCATGAGCTGCACCGTGAGCAGCAGAAATAATACCCCAGCCACCACGGCCACCAGCGCCGAAATGCGCCCCGAAATATTAAATTCCAGCGGCAACAGGCTCAGCGGAATCAGTAGCAACGTGTAGGTCATTATCTGGAATGCAGTGCGCAGGTCGCGGTTGCCGGGCGTGGGCAGCATTTTGAAGCCGGCTCGCTTGTAGTCGTCATCGGCCACCCAGGCAATGGCCCAGAAGTGCGGAAACTGCCACATGAATTGGATTCCAAATAACACCCAGGCTTCTACCCCGATGTAGCCCGTAGCAGCTACCCAGCCAATGAGCGGCGGCAAACCGCCCGGGATGGCCCCTACAGCTACACAGATGGGCGAAATCGTCTTCAACGGCGTATAGATGAAGCCGTAGAGAATAAGCGACAGCAGCGACAGCCCAGCGGTGAGCGGGTTGAAACAATACCAGAGCAAAGCCAGCCCCGCTACGCCCAATAGCACGCAGAACACCCAAGCCTCTGCTGGCGAGATAATACCCAGCGGCAACGGGCGTTTGGCCGTGCGTGTCATTAGCTTGTCCAACTCCCGCTCGTGCACTTGGTTGATGATATTAGCCGAGCCCGTTACGAGCATACCGCCTAGCATCACCAGCAGCGCCCGGCTCCAGCTAAACTCGTGCGCACCCAACATGTACCCGATGGCGCTGGAAAACGCTACCGTGAGCGAAAGCCGGAATTTGAGCAGCTGAAAATAGGCGCGGGCCTTAACCATCAATCGTACTAATAATTTCGTCGCCCGGCCCAACTTATCGAAGCCAGGCCCAACGGGGCCGCAAAGTTACGCAACAACCTGCCGGGGTGCATCCGTGGGCGCAATAGTTTCCGGGCTTTTGCGGGCGCGGGCCACGGCCAGCAACGTCAGGAACTGGATGCCGAAGAGTACGGTGGCCAACGTAAGATGTATCGGCTGCACTGCCGCGGGCAGCGCAAATGATGCCAGCACGATTCCAGCTAATATTTCCAGCCCAATCAGGCTTAGTGTGGCCGTGACCAAATTACGCAGGCGCTTGTGAGCCAACTGCCATATTTCGTAGCCTACATACACATTCAGTAGCAATACCGCGGCTGACATGGTTCGATGCAAGCTGAACACGCTGCCCAACTTGGCTACCCAGCTTTCGCGCCCCACGTAACCCGCTGCGGCCGATACAATATCCACCTGTTCACGCACCTGCGTGCCAAGTACAATCTGCCAGAAAGTAAGCAGAAGCGCAGCCCAAAGCCAGATTTGCAAAGCCCCCACAGGTCGCCTCGGCATCGCTGGAGCATCGATTATTCCAGCTTCTGGCAATCTCGATACAACATTGCCCTGCCCCCACCGCGCGCGGTCAACCGCATACAGCAGCAATGCCACGATTACCAGCGCCAGCGCCATATGCACCGTTACCATCACGGGCAGCAAATTGGTAGAGACTACCAGCGACCCCAGGTAGCCCTGCCCCCCCGTCAGCAGAAACGAGGCAAAAGCCAACCAAAATATGGGCCGGTCCTGCCGCCAGTACGGCAAGGCGAATACAACCGTAAGAAAAACAAATACCCCAATCAGGGCACCCAACAATCGATTCACATATTCAATCCAGGTTTTTACCGGGTTAAAATCCGTTTCGATGTATTGGGTAGGATGCGCGAATATGCTTCCTGCAACCTGAGCGAAGCCCATTCGCTGCAATGTACGGGCCAGCTTCTGGTTTTTGGCCACCCGTTGCGCAGTATAGATTTCTTTGTAATTGGCCGGTAGCTGGCTGGCTTTGGTTGGGGGAACCCAACTACCGAAGCATTTGGGCCAATCGGGGCAGCCCATACCACTACCGGTACTGCGCACCACGCCCCCCACCAAAATCAAGAGGTAGACGCTTATAACCGTGAGAATCCCAACAAAGCGGAAGCGCCGAACAGCAGGTTTCAGATGAACATTTTCCATGATAACCGGTGCTCATGCGGCCGCGGCATATATATACGGGGGCAGCATCAGCACATAAGATTGAAATAGATAAGCAAAAGCCGTGAAACAAAAACGGGCCGCCGGTTAGGCGGCCCGCTTCGGGACTTTACCAAATGATTTGGCTAATCAAGGCGTTTTCAACTAGTCAGCCAGTTCTTGCTCGTAGGGCAAGTTCGACGCCTGCGTTTGCGAGTACGGCACGTTCTGGGGAATGAAGTCCACATCCGAGCCGGGCTTGCTGTAGTCGTAGGGCCAGCGGTAAACGGCCGGAATCTCGCCGGGCCAGTTGCCGTGGCCGGGCTCAACCGGCGTAGTCCACTCCAGCGTGGTCGAGTTCCAAGGGTTCTGGGTAGCACGACGGCCGCGGAAGATGCTGTAGAAGAAGTTGAAGATGAAGATGAACTGACCGAGGAAGGCGATGATGGCCGCAATCGAGATGAACTTGTTCATGTCGGCAAACTGCGAGAAAGCATCAAAGCCAGTCCAAGCATAGTAACGACGGGGGAAACCAGCGATACCTACGTAGTGCATTGGCATGAACACCAGATACACGCCGCAGAACGTCAACCAGAAGTGGATGTAACCCAATTTCTCGTCCATCATCCGGCCGAACATCTTCGGGAACCAGTGGTAAACCCCGGCAAACAGACCGAAGAATGCCGAGCTACCCATTACCAAGTGGAAGTGAGCCACCACGAAGTAAGTGTTGTGCATCTGGATATCGAGCGTAGCGTTGCCGAGGATAATACCCGTCAGACCACCCGAGATGAACAACGACACAAAGCCGATGGAGAACAGCATAGCAGCCGTGAAACGAATGTTACCGCGCCACAGCGTGGCCAGCCAGTTGAATACTTTCACGCCCGAAGGCACGGCAATAATCAGTGTCAGGAACATGAAGACCGAGCCCAGGAAGGGGTTCATGCCCGTTACGAACATGTGGTGAGCCCACACGACGAACGACAACAGCGAGATGCCAATCAGCGAGCCAATCATGGCGCGGTAGCCGAAGATGGGCTTGCGGGCATTGGTCGACAGAATTTCCGATACCATACCCATTGCAGGCATAATTACAATGTATACCTCGGGGTGACCCAGGAACCAGAACAAGTGCTGGAACAATACCGGCGAACCGCCTTGATTGCTCAGTGCTTGGCCAGCAATGTAGATATCCGACAGGAAGAACGACGTGCCAAACGAACGGTCGAACACCAGCAACAAAGCCGCGGAGAACAGAACCGGGAACGATAGGATACCCAGAATAGCCGTCAGGAAGAAGGCCCAGATGGTGAGCGGCAATTTGCTCATGCTCATACCACGGGTACGCAGGTTGATAACCGTCGTCACATAGTTTACACCACCCAGTAGCTGCGATACGATGAAGAACACCATACTCACCAACCACAGCGTCATGCCAGTACCGGAGCCGGGGATGGCTTGCGGCAGTGCGCTCAGCGGCGGGTAAATTGTCCAGCCAGCTGCAGCCGGACCAGTTTCAATAAACAGCGAGGAGAACATGATAACGCTCGACAGGAAGAAGAACCAGTACGAGAGCATGTTCATAAAGCCCGAAGCCATGTCGCGGGCACCCACTTGCAGCGGAATAAGGAAGTTCGAGAATGTACCGCTCAAACCAGCCGTCAGCACGAAGAATACCATGATGGTACCGTGCATTGTAACCAGCGCGAGGTAGAATTCGGGATTCAGCTTACCTGCCTGAATCCAACCGCCGAGGACTGGCTTCAGCCACTCCATCGTGCCCTCAGGCCAACCGAGTTGCAAACGGAACAAGCTGGACAGGGTACCACCTAGGATGGCCCAGAACATACCCGTAATCAGGAATTGCTTGGCAATCTGCTTGTGGTCCTGGCTGAACACGTACTTCCACAGCCAATGCTGGTCGTGGTGCTCGTGGTCGTGGTCATCGTGGTGCAGGTGGTCACCGTGCTCGGTAGCCGGCACCGGAGCGGAACCAATACCGCCTTGCGTTTGCACGCCCGGAGAAAGATTGGGTTTGGGTGTCATGTCTGACATAGCGGAATACCGTTAGTAGTTATTAGTAAGAAGCAGCCAAAGGCACGGGAGCCGCTTCTTTTTCCTGAGGTGCGGCGGCTACGGGGGTAACCATCGTTTTGGCCTTCTGTTTGAAAGCAGCCAGCACATCTGGGTTCTTCTGAGCGAATGACTGCTGAGCCGCATACCAGTTCTGGTAATCGTCCGGCTCGTCCACAATCACGGTGGCTTTCATAGCAAAGTGGCTACCGCCGCAAACCTGGTTGCAAGCCAACTCATAGTTGAACTTGGGGTTGCCCAGTTTGGCGCGCATCTCGTCAGTCGAGGTAGTCGGCGTGAACCAGAAACGGGTTGGCATACCTGGTACAGCATACATCTGCACACGGAAGTGCGGCATGTAAACTGCATGCAGAACGTCGCGCGAGCGAATCTTAATCAGCACCGGAACGCCTTTGGGAACGTGGATTTCGTTGGTTGTGAAGTCATCTAGCGAAGACTTGTCGCTCAGGTCGAAACCCCACTCGTTCACAGCATCAATCATGCGGTAGTTAATTACTCCAAGCTTCATGTCGCGGCCGGGGTAACGCACCAACCAGTTGAACTGCTTGCCCATTACCTCAACGACTACTGAGTTCTTCGGAGCAGGACCGGTGATGCGGGTCCAAGCTTTCCAGCCGGCGAAAATCAGCGAAGCCATTACGATGGCCGGGATAATCGTCCAGATAACTTCAATCGTGTTGTTATGCGCGAAGAAGTAAGCGCGACGGCCGTCCTTGTGCTGGTACTTATAAGAATAAACAAACAGCAGGGTTTGGGTAATAGCGAACGCCACGCCAATCACTGCCATCGTAATCCAGAACATCCGCTCCATCTGGTGGCCGTGCACCGAAGCAATGGGCGGGTTCATCTTGTTGAAGTTCTCAACGAAAGAGTAGGCAAACCATGCGCCACCGCCAACGAGGAAAACCAGCATTAGAATAGCGTTAACGCTATTGCTCATGCCAATGTCGCGGGTGAAAGTCCCCGAGAAAATAGAGGTAAAAATCTGCAGGCGAAACAGCAGGCCGAATACGACCAACAGCAGCACCAACACCAGCAAAATGGTAAGAGCAGTCATTGAGTTTTAGTATGGAGTACTAAGTATTAAGAACTGAGCGCAAGTTTATTTAACAGCTTACGCTCAGTTCTTCAATCTAAAGTCTAGGTAGTGTGGTGAATGCTCTCGTCGAGGAACGGGTGATTGACCGGAACCAGGGAAGCAGAAGCCAAACGGCGCGTGAACAAAATCAGGAAAGCGCCGAGAAAAATGGCAGCAATGCCAATCTCAATCAGGAACCCATTATCCCCACGCAAAGTGCCCGGCATGAGCATCAGGTAGAAGTCGGACCAGTGACCGCAGAGAATGGCAATGGCCACGATTTTCATGATAATCATCTGACGCTTGGCATCGCGCGTCATCAAACCCAGGAAGGGGAAGACGAAGTTGATGGCAATGTTGAAGAAGAACAGGAAAGTGTAGCGGCCTTCAAAGCCACCCAAGCGCTGGTTGAAGTATACTGCTTCTTCAGGAAGGTTGGCGTACCAAATCAGCATGAACTGGGCGAACCATACGTAAGTCCAAAAGATGCTGAAACCGAACATCAGCTTGCCCAAATCGTGGATGTGGCTGGCGTTCAAAGCCCGGAGGTAACCTGCTTGTTTCAGGAAGATAGCAGCCAGTGCGATAGCAGCGATGCCGGACACCCACCACGAAGCAAAGACGTACCAGCCGAACATAGTGCTGAACCAGTGCGTGTCAACCGACATCACCCAGTCCCAGGCGGACATCGACGAGCTTACAGCGTACAACACCAGGAACAGAGCCGAAGCATTGATGCTCTTGTGGAACCAAACCGTGCCACCGTTCAGGTCTTCCTGCAAGGACAGCTGACGCAGCTTCCAGCTGAAGTAAGCCCATATGGCGAGGTAAACGATAGTGCGGATAAGGTAGAAAGGCAGGTTCAGGAAACCGCTCTTACCGGCAATGATGGCATCGTAGTTCGGGCTATTCTTGTCCATGATACCCTCGTGGGTCCAGTGGAAAATGTCATGACGACCAACCAGAAAAACGATGAGCATAATCACGCCGCCCGGAATAACCCAGGCGCTGAGGGCTTCAGAAATGCGCTTCACCATTACCGACCAGCCGGCGTAGGCTACGTAATTGATGGCCATAAACACCGTACCAACGGTGGATACGCCAAGGAAAAACAGGTTGCTGTGCCAGAGGCTCACAATCACGCGCTTAATCAGCACGGAGTGGCCTTCTTCGTGAGCAGCACCATGTGCAGCGGCCGCATGACCAGCAGCTTCGCTGTGCTCAGCAGCACCCCAACCCAATACTTGGGCTAGGATGCCGAGAATTAGTACAACCACACCGGTAACGATGATGGCAATAAAGGTTTTACGGGCGCCATCCGTAACGACGAGCTGTTCAGCCGTGGCGCTTTCGTGGTGCGTCAGAGTTGCCATAGTGCGTTAGTGGGCGTTGCCGTTAGTTGCTTTGGTTTTGCCTTCGCCCGGGGTTTCTGAACCGGTGTTGGCTTGAGCCTGACCGACTGGAGCAGTGTTGGTGGCGTCTTTGGTTTCAGTAGAGTCGCTGGTTACCGTATTGGTCGGGCCTTTAGCAATCAGCTTGCTGAGTGCATCGGGGCCTTCGCCACGTTGCAACACGTGCACATACATGGCAATTTTCCAACGCTCTTCGGGGTTCACCTGCGAGCCGTGAGGCATCATACGGTTGCGGCCCCATTCGATGACGTGGTAGATATGACCATCGTTCATCGTCTTGTAGGCACCCGTCGAGTAGTTCGGCACACCTTTGAAAATCTTTCCAACCGGGCCTTGTCCATCGCCGGCCTCACCGTGACAATGCTGGCAAATGCGCGTGTAAAGCACTTTGCCTTCTTCCAGGTTAGCCTTGGTGTAGGGGAACGGGTTATGCAGTACCCGCTCAGCAATCCGCACACTGTCCTTAGGGATGTGGTCGAAATAGCTGAGTTTGCCGCGGGGAATGGTACCGTTGGCGGGGGTGCGCTCATTGATGCCGAACGAATTCACGGTGTTAAACGTGGTTTGGCGCAACGGCTCGTAGGGGATGGATTCGTACATCTCCGGGGCGTATTCTACGCCGGGGTCGTTTCCGTCGTGGGTGCAGGCCGTGGTGGCCAGTCCCAGGGACAGCAGCAGCGCCGAAACGCGCAGGCTCAGGGTCAGCGGATGCGTCATTAGTTGTTGGTCATTTCTTTTTGGTTGACTTCCGAAGCGCCGTTGTCGCGCAGCAGCTGGGTCAGCCGGGGAAATTGCGAGCTGGTTTCATCCAGTTCGATGGCCATTACGAACTTGTCGTCGGTGGCGCGTACATCCATAACCGGCACCTTAAAGCGCGGATACAGACCCGTAATCGTGAAGAAGGTGATGGCCATGCCGTGGCAGGTAAAAAACACCGTCAACTCGAAGGCAACCGGCACGAAAGCCGGCAACGAGATGTGCGGCTTGCCACCGATAATCATCGGCCAGTCGAAACCGAGCATGTAAATCTGCATCCACAGCGCGAAGGCCAGGCCCGTCATGCCAAAGAAGAAGGCGGCGATAGGTAGGCGCGAGCGTTCGATGCCGAGGGCATCATCAATCCCGTGAACAGGATAAGGCGAAAACACGTCGTGGATTTTCACGCCGGCGGCGCGCACGTTCTCAACGGCGTGCAGCAGTACATCCTCGTCTTCGAAGATGCCAAGGGCGAAGCGCTTAGTCATGCTGGTTGTAAGTTACGGGAGCCGAAACAGGAGCCCCGTGGATGGCGGGTTGATGAGCGTGAGCGGCATGAGCCTTCTCGGGGTTGTAAGTCGGGCCGTTATCAACGGTGTACTTCAGGATGGTTTTCACTTCGGCCATGTTAATCACGGGGAAGAACTTGGCGAAGAGCAGGAACAGCGTGAAGAACAGGCCCAGCGTACCAACGTACAGGCCGATGTCAATAATCGAAGGCGAGAACATGGCCCAGCTCGAAGGCAGGTAGTCGCGGTGCAGCGAAGTCACGATGATTACGAAGCGCTCGAACCACATACCGATGTTCACGATGATGGACAGGATGAACGTGAGCGGAATGCTGTAGCGCACGCGACGGAACCACACCAGCTGCGGCGTAATCACGTTGCAGGTCATCATCGAGGCGTAAGCCCACCAGTAAGGACCGGTAGCACGGTTGATGAAGGCATACTGCTCAAACTCAACCTGCGAGTACCAAGCGATGAAGAACTCCGTGATGTAAGCCACACCCACGATGGAGCCGGTTACCATCATGATTTTGTTCATTAGGGCGATGTGCTCCAGCGTGATGTAGTCTTCTAGGCGGAATACCACGCGGGTAATCAACATCAGGGTAAGCACCATGGCGAAGCCCGAGAAGATAGCACCTGCCACGAAGTAGGGCGGGAAGATAGTGGTGTGCCAGCCGGGTACTACCGAGGTGGCAAAGTCCATCGATACAATGGTGTGTACCGAGAGTACGAGCGGGGTTGAAACACCAGCCAGAATCAGCGAAACCGTTTCGTAGCGCGACCAGGCTTTGGCCGAGCCTTTCCAACCAAAGCTCAGCATGGAATAGCTGAAACGAGCAATAGGGCCTTTGGCACGGTCACGGATGGTGGCGAAATCGGGAATCAGACCGATGTACCAGAACACCAGCGACACCGTAAAGTAGGTCGAGATGGCGAATACGTCCCAGAGCAGCGGCGAATTGAAGTTCGCCCACAGCGAACCTAGCGTGTTTTGCAGCGGGAAAACGTAGAATGCCAGCCACGGACGGCCCATGTGCAATACCGGGAACATGGCGGCGCAGATTACGGCGAAGATGGTCATAGCTTCGGCCGCGCGGTTAATGGAGCTCCGCCACTTCTGACGGAACAGCAGCAGTACTGCCGAAATCAGCGTACCGGCGTGGCCGATACCTACCCACCACACGAAGTTGGTGATGTCCCAGGCCCAGTTCACGGTTTTGTTCAGGCCCCACTCGCCAATGCCGTACCATACGGTGCGGTATACGGAGTAGAAGAACACCCCCAGAAAGAACAGCGCCACGCTCAGAGCAGCCATCCAACGGAGGTTGGGCTTGGCTTCGACCTGATAGCAGATGTCTTGCGTTACGTCGTGTAACGTCTTACCGCCAGTTACGAGCGGCTCGCGTACGGCTGATACGTGCTGCATAGTTGATATAGATTAAGCGTTTTCTTAAGCTTCTTTGCCGAAGAACTCCGACTCGGAGTTCCGAATCTTCGTCAGGTACGTCACGTTCGGCTGCACGTTGATGGAGTCGAGCGAGTGGAAGGCGCGCTCGCCGTCTTCACGACGCAGGAGCTTGCTGATACGGCTGTTGGGGTCTTTCATATCACCGAACACGATGGCTTCGGTGGGGCACGACTGGGCGCAGGCAGTTACAATCTCGCCATCAATCGGACGACGCTTCTGCTTCTTGGCTTCGAGTTTGCCGAGCTGAATGCGCTGCACGCAGAACGAGCATTTCTCCATCACACCGCGGGCACGCACCGTTACATCCGGGTTCAGCACCATGCGGCCGAGGTCGGTAAACATGTGGCCGTTCACGATTTCGAACTTCTCGTTCGAGTAGTACGAGAACCAGTTGAAGCGACGCACTTTATACGGGCAGTTGTTAGCGCAGTAGCGCGTGCCGATGCAACGGTTGTAGGTCATCTGGTTGAGACCTTCCGAGCTGTGCGTGGTAGCCAATACCGGACACACCGTTTCGCAAGGCGCGTGGTTGCACTGCTGGCACATCATCGGCTGGAAGATAACCTGCGGATTTTCCGACGGGTCTTCCATAGCAGCGTAGGTCCCTACTTTGCCTTTGCTTTCGAAGTCGCTCTTGTGCGCATCCGAGCTGTAGTAGCGGTCGATGCGCATCCAGTGCATCTCGCGGCGGTTGATAACCTGCTGCTTACCTACAACGGCAGTATTATTTTCGGTCTGGCATCCAATCACGCACGAGCCGCAGCCAATGCACGAGTTGAGGTCCACGGCCATGCCCCAGTGGTGGTTGTTGTACTGGTAGTCCTGCCACAGCGATACTTTGCTGGGAGCCTCCAAACCGTCAGGTGTAGCGATTTTCTCGTACTCCGTTACTTCCTTGGGGTTCTTTTTGTAGTTAGCCAGGGTGTTTTCCTGCACTACCGGGCGGCGGTCCATCAGCGTCTGGTGCGTCTGGGTCTGCGCGATGGGCGAGGTTGCGCTCGTCTTCTCCAGCGTCACCACATTCATGTACTGAATGCCGTTAGCTGTCATGGCGAGCGGAGCAGCGTTCTCCCCCACTTTGTCGCCGGCTTTGCCAGCCATCGTACGGCCGTAGCCGAGGGCGATGCTCACCGTGCCATTGGTCTGGCCGGGCTGAATCAGCACGGGCAACTCGATGCTGTGACCGTTGGCAGTCACTTTCACGACGTCGCCCTGCTCCCATTTGTTGGCAACGGCCATAGCGCGGGGTACGGCTACGTAGTTGCCCCAGGTTGCTTTCGAAATCGGGTCGGGCAGTTCCTGCAGGAAGGGGTTGTTGGCACCGCAACCATCGGCACTCAGGCCCACTTTCTCGTAGAGAGCAAGCTCAACACCGTTCGGCTTGGCGGCACCGCTCAGCTGCGAGGCAGCGGCGGCGGCGCTCATGGCCGTCATGGCTGGAGCGGCAGGCAAGGCAGTACCCATGGCCACACCATCGTGCACAACTTTGTCCCAAGCCGCGTCCGTGGGGGTGATACCGCGCCAGTTGGCACGCAGGAAGTGGTAGTAAGTCGTGTTGTTGCCAGCCCAATGCAGCAGGCTTTCCTGAGCCTGGCGCGTGGTGAACAGCGGGGTAATCACCGGCTGCGACAAGCTGAGGTAGCCGGCTTTGGGTTCAAAGTCGTTCCACGATTCCAGCCAATGGTTGTCGGGAGCAGCATACTGGCAGAGGCTGCCGGTTTCATCCAAACGGTCGTTGAGCGAAATAGTCAGCGGCACTTTGGCGATGCCCGACTTCACTTTTTCGCCCATCGGGTGGTTGAACACCGGGTTGGCATTGTAGAAAATAACGGCGCCTACGCTGCCGTTGTTCATGTCGTTTATCAGCGCAGCCATGCGGGCATCATCGCCCTGGCGCACGTTGCTCGAGGCAGCACTGATGGTGGTGCCGGCATTGCCAAGAGCTTGGTTGATAGCAGTTACCAGCGACTGTACAGCCGGGTCATTCGAACCCGAAACCACGAGGCCGGTGCTACCACTTGCTTTCAGCTCAGCAGCGGCGATGGCCAGCTGCTTGCCATAAGGAGCGGAGGTCGGTACGCTGCCACCGCTTACCACGGCGTTATACAGTGCGAGGGCTACGGCACCTTCTTCCGAAGGCTTCACCGGCACGCGCACATCGGCGTTGGAGCCGGTGAGCGACATGATGGTTTCGAACTGGAAGTGGCGCGACATGGTGCGCTTGTCCGTGCTCACCTTGCGGTTTACCACGTACTGCTTGGCGTATTCCACGGGCGAAATCCAGGTACCGAGGAAATCGGCGCCGAGACTCACGATGACGTTAGCCTTGCTGAAATCGTAACCGGGAACCACGCCGCCGTTGGCTTGCAGCAGGCCGGTAGCCGACTGCGCGTCATACATTACGTGGGTGGTGTTGGGGTAGCGGGCGGCGAATTCAGCAATAGCCTTCTTCGTGCTCGGGCTGATAATCGTGTGCGACACGATGGCGATGCGGCCCGTAGTGCCCGCCAGCTTCGTGCGAATTTCCTGGTCAACCTGCTTCACCTCAGCCTTTTGGCCTTTAATGGCGAAATGCTGCAAACGGCCACCGTCGTACAGGCTCAGCACAGCGGCTTGAGCGCGGGCCGACAGGCCGCCTTTGGTGATGGGCGACTCGGGATTGCCTTCCAGCTTAATCGGCCGGCCTTCGCGGGACTTCACTAGTACGGCGTTGTAATCCGAGCCGGTGAAGTAGGTGGAAGCGTAGAAGTTGGAAATGAGCGGGTCAATTTCCTCGGGCTTGTTCAGGTACGGAATGGCTTTCACCACGGGCGTTTCGCACGAGGCAAGCATGGCAGCACCTACGCCAAAACCCATAAGCTTCAGAAAGTCGCGACGAGGAGCCGAAGTATCGTCCTTGCTCTCGTGGCTTTCCTTAACCGGCATGAACTCGGCGAAGGCCGATTGCATGAACTCCGGGGCGCTTTCCAGTTCCTCAATTCCTTTCCAGTACTTCATTTGGGAGGGTAATCAGTAATCAGTATTGGGTAGTCAGTAGTTAACAACGAGCAGGTTAGAATACTGACTACCCAGTACTCCCTACTGAAATCAGCTTAATATTAGTAGTGGCACTTCGAGCATTCGGTGCCGCCGTTCGACGACACGGTGAAGGGAGCACCGGCGTTTTTCGAGTCGTGCAGCTTCACGAGGTTGTCGTAGTACTTGTTATCCTTCGTGTTGAGGGGCATCTCGCGGTGGCAGTTGATGCACCAGCCCATGGTGAGGGCCGAATACTGGTACACCACTTCCATGTTCTGGATGGGGCCGTGGCAGGTCTGGCACTGGAGGCCAGCCACCTGGGTGTGCTGCGAGTGGTTGAAGTAAGCCAGGTCAGGCAGGTTGTGAATGCGAACCCACTGAATTGGCTGCTTGCGCTCGATGGCGCGGTAGATTTTCTTGATTTCGGGCGATTCCGTCTTTACCTGCGAGTGGCAGTTCATACAGATGTTTGCCGAAGGAATGTTGGCCGACTTGCTCTTGTACACCGAGGTGTGGCAGTAGGCGCAGTTAATCTGGTTGGTGCCGGCGTGCAGCTTGTGCGAGAAAGCAATGGGCTGCGTGGGCTGGTAGCCCTGGTTCAGGCCAACGGCCATTACGCTTTGCACGCCTTCATAAAGTAAAACGAGGGCGAAAACGACACCTACAATACCGCGCAGCACAGGCGAGCGGTAAAACTTGCCCCAGTCGAAGCGCTGCTCCAGAATTTCGATGTCGCGGCCGTCGAGGTCCTTGCGGCCACGGAGCACATCTTTCATCAGGTTACCAATGATAACGAGCGTCACCACCAGTACAATCAGGACTACTACGAGGACAATCAGCAGGATGTCAACATATTTGCCAGCACCAGCTTCGGCACCGCCAGCGCCTGCGGCACCAGCATTTTCAGCCGTTACACCGCCATCAGTTGCGGCAGCAGGCTTGGTAGCGCCTTCTTGCGAAGTGATATAAGCTACAATCGAAGTCACTTCCTTGTCCGAGAGGGCGAAGGAGGGCATCTGCTGCTTGTTGAACTTGTTGAAGAGAGCTACGGCGTACTCATCGCCGCTGGCTACTACTTTGCTGGAGTTCTTTACCCAAGGCAAAATCCAGGAGATGGGGCGGCGCTTGGTGATGCCACCAAGGGCAGGGCCCACTACCTGCTCATTCACGGCGTGGCACTGGGCGCAGTTGCCTTTGAAAAGGGCATCGCCGGCAGCGATGGCGGCCGCGTCACCACCACCAGCGGCCGGCGCAGCAGCGGTTGCGGGCGTAGCGGCAGCCGTGGCATCAGGAGCTACCCCTTCTTTTTTCACGGCGGCAGCGTCTTGGGCCGAAGCCTGCTGGATGCCGGCAAACGTGAGCACTAGCGCCAGCAACAGATGAGGTAAGGAACGGAGTCGAATGCTATTCATAAGAAAATAGACGGTAAAACGAAACGCTAGGGCATTTCAAGGCCACAAATGTAGGTCAGGAATCGTAGGCGGCAAAAACTGAAATACAATTTCCGGGCATTGGCAACCGTTTGGATTGGCCCTTTTGCGGGCTTTTGCAGGCCAAGCAGACAATGCGGGATGGCGAATAAGGGAGCTAAAAGAGCAGCGAAAAACGGCTGGCTACTACTGGTTATGCGGTGATTTTTAAAGCCCTAAATCGGAACTACCGCGAGCATCTTTTGTTGGCTTACGCCGGGGATTTTGGTTGAAATCTTTGGTTTGGCATCGAATCAGATTCACCGCTTTTTACCTCGCTCCTACTCCTTAATATATAAGTAACACCGACCGTAGCCACCGGCACCTATGTTTTATAGCTAAGCTGAGCGCGCTGTGGATAGGTCGGCAATTCGAGTAGATGAATACATCGGTCTTGGCAATGTGCCGGAAAGTCAGTACCTTTGCGCCCCAATCATTTTTTTCACCCCCATTCACCCCCATCGTAATGGAACAAAGAAATTACGAGACGGTCTTCATCGTGACTCCCGTATTGAACGAGAGCCAGGTGCAAGAAACGGTCGAGAAGTTCACTCAGGTGCTTAAGGAAAATAGCGCCGCCCTTTTATCCACCGAAGCCTGGGGCCTGCGCAAGCTGGCTTACCCGATTCAAAAGAAAAGCACAGGCTACTACTTCTGCCTGTCTTACACTGGCGAAGGCAACATCGTGGACGTGCTCGAACTGGCTTTCCGCCGCGACGAGCGCATCATCCGTTTCCTCACGACCGTGCTCGATAAGCACGCTGTGGAGTACAACGCCCGCCGCCGCAACGGCGAAATGAACCAGCAGAAGGCTGCCAAAGAAACCGAAGCCGTAGCCCAATAATTTAGCAACGACATGGCATCTCCCGCATTCAACCGCAACAACGACCGGTCGGCTATGAACAAGCCGCAGGACACCCGTAAGAAATACTGCCGCTTCAAGAAGAACGGCATTAAGTACGTGGACTACAAAGACCCGAACTTCCTGCTGAAGTTTGTGAACGAGCAGGGCCGCGTGCTGCCCCGTCGTCTCACCGGCACCAGCCTGAAATTCCAGCGCAAAGTGACCCAGGCCATCGCAAAGGCCCGCCACTTGGCTCTGATGCCGTACGTAGCCGACGCCCTGAAATAGACCTTAGACCTGAGAACTGAGGGCCGAGGATTTGAGCGAGCATTTGCTTGCTCCGGATTCTACGCTTTCAGCTTTCACATCTTAATCAAGACATGGAAATTATCCTCAAAGACGACGTTAAGGGCCTCGGGTACAAGAACGACATCGTGACCGTGAAATCGGGCTACGGTCGCAACTTCCTGTTGCCGCAGGGTCTGGCCATGCTGGCCGACAAGACGAACAAGAAAATCACGGCCGAGAACGTGCGTCAAGCCGCTCACAAAGCCGACAAAATCAAAGGTGACGCTCAGGCTATTGCCGACCAGGTTGGTGGCATGGTGCTGGAAATCCCCGCCAAGGTGGGCGAGAGCGGCAAAATCTTCGGTCGCGTAACCACCCTACAATTGGCCGACGCGCTGAAAGCTAAAGGTGTGGACATCGACCGCAAGCGTTTGTCGTTTGACCAGGAGCCTGCTTCGGCTGGCGACTACACTGCAACGGCTAACCTGCACAAGGAAGTGAAGCACACGATTAACTTCCGCGTTGTAGCCGAGTAGTCTCGGTTTCTCTGCCAGATTGAAAAAGCCCCGCCTGCAGGCGGGGCTTTTTTTATTCCGGTTTTCGGGCTATAGCCCGGTTACGGGCTATTTTTGCTTTAATGTTTAGAACTGAATTGACAATTGCCCCGGCCGTCGGCCAGCTGGCGCGCACGGCGCGGGTGCTCACCATGGGCTCCTGCTTTGCCGACAGCATTGGGGCGCGCCTGGTGGCCAATAAGGTAGAGGCGCGGGTGAATCCGTTTGGCACGGTGTTCCAGCCCTTGGCGCTGGCCCGGTTGCTGCGCGCCGCGGCGGGCGAAGAAATGGACTGGCAGCGGCATTTGGTGCAGGCGCGTGGACGTTGGCAGAGCTACGACCTGCACGGCAGCATCGGAGCCGATTCGCCGGTGGAGTTGCTCCAGTACATTCAGGAAGTGGTGCGGCAAACGGGCGAGTTCCTGCGCAATACGGACGTGGTGATGCTGACGCTGGGAACGGCTTGGGCCTACCGCCTGCGTGAAACCGGTGAGTTGGTGAGCAATTGTCACAAGCAGCCGAGCGACTTGTTCGTGCGCGAATTGCTGACGCCGGACGAAATCATCAATGCGCTGGCCGAAACGCACGCTTATCTGCGACGCATCAATCCCGATTTGCGTTTTGTACTGACGGTGAGCCCGGTACGGCATTTAAAAGACACCTTGCAGCTGAATGCGGTGAGCAAGTCGGTGCTACGGCTGGCTACGCACATTGTGAGCGACTTGCTGCCGGGCGTGGCGTATTTTCCGGCTTACGAGCTGCTGGTGGACGATTTGCGCGATTACCGCTTTTATGCGGCAGATATGCTGCATCCCTCGGAAGTGGCCGAGGATTATATCTGGGAGAAGTTTGCCCGGGCGTATTTCGATGCTGATTTTGGCCGTTTCCGCAAGGAATGGGCGGCGGTGCGGCAGTCGCTGGGCCACCGGCCGTTGCACGAGGGCGCGCCCGAGCACCGGCAGTTTCTGGAAAGCACCCGCGAAAAGCTGGAGCAACTGAGCCTGCGCAAGGTAGATGTGGCCGATGAGCTGCGCACGGTGCGGGCGCGCATTGCGGCGCTCCCGGAACCAGTGCAACCTCCGCTGGCAGCTGAAGATTTGGAGGACGACGAAGAGCGGATTGATATTGGCGAAGGCGCTGAGGTTTCAGCAGCGACGCGCGTTGCCCCAGTTAATGAGGCGGTAATACCTGAGCAAACAAGCAGCAGCGCTGATACCAGCCGCCCACCCCGCCTATCGCCGGAAGAGTTCCGGGCGCAGCGGGCAGGGCGCACGGGCCGGCCTGAGCGCGGACGGCGCGATGGCCGCGGCAAAGGCCAGGTGGCCTCGCCCAACGAAACGGAGGCATTCCAGGCCGCAAGTTTTGGGGAAGCAGATGAATTTGCGCAGCAGCCTTTCCTGGCTGTTGGCGATGCACCACAAGCGGAATTGACTCCCGTAGCCGCTGCGCCTGAGGCAACTGTGGGCGCTCCGGTTTTTGCGCAGGATGCGAACGGCCTCGGAGAGGAGCCTGTTCGCAAGAAAAAGCGGCGCTCGCGGGGTGGGGCCAAGCGCACGGCCCGCAAGCACGCGCTGCGCCTTGCTGCCGAATTGGGTGTGGATGAAAGCCAGTTGCCAGCAGCGGAAGCGACTTTGGAAGCAGCGGCTGGCGCCTTGCCCGATGAACAGGGTGTTCGCCCGGAGACGCAGAAATCCAGCGTTATCACCAAATCACAGCCGGTGAAACGCGGTGGGCGGCGCAATGAGCCGGGCCGGATGCCGCGCGTGGCATTATTTGCGGCTCCAGTGGTAGAAGCAACGCCTGATACTGAGTTGCCAACTGTTGATGCTGAAGCACCGACGCTGATTGATTTTGACGCGACGATAGCTGCTCCGGCGGTGGTAACCAATAGCCCCGACGCAGATTTGGTAGCGCCTGTTATTCCTTCTCGCAACAGCCGCAATAGGAACAAGAAGAAGGCCCGGAAACAAGCCGCTGATGCCAATGCTATAGGTAGCATTGCGATGAATGCAGCCGAGGCCGATACAAATCAGCCTTTGCCAATTGCCAGTGCAGAGCAACTTTCCGGTCCAAATTCATCGGAACTACCGCTTGAGAACCGGCGCGAAAATACCCAACGACTGCAGGAGCTGGTAGCTGCGCTGCCGGTAGGTGGGCAGGCTACGGCCGCCATTTCAATAGAAACAGCCGACGCAGTTGCCCCTTCCGCTGCACAGCCAGCTCCGGCCAAGCAGACGGGACGTAAGCGACGGGCGGCCATTGGCGGCCGTGCGCAGAAGCCGGACATTGACACGCCGGTAATTCCTGTGGTTGACCCTACGGTTGTTCGCACGCAAGTGGCGGCCGGTCGCATGACGGGTACATCGGCTTCGCTGGTGGCGCAGACTCCTGAACCGAAAGCTTCCGCAACCGAAACCAAAGCGGCAAAGGCAAAGGATGCTGTAACCAAGAAGGCCGCTCCAAAAGCTAAGACGGTTAAAGCAGCTATAGCACCGGCGGCCACAGTACCGGGCGCACCAGAGGCGACGGCACCTACGCCTAGTGCAACGCCACCACCGAAGCGCAAGGCAGCAGCGAAACCAAAGGCCGTTGCGGCTCCGGCTATGCCTGAACCACAAGTTCCGGTTGCCATCACGCAAACTCCCCCGGCAGCTGTAGTTAAGCCGATACCAGCTAAAAAGGCAGCTAAGCCGGCTCAAAAGCCGGCTGCTCCAGAAGCAGAAAAGCCGGTAGCTGCAGTAGTTAAGACAGCTCCCAAAAAGGCGGCTCCGAAAGCAACTGCCCCGAAACCAGCTGCGCCAAAAAAAGCAGTAGCTAAGTCTGATAAACCAGCTAAGACGGCTGCTACACCGGCTGCTAAATCCAAAACGCCTAAAAAGTCAGCTTAGCGCCGAACGAAAGGCCGCTGAAATCCGGCGAGTTGCGTTATTTATTTTCCAAGCCCGGCCTTTTTCGCCGGGTTTGGTGTTTCAGCACCTCCCCTACTCCATTTCTATATGGCTCACACTGCTTCGCATACAAACCGCCTCGCTCAGGAGACCAGTCCTTACCTGCAACAGCACGCCCACAACCCCGTGGACTGGTACCCATGGGGACCGGAGGCGTTAAACCGCGCTCAGGCCGAGCAGAAGCCCATTCTGGTGAGCATTGGCTATGCAGCCTGCCACTGGTGCCACGTGATGGAACGCGAGTCGTTTGAGAACGAGGCGGTGGCAGCCGTGATGAACGCACATTTCGTGTGCATCAAAGTTGACCGCGAGGAACGGCCCGATGTGGACCAGATTTACATGGACGCCCTGCACGCTATGGGTTTGCAGGGAGGCTGGCCGCTGAATGTGTTTCTGACGGCTGATGCCAAGCCTTTTTACGGCGGCACTTACTTCCCCCAAGGCAACTGGACCAAGTTGCTGACCAATATCGGCCAGGCCTATGCCGGTGAGCACCGCGCTGAGCTGGAGCAGTCGGCCGAGCGGTTTATGGAGGTGATTGGCAAGAGCGAGATTGCCAAGTACGGCGGGCACAACCGCAACGAGGCTCAGGAAGCCGATTACGCAGCATTGGAAGCCATAGGAGTAGCGCCGGAAACCGGCCCAGCCGGCGTTTCCGACGACGAATTCAAGCTTTTGGTGTACAACCTGAGCACAAACTTCGACCGCGAGCGCGGCGGCATGAACCGCGCCCCGAAGTTTCCGATGCCCAGCATCTGGCGGTTTTTGCTGCGGGCCCACGCCATCAGCGGCAGCCGGGCGGTGCTGGACCAGGCCGTGCTGACGTTGCGCGAAATGGCCTGGGGCGGCATTTATGACCAGGTGCACGGCGGTTTCGCCCGCTACTCGGTGGATGGCGAGTGGCTGGCTCCGCATTTTGAGAAGATGCTGTATGATAACGGCCAGCTGGTGAGCCTCTACAGCGAAGCCTTCCAGCTGACGCAGGACGAGCTTTTTCGGGAAACGGTGTACGACACCATCGAATTTATCCGGCTGGAATTGACAAACGATGAAGGCGGCTTTTACTCGTCGCTCGACGCCGACAGCGAGGGCGAAGAGGGTAAGTTTTATGTCTTCACCAAGGAAGAACTGCGCGAGATTCTGGGTGATGAAGAACCACTGTTTTCCGATTACTACAACTGCACGGCCGTGGGCAACTGGGAGCACGGCCGCAACATTCTGCACCGCCGCGAAACCGACGAAGCCTTTGCTGCCGCCCACCAGCTGGCCCCCGGCGTGCTGCCGGAGCTGGTGACGGGGTGGAAGCAGAAAATCATGGCCGTGCGCGCCACCCGCGTGCGCCCGGGCCTCGACGACAAAGTCCTCACCGGCTGGAACGCGCTGATGCTGCAAGGCCTGACGGATGCTTACCGGGCCTTCGGCGAGCCCGAATTCCTGGTGGTGGCCGAGCGCAATGCCCGTTTCATCGAGGCTAACCTGCGCGATGGAACGCGCCTGTTCCGGACGTGCAAAGACGGCCGGGCCAGCATCAGCGGCTTTCTGGAAGACTATGCGCTGGTTATTCAAGCCTACGTTAGCCTCTACGAAGTCACCTTCGCCGAAAAGTGGTTGCGCGAGGCCGAAGTGCTGACGGAATACGTGCTGAGCAATTTCTTTGACCCCACCGAAACGCTGTTTTTCTACACCGACAGCAGCGCCGAACCACTCATCGCCCGCAAAAAGGAGTTGTTCGACAACGTAATCCCGGCCTCCAACTCCATTATGGCGCACAACCTGCGCCGCTTGGGCCGCCACCTCGAAAAAGCCCACTACACCGACTTGGCGGCCAAAATGCTGCTTCAGCTCCGCCATCTCGTGGTGAAAGAACCCCAGCACCTTGCCAACTGGGCGTCGCTCTACGCGGCGCTGCTGCGGCCGGGGGCTGAAATCGCCATTCAAGGTCCGGCAACGGAGGAATTCCGCGAAGAACTTAGCCGGCATTTTTTGTTTGATACCGTGTTGGCCGGCACCGAAGCCGCATCGGAGTTGCCACTGCTCAAGCTCTTGCCCACGCCCACGGACGGCCGCACGGCCGTGCACGTGTGCCGCAACTACGCCTGCCAGGCCCCGGTGTATAGCGTGACCAATGCGCTGGCGGCGCTGTAGCGGCGGCGCTATGGTTCGCGCTACTGCCCTGTTATCTTTACTATCCGCCCCTACGCTATACCTGTTTTGAGTCTTACGCTTGATTTTATTTCTCCCGTAGCCGCGCCCGCGGCCGACCGGGTGACGCTGTTTGCCGATGTCATTTTGCCCCTGCCCCTGCCCCGGCTCTACACCTACCGGGTGCCGTATGAGCTGAATGACAACGTGGTGATTGGCGGGCGCGTCATCGTGCAGTTCGGGGCCAAAAAGACGCTCAGCTGCATCGTGGCGGCCGTGCACGAAACCGCGCCCAAGGATTATCAGGCCAAGTACATCCTCGAATTTATTGATGATGCGCCGGTGGTCACGCAAGCGCAGCTCAAGCTGTTTCGCTGGATGGCCGACTACTACATGTGCACCATCGGCGAGGTGATTAATGCCGCGCTGCCCTCGGCGCTGAAGCTCAGCTCGGAGTCGCGCATTCAGCTGCATCCGGGCTTTTCGCGGGAGGAAAACGAGTACCCGCTTTCCACCCAGGAAGAGCTGATTGTGGACGCGCTGGGCGTGGTGGAAGATGGCAAAGCCCTGACCTTTACCGAAGTGGGCGACCTACTCGGCATCACGTCCTTCCACAAGGTCATCAAGTCGCTGATGCACAAGGACGTGATTTTCCTCTTCGAGCATACCGCCGACAAGTATGCTCCCAAGGTGGTGAAGAAGGTGCGACTGGCGCATCATTTCGTATCCGAAGCCTCGTTGGAGCAGCTGTTTGAGCAGCTTACCAGCAAGCCCAAGCAGCTCGATGTGCTGATGAAGTACCTCCAGCGCGTGCCGGTGTACCAAAACGAGCACTCCAACCAGAACGGCATCGAAAAAGCCTACCTGGCCAGTAGCCCGCACCTCTCGGCCTCGGCCGTGAATACGCTCATCAAAAATGGCGTGCTGGAGCAGTTTGATGTGATTGTGTCGCGCTTCCCGCTCGAAAACGAGGCAGCCATTCAAATGCATTTCTCCCTCACCGAAGCCCAGACTACGGCGCGGGATGAAATCATGGCCCATTTTGGCGAAAAGGAAATCGTGCTGCTGCACGGCGTGACGGGCGCGGGCAAAACCGAAATCTATATTGACCTCATCCGCAAGGCCATGGAAAGCGGCGGGCAGGTGCTGTACCTGCTGCCCGAAATCGCCCTCACGGCCCAGATTGTGACGCGCCTGATGCGCGTGTTTGGCTCGCGGCTGGGGGTTTATCACTCCAAATTCTCGGATAACGAGCGAGTGGAAGTGTGGAATGGCGTGCTTTCGGGGCGTTTCCAGGTGGTGGTGGGCGTGCGCTCGGCGGTTTTTTTGCCGTTTGATAATTTGTCGCTAATAATTGTTGACGAGGAGCACGAATCGAGCTACAAGCAGTACGACCCCGCCCCGCGCTACAACGCCCGCGAAGTGGCTTTGATGATGGCCAACTTCCAGGGGGCCAAAACCCTGCTGGGCTCGGCCACACCGGCCGTCGAAACCTATTACCAGGCCAAGCAGGGCCGCTACGGGCTGGTGAGCCTCACCAAGCGCTTCGGCGAGGCCGGGATGCCCGAAATAGAGTTAGTAGATACCCGCAAGGCCCGCGAGCAGAAAACCATGCACAACCACTTCACCGCCGACCTGCTGGGCGAAGTGGAGCGCACGTTGGGCCGCAAGGAGCAGGTGATTCTGTTCCAGAACCGGCGCGGCTACGCGCCCGTGGTGGCCTGCCAGGACTGCGGCTGGATTCCTAAATGCACCAACTGCGCCGTGAGCCTGAGCTACCACAAGCACAGCCACGAGCTGCGCTGCCACTACTGTGGCTACCACGACAGCATGGTGAGCAAGTGCCCCGCCTGCGGCTCCCGCGCCGTGAAAACCCAGGGCTTCGGCACCGAAAAGATTGAGGACGACCTCAAAATCATGCTCCCGCAGGCCAACATCCAGCGGATGGATTTGGACACGACCCGCGCTAAGAATAGCTACCAGACCATTATCGCCGATTTCGAGAAACAAGCCACCAACGTGCTGGTGGGC
Source organism: Hymenobacter terrigena (assembly GCF_054776515.1). Taxonomy (NCBI): domain Bacteria; kingdom Pseudomonadati; phylum Bacteroidota; class Cytophagia; order Cytophagales; family Hymenobacteraceae; genus Hymenobacter; species Hymenobacter terrigena. The sequence goes on from NZ_BAAHBU010000002.1 coordinate 249,528, forward strand.
ACCCAAATGGTGACCAAAGGCCTTGACTTTGCCAACGTGAGCCTCGTGGGCATCATCAACGCCGACAGCATCATTCACTACCCCGATTTCCGGGCCCACGAGCGCGCCTACCAGATGTTTGTGCAGGTGAGCGGCCGGGCCGGACGTAAGGGAAAAAAGGGCAAGGTCATCATCCAGACCTCGGACCCCACGCAGGTGATTTTCGATAAAGTCATCCGCAACGATTACATCGAATTCTACAACTACGAAATCGTGCAGCGGCACGAGCACGGCTACCCGCCCTTCATGCGCGTCATCAAAATGACGGTGAAGCACATTGACCAGAATGTGGGCGAAGCCGCCGCCATTTTGCTGACGCAGGAACTGGTTGACCGGCTGGGACGCGCCGCCGTGCTGGGGCCAGAAGCGCCCTACATCTTCCGCATTCGCAATTTCTATTTGCAGGAAATCACCATCAAGCTCGACCGCGCCCACACCGTGCTCAAGCAAGCCAAGCAGATGATTTGCGAAGCCATGGACGTGGTAAAAGACCAGAAGGAGTTCAAGCAGGTCCGCCTCGTGGCCGATGTTGACCCGATGTAAAAGCTGAGTTAAACCCCACAAAAAAGCCCCGGCTGCACAAGGCAACCGGGGCTTTTTTGTGGAGTTATTGACGAAGCTTACGCTTGGTCGAGCAGCCAGAGGATGATGAACACCAGACCGATGATGGCAAAGATGGCGCCGATGACACCAAAAATGCCGCTGATGCCGCTGAAGAGCGATATCAGCAAGCCCACGAGCAGGAAAATCAAGCCCGTGCGCAGGTTGCCGCTGATGGCTGCCGTCTTGGAAGTTGAAGCCGTGTTATCGTGCTGGCGAAATGACCCGGATTTCTGAATCATCTTATCCATCTTGTGCATCACCTTGTTCATAGCAATGCGCTGCACAAGGTTCAGCTTGGGAGCCGGAACAGCCGCAACCTCCGTGGGCGCCTGAACTGCAACAGCGGGCCTTGCTACCTTAACCGTAGCCTTAACGGCTGGGGCGCTAGCGGTTACCTTAGCGGCAGCGGGTTGCGTTACGGTCGGGGCAGTACCGACAACAGGCTCATCGACAGACACAACAGCCGTTGCGGGCTTGGCAACGGGCACGGGCGTGGCTACGCGCGTCGTGCCGTAGGAGCTGCCCTTTGGCAACATGGCATACTCAGCGCGGCTGCAGCTACCCAATGAAAGGGCACAGGCGGCGAGCGCAACGAGTTTGGCGAAGGGAGGAAAAAGATTCTTCATAGGTGTGCGGGGTAAGAGAAAACTTGAATGCCCACTTCTACGGCAAAAATCGCAAATAGGCGATTCTTTGGAATCACTTTATTCGGTCAGGCGATTTTTAAAGCTGGTTTTCAGCGTGGTTTCCTTTGCGCTTCGGCTTGTTTCAAGTCGGGCCCTGTCTGAACGCAGCACGGCAAATTGCTGTTGAATACCCCAGATGTGCTTACTTGCAAACCGTATGAAATACTGTTTTTCTACCTGGCAACGGGCTTTGGGCGTAGTGGGAATAAGTACGGGAGCCGGGGTTCTGGTGCTAAGCTGCACGCAGCTACCGGCCGAAACCCGTCCGTCGATGAGCAACGAGCGGCGCATGCAGGCCATGCTGGTAGCCGATACTAGCGGCTACGAAACCGCTCCTCCCCGCGACCCCAACGGCATTGGCACCTATTACCTGGGCCGCCAGATTGCGCACGTAATGGGCCACGAAGGCGCCAGCTGGCTGGAGCGCAAGGGCCGCCGCCAGGAAGAAGGCACCGACCTATTGCTGCAGGAGCTGAAGCTGAAGCCCACCGATGTGGTGGCCGACATTGGGGCTGGCACGGGCTTCTTCTCGTTCCAATTGGCCAAGAGAGTCCCCAAAGGCAAAGTACTGGCCGTTGACATTCAACCCGAGATGATTGCGGCGCTGCAGGAAAACAAGCGCCGGCAGAAGGTCACGAACGTGCGCCCGGTGCTGGGCACAACCTCCAACCCCGGCCTGCCCGCCGACAGCGTGGACCTGGTGCTCATCGTAGACGCCTACCACGAGTTTGACCACCCACGCGAGATGGGCCGCGCTATCCGGCGGGCCTTGCGCCCCGGTACCGGGCGGCTGGCGCTGGTCGAGTACCGGGCCGAAGACCCCAATGTGCCCATCAAGCGTATTCACAAAATGAGCATTGGGCAGGCCCGCAAGGAAATGACCGCCGTAGGCATGTTCCTGGCCGATTCTATTGAGACGCTGCCGCAGCAGCACCTGCTCTTGTTTCAGCGCAAGTAGCGTAAGCTCCGGCTTGCGACCTTTGCGGCATGAATCCCGACCCACGCCAGCTTTCCATCCACGATTTCACCTACCCGCTGCCCGCCGAACGCATTGCGCCGGAACCCCTCCCCGACCGCGCTGCCAGCAAACTCCTGGTGAGCCGCCACGGCCAGCTCACCGATAAAAACTTCCGCGATTTGCCCGGCGAGTTGCCGGCTGGCGCGTTGCTCGTTTTCAACGACACCCGCGTGGTGCGCGCCCGGCTGCTGGCCCGCCGGCCCACCGGCGGCCAGGTCGAGCTGTTTTGCCTGGAGCCCGTGGCTCCGCACCGTAGCTTGGAACTGGCCTTGCAGCAAACCGGCCATTGCACCTGGCGCTGCCTGGTGGGCAACGGCCGCCGCTGGAAAGAAGGCCCGGTAATGCTCGATTTCACGGCCGCTGATGGCCAGCCGGCCACATTGTATGCCGAGCGCCAGCGGCAGGAAGCTGGTACGGCGCTCATTGATTTCCGCTGGGAGCCCGCGGAATTGCCGTTTGCCGAAGTGCTGCGCGCGGCCGGCCACCTGCCCCTGCCTCCCTACATCGGCCGCCCCGATACGGCCACCGATGCCGTGCGCTACCAGACGGTGTACGCCGCGGCCGAAGGGGCCGTGGCTGCTCCCACCGCCGGCCTGCACTTCACGCCCGAAATACTGGCCGAACTGCAGGCAAAGGGCTTTGCCACCGGCCACGTAACGCTGCACGTGGGCGCGGGCACCTTCCAACCCGTGAAGGCCAACCGCATGGCCAACCACCCCATGCACACCGAGCCCATTCTGGTCACGGCCGGGCTGCTGCGCCAGCTGCTGGCCCACCGCCCCCGGCCGGTAATCGCCGTGGGCACCACCAGCCTGCGCACCCTGGAAACATTGTATTGGCTGGGTGTGGGCCTGCTGCATGCAGCAAAAACAGCGGTTGAACCCGCCGCATCCGCCGTGGGCGAATTGGTGGTAACGCAATGGCAACCTTACGAACTGGCCAACGTGGCGGCCCGCATCGGCCCCGAAATGGCCCTCTCGGCCCTGCTCCAACACCTCGAAGCCACGGGCACTGATACCCTGCAGGCCAACACGCAGCTACTGATTGCCCCAGGGTATCAGTTCCGGCTAGTCAACGGACTCATCACCAATTTTCATCAGCCCGAAAGCACCTTGCTATTGCTGGTAGCAGCGCTGCTAGGGCCAGGTTGGCGCAATGTGTATGAGCACGCCCTAAGCAACGATTACCGCTTCCTGAGCTACGGCGACAGCTCCCTGCTATTGCCCTAAGGCGGCCCAAACCATGTTTTGGGCGCCGCGCTAACTCCGGCACACTCCTTGCACCAACCTTTGCCCGTAGAGAGCGTACAAGCCCTCATAACCCTTTTTCTTTCTCTTGACCATGAAAAAAGTAACCCTGTTGCTCGCATTTTCCGCTTTTGCTACTGCTGCTTTTGCGCAAACCACTCCTAAGACGGAGGTTAAAGTGCGCGACAATGGCACCACCAAAGTGGTAACCAAAACCGGTAAAACCAATGTCGGCCAAGCCCTCGAAAACACGAAAGATGCCGCCGGCAACGTTGTCCATAAAACGGGACATGCCGTGAAGCGTGGCGCACAGAAAACCGGCCATGCTGTGAAGCATGGCGCCAATAAAGTAAGCGAAAAAACCAAAGAAGGCACCGAGAAAGTGGAGGCCAAAACCGAATAGTCCTTTCGAAGAGCTGTTCCTTTCCGCTTTCCAGCAAGAAAAAACCCCGGCCTAGGTCGGGGTTTTTTCTTGTCTGATTGCGAAGGAAAACGGTTACTCCAAGCCGGGTTTCTCACGTATCTCATAGAGCATTTTTTCAACCACGCCACGCCCAAACAGGCTAAGGCCCGAATTGAGCACGACCAAGGCTGCCGTGCCGGCCACCAGCCACCTGGAGGTGGGCTGGCGCTGGTCTTTCAGGCTGCCAGCCCAGTGTACCATGCTGGCGCCCGCGCCAATGGTAGCCAGCCCCAGCGGGGCAAAAATCAGCCATTTGGATTTATGCGTCATCGAAAAAAAGAATGAGGGTGTAATGCTGGGCCGCGTGCGCCGATTCAGCTTCTGGGCTGCTATCCGCACGTACCTTTCGGCTTTCTGCTTACGCACCGGGCCGAACCGTGTTTCGGCTACGGATTCCGCCTTCGCTTTATGACGCCTTACGAACAACTGCTGCACCTCGCCTTCACCGCGCCCAACGATGTGAAGTATTACCTCACCCCCAACGCGTTGCAGGCCTACGACCTGCTGCGCAAAGCGCCGCCCGCGCAGCAGCCATTCCGCTTCGAGCAGGTGCGCCTGGGCCTGGCCATGAGCCTGCTAAAGCTGGTTTCGGAGTTGGGCGACCACGACGAAAGCCGGCAGGTGCTGGATGTGCTGCACCGCGCCCTCAACGAGGCCCGCTCACCGGAAGACATTGACCGCATCATCGGCCGCGAAGCGCGCCTGTTTGACCGCCTCTACGAAAACCTGTACGTGAACGAGGAGGGCGAGGAATTGCTCAACCTCTTCGGCCGCACGCTGGATGCCGACGCCCCCGAGCTGCTGGAAGAGGTGGCGCAGGAAGGCGTGAACCTGGCCCGCACCCTGGATTTCAGCGCCGACGAAGACGAGTAGAACGTCCTGTTCTGCCATCTGTCATGCTGAGCGCTACTGTGATTTAATTATCTCAAACCCTCCCCTCCCATGTTTCTCAGCATTCTCGGTTTTATCATTCTGGTACTGGGGCTGAATGCCAGCCGCTTCTCCGAACGGCTGGAGCGCCTGCGCGGCGGCCTCGTTTTCCTCGGCGGCGCGTTCCTGATTCTGGGGCTGGCCCTGAGCACGGTAGTGCAGATTGGCGTAGGGCAGGTGGGTGTGCAAACGCTGTTTGGGCAGGTGCAAAAGCGCGTGCTGCCACCCGGCCTGAGCGTGGTGAACCCGCTGGTAGACGTGACGCGCTTCGACACCCGCACGCAGAACTACACCATGTCGGCCCAGCACGGGGAAGGTGCCCAATCGGGCGACGACGCCATCCGGGTGCTCTCGGCCGATGGGCTCGAAGTTGTGATTGACCTGACGGTGCTTTACCACGTGGTGCCGGCGCAGGCACCGCACATTCTGGCCACCATTGGCGAGGACTATCAGGAAAAAATCGTGCGGTCCATTTCGCGCACCCGCATTCGGGATAACGCGGTTTACTACGATGCCGTGGCACTTTATTCTACGCGCCGCGAGGAATTTCAGGCTCGTATTCTGGCTGCCATCGAGAAGGATTTCCGGACCAACGGCCTGCAGCTCGACCAGTTGCTTATCCGCAATATTCAACTGCCCGAGTCGGTGAAACGCAGCATCGAGAGCAAGATTTCGGCCGAGCAGGACGCGCAGAAAATGCAGTTTGTGCTGCAAAAGGAAAAGCAGGAAGCCGAGCGCAAGCGCGTAGAGGCCCAGGGCATTGCCGATTACCAGCGCATCGTGAACACCGAGCTGAGCGACAAGCTTTTGCAGTATGAAACCATCAAGGCCAACCAGGCCATTGCTACATCGCCCAATGCCAAGGTCATCATCATGGGTGGCGGGCGCGGCGCAGCGCCGCAATTGCTGATTGGCGACAAATAGCGTCCGCTACCATTCTCCAACAAAAAGCCCCGTCGCTGTTGCGACGGGGCTTTTTCATTTACCGATTCTGACTATTGGTTAGAAAGAAGGGTTTTGCACCAGCAACTCGTTCAGGTTGATGTCGTGCTGCGGAATGGGCAGAATCAACTTGGGGTCGTTGGCATTCACGGCCGGCACGGCGGGGTTATCGGGCGTGGCCGGAATGGCGGGGACGATGACCGCATTCGTGCGCTTGAGGTCGTAGATGTGGAAGCCTTCGAATGCCAGCTCCAGCTGGCGCTCGTGCAGCACGTCTTGGAGCGTAACGGTGGTAAGCGGCGTAGCGCCCGAGCGCGTCCGAATGCGGTTTACGTCGGCCAAAGCATCGGCCGTGTTGCCGGCGCGCACGTCGGCTTCGGCCCGGATGAGGTACATCTCGGCTAAGCGAATGACGGGAATATTCTGGCCGTAGGTGCGATACTTGATGCTGCGCAACCGGCCGGGCCGGGCCCCATCACCGAGGTAAATGAGCTTACGCGTGGCCGAAGCGGCCAGTGAGTCGGTGCCCCGGGCATCGCTGTCCTCATATTGGGTCGAGAAAGCGGGCAGAATACGCACATCGCCCCGGCCCACGCCGCCGTCGCTGGCGAAGTAGGTGGCCAGGCCGTCGTTGGACGTGCCGGCGTTGTTCTGGTCGTTTTGCTGGATTTCAAACAGGGTTTCGCTGCCGTTGCGGTTGGCGAAGATGGCGGCCACCGAGCCCGCCAGCGACTTCCCGCTGTGGTTAATGACATCGTCGGCTGCCGCGCGGGCGGCCGTGAAGTTGCTTTGCTGCAGATACACGCGGGCCAGCAGCGCCTCGGCGGCGTAGGTAGTGGCGCGGGTGCCGTTGCTCGCGGGCAGCTTCTGCATGGCCGTCGTCAGGTCATCAATTACTTGGGCGTAGACCTGCGCCACGGTGGCGCGGGGCAGTTTCACGGTGGCCTGGTCAACCGTGGTGTTGGCCGAAAGCGTGATGGGCACGCCCAGCTGCGAGTTTGCGGTGCCGGGCTGGTATTGCTGGCCGTAGAGCCGGACCAGATTGAAATACAACAGGCCACGCACGAAGCGGGCTTCGCCCTCATACTGCGCTTTCAGGTCGGCATTGGTGACCACGGGCAGGGCGCTGAGCACCAGGTTGGCCTGGTTGATGTCCTCGTAAGCCCGCTGCCAGATGCCGGCGGCCGTCGTGTTAAGCGAAGTAAAGGATGAGCGCGTGGCAATCTGGCGGTAATTGGTGAACGTGCCATCCCAGCGGATGTAGTTCTCGGACCCAATGAGCTCGGGCACCAGAATGAGGTCGGTTCCGTAGAGGCGCGGGTCGTCGAGCTTGGCGTAGAGGCCCACTACGGCACCGCCCACTTTCTCGGGCGTGGTGAGGGCCACCGATACGTCGATGCCCTGCTGCGGGGCAATGTCCAGCGGGTCTTTGCAGCCGGTGAGGCTCAGCCCCAGGGCCAGGGCCAGCACGGCTGGCCGAATAAAGGTATGTTTCATATCGGAGAGGAAGTCAAAAGATTAAAAGCCCAGGTTAACACCCGCCAGGAAGGTTTTGGCCAGCGGCGGCGTGTAGAAATCGTGGCCCAATACCGTGTTAGCATTGTAGAGGCCCGATACTACCTCGGGGTCGTAGCCGGTGTACTTGGTGAAGGTGGCGAGGTTCTGGCCCGTCACGTAGATGCGTACCGTTTGCAGGTAGCCTTTCTTCACCAGGTCGGCGGGCAGGTTGTAGCCCAGGGTGAGGTTTTTGATGCGGAAGAACGAGCCGTCCTGAATCCAGCGCGACGAAGTACCCGTACCGTTGCCTTCGCCAAAGCGGGCCTGCGGAATGTCGGTGATGTCGCCCTTTTTCTGCCAACGGTTGAGCTGGTCGATGGTCTGGTTGTCGAAGAAGTCACCGTTTACCGACTGGTAAATTCCCGCACCGTTGTAGATGTCGTTACCAACCGTGAACTGGCCCAGGCCGCTCAGGTCAAAGCCTTTATAGGACATATTGAGCGTAACGCCGCCCGTATATTTCGGATTCGGGTTGCCGAGCTTTTGGTTGGGAGCCGAAGCGTAGTCACTGGTTTTTGAGCCATCGGCATTGTAGTAGAGGGCGTTCCCGTTGTCGGGGTCGACGCCGGCGTATTTCTTGCCCCAGAACACGCCAATGGGTTCGCCCTGACGCACGCGGCTCAGCGTATTGCCGCCGGGAATGATTTCATCCTTCAGCGTGGTGATGATGTTGCGGTTGAACGAAATGTTGCCACCCACGCTCAGCTTGAAGTCGCCGTCCAGCACGCGGCCGTTCAGGGCCAGTTCCAGGCCGCGGTTGCGCAGCGAACCGATGTTCTCGGTGATGATGCTGTAGCCGCCGGTGTAGGGCAGCTGGCGGTTGAGCAGCAGGCCGGTGGTGTTTTTCTGGTACACGTCGGCTTCGCCCGTGATACGGTTGTTGAGGAAAGCGAATTCTACGCCGAAGTCCACCTGCTTGGTGTTTTCCCAGGTCAGGTTGAGGTTACCGAGCGTGTTCAGCGGAGCCGTGCCCGACTGGTCGGCATAAGGCAGCGCCGCGAACAGCGAGCGGGAAGCAAAGTTGGCAATTTCGGCGTTGCCGGTGAGGCCGTAGCTGGCGCGCAGCTTCAGGAAGCTCACCACCGAATTGTCCTTCAAAAAGCTTTCTTCCGAAACCACGTAGCCCACCGAGCCGGCCCCAAACGTGCCGTAAGGGTTGTCCTGCCCGAAGCGCGACGACCCGTCGCGGCGGATGCTGCCCGACACCAAGAACTTGTTGCGGAACGCGTAGTTGAGGCGCCCGAAATACGAAATGAACGAGAAGCCAGTGCCGAACGACTGGTTGCCGCTGGTTTTCACGGCGGCGCTGGCAATGCGCGTAAACTCGGGCGTGGGGAAGCCGCGGCCTTCGGCGGCCGTCAGCTTGGTGTCGGAGCGCTGGTAGGAGTAACCAGCCAAAGCCTCGAAGCGGTTGTCGTCGCCGAGGTTGAAGCCGTAGGTGGCCGTGTTGTTGGTGGTGTAGTTGATTACCTGCGTCTGAGCGCTGTAGGCGTAGCCGGTGGAGCCGCCGTCCTGCGTGCCGGCGCCGCGCACCAGGTCCTCGTTCAGGTTCAGGAAGTCGCCGCCCACTTCGGTGCGCAGCGTCAGGCCCTTCAGCGGCTCCCAGCTCAGGTAGGCGGTGCTGAACGAGCGGAAGTTGCCGGCGCGGTTACTGCCGAGCTGCTGGTCGAGCAGGTTGTTATAGTACAGCGTGTTGGGATTCAGCTTGCCCGAGGTAGGGTCGTACACCGGTTGCAAGGGCGGCAGGGCATTCAGCTGCAAGGGGTTGGCAAAGGCGTTGTCGTCCGAAACCCGGTCGTTTACCGAACGGGTGAGCGACAGGTTGATGCCCACGCGCAGCTTTTCGTAAATGCTGTGGTCGAGATTGAGGCGGATGCTGCCGCGCCGGAAGCGGTTGCCGATGATGATGCCCGTCTGGTCGTTGAAGGTGCCGCTCAGGTAGAAGCGCGTCTTGGCATCGCCGCCAGCTACGCTCAAGTCGTATTGGCTCACCGTGCCGTGGTCGCGGAAGGCCTGGTCGCCCCAGTTCGTATCCGAAGTCGAATTGTAATCAATCCCACCGAAATCGGAAAAAACGCCTGCTACGTTTGGATACTGGTCGGCTCCCGTTCCTACGTAACCGGCATTGATAATGGATTCGCTGAACAGTTCCTTGTACTGGGCTGCGTTCAGAAACTTGCGCTTGCGGGTGGGCGTGCTGCGGCCCACGTAGTAGCCCACGTTCACCTTGGTCTGGCCCTGGCGGCCTTTTTTGGTGGTCACGAGCACCACGCCGTTGGAGGCACGCGAGCCGTAGATGGCCGACGACGAAGCATCCTTGAGGATGGAGATGCTCTCGATGTCGTTGGGGTTGAGGTCGGCCAGCGGGTTGGCACCGTCGGTGTTGGCCTGCGACTGGTCCTGCGAAGTCACCGGAATGCCGTCAATCACATACAACGGCTGGTTCGAAGCCGTAACCGAAGCCGAGCCGCGTACCCGAATCTGCACGCCGGCGCCCAGCTTGCCCGAGCCCTGGCTGATGGCTACGCCCGGCGTCCGACCCTGAATGGCCTGCTCGAAGCTCACTACCGGCTGGTTGGCCACATCTTTGGCCGACAGTTGGGTAACAGAACCCGTGAGGTCGGCTTTGGTCTGCGTGCCGTAGCCCACTACAATGGCTTCGGTGAGTTCGGTGGTGCTGGCGGCCAGCGTCACGTTGAGCGTGGTTTGGCTGCCCACGGCTACGGTCTGCGCCTTGTAACCCACCGAGCTGATTACCAGCGTCGCGTTGGGTTGCACGGTTAGGCTAAAGTCGCCATTAGCACCGGTGCTGATGCCGTTGGTAGTACCTTGTTCCAGCACCGTCACGCCGGGGATGCCCCCACCGTCGGTCCCGACCACCCGGCCGCTAATGGCCCGGCTTTGGGCCCACGCCGAGGCGGAATACAGGCACGCCGCAAAGAGCAGCAAAAGCCTTAAATGAGTAATAAGTCTGCGTCTCATGAGATGGATATTAAGTAGCGGTTAGAGATGATAAAAACCTCGGAAAACAGCACGAGCAAAAACAGAAGGGCCAACCGGCGATGTCGCTCCTTTGCAATGCCAGAGCCATATTCATAAGATGCCAAAAACCTTATAATTGCATATATTAAATTTATCCATTTACCGCATATATTCCAACGGCTTGCTATACTTCCCTACCTTTACCGCGCTATTGCCTGCGGCGCCAGCCACGCGTGCTGCCGATTTTTTCTTTGCTTATCAATGCCCACCATTCATTACCTCACCACGGCCGAACCCATTGCCGCTGCCGCCGCGCACTTTGCTACTTTGCCGCGCATCGGCATCGACCTCGAGTTTGATGACATGCGCCACCGTTACGGCCGCCACCTGGCACTTATTCAAGTATTTGATGGGGCCGAAGTTTACTTGATTGACCCGCTGCCCCTGCCCGACATGGCCGCCGATTTGGAGCCGCTGTTCGCGGTACTCCGCGACCCGGCCGTGGCCAAGGTGTTCCACTCCTGCAAGTCCGATATTCTGTTGCTTGATGAGGTGTTCAGCGTCAATTGCCGCAACATCGTGGACACCAGCGTACAATTCACCTTGCTGGCGGCCGAGGACAATAATATTTCGCTGGGCCGCCTCATTCAGGCCGAGTTAGGCTTTGAAGTTGACAAAGGCGAACAGAAATCGAACTGGCTGAAGCGCCCGCTCACCGAGGCTCAAAAGGAATACGCCGCCAACGACGTGCTCTACCTCTTCGAGCTCACCGACCGCCTCAGCGCGCGCCTGCAGGAGCTGGGCCGCGCCGACTGGGCCGCCCAGGAAAACCTGGCCCTCGAAGCCGTACGCTACGGCCGCGACGACCCGCGCCCGTGGTCGCGCAACGCCGCCAAATACAAGATTACCGCGCAGGAAATGCCCATTTTCCGGGAGCTGTACATGCTGCGCGATGCCGTGGCCCGGCAGCTCGACCGCCCGCCCTACCACGTGCTCAGCAACGACCGGCTAGCCGAGCTGGCCCGCAACCCGCTCGAAACCGCCCTGCAGCTGCGCGGCGCCAACGGCCTACATCCCGAGTTGAAACGCTCGCCCTACGCCGAGCAGCTCCTCGCCATCGGCACCACCGATTTGGAACCCGACGCGCCGCTGCCGGCCGAGCAGCGCAAGTTCCCGTTCCGCCGTCGCCTCAGCGGCCCCGCCGCCGCCCGCGCCGATGCCCGCGAAGCCCTGCTCATGGCCCTCAAAGGCCACCTCGCCACCGACCACGGCAGCACCATGGCCAACATGGTGCTCAGCAACCGCCTCATCGCCGACATCATCGAACTAGGCACCGAAGCCGCCCTGCGCCCCTGGCAGCAGCAATTATTGAAAGATTCGGCTGAGAAGCACGGTGAGGATTACGCCTCGATTGAGCAACCTTTCTAGACCACGGATTCGCTCGGATTTTTCGGATTCCACAGATTTTGTGGATGATTATTTCCCGGACTGAACAGAAAAGGCCACTCGTGCGAGTGGCCTTTTCTGTTGTGGGATTCGCACTGAAAGACGCGACGTCCGAAGAATCCGTGAAATCTGAAGAATCCGAGCAAATCCGTGGTCTAAAATTGCGCTTCCTCCGTGCTGCCTACCAAGGCGGCAGTACTGGTCTGGTTGCTGGTTACCACGTTTTGCACGGCGTCGAAATAGCCGGTGCCCACAAAGGACTGGTGCTTCACGGCCTGGTAGCCGTCCTTCGCCAGCGCAAATTCCCGCTCCTGCAATTCCGAGTAGCCGGCCATGCCGCGCTGGCGGTAAGCCTGGGCCAGCTCGAACATACTGGTATTGAGGGCATGAAAGCCGGCCAGCGTGATAAACTGAAACTTGTAGCCCAGTGCGGCCAGTTCCTCGCGGAAGGTTTCCATCTGCTCCACGCTCAGCTTCGAAGCCCAGTTGAAGGACGGCGAACAGTTGTAAGCCAGCAGCTTGCCGGGGTATTTGGCGTGAATGGCTTCGGCGAATTTGCGGGCGTCGCCCAGGTCGGGGTGCGAGGTTTCCATCCAGATGAGGTCGGCGTAGGGCGCGTAGGCCAGGCCCCGGGCAATGCCCGCCTCCACGCCGCAACGGATGCGGTAGAAGCCTTCGTTGGTGCGCTCAGCTTCCTGCAAAATGAAGGGCTGGTCGCGCGGGTCCACATCAGCCGTGAGCAGGTCGGCCGCGTCGGCATCGGTGCGGGCCACAATCAGGGTGGGCACGCCCAGCACATCGGCGGCCAGGCGGGCGGCCACCAGCTTGTTGATGGCCTCCTGCGTGGGCACCAGCACTTTGCCGCCCAAGTGGCCGCACTTTTTGGCCGATGACAGCTGGTCTTCGAAATGCACGCCGGCGGCCCCGGCCTCAATCATCATCTTCATCAGCTCAAACGCATTCAGGTTGCCGCCAAAACCGGCTTCCGCATCGGCCACGATGGGCGCGAGGTAGTGCACGTCGCTCCGCCCGTCGAGGTGCTGAATCTGGTCGGCGCGCAGCAGGGCGTTATTAATGCGGCGCACCACGCCCGGCACGCTGTCCACGGGATAGAGGCTTTGGTCGGGGTACATGTGGCCCGCACCGTTGGCATCGGCTGCCACCTGCCAGCCGCTCAGGTAGATGGCCAGCAGCCCGGCCTGCACTTCCTGCACGGCCTGATTGCCGGTAAGGGCACCCAGTCCGGCCACGTACTCGCGGGTGTGCAGCAACTCCCAGAGCCGCTCAGCCCCCTGGCGGGCCAGTGAGTACTCGATGTGCACAGAGCCCTGCAGCTTCACCACATCCTTGGGCGAGTACGGACGCTGGATGCCTATCCAGCGGGGATTGTGGGCCCAGTCGAGGGCAATTTCGGCGGCGCGTTGGGTGTGCGTTTTCATGGAAATGGGATTGAATGGTGGAGGTTGGGTTTGGGCAATAGGGTACCGGGCTGCCCGTTGGGGCAGCTTTTTTGGGGTTCGGAAGCAGAATGTAGCGTGGACTCTGCGAGTCCACGCTACAGTGCGTTAGGCCAGTTGCTCGTAGGCCGGCACGGTCAGGAATTCGATGAACTGCTCGCTCATTACCAGCTTATCAAAAAGTCGCGCAGCCTGCACGAAATGGCCCTTTTCATAAGTCTCCTCCCCTACCAACGCCTTGATTTTCTCCAACTGCCCGGGCACCAGTGAGCGGTATAGTTCGGTGGTCACGGCGCGGCCGTCGGCCAAAACCGTACCCGGCGTGTGCAGCCACTGCCACACCTGCGCCCGGCTGATTTCGGCCGTGGCGGCATCTTCCATCAGGTTGTAAATCGGCACGCAGCCGTTGCCGCCCAGCCAAGAGGCTAGGTACTGAATGGCCACATCAATGTTCAGCTTCAGGCCATCCTCGGTGATATTTCCCACCGGTGCTTTCACCAAATCGGCGGCCGTGACGTGAACATCGGGGCGCTTGTTTTCGATTTGGTTGGGGGTTGGCATCAGGCGATTGAAGACTTCCAGCGCTACCGGCACCAGGCCGGGATGGGCCACCCAGGTACCGTCGTGGCCATTGGTGGCTTCGCGGATTTTGTCCTGCCGAACCTTTTCCAAGGCTGTGTCATTAGCGGCTGGGTCGTTTTTGATGGGAATCTGGGCGGCCATGCCGCCGATGGCGTGCACGCCCCGGCGGTGGCAGGTTTGCACCACCAGCGCCGAGTAGGCGGCCATGAAGGGCACGGTCATGGTCACTTCGGCGCGGTTGGGCAGGCGGAATTCAGGATTCAGGCCTAGGCGCTTGATGTAGCTGAAAATGTAGTCCCAGCGCCCGCAATTCAGGCCCGCGCTGTGCTCGCGCAGCTCGTACAGGATTTCATTTAGTTCGAAAGCGGCCGGTAAGGTTTCAATCAAAACCGTGGCTTTGATGACGCATTTCGGCTGTTTCAGCGACCATTGGGCGAAGCCAAATACGTCGTTCCACAGGCGGGCTTCGAGGTGGCTTTCGAGTTTGGGCAGGTAGAAATACGGCGCGGTGCCCCGGGCGCACAGCTCGTGCGCGTTGTGGAAATAATAAAGGCCGAAATCCAGCAGCGCAGCGCTGATGGGCTCGCCATCGACCAGAATGTGCTTCTCTACCAGATGCCAGCCGCGCGGGCGCACCATGAGCACAGCCGTTTTCCCGTTCAGCTTGTACTCCTTAGTGGGCGTGCTGAGCGAGATGGTGCGGCGCACGGCATCGCGCAGGTTAATCTGGCCCTGAATGACGTTGTCCCAGGTCGGGGCGTTGGAGTCCTCCAAATCGGCCATGAATACGCTGGCCCCGGAATTCAACGCATTGATAATCATCTTGCGCTCCACGGGGCCGGTGATTTCCACGCGGCGGTCGAGCAGGTCCTGCGGCAACGGGGCCACGGTCCAGTCCTGCTCGCGGAGGCGCTGGGTTTCGGGTAGGAAATCGGGCAGAATGCCGGCGGCAAAATCGGCCTGGCGCTCGGCGCGGCGGGCCAGCAGGGCCTGGCGGGTGTGGTCGAAGCGGCGGTGCAGCTCGGCCACGAAAGCCAAGGCCGAGGGCGTGAGGATTTCGGCGAAGGCCGGCGAATAAGTACCGAGGACTTTCACCCGTTCCGGGGTGAGGTAGGTGGGCGGGGGGGCGGGGGCAACGTCGATGAAAGTCATGTCTTGGTCAGTTATATGGTGAGCAATGAGTGGCGGGGCTGGTTTTCAGTTGAATTACGCCGGTTGCCGGTGGTTCGGGGTAAGACTTTAGGCCGGGCTTGGCACAAACATACATTGCGAATTTTATTTTATCAGCGAATATTCGCTGATAAAATAAAATTCGCTTTAACCACGCATTTAGCTGGGTTGCCGTAGCTTCGTCAAAACGACCTCTGCGACGAATGGCAGTGGTTTTTGCGACAGCACTACTAAGGCGCAATGCCAAAATATTATTTCCCCTATGCTTAATCACGGCCAAGTCGTTCGCCTCATCTTTGGTCTGAAGCTGCGCGAGCTGCGGCAGGAGCGCAGCCTGAGCCCGGCCGAGCTGGCGCGGGTCTGCGACGTGTCGGTGAGCTACTTGAATGAGATTGAGAAGGGCAAGAAGTACCCCAAGGCCGACAAGATTCTGAGCCTGAGCAAGGCCCTGGACGTGCGCTACGACCAGCTCACCTCGCTGGAGCTGCCGCGCCGGCTGGAGCCCATCGGCGAGCTGCTGAACTCGAAGCTGCTGAAGGAATTTCCGTTGGAGATGTACGGCCTGGAGCCGGCCCGCATCATTGAGCTGATTGCCAACGCACCGGCCCGGATGAATGCCTTCATCAGCACCATCTTCGAGATTGCGCGCAACTACGAGATGCGCCAGGAGCACCTGTTCCTGGCCGCACTGCGCTCGTTTCAGGAGATGCACGACAACTACTTCGAGGATTTGGAGCAGGACGTACGCGCCTTCGTGGGTAGCCACCAGTTGAGTACTGTCGCGCCGTTTGACCTCGGCCAGCTGGAGCGCGTACTCACGGAGGAATACGGCTACACGCTGGACCGCGAAACGCTGGGCCACCACGCCGTGGCCACCCAGGCACGGCTGCGGAGCGTATTTCAGCCCAAAACCCGGCGCCTGCTGCTGCGGCCGGGGTTGAGCCGGGGCCAGCAGGCCTTCGTGCTGGGCCGCGAAGTGGCCTTCAACTACCTGAAGCTGACGGAGCGGCCCTACGTGAGCAGCAGCCTGCAGGTGCGGTCGTTCGATGAGGTACTGAACAACTTCAAGGCCTCCTACTTCGCCGGGGCGCTGCTAATGGAGGAGGAGAGCCTGTTGCGCGACGTGAAGAAGTTTTTCGGGGCCAAAAAGTGGCAGCCGGAGCTGCTGCTGAACCTGATGACGCAATATGACGTGAGCCCCGAGATGTTCATGCAGCGCCTTACCACGCTCTTGCCGCGGCATTTTGGGCTGCAAAGCCTGTTCTTCCTGCGCTTCGACCAGGCCGATTCCCTCGCGCCTTTCGAGCTGACCAAGGAGCTGCACCTGGCCCGCCTGCACAACCCCCACGGCAACGAGCTCAACGAGCACTACTGCCGCCGCTGGGTGAGTTTGCGCTTCATCAACGAGGCCCGCGCCATGCCCGTGCCCGATACGGCCGATGCTCCTGTGACGGTGGCCGGGGCGCAAAAGTCCCGCTACTTCGGTACCGACGACGAGTACCTGTGCTTCACACTGGCCCGCGCCGGCACGCCCACCCAGGTGGCCCTGAGCGTGACCATCGGCCTGCGTTGCGATGATAATCTAAAACAGCACGTTCGCTTCCTGGCTGACCCGGCCCTGCCCTTTCGCATCGTGAACGAAACTTGCGAGCGCTGCCCGATTGCCGATTGCGAGTCGCGCGCGGCGGCCCCCACCGAGATTGTGCGGCTGGCCGAACGGGCGGCGTTCGAGGCGGCCGTGGCGGAACTGGTAGAAGGGAAAGTCTGATGCGGCGCGGCTACCTCATCGGCGGGATATTACTGTTGCTGCTCATTGCCGCCGGCTACGTGGGGTGGCGCGTGGCCTACCGGCCCAACGTCACGGTCTTTCCCGAAGGCCCAGCCTACCTCTACATCCGCACCGGCACGGGCTACGCGGCGGTGCTTGATTCGCTGCAAAAACACGAGCTGCTCATCGAGCCGGCCACTTTCCGCTGGATGGCCGAGCACCACGACTACCCGCCCCACGTGAAGCCCGGCCGCTACCGGCTCGACCCCGGCATGGGCAATATCGACCTGCTGAAAATGCTGCTATTTGGCCAGCAGGACACGGTTAAATTCGAGCTCAAGCCCTTTCATTACATTGAACAGCTGCCGCGCAAGGTATGCGGCCGACTCGAAACCGACTCTTTCAAGCTGGAGCTTTTGTTAGGCGATAACGAGGGCCTGCAACGCCGCTACCACCTCGATACCTGCACCATTCGCACCATGTTTATCCCCGGGCAGTACCGGCTGCTGTGGAACACCAGCTCCCCGGTTTTTCTGGATACCATGGCCGCCCGCTACCGCCGGTTCTGGACGGCGGAGCGGCAGGCCCGGGCCGATTCTTTGAAAATGACGCGCGTGCAGGTGAGCGTGCTGGCCAGCATCGTGCAGCGCGAAACAGCCCAGCCGACGGATAAGCCCCTCATCGCCGCCGTCTACCTCAACCGCCTGCGCAACGGCCAGCCCCTGCAGGCCGACCCTACCCTGCTCTGGCCCCTGCACGGCCTGGGCACCCGCAAGCGCGTGCTGAACGTGGACAAAAAAGTCGATTCGCCCTACAATACCTACCGCCACAAGGGCCTGCCGCCTGGCCCCATCACCACGCCGCTGCCCGGCTCGCTGCTGGCCGTACTCAAGCCCGCCCACAACAAAAACCTGTTCTTCTGCGCCCGGCCCGACGGCAGCGGCTTCTCCGATTTCGCCGAAACCTACGCCCAGCACAAGCGCAACGCCCGCCGCTATCAGCACCGGCTGGATAGCTTGGGGGTGAAGCGGTGAAAAAGTTTTGGGGTAGCCAATTTGTACTATAGCCGGCCTGTTTTAAAGAATGTATGTAAAGCCCTCGGGCAACGGCGGACTGCTTTAACCAAGTGTGCAGCAGCCCCGCCGTTGCCCGAGGGCTTTAGCATTTTCAAGCATATGGCAGCGGGAAACCTCGCGGGCACGATTTCTTTAACCCCGCCCGCGCGTCAGTTGCTGGCCTGCTACCCGGCGGTGGTGTACATTTGTTTCCCAATTTTCCGCAAAACCGCCCGTATGCGTCAACCTCTTCTTTTCTTGATTCCTGTCTTCTGTGGATTAACGGCTTCGTCGGCCCTGGCCAGCGGGTATGACAGCGGCCCGCAGGGGGCCCGGGTGCTGGGCCTGGGCGGCGCCAGCACGGCCTACATCAACAGCATTGCCGGCCTGAGCACCAACCCCGGCCTACTGGGCCAGTGGACCGATTCGCTTACCCGCATCAGCATTGGCGGCATCGGCCAGGTGCGCCGGGCCTCCTTCGTGGGTCAGGACACCTACCAGCGCACCGACCAGGACCTGGTGGTGCAGCCCGGCGGCTACCTGTATGCAACCCACGCCCTGAACAAGCGCGTGGCCCTGGGCCTGGCCATCACCACGCCTTACGGCTACCACACCAAGTGGCCCAACACCTGGGAAGGCCGCTCCGTGGTGCAGGAAAGCCAGCTCAGCACCTACTTTGTGCAGCCCACCGTGGGCATTCGGCTCAACGACAACTTCAGCGCCGGCGTGGGCTTTGTGTACGCTTTTGGCAAATACACCCAGCGTCGGGCTCTGGGCCAGTACGACGACCCGACGGCTCAGGCCCAACTCAGCGCCAGCGGCTCGGGAGTGGGCCTGAACGTAGGCCTGTACGGCCGCAGCGGCGACAACCTTTCCTTCGGCATCAGCTACCGCAGCAGCGTGCAGCTGAAAATGAACAACGGCACCCTCACCAACTCCGGCGTGCCCGCCCGCGATGCCAGCGTGGCCCCGGCCACCTCGGCCTTCAGCACCCGCATCCGGCTGCCCAACACGCTGGCCGTGGGCGTGGCTGACCGCATCACCCCAAAACTGCTGCTCACGTTCGACTTCTCCCTGAGCGGCTGGAGTTCGGTGGATTCGCTGAAGCTGACCGTCGACGCCTCGGGCAGCGCCCCGGCCCGTACCCTGAGCAGCGCCCGCCGCTACGAGGATGCCCTGAGCTTCCGGGTGGGCACCGAATACCAGGTGAGCCCCAAGCTGTCCGTGCTCGGCGGCCTGCACTACGATGAGTCGCCCGTGCGCGACGAGTACATCAACCCCGAGTTTCTCGATGCCAACCGCATAGGCGCATCGCTGGGCCTGACCTACCGGCTCAATCCCCGGCTGACGCTGGAAGGCGCTTACTCCTTCGACTACGCCACGTTGCGCACCGCCCGCGTAGCCCTCACCGATGAGAAGGTGGCCAACGTGGCCGGTACCTACCGCATGGCCGTCAACACGGCCTCAGTGGGCATTGCGGTGGCCTTCTAGGCAGCTTGCCAGCTAGGCTTTGGCCGGCTGATAAGCCCACGGGGCCGCCTCCTCTCAACTCTGCATTATTCGATTCTGATTTTCGCGATGAAGCATTTTTCTTTTACGCTTTCGGGCCGCGCTGGCTTAGTGGCCGCCACCGCCCTGTTGCTCACGGCCTGCGCCCCGGCCCAGGATACCCCCACCCCCGCCGCTACCACCGGCCTCGACCTGAGCCGTTACCTAGCCGTGGGCGACACCTACACGGCCGGCGTGAGCGCGGGCGGCCTCACCCGCGCCAGCCAGCAGTATTCGTTTCCGAACCTGCTGGCACAGCAGTTCGCGCTGGCCTCGGGCGGCGGTACCTTCTCGCAGCCGCTACTGGAAGCGGGCTCGGGCTCGGGCTACCTCGACTTTGTCGATTTCACTGCCTCAGGCCTGGTGCGCAGCCGCCGCGTGGCCGGGCAGGCCGTGCGGGGAAGCGCCATCATCACCCCCGGCAATTGCGGCAACCCCGACACCACGCGATTGTTGGTGCGCTCGGCCACGGCCAGCGCCCTGCCCCAGAACCTGGGCGTGCCCGGCCTCACCCTAGCCCAAGTTGCAACGGCAGGCCTGGGCAATGAGGCCAACGCCCGGCCCGGCGTGGCCTTCAACCCCTACTTTGAGCGCCTGCTGCCGGCCGCCGACAATCGCACCTACCTGCAGGCCGTAACCGATGCCGCTGCCACAGCCACCTTCTTTACCTACTTCCAGGGCCTTGATGATTTGATGCCCTACGTACGTAGCGGCGGCCAGTGCGGGGCCAACCCGGCCACGCTGCCCAGCATCAGCACTATGCGTACCAACGCGGGCCTAGTAATTGCCCGCCTCGTAGCCAAAGGCCAGCGGGGCGTAATTATGCAGTTGCCGCCGCTCACGAGCCTGCCATTCCTGCGGGCCGGCCAGGGCCTTAACCTCGAAGCCCGCCTACAGGCCAGCTTCGGCGATACCGCCCGGATTTACATCGAAGACCCGATTAATTTGGGGCCACCGGTGCACATCACCAATAATGATTACGTGCTGGCCCCGGCCCTTGCCCGCATTGGCCGCCCTACAGCCGTGGTGGTGAACGGCACAACGCTGATGCTGCCGTACGGCCGCGACATCCGCAACCCCATCCGCGATGCCGATGTGCTCGACAAATCGAGAGAGTTTGACTTGATTGATGGGGTACGAAAAGACTACAATAACTATCTCAACGACCTAGCCGGCATTACCTACAAACTTCCCATTCTCACGCCTGCCACCAACAAAAGCACCCTGGATACGGATGTGCTGCTCTTCAACCAAGTGGCCGGTATTATCGCAGTGGGTGGCGTACAGTATTCGCCCGAACTGGTGCGGGGCAATTTCTTTTCACTGGATTATTACTCGCTTACGCCGCGCGGCAACGGGCTATTGGCCAATGCCATTATCGCCGCCCTCAACCGCGCCTACCGGACCCAAATCCCGGCCATCGACGTAAACCGCCTGCCGGCAACTGCCCAATAGTGTCGTCCCGGCTGGTGTAATCTGTTATTCCCACAAAAAAGCTCCGTGGCCTAGTGCTCAGAAGAGGACCAGGCCACGGAGCTTTTTTGTGGGAATAACAGATTGCCCCGCTCCTTATTGCAGCCGGTACAGCCGCAGGGGCAGCGTATCGGCGCGGGCGGCTTGGCATGCGGCCAGGGTTTCAGCGTAGCTCAACCCCGTGTACTCGGAATGCTCCAGAAACAGCAGCGGCCGGTGCAGCGCCGGCTCGGGCCAGGCCGCTACGGGCCGCTGCGCCGCCAGCGAATCGAACCGGGCCACCCCGGCCACGTGCCGGTAGCCATCGAGCAGTACGTACTGCACGCCTTGCCGGCGCAGGGCCGATAGCTGCCGCTCGTCGGTGACCACGGTTAGGGATTGATGATTGTTCAGGTACGGGGTCAGGTTCACACCCACGGTGCTGGCGATGCGCGTGGCGTCGTGCTGCCGCAGCCACGCCGCCACCTGCGGGTAGTGTGTGGGCAGCGGCGCATACAGCTCCCGCTGAATGCGGAACAGATTCTGGCCCACCGCGGCCAGCAGCACCCCGGCCAGCGCCCAGCCGGGCAGCACGCGCCGGCCGCTCAGTATGGCCAGCGCCGCCAACGGCAGGTAGGCAAACAGCAGCCCCCGGGGCGCTTTTACGACTAATGACATGCCGGCCAACAGCAGCGCGGCCCAAACCAGCAGGTAGGGCATCATCGTCCACTGCCGGGTGGCCGCCCACCCGCCGGCCCGCCACTGGCGCAGCACCAGCCACGCCGCCAGCCCCAACCCCAGCAGCAGCAGCGGCGACTCGAAGCTGCCCAAGTAGCGCAAGTAGTAGGTGCTATCGAGGCTCATGGTGGCTTGCCGGCCCGCCAGGTTTGCGGTTTTGGGGATGGCCACGCGCACGTAGAAGGCCAGCCAGCGGTACCACGGCAGGCCCACCAGCCACCCCAGCGCGCCGAATAGCACGTAAGGCGTGGCCAGGATGCCCAGCACCCGCCCCCACGTGCGCGGCTGCTGCCACAGGCCATCGGCCTGCCACCACTCCAGCACCACCAGGATGGGGATGGTAAACAAAAACTTATAGTCCACGCTCAGGGCCAGCGCCAGCCATAGCGCTACGCGAGCCAATGCGGCAGGGCTAGGTCGCTGTAATCGAGCCAAATGGCTGCGCACTAGTCCGGCAAACAGCACGAGGTTGAGCGAGCTCATGGTAAAATCGCGGCCCGAGAACGTGAGCAGCAACGACGTACCGCCCAGTAATGCCAGGCCCGCCGTCTCGGGGCCGTTTAGGTGAGCTTTGCGGCCTACCCAATCCATGAAAAAGCCCAGCCCGGCCACGCCCAGCAGCGCATTGATGGTTTGCAGCACCACAAACCGGTGCGCAAATAATGCCACCGGCAGGTAAAAAACACTAAACCCCGGGCTGCCGTGGTGGAAGAGTTGGGAGAAATCCCCGTGCGCCATCTGCTGGATTATCTGCCAGTCGCGCACTGAGTCGGAATCGGGCGCACCGGCCTCAGCCAGCCGCCACAGCCGGCTAATGGTTACAAGCGCCAGCGCCGCCAGCAACCACCAGCGGCGGCTAGCGGAGAAGCGGGCGTTATTTGCAGAGTCAGGTGAAAGCATGAGCGGTGGCGCGAGCGGGCGCGAAGGTCGGTACGCCCGCCGCAACATTCGGCGCAACGCCTGGCTTTACCCATTCTCAGTTAGAAAAAAAATATGCGTCTCGTTATTCAGCGTGTCAGCCAAGCCTCGGTCACCGTCGACGGGCAGGTTACGGGCCAGATTGGTGCCGGCCTGCTGGCACTGGCCGGCTTTGCTCCTACCGATAATTCCACCTCTCTCACCTGGATGTGCCGTAAGCTGGTGCAGCTCCGCATTTTCGGCGATGAAAACGGCCAGATGAACCGTAGCGTGCAGGACACCGGCGGGCAAGTTTTGGTGGTGAGCCAATTCACCCTGCTGGCCGATGCCCGCAAGGGCAACCGGCCCAGCTACATCGGAGCCGCTCCGCCCGCCGTGGCCGAGCCGCTCTATGAGCAGTTTGTGGCCATGGTAGCCGCCGAGTTGGGCCAGCCCGTGCCCACTGGCGTCTTCGGGGCCGATATGAAAGTCAGCCTGCTCAACGACGGCCCTGTGACCATCGTGCTCGATTCGCCGGCCTAAATTCCGCCTTTTAATTTTTCATTATGACCCTCGAAGAAGCCCAGAAAACCGTCGATACCTGGATTACGACCACGGGAGTGCGCTATTTCAACGAGCTCACCAACATGGCCATCCTTACCGAAGAAGTGGGCGAAGTGGCCCGCCTCATCTCCCGCCAGTATGGCGAGCAGTCGTTCAAGGAATCAGACAAAGGCCGTGAGCTCGGCGATGAGTTGGCCGACGTGCTGTTCGTCATCATCTGCCTCGCCAACCAAACCGGCGTCAACCTCACCGAGGCGATGACCCGCAACCTGGCCAAAAAAAACCAGCGCGACAGCCAGCGCCATCAGGATAACGAGAAGCTGAAGTAGCCCAAACTGTCATTCCGAACGCTGTGAAGCATGACAAGCAATTAAGCTGGCACCAGCCTATCATTTTCCCACACCGGCAATACGTCGGCGTAAGAATCAATTCGCAGGCAAAATTCAAAATCCTTGCTGGCTTCCAACGAGTTGAGCCGCCGGACGTGGGCCGATTGCAGCAAATACGCCGACAAATCACCCTTGCCCTGTTCCCATAGGTTTAGCGCCGCCAGCGCGGCATCGGAGCTGCGCACGTCGAAATCGGCGCTCAGTCGCTCGGCCAGCGCGCCGCCGAATACGGTGTCTTCGAGGCAGAACTGACCTTTCCAACCGGCACACACCACCAGCACATCGCGCTGCTGGCGGCGGGCAAAATCGGCCACGGCCGCCAGGTTCAGGAAGCTGCCGACTACTACCGCATCGGCCGCCAGCGAGCGGCGCAGCGCCGCCGTGCCATTGGTGGTGCTGATGGTGAGGGCGCGGCCCCGCACCGGCCGGGCGGCATCAAGAAAGCCAAAAGGCGAGTTGCCCAAGTCGAAGCCGGGGGCGGCTATGCCGTCACGCTCGGCGGCCGTCAGGCAGTCGTGCTGCTGGCCGTAAGCGCTGCATTCGTCCAGCGAAGCCACCGGAAAAACGTGTGTCACGCCCTCCCCCAGCGCCGTGACGATGGTGCTGGAAGCCCGCAGAATATCCACGATAACGGCCACCTTGCCGCGCAAATCATAAAGGGGAAGCAGCTCGGGAGAGAAGCAGATATCTAGTTTGGGCACTTTTTCAGTTAAGGGTTAGAAATCAGGAGCTAAGAGTTGACAGTTGGAGACCTCAGAGTCCTTTGTCAACTCTTAACTCCTGACTTGCAACTCCTAACGCTATTCTTCGGTGCCTTTCGTGAGCGGCAGCTTGCTCACCGTGGCGGGCATGTTTTTGCCGCGAATCTGGACGAAAATCTGGGTTCCGGGGGCGGCAAATTCGGTTTTCACGTAGCCCAGGCCGATGCCTTTGCTGAGCGAGGGCGACTGCGTGCCGCTGGTCACGTCGCCGATTTTTTGGCCGTCGGCATTTACCAGCTCGTAGTGGCCGCGCGGGATGCCGGGGCCATCCATCACGAAGCCGACCAGCTTTTTGGTCACGCCGGCTTCTTTCTGCTTTTTCAGGTTTTCGGAGTTGGTGAACTCCTTGGTGAATTTGGTAATCCAGCCCAGCCCGGCTTCGAGGGGCGACGTCGTGTCGTCAATATCATTGCCGTAGAGGCAGTAGCCCATTTCGAGGCGGAGCGTATCGCGTGCGCCCAAGCCGATGGGCTTGATGCCGTAGGGCTGACCGGCGAGCATGATTTTATCCCACACCATGGCGGCGCTTTCGTTCGGGATGTAAAGCTCGAAGCCGCCCGCGCCGGTGTAGCCGGTGGCCGAAATGATGACATCGGGCGCGCCGGCAAAAGTGCCCTGCACGAAGGAGTAGTAGGGAATGCTGCTCAGGTCCACGTCGGTAAGCGACTGCAAAGCGGCCTGCGCCTTCGGCCCCTGCACCGCAAACAGGCTGGTGCGGTCCGAAATATCCTCCATTTCCACGCCCTGCGTGTTGTGGTGCTGAATCCAGTTCCAATCTTTTTCAATGTTGGAGGCGTTGACTACCAGCAAGTAGTCTTCATCGGCCAGCTTGTACACCAGCAGGTCGTCCACGATGCCGCCGTCATGGTTGGGCAGGCACGAATACTGCGCTTTACCGTCGGTGAGCTTGCTGGCGTCGTTGCTGGTCACACGCTGGATAAGGTCGAGGGCCTGGGCGCCGCGCAGACGAAACTCGCCCATGTGCGACACGTCGAACATGCCTACGGCGCGGCGCACGGTGTGGTGCTCATCGAGGTCGGAGGAGTAGCGCACGGGCATGTCGTAGCCGGCGAAAGGCACCATTTTGGCACCCAGCTCGCGGTGCTTGCTGTCGAGGGTAACGGTTTTCAGGGAAACGGTCATAGAAGAGTGACTGAGTAGCGGAGTGGCTGCGTGAGTGGGAATGCGTTTGGAGCTGCAAAGGTGGGGCAAAAAAGAAAAGCCGCTTCTATGCGAAGCGGCTTTTCCTGTAGCGTGGACGCTGCGGGTCCGCGCATGGCGTTTCGTTCAGGCGCGGACTCGCAGCGTCCCTACCGGGTACGACCACGCTACAATTACACGGCCACCATCCAGTTGTGCACGTCGGCGCCTTCGCCGGTGCGGATGGCATCCAGGGCCGCCCCTACGCGCTTCGAGAAGGCATTGGGGCCAACTTCGGGCAGCTCATAGTCGTGGCCTTCGTAGCCGATAACGGCGATTGGCGCAATGGTCGCCGCCGTGCCGGCGCCGAAAGCTTCTTCCAGCTTGCCGGCAACCAGGGCTTCCATGATTTCGCGGCTGCTCACTTTGCGCTCCTCCACGGGCAGGCCCATGTCGTGGGCCAGGGCCAGCACGCTGCGGCGCGTCACGCCGTCGAGGATACTGGTGCTGAGGGCGGGCGTCACCACGCGGCCATCAATCACGAAAATGGCGTTCATCGTGCCCGATTCTTCAACGTAGCGGTGTTCCGAGGCGTCAGTCCAGATAAGTTGGTTGTAGCCCTCCTGCTGGGCCAGCTTGGTGGGGTACATGGCCGCGCCGTAATTGCCGGCGTTCTTGGCGTAGCCCGCGCCGCCCTCAGCCGAGCGCACGTACTTCTGCTCGAAGCGCACGCGCAGGGGCTTGTTGTAGTACAGGCCCACGGGACAGGTGAAAATCACGAAACGGTACGCCTCCGAGGGCCGCACACCGATGAAGCCATCGGTGGCAAACATAAACGGGCGGATGTATAGCGAGCTGCCAGCGCCGGTGGGCACCCAGCCCGCATCGAGCTTGATGAGCTCGCGCAGACCCTGCATAAACAGCTCTTCCGGGATGGTCGGCATGCACATGCGCTCGGCCGAGGCGTTGAGGCGCGCCCAGTTGTCGAGGGGGCGGAACAGGGCCACGCCGCCATCGGTCTGGTGGTAGGCCTTCATGCCCTCAAAAATGGCCTGGCCGTAGTGCAGGGCCGAGTTGGCCGGGCTCACCGAGAGGTCGCCGTAGGGCAAAATCTGGGCGTCCTGCCACTCGCCGTCGCGGTAATCCACCACAAACATGTGGTCAGCGAAAACTTTGCCGAATTCGAGGTGCTCGAAGTCCTGCGTGGCCAGCCGCGAGGCCGTGGTTGGCTGCGTGTGAATCGGAAGAGTGTCTATCATAAAAAGGCAGTTACGGGGTATGCGTGGGTGGGATTTTCCGAGTACGGAATTGGAGAGGGTGTGGGTAATTAAGAAATCAAAGGTCGTCAGGTGGCCTGAATCAATCGGCTCAACGACTTTCTCGAAGGCTAGAGCGGTACCGCTGGGCTTCGTTCTGCATGACGTTTAAAGGGGTTGTTTCAGTTCACAGCCGGGCCTGCCAGGTCACTTCTTCTACGCCCAGCTCGTGGGCCATGGCCCGGCTCAGCACAAACAGGAAATCGGACAGGCGGTTCAGATATACCACCACCAATTCGGCCACAAAAGCATCTTCGGCGAGGTGAATGACGAGGCGCTCGGCGCGGCGGCACACGCAACGGGCTACGTGCGCGTGGCTTACGGCCGGGTGCCCGCCCGGCAGAATAAAGGCGCGCAGCTCGGGCAAATCAAGGTTGAGGCGGTCCATTTCGTCTTCCAGCAGCGTCACATCGGCGGCGTGCAGGTCGGGCAGCTTCATTTTCGATTTCTCGGGGTCGGCCGCCAGGGCCGAGCCGATGGTGAACAGCCGGTCCTGAATTTCCTTCAGCAGCGGCCGGCGGCCGGCGTTCACCTCTTGGTCGCGCACCAGCCCAACGTGGGAGTTCAACTCGTCCACCGTGCCGTAGCACTCAATGCGCAGGCTGCTCTTGGGCACGCGTGTGCCGCCGATGAGGGAGGTGAGGCCTTTGTCGCCGGTTTTGGTGTAGATTTTCATGGGGCTTGAAAACGGTTTATTACGGTAATACCGACCGTTTTTAGTGGCCGACGACGGCGTGCTTCATCACGTCGTGGTTGATTTCATCCGTCTCCACCAAGCCATCGCGCAAGCGCACGATACGATGGGCGTAGCGGGCGATGTCCTCTTCATGCGTCACCATAATGATGGTATTGCCTTTGGAATACAGTGCCTCAAACAGGTCCATGATTTCGTGGCTGGTTTTCGAATCGAGAGCGCCAGTGGGTTCGTCAGCCAGCAGCACGCTGGGGTTGTTGACGAGGGCACGGGCAATGGCTACGCGCTGGCGCTGGCCGCCGCTCAACTCGTTGGGGCGGTGCGAGGCGCGGTCGGCTAGGCCCACCGAGCGCAGGCTTTCCATGGCGCGCTCGGTGCGGGCGCGCTTGCTCAGGCCGGCGTAGATGAGCGGCAGGGCCACGTTATCCAAAGCGCTGGCGCGGGGCAGCAGGTTGAAGCTCTGGAAAACGAAGCCGATTTCTTTATTGCGCACTTCTGCCAGCTGGTTGTCGCTCATGCGGCTCACGTCCTGCCCGTTAAGGATGTACTGGCCCTTGCTGGGCGTATCGAGGCAGCCCACAATGTTCATGAGCGTCGACTTGCCCGAGCCCGACGGTCCCATAAACGCCACGTATTCGCCACGCGGAATTTTGATGCTCACCGAGCGCAGCGCGTGGATTTCCTCGGTGCCCATCACGTAAGTTTTGGCGATGCCCGTGGTTTCAATAACGTTCGGATTCATGGAGCAGAGGGCTTATTGCAGAGGTGAGGGAGCGGGCGCTTGGGAGAAGGACGCCCCGGCCGCCGCGCGGGCTGCCTGATGGGCGGCATACTCCGTTGCTAAAGTAGCATAAGTATCGGGCGGTAGCAGCCGGCGTAGTTGGGCCAGGGCATCGGCGGCGTATTCGGTGAGGCCGGCATCGGCGGCGGCCAACACGTATGCGCTCAACAGCGGCAGCGACTGCGGGTTTTCATCGAGGCCGGCGCGTAGCGCAGCGTAGGCGGCCGTATAGTCGTGCCGGCGCGTGTAAAAGTTAGCGGCTGCGAGAACGGCCGGGGCATTGAACGGAGCTTCGCGCACAATGCGCTGGTAGCTTTTGGCTGCTCCGGCGGCGTTGCGCTGCTGTTCGGCCCGCCGGGCTTCGGCCAGCCAAGCAATGCCCACGCGAGCGGCGGTATCGGCGGGCAGCACCGGGCGGCCAACCGCCAGCAACTGCTGCGCTTGCCTCCCCTGCCGCTGCTGAGCCGAATCGGGCGAAACCAGCAGCCGTGCCGTAGCCGCTCGCACCGAGTCGGCATTACCGCTCAGGGCCAGCGCATATATCCGCATTTCGGCGGCCTGGGGAGCTCCGTGCGACGCGGCAAAGGCCAGCTGGTCGGCGGCAGTAGCATACTGCCCCTGCTGGAGCTGCCATAGTGCCAGCAGTTGCTGGAAATAGGCCGAGGTGGCCGTGGTGCCCGTTGCCAGCGGCAACAGTAGCTGGCGCGCCACCAGTTCCTGCCCCAGCGCGTGCCGCGCCAGCGCCTGCAGAAACACGAGTTGCTCGTAGTAGCTGGCGTTAGCCGGTTGCGTAGCCAAGCGGTTCAATTGAGCAAGCAGGGCGGGCGTAAGCTGGGCTTTGCGTCGGGCCACGTCCCACAGCACAACGTGGTAGAGCTGGGCAAAGCTGGCGTCGTCCAGCACCTGCACATCAGCGGCCGGAGCCGCGGGAGCAGGCTCCATTGGAGCGGTCCGAAGCTGGAGCAGCGTGTAGTTGCTCATCAGGGCTGGCTCCGTGGTCTTCAAATTCAGCTGGGCACTGCGCTTCCGGGCTTCGGCCAGCAGGTTCTGGCTCAATAAAAAGGCCAGCTGGTTGGTGCGACTGGCATAGCTGCCGGGGGCCAGCTGCTCGGCTTTGTCGAGGTAGAAGGCGACCGAGTCCGTTATCGTGGTGCGGGTGAAGAGCTGGGCCAAATCGCCGGCCAGCGCTGCATTGCGCGGGTGGGCTTTCAGGCCGCTGCGCAGAATATCGAGGCCTTCGAACAGGTCGTCTGGTTCGTTATAGAGCGTGGCCAGGCGCAGCGAAACCTTCTCATCGGGCCCGCGCAGCAGGGCGCGGCGCAAGGAGTTGATTTCGTTCTGGCGCTGCTGCCGAAAGCGGAAAATTGCCGCCCGGCCAAATTCGGCGTGCCGGTTGGCGCGGTACAGCACGTCGCCGCTTTCGGCGTAGTAGCGCTCAGCCAGGCCGGCGAGGCTGAGGTCGTCGGGCGCGGCTTCGCTTTGCTGGCGCGTGAGGTCGCCGAGATAGTTGTACTGCCCGGCCATCACCTGGTCGGGCAGCGGAAAATTCTGGCGCGACTGCACTGCAACCAGCCCGCCAATCCCCAGAATATAAACTGCGTAAAATGGCAGCCGGCGCGGCTCAAATACCACCCTGTACACCCGCAGCCGCTGCCGGATGAGCGGCGCAAAATTCAGGACGACATATAGCAGAAACGGCGCTCCCAGCAGCAACAGCGCCAGCCCCGTAAAGCTGCGGGCCGCCACCAGCAGAGGCGTATTGGCTGTGGCAAACGCATAACCCAGCGCCCCGGCTGCGCCCAGCACTATCAGCGGATACAACTGCGCCATGCCCGGGGCATACGGCACCCAGGCCGCGTAGCTGGGCGCGCGAAGGCGCAGCCCCAGCCAGCTGGTTACCACGGCCGGCAGCAGCAGCACCAGCGGGTCGAGGTTCAGGCCCGGCAGCAGTTGCAGCGCGCCGTCATTCCAAACGTATAGGAACAGCGCGCCCAAGTAGAGCAGGCTGGCCGCCACAAACGGCAGCAGCCCGAACCGACCCGCTGGCTGCTCGGCCTGGGTATTGAACCATAGCAAAGCCCGGATATTTTCGATGCCGACCCACAGCACCAGCAGCACCACCAGCACCGCGCCGGCCGGCGTGGCATAAGCCCCCAGCTGCAACACGGTATCCACGAGGGGCAGCTGGCTTTGGGCAAGCAGCAACACGCTCAGTCCGGCCACCACGGCCCCCATCACCACGGCCCGCCGCCAGAGCGGCCAATTCTCCGCGAAAGCGTGCAGGGCGAAGCCGATGCCGCCCACCAGCCCCAGCATCAGGTACAGGAAATACCGCTCGCTGGTATTGAAGATGCCCAGCGACTCGGTGTTCAGCGACAGCAGCAGGAAAATAATGGGCACCATGCCCGCCACAAAAGCCGTGCGCGCCAGCGTGCTCACCACCGCCACCCAGCCGGCCAGCACCACCGCCAGCAGCACCAGAAATACGCCCGCCGCTACCGGCTGTGTAAACGGCCCCGTCACGTCGTGCGTCAGGGTCACGATGAAGCTGCTGGCTTGCACCGGCAGGTGCACCGGTCCAGCCGCCACGCTGTCCAGCGTCAGCGGCATGGCTTGCAGGTGCGCCACTTCCCGCACGGGCAGGGTGCTGTTTTCGCCCGTGAAATAATAAAAGATGGTCAGGCCTACGGCCAGCGCGGCCAGCCAGACCAGCCAGCCGGGCCGCGTCACGGCGCGAGGGCTTACAGATTGCGGCGTCACCAGCTTATTCCAGCACTTTGGGCACCCGGAAGTAGTCCGAATCCTTGCGGGGCGCGTTGCGCAGGCCGTCCTGGTGGCTCACGGTGTTGCGGGCTTCGTCGTCGCGCAGCACGTTAATTTCCTGCGAAAGGTGCACCAGCGGCTCCACGCCCGTCGTGTCGAGCCCTTCGAGCTGGGCCACGAAATCCAGGATATTATTCAGGTCGCCGAGCATCTGCTGCTCGCGGGTTTCGTCAAATTCAAGGCGGGCCAGGTGGGCCAGGCCGCGCAAAGTGCCAAGGTCGGTGCTCATTGTATAGTTAGGAGTTTTGAGTTAAGCATTAGGAGTTGATGCGACGCTGCTCCTTAGGCGGGGCAACGGCCACCGGGGGGCGCCAGGTGCTGGGGCCGGGCTTTACAGCGCCTTCGGGCAGAAAATCAGCAGCCAGTTGGGCATACACCCGCGCTTTCAGCTCGGGTATATCGGCCAGGGTGAGGCCGGCGGTAGGAATGGGCGGGTGAAAAACGATTTTGAGGCGGTGGTAGCGCACGCGCAGGCCCTTTTCCACGTCGGGCATAAACATGTGGTTCAGCGGCATGCCCACCGGCACAATGGGCACCCCGGCCTCGATGGCCATCTGAAAGGCCCCATCCAGAAACGGCAGTAGCTCCTTGCCAGGCGTGGGCGAAATGCGGCCTTCCGCAAAAATGGCAATGCTCTTGCCCTCGGCCAGGTTGCGTCGCGCGGCCACCATGGCCCGGCCCCGGCTCACGGCACTGGCTCGGTCTACCGTGATGTAGACGCGACCGAAAATAGGGCCCCACACTGGCACTTTCGCCAGCGAAGCCTTGCCCATCATATTCAGGAACCCCGGGATGTACTTGAACAGCATCATGATGTCGATGTACGAGCCGTGATTGGCCACGTACACGCTGGGCTGTGGGTTGGGGACTTTGCTCTCGCGCACTACTTCTACCGGCACACCCCACATCGTGATGGAGAGCCACGACCAGAACCGGTTTATGGCGTGCACCACCTCTCCCCCATTGGGTCGCCGGCTGAAATACCATTGTAGCGGGTATGTGAGCACAAACGGCACGATGAACCAGAACGTAGCCCACGTAGTGTAAAGGCGATGGCCGAGGTAACGAAGCTTATGGCGCATGGCAGCAAAGTTAGGCTAGCCAGCCGTTGTGCGTTGCGCAAAGCTGTTGGGCCAGGAGCGACAGCCCTTGGGCAGTGGCAAAATCTCCCACCAACCCGCCACTAAGCGCGGGCAGCCAGCACTTTTTCCGCCTTCAGCAGGCCCGCTACGCTGATACCGTCCGTAATCCGGTCATCCATCACCATCTGGATGGCTTCGGCCAGCGGCAGTTTCCACAGGCGCAGGTCTTCGGTTTCTTCGGGCTCCAGCTCGCCCTGCGTCAGGTCTTCGGCCAAGTACACGAAGCCCTCTTCGTCGGTCACCGAATTAGAAGTGTGCAGACGGGCAATGCGCGTCCAGCGGGCCGCCGTGAGGCCGGTTTCTTCCTTGAGCTCGCGCTGGGCTGATTCCAGAATATCCAGTTCTACTAAGCCGCCGCCCATCGGAATCTCCCAGCTGTACTCGTTCAGCGGGTAGCGGTACTGGCCCACCAGCCAAGTGTTGCCCTCGGCATCGACGGGCACAATGCCCAGCGCTTTGTTCTTCATCGTCACCACGCCGTAGATGCCCCGACCTCCGCCGGGATTCTGCACCTGGTCTTCGCGCACCGAAATCCACGGGTTATGGTACTTGATTTCGCTACTGAGCGTGTGCCAAGGATTATGAGTTTCGTCCAAATCAGGGCGGCTTTCGGATTGCATGGCTATCTGTGGTTATTTATGGAGTAGAAAACGCAAAATTACGCTGGCAATGGCCTTCATGAAGTTTCCGTTCGCAGATGGTTACCCGCCATCCACCGTGAAAAAGATGCCGTTGGCCGCTTAAATATCCAGATT
Organism: Hymenobacter terrigena; assembly: GCF_054776515.1. Lineage (NCBI taxonomy): Bacteria > Pseudomonadati > Bacteroidota > Cytophagia > Cytophagales > Hymenobacteraceae > Hymenobacter > Hymenobacter terrigena. The sequence continues at coordinate 282,473 of NZ_BAAHBU010000002.1, forward strand.
AATCCAATACTACTTGCGTTCCCCCCTTTTCGTTTCGTAGCTTTGACCCATAAGTACCCCCGCACGGGCTGGAAATGTGGAAAGGAAGGACCTCTCGTGCGGCGGCGCTCTGGCTGAAAAGGTGGGGTAGACACCTCCAAAGCCAGACCCGCCACTTTAAGGTCGTCACCCTCGGGTGGCGACCTTTTTTTGTGCCCTGGCTGGGCCCTATCATGCTTGTAGTAGAGAATCGGGTCCCTGTCGGGCTTAACCCTGGCGGGTGGGCCGCCGTACCATGTTAATCCGACTGCATACATCCCGGCCGGCACTTTCCCTATGGCTAAGCCCAATTCCAAGCAAAACCCCACCCCGGAAGAACACGACCCACTTTTCAACCTGAAGCACGCACAGGCCGAAGCCGACCTGGCTCAGAAAACCCAGGGCCTCGGCCCCGTTACTAACGAATATGTATCAACCGACGAGGAGACGGAAATCGATGAAGGTCCCCGCGACAGCCAAGGCCAGCGCCGGGGCGAACCCACGTCCACGGGCCTGGGCAGCACGGCCGGCAGCCACTAATTAGCCGCCACTGCCAAAAAGGGAGTGAGGGAAGAAAGTAACTTTGCACTGGTTATTTTCCTCCCTCACTCCCTTTTTCGTTGCTAACAGCTACCTACACCGGCCACGCCCTCGAAGCGGGCCTTGACGAAGCTGGGCGTGGCTGCCTGGCGGGCCCGGTTTTCGCGGCCGCCGTCATCCTGCCGCCCGACTTTGCCCCGCGCTTTCTCAACGACTCCAAGCAACTCAGCGCCAAACGGCGCGACGCCCTGCGCCCCGTCATCTGTGCCGAAGCCATAGCGTGGGCAGTAGGACAGGCATCAGTAGAGGAAATTGCCAGCATCAACATTGCGCAGGCCAGCTACCTGGCCATGCACCGGGCCGTAGCGAAGCTCAACGTTGAGCCGGTGCATCTTTTGATTGATGGCAACCGGTTCAAGCCAATGGCCGGCTTCCCGCACACCTGCGTTATCGGCGGCGATGGTTTGTACCGAAACATTGCGGCCGCTTCCATTCTGGCCAAAACATTTCGGGACGAGCACATGGCGGCCCTAGCCGATGAATTCCCGGAATATGGCTGGCAACAGAATGCGGGCTACCCCACGGCAAGTCATCGGGCAGCTATTCAGGCGCACGGGCCAAGCCCGCACCACCGCATGGGGTTTCGGCTGCTGTAAGCTAGGTTAGTCCTTTAACTTAAGCAGGTCCAGAAAAAGACTGAATCCGTCCACACTGGTTCCCCCTTCGCCGAAGGTATCAAAGCTAAGTGGCTTAATGATGTAGCCGCTCACGGCCAGTTCCTGCGCTTTCAGGCGGTCCGATTCGAGGTCGGAAGTCGTCATGATGAAGACGTTCAGGCTCACGAATTCGGGGTCGGACCGCAGCACTTCCAGCAGTTCCAGGCCATTCATACGCGGCATGTTGATGTCGAGCATCACCAGGCTGGGTTTGGCTATTTTGGGTTCATTGCCCTCACCACGGAGCATGCGGAGGGCATCACGGCCATTGCGGGCGTGGATGAGGGGCACGTTGATGTTTTGGCGGCGCAGCTCGCGCTGCACGTTCATCACGTCCATCTGGTCGTCTTCCACGAGCAGGATGCTGGGCGTGGGATGGTCGGCGGACATAGGCTAGGCAATTGGCAACAGCGGGAAAATGCCCGCGAATAGCAGGGCGAAACTGCTATAAATTTGACGTTGATACGGTGGAAAGGGCCGGCGTGGCCACCGCAGCGGCCACATTTTTGGTTTTGGGCGGATGCTTGGGCCAGGTAAAAATAAACTTAGCGCCCTGACCTTCGGCCGATTTGACGCTGATGCGCCCCCCCTGCCGCTCCACAATTTTTTTCACGATGGCCAGCCCTACGCCGGTACTTTCAAAAGTGTCGCGCTCCGTCAGGGTCTGAAAGATGACAAAAATACGGTCGTGGTATTCCGGGTCGATACCCGGTCCGTCATCGGCCACCGAAAACGAGTAGAATTCGCCAGCGTCGTCGCAGCCGATGTGCACGGTGCCGGTCGCGGGGTGGTCGTGGTACTTCACGGCGTTGCTGATGAGGTTGGTAAATACCTGCTGGAGCTGCACGGCATTGGTGGTGAGCGTGGGCAGGAAGAAGGGCAGCTCGACCTTGAAGCCGGTGGGCAGGTGCAGACTGTCGATGATTTCGCGCAGCAGGGTACGTACGAAGACGGTTTCGTTGGCCTGCGCTACCCGGCCTACGCGCGCCAGGTCCAGAATGCCGCTGATGAGCTTTTCCATGCGGTGCACCCGTTGGCGCATCATGTCCAGAAACTCGCGGATGTGCGGCGGCAGCGCGTCCTTACCCATGTCCTCCTCAATCCAGCGGGAAGCGCTTTCGATGCCGCGCAGCGGGGCTTTCAAGTCGTGCGACACCACGTAGGCAAACTGGTCAAGCTCCTGGTTGCGGCTTTCGAGCTGGTTGATGTTAGCCCCCACGGTGCGGGCCATCACGTTCAGGGCCGACGTTAGCTCGCTCACTTCGTCTTGCTCATTATCCACAATCTGGGTGTCGTAGTCGCCATCGGCCATGCGCCGGGCCAGGTTCAGCATCCCGCGCAGCCGCCGGGCAAACGTCCGTACGATGTAGAGCGCCCACAGCAGGCCCAGCACCAGCGCCATAATGGCCAGCCCGACTGATAGCCATTCGGCCCGGGTGATGCTGTCGTTCAGGCGGCGGCGCATGGCCTTGCGGGAGGCCGCTTCCCTCAACTCAAAATTATTTAGCCGAAACCGGATGTTGTCCATGAGCTGCTTGCCCGTGAGGGTTTCGGCCAGGCGGTGGTGCGGCATGTCGTCCAGGCTGCGCTGCAAGGGATTGCGGCGGCGGGCTTCGCGTTTTTCGGCAATCAGCAAATGGCTGTAGCCCAGCCACTGCTGAAAAAGCCGCTGGGTCTGGTCAATTAACTGGACCTGTTCGGGGCTTTCTTCAACCAACGTGCGCAGCTGCGAAAACCGACCAATCAAGTCGCGCTCCCCCGCATAGTAGGTGTCCAGCGTCAACTCATTGCCAATAAGAATGTAGCCCCGAAACCCGGTTTCCATGTCCACGATATTGCGCAGCATGCTCACGGCTTCGTTCGAAACGTGCTGGGATGCTTCCACTTGACGGGAGTTGCGCAACACCTGGCCTGCCAGCTTGTACGAGAACAGGACAATCACCGCAAACAGCGCCAGCAACAGCACAAATCCGGCAAACAACTTCGTAGTAAGGGTTATTTTCATGCACTGGTGCGCGGGCGCAACGCTTTCGGGTCAGGCCTTGGTACGAAGCTTGGTCTCCATGGTTTGGAGCAGGCTCATCATTTCATCGGCAATGGCTTGCAGGGGCACGTAGCCCGCTCCTGCCTCCTGTACGTGGCCGGCGAGGTAGAGGTCCATTAGCCGGCTAGCTTCCCTGTGAATCAGCACATGCTGTTGGTCAAACTGTCGGGCTTCGGGTAGGTGCGCATACGCCCCGGCCCCGCGCATGCGGTTTGCTATCCACTGGCCCAAGCCACATTGCTCGGGGTCCCGCAGGGGGCCTTCGTCGCCACTATTACCAAAAAGAAAAGAGCGCAGCTTGCTCTTAAAGTGTACATGCTTGATGCGAGCGGAATCAAAATCCTGTTTCAGGTCTTCCGTGGTCATGGGAAAATCTATACCGGTAGCGAGAGTAAGGTGCAAACCACCTGTCGCGAAACCGGGAGTTGCCCCGTGAGATGGGGAAATAGGCCGAAAAACTCGACTTGACCTCTAAATACGCCATAAGGCCACGACGGGTTGCCGCCTTGGAATTCGGTACTTTCGCGGTTCAATCATTCTCCTGGGTGAGCCTTTGGCGCTGCCACCGGCCACCTTTCACCATTTCCCCCACCATGACCCAAGACCAGATTAAGGACTTGAAGGGCCGCGCCGAGGCCCTGAGGAGGTATCTTTGACTACGATGCCCGCAAAGAACAATTAGCCGCTTACGAGGCTAAAACCACGGCCCCCGGCTTCTGGGACGACTCTAAAGCCGCCGAAGCCACGCTTCGCGAAATCAAGCCGATTAAAACCTGGACCGACGATTTCGAAGCCGTACAACAGATGCTGGCCGATACCGAAGTCCTCTATGACTTTTATAAGGAAGGTGACGTGTCGGAAGCCGAAATGCAGGCCGACTACGACGCGACCCTAAAAAAAGTGGAAGCGCTGGAGTTCAAGCGCATGCTCTCGGACGAGGAAGACCAACTTTCGGCCATCATCGACATCAACCCCGGGGCGGGTGGCACCGAAAGCCAGGACTGGGCCGAAATGCTCATGCGCATGTACATCATGTGGGCCGAAAGCCACGGCTTTGGGGTGAAGCAAATCAGCTACCAGCCCGGCGAAGGCGCTGGCATCAAGTCTGCCTCGCTCGAAATTGACGGGGACTTCGCCTACGGCTACCTGAAGAGCGAAATCGGCGTGCATCGCCTCGTGCGCATGTCGCCGTTCGACAGCAGCGGGCGGCGGCACACGTCGTTTGCGTCGGTATTTGCCTATCCGGTGATTGATGACACCATCAACATCGAAATCAACCCCGCCGACATTTCCTGGGACACGTTCCGGGCCGGCGGCGCGGGTGGCCAGAACGTGAACAAGGTGGAAACGGCCGTGCGCCTCACCCACGCGCCGTCCGGCATCATCATCGCCGTCCAGATTGAGCGCAGCCAGCTCATGAACAAGGAGCACGCCCTGCGCATGCTCAAATCGCGTCTCTATCAGATTGAGATGGACAAGCGCCACGCCGAGCGCGACAAGGTGGAAGCCTCCAAGAAGCGCATCGACTTCGGCTCTCAGATTCGCAACTACGTGCTCCACCCCTACAAGCTCATCAAGGACCTGCGCACCGGCATCGAACGCACCGACGTGCAGAATGTACTGGACGGGGATTTGGATGAGTTTATCAAGGGCTTCCTGATGCAGAGTTGAGCAATGCTCCTAGATTAGCATGCCTGCTTTATGGACATTCGGCAATGCTATTGTGAACGGTAGATTTCGTAGCTTTATGCACTAGGTGAAATGCAAAAGCACCAACAATAAATCACTCATAATCAGCGCAAAAAAAAGACAATACAAAATAGATATAATAGTACGTTTATGTGCATTCAATCCGGCCCATACTGCCGGCTTTAACACTTTTTTATGCTATACTTGCCGCCATCATCAAGAATGTTTTCTTGTTTTTCCTTTCACTCACCAAACTTTTAACCGCATGAAAAAATCATTATTGTTGGTTTTTGCGCTTGTTATGGCCCTGTTGCAGCAGGCCCAGGCGCAGGACCGAACCATTTCTGGTAAGGTGACCGACAGGGCCACCGACCAAGGACTACCCGGCGTGACAGTGCTAGCCAAAGGCACCACGGTGGGTACCAGCACTAATGCGGACGGTGGATTCTCACTGACTGTACCCAGCACTGCTACAACGCTGGTTTTTAGCTTTATTGGCTATGCTTCGCAAGAGCAGGCCATTGGCAACTCCAACAACATTTCCATCTCGCTGATGACGGATACCAAACAACTTAATGAAGTTGTGGTAACGGCTCTCGGCGTAGAGCGTACTCGTAACTCGCTCGCTTACTCGGCCACGCAAGTGGAGGGCAACGACATCACGGTTGCACGTAACCCTAACGCTATCAACGGCCTATCCGGCAAAGTTGCGGGCTTGAACATCACGCAAAGCAACACGCTGGGCGGTTCGAGCAACGTGGTAATCCGGGGCACCAAGTCGCTGTTTGGCAACAACCAAGCCTTGTTTGTGGTCGATGGTGTGCCGATTAGCAACGCCAATACCAACAGCACGGCTCAGCAAACTGGTTCTTCGGGCTATGACTACGGCAACGCTGCCGCTGACATTAACCCCGACGACATTGCTTCGACCACGGTACTGAAAGGTGCTGCTGCTACTGCTCTCTACGGTGAGCGGGCTTCGAACGGTGTAATCCTGATTACGACGAAGAAAGGTCGTAAGGGCTTTAACATCAACGTAAACTCGGGCATTACCGCTGGCAAGATTGATAAGAGCACCTTCATCAAGTACCAAGACAAATATGGCGCTGGCTACGGCCGTTACTACAGCGCGGCTGGCAACCCCTATTTCAACAGTGATGCATCGGGTGCTTTGGTAGTTCCTTCATCGGAAGATGCTTCTTACGGTGCTCGCTTCAACCCGAACTTGAATGTTCGCCAGTGGGGCTCTTACACGCCCGGCTCGCCCACCTTCGGTCAGGCCACGCCTTGGGTAGCAGCTGCCAACACGCCGGTTGACTTTTTCGAAACCTCGGTATCAACTCTCAACAGCATCATGGCTGATGGTGGCAACGACCAGGGAACGTTCAAGTTGGGTTACACCAACAACGTAGAGCGCGGCGTACTGCCGAACAGCCGTATCACCAAAGACATCATCAACTTCGGCGGTTCGTATAACCTGACTCCGAAACTGACGACGAGTGCCTCGGTAAACTTTACCCGCATTGCTGGTCTGGGCCGTTACGGCACGGGCTACGGCTCGGAAAACCTCATGACCAACTTCCGCCAGTGGTGGGAGACGAACGTGGACATCAAGGAGCTGAAAGACGCTTACAACCGCGACCAGACCAACGCTACCTGGAACCTGAACAGCCCCCAGAACGGTGATTTTTCGCCTATCTTCTGGAACAACCCCTACTTCGTACGCTATAAGAACTATGAGCAGGACTCGCGCTACCGTACCTTCGGCAACGTTGCCGCGACCTATAAGTTCGCTGATTGGTTCAACGTACTGGGCCGGGTAACGATGGACTCCTACGACGAGTTGCAGGAAGAGCGGTCGGCACTGGGCAGCACCCAGGCCAGTTATGTACCTTACTATTCGCGCTACAACCACACCTACCGCGAATTCAACTACGACCTGATTGGCAACTTTAAGAAAGCCATTAGCGAGAACTTCTCGTTCCAGGGCCTGATTGGTGCCAACATGCGCCGCATCTACGACCAGTCCATCAATGCCTCGACGAACGGCGGCCTAGCTCTGCCCGACCTGTACGCTTTGACCAACACGGTTTCGCCGCTCATCGCTCCTACTGAAACCGATACCCGCGTTGCCGTCGACGGTTTATTTGCCAGCACCACCTTCGGCTTTCGTGACCGTGTGTTCTTGGACATGACCGTGCGTCGTGACAAGACGACGACGCTGCTCACGGGCAACAATGCCTTCGTGTACCCCGCCGCTTCGCTGGGCTACGTCTTCTCCGAAAGCTTCCGCGAAAGCGCCCCCTGGTTGTCGTACGGCAAGCTCCGGGTGAACTATGCTGAAGTAGGTGCTGGTGCTTCCCCACTGTATCTGTTCGATAGCTACCGTCAGAACCCGGCCTTGGGTAATGCCGCTATTGCTTACCTGCCCCGCACCAAAAACAACCCAGACATCGTGCCCGAGCGTACGCGCAGCAGCGAAGCCGGTATCGACTTGGCATTTCTGGAAAACCGCCTCGGCTTGGAAGCTACGGTTTACCAGACCAACACCATCAACCAAATCATTCCGCTGCGCATTTCCACAGCTACTGGCTACAGCGCCCGCATTGTAAACTCCGGCGAAGTACGCAACCGCGGTGTTGAATTGACGGCTTTCGCCGTACCGGTAAAAACGGATAACTTCAACTGGAGAATTTCGGCTAACTGGGCCCGCAACCGCAACGAAGTGCTCTCGCTCTTCAACGGCGTCGACAACATTGTGCTCGCTACCTACCAGGGCGGTGTTTCTTCCAACGCGACTGTTGGTCAGCCTTTCGGCTCCATTCGTGGCACGGACTACGTTTACCTGAACGGTCAGCGTGTAGTAGGTACCAACGGCCAATACCTGCAAACCGGCCCCAACAATGTTATCGCTGACCCTAACCCCAAATGGCGCGGTGGTCTCACCAACACCATTACGTACAAATCTGTATCGCTGAACTTCCTGATTGACATGCGTCAGGGTGGGCAGGTCTTCTCGCTCGACCGGTACTATGGCCTGGCTACGGGTCTGCAGCCCGAAACGGCTGCCCTCAACGATTTGGGTAATGAGTCGCGCTCGCCCATCGTTCGCAACCCCGATGGCACTTATGCATCGAATAGCGGTGGTATCCTGCAGCCAGGTGTGAAAGCTGATGGCTCGCCGAACACGGTGCGCGTAAGCAACACCAACTACGGCCTATTTGGCTATGCCCGTCAGCCCAACGCTGCCTTCGTTTACGATGCCAGCTTCGTGAAGCTGCGTGAAGTTGCCCTAAGCTTCAACTTCCCTAAGTCTATCACCGACCACCTCGCCATCGTGAAAGGCGCCAGCCTGTCCGTGATTGGTCGCAACCTGTGGATTATCCACAAGAACCTGCCTGACGCTGACCCCGAAGAAATCGTAAGTTCGGGCAACTTGGGCCAAGGTTATCAGGGGGGTGCGTACCCCACTACCCGCACCATCGGAGCTAACCTCCGCCTCAGCTTCTAATCTCTAACCGGAAATGAAAAAAATTTCTTTGTTTGCACTGTCGTCGCTGTTAGTCGCGACAGGTTGCGTTGATAACCTGAAGGAGTACAACGTCGACGTTAAAAACCCATCTACGGTACCCGGCCCCGCATTATTTGCGGGTGCCGAACGGTCGCTGACCCGTGAGGTGACAAGCACCAACGTCAACCAGAACCCTTTCCGCCTCTACTCACAGTACTGGGCGGAGACGACTTACCCCGATGAGACGAACTACGACATCAAAACCCGGCAGATTGACCGCAATTTTTGGGATGCCCTGTATACCGTACTTGGCAATCTGAACGAAGCCAAACGCTTAATTCCGAATGACAAGTTCGCAACTGCGAAGGTGCTGAGCAACCGCCAGGCCTGCGTGGAGATTCTGGCCGTTTACACTTGGTCTACGCTGGTAAATACGTATGGCAATATTCCTTATTCGGAAGCGCTGGACTTCAGCAAGCCCCAGCCGAAGTATGATGATGCCAAAGGTATTTATACCTCGCTGTTTACCCGTCTAGATGCCGCTATTGCTGCCCTTGATGCTTCGGCTGAAGGCATGGGAACTGAGGATATTCTTTACAATGGTGACATCTCGAGCTGGAAGAAATTCGGTAACTCTCTGAAATTGCGTCTGGCACTGACCATCGCTGACGACGACCCTGCCAAGGCAAAAACGCTGGCTGAGCAAGCTTCCAAGAACGTGTTCACCTCTCTCGGAGAGCAGGCCCAGTTGAGCTTCGTAGCCTCTCCGCCTAACACCAACCCCCTCTATGAGGACCTGGTGCAGAGCGGCCGCCATGACTTTGTTGGTACCAGCCTGTTCATCGATACGTTGGCGGCCTTCAATGACCCTCGTCTGGCTGCTTACTTCAATACGCCTACGGCGGGCGGCACCTACATCGGTGGGGAGTACGGAGCCAGCAACGATGCGCCTTCCAATTCGGAGCCCGGTGCCAAGCAGCGTGACCCCAGCCTGCCGGGCGTACTGCTGTCTTACTCGGAAGTTGAATTCCTACTTTCTGAGGCAGTAGCTCGCGGCTACGCCGTGGGCGGCACTACTCCTGGCCACTATAATGCTGCTGTTACTGCTTCCATTGAAGAATGGGGTGGTAGCCCGGCTGATGCCGCTACCTACTTGTTGCAACCGACTGTAGCCTATGCTACTTCGCCCGGCACCACCTACAAGCAGAAAATTGGCCTTCAGAAATGGATTTCGCTTTACGACCAGCCGGTAATGTCCTGGACGGAATGGCGTCGACTTGACACTCCCGGCCTGCAGGCGCCACCTGATGCAAAAACCGCAATTCCGTTGCGTCTTACTTATCCGACTCCGGAGACCAACCTGAACACGGCTAATTACAATACTGCTTCCTCCGCAATGGGCGGCGATAAAGTAACCAGCAAGCTGTTCTGGGATAAGTTCTAGTGGTTAGAGCTTGATAAATAAAAAGGGCTGCCAATATTGGCAGCCCTTTTTTAATGTGCCATGAGCACATGAATCAGTCTACCACATCCCAGAAGATTTTTGTGTACTGGTCCACGTTTGCTGGAATGTTGGCCGCGTTGGTGCTCACCTCGCTCAGCGGATACAAGAGGCGGGTGGGCAGTTTGTCGGGGCGTGGGGAAGCAGATTCCAGCGAGGGCTGAATTTTGGGCTGGGCGGTGCGGCGGTAATCATCCCAGGCTTCGGTACTGGCGACGGAATTCATGGCCAGGTACTTCTGGTAGATGATAACCGACTGTTTGCCTAATGCCCCTGAGGATGGGGTCAGGTCGTAGTTTACGAGGGGGTTGGCAGCATTGGCGGCGATGTAGGTATTGTATTCGGCCACGCCGGCGGTTGAACTCGCCAAGGGGTTGACACTGCCCGTGGCCGACCGGTAGAAATACACGAAGGAAGCCTTAATGCCATTGAGGAAGTCGGCCTTGGCGGCAGCGTCGCCGCCGGCGAACAAGCCCCGGGATTCGGCTTCTGCTTTGGAAAACAAGTGTTCGGCCAGCAGCATCAGCGGCGTTGGCGCATTGAAGCCTTTCAGAATTCCTCCGTTGAGGAGGAAGCGCGAAGCCACTAGATTACCGTTGAACGAGGGCGGGCCACTCTCGCCAGCATCAGTCCCGACGTAGGTATTGGTCGTCACGCCGTTCACAGTCCGGCTGCCGAGGGCATAGAGTTGGGAAACGCGCGGGTCGTTGTTGTCGACGTATTGGGCGATGATGTAGTTGGTCGGAATCTGGTAGCTTCGTTCCGTGGTATTCGAGCCCGAGGGCGTGAGTCCGTACCGATTCCAGAGCGGGTTTTGCTGGTTGGTGCTCTGGGTATAGCCCGGCTGCACAACTACATCAGCGTCAATGAAGCCGTCGGGTGCGGCCTGGAGTCGGGCCATTTCGGTGCGCACGTAGCTATCCAGGGCCGGCACCTGCGACTCCCGAAGCAGCACGCGTAGCTTAAGGCTATTGGCAAACTGCTTCCACTTGGTCATGTTGCCGCCAAATACAATGTCCTCCGCCCCTACTGGCTGCGAACCGGGGGCAGCCGTCGCTTTATTTATGTCGTCGATGGCCCCGTCAAGCTGCACGATGAAGTCTTTATAGATGGCATCGGCTTTGTCGTAGGTGGGGGTAACATTGCTGGCAGCCTGCAAGGCCTGTGAGTAGGGAATGTCGCCGTACTCGTCTACCAACAGCTGGAAGTTATACACTTTCATGATGCGGGCAATGGCGGCGTGGAATGGGTAGCCCTGGGCAGTGCCCTGCTGCTGAATGATGTTGTAGTCGTTGAGGTTGTCGTAAGTGAAGCTGAACAGGTTGCCGTAGTACGACGACGAGTAGTTGTAGGTGCGTTCTTCGCCGAAACCGCTCACCACGCCCGATTTGCCCCAGTAATCGGCGGCAAAGCTGGCGTAGCTGTTGTAGTTCTGGTTGTTGGGCGCAATGGCCCCCTGGCCGCCGCTGTAGTTGGCAGCGGTGATGGCCAGTGCCTGTGCCAGGAGGGCATCGGGCTTCACAACTGTGGGAGCGTTGGGGTTGTCGTTGATGTCGATGAATTTTGAGCAACCACCGACGGCCAATGCAAACGCCCCTGCTGCGAGTAACTTAAGTGCTGGTTTCATAAACATGAGCGGTTAAAAAGAGGCCGAAAGTGTAGCGCCGTAATACTTGGTGGGCGGCGTCTGGAGGATGTTGTTGATGCCCACAGCATTGCTTGTCGAGGCGAAGGAACTGAATTCGGGGTCGGTATAGATGTTCTCCTTGGGCACCCAGGTGTAGATGTTGCGGCCGTACACATTCAGCGAAAGGCCCTTCACAAAGCCGATTTTCGTCAGCATCGAAGCCGGCAAGGCGTACCCCAGCGAAACCTCCCGGATTTTGAAGAACTTGCCGGAGGTAACGTAGTTCTCGGCCACCGTCCGGTTCCAGGTCGAGTTCTGCGCCCAGAATTCGGCACCGCCGGGCGTCAGGCCCGAGGTGTTGGGCACGTAGGTGACGCCCCCGTCGTTCGAAATGGCGGAGTTTGGGTACACAAAATCCTGCCGACCGTACTGCGCGCTGCGCGCTCCGCTGCCCGTGAAGTCGAGGTCTTCGCCAATGGTGTTGTACACCACGTAGCCGGTACGCAGCTCGCCCTGGCCGGCCAGCGTTATCCCCTTGTAGGTGATGTTGGCGTTCATGCCATACTTGTACTTGGGCTGGGTATTGCCAAAGGTTTGGTTATCGGAAGCCTTCAGGGGGAAGTAGTACGTCGTGGGGTCGGTCTTGTCGTAGGCATTTTTCGTGGTGCCCATCTTGATGCGTCCATCGGCGGTGCGCTGGTAGTGCGAGCCTTGCAGCACCGGGAACGGCTGCCCCGGAATGGCGTAGAGCTGGGCATTGCCGCCGGTGGAAAGCGCCAGCTGCGTGAGCCCACCCGGCAGCGAAATCACTTCGTTGTTGTTGTAGTTGAAGTTGCCGCCAACGGTTACGGTCAGGCCGTCCTGGATGCGGACCGGTGTGATGCTCAGGTCGGCCTCTACGCCACGGTTCTGCACCTCGCCCGCATTCAGCAGCAAGGCATTGTAGCCCGACGCCGTCGATATACTGGTATTGACGGTTTGGCCGGTGCTGCGCTGGGTGTAGTACGTGAAAGCTCCCGCCACCCGGCGCTTCAGGAAGCTGAGCTCAATGCCCGCTTCGATGGAGCGCGTGGTTTCGGGCAGCAGGTTGGCGTTCACCAGGCCATTGTCGGCCGTGAACGAAGCCGACGAGCCGAACGGGTAGCCCACGCCCAGGGAGTAGGTTGAATTCAGCCGGTAAGCCCCACCGGTCTGGAACACGCCGAAGTTCACCCCGGCCGGTAGGCTGGCCGGGAGCACAGGCGCATTGCCGAGGTTCACCTGGCTCACTTTGGTGATGCCGCCCCGGATTTTGCCGTAGTCCAAGAATGACAGTTCCTTGAGCGTGGGGATGGCGTTGGTGAAGATGAACGACGCATCGACGCCCGGGTAGAAGAAGCTGCGATTGGAGGCGCTGAGAATGGACGTATTGTCGTAGCGCCCCGAGCCGTGCAGGTACAGGAAATCCCGGAAGCCCAGCGTCAGGTCGGCGTAGAAGGCGTACAGGCGCGTGCGGGCCGAGCCATCAAAACCGTTCAGGTTGCCGATGCGGTTTTGCAGGTTGAACAGGTCGGGCGTCGCCAGCGCACTCGAGGCCACGTAGTTGAAGCGACTGTCGAGCTGCTGCACGTTGTTTCCCAGAATGGCCTGCACCGATATATCCCCGAAGGTCTTGTCCACGCTCGCAAACAGGTCCGAATTGAGCCGGGTCAGGACGCTGCCCACGTCCTGCACAAACCCCGGGTCGCCGGTGCCGCTTTTGTTGGTATTGCCGGCACGCACGTAGGCGTTGTAGTCGAACCGGTTTTGCGTGTAGAGGGCGGTCTGGTTGATGTTGGTCGTGCCCAGACGGTACTGTATCCGCAGCCAGTCAAGCAGCTTGTACGACAGGTCAACGTTGCCCTGCAGCGTGTTGCGCTTGTCTTTCAGGCGGTTGTTGTCGAGAATGTAATAAGGATTGAAATAGAACGCGTTAGCATAGCCGTTCGGATTGGCAAACTCGTTGTTGCGCCAGTCGCTGTAGGAAGTGAGCGGAGAAAGCACCGTCGTATTGAAGACGTTCCAATAAACCGAATTATTCCGGTCGAGGTTGGCAGTCGCATCCACCACTTGCTGCGAGTACGACACGTTGAACCCCACCGAGAGCCGGCCAATCTCATGCGAGGCGTTAAGCCGGAAAGTATTGCGGTCGAACTTATCCTTCGGAATAATGCCGTTGTTGTGGACGTTCTGGTAGGAGGCAAAAAACTTGCTCTTATCCGTACCCGCCGAAAACGTGACGCCGTTCTGCATCTGGTAGCCGTTGTTGAAGAACTTCCGCTTCTCGTCGGGGCGGGCTTCGTAGGTTATCATCTGCAGGTCGCCATTGGCCAGCGTTTCGCCAAAAGGCCGGAGGGAGCCATCGAATCGCGGGCCAAACTGCTGGTTTTCGTAGCCGGTGTAGGCGTAAATTTCCTGGCTGTCCACGCTGTTATCGGGGCTGAAATCCGGCCGTGACTTGGTGCCCGGCCGGGGTCCGTTCCAGGAGTTGGCCCCCGGCCCGAACTCGCTCTGGAACTTGGGTAGAAACGCCAGCGACTCAAATTGCGAGGTTTGCGACAGCGTTACCTGCGGGGTTCCCCCACCCTGCTTGGTCGTCACAATCAAGGCCCCGTTCGACGCCTGCGACCCGTAGAGGGCGGCCGCGTTGGCCCCTTTCAGTACCGATATGGAGGCGATGTCGTCGGGGTTGAGGGCCGTCAGCACCTCGTTTGGCGATATCACCCCATCGATTACGATGAGGGCTTCGTTGTTGCCCGTGAGCGAGCGCGACCCGCGCAGGGTCACCCGCACGCTGGGGTTGATGCCCGAATTCAGGGTCTGAACCTGCAAGCCCGACACCTTGCCGGCCAGCCCGTTGGTCACGTTCGTCACCCGGGCCTGGTTAATCTCCTTTGTGTCGAGCGTGGCTGTGGCGTAGCCCACCTGCCCCGCCTGCCGCTGAATGCCGAGAGCGCCGGTCACCACTACCTCGCCCAGCTGCTTGGTATCGGATGCCAGGGCCACATTGAATGCCGAGTTGTTGCCAATGGGCTGCTCCACGCTGGTATACCCAATGGAACTAATGCTCAGGATAGTGGCCGTGGGCGGCACACTGAGCGAGAACGAGCCATCTGCGTTGGTGGACGCGCCGATGGTGGTTCCTTTCACCAAGACCGTTACGCCCGGCAATCCTTGCCCCGTAGCACGGTCCGTCACACGTCCCGAGATAACTCGGTCCTGCGCTACTGCCTGCTGCAACAGGCCGGTCATCAATAAGATGACCATGAAGTAAAAGCGTTTCATGTAAGAGTGAGATATAGTGAATGGATGTTAAAAAGTGGCGAAAAAGGTGCTGCGCCGAACAAGCCCGCCCAATCCCAATGGTTAAGCCATCTGCCACAGAGTCATCCATGACATCAATCAACACAAGCATACCATAAATATACATATTCATTTTTTTATATCTAACAATCAATAATTATCACCCCAGTCCACTTTAATGCGTGTGTAATGCGTGAGCACCACGCATCATTTCTGCGACTGCAACAGACCCTGCCGGGTTTCCGCGTCCTTAAAAGGCTGTTAAAGGGAAATATCGCGGCCCTACTGTGGGTAGGTTTTCGGCAAAAGCCGTACTTTCACCTTTTAAACTGCCACCCCTATACTGTTTTCCCCTTTTTTTCACACCCCCACTTTTTATAACTCAATGAAGAGAACCTTACTATTAAGCCTGCTCTTGCTCCTGACCCTGGCCGGGCAGAGCTGGGCTCAGACACGGCAGATAACGGGCCGCGTACTCGACAAAAGCAATAACGAAGGCCTGCCCGGGGTGAGCGTTATTGTGAAAGGCACCACCACCGGCACTGCTACCGATATCGATGGCAAATTTGAGCTGAATGTGTCCGGCTCGGCTGCCACGCTGCAGTTCAAGTACCTGGGCTACGTCACCACTGAGCAGCCCATTGGCACCGGTGGGCCGATAAATGTCTCGATGGCACTCGACAACAAGCAGTTGGACGAAGTGACAGTAACGGCCTTGGGCATCTCGCGGGAAAAGCGGGCACTGGGCTTTGCCGTTTCGGAGGTAAAGGCAGAACAAGTAGTGCAGAAGTCGGAGCCCGATATTCTGCGCACCCTCACCGGTAAAGTGCCGGGCGTGAACATCATCAGCTCCAGCGGGGTACCGGGCTCGTCGTCCCGTATCACCATCCGGGGTAATACATCGCTGCTGGGCAGCAACGAACCGCTGTTCATCGTAGACGGCGTGCCGTACGACAACTCGCAGACAGATTCGGAGAACTCGCTGGTGCACGGTGCCGGATACTCTAGCCGCACCGCCGACGTGGACCCCAACAACATTGCTACTATCAACGTGTTGAAAGGTGCGGCAGCGGCGGCGCTCTACGGGTCGCGGGCAGCGGGTGGGGTTATCGTTATCACCACCAAAACCGGCGGCGGCGGCCAGCGCGGTGCCAAGGGCGTGCAGCTAGGTTACACCACAGGTTATTCGATTGAGAAAATCGCGGCCCTGCCCGTATACCAAAACAGCTACGGCGCGGGCGCCAACTTCGTGCAAACGAACGTAAACGGCTCGTGGGGTCCGCAGTTTGGCAGCTCCTTCGCGCCAGCTACTATCACCCATCCGCAGGCAGGCCTGGCCGACTTTCCCAATATCCCGGCTGGCACCCAGATTCCTTATCAGGCCTACCCAAACAACGTGAAGGATTTCTTCAAAACGGGCCACGTTTTTGAGAACTCGCTTTCGTTGAGCGGCAACAGCGACAACGCTTCGTTTACCACCATCATATCGCGGGCCGACCAGCAGGGCATCATCCCTTACTCGTCGTTCGTTCGCAACAACGTGAGCGCGGGCGGCTCGGGCCACTTCAAGAAGTTCACGGTGAGCGGCAACGTGGCCTATACCAACAGTGAGCAGCACGGCCCGCAGCTGGGTGCCAACAACGCTGTAGGCAACAACTCGGCGTTCTCGCGCATCCTGTTCCTGACGCGCAGCCTCGACCTTCAGGGCCTGCCCTACATCAACCCCGTTACCAAGGCTTCGCAATTTGCCTGGCTGACGCAGCAGGCCGACAACCCCATCTGGTCGGTAGAAAACAACAGCTACGTGTCGCGCGTCGACCGCGTGGTGGGCAGCGTGGGCCTGGCCTATGCCATCAAAGACTGGCTGACGGTGACCTATACAGGTGGCGTAAATACCTACACCGACTTCCGTCGCACCACCGTACGGCCGGGTTCAGTGGGCTACTCGGGCCTGGGCAACGTATTGGAAGACAGTTTCCAGAACACCGAGCTAGAGCAGACCCTGCTCGTGAACGTGAACAAGAACCTGACCGAAGACATCAGCCTGACGGCCAGCTTTGGCCAGAACGTAAACCAGCGCAAGTTTGAAGGCCTGTCCTATGCCG
Source organism: Hymenobacter terrigena (assembly GCF_054776515.1). Lineage (NCBI taxonomy): Bacteria > Pseudomonadati > Bacteroidota > Cytophagia > Cytophagales > Hymenobacteraceae > Hymenobacter > Hymenobacter terrigena. The sequence goes on from NZ_BAAHBU010000002.1 coordinate 299,545, forward strand.
GCGGCCCCATCATCGTGTTTGGCATCGACAACATCGAGAACACCGAGCAGAAGAACACCAACGGCTACGCCTACAGCAAGCGCCGCCTCATGGGCCTGCTGGGCAACGTGACGCTGGGCTACAAAAACTGGGCCTTTCTGACCGCAACCGGCCGTAACGACTGGTCGTCGACGCTGAACAAGAACGGCGTATTCGGGCAGAGCGGCCGCTCGTTTTTCTACCCCAGCGTGAGTGGTTCGGTGGTGCTGAACGAGGCTTTGCAGTTCAATACCTCCTGGCTGGACCTGTTTAAGGTGCGCGCTGCTTACGGCCGTGTGGGCCGCGATGCCTCGCCTTACCAGTCGGGGGCTCCGCTCTACACCATCAACCCGACCTACGGCAATAATACTGGCAATAGCTCATTTCCATTTAATGGCGTGCCTGGCTTGGCTCTGAGCAACGTCATCAACAACCCGGCCCTTACGCCGGAGTTTACCACAGAGTTGGAATTAGGCACTGAAATTACCCTTTTCCGCAACCGGGTTTCGCTGAATGCTACATATTATGACAAGCGTTCGACCAACCAGATTCTGCCGCAGTACATCGCCGCCTCGACCGGTTACAGCGCCCGCGTAACCAACTTTGGGGAGGTATCCAACAAAGGTCAGGAAATTGCTTTGACGGTGGTGCCGGTTGATAACCGCGGATTCCGCTGGAGCAGCACGTTCAACTTTACGCATAACAAGAACATTGTGGAAAGCCTGGGCAGCGGCAGTGATAAAGTGGCCCAGATTCCTTTTGGCACCAATTTCTCCGGCGGGCCCTACTCGGTGCACATTGCCGGCCAGCCTTATGGCGTCATCTTCGGCTCGGTGGCCGCCCGCGACGACAAAGGCAACTACCTGATTGACCCCGCCACGGGCCGCCTGATTCAGGGCACCAGCCGGATTATCGGCAACCCGAACCCGCAGTTCATCATGGGCTTCATCAACCAGTTCACCTACAAGGGCATCACCCTGAACACACTGATTGACTTCCGCAAGGGCGGCGACTTGTATTCTACCACCTTGCAGCAGGAACTGGGCCGCGGGGTAACCAAGGACACCGAAGACCGCAACCGCTTGGTAATTATCAAAGGAGTGCAGGGCAGCCCTGTGACGAAGCAAGCCCTTACTCAGAAAGATGCTTCGGGCAACCCTATTCCCGGCAGCACCATTCCGAACACCACAGCCATCAGCATGAATGATTTCTACTTCGGGTCGGGCTCGGCGGCAATCGGTGCTTTTGATGAGCAGTCGATTTATGATGCCACCACAGTGCGCCTGCGCGAAATCACGCTGGGCTACGACCTGCCCAAATCGCTGCTGGAAAAAACGCCCTTTGGCATCGTCAACCTTTCCGTATCGGGCCGCAACCTGTACTGGTACTCGCCCAACATTCCGAAGTATTCCAACTTCGACCCCGAAACCAGCACGTTCGGCGCCAGCAACCAGCAAGGCTTCGAATACACGAACGCGCCCACCACGCGCCGCTACGGCGTGAACCTGCGGGTGACCTTCTAATCCACGACTTTTGGTTTCCTAACCTATATGAAATTTCATAAATTACCCGGCACCCTCGCCTTGCTGAGCGTGCTGGCAGCCGCTCCGGGCTGCAAAGACTTCTACGACGTGAACGTGAGCCCCCTGGCTCCGACCAAAGCCGAACTGTTTTCGCTGCTTCCGGTGACGCAGGTAGCCATGGCCACCGGTCTAGGCGATAGTCCGTCGGGCATGAGCCAATACACGATGGCCCTGATGCAGCAGCTGGCCAGTACGCGCAGCATCGGCACCTTCAACCAGAACGGCGATGCTTTCTCCAACCAATGGTCGTCGCTGTACACCGATATGCTCATCAACAACCAGCAAATCATTACGCAGGGCACCACTGAGCAAAGCTGGACTTACGTGGGCATTGCCCAGCTGCAGCGGGCCTTCGTGTTCAGCCAGATGGTGGACCTGTGGGGCAACATTCCCTACTCGCAGGCCCTGCAGGGCGGTACCATCGCCACGCCCCGATTCGACAATGATTTTGATATTTACAACGGCGCATCCGGCATTCAAAGTCTGTTTTCGCTTATCGACGAGGGCCTTGCCAACCTGGCCAAGCCGGCTCCCAATACGGGCCTGGCAAAAGCTGACCTCATTTATGGTGGCAACAAAGTCAGTTGGACCCATTTCGGCAACAGCCTCAAGCTGAAGCTGTACAACCAAATCCGGAAAACCCGGAACGTGGCCGCCGATGTTACCCCTTTGCTAGCCAACGGCAGTAACCTGATTCAGTCTAACGAGGACTTTGAACTGAACTACGGCACGACCATCACGCCCGATAACCGCAACCTGGGCTTCATTGCCGATTACGCTACCCCCGGCCGCGAAAATCGTATTAATCCCAACTTCTTCCGCCTCATGAATGATGGCGATGGCCGGTATGGTAATGCCGCCGGTGCCGCCGACCCGCGGGTACCGTACTATTTCTTCAACCAAGCCTCTACCACCAACTCATTCTCGGCGGTAACGCAGGATTTTGCCCAAGGCAACTTTGTAACGGTGCGCTTTGGCAGCAACGGCCCGTACGCCAGTGCTTCCAACAGCACAATCATTACCCTGCCTGGCCTCTACCCCGTTGGCGGACGCTACGATGACGGCAAGGGTGGTGTCGCCAGCGCCACGGCCAGCATTCCGGGCACGGTATCGGGCAAGGGCGTAGTGGCCCAGCGCCTGCATACCTACTTCAGCCGCAAATACACCGAGGCTGAATTGCAGTTGACCGTGCTTAATGACAACGCCGCTGCTACTACCGCCTTGCAGGATGCCGTCCAGGCATCTTTCGATAAAGTGAACGCCATTGCCGCCAAAGATGGTAGTCCCACCATTCCCCAGACTCAAATCACGACCTATATCAACACCGCTCTGGCGGCCTTTAACAAAGCCGGCGCTACTCTCGACACCAAGCTGGAAGTGCTGATGTATGAGAAATACGTGGCCAGCTTTGGCTACGGCGTCGACATGTACACCGATTTCCGGCGCACCGGCCACCCGCGCATCAAAGTCCCCGGCAACGCAGACCCTGCTCGGGGTGTCATCGACGACAACGACCCCGTAACGGTATCAACCGGCGCATTCCCCCGCCGCCTGTACTACCCGCTGAACGACTTGCTGGTGAATCCCAATGGCCCACAGGCACAGGAGTCGAAGCCTATTTTCTGGGATGTGCAATAGCACTGGTCGTTTTCCCCACCTCAACATCCGCCATTTCATGAAAAAGTTATTGTTTAGCCTATTGTCCCTGGCCTTGATGGCCGGGACCAGCAGTTGCCGGGACCAAGCCCGCATTCCGGAGCCAGCCGTGGACAGTGTCCCGCTTATCCTGCCAGAAATCAACCCCGAGAAATCTTATTTCGAGTTCAATGCCAGCCGGGCGTCCGTCAATTTGGCCACGGCGAACAACACCGCGCGCCCGGTTTTTGAATTCGTGGTCAACCCTTCCAAAGGCCAGGCCGAGATTCAAACGGTTGAGCTGTATAAAAGCTACCTGCGGGGCTCGCGGCTGGGGCCGCGGGTGAAAGTGCGCGACATCACGAGCTTTCCGACTACCATTACCATGGACAGCCAAGAAGCCATTGCCGGCTTGTACCCCAGCAGCCCCATTGCCGGTCAACCCGCTCCGCTTGCTATTTTGGGAGCCACTGCCTCAAGCACCAACCGGATTGAGCAGCCATCCATCGCGCAAAGTGGCGTTGTCTTCACCTTCGAGTACGTGATGAAGGACGGGCGCCGCATTGTGCTCACCCCCCTCTCCACCACCGAGGGTACGGTAGGCGCCCCAACCGGCACCTTGGTTAATGCACCGTATGCAGCTATTGCCCTTTTTAAATTAAAACCCTAAGGGTATCGCTAAAAACTGCGCAGTGGGTAGTATATGGTTTAGTTAAGCCCCGCCACTTTGTAGCATAACTGTAAAAAAGCTGTTACGGTATCAATCAAAAAAGCGTGCCATGAATCGTATGATTCATGGCACGCTTTTTTGATTGATACCGTAAGAAATACACCTGATTAACACACCTTTATAATATGAGACTTTAAAATAATACCACTACCTATAAATAAAGCACAGTAGGTTGTCAATTGCCAATCCGCTTAACAAGTTCGAATATTCTCCGATTTTGCCTTGTAAGTCCGGCAAATTTTATCACCTGGTGTTCACTTTATGGCAACTGTATGGGAACAATGGCTTATTTTTGGTAGTCTTTAAGCATTCCCCCATTTTTTACTTTTTTCAATCTTAACCCCTAGTCCATGAAAAAAATCTTACTCATGAGCATGATGCTCATGTTTACACTGCTTCACGGAGCGATGGCGCAAACACGCACCGTCTCTGGAAAGGTCACTGACAGGAAGTCTAATGAAGGATTGCCAGGTGTGACAGTACTGCTGAAGGGCACTACAAATGGTGCTTCCACTAACTCTGATGGTGCGTTCACTCTCAGTGTGCCCGGTCAGGGCGGAACTTTGGTATTCAGCTCCGTGGGTTATATCAGCCAAGAACTTGCTATTGGCAATGAGAGCACTGTTTCTGTCTCAATGGTTGCTGACGTTAAGCAGTTGAGTGAAGTAGTTGTAACTGGTTATGGCGGCTCGCAGGATGTAAAAGACATTACGGGCTCTGTCACGACAGTAAAAGCTGAAAAGTTTCTGAACCAACCCGTTCAAAGCTTTGACCAGGCCCTCACAGGTCGTGCAGCTGGCGTATCGGTAACCAACAGCAGCGGTGCGCTTGCTGACGGCGTATCGGTACGTATTCGTGGTGCCAACTCCATCAGCGGAAGCTCGCAGCCGTTGTACGTTATTGATGGCGTACCAGTAAGCACCCGTGAAAATGCCAACGTATTTAACAGCGGCAACGGTACGCGCTACAACCCTTTGGCCGACATCAACCCCAACGACATTGAGTCGGTAGATGTGCTTAAGGACGCTTCGGCCTCGGCCATCTATGGTTCGCGGGCTGCCAGCGGTGTTATCATTATCACGACCAAACACGGTCGCGCTGGGCAAAACAAAATTTCCTTCAATACATATGTTGGCTGGAACCAAGCCACGCGGTTGCCCAAGCTGCTGAGTGCAGATGACTTCACGGCTATTCAGAACGAAAAAGCAGCCAACCGTTACGGAGCAGCTGACCCACGTGCCACGATTGCCAAAGATGTTGACGTCAATGGCGATGGCGCTCCGGACCGTACGGACTGGTTGAAGCAGGTTTTTCGCACAGGCTTTTCGCAAAACTACCAGGTTGCCCTGCAAGGTGGCAACGACAAAGCCAGCTACTACGGCTCCGGCGATTATTCCGACCAGAACGGCATCGTATTGACCAACCGCTTGCGCCGGGGCTCCGTGCGTTTGAACCTTGACATTACGCCAAAAAAATGGCTTAAGTCTGGCGTAAGCGCCAACTACGCCCAGTCGGCGAACAATGGCGTTCTGACCGATACTTACCTGGCTGGTGCAGGCGTTTCGGCTTACAACGCTGCTCCGAACGTACCAGTGTACGCGGCCGATGGCACCTACTACCTAAACGCCGCCGGCAACCTTGGCCAAGGCAACAACACGACTGTTACTTCCAACATTGCCAATACGGTGAACCACCCGGTAGCTGTACTACAGCTGAACCGCAACGCCAACACCTCGCGGCGCTTGCTGGCCAACGGCTACATCGAAATCCAGCCCATTACGGGCCTGCGCCTCACCAGTAAGTATGGTGTGGACTACTTGGACAACTTCGAGGACCAGTACAGCGATGCTCGCCTGTCGGGTCTTGGCAGGGCATACAGCGGCCTGATTCAGGACAACCGTCTGGACCGCACCCAAATCAACTGGCAGAACTATATCAACTACGACCGGACGTTTGCTGAGAAGCACAGCGTTAGCGCTACGGCTGGTTACGAAATTCAGGACACCCAGGAGCAGCAGATATACACGGGTGGTGACAACATCTCCGACCCCAAATTCAACTCTCTCCTGGATGGTCTTTATTCGGGTGACCAGTTCAGCGGCGGTACCAAGTTTGGTAACGGCTACCGTTCCTTCTTTGGTCGTGTAGGCTATAACTACGCTGACCGGTACTTCTTCCAGTTCTCGGAGCGCGCCGATGAAGACTCCCGTTTCGGTAGCAACAACCGCCGCGGCTTCTTCCCCGCCGTATCGGCAGGCTGGCGCATCAAGTCTGAAAGCTTCATGGAAGGCTTGTCCGTTATTTCTAACCTGAAGCTCCGTGGCAGCTACGGCTTGGTAGGCAACTCCAACGGCATTGGTTCCTATGCTTCGCGCACGCTGGGCGGTGGCGGCCAGTATGCAACCCTGAACGGCTTTGCAATCACGCAAGTAGGCAATTCCGACCTGCGTTGGGAAACTTCCAAGAAGTTGGACATCGGCGTGGACGCCGGTTTCTTGAGCGACCGTTTCACCCTGACATTCGACTTCTTCAACAACAACATCAGCGGCCTGCTGCTGAATGCTCCAATTCCTCAGCAATTGGGCATTCCCGGTGGCACCGTGGCTCGCAACGTGGGCTCGATGTATAACCGCGGCGTAGAATTGACGTTGAACACGACCAACGTTCAAACGGCTAGCGGCTTCCGCTGGACGAGCTCGTTCAATGGTTCGATTCTGAAAAACCAGGTTACTGCTCTGAACGACCCGGCTGACCTTATCCAAGGCAACCAACGGGCCAGCATCGGCAGCTCGCTGAGCGTATACAAGCTCATCCGGTGGGCAGGTGTGAACCCAGCTAACGGCAATGCCCAGTTCCTGGACATCAACGGCAACGTGAAGCAGTACAATCCGGTTACCGGCACTTACCTCACGCCTGAAGGTGCTCCGACTACCCCCATCACCCAGAACGACGCAGTATATACCAAGGAAAGTGGTTATCCCACCTATTATGGTGGCTTTGACAACACCTTCAGCTTCAAAGGAATTGAGTTGGGCGTATTCCTGCAGTATAGCGGTGGCAACAAGATTTACAATGCAACCCGCGCTGGCCTGATGACTAACTTGTATAACAACAATATCGAGGAAATCAAAGACCGTTGGACTACTGCTGGCCAAGAAACGAACGTTCCCCGTTTGTACTTGGCTGACAACACTCCTCAGCAGGCATCGACCCGCTGGCTCGAGGATGGCAGCTTCCTGCGTTTGCGTCAAATTAGCCTGGGCTACAATGTACCCAAAGGCATCATTGACCACATTGGTGTAAGCAACCTTCGTGTGTACGGCCAGGTTCAGAACGCTTATGTATGGACCAAATACAAAGGTTCAGACCCCGAAGTGAACTATAACCGTGGCACTACTACCGGCGGTGCTAATGGCAACATTGGCTACGGCATCGACAACCGCTCGGTACCCCAGGCCCGGAGCTACACCCTTGGTCTTAACGTCAGCTTTTAATCATCCTTATTCATGAGCGTTTTTCATTCTCGCACTATTGCGAAGGCGGCCCTTATGGCTGTTCTATTAGCTGGAGGCACCGCCTGCGACGTCCTTACCCAAGACCCACCAACGGCCTTTACCCTTGATTCCATGTTTGCTGATGCTGACCACATCAACAAAGCAATGGTGGGCGTATACGATGGCCTGCAAAATGCCGAATTCCTAGGTGGCCGGGCGCTGATTTACTCCGACATCCGGAGCGGTGATACGGATATCCCTACCTACTTTGGTAACGTAGGCCGTTTTCAAATGCTGTCTACCGATGCATTTGCTGCCAATGCCTGGTACGGCGGGTACCGCACCATCTTCGGTGCTAACTCTTTCCTGCGGAACATTGCCTTGAATTCGGGCAAGGTTTCTCCCGCGTTGGAGAAACAGTACATTGCCGAGTGCAAAGCCATCCGGGCCTTAACCATGTGGCACTTGGTGAACCTGTTTGCGCAGCCCTACAACTTCACGTCGGATGCTTCCCATCCGGGCATCGTGCTGCAGCTCACGGGTTCTGCGTCTGCTTCCGATGCTTTCGATGTAAGCCAGCGCCTGCCCCGTTCCACGGTGGCTCAGGTTTATACCCAAATGATTAGGGACCTCACGGAGGCCATTCCCGACCTGCCGGTTGTGGCACCTACAACTGCTCGGAGCATCGACAACGTGGGCCGGATAACCAGCAACGCCGCCAAAGCACTGCTGGCACGGGTCTACTTGTATAAAGGGGATTACCAGAATGCGGCCGACCTGGCTGGGCAAGTAATTACTCCTGGCGCGTACGTTCTCAACAACAGCCCCCGCGACCCTTTTTACACCTACACTACCAAGGAATCTATCTTCTCGGTAGCTATGACGGTAGCCGACAACCCCAATACCAACAACGCTATTGGGCAGCACTACGGACCAGACCGTCGGGCCGACATCACGGTGACGCCCTACGCTACCAGCACCACTTTGCTGCCAACGGACAAACGCCGTACAACCTTGCTTGACCCACGGGTGTCGGGCACGAACACCAACTATTTCACGGCGAAGTTCTATGCTGTTGAAAACTGGGTTCCAATCGTTCGTTACCCAGAAGTGTTGCTGACCCGCGCCGAAGCGCTGGCCCAGCTTAGCACTACTCCAAGCCCCGAGGCGATTACGTTGCTCAACCAAGTGCGTACCCGCTCTACTACGCCCGTTGACCCGACCACTGTAATTACGAAGGCAGGTCTGATCGATGCTATTTTAGAAGAGCGTCACTTGGAGCTGGCATTTGAAGGCTTCCGTTTATACGACCTACTTCGCTACAAGCGTGATATTCCTGCACACGGTACGGTATCCAAAATTGCGTACAACGATAACCGTGTAATCTTCCCGATTCCTTCTCAGGAAGTAACGCTCAACACGCTGCTAACGCAGAACCCCGGCTATTAATCGATAGTCTAGCACACATAAAAATCCCCAGCCGAATCGGCTGGGGATTTTTTGTTTACAGGCAGTTCAATAGCTCAAAACTACAGGATGTACTGACTCAAATCTCGGTTCTTCACCATGCTATTCAGTCGTTCATCGACCAAGCCTGATGTGATGAGGATGCGGGCATTGGCCCCAATCTTATCCGGCACGTCATAGAGGATGTCGTTGAGCAGGCGGCTCATGACGGTGTGCAGGCGGCGCGCCCCGATGTTCTCCACCTCGGCATTAACCTCGAAGGCGATTTCGGCCACACGCTCCAAGGCGGCATCGTCGAAGGTTAGCTCTACTTCTTCAGCTTTGAGCAGGGCCTCATATTGCTTGGTAAGGGCATTTTTGGGGTCTTTGAGGATGCGGAAGAAGTCTTCCTTGCTCAGGCTTTGCAGTTCGACGCGAATAGGGAAACGGCCCTGCAGCTCGGGAATGAGGTCGCTGGGCTTAGATACGTGGAAGGCGCCGGCGGCGATGAACAGGATGTGGTCGGTGTTGACGATGCCGTACTTGGTATTTACGGCCGAGCCTTCCACGATAGGCAGCAAGTCGCGCTGCACGCCCTGGCGGCTCACATCGGGGCCTCCACCGCCGCTTTTGCCGCCGCTGCTAGCCACTTTGTCAATCTCGTCGATGAAGATGATGCCGGCGTTTTCGCACTGGCGCACGGCTTCGTCCTTTACTTCGTCCAGGTCGATGAGCTTGGCGGCTTCTTCGTCGAGGAGGAGCTTGCGGGCTTCGGCCACGGTCACTTTGCGCTTGCGGGTTTTCTTAGGCATCATGTTGCCCAGCATGTCCTGTAGCCCCGAGAGGGTGCCCTCGTCTATGCCGGGAGGCGCGCCCATCACGCCGATGCTGGGGCCGGCTTGGGCTACCTGGATTTCGATTTTGCGGTCTTCGAGCTCGCCGTTTTTGATTTTCTGGCGGAACCGCTCACGGGTGCGTTCGTTGAGTTCGGCATCGGAATGCGGCACGTCATCGCCTCCCCCACTGCCGAAGCCGAGGCCGGTTTTGGTGCCGGCCGGCTGCGAGATGGCGGGAATCAGGGCATCGAGGATGAGCTCTTCCACAGCATCGGCGGCCTGGGATTTTACGGCTTCCTGGCGGCGGGCCTTCACGCGGTTGAAGGACTGCTCGGCAAGGTCACGCACCATACTTTCCACGTCGCGGCCCACGTAGCCCACTTCGGTGAACTTGCTGGCTTCTACTTTCACGAAGGGCGCATCGGCGAGGTGGGCCAGACGACGGGCAATTTCGGTTTTGCCCACGCCCGTGGCCCCAATCATGAGGATGTTGTTGGGCACTATTTCGGCCTGCATATCCAGCGGGGCGTGCAGGCGGCGCCAGCGGTTGCGCAGGGCAATGGCCACGTGGCGCTTGGCCTCGTGCTGGCCGATGATGTACTTATCGAGTTCGGCCACGATTTGGGCCGGGGTGAGGAAATCCTGGTTGAGCATGGGCAGTGTACGGGGGTCAGAAGGCAGGGGATAAAAGAACTGTCATCCGGAGCACCGCGAAGGACCTTCTCGCGTCAGAGCCGGTTTGATTGTGGCAAACCTTTTTTTGACTGGGGAAAGTCCTTCGCTGTGCTTCAGGATGACAGGCGTTGTTCGTTTCAATTAGACTATTTATTCCTTCTTCTTAAACAGCGAATTCAAATTGCGCGAAATGGTGAAATACTCGCTGGAGCCGGCCGCCTGCAAGGTGGCGTGGGTGTAATCAATCTGAAACGTGCTAATCTTCAGCATCACGCCAAAGGCCAGACCAGCGCTGCCGCTGGTGTTGTCAAGGCGCAATTCGCGGCGCTGCAAGTGGTTGTAGGCGGCCCGGAGCTGAAAGCCCTTGCCAAGTATCAGGGCGGCGCTGGCGGTGAAGTGCCGGGCCAGATTGTCGCCGAAGCTTTTGGTGGGTTTCTTCTCATTGCCGCTGGCATCGAGGGTGCCGCGGGCATTGGGGTCGAGGTATTGAATGTCCCATTGCTGCAAGTGGTGGGCCGTGAGCGAGAAGCGGACCGGCATATGCTCGGGCTTCACGGTGGCCCCGATTTGCACGTCGAGCGGCAGCGGGCCGCGCTCGGTGCCGGGGTAAGGCGAGAACTGATAGCCGGCATTTTTCACGGCCAGGCCCGCGGTGAAGTCGGCCGTGGGGTGCTTGTACACCACGCCGGCATCGGCCACGCCGGCCAGCGAGCGGCTGCCCGCAATACTGGAAACGGCCAGCTTGGTGGTAGCGCCAAACGTGAATTTGCCCTTGGTGTAGGAATCGGTCAGGCCCACGGTGTACTCGTTCACGCTAAATGTGCCCAGGCTGTTGCCGGCCGGGTCGTAGCTCTCGAAGCTGCCGTAGTTGAGGTAGGTGATGCCCACGCCGAAACGCCCGGCCTTCTCCGTATTGAACACGTAGGCAGCCGTGCTCTGCTTGATATCGGTCAGATAGGCCACGTAGCTCAGGGCCAGGCGACCGTCCATGTCGGCATTGAGCAGCGCAGGGTTGCCGTAGAGCATGGTGGGGTCGTCGTTGCGGGCCGAGACGCTCATCCCGCCCAGGGCCGCCAAATGGGCGCTGGGCGGCAGGTCCAGAAACGGAAACACGGTGCGGCCACCCAACTGCTGCGCGGCCGCCGGCCGCAGCCCCATCAACCCAATCAGAAGTAAAAAACCGGTAGCCCGGCGCGCGGAAAGCTGCTTCATATAGCTAAGGTACGGAGGAAGAAAAGCCTCTTTCGGAAGTAACGCACCGCCTGGCCCGGAAATTACTTGAAGGCCTCTTTTTAGTATACTAAAACGTCATGCTGAGCTTATCGAAGCATCTCTATTACGCAAGTAATTAGCTCTCGCGGTAGAAATGCTTCGATAAGCTCAGCATGACGTTTTAAGGGATTTTCTCAGCCCAACTATTGCACCTCCACGCTTGGGCCGGGAGCGGGCACGGGCTCGTCGCGCACGGGCAGCTTCTGTGGGTGGGGCACCAGTTCATCGAGCAGGGCCACGCGGAGCACATCGTCCACGCGGTCGGCGTAGTGGATGGTGAGGCCCTTGAGGTAATCCTCCTGGATTTCTTCGATATCCTTGCGGTTTTTGGGGCAGAGGATGATGTCCTTCATACCGGCGCGGCGGGCGGCCAGCAACTTCTCCTTGATGCCGCCAACGGGCAGCACCTTGCCGCGCAGGGTGATTTCGCCAGTCATGGCCAGGTGGGCGCGCACCCGGCGCTGGGTGAAGGCCGAGGCCATGCTGGTGAAGATGGCAATGCCGGCGCTGGGGCCGTCCTTGGGCACCGCGCCTTCGGGGAAGTGAATGTGCAGGTCATACTGCTCAAACAGGCGGTAGTCGATGCCAATCTCATCGGCCCGCGAGCGCAGGTAGCTGAGGGCCGTAATGGCCGACTCCTTCATTACATCGCCGAGCTGGCCCGAGAGCGTGAGCTTGCCGCGGCCCCGGCTTAGCAGGCTTTCCACGAACAGAATGTCGCCGCCCACCGAAGTCCAGGCCAGGCCGGTTACCACGCCGGCGGTGTCGTTGTCCTGGTACTGGTCACGGTCGAATATGGCCGCGCCGAGGATTTTACGGATTTCGGCCGGCTCCATCGTGGCGGGCAGGGGCTCTTTGCCGGCCTTGCGGCGGGCCAGGTTGCGCGTCACGGCAGCCAGCTTGCGCTCCAAGCCGCGCACGCCGCTTTCGCGGGTGTAGTCGTCGGCCACGCGGTGCAGGGCGGCATCGGTAATTTTCACTTCGGCTTCGCCCAAGCCATGCTCTTTGAGCTGCTTGGGCCAGAGGTGTTTGCGGGCAATCTGCACCTTCTCCTCCTGGGTGTAGCCGGTCAGGTCGATGATTTCCATGCGGTCGCGCAGGGCCGGCTGGATGGTTTCGAGCGAGTTGGCTGTGGCGATGAACAGGACCTTGCTCAAGTCGTATTCTACCTCCAAATAGTTGTCGGTGAACGTGGCGTTCTGCTCAGGGTCGAGCACTTCGAGCAGGGCCGAGCTGGGGTCGCCCCGAAAGTCGCTGCTGACCTTATCAATCTCATCGAGAATAATGACCGGGTTCGAGGCTCCGGCCTTCTTAATCTGGGCGATGATGCGGCCGGGCATGGCGCCCACGTAGGTTTTGCGGTGGCCACGGATTTCGGCTTCGTCGCGCACGCCGCCGAGGCTCATGCGCACATACTTGCGGCCCAGGGCCGTGGCAATGCTGCGGCCCAGCGAAGTTTTACCCACGCCGGGAGGGCCGTAGAGGCACAGGATGGGCGCTTTCAAATCCTGCTTCAGCTTGAGCACGGCCAGGTATTCGAGGATGCGCTCCTTCACTTTTTCGAGGCCGAAATGGTCGGCATCGAGGATTTTCTTGGTTTGCTTGAGGTTGAATTTGTCTTTGGTATACTCGCCCCAGGGCAGGTCGAGCAGGAACTCCACGTAGTTCATGTTCACCGAATAATCGGGGGCCATGGGGTTGGTGCGCGTCAGCTTCTCCATCTCCTTTTTGAAGTGGAGCGCCACAGCTTCGGGCCATTTCTTGGTTTCGGCGCGGGCCTTGAGGCGGTGAACGTCTTCCTCGGAGCCGTCCTGGCCCAACTCGTCCTGCAGGGTTTTGAGCTGCTGGCGCAGGAAATATTCGCGCTGCTGAGCGTCGATGCCCGTGTGGGTTTTCGAGCGGATGTCCTGCTTGATTTCGAGCAGCTCGGCCTGGCTAAGCAGGGCTTCGAGCAGCAGGCGGGCTTGCTGCTCAGGGTCGGCCAGCTCCAGCAGGCGCTGCTTGGCGGGCAGGTCGAGCTGCACGTTGCTGGACAGGAAGTGCGTGAGAAAAGCCGGCGACTGGATGCCGTCGAGCATGGCCCGGGCTTCCATCGGAATCTCGGGTGTGAGCTCCAGCACCTTGGTCGCAGCCTCGCGCAGGGCCTGCAAAAGGCCGAATTCGCCGGGAATTTCAGGGTTCAGCGCCACTTCGGGGAAGTAGCTGACGCGGGCCACCAGCGGCGTGAAGCTCAGCTGCTCCTCTACTGTGAAGCGCACCTGGCCTTGCAGGATGATGGTAATCTGACCATCGGGCTGCTCCAGCAGCTTCAGGATGCGGGCCAGGGTGCCCACGGGGTGTAGCTCGTCGGCAGTGGGCTCATCGGCGTCGGGGTTGAGTTGGGCCACCACGCCGAGGAGCTTGTCTTCGGCGTAGGCTTTGCGCACCAGCTTCACGCTTTTTTTACGCGTCACGGTCACGGGCAGCACCACGCCGGGAAATAGCACGGTGTTGCGCACCGGCAGCAGGGGCAATGTGGGCGGGGCGTCGTCGCCGTGCAGGAGGTGTTCGGGGTCGGCGGCCATAATGGCGATGGCTTCGGGTTGCGGGTTAGCGTCGCTAAACGTGCGAACCGGAGCCGCGGCGGAAAGATAAAAAGAGGCCAGATTCATGAAAGGAAATAAAGCAGAAGCAAGGGCCGCAGGTGCCAGATTGACAGTTTTGGACCTTTTGATTGGGAAAATACAAGGTACGGGTTCCCGGCGCGTTTGGCCTTCAAGGGCCGTGCCAGCGGACCAAATCCGCCAAAGCGGCGCACCAAGCCCGGCGACGGACACCAAATATGGCTAATTCCCGAATTTGTTGGCAACTTGCGCAATATTTTATATCCAAAACTCTACCCATGTCGGCTTTATTGCGTCGGAGCTGGTTGCTTTTGCTGCTGAGCGCGGCCGTGTGGCTGCTGGCTTCGCCCACCGCGCTGGCCCAACGCCGGCCCGCCAAGCGGATTCCCGCCGCCGCATCCCCTTCCGCCGATACCACCAGCGGCGGGGCTTCGGCCGCGCCCAAAAAGACGGCGGGCACCCCGGCCAAAGCCAAGCCGGCCATCGCGCCCGGCACCTACCGCGTGCGCGGCCTCAACAGCCGCGTGAGCCGCAAGCTGCACCTGCGGCCGGACGGCACGCCCGACTTTATTTTCATCAACAAATACCCGTTTTTCGAGGATAAGAAGGCGCTGAAAGCCATTGCCAAGGCCGAAAAACGCCGCCAGTACCACCAGACGCGCCTGCTGCTGGAAGACTACGTGGCCAAATTCGGCCCGGTCAACTTCGAAAAGAACACCAACATGCTCTGGCGGCTGGGCCAGCTGCTGGAACGCGACAGCCAATCGGTGAAAGCCAAGGCCTACTACCGCCTGGCCCTTAAACACAGCCGTGCCGATACCCGGCGCGTGCAGCTCTATTACGACTCGCTGGAGCAGAAAAACACCGACCTGTACGTGCCCCTGAAAACGTACTACGACCTGGTGGAGTACCGCAAGAACCTCAACACTTTCCACCCACCCAAGGGCGTGTACACGAGCATGGGCGACGCCATCAACAGCAAGGCGCCGGACTACGGGCCGGCGCTGGCGGGCAACGATTCGCTGATAATTTTCAGCAGCAAGCGCAAGCGGCGTGGGCTGACCGGCGTGGTGGACGAGGACCTGTATACCTCGCACCGCGAAGGCGTGAGCTGGACCGATGCCGAGCCGCTGCCCAAGCCCATCAACTCGCCCAACAACGAGGGTTCGGCCTGCCTGAGCAAGGACGGCAAGACGATTTATTTTGCCCGCTGCGAGTGCGCCACCTGCCACGGCAACTGCGACCTCTACACCGCCACGCGCGGCAAGGACGGCAAGTGGAGCACCCCCAAAAGCCTGGGGCCGCTGGTGAATTCGCCGGGCTGGGACTCGCAGCCCACGCTGTCGCAGGGCGAGGACACGCTGTATTTCGCGTCGGATAGGTTGGGCGGCTTTGGGCTGTCGGACATTTATTATACCCGCAAGCTGAAGAACGGGCAGTGGAGCCCGGCCGAGAACGTGGGGCCGGTGGTGAACACGCGCGAGAACGAGGTGAGCCCGTTTTACCACCCGCTCTACCACGTGCTGTATTTCAGCTCGCGGGGGCAGCTGCTGAATTTTGGCGACTTCGACATTTATAAAACCTACCGCGTGGGCGGGCGCTGGCAGGAGCCGAAAAACATCGGGCCGCTGGTGAATGGGAAGGGGTCGGAGTATTATTTCACCATCGATAGGGAAAGCAAAAACCTGTACTACGCCCGCTCGGAGGCGCAGGAAATCAATAATCTGGACCTGTATTCCTTCCCGCTGCCGATGGAGGCACAGCCGCTGGCCACCACCCGAGTGGAGGGCACGCTGCTGGATTCGGTGAACAGCAAGCCGCTCAAGGGCATCGTGAGCATCATCGACACCGACAATGGTGTGGAGGTGGCCAGTAAGTTTATCCGGCCCGATGGCACGTTTGACTTTGAGCTGATTGAGGGCTCGCACTACGCCATGCTGATTCAGAGCAACGACTTTTTCTCGGTGGAAAAGCAGTTTGCGCTGAAAGGCGACACGGTGATGACGCTGCTCACCAACAGCATCGACTACAAGCTGCCGTTGATTTTCAAAAACCTGGAGTTTGAGGCGGGCAAGGCCAACGTGCTGCCCAGCATGCACGCCACGCTGGACCGCATTGCGCTGTTTTTGGTGGACCATCCCACGTTCCGGCTCAGCATTTCGGGCCACACCGACACCAGCGGCGACCCGGACGTGAACGAGAAGCTCTCACAGGACCGGGCCGAGGAAATCCGCAAGTACATCGAGCGCAAGGGCAAGCTGGCCCCCAACCGCATCGAGAGCTTCGGCTACGGCTCCAGCCACCCCCTCAAGGACGAAGTGACCGAGGCCGACGCCAAGGTGAACCGCCGCGTGGAGTTCAAGCTCATCAAGCCCGAAGGCGGCGACAAGGCCGCCGACGGCGGCGGGGCTTGGAAGTAGCGCTGAGCCACGAGCAGCCGTTTGGACATGCAAATGGCCCGTTTGCTTTTATTCCACGGCTTCAATCCGTACCGTTTTGCCGTTAAAAACGGCCTCCTCACCGGCCCGCATCCCTTTCAGCGCCACGGCCACCGGCGCGGCGGGCGATACGGCGAATACATCCGTCCCCTCCAGCTTACCGGCGCTGATGCTGATGTAGAACCGGCCCAGGCTGGTGCTCACGAGCGCACCGGGGCGCACGGTATCGCAGGGGGCATCGGGGCTGATGCGGACCAGCTCGGCTTGCAGCTGCTGGGCCTGCTGCATGTGGGCGGCGTTGCGGTCACGCTCGGCGTTGGCCATTTCGCGGCCGGTTTCATACTTGTCGCCGGCGCTGCTCTTGGTTTCGGAGGAGGAGGATTCCTGGGCGGCCTGCATGGCGGTGCGGGCGGCGGCAATGCGCTGCTCGATGAAGGACTGGCAGGCGGCGTGGAGGATGGGTTTGGTCATTTGGCGTGAATTACAATCCAGGAAATTTTGCCGGTTTTGATTGTAATCGGTACGTCTTCTCCATAATGATTGGGGCGTTGTGGGCCTAAATCTGGTTGATTAAGAAACCCATATTCGATGGCAGCACCCTTTTTTGTAGCAATTTGAATGTTGTCGGAAGACATAGCGTCGGGAGCGGTTCGGATGGTTGGAACTGCTTTTCGCAGTGCTTCGGAGGTACTCCCCACATGGATGCCATTCTTCATAACGTAAGCAGGATGAAGCGCAATAAGCACTGCAACGTCTTTTCTGTAAACCAGGCGGTTCGGGAAGGTATCGTAACTGGTATAGTATAGGAAGAGCTTTAATTTGCCGTTACTTACAATTACCGCATCTGGCTTATCAGGAAACTCATCGTAGCCGTACGAGCCGAAGTAGGCAGGCGTGAATGTATAGCAGCTATATAGCTTCCGCAACTCCGTGACGGGCATGCCAATCCGCGCCTTTCCCACGGAAGTTTCGGTAATGGTCGGCACATCGGGAAAGACGGCGGGCGGCGCTTGGTTGCTGCTGCCGGAAAGCAGCAGCCAGCAGCTGAAGAGACCGAGAAGCTTGCGCATGGGGCTAAGTTAAAATGAATTCAGCGCGGCCCGCACCTTTTCCGTCCACTGCGCATCCTCCGGCGTTATCACTAGCACACGAAAGCCGTGGCGCTCGCCTTCAATTCGCACGCCTTCGGAGTCGTCAATCAGCAAATCAATGTCGAAGCTGGGCGAGTGCTTGGTGCAACGGGCGCGGGCTTCGCGGTCGTGCCGCTGCTGGTTAACCACGCCATCCAGCCGGATGCCGTGCAGCCAGAACAGCCGGCGAATGCGCCAGGCACTGCGGTAGGACGTGGTGTAAACCCACACTTCCCAGCCGCGCTGGCGGCAGGCATCGGTCAGCGCTTTGGTGCCTTCGCGTAGCTGTTCGTTGCCCAGCAGTTTGGCCCAGATGCGCCGTTGGGGCTTTTCCAAAGGGAAGTCATGGCCACAACGGATGAGGGTGTTGTCAAGGTCGAAGGCTAGGCGCATGTTTCAAGCGAAACAGAAAAAAACAGTACCAAAAAAGGAGCCCACTATTGGTCCGGCAGCTAACATGACTGCCGTCCGGCCAAGCTTTACGTCTTTCGTAATACCTGTTTTGAGCAGCACCACATTTAGACTCCACCACCAAGCAGCGGCAATTAAACCCAGCATACCAAAGCCATAAAAACGCCACCCAAAGCCATACCAAAGGCCTTGTTGCAGAAGCAAGGCATGTTGCTCTTGAGAGCCCAGGAAAAAGAAGGCTGCCAGCAATGCAGTAGCCAATCCCAGCATAGTTGCAACAATGTAATTGATAGTTCCCATGGTCCTAGTTGTTTAAACTAGACAGCGCCAACAATCCCCCCGCCACCTTCCTGTCATTTCCCAGCCGCGGCACTTTGTTCTGCCCGCCCAAGCGGCCCAGGCTTTTCATGTAGCGCTGGAAGGCTCCGGCGGGCAGCGGCGTGAGGAGCAGCGGCACCAGAATATTGCCCCGGCGCAGGTCGTCGTAGTAGGTGTTGCGGCGGCGCAGGGCCGTATCCAGGGCGGCGGCGAAGGCGGCGGGGTCGTGCGGCTTGCGACCAAATTCTACCAGCCACTCGTGGCGCGAGGGAGTGGCGGGGTCGTCGCTCACGAGCGGGGCCACTGTGAATTCGGCGACTTCAACCTCGGGAAAGCCCGCCATGACTTCGCGCAGGGCCTGCTCTACCTCCTCCCCTATCACGTGCTCGCCGAAGGCCGAGAGGAAGTGCTTGATGCGGCCCGTGACCACCACGCGGTGCGGCGCGAGGCTCACAAAGCGCACCGTGTCGCCGAGGCTGTAGGCCCACAGGCCGGCGTTGGAGGTGAGGACGACGGCGTAGTTGCGGTCCAGCTCCACGTCGGCGATGGTGAGGCGGGGCGCGTCGGGCTCGAAGAACCGCTCGGCGGGGATGAATTCGTAGAAGATACCGCTGTTGAGTAGCAGCAGCAGGCCGGGGTTGCCGGGCTCGTCCTGGAAGGCCAGGAAGCCTTCGGAAGCGGGGAATAGCTCGATGCTGTCCACCGGCCGGCCGATGCTTTCGAAGAGCTTGGCGCGGTAGGGCTCGAAGTTGACGCCGCCGTACACGAACAGGTTAAAATCGGGGAAAATATCCTTGATGGGCCGGCCGGTGCGGGCCGTGAGGCGGTCGAAATACATCTGCACCCACGGCGGAATGCCGGATATCAGGGTCATCTTTTGGCCCAGCGTTTCGCCCACGATGCGCTCCAGCTTGGTCTCCCAGTCTTCGATGATGTTGGTGGCGTAGCTGGGTAGCTGGTTGCGGCGTAAGTATGCTGGCACATGATGGTTGGCAATGCCCGAGAGCCGGCCCGTGCGGATGCCGTGGTGCATCTCCAGCTCCGGTGAGCCGGACAGAAATATCAGCTTGCCATCCAGAAACTGGCTGCGGCCGGTGCGGTAGATGTAATACAAAAGCGCATCCCTGGCCCCGTCGATGTGGTTAGGGATGCTGTCCTTCGTAATCGGGATATACTTGGTGCCGGAGGTGGTGCCGCTGGTTTTGGCCAAATACAGCGGCCGGCCGGGCCAGAGCACGTCGGCCTCGCCGGCTTGGGTAAGGTCGAACCAGGGCTTGAGGGCCTCGTAATCACGCACGGGCACCTGACGCGCCAAATCGGCCGGCGTGCGGATGCCGCCCAGGTCGTGAGCGCGGCCAAAGGCGGTGCCGGCCGCCGTGGCCGTCAGCTTGGCCAGCAGCTCGCGCTGGGTGGTTTCGGGACGGTGCTGCCAGCGGGCGTAGCGGCGGGCAATGTAGCGGGCCAGGGGCTGGCTCAGGGTGGCTTTCAATCCCATAAATCCGAAGTAAAAGGCCGTTGGAAGGGCTGCGAAGGTACGTTGGCCGAGTTCAGCCGTTGGGTCGGGGCAACCTGAGTAGCTTGCCCGCGTTAAGCTTTCGGGCTTAGCTACTGCACCAGAACTACGGTGCCAGCGAAAGCTTGCCTCACTCATTTACTCACTTACTCATTCACCTCATCATGGCAGACCATGCAGGCAAAGCCGTCTGGAACGGCGACATCAAAGGCAGCGGCACCCTCACCACCGACAGCGGACTCCTCAACGCGCCCTACTCGGTAGGCAGCCGCTTCGAAGGCAAGCCCGGCACCAATCCCGAAGAGCTCATCGGCGCGGCCCACGCCGGCTGCTACACCATGTACCTGACCGGGGCGCTCACCCGCCACGGCCACACGGTGCAGAGCATCACCACGACCAGCACCGTAACGATGAACCCCAACAACGGCCAGCCTACCATCGAGCACATCCACCTCCGCACCGAAGGCCACGTCACGGGCGGCAACATCACGGCCGAAGATTTCCAGAAGCACGCCGAAGATGCCAAGGCCAACTGCCCGGTATCGAAAGTGCTGGCCGCCGTGCCCAAAATGACGCTGGAAGCGAAGCTTGTGGGCTAGGGTCCACAGCTTGGTCGAATAAATAAAGGCCGTCATGCCGAGCGCAGCGAAGCATCTTTACCGCAACAGTAATCAGATTTACTATTGCGGTAAAGATGCTTCGCTGCGCTCGGCATGACGGCCTTATTTTGCTACATAACCGTTCTTTTTGTACCTGACTAGGCACAACCCGTCACTAGCCACTAAATTTGTCCCTATGCCCACTGGTACCACCCGCATCCGCCTTCGCCCCGCCAACAACTCCCGCGTCCCGTTCTGGGGCCAGCTCGCCATCGGCCTGTTCTGGCTGGCCTACGTGCTGTTTGGCATATTGAGCAACACCGGCGCGCAGGACTACCACTTTCTGCACTGGGTGTTCCTGGTCTTCACCTTCGTGTACCTCGGCTACGTGCTGGTGAACAACGCGCCTATTTTCGGCACCCAGAGCTACCTCGAATTCACGCCCGGCTACATCGTGCACAAAAACGGCCTGTTCCGCCCCAAGCAGGTATTTGCCGCCGAAAACATTGCCGCCCTGGAGCTTAAGCCCATGGTCCTGCGTGTGCGCCAGAAAGACGGCGAAATCTACGCCCTCAATCTGCGTGAAGTGAAAGGCAAGCGTCGCAAAATGAGCTTCCGCGAGCAGGTACGCGACTTTGCTGCCAAGCACAACCTGCCCTTGCAGGAAGTGAGCCCAACGGCGGCCGCCTAAACTATATTTTTCAACCAAACAAAGGGGCTCCAGACACTAAACATGTCTGGAGCCCCTTTTTTGATTGTTTTAGTTGGGCTAAAAACCCTATTTCTTGGCGAATTTCTTCCGCAGCTCGTCCACCTGGTCGCGGAATTTCTTGTCCGAATCCACTAGGTCCGACACGGTTTGCACCGAGTGCATCACGGTGGTATGGTCGCGGCCACCGAAGTGGAAACCAATGGTTTTCAGCGTGTGGGCCGTGTGGTGCTTGGCAAAATACATGGCCACCTGCCGGGCCGTCACCACTTCCTTTTTGCGGGTTTTGTCTTTCAGCAAATCAACCGAAATGTTGAAATAGGCGGCCACGGTCTTCTGAATGAAGTCGAGGTTGACCTCGGCTTCCACCTCCTCGATGATGTGACGCAAGGCCTGCTTCACCATTTCCAGGTCGATGTCGCGGCGGCTCAGGCTGCTCTGCGCCACCAGCGAGGCGATAACGCCTTCCAACTCGCGCACGTTGGTGTGCACCGAATTGGCGAGGTAGTCCACCACGTGGTCCGGCGGAATATCAATCCCGTCCTGCTCCATCTTGTTGCGGATGATGGCCACGCGCGTCTCAAAGTCCGGGCTCTGCACGTCGGCCGTCAGGCCCCACTTGAAGCGGTTGAGCAAACGGTCTTCCAGGCCCAGCAGGTCCTTGGGCGGCCGGTCGGAAGTCATCACAATCTGCTTACCCGACTGGTGCAAGTGATTGAAGATGTGAAAGAACATCTCCTGCGTCTTGCCCTTGTTGGCCAGAAATTGCACGTCGTCCAGAATCAGGGCATCGACCTGCAGATAGAAGTTCGCAAAATCCTGCACCTGCGCGCGCTGCACGCTGTCGATGAACTGGTTGGTGAACTTCTCGGCCGATACGTAGAGCACAAACCGCTCCGGCGCGGTGGCCTTGATGTGGTTGCCAATGGCCTGCACCAGGTGCGTTTTGCCCAGGCCCACGCCACCGTACACCATCAGCGGGTTGAAGCTGGTGGTGCCGGGCTTGTTGGCCACGGCGAGGCCGGCCGAGCGGGCCAGGCGGTTGCAGTCGCCCTCAATGTAGTTATCGAAAGTGTAAGAGCCGTTGAGCTGCGACGGGACGAGGTTGCCGTCCATCGGCCGGGCCTGATCGAAGGGGTTGCGGGGCGGGGCCAGGGTGTCGGCCCCGGCGGCGTTGGCGAAGTTGTTGCCGCGCGGCGTGGTGCGCACCGCGCCCGAGTTCACGTAGCGGGCCGAGGCGGCGCGGGCGCTGCCAGCCAGGGGGTTATTGCCGGCCAGCGGGTTGCCGACGGCCGTGCCGGGCATGGGCTGGGGCGCGTCGCGCGGGTCGGGGGCGGCCTGCTTGCGGGTGGGCGGCAGGTGCAGGGCGCGGGGCGGCGTTTGGTCGTTGCCCTGGTCCACCACCACGCTGTATTCGAGGCGGCCTTCGGAGCCCAGCTGCTGGTAGAGCGCGCGGCGCAGCTCGTCCACGTAGTGCTCCTCCAGCCAGTCGTAGAAATAGGCGCTTGGCACCTGAATGGTAAGCACGTTGCCTTTCAGCTCAACCGGCACAATGGGCTGGAACCAAGTCCTAAAGCTCTGCTCCCCGATTTCCGCCGAGATGCTGCGCAGGCAGCCAGCCCAAACCGTGCGAAAATCCTTGAGCATTTGAACGTTTGAAAGGAAACCGGCCACAAACCGGGAGCAAAAAGAAGACCGAAATCAGCCGCCCGGGGTGGGCGTTATTTTTTAGAGGGGGACAAAATTGTGGAAAACTTCGCAGTTAAAAAAGCCGATGTGGGCTTGTTTATGTCGTGCTTTTAGCAGGCCGCCCGAACCGGCAGCACAGCGGCGCTTGCTAACCCGGCACGCTTGCTTTTTGTTGAAAATTCATAATCCAACCGGCCCAGGTTGATGCCCGACCAGCCCACCTGGTTGATGAGCGTGGCGTGACCGTCGGGGCTGGCGATGGGTTCGGGCGCGTCCATGAACGTGTGGGTGTGTCCGCCCAGTATGAGGTCGATGCCGGAAACCTGCGCCGCGAGTTTGCGGTCGTCGAGCTTGGCGTTTTCGTACTTGTAGCCGAGGTGCGAAAGGCAGATAACGAGGTCGCATTTTTCGGGGCCGCGCAGCTGAGTTACCATCTCCTTGGCCTTGGCCACGGGGTCGAGGTACACGGTCTGGCCAAAGTTTTTGTCGGCCACCAGCCCGCTCAGCTCGATGCCGATGCCGAACACGCCCACCCGGATGCCCTGCTTCTCAAACACCTTATAAGGAGCGAAGCGGCCGGCCAGTGGCGTTTTCGAGAAGTCGTAGTTGGCAATGAGGAAGGGGAAAGTGGCGTTGGGCAGCTGGCGCTGCAGGCCTTCGAGGCCGTTGTCGAAGTCGTGGTTGCCGAGGGTGCTGGCGTCGTAGCCCATCTGGCTCATGAGCTTGTACTCGAGCTCGCCGCCGAAGAAATTGAAATAAGGCGTGCCTTGGAAAATGTCGCCCGAGTCGAGCAGCAGCACGTTGGGCTCCTTCGCACGGATGTCCTTAATCAGCGCCGCGCGGCGGGCCATGCCGCCCAGCCCGGCCCACTGCCCGCCGTTGTCGGGAAAGGGTTCGATGCGGGAGTGCATGTCGTTGGTGTGCAGGATAGTGAGCTTGCGCGGAGCCTTGGCGGTAGCGGCGGCTTCGGCCGAGTTGGCCAGGCCGCCCAGCACGGTGAGGCCGGCAGTACCGAGGAGGGAGTTGCGGAGGAATTCGCGGCGTTGCATGATGGTTCGACAGTTAGCGGCTGGCAATTAATTGGCTTTCACCCGGCCTTCGATGCGGGCCGTGACGGGCTGGCCGGCTTTGGTGAGGGCGCGGATGTGGTCGGCGATGGCGGTGCGGAGCAACACGTTGGTGTGGCGCGGCGTGAGGGCTTTGAAAAACGAAAGATTGTCGCCGCCGGTGGCCAGATAGTCGGACAGGGCAATGGAATAGGTGCGTGAATCGTTCACATCAAAAGGCTGGCCGCCGATGCGAATGTCCTTGGGCATGCCGTCGAAGGTGACGGAATAGGTAGCGCCGGATATCGCCATTTTGATGTGCGCGGCATACTCGAACAAGTCCTCCACCACCGGGCCGGGCGCGTCAAGCACCACCAGCTCGTTCTCAAACGGCATCAGCTCGAACACCGAGCCCAGCGTGACGGGGCCGGCTGCGAAGCCGGCGCGCAGGCCGCCGTTGGTCATCACGCCCAAGGCAATGGGCTGTTTGAGCTCGGCGCTGGCGCGCTGGCGCTGCAAGTCGGCCACGAAGTTGGAGAGCGTGTTTTCGCCGGGGCCTTTGGTGAGCGGTGCTGGGGCGGTGCCCAGCACTTCAGACATCTGGGAAGTTACTTTGTCGTGGTAGGGCGCGATGAGGGCCGCGATGGCGGGGTCCTCGGCCTGGGTTTTGCCCACCACCTGGCTCGTGACGGGCGCAAAGTGCGCCGTGGGCGCGTAGGCGGCGCGCTGGCAGCCGGTGGCGAGCGTCAGAGCCAGTAATAGCGGAGTGAAGGCGGTCCGAAATGGGTGGTGCAACATGGAATACAGCGGAGGCGGACAATACCCGACGAATACCGGGCGAAAGTTTATGCAAAGCTACGATTGAACCCGGCCAGCCACCGCCCACCGCAGGAGTTGGCTGGTCGCTTCGGCCCCGGCGCGGTATCTTTCGGCCTGTTTTTGCCGGAGTTCGTAGTTGCGGGAATTACCGCGCGCTATCCGCTGAAACGCTTGCTAGCTATGTCCGACACCCTCACGGCCACGCCCGTTTCCTTCGCTGAATTCCCAGCGGTCACCACCGCCGAGTGGCAGGCCCGTCTCACGCGCGAGCTCAAAGGCCGGGACCCGGCCACGCTGCGCTGGCCCCTGCCCGACGGCTTCAGCCTCGAGCCTTTTTACCACCGCGAAGCCCTCGCGGCGCTGGGCGGCCCGCCCGCGCCCCTGCCCCACCCCATTGCGCCCTGGCTGAACGTGTCGGCCCTGACCGTGCCCACCGGCACCGATGGCCGCAACCAGGTTGACCTGGCCGTCGCGGCCCTTGCCAACGGGGCCGATGGCATCCATTTCATTATCCACGACATTGCGGCGCTGGCCGTGCACTACCTGGCCGAGCAGCTGCCGCTGGCCCGCACCTTCGTGGGCTACACGGTGATGGCCACGCCCGATGAGCTCCTGAGCCAGCTGGTAGAAGCCGCGCCCGGCACCCAGCTACGCGGCTTCCTGCGCTTTGCCCCCGGCCCCGTGCCCGAGGGAGCCGAGCTGGCCGACTACCGCGCCGCCCTGCGCCGCTGCGTGCGCCTAACCACCGGCATGCCCGATTTCCGCGCTCTAGCCGTGAACGGGGCCTTTTTCGGCAACCGGGGCGCTACTGCCACCCAGCAGATTGCCTTCACGCTGAACACCGCTGCCGCGCTGCTGGCCGAGCTGCCCGATGCCGAAACCACGGCCGCCGAAGTGGCCGCCGCCATGCACCTGCACGTGGCCATCATGCCCGGCTACTTCCTCGAAATTGCCAAGCTGCGCGCCCTGCGCCGGCTGTGGGCCACGCTGCTGCACGGCTTTGGCCTGCCCGCCGAGCTGAACGCGAACCTGCGCATCCACGCCATGACGGCCACCTGGACGCAGACTACCCTCGACGCGCACACCAACCTGCTGCGCCACACCACCGAGGCCATGAGCGCCGTGCTGGGCGGGGCCGATTCGCTATCCGTAGCCCCGTTCGACTGCCTGTTTGCCGAGGCCAACGACTTTTCGGCCCGGCTGGCGCGCAACCTCTCGGTGCTACTGCGCGAGGAGGCCGGCCTGGGCCGGGTGCAGGACCCCGCCGCCGGCTCCTACTACCTCGAAACCCTCACCGACCAGCTGGCCCAGGAGGCCTGGACGCTGTTTCAGCGCACCGAAGCGGCGGGTGGGCTGCCGACCGTGCGCGGCCAGCTGCTCGAAGAAATCAAAGCGGTAGCGACCGAAACCTTCCGGCGCATTGCCAGCGGCCAACAGGTGATTGTGGGCACCAACCGCTTCCAGAACAAGAACGAGCAGTTCCACTTCCACCCCAAAAAGCTGCTGCGCTCTGCCGAGTTCGACGTGACGCGGGCCGCCTACCCCACCGAGGTACTGCGCCTGGCCACGGCCATGCACTTCGAGCGCCGCGACCGCAAGAGCAAGCGCGCCGCCGTGGTGCTGCTGGGCGGCAACACCAACCAGGTTATCCTGGAGACGTTTCTGCAAACCTTGCAGGAGCACGAGCGGCCCGAGCTGGCGGCCAGCCACCCGGCCGGCACGCTGTCGCTGCTCTACTCCTCGGCCGAAGAGGCTACCCTGATGTACGCCACGCCCGAGCAGTTCAGCAAGTTTGCCCGGTTCATCTACCAGATTCCGACCGAGAAGCAGCAATTCATCCCGCCGGCCCTGCTCAGCTCCGACCTGGCTACCATGCACGAGGCCGTACGCGTGTTCGGCTTCCAGGAAATGAAGGTGCAGGGCTATACCACCGAGGAAGTGCTGGCCCGTTTGCAAGGGCGCCAGTAATCAACTGAACGTCATTTTTAAGAACGTCATGCTGAGCGAAGCCGAAGCATGACGTTCTAATTCTGCTCTTACCCACCCATGAAGCCCGACTTCTCTTCGATTCCCTACAACGCCGCCCCGGCCCCCGCCGCTCCCGTTGCGCCCGAAACGGCTGCCACACTCACGCCCGAGGGCATTGCCATCAAGCCTGTGTACGGCCCCGAGGATGTGGCCCACCTCGACCACCTGGGCTTCGGGGCGGGGCAGGCGCCTTACCTGCGCGGCCCCTACGCCAGCATGTACACCCAAAACCCGTGGACCATCCGG
Source organism: Hymenobacter terrigena (assembly GCF_054776515.1). Lineage (NCBI taxonomy): Bacteria > Pseudomonadati > Bacteroidota > Cytophagia > Cytophagales > Hymenobacteraceae > Hymenobacter > Hymenobacter terrigena. Next base: position 326,783 of record NZ_BAAHBU010000002.1, read on the forward strand.
CAGTACGCCGGCTTTTCTACGGCCGAGGAATCGAACGCCTTTTACCGCCGCAACCTGGCTGGCGGGCAGAAAGGCCTGAGCGTGGCCTTCGACCTGGCCACCCACCGGGGCTACGATTCCGACCACCCCCGCGTGCAGGGCGACGTGGGCAAAGCCGGCGTGGCCATCGACTCGGTGGAGGACATGAAAATCCTCTTCGACCAGATTCCGCTCGGCGAAATGTCGGTGTCCATGACCATGAACGGGGCGGTGCTGCCCGTGCTGGCCTTCTACATTGTGGCGGCCGAGGAGCAGGGCGTGCCGCCCGAAAAGCTGCAAGGCACCATTCAGAACGACATTCTGAAGGAGTTCATGGTGCGCAACACCTACATCTACCCGCCCGCGCCGAGTATGCGCATCATCGCCGACATCTTCAGCTACACGGCGGCCAGGATGCCCAAATTCAACTCCATTTCCATCTCGGGCTACCACATGCAGGAAGCCGGTGCGACGGCCGATTTGGAGCTGGCCTACACCCTGGCCGACGGCCTGGAATACGTGCGCGCCGGCCTCGCGGCGGGCATGAAGATTGACGAATTTGCCCCGCGTCTGAGCTTTTTCTGGGCCATCGGCATGAACCACTTCATGGAGATTGCCAAGCTGCGCGCCGGCCGCCTGCTGTGGGCCAAGCTCATCAACCAGTTCAACCCCACCAACCCCAAAAGCCTGGCCCTGCGCACCCATTGCCAGACCTCGGGCTACTCCCTCACCGAGCAGGACCCCTACAACAACGTGGCCCGCACCGCCATCGAGGCCCTCGCGGCCGTGCTCGGCGGCACCCAGAGCCTGCACACCAACGCCCTCGACGAGGCCATTGCCCTGCCCACCGATTTCTCGGCCCGCATTGCCCGCAACACCCAGCTCTACCTCCAGCACGAAACCGACGTGACCAAAGTGGTGGACCCCTGGGGCGGCAGCTACTACGTCGAAACCCTCACCCACGAGCTGGCCGACCGCGCCTGGGCCCTCATCCAGGAGGTGGAAGGGCTGGGCGGCATGGCCAAGGCCATCGAAACCGGCCTGCCCAAGCTGCGCATCGAGGAAGCCGCCGCCCGCAAGCAGGCCCGCATCGACTCGGGCAAGGAAATCATCGTGGGCGTGAACAAGTACCAGACCACCGAGAAAACGGAGGTCGAAGTGCTCGACATCGACAACGACGCCGTGCGCGAAAGCCAGATTGCCCGCCTCAAAACCATCCGCGCCACCCGCGACAACGTGGCCGTGAAAGTGGCCCTGGCCGCCCTCACCGAAGCCGCCGGCGTGCGCCTCGCCGACCTGGCCGCCGATGCCGACAAGGACGCCCACAACCTCCTGGCCCTGGCCGTGACCGCCGCCCGCGCCCGCGCCACCCTCGGCGAAATCTCCGATGCCCTCGAAGCCCAGTTTGGCCGCCACCAGGCCACCACGCGCACCGTGGCCGGCGTCTATTCACAGGAAATGAGCCACAACGCCGCCTTCGAGCAGGCCCGCGCGGCCGCCGAGGAGTTTGCCCGCCGCGAAGGCCGCCGCCCCCGCATGCTGGTGGCCAAAATGGGCCAGGACGGCCACGACCGTGGTGCCAAAATCATCGCCACCAGCTTCGCCGATGTCGGCTTCGACGTCGACATTGCCCCCCTCTTCCAAACCCCCGCCGAAGTAGCCCGCCAGGCCGCCGACAACGACGTGCACGTCGTGGGCGTGAGCAGCCTGGCCGCCGGCCACAAAACCCTGCTCCCCCAGCTGCTGGCGGAGCTCAAGCAGCTCGGCCGCGAAGACATCCTGGTCATCGCCGGCGGCGTCATCCCCGCCCAGGACTACCAGTTCCTCTACGATGCCGGCGTGGCCGGCGTGTACGGCCCCGGCACGGTCATCGCCACCGCCGCACTGGAGATTCTGGCGAAGCTGGGGGAGTAGCAGAATAATTGTTAATTAAACAAATTTTTAAGAACCATGATGGATTTAACAACACAACTCAGCGAGCAAAAGATGAAAGTTGATTTTGACAGTTATGATATTACTGTCAAAGAACTTATCAATATGGTCAAGGATGGTTACATTGACATTGCTCCAGATTATCAACGCCAGTTCCGTTGGGATGAAGAAAGACAATCAACTCTTGTTGAATCTATTTTTCTTGGAATACCTGTACCTAGCCTTTTCACAGCAGCCAATAAAGATGGCACTTGGGAATTAGTTGATGGCGTCCAACGATTAAGCACTATGATTCACTTCGCAGGTGATGCAGAAGTTCGTGCAAAGATTGGGCTGAAGGCTGCTACTCCCTTGCAATTGAAAGAGCTTTTAAAACTCACTGCATTCAATGGAAAATCTTTTACAGATATACCTAGAGCAGTACAAATGGGTTTTGAGTTGAAGCCAATCAAAGTAGTAACTCTCAGCGATAAAAGTGTCGCGAAGGTTAGATTTGACCTATTCGAAAGACTTAACTCAGGTGGCATAAAGCTAACTGACCAAGAAATTCGGTCCTGCATATTACAAGGCAAGTTTAATGAATTCCTAAAGGAAAGGGGTAAATCCCTCGAATTTCAGCGTACAGTTAAGCTACCAAAATCGGGTGAGTCAGATGGTACAAGGGAAGAATGGGTGCTGCGTTTCTTTTCTTATCTAAACAGTTACAAGACGTTTGACCACTCAGTAAAGGAATTCTTAACTGATTACATGACTGAGGCAACTAAACAGTTCAGTTACAAAGCAGGAGAAGAAATTTTTGACAAAACCTTCCATAAGCTTGCGACCGCATTGCCTAATGGCATAACTCGCAGTACAAACAGAAATAACACTCCTGCTAACCTTTATGAAGCTGTTGCAGTGGGTGCAGCACTCGCATTACTCCAAAAAGATGATATTAATCTTGCGGGAATCGCAAATTGGATGCAGAGTAATGAAATGAAGGATTTAACAACCGGAGCTACAAACTCGCGAACCAGAGTAAAAGCTAGAATAGAGTTTTGTCGAGACCAATTCCTATCGTAATGCTGACAACAATCAGAACGATAACAACGACTAGAATTTCTGAGCTAAGGTTTAATTTGAATGTAATAAAGCATTTAGAACCCAGTTCCGCACCTGATGCTATTAATTCTATTAGAACTCTGAAAGGATTGTTTTTCGTCCATATGTATGGAGTTTGGGAATCAACAGTAACATCTTTAGTGGCGCGCTCAATTGAAATCATTAATTCAAGGCTGCATACTATTAATCAATGCAAATCCCCTTTTATGTCATTGGCTTTAGATTCTTATGTTACCGCTTATTCAATGGCTGGCATAGAAAATAAATGGTCAAAAAAGATAGAATTAATGGCTGCTATCGATTCTGCGTCTACTTTAGTACTCAACCAAGGATTAGACCCAGCAGGCGGAAAAAACATAAGGAAAGAGCAACTAGACTTGATATGGAATGCTTTTGCTATAACTACACCAAACCTGCCTCATCTAAGGTTTAAGGGCAGATTAATTGAATTAGTTGATAACAGAAATGCAGTGGCTCATGGACGAGAATCCCCACAGTTCATAGGGGGTAGATTTAGTGTGTCAGATTTGGAAACCAGGTTTAACGATTTGAATTTACTTTGTTCGTATACAATTAACCAGTTTGACAACTACTTAACTAACCAAGATTATTTGATATAGAGTCATAAATAATTAGTGATACACGAATCAAATCATGGTTTTGCCTTAGCTGAATTCATTATTTTCTTTTATAACTGCCTCAGTTTCTTAAGAAGCCCCTGTATCCCGCTCAATGCCTCCCAGGCCCGCCCCACCCGGCGGGCCTTTTGCGTGGCAAGGAGACGGGCCGCGGACCTACGAAGCCCGCCCGCACGAGCAAGAAGCCAACCCGCACCCACAAGGAGCTTTTTTTCAGGTGCGAGGAGCCGGGGCGCACCGGCAAAAAGCCGCTTCCCGGGGCTTAGGAGCCATTTCGCAGCCTTAAGGAGCCGGTTCGCACCGCTAAGGAGCCTCTTCGCATGGGTGGGAAGAGGCTCCTTAACGGTGCGAACCGGCTCCAAACGCCTACCTTCCGGCTTCCTATTTCACCATTCATTCTTAATAAGATGAAAAGAGCTACCGCAGTGCTTCGGCACTACCCCACGGCCGATGCCACGATGCGCCAGAACATGCGCACCATGCACGCGCATTACCTCACCCACGAAGCAGCGTTTGCGGCTTTCAACCCCGAATTCGCCCCGGCGTTCGGGACGGATTGGCTGGCGGCCATTGGCGCGGCCGATACTACCCCCGACAACACCGTGCGCACCGGTGAACTCGTGGAGGATACCGCCGAGGTGACCGATGTGATGGAGCAAGCCCGCACGGCCATCCAAAGCCTGTTTTATTTCGTGGGCCGGGCCTACCCGCACAATGCCGGCCGCCTCGAACAGTACGGCCGCAGCACCTACGTGGCCGCCCGCGAAAACCACGACAAGATGCGAACCCTCCTGCAAACCGCGTTCACCTCAGCCACCCGCGACAAAACCGCCCTGGCTGCCAAAGGCTACGCCCCGGCCATGCTCGCCGCGCTGGGCACGCTGGTGGCCCAACTCGCCGATACCAACACCACCCAAGAAGTAACCAAAGGCACCAACGTGGAAGGCACCGACCACTACGTGACCACCCAAAACCTGGCCTACGGCTTCGGCCAGGAGGTGAGCGCGGCGGCCAAGGTGCTCTTTGCCGCCGATGCGCCCACGCTCAAGCTGTTTCGGCTGAGCGGGCCGGCCGCGCCCGCCGGCCCCGAAACCCACGAGCTGACCGTGGCCCCCGGGGCGCTGGGCAGCGTGCTGTTCAGCACGCCGCTGCTGGCCACCACCCGGCTGCACCTGCGCCTGGCCGTGCCCCAGCCCGCGCAGGAGGCGCTAGTGGGCCGTGTGATGGCGGCCGGCAACAGCCTCCGCGCCCACGCCACCCTCACCACCGCCGGCAGCGAGCTGGACACCACGGCCGAGGCCCTGGGGCCGGACGGCCAGTGGCTGGAAGTGTTCAATACGAGCAGCACGCCGGTGCGCGTCGAAATCGCGGTGCTGCACTAAGCGCATTGCTTCTTACCCATCAAAAAGGCCCGGATGCAGCATCCGGGCCTTTTTTCGTTTGATTGAGTTGCGCTTGGGGCGGTTTCGATGTAGGGGCGGGGCTTGCCCCCGCCCGTCGTTAGCACCGTTTCAACGACTCCGTTCAACGACGGGCGGGGGCAAGCCCCGCCCCTACATCGAAGCCGCGCCTAGCGCACCAGCAGCGGGGCCGTGGCGGGCTGGCCGTTGCCGAGGGTGGCGCGCAGCTGGTAGAGGCCGGGGGCCAGCCCGGTTAGCGACACCGGGCAGTCGCCGGCCGTGGCGGGCAGCGCCTGCTGGCGCACGGGGCGGCCCAGCGCATCGAGCACGGCCAGCTGCCCGCCGCCCACCGGCAGCCGCAGCGTGACGGTGCCACTGGCCGGGTTGGGGTAGGCCGCCAGCACCAGGCCCGCCGCGGCCGGGCGGGTGGCCGTGAGGATGCCGCCGGCGGTGAGCTTAGCCACCACCGCATCGGATGCGCCGGTGGACACGGGCAGGCTGCCGAACTGCACCGCGTCTGCGGCAAAACCGACGAGGTACACGTTGCCGGCCGCATCGGCGGCGAGGCCATCGGCCCCGGCGTTGGCCGACGGGGACATGTTCACGCTCTGGCCGGCCCACACGGCGTTGCCCTGCCCGTCGTAGCGCGCCACGCAGGCGCTGCTGCTGCCCACCGAGGTCAGCGTGGTGGCGCCAAAGACGGCGGTGCCCGTGAACCGCCCCGCCACATAAAAGCCGCCGCGCCCGTCGTAGGCCACGGCGTTGATGGGCGAATAGCCCAGGATGCTGGAACTAACCACGCGCGTCCACCCCAGGGTACCCTGGTTCGTGACGCGCACCACGTACTTACTGCTGGAGCCATAATAGCCGCCCACCACGGCGTTGCCGGCGGCATCGAGGGCCAGGGCCACGCCCACGTCTTCGCCGGGGCCGCCGGCCGCCTGCACCCACTGCGTGGTGCCGGCCGCGCTCACCTTGCACAGAAACAGGTCGGCGTTGCCGGCATTGGACGGGGCGATGGAGCCGAAAGCGGTGCCATTGTAGAAGCCGCCGGTGATGTAGGCGTTGCCGGCCGCGTCGAGCACCAGGTCATCGGCAAAACCGTCGTTGCTCACCTGCTTGCTCAGCAGCACGGTGCCGGCTGACGAGAAGCGGTAGAGGTACACGCCCGCGCCCGTAAAGAGCGTGCCGCTGAACGCAACGGAGCCGGTAAAATCGCCGGTGATGGTCACGTTGCCGCTGGCATCGGTGGCGACGCCGTAGAGGTAGGCCGCGCCGGTATTGCGGGTTCCCACGGCCTGCCGCACCCACTGTTGCACGCCCTGGTTGTCGTACTTCACCAGAAACGCATCGATGGGTGACCCATTGGCGGCCCCCGGGGCCGTGAGCGTGGTGGTACCCAGGGTGAGGAAGGTATCAAAATCGCCCGCCAGGTAGGCGTTGCCGGCGGCATCGACGGCCACCTTGGCGTGGACCGAGCCGCTATTGGCCTCCAGTTGGGTGGCCCACAGCACGGCCCCGGCCGCGCTGTACTTGGCCAGGTAGAGGTGCCCGGTGCCGGCGGTGCCCGCCGTGAGGGTGGTGCCGCCCAACACCAGCGTACCCGTGAACCGGCCCACCACGTACTGGCTGCCGTCGGCGGCGAGGGCAATGCTTTCGGCGCGGCTCTGGCCGGCGCTGGCGGCGGCGGGTAGGCGCCGCACGCTGGCCCAGGTGGGCGCGGTTTGGGCGCGGGCGGCAGGAGTGGCCAGCCCCAATAGCAATAGCAGCCTTAGCCGCCAGGATTGAAACAACGTAAAACTGGGCATAAGCACTAGGCTGAAAGGTGGCTAAAAGGACCCGTGACGCAATGGGAAAGCTCTGCGCCGCGTTAAATGTAAAGGATTCGCAGTGGGACCGCGCCAGCCAGGGCTTCGCACCCAGAACGGCAGCGACAACACCCTACCCATCGAAATCAGGCTGCTGAAACAAACCTCTTTCCATCAAAAAAGGCCCGGATGCTACATCTGGGCCCTTTTTGATGGAATAAACCCGCTCTAGCGCACCAGCAGCGGGGCCGTGGCGGGCTGGCCGTTGCCGAGGGTGGCGCGCAGCTGGTACAGACCGGGGGCCAGCCCGGCCAGCGACACCGGGCAGTCGCCGGCCGTGGCGGGCAGCGCCTGCTGGCGCACGGGGCGGCCCAGCGCATCGAGCACGGCCAGCTGCCCGCCGCCCACCGGCAGCCGCAGCGTGACGGTGCCGCTGGCCGGGTTGGGGTAGGCTGCGAGCGCCAGGCCCGCCGCGGCCGGGTGCGCAGCCGTGAGCACACTGCCGGCCGTGAGCTTGGCCAGCAGCACATCGGATGAGCCCGTGCTGGACGCTGTGACTAGGGGCCCGAACGCGACGGCACCTCCCGCCGAGCCCGTGAGGTAGGCATTGCCGGCCGCATCGGTCCCGATGCCGTTGGCACTGGAACCATCGGTGCCGGGGGTGGCAGTAGTCCCCACGCCCTGGCTGGCCCACACGGCATTGCCCTGGCCATCGTAGCGCACCACAAACAGCTCCGGGTTGAGGGCGTAGAGGGTGGTGGTTCCGAAGGTGGCCGTGCCGCGCAGGCGACCGGCGAGGTAGCAGCCACCGCGCCCGTCGTAGGCCACGCCGAAGGCCAGGCTGGGACCGGAATTGGTGCCCGGGCCGTTGGCCGCGCCGCTGGGGTTAATGCGCCGCTCCCACAGCGGCGCACCCTGGGGCGTGAAGCGGGCCAGGTACAGGGTGCTGCCGAAGGGGGGGCCAATTCCGCCCCCAGGCTGCGCATATTCGCTGCTGGCACACACCACGGCCGAGCCGCTGGCATCCACGGCCACGCCGCCGGCGACGTCGGCGGCGGCCCCGCCCAGCGACGTGGCCCAGACGGGAGTGCCGGTGGCATCGAGCTTGCACAGGTAAACGTCCATGGAGCCCATCAGGCTGGTCACCGTAGCGGCCCCAAATTGCGCGGTGCCGCTGAACGCTCCCACGAGGTAGGCATTGCCGGCGGCATCCAGGGTCAGGCCCCGGGTGTTATCGAGCCACGCCCCGGTACCGATGAAACGGCCTTGCAGGATGCCGCCGGCCGGTGAGAATTTGTAGTAGAACACGCCCGCGCCCGCCACGGCCGGCCCGCCAAACGCAACGGCCGTGCTGGCGTGGCCGACCACGGCCACGTTGCCGCTGGCATCGGTAGCCAGACTGCCGGCGTAGGTACCGGCCCCACCCTGACGCACCCACTGCGGCTGGCCCTGCGCGTCGAATTTGGCCAGGTAAGAATCGTTGGTCGCGCTGGTGAGGGTGGTACCGCCCACCGTGACGGTGCCCGTGAAGGGCCCCGCGATAAAGGCATTGCCCGCCCCATCTACCGCCACGCGGCAGTCGAGAGTATTCGCCACGCTGCCCTCCACCGGACGCGTCCAGAGCGCGGTGCCCGTGGCGCTGTACTTGACCAGAAAAAAGTGCGCCGCCCCGGAGCCGGCCGTGAGTACGGTGGTGCCCAGCGTGAGGGTGCCGCTGTAGCTGCCAGTCGCGTAGCAACTGCCATCGGCCGCCACGGCCAAGCCGAGCCCGCCGCCAAAGCTGCCATTGGGCGAAGTGCTGCGCTGGACGCTGGCCCAGGCGGGGTCGGTTTGGGCGCGGGCGGCGGGAACGGCCAGCAGGCCGGCGGCTGCAAGCAGCCCCAGGCGGGCCCACCGGACCCGAAAAAAAGTAGCGGTACGCATACGCAATCAGGTAGATGGGGGAATATGTGGAAACGAGGAACCCACCTGCTACCAAATGTAGGCAGCCGGCGGCAATGCATCCGGCAACCGCTGTAGCTACATTAAAATCAAATATATTATTTATATGATTCTATAAAATTCCTTTCTAAGTTTAAGAATAGAATCGTGTCGCCCGGCCCTTGTGGTGCCGCTGGGCCGTTGGCTGTGCTGCTGAAGGATACCCTGGAGCAAGGCGGGTCGGTTTGCAATCATACCCTCTCATTTTCCCACAATTCCCACAATCCCGTTACCCTATGAAACACTTCCTCCTCTCCGTATTCCTATTTATTAGCCTGAATGCCTGGGCCCAGCCCACTGCCTGGACCTACGCCCTGCCCGCCCCCGCCGGCATAGCCGCCGTGGCCGCCGCTGCCGACGGCACCACCTACGTCACGGGCAGCTTCGTGGGCGGCTCCACGCAGCTGGGCGGCTCCACCATCAGCAGCAGCCTGCCCGGCCGCTGCCTTTACATTGCCAAGCTCAGCCTCCAGGGCCAGGTAGTGCGCGTGACCAAGCTGGAAGGGGCCGAAGAAGGCAGCAACACCACCGGCATTGCCGTGGACCAGGACGGGAACACCTACATCAGCGGCCGGCTGCACGGCACCATCACCTACGCCGGGGGCCAGACGGCGGGGGCCATTGCCGACGCGGGCGGCTATTCCGTGATGCTGGTGAAGTGCGGGGCCAACGGCCGCGTGAGCTGGGTGAAGCAGGCCCACGGCGGCCAGGGCACGCCCTACGGGGCCAGCCACGGCATGGGCGTGGCCGTGGACCGGGCCGGCAACAGCTACCTCAGCGGCGACGTCACGGGCGGCAGCGTGGTGGCCGATAACATTGCCCTTGGGGGGCATCGGCGCGATGGTTTTTTGGCGAGCTATGACCGGAATGGACAGGTGCGCTGGGCCAAGGCGCTGACGGGCATCCGTGGGGCAACTGGGTCGAGCTGGGCGCTGGGCGTGGCCGTGGACAACGCCGGGCACTGCTACCTCAACGGCTACAGCGGCGGCGGTTGGCGGCTCGATGGGCTGACGGTGACCATCAACGGGGATTCGAATTACCTGGCGCTGTTCGACTCGGGCACCGGGCAGTTGCAGTGGGGCAAGGCGGTGCCCAGCAATAACTTCGGCGGGCCCATTGCCATCGACAAGCAGGGCGATGCCTGCATCGGCGGCGATTTTGTGGGCACGGCCGACTTCGGCGGGGGCGTCACCCTCACCAGCACCGCCGCCACGGGCTACGTGGCCCGCTACGCCGCCACCGGCAACGTGGCCTGGGCCACGGCCGTGAACACCTCGGTGAAAGGCGTGGTCGTCAACCAGCAGTCGCGGCAGGTATTCGCAACGGGCAGCGCCGGCACGCAGGCCTATTGGGCCCGCCTCGCGCCCAATGGGCGCGTGCAGCAGCAGGAGCTGGTGGGCGGCCCCGGCACCAGCGGCGGCGGCGGTATTGCCATCGACGACCAGAACAATGTGTACACCACCGGCTCGTTTACGGGCAGCTGCCACTTCGGGGCACTGGCCCGAAGTAGTGCGGCCACGCAAGGGTACCTGGCCCGCTACGGCACCCCCCAGTACAACCGGGGCGGCGGCCCCGATTACGGCAACTACTTTCGCACCCCGGCGCTAAACCTCTTCCCCAACCCCGCCCAAAACCTGCTCACGCTGCGGCTCGATAGCCAGGCCCCGGCCGGCCAGGCCACGCTGTACGACCCGCTGGGCACCCCAGTCGCCACTCGTTCCATCCAGCCGGCCGCCGATGTTCATTTCGATACCTCGGCCCTGCCCAATGGCCTGTACGTGCTGCGGATAGCGGCTCAGGGCAAAACCACCACCCAGCAGGTGGTGGTGCAGCACTAGCGCGGGCAGCGCTTACCTTGTGCGCCCCGGCCGGCTGATGCAGCGGGCCGGGGCGTCACTTCTTCCCCCGCGTTGTTATGCACCTGCTCAGCCAGCTTCTCATCGGCCTGGTGGCCCTCATTCACGCCTACATCCTGTGGCTGGAAATGTTCGCCTGGACCACCCGCGGCCCCCAAACCTTCCGCTCCCTGCGCCCCGAGCTGTTTGCGCCCACCAAAGTACTGGCCGCCAACCAGGGCCTGTACAACGGCTTTCTGGCCGCCGGCCTCGTCTGGGCGCTGCTGATAACGGACCCGGCCTGGCACCGCAACGTGGGCGCGTTCTTTCTGGGCTGCGTGGCCGTGGCGGGCATCTACGGCGCCTTCACGGCCGGCGGGCGCATTCTGCTGGTGCAAACCGTGCCCGCGCTGCTGGCCCTGGCGGCCCTGCAGCTGGCTTGATTTCGGTGCCCGTCTACGCGCTAGTCGCGCGAGCGGAATAAAAACGGCACCGACATGGTGCGGGCCACGCGTACGGGCTTGCCGCCCACCAGGCCGGGCGTCCACCACGGCATGAGGCGAATCACGCGCAGGGCTTCTTCGTCGAAGCCGTGGCCGCAGCCTTTGGCCACTTCCGCATCGACGATGCGGCCCTGCTGGTCGACCACGAAGCTCACGTACACCGTACCCGAAAGGCCTTGCTTCAGGGCTTCTTCAGGGAAACGGGCCGTTTGGCGCACGAAAGCATAATAAGCCGATTCACCACCCGGGAAGGACGGCAACACTTCTGAGAACTTGAGCACGGTGGCGGCGGTGGCAGCCTCGGGCTCGGCGGCCGGGGCCACGGGCACCGGGCCAGCCGGCGCGGCCACGGCTTTGGTGAGCGACTGCATTTTCACGGTCAGGGAGTTGCCGGCCGCTACGGCCAGCGTCTGGTCGCGGTAGCCCTGGCACTTGAACAGCAGCACGGATTTGGCGCTGGTAAGGGCCAGCAGAAAATCGCCGGCGGCGTTGGTGCTGGTGGCCTGGGGAGTGCCCTGCACCGCCACGAACACGCCCGGCAGCGGCACTCCCACCTCGTTGGTAACGCGGCCGGCCACGGCCGGTGCCGCCAGTACGGTGGCAGGGCCAGCGCTGGATTTAGGCGCTGACAATGGGCCAGCAGCCAGCAATTGCGTAGCGACAAGCAGAGTAGAGAGGAACATAAGCGGTAGGATTTTGGTGAAGAGAATGAGTGTTTGCAAAGCCGGCGCGGGTGAAAATCCATTGGGTAGCCAGGCCGCAATCGTTTTCAGTAGAAAACAGCAAACGGGCGGCTGAAACAGGCTAAAAAGCTGTTCCTGTCAATTGATTTTTTCCGAGCATGAGGTCAATAACAGGCAGAAGACAAACGTTTGCTCATCTTATTTAATTTATAAATAAGACGCTATTGGCAATTGCAAATCGTTGGTTAACTGCGTTTATTTCAGAGCAAATAAACGATAAATAGCACACAAATCAAATAAATAGCCTCGCCTACGCATTGCAAGCGTTCAAAATATATTCACAATCACAGATTCAATCCGAGCTTATTTTCAATTAGACTATTTCAAGTAATAATTTCTCAGAATGTCAAATTTGTAATAACAGACCTTCTCACTACGCGTACGCATGCGAAAGCCCCGCCAACAAGCCGATAGGCTTGTTGGCGGGGCTTGGGCTGATGCCGCGCTGATTGCAAGAGGGTGGGTTATCCAGCCGCTTGTGGCTCGCCACCCAGCAGGGCCCAGGCTTTTTCGTTGCCCTGCTGGCCGGCCAGGTGCAGCGCCGTGAGGCCCCGCCCGTCGGCAATGGTGCGGTCGGCACCGGCGTCGAGCAGGAGTTGCACCAGCTCGTTGCGGCCAAACATGGTGGCGAACATGAGGGCCGTGCCGCCGTTGGCGTTTTGCAGGTTGAGGCCGGCCCCGCGGGCAATGAGCAGCCGGGCGATTTCGGGGTAGCCTTTGAAGCTGACGCCCATCAGGGCGGTGTTGCCGCTGAAGTCCTGCGCGTTGGGGTTGGCCCCGGCATCGAGCAGGAAGGCGGTGGCTTCGGGGTGGTTGTCGTAGGCCGCCAGGATGAGGGGGGTGAAGCCCTTAGAGTTGGCCGTATCCACGGCGAGGCCGGTGGCCAGCAGGTCGCGCAGGGCGGGCACATCGCCGCGCCGGGCGGCATCAAACAGAAGGTCTTCGGAACGGGCAGCGTTGGAATCCATGAAGGGCAATAATCAATGAGGAATGAGAAACGAAACGGGCGGCGGTGCCGGCGGGCACCCCGCCCACACTTACGGATTACTCCGGCATTTGATGTGCGGCGCGGGGCTGGCAGTGGAATTACAGCCTCAGAAACAAAGCAGGATGACGAGCGTCAGAATGGTCAGCAGTGCGCCCACGGCGGCAGTATTCACATAAGTTTCGGGGGAGTGGCCGGGCCAGGTGCCCACGGCCGCTACCGCCGCCAGCAGCAGCGGCAGCAGGAAAAAGGTGCCGTAGATGGTGCCGCCGTAGGGCCGAAAAGGGGCCGGGCCGTCGGGCGATTCGGGCGCGCTGATGCGCTGCACGATGCCCAGGATAGGCGTTTGCCACACGGTGATGGCCTGGCCGGTGCGCACGCGGTGGCCGATGGCGCTGGGCAGCCGGAAGCTGGTATGCGCCGTGTGCACGCGGTAGGCCACCTCGGGGGCAGACAGCGCCGAGGGCACGGATACCGGGAAGCGGCTCTGCACGGTTTCGTGGGCGTATTGGCGCAGCGGCAGGGCCCAGTCGAGGGCCAGCAGCAGGCAGCAGGCCAGCAGGGCCACGTTGAGGCTGCGGGCGATGCGGGCGTAGCGAAGCCAGCGGGCTTCGGCAGCGGCGTAGTGGGGCGGCAGGGCGGGCTCCTGGGCCAGCAGCAGGTCGTAGGCCAGGCGGCGGCGCGGGTGGCCGATGATGCCGTAGCCGGCCTCGACCTCGGCGAGGCGGGATTTCATGGCAGGGTCGGCGGCGAGGCGCTTGAGGCGGGTGCGCTGGGCGAGGTACGCCTGCACGATTTCCGGCGCGGTGGCCGTGGAGTCGATGCCCAGCAGGTGGTAATAATTCTGCATAAGTGAAAGGCGCGGCGAAGCCCTAAAATACAGAGCACCGGGCTATTTCAAAACGCGACTTTGCCCCGGGCTATTGCTTTGGCCAGACCAAAGCCCGCGCCAGTCTGGGGCAGTAGCCGCCGCCACGGTGCGGAATTGGCGGCCGGCCGGCCGTACTTCGCATTCTTATGACGACTGACTCGGCCACTTCCCTTGCGCTGCCCCCACCCGCTCAGGCCGCCGCGCCCGCCTGGAGTGTGCTCGACGTGGCCGAGGTGCGCGGCCGCTCGCGGCTGGTGGCCTGCAAGAACATTCAGCCGCTGAAGCTGCTGCAACCGGCCGCGCCCAGCCGCGCCGCCCACGTGGTGCTGAGCAGCTACGGCGGCGGCATGGTGACCGGCGACACCATCCGGCTGCGGGTGTCGGTTCAAACGGGCGCGCGGCTCATCCTCAGCACGCAGGCCAGCACGAAAATTTTCCGGTCGATTGACGGGGCCGTGGCCGAGCAGCACACCGCGGGCACGCTGGCCGAAAACGCGCTGGCCGTGGTGTTTCCCGACCCGGTGGTGCTGCAGGCCGAAAGCCGCTACCGGCAGGTGCAGGAGTGGCACCTGCAGCCCACTTCCCTCCTGCTGCTGGTCGACTGGTTTCATTCCGGCCGCATGGACCAGGGCGAGCGGTTTGCCTTCACGTCCTTGCATTCGGAACTGCGGGTGCGGGTGGCGGGCCGGCTGGTGGTGCTGGACAGGTTTGGGTTTGAGCCCGCGGAAAACATCGCCACTTCGCCAGCCAATTTCGCGGGGTACCAAACCTTCTTCTCGGTATTTCTGGTGGGCAGCCCCGATGATGTGCGCTTCCAACAACTGGCCGCGATGCTGGCGCAGCAAAAGATGCCCGGCAGCACCGGGCCGCACTTCAACATCAACAGCCAGGAGTACGTGGTTTCGGTGGCGCAGGCGCGGGAAAATGCGTGGGTGCTGCGGGCGGCGGCGCACAGCCGCATGGCCCTGCAGCCGCTGTGCAACGCGCTGCTGGCCGGCCTGGCAGATGAGCAGCTGCTGGGGTATAATCCGCTGGGGAGGAAGTATTAGCGCCGGTCTTCGCGCACGGCGGCTAGGGCGCGGGCTTTGGCGGCTTTGATGTGGGCAATGATTTCATCCAGCCCGTAGCCGTCGGTGGCGCGGGCGAAAAGGAACGGGCCTTCGCCGCGCATCTTCCTGGAATCCTGCTCCATCACGCCCAGGTCAGCTTTGATGAGGTCTTTAAGGTCGATTTTGTTGATGATGAGCAGGTCCGATTGCGTGATGCCGGGGCCGCCCTTGCGCGGAATCTTGTCGCCGCCCGACACGTCGATGACGTAGATGGAATAGTCCACCAGCTCGCGGCTGAAGTGGGCGGCCAGATTGTCGCCGCCGCTTTCCACGAAGAGGTAATCGAGGCCGTAGTCGAAGCGCTGCATGAGACCTTCGAGCGCGTCCATGTTCAGCGAAATATCCTCGCGGATGGCGGCGTGCGGGCAGCCGCCGGTTTCGACACCCACGATGCGGGTTTCATCCAAAGCGCTGTGGCGGATGAGGAACTCGGCATCTTCGCGGGTGAAAATATCGTTGGTGACCACGCCCAATTCAAATTCGTGGCGCAGGCGCTCGCACAGCGCTTTGAGCAAAGCCGTTTTGCCCGTGCCCACCGGCCCGCCAATGCCCACGGTGAACGCGCGCTTGCGGAAGTTGCGGTAGGACGGCAGGCGGCGGGTTTCGCGCTCGTTGAAGTCGCCGGGCGACTCGTAGGCTTCGTGCTGGTGGCCGTGGAGAAGGAGGGCGAGTTTTTCGACAAAAGCCATGTGCAGTAGCGCGGACTTTTAGTCCGCGGATAAGTGGTATGATGTGGACTCGCGGACTAATAGTCCGCGCTACTTAGTTCTGAAAAAGTTTAGAATAGATATCCTCGTGCAGCACCTGCGCGGCGTCAAGCAAAAACGCGGAGCGCACTGACTCTCCATACCCCTTCCCCACCTGCGCCGCCAGAATATGCTCGAACACGGCATAAAAGTCATGTTGCAGCTGATGTCCCTCCAGCGGCCCCAGAAACCCAAGGCGAATGGCGGCGCTGAGCTGGTCGCGCAGCAGCATGTGCAGGTACATGGCCTGCACTTCCTTTAGCTCGAAGCCCACCCGCTGCAAGGCCAGCGCAAACACCAGCGTGAAATGCGGCGGAATTTCCTGGGTTTTGAACCACTGGGTGATGGTTTCTAAAGCAGCTTCGGGGTAGAAGGTGGCCAACAGCTTCAGCCAGTTGCGGCCCTGCACGGCACTGGCTTTATAGAGCGCGGGAACGAGCAATTGGGCGTCGTATTCTTCGGCTACAGCTTGAAATTCGGGGCTTTTTTCAGTGAGTTGGAAGGTGGAAAGGATGAATGGCAATTCAGCGCTGGCGGCTTGCTGCAAGTAGGAATACAGGTGGTTGCGCAGGTCGAATGGCGTGTTTATCAACCCAAACGTGAGGGCGCTTTCCAGCCCGTAAGAATAGGCGAACGAGCCGGTGGGAATGGCCGAATCGACGAGGTGCAGGAGGCGGGCGAAATGCATGGGCTGTAGCGTGGACTCTGCGAGTCCGCGCATGGCTGGACGTTCAATCGGGCGCGGACTCGCAGAGTCCACGCTACAGTTCTAAAACAGATTATACAGCTGCGCCAGCGGCAGCGTCGCGGCCGGCTCGCAGGTCAGGTGCACGCCGTCTACCATCACGCGGTACGTTTCCGGGTCCACCGAAATGTTGGGCAGGTAATCGTTTAGCGCCATGTCCTTCTTCCCAATATTCCGGCAGTTTCTCACCGCCACTACCTGCTTGGTCAGGCCATAATCGGCCCGCACCCGCTCTACCGAAGCACCGGAAACAAAGACCATCGAGCTCTTTCCAATGGCCCCGCCCAGCGCGCCGAACATGGGGCGAGAGAACGACGGTTGCGGCGTGGGAATGGAGGCGTTGGCGTCGCCCATTTGCGATTGCGCGATGATGCCGCCCTTGATAATCATCTCGGGGCGCGAGCCGAAGAAGGCAGGCTTCCAGAGTACCAAATCGGCCAGCTTGCCGATTTCGACGGAGCCGACTTCGTGCGAGATGCCGTGGGCGCGGGCCGGGTTGATGGTGTACTTGGCCACGTAGCGGCGCACCCGGAAGTTGTCGGCCTGATGGTGAGCATCTTCGGGCAGGGCGCCGCGCTGCTGCTTCATCTTGTGGGCCGTTTGCCAGGTACGGGTGATGACCTCCCCCACCCGGCCCATGGCCTGCGAATCGGAGGAAATGATGCTCAGTGCGCCCAGGTCGTGCAGGATGTCTTCGGCGGCGATGGTTTCGCCCCGGATGCGGCTTTCGGCGAAGGCCACGTCCTCGGGGATGTTGCGGTCGAGGTGGTGGCAGACCATGAGCATGTCGAGGTGCTCGTCGATGGTGTTCACCGTGAAGGGCCGCGTGGGGTTCGTGGACGAGGGAATGACGTTCGGCTCGCCGCAGATTTTGATGATGTCGGGCGCGTGGCCGCCGCCCGCCCCTTCGGTGTGGTAGGAATGGATGGTGCGCCCCTTGAATGCGGCCGTGCTCGTTTCCACGAAGCCGCTTTCGTTCAGCGTATCGGTGTGGATGCAAACCTGCACGTCGTATTCCTCGGCAATGCTCAGGCACATGTCGATGGCCGCCGGCGTGGTGCCCCAGTCCTCGTGCAGCTTGAAGCCCAGCGCCCCGGCCTCGGCCTGCTCGCGCAGCCCCTCGGGCTTGGAGGCGTTGCCCTTGCCCAGAAACCCGAAGTTGAGCGGGTAGGCCTCGGTGGCCTTCAGCATGGTTTCGAGGTAGAACGCGCCGGGCGTGCAGGTGGTGGCGTTGGTGCCGGCGGCCGGCCCGGTGCCGCCCCCAATCATGGTCGTCACGCCCGAAGCCAGCGCCTCGGGAATCTGCTGGGGGCTGATGAAATGGATGTGGCAGTCGATGCCGCCGGCGGTGAGCAACTGGCCTTCGCCGGCAATGACTTCGGTGGTGACGCCCACCACCATGCCGGGCGTCACGCCGGGCATAATGTGCGGGTTGCCGGCCTTGCCGATGCCCACGATGCGCCCGCCCTTGATGCCGATGTCGGCCTTGTAAATGCCGGTGTAGTCGACCACCAGCGCGTTGGTAATCACGAGGTCCAGCGCGTCGGCCGGCCCGATGCCGGCGGCCTGGCCCATGCCGTCGCGCAGCACCTTGCCGCCGCCGAACTTGCATTCCTCGCCGTACACGCAGTAGTCTTTTTCTACCTGAATCAGCAGGTCGGTATCGCCGAGGCGCACCCGGTCGCCGGTGGTGGGGCCGTACATGTCGGCATACGCGCGGCGGGAGATGGGGAGGGACATGGCCAACAGATAAATTAGAATTGGGAATCTCCTTCAAAAAACTTAGCTTGTCTATAAAAAAACTTTGTATTCATAATCTTCCTGAGCTGATTAAGAAATTCTTGAGTATCCAGAAAATAGCTTGGATAAGCTTTTTTAAGAAGTTCAATAGAATCTGACGAAACAAGTACTACTTGCTTTCTATTCTCTGGTGTTATAGTGGCTTCTTCCTTCATATAATCGTCAGAAGCTTGGTCTATAGCAGCTTTTGAATACGTCTTAATCGTGACCTGAGCATCAACAATATCAAGAACGACTAGATGAATTGAACCTTGGCGCTTATCAGTAGTAACGTTCTTAATTACTTGACTGAATGCAATCAATTTATTTACGACCCCTAGTCTTTTTGCTTCAGACCTTACCTCTTTAAAAGTTTGTTCCTGTGAATCATTGGCGAATTTCTCAATGCCATTAGTCTTCTCTACATACGAGAATGCGTGACTAACTAGAGCAAAAAAATCCAACCACTCTTGTGGTCCTTGACTCGATTTCAAAGAGTGGTCTAGAAAAGTCCCTACAGTTTCTACAGCTGTTGCCCAGGCATGTTGCAGCTTAGTTCTGATTTGCAGTTCTAACATCAAACCATCATAATTCGGATTTATTGGGTTTGAATATTCATAGACTAAATGGTAGCAACGATAACCCGATTCTTTAGGACTTTTGATATAATCCTTCTCATTTTTTAATTTATGCGGAAATCCTGGATGTTTATATTTATCTACTAGCTTGTATACATCTTCGTTTTCAGCAAGCACAACTCTTATTCCCCCGATATCCTGCATTCTTGACAACTTCATCTGAGGGTAACGGTCAAGTTTGTCCAAGATAGAAGGTGTTCTTTTCAAGCGCTGAGATATTATTGCATCAAATTTTAACTTACCTAGTTTTTTTCTGAGTGTAGCCTGAAAAGTATTTATAGGATATGCATGACAAGACCTATGATTGTTAAGGATTATTGTAGCTTCAAAAGGTTGAAATTTAGTCGATTTATTAATTAGTACTTGCCCGGCTTCATCAAGTTGACGTTTCGAGAATAGTGGCGTGCGGTCTTTTAAAGCCATGATGATTGGTTATTAATGTTTTATCAAACTTAACACAGTTTCTCCAGCGCCTGCTGCTTCTTTCCCGCCTCATCCAGCGGCCCATCAATCCAGCCATTGCCGCCGTACACGATGCGCTCGCCGCTGAGGGCCACCAAGGTAACGCGCTTGCGTTCGCCGGGCTCGAAGCGGACGGCGGTGCCGGCCGGGATGTTGAGGCGGAACCCGTAGGCCGCCGCGCGGTCGAAGTGCAGCGCGGCGTTGGTTTCGAAGAAGGGGTAGTGCGAGCCAACCTGCACGGGCCGGTCGCCCATGTTCACGACGTCGACCGTGACCGTGGCGCGGGTTTCGTTGAGGATGATGTCGCCGTCGGCCAGTAGGTATTCGCCGGGCGGCGGGGGGCCGGCGGGCGCGGCGGGCGCGGCGGTGGCGCGGGTCAGGCCGGAGCCGTAGAGGGCCAGCGCGGCATCGCCGGTTTCGCGGCAGATGGGGTGGTGCACGGTCACGAGCTTGGTGCCGTCGGGGAAAGTGCCTTCAATCTGGACTTCGTGGAGCAGGTCGGCCACGCCGGGCAGCACATCGGCCAGGCCCAGCAGCTGCTTGCCCTTGTCCATGAGCACGGCCACCCGCTCGCCGTCGCGGATGAACTCCAGCAGCTGCGTGGCGATGAGGGCCAGGGCTTCGGGGTAATTCAGGAGCAGGCCGCGGGCGTAGCGTTTCTGCGCCACAAAACCGGCCTGGTGGAGTACGAGCTTGTCGAGGTCTTTGGGGGCGAGGTGCATGAGTAGGGTGCGAGGCTTGCCCCCGCCCGGCGTTCGCGCCGATTTAGATTATAGTTTCAGTGAATGTCGTGCAACGATGGGCGGGGGCAAGCCCCGCACCCTACAAGTTTTCATAAATCATGTGCCCGCCGTACACGATGCATACGAGGGAAGAAAGCGTAATCGCCGAGGTTTTCAGCACCCGGCTAATCCGCATGCGCCGGGTGAACGGCACACTGCACAATCCGGCCACGATGAACATGCCCAGGATAGAGCCGATGCCGAATACCGCGAAGTAGAGCACGCTCAGCCAAGGGCTGCGGATTTCGCTCATTACCAACAACACCAGCGCGCCGCTGCCGGCCAGGCCGTGGAGCAGGCCTACCGCGAAGGCCGCCCGCGATGGCGACGCGCCGGGCCGCACTTTAGCCGGCGGCCGACGCTGCTCCAGCAGTCGGCTGATGCCCATGACAATGAGCATAAGGCCCACGGCGGCTTCGAACCAAGGCGAGGTTAGAAACGTGACGCGGCCCAGCAGGATGACGGCTCCCACGACGACCAGCGTGGTGGTGTGGCCCAGGCCCCAGTACACGCCATCGCGCAGGGCTTCGGCTAGCGTGTCACGGCGCGAGATGAGGTTGCCCACGGCCAGCAAGTGGTCGGGTTCGAAAGCGTGGCCCATACCGGCTACGGAAGCAAACAAGATGGGCAGCAGGCCTTGCATTTGGCAGGGTGATACAGGATATAAAGCACTGAAAACGTTTGGGGCCTTTTGATTTAAGGGCAGTTGGCAATTTTTCGAAAAAGTAATCTAAACTTCTTGAATTAGCTGCTGAATCTGAAAAAAGCTCCCGTAACTTACCGTTCTGTGCAATCTGGCCGAGGCAGGAAGACGGCCATTCAGCGGCAGCAGGAGGCTCGCAGAGTTGATTTTGAAGTTGTACAGCACCCGCATTTAAATTTGTGATTATCAATAATTTAATATCCAATCCAGCCAACTGGAAATAGTAAAGCAACCGATGCCGCGATTTTGCCTGCCACCGGCGAGCCGTTCCTTGTAAACGCCTGTGCGCAGTTGGCTGGCTTAATCTCCTGCCCTGCTAACGCTCCCGCCGACTGGCGGCACCTTTTTTTCCTGATTTTCCAAAATCCCGATGCCATCCACTGACACTCCGCAGGGCCTGTACCGCCCCGAATTTGAGCACGATGCCTGCGGGACCGGTTTTATCACCTATCTCAACGGCCGCAAAACGCACCAGACCGTCGCCGACGCGCTGACCATGCTCGAAAACATGGAGCACCGCGGCGCCTGCGGCTGCGATACCGACTCCGGCGACGGGGCCGGCCTGCTCATTCAAATTCCGCACTGGTTTCTGCTCGAAGAATGCACTGCTCTCAGCATCCGCCTGCCCGAGCCGGGCAGCTACGGCGTGGGCACGGCCTTTCTGCCGAAAGACGATAAGCTGCGCGCCGCCTGTCACGACGTGATAAACGGCGCGGCCGCGCGGCTGGGGTTCCCGCTGCTGGGCTACCGGCCCGTGCCGGTGAACCCGACCGGCATCGGCCCCACGGCGCTGGCCGCCGAGCCGGTGATGGAGCAGGTGTTTTTCGGTCGCCCGGCCGGCATAGTCACCGCCGAGGATTTCGAGCGCAAGCTCTACGTGCTGCGGCGGCTGATTTTCAAAACGGTGCGCGAAACCGTGCCAGCCGCGATGGACGTGTTCTACTTTGCCTCGCTGTCCTGCAAAACCATCGTCTACAAGGGCCAGCTCACCACCTACCAGGTGCGCGGCTACTTCCCCGACCTCAGCGACGAGCGGGTGGTGTCGGCCTTCGGGCTGGTGCATTCGCGGTTTTCGACCAACACGTTTCCGAGCTGGAAGCTGGCCCAGCCCTTCCGGTTTTTGGCGCACAATGGCGAGATTAATACGTTGCGCGGGAATCTGAACTGGTTTTATGCGGGCTTGCGCAATTACGTGTCCCCCTACTTCTCAGCGGAGGAAATGGACATGCTGTTGCCGGTGGTCGATGCCGGGCAATCGGATTCGGCCTGCCTGGATAACGTGGTGGAAATTCTGCTGCACTCGGGCCGCCCGCTGCCGCACGTGATGATGATGCTGGTGCCCGAAGCCTGGGACGGCAACACCCAGATGGACCCGCTCAAAAAGGCTTTCTACGAGTTCCACGCCACGTTTATGGAGCCCTGGGACGGCCCGGCCGCCCTCATCTTCACCGACGGCCAGCAGATTGGAGCCATGCTCGACCGCAACGGGCTGCGCCCGCTGCGCTACCTCGAAACCACCGACGGCCGCGTGCTGGTGGCCTCCGAAGCCGGTGTATTGGACATTGACCCGGCTACCGTGGTGCAGAAAGGCCGCCTCCAGCCCGGCAAAATGCTGCTGGTGGATACCGTGGCCGGCCGCATCATCACTGATGCGGAATTGAAGGCCCAGGCCGCCGGTCGCCAGCCCTACGGCGCGTGGCTAGACGAGTACCAGATTCGCCTCGAAGAGCTGCCCGAGCCGCGCCAGATGTTCACGGACTTGGCTGCTGACGCGGTTTTTAAGTACCATCAGGTGTTCGGCTACACCCGCGAGGACATCGACGTGCTCATCACGCCGATGGCCCTGGAGGGCAAGGAACCCATCGGCTCGATGGGCGTGGACGTGCCCCTGGCCGTGCTTTCGGACCAGCCCCAGCACCTGAGCAGCTACTTCAAGCAGTTTTTCGCGCAGGTCACGAACCCGCCCATCGACCCCATCCGCGAGCGGCTGGTGATGAGCCTGGCTACCTTCCTGGGCAACAACGGCAACATCCTCGATGAGGACAAGCACCACTGCCACTGCGTGGCCCTGCGCCAGCCCATCCTCAGCAACCACGAGCTGGAAAAGCTGCGCAGCATCGACACCGGCATGTTCAATGCCAAGACGTTGCAAACCTATTTTAAGGCCGACGGCCTGCCCGGCGCCCTGGAGCGCGGCCTCGCCCGTCTCTGCCGCTACGCCGAAGACGCGGTGAACGACGGCTTCGAGGTGCTGATTTTGTCGGACCGCGCCGTGGATTCGGAGCACGCGCCGATTCCGTCGCTGCTGGCCGTGTCGGCCGTGCATCACCACCTGATTAAGCTCGGTTTCCGGGGCTCGGTGGGGCTGGTGGTGGAGGCCGGCGACGTATGGGAAGTGCACCATTTTGCCTGTTTGCTGTCGTTTGGGGCCACGGCTATTAACCCCTATCTGGCGCTTTCCACGCTGCGGACCATGCGCGAGGCGGGCCATTTGAATACCTCGCTCGACCAGTCGCAGCTCACCTATAACTACATCAAAGCCGTGTGCGACGGCCTGCTGAAGATTTTCTCGAAGATGGGAATTTCGACTTTGCAGAGCTACCACGGCGCGCAGGTGTTCGAGATTTTAGGTTTGAATCAAGCGGTAGTCGATGCTTATTTCTGTGGGGCCGTTACGCGCATCGGCGGGCTGGGGCTCGATGAAATTGCCCGCGAGACGTTATACAAGCACTTTCAAGGCTTTAAAACCAGCACCCCGGAGGAGCAGACCCTGCTGCCCGATGGTGGCCTCTACCACTGGCGGCGGCGCGGCGAGGCGCACATGTTCAACCCCGAAACGGTGCACCTGCTACAGCTGGCCACGCGCACCAATAACTACACTACTTATCAGCGGTACGCGAAGCTGATTAATACGCAGCCAGAGCGCATGTTCACGCTGCGCGGGCTGCTGGATTTCGCTCACCACCGCGACCCGATTTCCTTGGAGGAAGTGGAGCCGGCCGAGAATATTATGAAGCGCTTTGCGACCGGGGCCATGTCGTTTGGCTCGATTTCGCACGAGGCGCACAGCACGCTGGCCATTGCCATGAACCGCATCGGCGGCAAGAGCAATACGGGCGAGGGCGGCGAGGACCCTATGCGCTACGAAGTGATGGAAAACGGCGACTCCATGCGCTCGGCCATCAAGCAGGTGGCGTCGGCGCGCTTCGGCGTCACGGCCCACTACCTCACTAACGCCGACGAGCTGCAAATCAAGATGGCCCAGGGTGCCAAGCCCGGCGAGGGCGGCCAGCTCCCCGGCCACAAGGTGGACGAGTGGATTGCCAAAGTGCGCCACGCCACGCCCGGCGTGGGTTTGATTTCGCCTCCGCCCCACCACGACATCTACTCCATCGAAGACCTGGCCCAGCTCATCTTCGACCTGAAAAACGCCAACCGCGCCGCCCGCATCAACGTGAAGCTGGTGAGCAAAGCGGGCGTGGGCACCATCGCGGCGGGCGTGGCGAAAGCGCATGCCGACGTGATTCTGATTGCCGGCTACGACGGCGGCACGGGCGCCTCGCCCATCAGCTCCATCAAGCACGCCGGTCTGCCCTGGGAGCTGGGCCTGGCCGAAGCCCACCAAACGCTGGTGCAGAACCAGCTCCGCAGCCGTGTGGTGCTGCAAGCCGACGGCCAGCTGAAAACCGGCCGCGACCTGGCCGTAGCCGCGCTTTTGGGAGCCGAAGAATGGGGCGTAGCCACGGCTGCGCTGGTAGCCGGCGGCTGCGTGATGATGCGCAAATGCCACCTCAACACCTGCCCCGTGGGCGTGGCCACGCAAGACCCCGAGTTGCGTAAGCTCTTCACCGGCCAGCCCGAGCACATCGTAAACCTGTTCCGTTTCCTGGCCGAGGAGCTGCGCGAAATCATGGCCGAGCTGGGTTTCCGCACCATCAACGAGATGGTGGGCCGCCCCGAATTCCTGAAAGTGCGCGAAGGCATCACCCACTGGAAAGCCCGCCATCTGGACCTGAGCGGCATGCTGCACCCGGCTGCCAATAGCTCCGGCGGCACCTTATATCAGAGCGAAGCGCAGGACCACGGCCTCGACAACATTCTGGACTGGCAGCTGCTGGAACACGCCCAACCGGCGCTGAATGAACAAACGCCGGTGTACGGCGAGTTTGAAGTTCATAACACCGACCGCACCATCGGCACGCTGCTCTCGAATGAGATTGCCAAGCGCTACCACGCCGCTGGCCTGCCCGCGAATACGATTAATTACCGTTTCCGCGGCTCGGCGGGGCAGAGCTTCGGCGCGTTCAGCGCGGCGGGCCTGTCGTTCACGCTCGAAGGCGAAGCCAATGACTACGTGGGCAAGGGCCTCAGCGGGGCCCAGCTGGCCATTTTCCCCTCCCCCGCTGCCCGGTTTGTGCCCGAGCAGAACATCATCATCGGCAACGTGGCACTGTACGGCGCGACTTCCGGCGCGCTGTTCGTGCGCGGGCAGGCCGGCGAGCGGTTTGCGGTGCGCAACTCCGGCGCGACGGCCGTAGTCGAAGGCGTGGGCGACCACGGCTGCGAGTACATGACCGGCGGCCGGGCCCTCATCCTGGGCCAGACGGGCCGCAACTTCGCCGCCGGCATGAGCGGCGGCATCGCCTGGATTTACGACCCCAACGGCACCTTCCCCCAAAACTGCAACCCCGAAATGGTAGAACTCGACCCGCTCGACGCCGACGACGAGGACCAGATTCAGGCGCTGCTGCGGCAACATGTGGAACTGACGGGCAGCCAGGTTGCGGCGTTTCTGCTGGGCAACTGGCAGGAGGAAGCCGGGAAGTTCGTGAAGGTGTTCCCGAGCGAGTATAAGAAGGTGCTGGCGAAGACCCGGTATGCCACAGTAGGGTAACGCCGCGCCAGCCTCAAAAACAAAACCACTACCAATCATGGCCAACCCCACCGGTTTCAAAGAATTTGCCCGCGAGCTGCCGCCCAAGGCCGCGCCGCAGGAGCGCGTGGCCCACAACCGCGAGTTCGTGGGCACCTATGCCGAAAGCCAACTCACCCAGCAGGCCGCCCGCTGCATGGATTGCGGCATCCCTTTCTGCCATTCGGGCTGCCCGTTGGGCAACATCATTCCCGAATTCAACGACGCTGTGCGCGAGGAAAAATGGGAAGACGCCTACCAGATTCTCTCGGCCACCAACAATTTTCCCGAGTTCACGGGCCGAATCTGCCCCGCGCCCTGCGAGGCGGCCTGCGTGCTCAGCATCCACAGCAGCCCGGTGGCCATTGAGGAAATCGAGAAGCACATCATTGAAATTGCCTTCGCTAAGGGCTACGTGCAGCCGACTTCGCCGGTGCTAAAATCGGGCAAAACGGTGGCCGTGGTGGGCTCCGGCCCGGCCGGTCTGGCTGCGGCGGCGCAGCTGGCACGGGCCGGCCACACCGTCACCGTATTCGAGCGCGACGACCGGCCCGGCGGCCTACTCCGCTACGGCATCCCCGATTTTAAGCTGGATAAATGGGTCATCGACCGCCGCATCAAGCTGCTCGAAGACGACGGCATCATTTTCCGCTGCAACACCGAAATCGGCCGCGACATTTCGGGCGCTGAACTCACCGCCGGTTACGATGCCGTGGTGCTGGCCGGCGGCGCCAGCGTGCCGCGCGACCTGAACATTCCCGGCCGCGAGCTGCCCGGTATCTACTTCGCTATGGATTACCTCACCCAGCACAACCGCCGGGTGAGCGAGCTAGGCATCGAAGACGATGAAATCTGGGTTGAAGGCCAGGACGTGGTGGTCATCGGCAGCGGAGACACGGGCTCCGACTGCGTGGGCACGGCCAACCGCCAGCGGGCGCGCTCCGTCACGCAATTCGCCCTCATGCACCAGCCCGGTACCGAGCGCCCCGCCCATACCCCCTGGCCGCTGGAGCCGCACATTTTCCGCAGCAGCACCTCGCACGAAGAAGGCTGCCAGCGCTATTGGGGCATCAATACCAAAGCCTTTTTGGCCGATGAGTACGGCCAGCTCCGCGCCCTGCGCGTGAGCGATGTAACCTGGGAAACCGACGTGCTGGGCCGCCGCATCCGCTTCGAGGAGGTGCCCGATTCCGACCGCGAAATCCCCTGCCAGCGCGTGCTGCTGGCCCTGGGCTTCGCCGGCCCCCGCGTGGACGGTCTGCTCACTGAGCTGGGCGTGGCCCTCGACGAGCGCGGCAACGTGCGCGCCGATGAAAAAGCCTACCGCACCTCCCGCCCCAACGTGTTCGTGGCCGGCGACATGCGCCGCGGCCAGTCGCTGGTCGTCTGGGCCATCTCGGAAGGCCGCGAGGCGGCGCGGGAAGTTGATGTGTTTCTGACGGGAAAAACGGCGCTTCCGAGCAAGAATGCGGTGGGGATGTTTGCGTAAAATCGCCTGTCATTGCGAGTGGAACGCAGCGAAACGCGGCAATCCGTCTTCTTCAAGCGACTAACCCGATAATGTGACAAACCGCGGCATTGCGGAATTTCAGGCCTTAGCACTGGCGCAGGTTTGGCGCAGGGTAACTCGTGACCAAAGCATAAATGCCCCTACCCTATCGCCCGCTGCACCCACGGCTTCAGCCCCGGCACGCGGGCCAGGCGCACAGCCACGTTCACCAGCCACGCCTTGTTGCTGAGGAAACGCATGAGGCGGTAGCTTTTGGCCAGCTTCCGGCCGATTTTGTGGGCCACCTGGGCATCGTATTGCTGCATAAATCCGGCGCCGAAATCCTGCCGGGCAAAACACGCCGCGGCCTGCGCCCCGGCCAATATTCCGCTCTGAATAGCCGTATCGATGCCGTGGCCCTGCAAGGGGTCAATCAGGGAAGCCGCGTCGCCGCACAGCATAAACCGGGTGCCGCTGATGGGCCGCACCCGCCCGCCGCCCAGCGGCAGCCCAAAGCCCACGATGGGCCCCAATTGCCGCGCCTCGGCAAAGCGACCGGCCAGCGCGGGGTGCGTGGCCAGCATTCGCGTCATCACTTCTTTGAGGTCGACTTTGTGTTTCGCCACTATTTCGGACAGCATGCCCAGGCCTACATTATAGCGGCCCGCGCCTACCGGAAACAGCCACACGTAGCCCGCCAGATAGTCGCTGCTGAGGAAAAACTCGGTGGTGCCGCTGCTGGCCCCGGCCACGTTTTCGTAGTAGGCGCGCACGCCGGCGCAGTGGTGGGCGCGGTCGAGCGGCGCGGGCAGCAGCTTGCGGCCTACGGTGGAGTTAGCCCCATCGCAGCCAATGACTAATTGGGCCGTGATTTCGCGGCCGTCGGTGGTGGTCAGGCGGGCATGGTCGGGCTCGACTTGCAGGGTTTTGAGGCCGGTATTTTCGAGGATTTCGGTGGCGGAATGTTGACGCACCAGTTCCAGCAGCGCCGCGTCAAATGTTTCGCGGGGGCTGTTGAAGCTGGGCAACTTCCATTGCAGGGTGAGACTGGCCCCGCTGGGGGCCACGAGGCAGGAATCGCGCACGTCGTCGCGCGGCTGGAGCTGCCAGAGCTGCTCCACAAACGCCGGGTCGAGCTGGCGCAGGGCTTTGAGGGCGTGGCCGGGAATGGCGTCGCCGCACACTTTGTCGCGGGGAAACCGGGCCTTATCCAGCAGGGCCACGCGCAGGCCGCTTTGGCGCAGGGCCAGGGCGCAAGCGGTACCGGCGGGCCCGGCACCGACGATGGCCACGTCGTAATCAAATGGGGAAGAAACAGGCACGGGACCAAAGGTAGCAGCCGCGCCCGGGCGGCTGGGCGCGGCCTTGTCACATTCCCGAACGTTTTGCGTATCTTCATTCACACTTCAGCTTCCGGCCGTGACTGCTCTACCGAACATTCTGCTTCCGGCCGATGACGCGGCCCGCCTCCAAGCCCTCAGCCGTTACCAGCTGCTGGACGCGCACCGCGAACAAATCCTCGACGATGTGGTGGCCGCCACCGCCCACCTGTTTCGGGTTTCCAACGCCATGCTTACCATGGTGGAGGGCACCACGGTGCTGCTCAAAGCGCCCTACAACCTGCCGGTGCCCATCGAGCGCATTCCGCGCGAGCAAAGTCTGTGCTCGGCCACCATCCTGCAAAACGAGACGGCCGTGTTCGAAGACCTCAACCAAAAAAGTGCGCCGGGCGTCGACATTTCACTCATTTTGCAACTGGGGCTGCATTTCTACGCCGGCCACAACCTGCGCAACTCCGACGGCTACAACATCGGCACGCTCTGCCTCTTCGATGGCCCGCCCCGGCACTTCCCGCCCGCCGAGCGCCACCTGCTGAGTCAGTTGGCGGGCCTGGTGATGCACCTGCTGGAGCTGCGCCGCATTATGGGGCCGCATTCCGGCCTCACGGCGCTGCTCTGGGGCACTATTTACCGTAATATGAGCGAGCAGCTGGCGGTGCTCAATAACCTGGCCCGGCACGCGCCCCATGTCGATAACACGCTCGCCCCGGCCGTAGCCCAGGAGGCCGGCGCCATCGTGGCCAATCTCGACAAACTGGTGGTAGCCACGCTGCGCCGGACGTAGCCGCATCATCCCGGCGCAGTCACGCAACCCTGGCCCCCTGCCCAGGGTACAAGCAGTACCCGAAACCTCGGCGGTACCGGCAGCCGCTTTTCGGCCAGCCAGCGCCATTCGCCTCTTCCTGGCCGCGCCTTCTTACCTGTTTTATTTTGGTTGATAATTCTATTTCCCTGATACCGGCCAACGACGCGGCCCGGCTGCAAGCCCTTGCAAGCTACCAGCTGCTGGATGCGCGCAGCGAAAAAGTCCTCGATGATGTAGTGGCCGCCACCGCCCGGCTGTTCGGCGTTTCCAACGCCATGCTTTCCATTGTGGAGAAAGATGAGGTGTTGGTAAAAGCTCCCTACAACCTGCCAGTAAACATCGAGCGCGTGCCGCGTGGGCAAAGCATGTGCTCGGCCACCATTTTGCAGGACGAAACGGCGGTGTATGAAAACATGAACCTGGCCAGCGCACCGGGCGTCGACATTTCCCTGCTACAGCAGCTGGGCCTGAGCTTCTACGCCGGCCACAACCTGCGCACGCCCGAGGGCTACAACCTCGGCTCGCTGTGCGTGTACGACGGCCCGCCCCGGCAGTTTTCTCCCGTCGAGCGCGCCCTGCTGGCCACCCTGGCCGGCCTGGTAATGCGCCTGCTGGAGCTGCGCCGCATCCTGGGCGCGCACGCCGATAGCACCGCCGTGCTCTGGAACCCCGTGTACCAAGCCATTGGTGGCCAGCTCTCCCGCCTCACTGCTTTGGCCGAGCGCACGGCGGGCACGGATGCCCCGGCGCAGCTCACCGAGAGCGTGGTGGCCGAGGTAAAATCCATCGCGGCTATTGTCGACCAGTTCGTGGCCGCTACGCTCAAACGGGTATAATGCTTACTTCCGATGCAGGAGGAATGACAACCTGTTCCGTGAGCGCAGGGGCGGCGTACTTTTGCGCCGTTTCCGTGTTTGCATCATTATGCTTGAAGAAAAGAAGGTAAAAACGCTGGCGTTGCTCGGCGCGACGGGTTCCATTGGCACGCAGGCGCTGGAGGTGGTGCGGCAGCAGCCGGGCCGGTTCCGGGTGGCGGTGCTCAGCGCGCAGCGGCAGTGGGAACTGCTGGCCCGACAGGCCCGCGAGTTTCGGCCCGCCGCCGTGGTTATCGGCGACGAAAGCTGCTACCAATCCCTGAAAGCCGCCCTCGCCGACCAGCCCGAAACCGAAGTTCTGGCCGGCACCGCCGCCCTGGCCGAAGTGGTGACGCGCCCCGAAATCGACATCGTGCTCACCGCCCTGATGGGCTACGCCGGGCTGCTGCCCACGGTGGCCGCCATCCGGGCCGGCAAGGACATTGCCCTCGCCAATAAGGAAACCCTGGTGGTGGCCGGCGAGCTGATTACCGCCCTCATCAAGCAGCACAACGTGCGCCTGCTGCCCGTCGATTCGGAGCATTCGGCCATTTTTCAGTGCCTGGTGGGCGAGGAAGCCAACCCCATCGAGAAAATCATTCTCACGGCCTCGGGTGGGCCGTTCCGGGGCCGCACCGCCCAGCAGATGGAAACCGTGACCAAGGCCCAGGCCTTGAAACACCCCAACTGGGACATGGGCGCCAAAATCACCATCGACTCGGCCTCGCTCATGAACAAAGGCCTCGAAGTAATCGAAGCCAAGTGGTTGTTTGGGCTTACCAATGAGCAGATTGACGTGGTGGTGCACCCGCAAAGCATCGTGCATTCGCTGGTGCAGTTCGAGGACGGCTCACTGAAAGCCCAGCTTGGCCTGCCCGATATGAAACTGCCCATCCAGTACGCGCTGGGCTACCCGCAGCGGCTGGCCAACACCTTCCCGCGCTTCTCCTTTTTAGATTATCCTACGCTCACGTTTGAAGCACCCGACCGGGCCGCGTTCCCCAACCTGGAGCTGGCCTTTGGGGCCATGCGGCGGGGCGGCAACGCGCCCTGCATCCTCAACGCCGCCAACGAGGTAGCCGTGGCCGCATTTTTGCGGGAGCAGGTGGGCTTCCGTCAGATGTCAGACCTTGTGGCCGAGTGCCTGGCGCGGGTATCGTACCTTGCGGAGCCGATATTGGCCGACCTGGTGGCTA
Source organism: Hymenobacter terrigena (assembly GCF_054776515.1). Classification (NCBI taxonomy): domain Bacteria; kingdom Pseudomonadati; phylum Bacteroidota; class Cytophagia; order Cytophagales; family Hymenobacteraceae; genus Hymenobacter; species Hymenobacter terrigena. The sequence continues at coordinate 358,157 of NZ_BAAHBU010000002.1, forward strand.
CCGACGCGGAAACACGCCGGCTGGCCGAAACCCTGGTTTAACGTAACCGGCCAGAACGTCATGCAGAGCGTAGCGAAGCATCTTGTCCGCAGTCACTAATCCCATCAGTTGGATTGCGTCGCGCGGTAAAGATGCTTCGCTGCGCTCTGCATGACGGACTCATTCTTTTCTCAACTTCTCCTTATCTAGTTCGTTTCCCTTGGCTATCCTCACCATGATTGGCCAGCTTGTGCTGGCACTTTCTATCCTCGTTGGCTTGCACGAATTCGGCCATTTCGCCTTCGCCAAGCTCTTTAAAATCCGGGTCGATAAGTTCTACATCTTCTTCGACTTTCTGTTTCCGATGCCCAACGTGGCCAACTTCGCGCTGGTCAAAAAGAAGATTGGCGAGACGGAGTACGGCATTGGCTGGTTCCCACTGGGCGGCTACGTGCAGATTCACGGCATGATTGACGAGACGCAGGACGCCTCGGCCCTGGCCGGCCCGCCGCAGCCCGACGAGTTCCGGGGCAAGCCCGCTTGGCAGCGCCTGCTGGTGATGCTCGGCGGCATCATCATGAACGTGATTCTGGGCATCATCATCTTCGGGGCGATGACGTACCACTACGGCGACACGTTTCTGCCAGCTTCGGAGGCCCGTTACGGCATTCTGCCTAACGGTTTGGGCCGCGAAATCGGCTTCCGCACCGGCGACAAGATTGTGAAAATCAACGGCCGGCCGTTCGCCGAGTTCGATGACGTGTACAAGCCTGAGGTCATCATGGGCGACAACTCCTACTACACCGTGGAGCGCAACGGGCAGCTGGAAGACATCAAAATTCCGAAAAACTTCCTCGATAAATTCGGCAAGCAAAGCGCTGACAGTCTGCTGGTGCGCCCCCGCGAAACCTTCGCCGTGGACCGCGTGACGCCCGGCGGCAACGCCGCCAAAGCCGGCCTACAAGTGGGCGACGTGATTACGAACGTGGCCGGCCAGCCGGTACAGTTCTTCGACGAGCTCCAAGCGGTGCTGCTGGCCAACAAGGACAAAACTGTACCCGTGCAGGTACAGCGCGGCGGCCAGCCCTTCACGCTGAATATTGCCGTCACCAGCTCGGGCCGCATCGGCTTCGAGCGCAAGTCGACCCTGCAGCTCGGCACCCGCAAGTACACGCTGGCCGAGTCCATTCCGCAGGGTGTGAGCAAGGCGTTTGGGGTGATTGGCTTGCAGGCGCGGGCCTTCGGCAAGATTTTCAAGGGCGAGGCTTCGGCCTCGGAAAGTCTGGGCGGGCCGGTTGAAATTGCGCAGCAATTCGGTGGCATCTGGGATTGGCAGCACTTCTGGGGCTTGGCCGGTGGCCTGAGCATGGTACTGGCCTTCATGAACCTGCTGCCCATTCCGGCCCTCGATGGCGGCCACGTGGTGTTCCTGCTCTACGAAATGATTCTGCGCCGCAAGCCATCGGATAAGTTTCTGGAGGGCGCCCAGCGCGTGGGCACGGTCCTGATTCTGGCCCTGATGGCGTATGTGATTGTGTTCAAGCAGGTGATGAAGCTGTTCCACTAAACGGAACCGATAGGTTATCCAGAACGTCATGCTGCGCGAAGTCGAAGCATGACGTTCTTTTTTTCACTCAATCAGTTTCTCGCCCATGCGCCTGCTCACCCTTCTTGCTGTTACACTGCTGCTCTTTCCGCTGGCCGGGGCGGCGCCAGCGTTCCACGCCTACCACTCCACCATCACGGAGTTGCGCTACAACGCGGCCAAAAAGCAGTTGGAGATTTCGGTCAAAGTCTTCGTTGATGACTTTGAGAAGGCGCTTTCGCAAGGCCAGCCCACTCGCGTCAACCTCACCGATGCCGGGCCACGCCCGCTGGTGTTGGCCACGGCCTACTTCCAACGCACCTTGCAGGTGAGCGTGACGAGCGGCAAGCCCCTGCTGCTGCAAGTGCTGGGCATGCAGGCTGAAAACGACGGCTGCTGGTTCTATTGCAAAGTGCCCTTGCCCGGCCCGGTCACGGCCGTGAAGCTGCGCCAAGCCGTGCTGCTCGACACCTTCGCCGACCAGATGAACATCGTGAACATCGAGGCCAACGGCAAGAAGCAAAGCGCCCTGTTCCGCGCCGGCCACGAGGAGGAAACCATCGGCTGGTGATGTAGCGCGGACTTTTAGTCCGCGAATAGAATCATTGAACTCGCGGACTAAAAGTCCACGCTACGCCTCAATCGCGCCGCGCAGGAACTGGCAGAACGGCACCATCGCGGCAAATACATCCACGACATGGGCGCGGAAATCGGCGTGGCTTAGCACTTCGGCATCCGCCATCAGGTGTGTGGCGGTAAAGCTTTTATGTTTCAATAACTCGATTTCAGGATGGTCAACGGAATAGGCGGCGGGTGATTTTTTGAGCTTGTCGCCGCTTATGGTGCCGAAGTAGCGTTGGAAATCGGGCGCGGCCAGAATGGCTTTTAGCTTGTCGGCGTTGTAGTCGATTTCCTGACGGATGGCGGCCAACTGCGTTTTATCAGGCATGTAAAAACCGCCGCCGATGAGCGTATTGCCACTCGGGCCAATTTGGACGTAGTAGCCGGGCGTTTCGATGTCCTTGCCACTGGCGGTGAAGTAGGCCGAGAAGTGTGTTTTGTACGGGTCTTTGTTGTTGCTGAACCGCACGTCGCGGTAAATGCGGAAGATGCTTTTGCGGCCTTTGGGGCCCGCGATGCCCGGGTCGAGCTTGGCCAGCTCCTGATACCAGAATTCGGCATCTTCCTCAAATTGCTTGCGCAGCGCGTCGTAAGTGGCTTTGCGTTCCTGGAACCAGGGCCGGTCGTTGTTTTTAGTAAGGGCGGTGAGAAAGGTGAAGAGAGGTTTGAGCTGCATGGGAATTGGGGATGCGGTAGGCGGTTATCTAACTTGAACGTCATGCCGAGCGGAGCCGAGGCATGACGGCCTTTTCTTCTTTTTCAGTCATCCTCCCCTTCTGCTTCCTCATGCTCGGTCTTCGCCTCGCGCAGAAATGCGGCGCGGCGCGGAGCGGGCATGTGGCTGTTTTCACCGCGAATGGCTTGCCAGATGCTCTCGTTGAAAGCTAGGTCGGGCGCGGCGTCTTCGCGGGTCATATCGAACTTGAGGGAGCGGCGGGCGGGGGCGTTGAAGGCGGTATTGCGCACGTCCTGTGGGGTGGTAGCGGGGCGCAGGGTATAGGGTTTAAAATCGGGTTTCGCGGTGAAGCAGGCCCAGAGCGGCAGGGCAGCGGCATCGTACTGGCTCATGGGCGGCAGGCCGAGGATGAGCTCCAGCGTGCGCAGCATGCCGGAGGTAGTGTAGGCGGTGTGCACCACGGCGTGGCGGCGGATGTAGGGGCCCGCGAGGTAGGCCGTGGAACGGTGCGCGTCGATGTGGTCGGGGCCATTCTGGGCATCGTCTTCCACTATCATCACCACTGATTCCTTCCAGACGGGACTTTTGGAGAGGTGTTCGATGAGGCGGCCTAGGGCTAAGTCATTGTCGGCGGCGTAGCTCAGGGGGCTGAATTCGCCCTTGCGCGCCCCGAAGGTGTGGTCGTTGGGCAGGCGGATAATGCTGAGGTCGGGCAGTTGGTTGGCGGTCACGAGGCGGTCGAAATCCTGCTCCCAGATGCGCTCGCGGTCCACGTCGCGCACGTGCAGGTCGAAGCCGGCGTAGGGCTCGCAAAAGTGGCCTACGATGGCCGGCAGGCTAGCTTTGCCCTTGTACACAAACTCGCCGTAGCTGCGGAAACTGCGGCCGGCGCGGCGGCAGTAGTCCCACAGAAAGCCATCTTTGGGCTCGGCTACTTCGCCCCGGTTGCCCTCAAAATCGTACTCGCCGCCCCGGCCGCTGTAGTTGCTAGGCCAGCTTTTCTCCACGAAATCGGTGGCGTAGGCGGCGGTGCTCCAGTTGTGGCCGTCGGCGCTCACCTCGGCATCGACGTAGAAATTATCAAGCAGCACAAACTCCCGGGTTAGGGCGTGGTGGTTGGGCGTCACCTTTTCGGGGAAGAGGCAGAGGCTAGCGTCGCCGTTGCCGGCCGGGAGGTCGCCGAGCACCTGGTCGTAGGTGCGGTTTTCCTTGATGATGTAGAAAACGTGCTTGATGGGCGAGGCATCGCCCACGCGCTGGGGCACGGGGCTGCCGGCGGGTACATCGGGCGCAGCCTCACGGGTTTTAGTGAAGGGCGTATTGGCGTAGACCTGAGTGGAGAACGCAGCCAGGGCCTTTTCATCGGGCACGGGCAGGCGCAAGAGTGAGCCCAGCAGCAGCCCGCCGATGTAGCCTTTGCCTTTTTCGCCCACATCGCGCACCGGGTTAGGGCCGTCGGGGTTGGGTTTGGAAGTGCTGCCTTTGCCGTTGGTAACCAGGAGCTGCTGGCCGACTACGCGCACCGCCGTGGGGTACCAGCCTGTGGGGATGAAGCCCAGCGGCCGGCTGGCGCGGGGCTCGCGCACGTCGAACACGGCCAGGCAGTTGTTGTCGGCATTGGCGATGAACAATTGGCTGTCGTCGGCGCTCAGGGCCAGGCCATCGGGGGTGCTGCCAGCGGGCGAAGCGGGGAAAAGGGCCGTATTCAGCGTTTCGGTGACGAGGCCGGCGCGGGTATCGATGACGGAAACCGAGTTGCTGTTGGCGTTGGCCACGAACAGGCGGCGGCCGTCGCGGGTCAGGGCGAGGTCGTTGGGGTGGCTTTCGACGGGAATAGTAGCGAGCAGCGCCTGCTTTTCGGTATCGTACACCGCTACCGCGTGGCCGCCCCAAAGCGTGATGTAAAGCCGGGCACCGTCGGGGCTGAGCAAGGTGCCGTAGGCTTCGGCCGGCAGCTTGAGGGTGCGCAGGATGCGGCGCGTTTTCAGGTCGAAGGTGTAGAGCGAATTATCCTCCCGCGTCACGGCGTAGAGTACGCTGCGGCGGCCATCGACGGCGAGGCCGGCCACGCCGATTTTCTGCTTTGGCCATTTTTCGCCCAGCACGAAAGCGCTGTCGGGCTGGAGTTTCTGGCCCTCAATCCGGAAGCAGTGAATGCGGTTGTGCTGCCCGCCGGAGGCGTAGAGCGTGCGCCCATCGGGGGCGAAGGCGAGGCCGGCCCAGGCGGCCGGCACCACTTTGGTGTCGAGCACCTGGCCGGTGGTGGCATCGAGGAGCTGCACCGAGTTTTCGCCCCAGCCGGCATTGGTTACGGCGGCCAGGCGGCCGTCGGGGCTGGTCTGCAGGCTCAGGGGCAGGTCGCCGAGGGGCGTGGAGGTGCCGGCGGGGCTGAGTTTCCAGCCGTTGGAGAGTTGCGTCTGACTGGTGCCGGCGATGGGGCCGGGCAGCACGCCCGGCGCTTCGGGCGCGGACTTGGTGCTGGGGTTGCCGGAACAGCCAATTAGCGCCAGCAGCGGCAATAAGGAGGCGAGGCAGCGGTATGTAACGAGAATACGCATAAGCAGGCAGCCGGACGGAGAAACCACCGCTCCAGCCACCGCGAAGGTAGCGGACGGGCCGCGTCGCACCCATTACGCAGGCATTATCGATGCGGCGCCCGGGCTTTTACGGTCGGTATAAAATAGAAACTCCTGAATGCCGTTGTAGGCGCATTCCTCTTCATTCCGGTTGTTTTTATGCTGCGTCGACTCTCGTGCTGCGTGCTGTTGGTATTGCCTGTTTTTCAGCTGCTGGCCCAGTCCTGCACCACGCCCGCCGAGGGCCTGCCCGGCACGAATTCAGCCGATTTCTGGCGACAGCAGCGGCTATTCCCCCGCGTGCGGGCCGCTGAAGCAACTGCCGGCCCGGCGGTAGCCACTCTGCTGCGCACCCACTACCTCGACCCGCGCCGGCTGGAAATCATGTTTCGGCTTGTGAAAACCCGGGTGGAGCTGGAAGTGTGGGCGCGCAACCAAGGCGGCGGGCCGTTTGAGCTGCTCCACGCCTACCCGCTGGCCGCCACCTCGGGCTCGCTCGGCCCCAAGCGCCGGGCCGGCGACTACCAGGTGCCGGAAGGCTTCTACGAAATCGACCGCTTTAATCCCAAGAGCAACTTCCACCTCTCCCTCGGCCTCAACTACCCCAATGCTGCCGATTTGGCACTGGGCGAGCCCAACCCCGGCGGCGACATTTTCATCCACGGCGGCGAAGCCAGCATCGGCTGCCTGCCCATCACCAATGCCGGCATCGAAGAAGTGTACCTGCTGGCCGTCACGGCCCGGGCGGCCGGGCAAGCAGTGATTCCGGTGCAAATTTTCCCGTTTCCAATTACGGAAGTTGAGTTGGCGAAGCACGCCACGAGCCCGCACCAGGCCTTCTGGCGCGGATTGATGCCGGGCTACGCATATTTCGAAAAACACCACGAGCCGGCCGAGCTGATGCCGCTGGCCGTAGCCGGCAAGTAGCGGCGCGGCGGGCGTAAGTTTGACCGGCCGCGCAGTTCAGCGGCGTTTTTTGCATGAATTCTTCCGTTATTCACCAAGCCGGCCGGGCGGTGCGGCGCTGGTTTGCCCTGCCGCCGGGGCTGGTGCTGGTGCTGGCGCTGGTGGCCGCCGCCAACCTCACCAAGCTCGGCGCCGTGCACTTCGGCCCCGACCGGCCGGTGGATTTCCGCCCCGCCTACGTGGGCCAGTGGGCCCTACGCCACGGCCTCGACCCCTACCAGGACCACGACATTCGGGAAAGCTGGCGGCGCATTGTGGCCGACGAAAACTTAGCATCGCACAGTACCCCCGGCCTGCCCGACCAGGCGTTTATCTACCCGCCCTGGGCGGCGGCCTGGTTGGGGCTGCTGCTGGGCGCCCTGCCCTACGGCCTGGCCTGGCCGCTGTGGTACGGCGTGGTACTGCTGGCTTTGCTGGCCGCCTGCTACGCCACCCAGCGCGCCCTAGTACGCCTCCACGCCCCGCCGCTCACCACCGCCGACCTGTTCCTCACCGCCTTGGCCCTAAAAGCCACCGTGGTGGCCCTCATCAATGGGCAAAACACGTTTCTGGCCCTCGCGCTGGCCACCGGGGCCTGGTGGGCCGCCGGCGCGGGACGGCGCACGCTGGCCGGGGTGCTCCTGGGGCTGGCCTCGTTCAAAATCACCGTGGCGCTGCCATTTATTGGGTTATTCCTGTTGGAGAAGCGTTGGCGCAGCATCGTGGTGGGCGGAGCCGTGGGCGGGGCGCTGCTGGCCTTGTTCTGGTTTTGGGCTGCCGACCCGGCCGCCAGCCTGGCCAGCTACCGCCACCTGCTCGACTATGTGCAGGCCGACGTGGTGCGCCCCACGCAGCCCAATTACCCGCTGGGCCGGGGCATGATTCTGCAGTTTGAGCTGCGCAACCTGCTGGAGTTTCTGCGGCCCGGTGGTCACCGTTGGGCTGGCCTTGCGGGGGTGGGGCTGGTGGGGCTCGTGCTATTCCGACTCTGGGGTCTGTGGCGGGTCGGCCGGTCCTTCGATGGGCTCTACGTGCTGCTGCTGCTGCACTTGCTGGGCCTGCTTTTCACCTACCATGTGGTGTACGATGCCCTGCTGCTGCTGCCGTTGCTGGCCTACGGGCGGGCCTTTCCGGTGCGGGTGCAGGCGGGACTGCTGGCGCTGACGGTGCCGTTTTTCCTGCCCATTAACGGCCTGCTCGACCGGCTGGGGCAGCCGGCGGCATTGCAGCTGCTTTACTTCACACTGCCGCTGGCCACGCTGGGGCTGCTGCTGTACCTGCTGGTGCTTGGGCCACGCCCACCGGCGCCACTGCGCGCATAAGCCGGGCGGCGCTCAGCTGATTGGGCAAATGCACAAATCGATTGGCCTGATTTTTTCGTTAACCCCGCGAACTACTTTTCAACCCAATGCGCTCAAAACGCCTTTTTCTCGCCCTGTTGCCGCTGCTGCTCACTGTAGCTGCCCGCGCCCAGCGCCCTACTGACATCTGGTATTTCGGCCAGCAGGCCGGCCTCAGCTTCGCCGATGGCACGCCCAAACCCCTGAATGACGGCAAGATGAGCACCTACGAGGGCTGCGCCGTAGCCACCACCGCCAAGGGAGAATTGCTCTTCTACACCAACGGCGAAACCGTGTGGAACCGCAAGCACCAGCCCATGCCCAACGGCCGCAAGCTGATGGGCAGCGGCAGCAGCACCCAATCGGCCCTCATCGTGCCCGACCCGGGCTCGGGCAACGTGTTCTACATCTTCACGGTAGCGCCGCAAGGCACGCCCAATGGCCTGCGCTATTCCATCGTGGACATGACCCGCGACGACGGCTTCGGCGACCTGCCCCGGGTGAACCTGCTGCTCATTCAGCCGGTGGCCGAAAAGCTGGCCGCCGTGCGCCATGCCAACGGCCGTGACACCTGGGTGGTGGCCCACCGCTGGAACTCCAACGCCTTCGTGAGCTACCTCGTCACGGCCGATGGCGTATCGGCCAAGCCGCTGATGAGCAACGTGGGCAGCATGAACGCCGGCCCCGGCCGCAACGCCATTGGCGCGCTCAAGTTCTCGCCCGACGGCAAACACCTGGCGGCTGCGCTGTGGCGCGAAACCAACAAGTTTGAAATCTATGATTTCGACCGCAATACCGGCAAGGTGAGCAACCCGCGCAGCTTCGGACCCTTCGCCGAAGCCTACGGCGTAGAGTTTTCGCCCGACGGCACCAAGGTGTATGGCACCTGCAACGGCACCGGCGGCGGCGAAACCCAAATCTGGCAATTCGACCTCAAAACCAAGGAAAAAACGTTGGTGGGCAAGTCGGCCAACCGCAAAATCGGCGCCCTCCAGCTCGGGCCTGATGGCCGCATCTACGTGGCCCGCGAAGACAACCCCAACCTCGGCGTCATCGAGCAGCCCAACGCCCCGGGCAAGGACTGCAAATACGTGGACGAAGGCTTGAAACTGGGTGGCCGCCGCAGCAAGCTGGGCCTGCCGGCGTTTGTGGTGGTGCCGTAGTCAGGGGGTTGTCCTTGCGGGGCACAGGGCGTTTGTCATTGCGAGCGAAGCGCGGCAATCCGTCCTGTTCTCAGCGACCAACTTGAAGATGTGATATGCCTGTTTTGAAACGCAAAAAGCCCCGACACTGCGCAGTGTCGGGGCTTTTCACATTATTAGGTTAGTCGCTGAGAACACGACGGATTGCCGCGCTTCGCTCGCAATGACAAACGCCCTGTGTGCTGACAGGCGGCCCTACTCGCTGGCACCAATCTTGAAGCGCAGCACGCCGAACGCAACCGACGAATACGGCGAGGTTTCGCTGAGCAGGCCCACTACGTCGCGGGTGCTGATGCCTGCCTCCCACAGCGGCGATACGATGGTGAGGCCCAGCGGCAGGCTCTTGCCGTAGCCCGCGCCGCCGGTGAAGCCGCTGCTTAGCTTCAGCCAGTTCAGGGGCTTGTAGTCGACGCCTAGGCCCACGAAGGTGGTGGTGAGGTTGCCGGCCACCTTGTTGAGGGGCGCGGTGAGGTCGAGGCCGGCTTCGAAGAATTTGTTGATGCGGATGCCGCCGCCCAGGCGCAGCTTGGCGGGCAGGGCGGCCGTGCGCTCCTTGGCCGTGGTGTAGGTGAACAGGTTCTGCTTGTCGGTATCAAACTGCGAGCTGATTTCCTTGAACACGTTGTAGGTCGTCACGCCCGTGGAGGAAGTTTGCTGCAGCTTCTGGTCCGAAGCTTCGAGCACGTTGCCGGTCCAGGTCATCGAACCCATGTCCGTCACCGACGCGCCCAAGCGGAAGATTTTGCCGATTTCGGCCGATACACCGGCATCGAAGCCGTTGCCGTGGCCCACCGGGTGCAGGCCTGAGCCCGACTCATAGTTGAAGTTCGAAGCATTGGTGGCCAGCGCGCCGTAGTTCACATCGAACACCGGCGAGAGCGACGTGTAGGCGGTCAGGTTGCCGCCACTCACCCGGATATCGGCAATGCCAATGCCTTGGATGTAGCGGTAGCCCGCCCCCAACGACAGTTTGAAAGCCTCATTCTGATACACCTGGATGCCGTAGGCTACGTTGAATTCGTTGGTCACGGCCGCCTGGATGCTGGTGCCGTCCAGCACCGTAGAAATCAGGGGCGCGTTGGCAGCCGTGGGCGTGGGCGTGCCGCTGGTGTTGGGCGTGGGGTAATATTGCTTCACCACGGCGGCATTCTGGCCGTTGATGATGATGTCGGCGGCGTTGCGGTTGAGGGCCAGGTGGCCGCCGATGCGCTGCCGGCTGCTGAAAGCCAGGCCGCCCAGGCCGTTGGGCAGCGTCACCGCAAAACCGAAGAGGTTGGTGTCGAGGTTCAGGTTCAGCACGTTGTCGCCGGAGAGCTGGTCGACCAGCGTGGCCTTTTCGGCGGCCCCAATGCTCTGCTTGCCGTCGTAAAGAATGTGCTTGAAGGTGGTTTTGGTGAGCGACTGCGACCCGATGCCCGCGCCTACTTCGCCGATGGTGAAGGCCACCCGGAAATTGGTGTTGCGGCCCAGGTTGGCGGGGTTGATGCCGACGGCCTGGTAGTCGGTGGCGAAGGTGTTGATGACGCCGCCCCGGCCCGTGGCCGAGAAGTTGCTGAGCTCGTTTTGGGCGAAGGCGGTGGCGGGCAGGGCCAGCCCGGCGGCCAGCGATAAAAAGCGTAATGATGGATTCATGCAGAACAAATAAGGGGTGGTGAGGGATGCGGGTGCAAAGAACCAAGCGCCAGTTGGTGGGCACAACCGCAGTCGGCCAACGCGCCGGCCGCGTCGACTATTCGCGCCCCGTGGCGGTATTGATTACCGAAACGCCCGTTCTTTGCATCCGCAAGCTAACGCCAACCGCCCAAACATTGCCTCCCAAACGCCTTTCCGCCGCCGAGTACGCCGCTGGCATCCGGGCCGGCTCCCGCACGGTGCTGGGCCGCGCCATCACCCTCGTCGAAAGCACCCTGCCCAGCGACCACACCCTGGCCCAGGAGGTATTGCAGGCGGTGCTGCCGCACACGGGGCGCAGCCTGCGGGTGGGCATTACGGGGGTGCCGGGCGTGGGCAAAAGCACGTTTATTGAAGCCCTTGGCCGGTTTTTGGTCGAAGAAAAGGGCCTGAAACTGGCCGTGCTGGCCGTGGACCCCAGCAGCCAGCGCGGCGGCGGCAGCATTCTCGGCGACAAGACGCGGATGCCGTGGCTCTCGGCCCAGCCAGCGGCCTTCATCCGCCCCTCTCCCGCCGGCAGCAGCCTGGGCGGGGTGGCACGAGCCACGCGCGAAGCGCTGTTATTATGCGAAGCGGCGGGCCACGACGTGATTATTGTGGAGACGGTAGGCGTGGGCCAGTCCGAAACCACGGTGCACGGGTTGGTCGATTTCTTCCTGCTGCTGATGCTGGCCGGGGCCGGGGATGAATTGCAGGGCGTTAAGCGCGGCATCATGGAAATGGCCGATGCCCTGTGCATTACCAAGGCCGACCACGGCAACGAGCAGGCCGCCCGCCGCGCCAAAGTGGACTACCAGAGCGCGCTGCACCTGTTTCCGGCGCCGCCGTCGGGGCAGGCGGTGCCGGTGCTGCTCACCTCGGCGGTGGACGGGACGGGCATTGCGGCGGTGTGGGACGTGATTGAAAACTACGCCGCCGCCACCCGGGCCAATGGCTATTTCGGGCAGCGGCGGCAGCAGCAGCAGTTGCAGTGGCTGCACCAAAGCATCGCGCAGGCGCTGGAATCGCGCTTTTACGCCGATGCCCGGGTGCGGGAGCGGCTGCCAGCGGTGCAGGCCGCCGTGGCCGCCGGCCAGCTCACGCCCTTCGCGGCGGCCGAGGAATTGCTGGGGTTATAGTTGTAGCCTTTGCCGACCGGCTACAGCGCGGCCAGGCCGCTTTCGACGCGGTGCGTGGTGGTTTCGCGCACGGCGATGGTGGCGGCGCCGGGGGCTTTGTTCTCGACCTGGATGGTGTAGCGGTAACGGTCGGGGCCGACGCGGAGGGTGAGGGCGTAGCGGCCGCTGGGCAGCGTGTTGAACTTGAGCAGGGTGCCGTAGGCGGGCAGGCGGTGGGTTTCGTCGAGGATGTAAGTGGCGGTGCTGAGGTTTTCTACCCGCATCGAGATGGGCCGGCTGAAGGCGTTATAGATGCGGACGCGCAGGCTGGCGGCATCGGGCTGGGTGACTTGCACGGGCTGCGACGGCTGGGCCTGGGCGGCGAAGCTGACCCCGGTAGTCAGGGCGAAAATGGCGGGGCGGAGGTGGGCGGCGAGATTCATGGCAACAAGCAGTAAAAAGGTGGAAATGGAGGTGATGCGCCCCCGGCTGGTGTCCGGTTTTGAGCGGTGGCGGGCCGGGGGTAACCAGGTTATTTCCATTGTTGTGCCAATTTTATAAGTAATTATTTTTCAAGTTTTTATTTATAAAATTCGTTATTCATGAGAGTAAAAAGCTGTTCGATATTGGGCAGGTGTTCGCTGCCGGGCGCTTGCGGGAGGTTGGGTCGATGTGTGGGAGCTAACATAGTCCTCGTGCAAGCTGACCTGGCCCAAATGCCGGTTGACATGGGCAAAGTATGGGTTGACATGCCCCAACTGCGGGTTGACAAGGCCCACGCATAGGTTGACAGGGTTTAAGTGCAGGTTGACATACGCCACGCGGAGGTTGCCATGGTCCACATGCAAGTTGACACGGCCCGCGCGGAGGTTGACATGCCCCACGCACTGCCTGACACATTTTTTTGGCCGCAGAAAGGCCCTTTGGGAGTTGTAGAATCGGTTTTGGGCCGTTGGGCAAGCAAGGCGGCGCGAGGAACGGGGAGACTATTGGCGCGCCCCCCTACATTCGCTTTTATACTAATCCACATTTGTTTACCCCATATGGACAACAGAGATACCTCCCTTTTTGACAGTGCCCACCGCGTGGGCTTGGCCGTGGCCCGCTTCCCAAAAGAGCTGGCCGATTTTGCGCCCCTGCAAGCCGCCGAAACCGACCGCGCCGAACTGGTGGCGGCCATTGCGGCCCGGCAGGCGGCCCAGGACACGACCACTGCCCACGCCACCACGGCGAAGGACGCGGCCCGCGAAACGATGGCCACGGCCGCGGCTACCCTCTCGGCCCGGGCCGTGGGCTACGCGCTGAGCATTGGCGATTTGGCGCTGAAGCAGGCGTTTACGCTCTCGTATTCGGACGTGCGCTACGGCGACGCCGCCGAGGACGTAAACCACGTGCGCGACCTAGTGAAGGCCGTGGCCGTCCTGCCGGCCAAGGTGCGGACGGATTTCCGCCTGAGCGAGGCTGTAATTCAGGCCCCGGCCGATGCCGCTGATGCCTTTGAGGCGGCCGCCGATGCCCAGACGGAGGCCAAGGCCGCCCCGCGCCTGGCCACGCTGGCCCTGCCCGAACTGCTGCGCCGCCTGAGCGCAGCCCTGCGCCTGATGCAAACCCTGATTGCGGGCCAGCGCACCGACCCGGACCCGAAGTTTCAGTGGGCGGCGTTGGACTCGGCCTTCGTGGCGGCCAACAAGCGCCAGAAAGTGGTCAGCCAGTACCGGCAAGCGGCGGGGGGCCGGCCGCGCATCGTGCGCACGCTGCCCCTGACCGCGCCCGACGGGGCCGCCGTGCGCCTGGCCAACACGAACTACGGCCCGGCCTATACCCTCACCGTGGAAAACCGCGCCGCCACACCCCTGCTCCTATGGATGGCCCAGAAGGATGGAGCCAAAACGACGCCCCTCTCCTGCCCGGCCGGCGCGGTGACGGAGCTGACGCGGGAGAAACTGGGGCCGGACATGGCGCGGTACCTCACGGCGCAGTTTGAGGGTGAGGCTGGCGGGCAGGCCACGGTGGTGGTGCGACGGGTGGTATAGGTAGGCTGGGAAGATGGCGCGGGGCTGGGTGGCTCCGCGCTGTTTTTTTCACAACTTTTTTAGCTGCTCATGAAAAAGATTTACTGCTGGATTACCGTTTTTTCACTTGTCGGGTGGTTGCTGGGCTGCGGGCCAGTGGCGGCGCAGGTGCTGTGGTCGAAGCTGGTGAGCACGCCCGCCCGGCGGGAAACCGGCAAGTTTATGACGCCCGTGACTGGGGGCTTCGTGATGGTGGGCGAAACCCAAAAGGCCTCGTTCGACTTGCTGTACCTCAGCAAAGTGAACTATGTGGGCGACACGCTCTGGACTCGGCGCATCCGGTTTCCGACAAGCAACGGAGTGTATGCGCGGGGCGTGATAGAGGACCGAGCTGGCAACCTCGTCGTATCGGCCACGGTGTTCAACAGCACCGTTACACCCTCGCAAAGCTGGGGCGGCTTGGCCAAGCTCACCCCCACTGGCGACACGCTCTGGACCCGCCTGACCGGGAACGGCATCAATACGTTGGTGCTGGGCAACGACGGCAATTATGTCCTCGCCAGCGATGTAAAAACTACGCCGTTGGGGACCATTCCCACACTGTTTAAGTACAGCCCCGCCGGGGCGGTGGTCTGGAGCCACTTGCTGCCCTACGACAATACGCGGATGGGCTATCTCAGCACGCTGGTGGCCGTGCCCAATGGCTATTTGGTTGAGTCCATGCCGAATTATGGCGGCCTCCGCAGCAAGCTTATCAGCGTGAATGAGCTGGGCGTGTACCAACAGGAACGGCTCAGCGGCCCAGCCGGGGCCGGGCCTATCCGGCTGGATTCCGATGGTAACCTGATAGGGCTGGTGAATGGCGGCTTGGCCAAGTTCACCACCGTGGGAGACACCATCTGGACTCGGCCGTATCGGTTGGGCAATAGTCTGCGCCAGGGCTTAGCTCGGGTGGTGGAGCTGCCCAACGGCAACTACCTCAGCATGGGCTCGTGGTACAATGGCTATGATATGGACGTCACGGTGCAGCTGTTTTCACACCAAGGCGTGTTGCTGCGCGATACGCTGATGTTCCGGGGAGGAGCCAATGAAACGCCCGTAGGCGTGGGTTTCACGCCGGCCGGCAACTACCTGTTGGCCGCCAGCACCGACACCTACCTCATCAACAACCCCTCGCCCATCTACGCCCACCTTTGGTTTTGCCTGCGTAGCTGGGCGCGGCTACTCCCCACCCGCCCCAGTCAGCCCGCGCCCCAAAACCGCGTTTTCGCCTACCCCAACCCTACTGCGAATGACCTGACGCTGGTTACGGCCGATGAGCACGTGCTGGTGGGCCGCTGGGCGCTATTGGACCTACTGGGCCGGGAAATGCAGACGGGGACACTGGCTGGATTGGACCCGGCCCGGCTTTCGCTGGCCGGGCTACCTGCCGGCTGCTACCTGCTACGCGTGCACGACGAACGCCGCAACACGGAGCAAACGTTACGCATTGAGCGGCATTAACTGCCCCTACCCGCGCCGGGGGCGCAGGGCCAGGTAATCGAGGTAATACAGCACTTTTACCGACACCGAGTTATTGTGCGGGGTGTTGATGGTGTTGTTCAGGTTGTCGAAGTAGAGCGGGGTGGCGGCGTTGGCTTCGAAGAAGGACGCGCCGGCGTTTTTCCAGACGATGCTGACCTGGGAGCCGGGCGCGAACCACCAGGAATAGACGGCGTCGATGTTGAAGGCGTTGAAGGTGTTGTCGCGGTTGCGGTCGTAGGTGGGTTCGGGGGTTTCGACGCCGTCGGGGTGCAGGCGCGAAAAGTCGCGGTAGTGCACGTTGCTCACGTAGTGCCGCAGACGGATGTTGAACGACATGCGGTTGGTGAAGGTGTAGGTGGCCGTGGCGGTATTGGTAAAGGTGGTGACGTTGCGACGGCCCAGGAGCACGTCGCCCTGGTCGCCGCCGAAGCGGCGGAACACGGGCGCATCGGTGGAGTCAGAAGTGTCGAGGCCGCCGGCGTAGCCAATCTGGTTCAGCCGCCGCTCGTAGCTCAGCGAGTACACGAAGCTGAGCTGGTTGCTGGCCCGGTAGCGCGGCCCCAGGCTCAGGGCGTAGGTATTGCGGCCGGTGCGGTCGCCATCGGCGGTGAAGAAGCGGGCTCCGTAGTTGATATCCCAGGCAAATTTCTTGCGGTAATCGGAGGAGAAAAAGCCATTGACGCCGAAGTTGGCGGGCTTGCGCACGTAGTATTTGCCCAGCGGCGCGCGGCGCGGGTCGAAGTAGTCGCGGGTGAGGGGCGCGGCGTCGAGGTTGATGCCGGTGGTAAGGAAGTTTTTGGTGAAGGTGGTGTTGCCGCCCAGGTACACGCCCATGTCCTGGTAGAGCGTGGGGCGCTCCAGCATCGAGTAGGCCACGGTGGCGTAGGTAAAGAGCTTATTAACCTTCCAGAACGGCGTGTAGATGTTGTAGCTGGCGTTGGCCGACTGCGAGATGTTGTTGTTGGCGAAGAGCAGGCCGAGGTCGTTGGGGTTGTAGGAGTGCGACTCGATGCCGTGGTCGATGTTCCAGGTGAATTTGCCCGAGATTTTGCCGTAGTTCAGGTAGTATTTGTAGCCGTCGCGGTCCGAGACTTCGTCCTGCAAGCCGAAGGCTTTGCCCCGGCGGTTTGAGTACACCACGCGGCCGTTGATGGCGTAGGAGTTGGCCTTGTTGGCGAATTTGAAGAGGCCGCCGGTTACGTTGGCGTCGTAGGTGGCACCGGCGCGGGTCACGTTGGTGTTCACCAGGCTCACGTAGGAGTTGTTTTTGAGACTCTGGTCGAGCACCACGATGTTGTAGTTGCTCAGCGGCTGGGTGAGGATGTCGCGCCGCTGGCCGGTGGTGCTGTCCTGCACGGTGGCGTACACGTCGTTGCTCACGGCGTTGAAAATGCCCACGCCCAGGCCCTTGCTGGTGCGGCCCGACACCTTGGTGGCATTGAGCAGGCGCGTGATGCCGGGGTTCTGCACGATGAATTCGCCGGCGTGGCGCTTGCCATCCACGTCGGTGGTGCCGGTGCGCAGCTGGGCGCCCACGCTGCCGAAGCCCAGCGGCTGCGCCCCCACCCGCCGCGAATAGAACAGGCCGCCTTTGTTGAACAGCTCGGTGCCTTCGGTAAAAAAGCCCCGGTTTTCGTTGTACTGCACCTCGAAGGGTGAGAGGTTGAGCACCTGGTTGTCGCTCTGCACCTGCCCGAAATCGGGCACCAGCGTGGCATCCAGCGTAAAGCTTTCGTTGATGCCCCACTTCACGTCGGCCCCGCCGTTGAAGGTGGTGGTGGTGTTCTGCTTGCCTTGCTCGTTGTAGGGGTAGTGGTTGACGTAGGCGCTCACGTAGGGCGTGAGCGAGAGGCGCAGCGGCGGCTTGAGGTCGCGCAGGCCGGTGAGCTCGCCCCACTGGTTCACGAAGCCATCGACCTGGGGCTTCACCTCGTTCCAGAAAAACTTCTGGCGGGTGCTGCGCCGCTGCCGGCCAAAATTCAGCCCCCACACCTGTTCCGTGGCCTTACTGAAACGAATGGCGGAGTAGGGAATGCGGATTTCGGCTATCCAGTCGGTGCCGCGCAGGGCGGTGCGCGAGTCCCACACGGCGTTCCAGCTGCCGTCTTCGCCGTTGGTGGGCGACTGCCGGGCGTCGAGCTGCACCCCGCCCGAGGTCAGGATGAATTCGTAGCCATTCAGATGGTCGTTGTAGGTATCGAAAAACACCCCAAACCAGTCCGAATTGCCAATATTGTCCCGGGCGCTCAGCTCCCGAAAAATGGAATCCTGCGACACATCGTGCATGATGGCGCCCACGTAAATCGCGGCATCGTCGTAGAGCACGCGCACTTCGGTGGGGTGGGTTTCGATGGGGCCGGGCGTGGGCTCCAGCTCATAAAACTTGGTGGCGATGGGGGCCGACTGCCACACGGCCTCGTCCAGCAGGCCGTCGAGCTTGGGCGGGGTGCTGATGCGCGTGGCCTGCAACTGACGCTTGGGAGCCGGCCGGGCAGCATCGGTAGCGGCGGGTGCGGCCGCCGGCGCTTTCTGGGCACGGGCCACCCCAATCAGAAGACTCAACCAACAAAGCAGTAAAAAACAGCGCATAACATTAGTCCGAAACAGAATGGCTTTCGGAAGGGCCAAGAGATGCGGAATGAGGTGGAAAAGTTGCTTGCAGGCGGGCAATTTTTCAGATGACCTGAAAATAATTGGGCACAAAAAAGCCGGTTTATCCAGAGAAAAACCGGCTTTTTGCGTCTGCTTCGCCCCTATTCCTGAGTCGAAATCGACATATTAAATTTCTTATCTTCGGCGTGGCCGGTGAGCTGGCGGTATTTGGCCGCCAGCTCGTCCGACTGCTTTTTGCCGTTCACCGTCAGCCCCGAATTGTTGAGCTGGAACTGCAGGTTTTTCTCGTTGGCGCCGAGGATGCCGTCCTTGCGCAGCTCACTCCGCAACTCCTCCGTGTCGACGCGGGGCGGCGTAGGAGGCGCGGGCGGGGCCGGCAAATCCATCATCGGCGGGGCCGGCGGAGCGGCCAGCGGGGCCAGAGGCGCGCGTGGCGGCCGGGGCGGGCGCGGCGCCGGGCTCATGTTGAAGCTGGTATCGCTGCGGCCGTTGCGGCGGATTACTATCACGTCGTTGCCGCTGAGCGTGCGGCCGTTGGCTTCGGCGAACAGCTTCAGGTACTTGTCACGCACTTTGCCAGACTGGTCTTTGCCGTTCACCGTCATGCTGTTGGGCGTGAGGCGCAGTTGGAAATTATCCTTGTCCTTGATGAGGCCGTCCTTTTGCAGCTGGTCAATCAGGCCCTCATTGAGCTTGCGGTCCCGCTCGGCGCGGTCGCGGTCACGGTCGGCCCGGGCACGGTCGCGGTCAGCTTGAGCACGGTCACGGTCGGCCTGACGCCGGTCGCGCTCGGCCTGAATGCGGTCACGGTCGGCCATTGCCCGGTCCTGGTCGGTCTGGTTGCGGTCCTGCTCCAGGTCGCGCAGTTCCTGTTGCGATTCCCGGATGCGCTCCTTGATTTCCTGCTGGCGCTCCCGCATTTCCTGCCGGTTTTCCTGCATCAGCTGGTTGTGTTCCAGCATCAGCTTTTGATGCACCCGCATGTCGGCGTCCTGGTCGCCGTTCATTCGCAGCTGCCGGCCCGAGGAGGCCGTGCTCTCGGCCTGCTTCAGCTGAACGCGCACTTTCTCCAGCTCTTTGTTGATTTCCTTGCGCTGGGCAGCACTCAGGCCCTTGGTAGCGGCGGCGGTGCGCAGGCCGCGCTCGGCCCCGCGCAGGGCGTCGATGGTAGCGCGGCTGGTTTCGGGGTCCTGGCCGCCGTTGAGGGTTTTGAGCCGGTACACCCGGTTTATCGACCCGCCGGGGGCCATGCTGCGGAACGCGCCATCCATCGCCCCGTTCATGTCCGGAAAATTGAACTGGAAATTCCGGTTGAAGTTGGGATTGAACTCCTTCTCCGCCTCCACTTTCCGCCTCAGGTTGCGCTCCATGTGCCGCTCCATATCGCCGCCATCGGTGCGGAACGCAAAGCCCCGCATATCAGGAGCCGGAGCAATCTGGATAATTTCAACCTGCTGGTTTTTACCGCCCTTGTCTTTTTTGGGCTTGCCAATGGCGGCATCCACGTGCTGGCCGTTCACCACGAGGTCGGTGAGGCGGCCCTTTTTGTCCTTGGTCACCACCACCGTGCCGGGGTTGCCCGCGAAGGGCATCGGCCCCATTTCCTGGCCGTTGATGATGACGCGGCGCTGCTGGCGCTTCCGGCGCGGCGGGCGGCCGGGGTCGTCTTGCGAAGCCTCATCGGCCGGTCCGGCCTCGTCCTTGATAACCGTGATTTCGCGACGCACTTCGGTGGACGGGGTTGCGGTCGTCGTATTGGTTGTAGTCGTCGTGGTGGTGGCGTGCTTGTTGGTATCGGCCACGCCGCCGGCTTTGGCGGGCGGCGTGGGTCCGGTTTGCCAGTCGAATGCGGCCGGCTTGGCGGTATGGTTGTTATCGGCCAGCGGGCCGGCCAGGGCTACGCTGCCGCCCAGCAGGCCCAGCCCGCCCAGCACCAGCGCGCCGGCCATCAGGCCTTCGGCTACGGTGGGCGCGGCAGGGCGGCGCTGCACCAGGCGGCGCACCCGCAGTAGCAGGGCCCCGGGCCGGTTCATGGCAGCCAGGGCGAGGCGCGGGGCGGTGGGCACCACGGCGCTCTGGCTCCACTCGGCCAGGGCGGTGAGGGCGCGGGCCAGCCGGAGCGGGTCGCCGCCTACCAAGGCCGTAGCGGTGTCGTCGCAGCAGTTTTCGCGCTCGGTGCGCACGCAGCTGGCCATAAACCACACGGCCGGGTGGTAAAAAAACAGCACTTCGGCCACGGTTTGCAGCAGGTTCACGAGGTAGTCGCGGCGCAGCACGTGGGCCAGCTCGTGGGCCAGAATGGCCTCCAAACAAGCCGGCGACAGGCCCGCCACCGTGCCCAGCGGCAGCAGAATCACGGGCCGCAAGTGGCCCACCACCAGCGGCACCTGCACCAGCGCCGATTCGAGCAGCGCCACCGGCCGCTGCACGCCGCTGCGGGCGGCCAGCGCGGCCAGCCGCTCCTGCCACACGGCCGGCAGCGGGCGCACCCGGTAGCTCCGCAGCCGCTGCACATACAGCAGGCCGCCCAGCATGCGCAGGCTCATGGCCAGCAGGCCCAGCAGCCACGCTACCACCAGCAGCGGCAGGTTATTATCGAAATACCGAAGGCCGGTAGCCAGCCAATCTGGCGTGGCGTCCGAAGCCGTCAGGCTTTCAGCAGTAGCCGAAACCTGGTGCAAATGCACAGCCTTGCTGGCGGCTGTCACTGCTTTCTCTGCTCTTTTCGTAGCTACCGAAACACCCGCCGCAGGAGATTTAGCTTGCTTCATTGGCACCATCTGTTGCGTTTTAACGGTGCCGGGGCTCAGCAGAACGCCTTGCGCCGGGCCCGACTTGAAATACAGCCCGAATGTGATGCCGGCCAGCGCCACCACCACGCCCAGCGCCCCGGCCGAGGCCGCGTAGCGCACTTCGGCCCGCTGACGGCGCAGCAGCAGCAGCGCCCCGGCCAGCACAGCCGCCACCAGTGCGCCCTGCCACAGCGAGTGCAGCAAGGTCCAGCCCAGAGCCCGCGTGAGGGCGGGCGAAACGAATTGCTCAAGCGTGGTCATCGTCGTCGGAATTAGGGGTGGAATTCTGGATTTCAATGTCATTCAGCAGGCGGCGGATTTGCGCCAGCTCGTCGGCCGAGGTCTGGCGACTGCCCAAGGCCTGCATCACCAGCTTCAGGGCCGAGCCGCCGAAAGTGGCGTCCACGAACTTGTCGAGGAGCAGGCCTTGCGTTTCCTGCTCGCGCACCGCGGCGCGGTACACGTGGCTGCGGTCGGCGTCGTCGCGCCGCACCAGCGCCTTTTCCAGCATCAGCTGCAAAATCTTGAGCGTGGTGGTGTAGCCCACCTCCGCCTGGCGGCGCTGGCTCAGGTGGTCGTTGATGGCCCGCACGGTGGCGGGGCCGTGCTGCCAGAGCACGTGCAGGATTTCCAGCTCGGAATCCGTAGGTTTGGGGGGCGGTGCTTTGCTCATGTCGAAAGATACGAGGTTACTACGAATTATTTCGTAGGATAAGGCAAAGATTATACGAATGCCTTCGTAGTTGCAAGAAGCACCTACGAAAAATTTCGTATTAATGCCAAAACCTGAATTAATCCACTGTTAAACAGCAGGTTAATTTTCAATTAACCTGCTGTTTAACCTGCGTCGTTCAATTGAGAGACGCAAAGTGTTGCGGCTATACATCGGGGCTACTTCCCCTGCCCCCGCCGCTTCACCAGCGTCACGCGGGCGCGCTGGCAGATGCCGCCCAGCGGCGGGTTGAACTTGCTGACGCTGATTTTCACCTTGCGCACGCCGGGCAGTTCGGCCGTGATGCGGTCGAGCACGCGGTGGGCCACGTGTTCCAGCAGGCGGGCGGGGGCGCGCATTTCCTCGGCCACGAGGCGGTAGAGCACTTCGTAGTTCACCGTTTGCTGCAGCTTATCGGACTCGCCGGCGGCCAGCAAATCGGTTTTGATGTAGAGGTCGACGCCGTATTTGTTGCCGATTTTCTGCTCTTCATCATAGTAGCCGTGGAAGGCGAAAAACTCCAGCCCTTCGAGTGCGATTTGGCCCATGTGGTGAGGTGTGAGGTGGTGAAATGGGAGAACGGGATGCGGCAGCGCTTGTACCAGCGCCACCGCAAAGGTCGGCGCATAAAAAAAGAAAGCCCATCCGAGGACAGGCTTTCTTCAATTCACCACTTTGAATTCCAACTAATCCGTCGAATCCGATAAATCCGCGGTCTAGATTTCATCGAAAAACGACTTCTCCGCTACCGCAGCTTCTGCTGGGGCCGATGTAGCAGCTGCCGCCATGCCCGGCTGGCCAGGATGAATGGCCGGTTCGGGCTGCGCGATTTCGGGATGGTGGGGCGTCACGGGCTGAATATCGGGCGATGGCGGCTGAATGTAAGGCGGGTTGGGCTCGGGCACCTTCGAGGGCGCGGGCGGGTCGATATGCGGGGCGGGCGAGATGCCGGGGTTTTCGGCCGGGGCGCCGGGGCGCTCAATTTCGGGGTGCGGGTTCTGGGCGGGCGCGCCGGGGTCGGGCTGCTGGCCGGGCTTGGGGTTGTAGCCGGTGGTTTGGGCGGCGCGCTCCAGGGTTTCTTCGGCCCGGCCCAACGACGTGGGCGCGAAGGCAGCAGGCGTGGCGGCAGCAACGGCCGCGGCCGATGAAACGGCGGAAGAGGAAGTGACTTGCATGGCGGCAGGGGTTTCGGGCGTGGGTTCGGCGGCTTCCTTGGGCCGCTCTACCTGTACGCGGGCCGCCCGCGAAAGGATGGCCGCCGTGCCGCCCTTGGGCCGGTTGCGGGCTTTTTCTACCTTGTCCAGCGCATCCGACGCCAAGTGATGCAGGTCGCGCACGAGGCCGTCGAGCTGCTGCTCGAGGCGCTGGCACTCCTGGCCCAGGCCGCCGACTTCGCGCTGCATATCGGCCACGGTTTTTTCGGCTTGCTGGTAGGCCCCGTCCACCACTTCGCGGGCGCGCTGGCGGGCTTCGCTGAGGATGCTTTCGGCCTGAAACTGGGCTTCGCGGATGCGCAGGTCGGCATCGCGCTGGGCCTGCTCGGTGATGTTATTGCCGGTGTCCTCGGCCGTTTTCAGGGTGCGGTAGAGGCTGCTTTCCACTTCGCGCATTTTCTGCACGTCGTGTTGGGCATGTTCGAGCTTGAGGCGCAGCTCGCGGTTTTCGTCGCCCAGCCGCTCCCACTGCTGCGAAATGGTGGTCAGGAAGGCCTGCACCTCGTCTTTGTCAACCCCCCGAAAGGATTTTTCAAACGTTTTCTGGCGGATATCGAGAGCGGTGAGTTTCATTTTTTCAATTGTCAGTTATTCATTGCGGCAGTCCAAATCAGAGGCAGGAATCAGGCATTTTTATCCCCGAAAACTGACAAAGAACCGCCCGCAGCTACGCCCCCAATTCCCAAACGGCCAAGCTGCGGTCGTCGCTACACGAAACTAGCCGGTTTTGGTTGCCCGGCCAAACCAGCCGGTTCACCGAAGTGCCGTGGCCGGCCGAGCGGGCACGGTCGAGCACGCGCAGCAGCGTGAGCGTGGCCGCGTCCCAGAGCTTGATGCTTTTATCGAGGCTGCACGAGGCCAGGTAGCGGCCATCGGGGCTGAAGGCCAGGTGGTTGATGGTGTACATGTGGGCCGGCACGGTATCGGCCAGGGCGTAGCCGGCAGCCACGTCCCAGCGCCGAATCTGGGCATCGCGGCCGGCCGTGAGCAGGTGCGCGCCATCGGGCGAGAAGGCCACGGAGAAAACCGAATTGGTGCTCTCGCCCAGTGTAAACTTGGTTTCCAGCGAATCCACGTCCAGCACGCGGGTCAGGTAGTCGGAGCTACCGATGACCAGCTCGCCGCGCTGTTCGTGCAGCGCCAGCGTGCGCAGGCTTTTATCGGTGATGCGCAGCAGCTTTTCCAGCCGAAAATCAGGCAGGCGCAATACTGCCAGCGTGCCATCGGCCAAACCCGCATACAGCCGCTGCCGGCTGGCCGAAAACACAATTTCGAAGATGGCCACCGGCGGGAGGGCCGTGGCGTGGGCCAACTGCTTTTGGCTTAAATCGATGGCCTGAATGCCTTGAAAATTGTGCCCCAGCACCAGCAAATCCAGCTCCGGCAAGTGGCGTAGGGCATACACCGAATTCTGCACACGGGCCAGCAGCTCGCCGTCGCGGTCGGGCTCGGCGGCGTCCCAGCCCACTACCATGCCGTCGGCACTGCCGGAAAAAATGCGGTTGGCGTGGCCGCCCGTGAGGGCGTACACAGCATCGCGGTGGCCGGCGAGCGTAGCAATTCGGGTGACGGGCGGGCGGAAGATTTCGGACATATCAGGTGCCGCAAAGGTAGCTTTGTTTGTAAGCGTCTGTCATCCTGAGCTTGCGAAGGACCTTCCTTGCAGCCGAAAAGCTTGCCATAATTTCCAGCAGCGCAGGCGTGACAAGGTCCTTCGCAAGCTCAGGATGACAAGAGGCCCTCCCCAATCCAGCCTCTCCCCTATGCCCCTGCATTCCGTCCAGCGCCTCTCCCCTACCGCCGTGCTGGGCCTCTGGCACCTCACCGAAACGCCCGAAGACCTGTGGCCCGCCCTGCCCCACGCAGAAGCGTACCAGCCGCTACTGCCCGCCACCGCCGATGCCCGGCGGCAGGCGCAGTGGCTGGCGGGCCGCCGGCTGGCCCACGCGCTATTCGGCGAATTGCCCACGCCCCTGCCGCCCGAAACGCTGGTCCAGAACGACGCCACCGGGCGTCCCTGGCTGCTCGGCGCGCCGGCCGACACGGTGGTGTCGTTGTCGCACTCCGGCGAGTGGGCAGCCGCCGTGCTGGCCCAAGGTGGCCGCGCCGGGGTCGACATCGAGCTCATCCGTGACAAAGCCCAGCGCCTGGCTAAAAAATTTCTGGCCGAAAACGAGTGGGCGCACGCCCGCGCCGCCACCGCCGATGCAGCCGCTGACGCACATTACACCCTGCTTTGGAGCGCCAAAGAATCCTTGTACAAGCTGGCCGCGCAGCGCGGCATTATTTTCCGCCAACAGCTGCTACTCCACGAATTTAGCCCGCAGGCATCCGGCGAAATCCCCGCTACGTTAGTCCTGAGCGGCGCTGAGACGCGGCACCGCATTTGCTATACCCAACCCGCGCCCGGCTACGTGCTTACGTATTGCCACGAACCCGCCGAGTAGCCGCGAGCATGTTGCGCCGCGCCGTTTTGTCTTACCTTCCCGCCATGTCTTTCCGTCGCATTTCCATTCTGACCGCCGTGGCCCTGCTGGCCGTCACGCTCGCCGTGGGCGTAGCCCGCGCCCAAGGTGGCGGTACCGTCTCCGATTTCACCCTGAAAACCGCCGCCAACGCCGACGTTGCCCTCAAAAGCTACGCCCAGAACAAGGCCGTGGTGGTGGTATTTCTGAACCCGGCCTGCGCCTTTTCGCGCCTCTATCAGGAGCGGCTGGCCTCGCTCAGCAGCGCCTACCGGGGCCGGGGCGTCCAGTTTCTGTTCATCAACGTGCCCATCAATATCGATGCGCCGGGCACCGCTGCCCCCGGCGAAGTTGAGCTGCCCACCCTCACCGATGCCAGCCAGCAGGTGGCCGGCCTGCTCGGCGTAACCAAAACCGCCGAGGCTGTGGTGCTGGAGCCGGCCGGCAACGGCTTCACCATCCGCTACCGCGGCGCCATTGACGATAACCCCCAGGTATCCGGCAGCGTGCAGCAGCCGTACTTGAAGCAGGTGCTTGATAATGTGCTGGCCGGCCGCCCCGTCGGCGTAGCCGACAAGCGCGCGGCGGGCTGCTTGATTAAGCGATAGAAATAAAAGTGTCGTCTGTCATTGCGAGTGAAGCGCAGCGCAACGCGGCAATCCTTCCTGTTAAAACCAGACACTTTCTTTTATCAGAAAGCCCTGATACTTCGCTGTATCGGGGCTTTCTACTGTTAAACGTTGTCATATCTCAGAGTTGGTCGCTTTGTGAGGACGGATTGCCGCGTTCCGCTGCGCTCTACTCGCAATGACAGGCGAAACCCATTTACTGCGCCGAAAACCGGAAAGCCGCTGGCGTCAGCCCGGTTTTGCTCTTAAAAAGCCGCGTGAAATATTGCGGGTACTCAAACCCCAGCTGGAACGCGGTTTCATTAATGGTGAGCGAGGTACTGAGCAGCAGGCGCTTGGCCTTTTCGATGAGAGCCTGGTGGAGGTGCTGCTGGGTGGTCTGGCCGGTGAGGGTACGCAGCATGTCGCTGAGGTAGGCGGGCGACACGTGCAGGGCATCGGCAAAGTGCTGCACGGTGGGCAGCGGCTGCTCGGTATCGACGGCAAAGTAATTGGTGAGCAGGGCTTCAAAGCGGCTGAGCAGGTCGTGCTCAGTACTGCGGCGGGTGAGAAACTGGCGGTGGTAGAAGCGGTTGGCGTAGTTGAGCAGCACGTCGAGCTGCGACACCAGCACATCCTGGCTAAAGGCGTCGATGGGCCGCCCGTACTCGGCCCGAATGTTATCCAGCAGCGCATCCAGGGCCGTTTCTTCCTGGGCCGAGAGGTGCAGGGCTTCGTGCACAGCGTAGGAAAAGAAGCCGTAGCCGGCAATTTTCTGGCCCAGCGGGTACTTGCGCAGCAGGTCGGGATGAAACACCACCATCCAGCCGCTGATTTGGGAAATATCCAGCGTGGCATCAATGGCAAACACCTGCCCGGGGGCCTGGAAGCCCATCACACCCTCGCCAAAATCGTAGGATTGATGGCCGTAGTGGACTTTGCCCTTCAGGTTTTTCTTGACCCAGACGGTGTAGAATTGCTGGAGCACCGGCGTCAGCTTTTCGGGCAGCACGTTGCCGCGGGTCTGCTCCAGGTCGATGACGGTGAGCAGCGGGTGGGCCGGCGCGGGCAGCCCGCACAGGCGGGTATAGTCCGTCACGGTTTCCAGGACGCGGATTTCGGGGACCGGCTGTTTCATGAAAAAATTTTCTTTTCTAACTCCTGTCATCCTGAGCTGGCGAAGGACCTTGTCACGTTCACATCGACAGAATTACTGCAAGCTGTTCAATTGTGATAAGGTCCTTCGCCAGCTCAGGATGACAAATGGTTTTAGGCTTCCGTTACTCCGCAGCTGCAAGCGGCAACTGCTGCAACAGAAACTGCAGAATTTCGGCCTGCAATTCCGTCTGAAACTGCAGCCGGTCGAACCCCGGCGGGTCTTGCGAGGGCGGGAAGGCCGGCCCCGTGCGCTCAGGCGGGAACGGGCTGAAGAAGGAATAATGGCCGGCATTTGCGATGATGCGGTGCTGCACCTGCCGGCGGTCGGCCACCCCGTTCAGCACAATTTGCGCGTGGAAGTCGGGGGTCCATTCGTCCTTTTCGCTCATCATGAGCAGGATGGGCACCCGCACGTTGCGCAACGCATCGGCCGCCCGGTACCACACGGTAGCCGGGGCCAGCAGCACCAGCGCCCGCACCCGCGCATCGGGCACGACGGGGATGGGCTGCGGCGTGCCACCTGCCGGCGTGGCCGGGAGCGAGCCGGGCTGCCCGCCAGCCAGGGCCAGGGCCGTGTAGCCGCCCAGCGAATGCCCAATCAGCGCCACCCAATCGGGCCGCAGCGCCGCCCCAAATTCCGCCAGCAGCCCATCAATAGCCAGGCTGAGGTGGCGCGGCCGGGCCACGAGGTTATCGGGCGTGTTGTGCCATGAGTTGTCGTCGCGGTGGTTGGCGTGGTGCCAAGGCAGGCCCACCACAAAACCATTGCGGGCCAGAAAATGCGCCAGCAGCCGGTGCGTGAGCGGCGTTCCGCCGGTGCCGTGCGAAATCAGCACCAGCGGAAACGGGCCGGGTTCGATGGGCGCATCCAGCGCCACGTCAAGCGTGTAGGGGCCGATGGCCTCGGACCGGCCGGGCATGCTGCTGGGGTACAGCACGAGCAGCGGGAAGGTCAGTCCCAGCGCGGCATCGGCGATTTCCAGGGTGCGGCAGCCTACAAAGTCGGGCATGGGTTAAGGGATTCGGCAAAATGGCCGTTGGTACCTGGCAAACTTAGCCGCCATTGTGGCAGCAGTTGCAGCATGACGGTTTTACTTCACCGTTCCGAATGCCAGCCTTGCCGCCTAAAACCCTTCCGGATACGCCGCGCCCACCGAGCTGCCTACCGGCATGATGGCTTCCAGCTCGGCCAATTCTGCCGGGCTTAGCGTAATGCTGGCCGCAGCCACGTTCTGCTCCAGATACTTGCGGCGCTTGGTGCCAGGAATGGCCACTACGCCCTGCGCCAGCACCCAGGCCAGGGCCAGCTGCGCGGCCGTCACGCCTTTGGCCTGGGCCAGGGCTTGCAGCTTTTCCACCAGCGCCAGGTTCTGGTAGAAGTTCTCGCCCTGGTAGCGCGGGAACCAGCGGCGCGAGTCGTTGGGTTCGAAGTCGTCGGGGGTTTTGATATCGCCCGACAAAAAGCCCCGGCCCAGCGGCGAATAGCCCACGAACCCAATGCCGAGGTCGCGGGCGGCCTGCAGCGCGCCGGTTTCCTCCACGCCCCTGTCGAAAAGCGAATACTCGGTTTGCAGGGCCGTGATGGGGTGCACGGCATGCGCCCGGCGCAGAATGTCGCCCGATACTTCGCTCAAGCCCAGGTAGCGCACCTTACCCTCTTCCACGAAGCGGCTCATCATGCCCACGCTGTCTTCGATGGGCGTTTCGGGGTCGAGGCGGTGCAGATAGTAGAGGTCGACGTAATCGGTGCCCAGGTTGCGCAGCGAACGTTCGATGGACTTGCGGGCGTACTCGGGCCGCCCGTTGAGCTTGCCCGTGAACTTCTCGTCGTCGCTCACCTCAAAGCCGAATTTGGTGGCCAGAATGATGTCGGCCCGGCGGCCGGGCAGCACCTTGGCCACCAGCCGCTCGTTCAGCATGGGGCCGTAGAGGTCGGCGGTGTCGAGCAGGTTGACGCCCAGCTCCAGGGCGCGGTGCAGGGTGGCCAGGCTTTCGGTTTCGTCGGCCTCGCCGTACACGCTCATGCCGTCGATGCCGGCCGTCATGCCCATGCAGCCCAGGCCTTCTACGGGCACTTCCAGCCCCTGACTGCCGAGGGCTACGCGTTTGATTTCACTCGTCATATTGGGGTTGCTTTTGAGGTTTTTTGATGCCTCAAAGGTCCGGTCCGTCCCCTGCGAGGAACCTACACAAAACCCCGTTTCTGCAACACAAAACGCCGTAGGGTGCGGGGTCGTACCTGAAAGGCTTGCCCCCGCACCCTACGGCGTTTTATTACTCCAAAATGCTTAGCAGCACGGCCACCTCGGCCGCTTTCACGGGCTCCTGCAGGCGCTCGAAGCTCATTTGCAGGTTGCGCATGGCGCGGCGCACGATGTCGAGGTGCGAGCAGGGCTCGTAAAAAATGGGGTTCGAGGTGATGTTGAGCTGCGACACGTAGTGCTCAATATCGGTGCGCGAGAGCACCAGGCCGCGGTTATAGCAGTTGATGTAGAACGGCTCGGCTCCCGGCAATTCGGGGCGGAAGGTGAGCACGAACAGGTTGGGCAGGTTCACCCCGAACACCGGCAAATGCAGGCGCTGCGCCACCAGCAGGTAAATGACGCACAGCGTGAGCGGGTTACCGCGCTTGGTTTCAATCACACGCTGCAGCATCGAGTTAGCCGGCGAGTGGAAGTGCTGGGTGTTGGCCGCAAACTTGTGCTGCCGGAATATCACGTAGTTCAGGGTTTGCACCTGGTCGGCGGGGTGCATGTCGGGCCGCAGGGCCGTCCAGGCTTCAAAACGGAGCTGCTCGATGGCGCGGTTCAGGGCCTGGTAGTCGGCGTCGGGGTACTGGTAGGTATTCAGCAGCCACATGCCTTCGAGCAGGTCGGTAGCGCCGGCCTCGCGCCACACTTTTAAGCGCTGCTGCAGGCCTTCAAACTGCAGGTGGTGAATTAAATCCTCCAGCCGGTGCTGCTGCTGGCTATCAAGCGTTTCCTCCCACGACTCCTCCAGAAAGGGGATTATGCTCTCGCCCAGGTTCTGAATTCTATCCTGGATTTGCGGCGCGATTTCCGGGTCGTCGAGCAGCGAGATTAGGGCTTTGATTTCTTTGTTGGTCATTGGATGCGAAACGGCCGTCGCTAGGGTTGCGGGGCCGAATTTAACACGCGGAACGGCCTTTTGGGTTTCATACAACGATGTAGCGTGGCCTCTGCGAGTCCGCGCACGCGCATCGCGAGTTCAATCATTGCCTGCTAATAGCGCAAAGTCATACTCGCGATAGACTGTAGCGAGGACTCGCAGAGGCCACGCTACAGCCTATCGAAACAGGTTCGTTTTCGCCACTTCCAGCAGCTCACTGCCGCGCCCATTCATCAGCGCCTTCAGCGTATACAGGCCGAAGCCCTGCGCCTGCTTCAGCTCGATGCTGGGCGGCATGCTCAGCTCCTGGCGCTTCACCACCGCATCGACCAGCGCGGGCCCGTCGTGGGCCAGGGCTTCGCGGAGCACGCTTTCCAGGTTGGCGGGGTCGCTCACGCGGAAGCCTTTGAGGCCGGCCGCCGTGGCCAGCGCGCCGAAATCGGGGTTGTCCAGTTCGGTGCCGTATTCGAGGATGCCGGCGGCCTTCATTTCCAGCTCCACGAAGCCGAGGGCAGAGTTGTTGAAGACGATGATTTTAACCGGGATTTTGTGCTGGCGAATGGTCAGTAATTCGCTCAGCAGCATGGCCAGCCCACCGTCGCCGCACAGGGCGATGACCTGCCGGCTAGGTTCCACCAGGGCCGCACCGTAGGCCTGCGACACGGCGTTGGCCATGCTGCCGTGCACGAACGAACCGATGAGCCGGCGCTGGCCATTCATGTGCAGGTAGCGGGCGGCCCAGATGGTGGGCGTGCCCACGTCACAGGTAAAAATGGCGTTTTCGGTGGCCAATTCATCCAGCAGGCGGGCTACGTGTTGCGGGTGCAGGCTGGTATCGCCGGCGTCGCCGGTGGCCAGCTCGGCGAGGTGAGCGTCGTCGTCGCGGTGGCGCTTTTGGGCTTCTTCGAGGTGGGCGCGGTCGGTGCGCGGCGTGAGGTGGGGCAGCAGCTGGCGCAGGGTTTCGGCCACGTCGCCAGCCAGCCCAATTTCGACGCGGGTGCGCCGGCCAATGTTCTCGGGCCGAATATCGACCTGCACCACGCGGGCTTTTTCGGGGTAAAACTGGCGGTAGGGAAAGTCAGTGCCCAGCATCAGGATGGTATCGGCATCCATGAGGGCATGGTAGCCGGCGGGCATGCCCAGCAGGCCCGTCAGGCCCACGTCGTAGGGGTTGCCGGGCTCCACGTGCTCCTTGCCGCGCAGGGCGTGTACCACGGGCGCCTGCAGGGCGGCGGCGGTGTGCACCAGCTCATCCAGCGCCCCGGCGCAGCCGATGCCGGCCAGAATGGTCACCTTCTCGCCGGCATTCAGCAGTGCCGCGGCTTGCTTAATATCGGCCTCTGAGGGGCGCAGGGTGCTGCGGCGGCCGTGGGTGGGCAGCAGGGTTTCGGGGGCTTCGGTTTCGAGGTAGGCCACGTCGCCGGGCAGTACCACCACGGCCACGCCGCGCTGGCCCAGGGCGGCCGCCACGGCGCTTTCGACGGTGCGCACGGCCTGCTCGGGCACTGAAATCAGCTCGCAGTAGTGACTGCATTCGCGGAACAGCCGCTCGGGGTGGGTTTCCTGGAAGTAGCCAGTCCCGATTTCCACGCTCGGAATCTGGGCCGCCAGGGCCAGCACCGGCACGCGGCTGCGGTGGCAGTCGAACAGGCCGTTGATGAGGTGGGTATTGCCGGGGCCGCAGGAGCCGGCGCACACGGCCAGGTCGCCCGTCAGGTAGGCTTCGGCCCCGGCGGCAAAGGCCCCGCCCTCCTCGTGCCGTACGGCAATGAATTCGATGTTGTGGCGAGTGCGGATGTTGTCGGTGATGCCGTTGAGGGAGTCGCCCACCACGCCAAACACGCGCTTCACGCCGGCGGCAACGAGGGTATCAACAATGATGGCGGCTACGGATTTTGTGGGCATATTTTTCTGCGTTAGGGTCAGGGGCTCTACGCAAAAACAGAAGGCCCGGCAGTATTTGCCGAGCCTTTTTATCAGCAGCAGGATTAACCGAAGACGCCGCCCGGCCGCTAATCCTGCTGCGAGGGCAGCTGCTCGGTGGCCGGCACCGCCGAGCGGCGCGCCAGCTTATAAGTGAGGGCCAGCACGAGGTTGTTTTTGGCCGAGTTTATCTGCGGAATGAACTGGCCCGCCCGGTAAGTCGGCAGGTTGTAGTTGGCTTGGTTCACGAAGCCCAATTGCAGAATTAGGCGCGCCGTGGGCTGGTAGCCGAAGCCGCCGTACACCCGGTTGCGCTCAAACACCGGCCCTTTTGGATTGAGAAAAATTTCATCGTAAGCCGACAAAAACCAGGTACCCGCTGTAATGGTCGGCTTATTCAGCGGGTAGAACGCGTTGAGCCGGTAGCGCAGCCGCTGCCGGAACGCGCTGCTGTCGTTGCGAAAAGCCAGCCAGCGCTGCTCGATGCGGTAGCGATGCTCCAGCTTCAGGCGCTTGGTTACCTGCGTCAGCGTCAGCTGCTGCCAGAGGCGCTTTTCCACGTTCAGCGGGCCGGCGCCCAGGTCCTGGTAGTCGGCCGTGACGTAGCGCCCGCCGCCCACCAGCACCGAGAAATTGGGGTCGATATCGTAGCTCACGCCCGCTTTCAGCTCGTGGTAGAAATACTGGCTGAACACGCCGTTGAGGCGGGCCTGGGCTTCGGCGTAGCCCCCCAGCTTGTGGTCGGCCGTGCCCGGCAGAATTACCGTACCGATAAACCAAGTGCCCCAGGGGTGGGTAGCGTTGGCCTGCGCCCGGGCTTCTCCCGAACCCACCAGCAAAAGCCCCAGCAAGCCGGCAGAAATAAGCTTATTCATTCAATATCCCACGGCCGGGAAATGGCCTCCGCCGCTCAGGGCCAGCAAATATACCCGCCCTGCACATCGCCGCTTCTGCTACCTGACATTCACCGGCTGGGGCTGCTGCGCGAAGTAGCGCTGCCGCCACGCCACCAGCAGCCCCACCGCGCCCACCAGCCCGCAAATGCCCAGCCACAACAGCATATTATACTGGTCGAAAACGGCCCGGTATACGGCAGTGTAGGCAAACAGCACCGCCCCCACCACCTCCCACAACCGGCTCTCAAACAGCGGCGACGTGGTTTCGGGCACGGCGGGCAGGTTCACCACCACGCGCAGGCGGGTCCAGTCCCAAGCCAGCAGTAGCAGGCCCGCCAGCAGCATCAGCCCGGTGATGAGGGGCGTGCCCCGAAAGTCGTAGGAAATGGTGATGACGAAGATGTTGGCCATGATGCTCACGTAGGCCAGCGCCCCCAGCAGGGCGAAGCGCTGCGTGAGCAGCAGCATTCCCGCCAGGCACTGCGCCACCCCAATAAACTGCCAGTACAGCCCCGACTGGTACATCATTTCGAAGAAATAGCCGGCGCTGTGCACGCCCCCGTCAACCGACATCTGGGTGAAGCGGTGCCCCTTGATTTTAATCAGACTGGCAAACACAAACGCGCCGCCCACCAGGTATCGGGTGTAGATAATGCCTAGCTGTAGCAGCAGCGAGTGTTTCATAGCCTGGCGAGTCATGGCGACGGGCGTGTTATTTCAGGCTCAGCCCCTGCGCCGCTGCCCCGCCAAAGGTGACCGTGGCGCTATCCGAAAAGCGGTAGCGCAGCTGCGGGATTCTCGTTTTCAGCGAAAGCCGGCTTTGGTGTTCGATGGCCAAGTCGGCGGCCTGGATGTTGTTATTGCCAGCCACTTCCAGCGTGGGCGTGCTGCCAGCCACCGTCCCGGCCACGGCGCGCAGTTGCCGCAGGTTGTTGCTTTCCAGCGTCACGGTGCCGGCCCAGCGCTGGCTCAGGCGCAGGCTGTCCTGGTTGAAATTGCGCACCACTACCTCCCCACCGGGGCTGTTGCGGTAGTCTTTGCGCTGGGCCGGCGCGTAAGGCGCGTCCGTGGTCAGTTGCAGCAACTGCGGGCAATGAATAATTACATGCGGCTGGCCCCCCAGGAAATGTTCTTCTTTGGGGTCGGTGAGCGTCACGGCCAGGGTCCGGCCATGCTGGCGGAGGCGCACGTATTTGGTGGCCTCCTTATTTACCCACACACCGGCCGGGCCGGCCTCAATCTTCACCCGGAAGTAGAGCCCCGCCGGCACTTCCACAACATCGAAGGCGGTACTGGCTTGCTTGGCGAAGTTCTGCAGCGGGTCTTTGTAGTGCCCGGTGCGGTACTCGGCGTGCAGGGCGGCATCGTAGGTGACCAGCGAGCCGAGCACCAGGGCCACGGCGGCCACAAAAAGCTTGTTACTGGTTTTCATCAGGCAGGCGTGGAAAGGGGTTGGGGTTGAGCGTTTTTAAATTCCTCGTAGCGGCGCTGCACTTCGGGCAGGCCAATGCCGAGCAGCAGCATGGTGCCGAACACCTCCGGCAACTCCTGGCTCAGAAACCGCTCGCGGCGGGCGGCCTGCACCTGCTGCACGGCGGCGGGCGCCACAAAAAAGCCGATGCCGCGCTTGTTGTACAGCACCTCCTGGCTTTGCAGCAGCTCGTAGGTGCGCATCACCGTGTTGGGGTTCACCTGCAGGTCGCCGGCCAGCTCGCGCACCGACGGTATCTTGCTGTCCGTCGGCCACTTGCCCCGCATTATCAGCTCGCTCACGTACCCGGCAATCTGCAGGTAAATGGCCTCATTATCTTTGAATTCCATGATGTACTTCCCTTAAATCTGCTTCTCCGTCACGCGCAGGTAGGCCGCCGCCCAGGCCAGCAGCATCATGCCCAACGGCACCAGCGCAAACCAGCTCATCTGGGCGTGGGGCAGCTGCAGCACATGCCATTCTTTGCCCTCACGCAGCGTCATTTCCGCAAACGGCATCACCGTGTTCAGCTTCTGCCCCACCAAGGCCTGCATCGCCTGAAAATTGAGGGCGACCACCACCACGGCCGCCAGCAGCATCCCAAAGGCCGTGCGCACAAAATGCTGCCTCACAAAGAAGATGCTGCCCCACAAAAACACCGAATTCACCACCGCGTACACCACCAGCGACCAATACAGCCGGCTCTCGTTCGAAAACAGTTGCACCATTTTGGCCGGTTGGCCGTCGCCGCTATCGAGCTGCAGCACCAGGCTGTCAATCAGAAAGAAGCAGCCCACGTACACGGCCAGAAAAATCGGCAGCGAGTAGAGCCAGCCCACCAGGTATTTTTCCCAGTGCGAAGCAGGCAGCATCAGCGCCGCCGTGGCCTGCTTCTTGTTGCCGAACGAGGCAAAAACAGTACTCGTGAAAAATGAGCCCGCCGCCAGTAGCCCCATCGTGAAAATCACCTGCTGAATGTCCGGCAGCAGCGGCCCCGACGACATGTACGCAATGAACCCCAGCACCAGTCCAATGCCGCCCAGCAGCACGCCCGTGGCCAGCAGGTAGCCGCCGGCGTGCTCGGTGGTGTGCTTGTTGAACAAGCGCCCGAAGCGCGAAAAATCAAAGAACTGGCTCATGAGTGGATTGCTTTTGAGATAAGTAAGAAGTCAGGGCGGGCGCTTCGCCCACCAGCGCATTGAACAGCAATTCCAAATCGATGCGGCCGGCCACCCCGCCGCGGTTGGGCCGGATGACCTGCGCGCCGCGCACCGACTCTTCGACGTAGAGGTCGGCGCCGCTCGCCTCCGGCACCGTGGCAAACGTGAGCCGCTCGGCCAGCTCGCCCAGGTCGGCATTGAGCACGATGCGCTGGCCGTGCAGCACCACCACGGTATCAATCAGGCTTTCCAAATCGCGCACCTGGTGGGTCGAGATTATCAGGCAGCGCTCTTCCGTGAGGGCCGTGGCCAGGAGCTTGCGAAACTGCGCTTTGCTCGGAATGTCGAGGCCGTTGGTGGGCTCGTCCATCACCAGCAGGCTGGTATTGGCGGCCAGCGCAAAGGCAATCATGAACTTCTTCTGCTGCCCGAAGCTCAGCGCCGTGAGCACCGCCTGGGCCGGCACTTCAAACTCGCTGAGGTAGTACGCCAGCTCCTCGTGGTCGAATTTGGGGTAGAAGCCGGCCGTTTGCGCCACAAATTTTGCGGCCGTCACGGCCGGCACATGAATCTCTTCGGGCAGAAAAAACAAGTCGGCCAGCACGGCCGGCAGCCGCCGCGCCGCCGGCTGCCCCAGCACCTCGCAGGTGCCGCCGTCCGGAAACGCCAGCCCCACCATGTTCTTAAGCAGCGTGGACTTGCCCGCGCCATTCTTGCCCAGCAGGCCGTAGATGTGCCCGCGCGCCAGCGTCAGGTCGAGGTGTTGGAAGAGCGGGCGCTTCTTGGAGTACCCAAAATGGAGGTTGCGGATGGTGACCATGTGCGCTTGCCTAGTGTATTATTGTTCTAGTACACTGCAAACGTAAGTCAGAAATCATCAACCCCGCAAATTTTATTTTACTTCTCGCAAAAAAGCCTATTCCCTGCCAGGGAATGGGCTTTTTGTCTGAATATGAAGCTTGTTCAACTAAAAGTTAGCCAGGACATGATTGCGCCGCTCATCGTATTCCTCTTCCGTGATGAGCCCATTCTGCAGCATGCTTTTCAGGTTTCGCAATTCGACTAGGGTGCGGTTGGGCGTGGTAGGCACGGCGGGTGTTGGCTTTTCCTCCGTTGTCG
Organism: Hymenobacter terrigena; assembly: GCF_054776515.1. Classification (NCBI taxonomy): domain Bacteria; kingdom Pseudomonadati; phylum Bacteroidota; class Cytophagia; order Cytophagales; family Hymenobacteraceae; genus Hymenobacter; species Hymenobacter terrigena. Next base: position 394,645 of record NZ_BAAHBU010000002.1, read on the forward strand.
GATTGGTGCGCTGAGCACACTCGTTACAGGTAACGCCAAGGACCAGATGGCCATGTTCGCAATACTTCTTTCTATCAATTATAGACATATTAATTCATGTGTATATTATCGAATTTCAAATATCCACAATCGCCTCGGCGAAGTACAAAGTTCAAAAATTTCTTTTTAGTTAAATTCATATTATATTCACTGCTGTGCCACGTCTTCCTCCACCCATCCAAGCTGCCCTGCGCAAGGCCGTTGCGACCCGCTTCGGCCAGCCGTTGCGCTATCCCAGCCACTGCGACGCCCTTGAGCTGGAGCTGCGGCAGAACGTAGCTACTGGCGGGCGCCGCCTGAGTCCCAGCACCCTGCGGCGCTTCTTCGGCCTGGTAGACAAGGACGGCGGTTACCACCTGCACACCCTCGACACCCTGGCGCGCTACGCGGGCCATGCCGACTTTGCGGCCTTTGGCCAATCGGTGTCGGGCATGGCTATGCAGGAACCCGCGGCGCCGGGCGGTGCCACCGACATTCCGGAGCTGCTGGCCATGGAGCAGTTGGCATATCCCGAGCGCCTGCTGCTGGGCTATTTTCTGGGGCGCATCACGCGGCCGGCGCAGCCCGGTGGGGCCGCCGCGCCACTGGCCTTGCAGCTGGCCATGCACCCGGCAGGCCAGGAATTCTACGTGGAATCCTTCGTGGACCTGGCCCACCTGACCAGCGCGTTTGGCGAAGTACTGGCCACTTACCTGCAACACAAGCACACGCCCGAGGCGCAGCTTTTCGGAAATGCGGCCTTGTTTCTGGCTGAATTTCTGGCCGAGAACGAACCCGCCTGGCGCCAACGTTTGGCCCGGCTGCTGGCCCTGCCCGTGCCGCCCGAAGTGCACGCCTTCCCCCGGGGCCGACGGGCGTTTGCCGAGATAGTATCGGCCTGGTACGATGCGCCCGACCATGTGGTGCCGGCCGACCTGCTGGCCCGCCTGCACGAGGAAGCCGTCACGGTGCCGCGCACGCTGGTGCCCCCGGCTCCGCTGCCGGCTTTCTATAATTTATTTCCGGCCGGCTACCACTTTCTGATAGCCGAGGGCCTGTTCCTTACCGGCCAGTTTCCGGCGCTGCTCGATTGGCTGGCCCTCACCAACCGTGAGTATCCCGAACTGCCCTGGCTGGAAACCAATGTGTTCGACCAGCTACTACGTGCCTTTCAGGCCGTAGCCGAGCTGCGTACCGGGCTCATCAGCGCCCGCGCCCCGCACCTGCATACGCTTTTCAACCTGGAAACCAACAGCTGGCTGCTCGACTATTTTCAGGTGCACATCTGGCTGGTCGAGCTGCACTTCGCCGTCGGCACCGATGCGGCTGAGGAAACCCGGCTCCGCAGCCACATCAAGGAATTTGCTGCGCTGTACAATATGCCATTTTTCGAGCGGGTGGCGGAGGGGATAAGCGCGGCTTGAGTTGATGGAATGGCGTACAGACGCATACTTGCGTCTGTACATCGTTCGGAAGCTACTCGCCAATAATTCAACCACCTTCTTGAAATTCGAAATTCGGGCCAAGTGGCGCCACAGCCTCGCCTAGAAGCCGGGATGGCCCGTGTCGCCCTCTTCCAAGAGCAGTTGGCCCAACAACGCCCGGGCCTTAAACACGTCCTTGCCGACCACGCTGATGATGTGGCGGTAATCGTGCTCAGCATAATGCAGCCCAGTGCAGGCAGCAAGGATTATTTGGTGGTTTTCGCGGGCTTGGTCGGGGCAACTTCGTTGACGGCAGCGCGAAAGGCCTTGAGGGCGGGCGAGGGCTTGCCGTCGTCGCCCCAGGCGCAAAGCTGGTAGCCGCTCCAGCTTTTGGCCCCCTCGGGCTCCCAGTAAAACACGCCCAGGCCCTTGTGCTTCGGCACGGCGCGCACGGCTTGCTGGGTGGCCACCAGCAGGTCGTAGGTGTTCTGCACGGCCGTATAGTCGTTGCCCACTTCGGCCACCACCACTTCCTTGCCAGGGTAGCGGCTCACCATGTCGAGCAGGTTGGCGCGCAGGTCGGCAATGGAGGCCGTGTAGTCCTGCTTGAGCCAGTAGGGGTAATACGACATGCCGATGACGTCGAACTTGTCCCCGTTGGCGGTGAGTTTGTCGAAGAAATCACGGTACATGGCGTTGTCGTTGCCACGGTCGAGGTGTACGACAACTTTACTGGTAGGACTGGCTGCCTTCACCGCCTCGTAGCCTTTGGTGATGAGTTGGGCCAGCTGCGGGAAGTTCTTGGTGCTGCCCTCGGGCCACAGCAGGCCGCCGGGTATCTCATTGCCGACCTGCACCCACTCCGGCGTTACGCCGCTTGCCCGCAAGGCCTTCATCGTGCTGAAGGTGTGGTCGTAGACATCGGTCAGGAGCTGGCTGAAGGGGTGGCTAGCCCAGGCAGCGGGCTTGGCCTGCTTGCCCGGGTCGGCCCAGGTGTCGCTGTAGTGGAAGTCAATCATCACCCGAAAGCCCAGGTCCGTGGCCCGCTTGGCCATGGTCACCACTTCGGCGGGGCTGCAATGCCCGTTGGTTTTGTCGTCGGAGGGGTTCACGAACACCCGCAGCCGGATGGAGTTAATGCCCTGCGCCTTGAGGATGGTGAAGCAGTCCTGGGGCACGCCCTGCTCGTTGCGAAACACGTAGCCGTTGGCTTCCATCTGTTGCAGCCAACCTACGTCGGCACCTTTGGCAAAAGCCTGCGCAGCGGCTTTGGGAGCGGAAAAGGCGGTGGCGCACCAAGCAGCGCCCAGCAGCAGGGCGGTGCGGGAGAAGCGGTTCATAATGGCAAGGCAGGGAAGGCGAGTGGCAGGAATAGGAATGGGTGGTTGGGTGAGGCAGAGGCAGTTTTGACCACTCTGTTGGGGGCAGTCGGGGTCAGAGATACACCGGTTTCATCGGCTTCAGTTGACTAATTCTATTACTTCTGCTTTATCATAAAAATAAAGGCCTTTACGACAGGTTATAGAAACATTATCCGAAGTAAGTCTCATAACCAGCATTCTTTTAATCGTGTCGTCTACAAAATCCACGCGGTAACTTCTATTGAAAAACTTGTTCGCCGAATATATTCTCAATGCTCTATCCTTTGAATCAAACTTCCATATTCCTTGCTTATCGCTAGCCCTCAAGTTCAATTCAGAACAACGCAGGTCAGTCGGTAAAACGCACGAACCGTCTGACTCAAAGGCCCACACATTACTGCCAAAGCAGCCCATGTATTCTTGCCCGTCTTTTATAATCGTATCAATGCTCCAAAGGCCGTCAATTGCCTTTTCAGCGGCAGACTTGCAACCTGTCAATAAGAACAATGTCAGAAAATAAGCAATGTGAGTTAATGTCTTCATTTCCGGCATGAAATCAACAAGGCTTTCATTTTCACACCTGAATCACCCCCACGTTGTACGCCTTCTCAATCGGCGCGTGGTTGGCCGCAGAAATCCCTTCCGAAATCACCTTGCGCGTTTCCAGCGGGTCAATTACGGCGTCGACCCAGAGGCGGGCGGCGGCGTAGTACGGCGAGAGTTGCTCGTCGTAGCGGGCCTTGATGCGGTCGAGTAGCTCCTTTTCGGCCTCGGGGGTGATGACTTCGCCCTTGGCTTTGAGCGAGGCCACCTGGATTTGCAGCAGGGTATTGGCGGCTGCGGCGCCGCTCATCACGGCCAGTTGGGCGGTGGGCCAGGCCACGATGAGGCGCGGGTCGTAGGCCTTGCCGCACATGGCGTAGTTTCCGGCGCCGTAGCTGTTGCCCACGATGACCGTGAACTTGGGCACCACCGAGTTGCTCATGGCATTCACCATCTTGGCGCCGTCCTTGATGATGCCGCCCTGCTCGGAAACCGAGCCTACCATGAAGCCCGACACGTCGTGCAGAAACACCAACGGGATGCGCTTCTGGTTGCAGTTCATGATGAAGCGCGCCGCCTTGTCGGCCGAGTCGGAGTAGATGACGCCGCCCATCTGCATGCCGGTTTTCTTGCTCTTCACAATTTTGCGCTGGTTGGCCACGATGCCCACGGCCCAGCCATCAATGCGCGCCAGCCCGCAGATGAGCGTCTGGCCATACAGGTCCTTGTAGGGCTCAAACTCGGAGTTGTCGACCAAGCGGCTGATGATGTCCATCATGTCGTAGGGCTTCACGCGGTCGGCCGGTAGCAGGCCGTAGATTTCCTGCTCGTCCAGTGCCGGCTTGGCCGGCGTGCTGCGGCTGAAACCGGCCGAAGCCTGCCCGCCCATCTTGTCGAAAATGTTGCGGATGTGGGTCAGGCACTCCTCGTCGGTATCGAACTTGTAGTCCGTCACGCCCGAGATTTCGGAGTGCATGCTGGCGCCGCCCAATGCCTCGTTGTCGATGGTTTCGCCGATAGCCGACTTCACCAGATAAGAACCCGCCAGGAACACCGAGCCCGTCCCGTTCACAATCATGGCCTCGTCGCTCATAATGGGCAGGTAGGCCCCACCGGCCACGCAGGGCCCCATGATGGCCGAAATCTGCACGATGCCCATGCTGCTCATCACCGCGTTGTTGCGGAAGATGCGACCGAAATGCTCCTTATCGGGGAAAATCTCGTCCTGCATGGGCAGGTACACGCCGGCCGAGTCGACGAGGTAGATGATGGGCAGCTTGTTTTCGATGCTGATTTCCTGGGCCCGCAGGTTTTTCTTGGCCGTGATGGGAAACCAGGCACCGGCCTTCACAGTGGCGTCGTTGGCTACCACCACACACTGCCGGCCCGCCACGTAGCCGATGACCACGACCACACCGCCACCGGGGCAGCCTCCCTCCTCTTTGTACATCCCCTCGCCCGCGAAAGCTCCGATTTCGACCTGAGCCGCGCCTTTATCCAGCAGATAGTCAATCCGCTCGCGGGCGGTGAGCTTGCCTTTGGCCTTGTGGGCGGCAATGCGCTTCTCACCACCACCGAGGGCTACTTTCTGAAGCTTCTGGCTGAGATTAAAGCTGAGTTGTTTGAGTTGGTCTTCGTTGCGGTTGAACTCGACGTTCATAAAAAAGCGGGTGGGATTTGGAGGAATGGGCACAAAAAAATCCGCCCGGGGGCGGATTTCAAAGGTACGGCGGGTTTGAACGTTGGTCCGATTATCAACTGTCATCCTTAGCTCCGTTCAGGATGGCATGAGCTCCGCTCAAGATGGCATGCGCATTACTTCAGTGACGAGGTTTCTACCTTTTTCACTTCCGTTTTAATGCTGCCGTCGGGCTCCTTCTTGGTTTCTACCTTGCTCTTGTCCTTGCCGCCGCCAAATACCGAGAAGTGCACGTAGCGCTTGGGGTTGGCCTTGAAATCGACCAGCAGGTCGTTGGAGCTGGCGGTGGTGGCGGCCAGGTTGTTGTAGAGTGTCGAGTCGTGCAACAGGCGGCCCATCGAGCCTTTCTGGTCGCTGAGGGCCGTGTTGAGGCTTTTTACGGTAGTCTGCGCATCGGCCAGGGTCGAGTTGAGGCGGCGCAGGGCCGGGCCCACCGGCGCGGCTTTCAGCGAGTCGGAGAGCTGCGAGAAGTTCACCGCAATTTTATCGAGCTTGCCGGTGGTCTTGTTCAGGGCAGTACTCATCTGGGCCAGGTTGCGGGTGATGAGGGCGATGTTGGCCTGGTTGGCCACAATCAGCTTCTGCAGGGCCTCGGTGCTGGCGCGCGCGCCGGCCAGGGTGCCCTGAATGCTGGTCTGGGCATCCTTGTTCAGGAAGCTGTTGATGTGGGCCAAGGTAGCCCCCACGGTATCGAGCACGGGCAGGGCCTTGGCCTGGAAAGCATCGGCAATGCCGGACGGCGTCACGGTGCGGATTTCTTCGCCACCGGTGTAATTCTTCGAGTTGCGGCCCAAGGTAAGAGTAATGGCCTTGGAGCCCAGCAGCGAGCCGCCCAGGCTGGCGGTGGTGGAGTCGCCCACCACCACATCCTTCTGCAATTCCAGCGCCACACGCACGGAGTTGCCTTTCTCGGGCTGCAGCTCCATGCTTTTCACCTGGCCTACTTTAATGCCGTTGAGCGCCACCAGGGCGCCCACGTTCAGGCCATCAACGCGGGGGTAGGTAGCGTAATAGGTATGGTCGGAGGAAAGGACGTTGCTGCCACGCAGAAAATTATAGCCGATAACGAGAGCGGCAATGGCGACGATGGCGAGAAGCGCCACTTTTATTTCTTTAGACACGGAGGTAATAGTTGGATGAGAATAGAGGGAGGCGAAGGCGACTTACGGAATTTACGGCGGAAATGCGACTGCTGGTTGCCCGGCAGCACAACGCCCAGGTGCGCCGCTTGGTTACCCGCCCTCCAGTTCGCGTTTGTATTCGCGGAAGGCGCGGTAGATGCCTGCGGCCATATACGATTGATTGGATTTATCGTTGAGGTAACGCTCTTCGGCCGGATTGGTTAGAAAGCCCGACTCAATGAGCACCGAGGGCATGGTGGATTTCCAGAGCACCAGAAAGCCGGCCTGCTTCACGCCCCGGCTGGGGCGGCTCACGCTGGTGCGCAGCTGCCGGTCCACGCGCTGGGCAAAGCGCAGGCTGTTGGTGATGTAGGCCGACTGGAACAGCGAGAACAGGATGTGGCTTTGGGGCGAACGAGGGTCGAAGCCGTCGTAACGGGTTTTGTAGTCTTTTTCTTGCAGGATTACCGAGTTTTCGCGCTGGGCCACGCCCAGGTTGGCGTCAGTTTTGTGCAGGCCCATGGTCCAGACTTCGGTGCCGTGGCTCTGGCTGGGGCCGGCGTTGCAATGAATGGAAATGAACAGGTCGGCGTGGTTACGGTTGGCAATGGCGGCGCGCTCGTCGAGTTCGATGAATACGTTGGTTTTGCGGGTGTAAATCACCTTCACATCGGGCATGTTCTCCTCAATCTGTTTGCCTAAAGCGAGGATGATGCTGAGGGCCACGTCGGCTTCGCGGGCACTGGCGCCGGCGCAGCCCCGGTCTTTGCCGCCGTGGCCGGCATCGAGCACCACCGTGCGCAGGCGGTAGCGGTAGGGCACATTAGGGGTAGAAGCTGAAAGCGCTGAATCGGGGGCGATGCGGGCGGAGTCGGCCGGGGTTTGGGCCTCCGCTTTCCACTCGCCGCTGCCGGCGCCCAGCAATAGCAAAGCGGCACTGGCCAGGATGACAATAATCCGCACGTTGTTCGTTGAAGGGGCGGTAGCGACCTGCTACCTTTGTATAAGCCCCAAAAGTAAACGATTTAACTGCTACTATACTTTGCCTGTTTGGTTTGGCCTTCGTTCCGAAGCTGATTTCCGGCCCGCGCCGCGCCGCCGCGCCGGCTTTTTATGGGCATCTCCCGGCCTGTTTGGCCTCTTTTTTCTACTACTAACGGGCCTAGCCGATGCCGCCTGGGGCCAGACCGGCACGCCCACCCAACCCAAAACCGCGCGCAAAGCCAAAATCCAGGCCCGGAAGGCGCGGGTGAAAGCCATTCTGGCGGCTCCCACCAGCCAGGGCGACACCACCACCGTGGCCCGTCCCAAGGCTATTCCACCGGCCAAGCCCGGCCAGCGCCCCGGCTCGGCCCCCACCCCGCCGGTACGCAATATCTCCGTGGACCCGCGCGACCCCGTGGGGCCGCCCCCGCCCGGCGTGCGCAACACCGGCCAGTCGCGCATACCCGGCGCTTCGCACAAGCCGGTGCCCGACACACTGGCCCGCCCCGGCGGCCCCAACGCACCCACCGACACCAGCCGGCTGGTGAACGGCGTGCGCCGCGCCAACGACTCGCTGCAAGTGGCGGCCCGGCCCAAAGGCCAGATTGAAACTACCATCAACTACAAGGCGCAGGATTCGATTCAGTTCGACGTGACCCAGAAAGTGGCGCGGCTCTATAACAAGTCGAGCGTGACGTATGGCGACACCGATTTGAAGGCCTACCTCATCACCATCAACTACGGCACCAACACCATGCAGGCCGATGGCCGGCTCGACTCACTGAAGCACAAGCTGGAAGGCCGGCCCGTGCTCAAGGACAAGGGCGGCCTGTACACGGCCGGCAGCATTGCCTACAACTTCAAGAGCAAGAAGGCCAAGGTGACCGAAGCCGTGACCACCCAGGGCGAAGGCTACGTGAGCGCCTCCACCATCAAGCGCATGCCCAACGGCGACATTAACGGCCTGCTGGGGCGCTACACTACCTGCAACCTGGAGCACCCGCACTTCTACATTCAGGCCAAGCGCATGAAGGTGATTCCGGGCGAGAAAGTGGTGACCGGGCCGTTCAACCTCGTGATTGGCGACATTCCCACGCCGCTGGGCTTCCTGTTCGGCTTCTTCCCAACGCCGAAAAAGAGCCGGGGCTCGGGGGTGCTCATTCCCACGTTTGGGCAGGCGGCCGACCGCGGCTACTACCTCACCAACGGCGGCTACTACTTTGCTCCGAATGACTACATCGGCGTGCGCCTCACCGGCGACATCTACGCCGGCAACGCCCAGACCTGGGGCGGCTTCGGGGCCACCGCCGATATTTCGTACCTGAAGCGCTACACCTACCAGGGCAATTTCAACTTCCGCTTCTCGAACCGGCCGCTCAACCCCATCCTGGCCACCGACGCCCTCACGACCACGCCGGTCTACATCAAGCCGCCGTCGTCCAACTCGTTCTGGGTTACCTGGAACCACACGCCGGTGCCCAAGCCCGGCGGTGGGCGCTTCACGGCCAGCGTGAACGCCGGCACCAGCAGCTTCAACAAGGTGAACAGCCTGGATGCGCGCCGCTACCTGTCCACGCAGTTCAGCTCCAGCATCGGCTACTCGAAGCAGATTCGGAACTCGCCCTGGAACTACGACATCAAAGTGAGCCAGAGCCAGGGCACCGACGGCACCATGACCTTCGTGCTGCCCGACATCAGCGTGGGCCTGGCGCGGCAGTACCCGTACCAGTGGTTTGGCATCAAGCCGGGCGCGGGCGGCAAGCTGGGAGCCAACACCTACGAGCAGTTCACGTTCAGCTACAACGTGACGGCCCGCAACGAGCTGAGCAACGTGCTCACGTCGCGCACCCTGAGCAACGGCCTGCCGCTGCTGGGCGGCACCAGCACGCCTACCAACATTCCGGTAAGCTTTGCCAACATCGGCCGGCTACTGGCCAACTCCCGCAACGGCATGCAGCATCAGTTCGGCATTGGGCTAGGGTCTTACTCGCTCGGGCCGCACCTCAAGCTGAACCCGTCGGTATCGTACAGCGAAGTGTGGTTTGCTCAGAAGCTGAACTACAGCTACATCTCCGAGGCCAAGGCCGTCCGCATCGATACTGCGTATGGCTTCAACCGTATCAATGGCTATTCGGCGGCCCTGAGCCTGAACACCACGTTCTACGGCACCATCGTGCGCAAAGGCACGCATAAAATCCAGGCCATCCGCCACAAAGCCACGCCCAGCCTGAACTACGCCTACGCTCCGCCGCTGGATAAGCGGGCGAGTGTGTATCCGCAAGGTGCCAATGTACTGAATGGCTACACCAACCAGTTCGGCCAGACCTTATTCGCTAATAACCCCACCGACGCCGCTATTCTCAATAGCTACGCCTTCAACAACTACAGCAACTTTCTGTACTCGGTGCCTGGTGGCGCCCGCCAGAGTCAGGTTTCCTTCAGCCTGCAAAACTCGGTGGAAATGAAGGTGCGCGATTCCAAAGACACCACCGGCCTCAACCCCTTCAAAAAAGTGAGCCTGATTGACGGGCTTGATTTTAACATCGGCTACAACTTTGCGGCCCTGCCCGGCGTCCAGAAGCTCACCCCGCTGAACGTGATTTTCCGCACCCAAGTCGCCAAGAAGCTTAGCCTCAACAGCGGGGCCAGCTTCGAGGCGTACCAGCGCGACAGCCAGGGCCGGCCCATCAATAAATTCCTGTTTGAAGCCGACCCGCGCAAGCTGCTGCGCCTGGCTTCGGCCAGCTTCCAGACCAACTACTCCTTCAACCCCGCCACTGGCAAGAAGAAAAGCGCCGTGCCCCGCGCCGTGGCTCCGGCCAACAACCCCAGCCTGGGCGCGGTAGGCCCCAACTACTACGCCGACTACGTCGATTTTGACATTCCGTGGGAGCTTAACCTGTCGTACTCGGCCGGCTATACGACCAACGCGGTGCCCCTCACATCGGCCAACAAGCGCCCGCCCATCCTGGCCCTCAACAACATCCGGGCCGATGGCTCCATCAAACTCACCGAAAACCTGCGTTTCACCACCGGCTTTGGGTATGACTTCACCAGTGCGGCCGTTACCTTTCCCACCGTGTCGTTCTTCCGCGACCTGCACTGCTGGCAGATTAACGGGACCTGGATTCCCTTCGGCCAGCTCAAGGGCTACAACTTCACCATCGCGGCCAAGAGCAGCCTGTTGCAGGACCTCAAGCTGAACCGCAACCGCTACGCCCAGTATCAGTAAGCCCAAGCTAAACGGTACATTTCGTTTTCAGCCCCTGCGCTTCGGCCAGGGGCTTTTTGCTGGGCGCGCGGCGCGGGCTAACGAAATTGTTGCCAGCTTTGCCCCGCCAAACGGCTTTTTATCTCGCAAACCTGCCTGCCCGCCATGTCTCAGCACAAGGAAGTCAAACTCATCACCACCCACCAGATGCTCGCCATGAAAGAGCGGGGGGAAAAAATCTCCATGCTCACCGCCTACGACTACTCGATGGCCCAGATTCTCGACGGCGCGGGCGTTGATGTGCTGCTCGTGGGCGACTCGGCGTCCAACGTCATGGCCGGCCACGAAACCACCCTGCCCATCACCCTCGACCAGATGATTTACCACGCCCAGAGCGTGGTGCGCGCCGTGAAGCGCGCCTTCGTGGTGGTCGACATGCCCTTTGGCTCTTATCAGGGCAACTCGTCGGAGGCGCTGCGCTCGGCCATCCGCATCATGAAGGAATCGGGCGCCCACGGCATCAAGCTCGAAGGCGGGGCCGAGATTAAGGACAGCATCACGCGCATTCTCACGGCCGGCATCCCGGTCATGGGCCACCTTGGCCTCACGCCGCAGTCCATCTACAAATTCGGCACCTACAGCGTGCGCGCCAAGGAAGAAGCCGAGGCCAAGAAGCTCCTCGAAGACGCGCGCCTGCTCCAGGAAATCGGCTGCTTTGGGCTGGTGCTCGAAAAGATACCGGCTGCCCTGGCCAAGCAAGTGGCCGCAGAGCTCACCATTCCCGTCATCGGCATCGGCGCCGGCCCCGATGTGGACGGCCAGGTGTTGGTGGTGCACGACCTGCTGGGCATCACCAAAGAGTTCAAACCCCGTTTCCTGCGCCGCTACGCCGAGCTGCACGACGTGATGACCGAGGCCGTGCAACACTACGTGGCCGATGTGAAGAGCCGCGAATTCCCAAGCAAGGAGGAAGGGTATTAATTCCTGTTTGTCATCCCGAACGCAAAGAAGGACCTTGCTACGCCCGAACGAATTGTTCAGCCGTGGTAAGGTCCTTCTTTGCGTTCGGGATGGCAGCCATTACTCTGCGTACTCCCGCCCAGCTTCGTATCTTCGTCCCATCAACAGCAGGAGCGGAGCACCCGGTGCGTGTGGTCTGATGTCGTGCAGTAGCCCCCGAGGGGCGCTGGCCTGCTCCTGCCAATAGTCCAATATCCCGCCCGTTCCCGCCGCGTGAATCGTCCCAACCTCTGGTCCGAAGGCAGAGAAATTCTGTTCGAAGACAACCACCTGCTCGTCATCAACAAGCCCGCCGGCATCCTCGTGCAGGGCGATGCCACCGGCGACGAGCCCCTCTCCAAAAAAGCTGCCGAATACCTGCGCTTCAAGTACAAGAAGCCCGGCGAGGCCTTTGTGGGCGTGTGCCACCGCATCGACCGGCCGGTGTCGGGCATCGTCATCCTGGCCAAGACCAGCAAGGCTCTGAGCCGCCTGAACGAGATGTTCCGCGACGACAAAATTCACAAAACCTACTGGGCCCTCACCGGCCGCCCACCCGTGCCCGAGAGCGGCACCCTGGTGCACTGGCTGGTGAAAGACACCGTGCGCAACGTCACCAAAGCTTACCCCGAAAAGCACAGCCAGGGCCTGCGCTCCGAGCTGAGCTACGAGTTGCTCGGGCCTGCCGGCAACCGCTATTTATTGCAGGTAAACCCCGTCACCGGCCGCCCCCACCAGATTCGGACCCAGCTGGCCACCGGCCTTGGCACGCCCATCATCGGCGACGTGAAATACGGCTTCATCGCCCCGCTGCCCGACGTAAGCATTGCCTTGCACGCCCGCCAGCTGCAATTGCAGCACCCCGTCACGAAAGAGTTGATGAATTTCGTGGCCCCGCTGCCCGATGCCTCGCACTGGGACGCCGCCCGCGAGTACTACAAGTAGCGCGAACTTTTAGTCTGCGAGCATCACTTCGGGTCAAAAGGCTTGCGATTTAAAAGCTCGCACTACGTGTTAAAAGCTCGCACTACGTGCAAGATTTTGGCCTTCCCGGACCGAAAATCCCGCTGCGCTCACCCCGGCCGTAATTTTGTATTGTCACTGCTGAACCTAAGCCTGGCACTTTTGCTTGTGCGGTCAGCTTCCCTATTCCAGCTTTTATGGCTATTCTGATTTTCTTCGTTGCTCACTATTACCTGTCGCTGTTCACCCAGACTTTTTATCTGCACCGCTACGCGGCGCACAAGATGTTTACGATGAACAAGTTCTGGGAGAAGTTTTTCTTCCTGTTCACCTACATCTGCCAAGGCAGCAGCTTCCTCTCGCCCCGGGCCTACGCGCTGCTGCACCGCATGCACCACGCTTATTCCGATACCGAGCTGGACCCGCACTCGCCCCACTTCTCGAACAACGCGTTCGATATGATGTGGAAGACCAAGGTGATTTACAACGACGTAGTGAACCACAACCACGATGGTGCCAAGCGCTTCGAAGGCGACATTCCCGAGTGGAACTGGCTCGATAAATTTGGCGGCACCGTGTATTCGCGCCTCGGCTGGGGCACGGCCTACGTGCTGTTCTACATCAACTTTGCCACGGCGTGGTGGCAGTACCTGCTGTTGCCCATTCACTTCCTGATGGGGCCTATTCACGGTGCCATCGTGAACTGGGGCGGCCATAAATACGGCTACCAGAACTTCGACAACCGCGACAAATCGCGCAACACCTTGGCGCTGGATTTCCTGGCCTTTGGCGAGCTGTTCCAGAATAACCACCACAAGCTGCCCATGCGCGTCAACTTCGGCGTGAAATGGTGGGAATTCGACCCCACCTACGTCGCCATCTGGGGCCTCGACAAAGTGGGCATCATCAAGGTGAAGCGCAAAAACATGAACCTGAGCGCCATTTCCAAACTGGCCAAACCCAAACGCGAAGCCATAGCCGCGTAATCATCGGTTGAAATTTTAAGAAAGCCCTGGCTGCGCGCCAGGGCTTTTTTTGTTTCCTGACTAGCTAATGCCCTGAACAAACGCTACCTTTGCACTCCCAATTTCGGGAAACCCTCACCCGACGGACGAGCTCCGTCACACAACCCCACCGGTTTATGGCAGTTAAAATCCGCCTCGCCCGCCGTGGCCGCAAAAAGGCCGCGACTTACGACATCGTAGTAGCTGACGCCCGCGCTCCCCGCGATGGCCGTTTCATCGAGAAACTCGGCACCTACAACCCCCAAACCAACCCCGCCACCATCAACTACGACGCCGACCGCGCGTTCTACTGGATGATGACCGGTGCTCAGCCCACCGACACCGTTCGGGCCATGCTCAGCTACCGCGGCGTGCTCTACCGTCGTCACCTCCAGCTGGGTGTTGACAAGGGTGCCATCACCCAGGAAGTTGCTGACCAGCGTTTCAGCGCCTGGAAAGACGAGAAAGATGCCAAAATCGAAGGCAAGCGCACCGGCCTCGTTGATGCCAAGGCTACCGCCAAGAAAGCTGCTTTCGACGCCGAAACCAAGGTAAAAGAGGCTCGCGCCGAAGCTCAGCGTCAGAAAGCTGCTGCGCTGCTGGCTGCTAATGCTCCGGCTGCCGACGAAGCCACCGAGGCTCCGGCTGAAGAAGCTACCGAAGCTGCTGCCGAGTAGTTTTTAGGTACCTGAAAACCGAAAGCGTTTGGGAGTTGTGAGCCGGACCGGCTGGCAACCCCAAACGCTTTTTCGTTATCCCTCTCCCCTATCATGACGCTCGACGAAACCTATCAGCTCGGCTATCTCATCAAAACCCACGGCCTGCGCGGCCACCTGGTGGCGCACTTCGATGTGGACGATGTTGCGGCCTACACCAAGCTCAAAACGGTGTACCTCACCCTGGCCGGTGCCCCCACCAAGCTGGTGGAGCACCAGATTGAAAAGGTGCAGCCCCAGTCCGGCAACAGGGTGCTTCTCAAATTACGCGGCATCGACCGAATTGAGGAAGCCGAGCCCCTGCGCGGCTCCCAACTGCACCTGCCCCTGGCCGCCCTGCCCGAGCTGAAAGACGACCAGTTCTATTTCCATGACGTTATCGGCTTCTCGGTGGTTGATGAAAATCTGGGCACCTTGGGCACCGTGGAAAATTTTTATGAGCTGCCCCAGCAGGACATGCTGGCCATGCGCTACCAGGGCCAGGAAGTCCTGATTCCTGTAGTCGATGAGTTGATTAGCCACGCCGACCATGCCAAAAAGGAGATTTACGTAAACCTGCCCGACGGCCTGCTCGACGTGTACCTCAAGCCCAGCACCCGCCAGCAGGACGAAGCTGACGAAGCCGAGTAGCACGGACTTTTAGTCCGCGGGCAACAAACTCCGAATGCATTGACCGACTCGCGGACTAAAAGTCCGCGCTACTTTCATGAGAATCGATATCCTCACCTGTCTGCCGGAATTGCTGGTCAGCCCCTTTGCCTATTCCATCGTGAAGCGGGCGCAGGACAAAGGCCTGGCCGAAATCCACGTACACCAGCTACGCGATAAAGCCATCAACAAGCACGGCCAGATTGATGACTTCGTGTTTGGTGGCGGCGCTGGTATGGTGCTCCGCGTCGAGCCCATTGCGGCGTGGATGGATGAGTTGATGGCTCAGCGTGCTTACGACGCCATCGTCTACCTCACGCCCGATGGCGAAACCCTGCGCCAGCCGCTGGCCAACCGCCTCTCGCTGATGCAGAACATCATCATGCTCTGCGGCCACTACAAGGGCATCGATGAGCGCATTCGCCAGACCTACATCACCCACGAAATCAGCGTGGGCGACTACGTGCTGAGCGGCGGCGAGCTCGGCGCAGCTATTCTGGTTGATGCCGTGGTGCGGCTGCTGCCTGGCGTGCTGGGCAACGAAGAATCCGCTTTATCCGACTCGTTTCAGGATGATTTGCTGGCTCCGCCTATCTACACCCGGCCGGCCGAGTGGCGCGGGCAGGCCGTACCGGAAATCCTGCTTTCGGGCAACACCCCCAAAATTGAAGAGTGGCGGCACGACCAGGCCCTGGCCCGTACCCAGGCCCGCCGCCCCGATTTGCTCTCGTAGCACCGGCTTTGGCTTGTTCCACCCCCTGAAATACGCTTGAATTAACAGCAAATCAGGGAACAAGCTAAATCATGTTCTACAAACCCCTTGCTATCATCACTTGAAAGCGCTATCTTTGCGCTCCGTTTCGATAAAATACTAATTCCCGACGGCGGCGCCGTCTTTCGCAATTTTCTCAGCCATGAGCGTACTACTTGACTTTATCCAGGCCGAATCGCAGGAGCGCCGCGCCAGCTTCCCCCAGTTCGCCGCCGGCGACACGATTAACGTGCACGTGAAAATCCGTGAAGGTGCCAAGGAGCGCATTCAGCAGTTCCAGGGCGTGGTGTTGCAGCGTCGTAACCCCAGCTCGAACGGCGAAACCTTCACCGTTCGCAAGATTTCGAACCAAATCGGTACCGAGCGTATCTTCCCCCTGCTGTCGCCTAACATCGAGAAAATCGAGGTTATCCGTCGCGGTAAAGTACGTCGTGCCCGTCTGTTCTACCTGCGCGGCCTCTCGGGCAAGCAGGCTCGTATCAAAGAGCGTCGCTTGAACGTGGTAGCCAAGGCTCCCGTAGCATAAGCATTGCCGCAACCTTTGGGTTGTTGAATAATAAAAAAGCCGGCCCCATGCGTGGGGCCGGCTTTTTTAGGTTTGTAGTAGCACCAGCTGGCGCTGAACGGGCAGTTTAGTCGTGCGACGACATATCCTGCGGCACGGTGCCGTCAGGGGTTACGGAGCCGCCTTTCAGTTGCGCGGCCACGGCTGATAGGGTTTCGCCCAGTTTGGCTACCCGCGGGGCCGTGTTGCCTTCGGCGAAGTTGGCCGCCTGGATTGTGTTGGTGCCCAAACGAGCCAGCAGCGGAGCAATCACGTTCACATCGAGCGAGCCGCTGCCGAAGTGCGCCTTCAACGCTTGCAGGTCAACTACCAGCTGGTGAAAAGCGGGGTTGTTGGCGTCTTTCAAATCCTCAATCCAGCGCTGAAGCTGATTGTCGAGACCGGCGCGGTCGGTTACTTCGGAGAGGTCGCCGGTGAGGAGGTGGATGGCGCTATCGAGGTGTACCTGGTTTTGAACTTCGGTCTTTTCCATGGCTGGGGCGTCTTGGGTTGGGATAATACGGCACTAGCTACTGCCTTTATTGCCAACGTAGTTGAGCCGGCAGGGTTGGCTGCCGGGCAAACAAAAGCCCCGCCGGTGAAGGCGGGGCTTTTTGTTTTAGGAGGATTTGTCGGCCGGGGCCAGCGTGGCGCTACTCAATTTTGTTCAGGCGGTCCTTCACGGCTTCGAGGGCCACACGCATGTTCACAATATCGCCGCGGGCCGCCTCCTGCTCTTTCAGGTTGGTGTCGATGAGGTTGTTGAACTGCTGGAGTTCGGCGGCGTTAGCGGCCAGCATCTGCTGGATTTCCAGCTTGCGGGCCTTGTTCTTTTCGATGTCCTTTTTGATGGTGTTAGCCTTTTCGATAACGGCCATGTGGTTGTTCTGCGAGGCCACCAGGGCACGCTCGGCTTCCGAAATCTGCGAAACCAGGTCTTCGCGGTACATCATGCGGGCGAAGTCTTTCAGGTACTTCTCGGCCGATTTCCACTGCACGGGCGTCGACTCCTTGCCGAGGTAAGCATTGCCCAAGTCAATGCTCCACCACACGGTGGTACCGGTGGGCGTAGCGTCGACCTTGCTGATAACCCGAATCGGGTTGGGTGCAATTTCTTCGATAACGACGCCGTCCAGCGTGAGCACGCCTTTGTTGTTCTTGAGCTTGCTGCCAAACTTGTCGCCTAACTGCTTGAGCCAAGCGGCTTCTACGCGGCGGTTATCGAGCTGCATGCTCACCTGCTGGCCTTTGCGGGGGATGCTGTTGATTGACTTATCTGCCTCATCAACAGGAGATTTCTGGGCATAACTACCCAGCGTGGCCAGGCATATCAGGATTAGAATTAGTACGCTTCGTTTCATGGGAATAAAAACTTATGAAAGCATTAAAAATGGTCGGTCAGAAAGCCTTTGCTAGGGGTACCGTTGTCCGGCTTTTCAAATTTAGGACCTTTATTCTATGCAACTTCTGCGAACCCGTACTTTTTTCAGAATAATGCCATTTTTGTTGATTAAATCATATCAGGGCCACATTAAATTCTACAAAAGTTTATTATTGCGACTCCACAAACTCAGAATACTACCAGTTCGGCGCCGGGCAGCGCAACAAAGTATCGCAATCTGAGGTTGTAGCCGCCTATGCTGATAACCGTTTGCCGAACCGAGCATTTCAACGCTGCCCACCGCTTGCACAATCCTGCCTGGGACGATGCCCACAACCAGCGGGTGTTTGGCAAGTGCAATAACCCGCATTTTCACGGCCACAACTACAACCTGACCGTGCGGCTGACTGGCGCAATCGACCCGGAAACCGGCTACGTGTACGACCTGAAACGGCTGAGCGACCTCATCAAGCACGAAATCCTCAACCGCTACGACCACCGCAACCTGAACCTGGATACGGAAGAGTTCCGGCATCTGAACCCCACGGCCGAAAACATCGCCGTGGTAATTTGGCAGCGCTTGCGCCCGCACCTGGACGCGGCCCTGGCCCTCTCGGTCACGCTCTACGAGACGGACCGTAACTTTGTGGAATATCATGGATAAACCTTCCGGACCGGTTCCGGCCACCGACGCCCATCTGCCTGCGGGCTTGCGCACTCCTCTTCGCGATGACGCCTTTGCGCGCACTGACGAGGACAAGATTACGGCCATCAGCGGCCATTTCGAGGCCATTATGCGCGAGCTGGGCCTCGACCTGACCGACGACAGCCTGGCCGGCACGCCGCGCCGCGTGGCCAAAATGTACGTGCAGGAATGGTTCAAGGGCCTCGACCCGAAGAACCGGCCCGAGGTGCGCATGTTCGACAACCGCTACGACTACCACCAGCTGCTGGTGGAGCGCGACATCACGCTTTTTTCGTGCTGCGAGCACCATTTCGTGCCCATTATCGGGAAGGCGCACGTGGCGTACTTGCCGGGCAGCCACGTGGTGGGGCTGAGCAAGCTCAACCGCGTGGTGCAGTACTACGCCCGCCGGCCGCAGGTGCAGGAGCGCCTCACGCGCCAGATTGCCGAGGAGCTGAAGCAAAGCCTGGGCACCGACGATGTGGCCGTGCTCATCGAAGCCGACCACCTTTGCGTGATGAGCCGGGGCGTGAACGACACCAGCAGCTCGACGCTGACCAGCGAATATGGCGGGCGTTTTGCTGAGGACGAAGCGCTGCGGCGGGAGTTTCTGCGGCAGATTGGGAAATAGTTCTGACGGGTTAGATAAGCTGTCACTCGGGCTAGCTGGCTGGGGTGGCGGCGGGGAAGAAGGGCGGTTTTACTTTTGTTCGAAATACTAGCCATGACCGATAACTCACCTCGTAAAGTCCTCATTACCGGCGGCACCGGCCTCATTGGCACCCGCCTGGCCGAAATGCTGATTGATAGCGGCTACGAGGTGGCGCTGCTGAGCCGCGAGCCGGCCAAGAGCAGCCACTTCCGCAGCTTCCGGTGGGACCCGCAGGCGGGCACGATTGACGAGGCAGCCATTCCGTACGCCGACTACATTGTGAGCCTGGCCGGGGCCAGCGTGGCCGATGGCAAGTGGACCGACGAGCGCAAGCGCGAGATTATGACCAGCCGGCTGGGCGGCCTGGCCCTGCTGGCCCGCGAGCTGGCCAAGCCCGGCCACCACGTGCAGGCCGTGATTTCGGCCTCGGCGGTGGGGATTTATGGCGATGCCGGCGACAAGCTGGTGACGGAGGAAACGCCCCCGGCAGTGCCCACCAACGATTTTCTGGCTGATGTGTCGCAGCAGTGGGAGCTGGCGGCCGCACCCATCGCGGCGCTGGGTATCCGGACGGTGATTCCGCGCATTGGCGTGGTGCTGAGCACAGAGGGCGGGGCCTTACCCCAGATTGCCCGGCCGGTGAAGCTGGGCGCGGGCGCGGCGCTGGGCAGCGGCAAGCAATACATGTCCTGGATTCACCTCGACGACTTATGCCGCCTGTTCATCGCTATGCTGGAAGACCCGACTTGGCGCGGCACCTACAACGCGGTGGCCCCCTACCCCGCCACCAACCAGGCCTTCACCGAAGTGCTGGCCGAGGTGCTGCACCGCCCGCTGATTTTACCCAAAGTGCCGGCCTTCGGCCTGAAGCTGGCCATGGGCGAGATGAGCGAGGTGGTGCTGGCATCGCAGAACGTGAGTGCGGCTAAGGTGCTGGCGCAGGGCTTCACCTACGAGTATCCGGAGCTGCGCGGGGCACTGGAGGCGCTGTACGGGGCGGAGTAGCGTAGGAGACAGCCGATGGCCACGGCTGGCGATACGATGATGGCAAGAAGCTTTGTTTTGCTTGCTCAACACCCATCAATTCTCGTGAAAAATTTCTTTAAAAAACTTTTCGGAAGCAACCCTTCTCAATCAATATCGATGAGCACGATGCCGATTGAGTTTCCTGCTTATACGAGAAGAGCAATTGCCTTAGTGGCCAACAGCAACGGGCATCTTGAGGACGAGGAAGTAGTAAATCTGTTTTGTGCGAATTCTATTCCGCGCGATGAAGCCATCGAGTTGCTGCTGTTTCTACCAGATGCATTTTGCCGGCACATGCTTCCTCAAGTTGACTGGCCTTCCTACTACGTTGAGTTTGTTTCTCAAGAAAAACAAATCCAGATTCAGTATAGCGATAACCCTCGTTTTCTGGCCATTAAGGAGGCAATGACTTCCTACTTAGCCGGTGATTTTAAGCAGGCTGATTTCCTAAAAATCGCAAGTCGTAGCGCCTCATTTAAAGCACTCAATCAGCTATTAATAGCTGGCGGAAAACTGGAAAATGCAGATATCGCACCCGAATACATTGTGCGCTAGCGCCCGCCCTTCAAACTATCCGGGATGCTACCCCCGTTATTCATCTGCTCCAAGAGGTTGTCGGCGGCGATGGTGTCCACGGCTTCGGCACGGCGGCGGCTGGGCTCCTCGGGCGACACGCAGTTATACTTCTTAGTGATTTTGACGGTGGGCTGCGGGAAGTGGCCGGGCGTGTAGCCCAGTTCCTTGTCCTTGTAAACCTTCTCCATGAACTTGCCGAAGATGGGCAGGGCCGTGCGGCCGCCCTCGCCCTGCTGCGAGCCGGTGAAATGGATGCTGCGGTCTTCGCCGCCCACCCACACGCCGGTCATCAGGTCCTTGGTCATGCCCATGTACCAGCCGTCGGAGTAGTTGGAGGTGGTGCCAGTTTTGCCGCCAATCTGGTTGTCGTTGTGCCAGAGGTCGTAGTCCCATAGGGCCTGGGAGGTGCCGCCGGGCTCTTCCATGCCGCCGCGCAGCATGTAGGTCATCAGCCAGGCGGTTTCGGCCGGGATGGCGCGATGCTGCACGGGGTCAAATTGCTTGATGACGTTGCCGTTCCGGTCCTCGATGCGCGTAACGAGGCGCGGGTCGGAGCGGAAACCGGTGTTCATGAACGTGCTGTAGGCGTCCACCATTTCGTACACGCTCACGTCGCCGGCCGAGCCGAGGCCGATGCTGGGCACGGCCAGCAGCGGCGAGGTGATGCCGACTTTGTGGGCGTATTTGGCCACGTTGTCCCAACCTACTTTCTCGGTCAGCTGGGCCGTCACCGAGTTCACGGAGCGGGCCATAGCGTGCCGCAGCGTCATGTTGATGCCGGTGTATTCGCGGGTCACGTTGTCGGGCTTCCATTCCATGGGCTTGCCGTTTTCAACGTATTTGATGGTCACGCGCTGGTCGCGGATGCGGTCGCAGGGCGAGTAGCCATTGTCGAGGGCCGTGAGGTACACGAAGGGCTTGAACGTGGAGCCGGCCTGGCGCTTACCCTGCTTCACGTGGTCGTACTTGAAAAAGCGGTAGTCGAGCCCGCCCACCCAGGCCTTGATGTGGCCGGTGAAGGGGTCCATGCACATCATGCCCGACTGCAGAAAGTGCTTGTAGTAGGCCAGCGAATCGAGCGGCGACATCACCAGCGTGGTGTCGTTGTCGTCGTGCTTCCAGGTGAATACCTTCATCGGCCGCTTGGCGTTCAGGGCCGAATCCAGGCGCTGCGGCTGGTTTCGATAATGGTTGGCGAGGGTTTTGTAGCTCTCGGTGCGCTTCATCTGGGTCATGATGAAGTCGGGAATGACGTTGCCTTCGTCGTCCACCCACGGGTCTTTGCCCTTGTTCTTCCAGAAGTTGTCGAACTGGCGCTGCAAGGCCTTCATGCGCTCGTGCAAGGCTTCTTCGGCGTGGGCCTGCATCCGCGAATCGATGCTGAGGTAGATTTTGAGGCCGTCACGGTACATGTCGTGGCCCGTGCTGTCGCACCACGCATCCACAAACTGACTGATGGCGCTGCGGAAGTAGGTATCGGGCCCGTCGATGTGCTTTTCGACGTGGTAGTCGAGCACGATGGGCGTGGCTTTGAGGGCCGTGATTTCGGCCTGGGGCAGCACGCCGGCCTGCGCCATGCGGTCGAGCACCACGTTGCGGCGGCGCAGCGCGGCGGCCGGGTGGAACTTGGGATTGTAGGCCGTGGGGTTGTTGAGCACGCCCACCAGCATGGCCGCCTGCTCGGGTTTCAAGCTATCCGGCGAGGTATTGAAGAAGGTTTTGGCCGCCACTTTGATGCCGAACGCGCTGGAGCCGTACTCCACGGTGTTGAGGTACATCCGCAGAATTTCCTCCTTGGTGTAGCGCTGCTCCAGGTCCACGGCCGTGAGCCATTCCTTGGTTTTGGCCACGATGGTGCTTACCACCGGGATGTAGCCCAGCGCGCCGCGGCTCTGCTGGCGGCGGATTTTGTAGAGGTTTTTGGCCAGCTGCTGGGTGATGGTGGAGCCGCCGCGCTTCTCGCCGCGCAACGACGAAAACACCCCGCCGAGTACGGCCTCCAGGTCGATGCCCGAGTGCTTGTAGAAGCGCACGTCCTCGGTGGCAATAAGCGCCTTGATGAGCACGGGCGACATCTTATTGAGCGGCACCGGCGAACGGTTTTCGCGGAAATACTTGCCAATCAGGACCCCGTCCGAAGTATATATTTCCGAGGCCTGCTCTACTTTGGGGTTCTCTAAATCGGCCAGGCTGGGCGATTTGCCAAAGAGGAACATGAAATTGGTGCTCACCAGAAACGGGTACACCAGAAACAGAATGACAACTAAACCGAACAGCACCCAGGCCCAGCTGGCCACCCGCAGCGGCCAGCGGCGGCGCGGCGGCTTGGATTTAGCGCCGGAAGAAGAAGCAGAAGGAGACGTTTTGAGGTCGGCCATGCGAGGCGGCAAGTGGGTGACGGGGCCGAAGTCCCGCCGCGAAGAACGGCAAATATACCAGACCCTCGCCCCAATAGTCCGGATTAAGCGCCCGATAAAGCAAATCGGGCGACGTACTCCGGCCTGATGTTAGTGGCGCTGCCGGGCCGTCAGAATGGCTTTATGGTGCACGTTGCGCTGGGCCTTGACGCGGCGGCGCTGCCAACGCCAGCCCAACTCGCCCAAGGCCAACAGGATAATGCCCAGCCCCAGGAAATAGCTCCAGTGCAGCAAACGAATCTGGCCCCGCGTGGGCGAGTCCAATTCCTGAAACAGCAACAGGCCCCACAGCTCATCAATCAGGGTGAAGCCCCACACCGCCGCCGCAAACACGCGCCCCACGCGCCCCAATGCCAATTGCCAATGCAGCAGGTACAGCGCCACGCCGGGCAGCGCCGACAGCAGCACCAGCGGCGCAGCCTTTACCAAAGGCAGGCCCAGAAAGATGATGCTAAGCGTTTCCTTGAGTACCTGCGCGCCGGCCAAGGCCCGGCCAAAGCGCGAGATTTTCGGAACGACGGCCAGCGGGTGCAAGTGAGAAGTGGGCATAGGGCGGGACAATGCAGAGCGGCTAATTGGCCCCAAGATACTGAGCTTCGGCTAGTAACGCCGCGCCATGGTGCGCGAGGCCTGGCAGCGCCACGTGAGGACGATAATCAACAGTCCTTTTACGGAATCCAGCAACAAGTTGTCGGGTTTGCCGAAGGCGAAATAAATACCCGCGCCGATGCCTATCCACCACACGCCCAGCAGGTAGCACCAGGTAGCGAAGCCGGGCCGGCGCCGCACCACCTGCACCACAGCCACAGCCGCTACCAGCGACACAAACAGCAGCAGCCACGCCACGAGGTAAGCCAGAAACGTGGTATCGGGGCCATACGTCACCCCGAACTGCTTTAGCGTGAAAGCCGGTGCGAAAAACGCGCCCCCCGTCAGCGCCAGCTCGAAGAGCAGGGCGATGATGAGCACAGTCAGAAGCAGCTTACGGGCCATGTGGTATAGGCGATGATGGTGCCGTAGCGGGCCGTTCTCAGGATGGGAAGCCCAACGGGCCGCCAAGCTAAACAATAATCTCTAATAAATCATTATTTCAAGTTTTTAGGTTTTCATCCTGCGGCTGCAAACACTGCTGAAAAGTCAACCATTGAGCCTTAATAGGCATTTTATGTCAATACTTTTCACAATTTGGCGCAGTGGCAGTTTACATAATCCCCTGATTGGGCAATACCCAGAAATGATTCCCACAAGTAGGTTGCGCTTTCCGAACTACAGCTAATCCTGTGTAATGCTTCCCAAGCCAAAGAAAAGAAACGGGACAAAACCCAGCATCATGAGCGCCACCACGCCATAAATGGGCAACACTATCCCCCACATCAATAGCGGGGCCCAGACGGGGCCACGGTATCCTCGCACCCAAGCCGTAAGCAACTGGATTATTTGAACACCAGCAGCCTCAAGCAGAAGCCCCATTACAATCCAACTCCACTGTTGGGCTTTAGCGTAGTGCGGCCATATTTCATTTTGAAAATGGATGCTGAAACCCGCCACTACCACACCCGCCGCCGTGAACCGCAGCCGCGGCGGCACCACGGGCCAAGGCGGCAGCCAATTCCATTTGTTAGCATTCATGTTGGTGATGGATATGGCCGCCCCTACTGCCGCGACCACAGCAGCATGAGCTGGGTGAAGGCCAGCAGCAGCAGCGCCAGCAGCACAATGGTGGCCGGCAGCACGCCGCGTATCAGGCGCCGCCAGCGGGCATCGGGCGAGGCGGCGCGCTCCTGCCAGGCCAGCAGCAGGCCCAGCGCGGCCACATCGCCGATGCAGAACAGGACGCCAAGGAAGGTGAGAGCAAATTGCGGAAGCATTGCGTGAGTTGGTAAAGCGTTAAAAATTCAGGTTAGACACTCCAGGACTTGCCGTCGTCCAGCCAGCTGAACAGCATCAGAATCACGATGCCCAGGTCCAGCAGCAGCCAGGCCATCAGGATTAGCCGCAGCACCAGGAGCCAGCCGAAGGCCACCGTGGTGGTCCAATCATCCCATCGGGCTTGTTGAAACAAAGAGGTCGAGCCGGCAAACGCCCGGGTGAGAAACGCCTTCGAGCCGAGCACTACCACAATGGCGAGCGGCGTAAGCAGCGCCGTGGTGCCGCAGGAGCGGCAGTTGGCATCCTTCACCTCCATCACCCAATACCAGAAGGCGGCACAGGGCAGCAGGCAGACGGCGGTCCAGGCAAGGCTGTTGCCCAGCCAGCGCAGCAGGCCCGACGGCGGGGCCGTGTGGATTAGCTTATTCATGGCCGCTCAATAGTTGGTACGCCCGCCAGTCGGCGTAGGTGAAGCCTTGCCAGCCGGTTTGGGCCTCGTGGTGCGCCCGCCAGTTGGCCACGGCCACGTTGAGTTGCTGCTGCGCGGCAGCGGCTGTGATGGTGGTGGCATTGCCGTATTCATCCTCGGTGGTGAGGTGAGCGGCATCCAGGCGGCCGCGGTGAGCCACCAGGGTGGGCAGCGTGCGGCCGGGCATGGCCAGCAGAAAGCCCACGTCGATGCTGCGAAAGCGGGCCTGGAGATTGTATTCGGCAATCCAGACCTCCCAGTTGCCGGCGGCGAGCAGCAGCAGCACCGCGTACACGGCCAGCGAATTGAGGCGTATGAGGCTGTAGGCCGAGCGGCGCTGCCAGATTTTGAGCAGCACCGTGGCCAGCCCAAAAAATACCAGCAGCAGAAAGAAGCACACGCCGATGCGCTTGTAGGCGATGCCGCTGTTCAGGATGTAGTAGTAGTTGCGCAGGCCCACCGAAATGGCCAGGATGGCATTCTGCACCACCCACACGGTGGCGCCCCAGCGCAGCCACGGCAAGCCGGGCTGATAGAAATTGAGATTGCGGCGGAAGAACCACAGCACAATGCTCATGGCGAGCAGGATGCTGAAGATGAGCACGTAAGTGCCTTCGTGCACGAACTGGGCCAGGTCGAAGCCCGGGGCGGGCTCAAACCCAAACCAGAGCCAATTGATATCAATGGCATTCACTGCCAGCAGCAGCACATTCACCAGCCCGAAGACTGCGGCGGCGGCCAGAAACTCCTTGCGCAAATCGAGCATCCGGGTAGTGCGGAAGCTGAAATCGGGCCGGCGCACGCCGAAGGAGGCCACCCGGTCGCGCTGCCGCCGGACGAACTCGCCGAAGCGCGACTCGTGGTCGGCGAAGTAATACACCGGCACCACCACGACCACCCCGGCCGTTACCACAAAGCCCAGCGCGATAAACAGCAAATGGCCAATGGAAATATCGGGCAGCAGCCGCGCCAGCCACTCGCCGAGCTGCGCCAGCACCTGGCCGCTCAGGGCCTCGTAGCGCGGGTTGGCTACGGCGAAGAGCAGGTGAAAGGCTCCCAGAATGCCCAGCGGCACCAGAAACAGGCGGCCGTAGAACCAGCTTCGGCGCACGCCGGCCCCGGTGTTGCGCGGGGGGCGCACGCTCTGCAACACCCGCAACCAAGCTTGCGCCAGGCTGTTAGCCGCCGTGAGCAAGGCGTATAGCACCAGCTTCAGGTGCGGCTGGTTCACGTAGCCCAGCAGCAGCATCACCGAGGCCATGCAGGCCAGCGCCGCTACCGCCGAGCCGTACACCGCCATCATGGCGGCCCCAAACAGGCTGCCGCCCACCATGAGCCAGAAGTAGCCGGAGCGGCGCACCGCCGCGTAGCGCGGCAGCAGCACCAGCTGCACCGCAATGATGAATACGGTGAACACCAGCATGTTTATTCCGCCGCCTTCGCGCCAGAACAGCCAGTCGAACAGCACCACGCCCAAGGTTAACAGCACTTTTTGGATGGTTGAAAGCAAAGCTGCGGGGGCGGATTGCAGCGGAACTGCGTCCGAACCTTCGGATAATGGAAAGACAGGATTCATTGAAAATGAGCTAAAAAGGTGATGCAAATGAGTAGGAAATGGCTTCGCCAACCGGTGGCAGGCACGCGGTGGCGCAGCCTAGTGCGGCAGCACGGGCAGCGGCAGGAAAGTGGCCGCGTCAGCAGGCTCCAGGGGCGGCTTTAGGGCGGCGGGGTCGGCACTCGTGCGCACCTTGCTCAGGATGGCTTCGAGCAGCGGGCGCATCGCGTCGAGGTGGCGCGACTTGATAAGGAAATTCCAGAGGGGCTCGAATTTTTTCCAGCCGCCGGCGTAGGCAAAGTGCTTGAGCTGGTGGCGCAACGTGTCGTGCACGAGGCTGGCTTTGGTGATGTTGGCCCAGGAATAAAAGTCGCGGTAGGCCTGGTCGTAGCCGTCTTTTAGCTGGCGGGCGGTGAGGTGGGGACCGGGGCGGCACACCACGGTGCGCGTGTCGTACTCGTTCCAGCGGCGGTGCAGCAGGCGGTTTTCGGCCTCCATGCGTTGGAAAAGCGCTGTGCCGGGGTAGGGCGTAGCAATGTGGAAGGTGGCCGTGGTGATGCCCTGCCCCACGGCCCAGTCCACGGTGCGCTGGAATACGTCGGGCCGGTCATCGTCGAGCCCGAACACGAAGCTGCCGTTCACCATGATGCCCAAATCGTGCAGCCGTTGGATGGCCGCCGCGTAGTCGCGGCCCAGGTTCTGGGGCTTGTTGCTGGCTTTCAGGTTCGCCGGGCTCAGCGTCTCAAACCCTACAAACAGGCTGCGCAAGCCCGCCTGCGCAGCTTTTTCCAGCAGACCATTGTCGCGCAGAATACTGTCCACCGTGGCGGCCCCCTGAAACAGCCGCCCCATGCCGCGCATCCCCTCAAACAGCCCCGCGGCGAAGCGCGTGTGGCCCAGCAAATGGTCGTCGAGGAAGTAGAGGTGGCGGCCCGGCAGGCGGTCGATTTCGGCGAGGGCATCGTCCACCGTCTGGGTGTAAAAGCTCTTGCCACCCTGAAAAAAAGCGTCCTTGTAGCAGAAATCGCAGTGATGCGGGCAGCCGCGCGTCACCACAATGGAGTTGGGCACGAGGTAGCGCTCCCGCTTAATCAGCTCGCGGCGGATGGGCGGAATGCCCGCCAGCGTGCGCCCCGCCCCCGATACGTAGCGCGGCCGCGCCCGCCCGGCCTGCCAGTCCCGCAGAAACTGCGGGAATATTTCCTCGCCCGGCCCCAGGAAGATACTGTCGGCGTGGGGCGCGGCCTCGTCGGGCAGGCTGGTTACGTGCAGGCCGCCCAGGCACACGTAGGCCCCGCGGGCACGGTAGTGGTCGGCCAGCGCGTAGGCGCGGTAGGCGTTGGTAATATACACCTGGATGATGACGAGGTCGGGCTGGTCGTCGAGGCGCAGGGTTTCCACATGTTCATCCCGCAAGTCCGCCTCCCACTCGGTCGGTAGGTAAGCCGCCAGCGTAGCCAGCCCCAGCGGCGGAAACAGGGAATACTTTATCGGCCGCCAATACGGGTTGGTGGCTTCGGTGAGGGCGGGCAGGATGAGTTTGACGCGCATGTTAAAGAACTTTGAAATACAAAGTATAGACGCAAAAAAAAGAGCCTCGATGGCTTCCTTTTC
Organism: Hymenobacter terrigena; assembly: GCF_054776515.1. Taxonomy (NCBI): domain Bacteria; kingdom Pseudomonadati; phylum Bacteroidota; class Cytophagia; order Cytophagales; family Hymenobacteraceae; genus Hymenobacter; species Hymenobacter terrigena. The sequence continues at coordinate 422,896 of NZ_BAAHBU010000002.1, forward strand.
AAAAAATCAGGGCCGCAACAGCTTCTCCAGCGTGGCCAGGTGTTGTTGGAAAGCGGCCTTGCCGGCGGCAGTAGCAGTGTAGGTAGTGTTCGGTTTCTTGCCGACGAATTGCTTGCTTACCAGCACGTATTCGGCCTTTTCGAGGGCCGCAACGTGGCTGGCCAGGTTGCCATCGGTTAGGTCGAGGGCTTCTTTCAAGTCGTTGAAGCTCACCGAATCATTAGCCAGCAGCACGGCCATCACGCCCAGCCGCACGCGGTGGTCGAAAGCCTTGTTGAGGGTATGAATGAGGTGCTTCACCGGAATACTAAAGGTTATTGGGCCGCCGCGCCCGTCCGCTCGTAGCGGTTATACATCAGCAGGCCGTAGCCGATGTGGCCCAGGCCGAAACCGAGCGCAAAGTAAAGCAGGCCCCAGCCGGGTTGCAGCATGGCCAGCAGCCCGAGGCCAATCTGGGTGAGCCCCAGCCAGCGAATTTCGTCCAGCGTGTACTTGCTGGCGTTGAGCAATGCGAGGCCGTAGAACACCAGCAGCCCCGGCACTACCATGCCCGCATCGCCGCTCAGGTAGAGCCGCAGGCAGAACAAGCCGCCTGCCACCAGCGGCACCGCCAGCGCCACGGCCACCCGGCGCGCCGGACCGCTCCACAGCGTCTGGCCGGCGCGGCGGGTGCGGCGCTGGGTGAAGAAAAATGCCACCAGCAGCGCCGCCGCAATCACGCTACCCGCCAGCAGCAGCAGAAACGGCAGCGCCGCCTGTCGCTCCGGCGCGGTACTGGCCATCAGGTGCGAGTAGCCGGCCGGCCCGTATTCGCTGGGGTACTGGCTTTGCAGGTAGAAATGGCCGGCCGCCGCGCCCAGCAGCGCCACCACGCCCGCCCCTACCCCACTCAGGCCGGAAAGCGACAAAAAGCGCGAGCTGCGCTCCATGATGGCGCGGATTTCGGTGAGCTGAGCAAGCGGGTCGGGAGCAGCGGCGGGCTTCATAATTATCGAAGTGCTTTGTGATGCAAAGTTGAAGAAAAGAATTGGTATGTTTGCATCACTTCAGATAAAATAATTCTAATGAACCCCCTAATCCAAATGCAGCATCCTTGGAGGCACAGCGCAATGCTGTGGCTTTTATCGAATGTTATAGGCACGCTGCTACTAGGATTGCGGCTATTTGCTAAGGGCGAAAGCAACTTTGCATGGATTGTAATAATCAGTCTCTTTGCTGCTGGGATTTCTCTTCCGACCATCCCCCTATCCGTACCCATTTTCAAGCGGGTTTTACAGTTTCCAAGCAAACAGGGGCGAATCTGTCTCGCTTTTTTATCCGTTACCGGGTTGTTTACAGTCGCTGTTGGCTTTGTGGTTTACATCAACCAGGAATTTAATTTGTCCACACCAACAATCGTTGAGCTACTACTTCCCTTCTATTTGGGGGCTATTATTGCCACAGGATTGGAATATCAGAAATGGCTTTTCCGAGTTGATGGATAGCGTTTCTATGTTGGGAATTAGCGGCGTGACCCACATAGGGCTTCCCTGAACTAATGGGTGTAAGAACCGACTGCCTGCGTTATTCTGCGTATCACAGGGCCTATGCACCTTCGCCTACGGTTATTTGAATTTGAAGACTTGCCCTGGTTTCCGGCTGCCATCCGGGCGGGGATGATGGACTACCTGCGCTTTATGATTTCGGCGCTGGGCACCTACCGGCCCATTGCCCCGCTACTAGCTGAGGGCCTCGCCCGCACCGCCCAAACCCGCGTGCTGGAGCTGGGGGCCGGGGCCGGCGGCGGCACCGAAACCGTACTGGCAGCTCTGCACACCCTGGGCCAGCCCGCCACCATCACCCTCACCGACCTCTACCCCCAGCCCGCCGCCTGGGCCGACATCGCCCGCCGCACCAACGGGGCCATTGGCTTCGAGCCAGCGTCGGTGGATGCCTTGGCCGTGCCTGCGCAGCTGGCGGGCTTCCGCACCATTTTTTCGGCCTTCCACCACTTCCCGCCTGACGCGGCCACCGCCATGCTGCGCGATGCCGTGCGGGCCGGCACCGGCATCGGCGTGTTTGAGGGCGCGGGCAAGCACTGGGCCGAACTTCTGCTGGCCCTCACGGTGCTGCCGGTGGCGCAGCTACTGCTCACGCCGTTTTTTCGGCCATTCCGGCTCAGCCGGCTGTTTTTTACTTATCTGATTCCGCTCATTCCGCTCTGCACCATCTGGGATGGGTCGGTGTCGCTGCTGCGGATGTATTCAGTCGATGAGCTGCTGACCCTGGCCCATGTGGCCGACCCGGCGGGTGCATTCGCCTGGCAGGCGGGCAAAAAGCGTCATTGGTGGGGGCCGCAGGTTACGTACCTTATCGGCTGGCCGGTTGGGGCTGCGCAACCGGCCAGCAACAATGACGCCTAAGTTGCGGCTGTTTCTGTTGCAGCTTTTGCTCACCTTTGCGGCCGCCGGCTACCTTGACCCTGCCTAACTAACTGAACCCTTGCTCACTGCTTACAAGAAGGCGCTGCCGCTACTGCGCATCCCGTTTTCCGTTTACCTCATGCCCGTGTTCTGGTTTGGGCTGAGCGCCTTGCGCGGGCCGTGGAGCGGGTGGCGGGCTGTGGGCGTATTTATAGTGCTGCACCTGCTGGCTTACCCGGCCTCCAACGGCTACAACTCCTACTACGATAAGGACGAAGGCAGCATCGGCGGCCTGAAAGTGCCGCCCAAAGTCACGCCGGAGCTGCTGCACCTGGTATGGCTGTTCGATGCGCTGGCCGTGGCGGGGGCAGCGCTGCTTTCGCTGCCTTTCGCCGTGCTGGTGGTGGCTTATCTGTTGGTCTCGAAGGCCTACAGCTACGAAGGCATTCGGCTAAAGAAATACCCGCTACTGAGCACGCTGGTGGTGGTGGTTTTCCAGGGGGCCTTCACGTTGTTGATGACGCAGGTGGGCGTGGGAGCCACGTCGGAGCAGCTTTTCGAGAAAACCAATTTGCTGCTGGCGCTGGTCAGCACGCTGTTTTTGTGCGGCTCCTACCCGCTCACGCAGGTATATCAGCACGAGGAAGATGCCCGGCGCGGCGACCGCACCCTGAGCCTGCGGCTGGGCATTCGGGGCACGTTTATTTTCGCGGCTATCGGGCTGCTGGCGGGCGCGGCGGCGCTGGGCCTGGCCTACTGGCTACGCCAGGAAATGCGTCCATTACTGATTTTTCTGGTGGCCACCGGGCCGGTGGTGGCACTGTTTAGCCGCTGGGCCTGGGCCGTGTGGGAGGACGAAAGCGCCGCCGATTTCGAGCACACCATGCGAATGAACCAGGTTTCGTCGCTGTGCCTGAGTGCGGCTTTTATTGCCATGCTGCTTTGGCGTTGAGCCAGGTCGCCGACAGCGGTAACTATGGCCGCCCTGCGCCGCGTATCATTGGGAAGTTTTACTTCACTGGTCCCTATCATGCGCAATACCCGCCTCTTCCTGTTGCTGCCGGTGCTGGCCGCCTGCAACTCCACTCCTTCAGTTGTGAACGAAGGCTCAGTTTCCCGCATAGCCGACCACCAGGCGCCCGGCACCACCGGCCCGCCCGCTACGACCAGCTCCGCCCTGCCTGCCCCTGATACCGCCCACACCAAAGCCGTTTCGGCCGTGAGCGATACGCTGCGCGTGGCGCGGCTGGCGCACAATTTCAGCCGTCCCAAAGGCCCGGCCGATAAATTCCAGCTCGTATTTCGCGGCCCGTCCATCCTCGAAGGCACCGGCGAATTCACCATCACCGACCCCGACGGCCAGGTTATTTTCCGCGAAATGCTGACCGAGCCCGACCTGGAAGCCGCCCTGGGGTATGAGCTGAAAGGCCCCACCGCTACCCGCGCCGAGCGCGAAACCTTCGTGCTCCGGCGCATCGACCGGTTTTTCCTGCCCACGCAGTTCCATACCCCGGCCGTAGCCGCTAAAGCCGCATTCCCGGGCGGTGTCGAAAACCTTGACCGCGCTACTTGGAATGACCTGCAAAAACGGCCCGACGCCATCGGCTTCGAGTACCTGAAAGGCAAGGAAGACCGCCGCCAGATTGCCTGGTCGCCCCTGAAAAAGCAGACCGTGCGAGTGCGGTAACGGCCATGCTAGCGTCCCGACTCCTCTTGGAGCAGCTGCTCCAGCCCCGCCCGTAGCGGCTCAAACGGCTGGTAGCCCCGCGCCAGCACGTAGCCCTGTTCCCCAATTCGCACCACGGCCGTGGGGAAACCCTGCACGCCGATGCGGGCCACGGCCGCAAACTCCTGCTGCGCAGCCCGGGCCGTTTCGGGCGAGGCAAAGCGGCGCAGAAACTCGGCCTCGTCCAGCCCGAACGGGGCCAGCAGCGGCGCATAGGTTGCGGCGGCGTTCAAGTCCTGACCATCGCGAAAAAAGGCCGTTTGCACGGCGTGGGCGAAGGCCACGGCACGGGCCGGGTCCTGCGTCAGGTGGCGGAATGCCACGATGGCCCGGCTCGGCGGCTCCGAGTCGTAGTGGTAAGTGCCGGCCTCGCCCAGCGCCTTGAACGGCTCGCCGAATTCCACTCCGGTCACGTCTTCCACCTGCACTAAGGATTGACGGATGTATTCCCAGCTCTCGCCAATCGGCCCGGCATCATCGCCGCGTACCATGCCGCCGCATAGCACCGACACATCGACGCGCCCGGCAAACTCGCGCTGCACCTGGTTGATAACCGGGCTCATGCCGTAGCACCAGCCGCACAGCGGGTCGTGAACGTAGAGCAATTCGGGCAGTTGGACGATGGGTTCGGGGTTCATACGCAAATATTTTCTGCCAAAAATAGGGTCCTATTGCTCGTCCGGCGGCTTGTGCGGGCTGGGCGCAATTTATTTTCAGCGATGATGAATTTATTCCTTTGACCTGTAGTTTGCTCCGTGATATCTAGCGCTATCCAAGTGGACAATTTTTATACGTCCATTTATTATTATCCACGATTATTATTCTACCGATGGCCCGTTACAGCAATGTAACGGGCTTTTTCGGGCCCCATTCAGATAATTGAATTATTTTTATAAATTGAATAATTCAGGAAATTAGCCAACGTTTTAAACCATCAAAAAGGCCCGCTGCATTGCTGCAACGGGCCTTTTTGTTTTTGAAAAAACGACCTATTAGCCGTTCATGGCCAGCAGGAATTCTTCGTTGTCCTTGGTGCCTTTGATGCGGTCCTTGAGGAATTCCATGGCCTCGGTGGCCGTCATGTCCGACATGAACTTGCGCAGCACCCACACGCGGTTCAGCTCGTCTTTGCTCATCAGCAGGTCTTCGCGGCGGGTACCGGAAGCCGGGATGTCGATGGCCGGGAACACGCGCTTGTTGGCCAGCTTGCGGTCCAGCTGCAGTTCCATGTTGCCGGTGCCTTTGAATTCCTCGAAGATAACCTCGTCCATTTTGGAGCCGGTTTCGATGAGGGCCGTGGCGATGATGGTGAGCGAGCCGCCGCCCTCCACGTTGCGGGCCGCGCCGAAGAAGCGCTTGGGCTTCTGAAGCGCGCCGGCGTCGATACCACCCGAAAGGATGCGCGACGAGCTGGGCTGCACCGTGTTATAAGCGCGGGCCAGGCGGGTGATGGAGTCGAGCAGAATCACCACGTCGTGGCCGCACTCGACGAGGCGACGCGCTTTGTCCAACGCCATTTCGGCAATTTTTACGTGGCGGTCGGCCGTTTCGTCGAAGGTCGAGCTGAGCACTTCGGCCTTCACGGTGCGGGCCATGTCGGTCACTTCCTCGGGGCGCTCGTCGATGAGCAGCACCATGAGGTATACTTCGGGGTGATTCTCGGCAATGGCGTTGGCGATTTCCTGGAGCAACACCGTTTTACCGGTTTTGGGCTGGGCCACGATGAGGCCGCGCTGGCCCTTGCCGATGGGCGCAAACAAATCGAGCACGCGGGTGCTGATTTGGGTGGGCTTGGTGGTCAGCTTCATGCGGTGGTCGGCAAAAAGCGGCGTGAGGTGGCTAAACGGCACCCGGTCGCGGACCTCCTCCACGGTTCGGCCGTTCATGCTTTCCACGCTCACCAGGGCAAAGTATTTCTCGCCCTCGCGCGGCGGCCGGATGCTGCACACCACCGTGTCGCCGGCCTTCATGGCGAACTGCTTCACTTGCTGTGGCGATACATAAACGTCGTCGGGCGAGGCCAGGTAGTTATAATAAGGCGAACGCAGGAAGCCGTAGCCGCCGTCGGGCATTAGTTCAAACGTGCCACCACCGGGCACCACCAAATCGAGGTCCTGACGCTGGGGGCGCTGGTTCTGCTGCTGGTTTTGGCCTTGATTCTGGCCCTGGTCGGTGCGGGGCGAGCCGTCGGGATTTTGCTGGCGCTGCTGGCGCTGCAGGTCGCGCTGAGCGTAGCGCTCCTCGCGGGTCAGGTTGCGGTGGTTGTTATTGTTGCCTTCGCCGCGGGGTTGGTCGTTGCGCGGCTGGTCCTGGCGCGGCTCACGCTCCTGGCGGGGCTGGTCGTTACGCGGCTGCTGATTGTCGCGGTTTTCGCGGGGCTGCTGGTCCTGGCGAGGCGTGCGGGGCTGGTCCTGGCGGTTATCGCGCACTTCGCGGTTGTCGCGCTCAAAACGGTCGGCGCGGTTTTCGCGACGGTCGGCAAAGCCATTGCCACCAAAATCGCGGCGGCCGTTGGCGTTGCCTTCGCGGGGGTCGGTACCAGGTTCGGCAGCGGGCGCGGCGGCCGCCGCGGCTTCGTTAGCAGCTTTTTCGGCGGCCATTTCGGCGGCGCGCTGTTCGGTGATGGGCCGGCCGGCGCGGTCGACGCGCTCCCGGCGGGGGCGGTCGGGGCGGGGAACAACGGCGGTGGTATTCTGGGAATCGGTGTCGGCCGCCGTTTCGGCGGCAGTGGCCGGAGCCTGGGCCAGGGTGGCACCAGTAGCTTCAGAAGGCGCTACCAGAGCCAGACCCTCAATAGAGTCCAATATCTCGACCGTGGGGGCCGGGGCGGTAGCAACTGCCGGAGCCGGCGCTTCGGCTACTGCAACGGCCGCTTCGCGGCGCGGCTCGCGGGCGGGGCGGGCATTTTGGGCCTTAGCGGCGGGCGGCGCCACATCGGAAAAAGGCTGTTCGGCCGTGCTGGGGGCGGCCCGGCGGGTGGCAGAGCGGGCGGGCCGGGCGGAGTTGGCGGCGGGGATGGCTGCTGCCGGGACGGGAGGGGCTTCGGCCGCGCTGGGGGTGAGGGCCTGCTGGTCGAGGATTTTGTAAATCAAATCCTGCTTGCTGAGCCGTTTAAAGTTGCCGACGTTTAGCTTTTCGGCAATTTCCTTGAGGTCGGACAGCAGCCGGTCCTTCAACTCGTTAATGGTGTACATAATGGGAATAAGGGGGGAACATCTGGCTGTAAAGCGCGGGGGGCTGGCTGCCCGCTGAGGCCCACTGGGGGCACAAAAAAGCCAGCTACGGCACGGCGGCGGGGCCGCTGGAAATATTAATTCGCGGGGTCCGAACGAGCTACTAGTGAGCGGCGCACGGTGCGAGATGAATACGCAGGAAAATGAGGTGCAGAATGGGCCGCTGAAAATTCAGCAAACAGGCGGACCAGCGACGGGCACTGTGGCCCGCGGGCCCGACCAGGGCGGCCGGTTGCTCCCGCAATGTTAGCGCATTACGGACAAACTGCCAAATCGGATGCCTTGCGGCTGGTGTTGGAACACGAGGCGCGGCAAAATAAGTTGCGCGCCGCGCCAAGGCTTTCGCAGCCAAGGCGGTGGTGAGGTCGGTTTTTACTTACGACCTTTGCCCGGCTTACCCCAACCTGCCTCATGCTGCAACTTTCCGTTCTCCGCGACCAGACCGACCTTGTACTGGCCGGCCTCGCCAAAAAACGCTACGCCACCGGCCCCGCCGACGTGGCCGCCATCCTCGACCTCGACCAGCGCCGCCGCCAGCTCCAGACCAGCCACGACTCGGCCCAGGCCGAGGCCAACGAGCTAGCCCGCCAAATCGGTGGCCTCATGAAGTCCGGCGACAAAGCCGGGGCCGAAACCCTCAAGGCCCGCACCGCCGAGCTCAAACAGCACACCCAAAGCGCCGCCGCCGAGCTGGCCCAGGTGGAAAAAGAGCAGCAGCAGCTCCTTTATAAGCTGCCCAACCTGCCCCACGCCAGCGTGCCCGAAGGTCGCACCGCTGCCGATAATGAAGTGGTGCGCGAGCATGGGGCCAAGCCCGAACTCGGTCCCGACGCTGTGCCGCACTGGGATTTGATTAAGAAGTACGACATCATCGACTTCGAGCTGGGCGTGAAAATTACCGGCGCGGGCTTCCCCGTGTATAAGGGCCAGGGCGCCCGCCTGCAGCGCGCGCTCATCAACTTTTTCCTAGATGAGGCCCGGGCCGCTGGCTACACCGAAATGCAGCCGCCCATTCTGGTGAACGAGGCCAGCGGCTACGGCACCGGCCAGCTCCCCGACAAGGAGGGCCAGATGTACCACGACGCCAAGGACGACCTTTACCTCATCCCCACGGCCGAAGTACCGCTGACCAATATCTACCGCGACGAGATTATTCCGGTGGAAAAGCTGCCCGTGCGCATCACTGGCCACACGCCCTGCTTCCGCCGCGAGGCCGGCTCGTGGGGCGCCGATGTGCGCGGCCTCAACCGCCTGCACCAGTTCGACAAGGTGGAAATCGTGCAAATCACGGAGCCGGAGCACAGCTACGCAGCACTCGACACCATGGTGGCCCACATCGAAGGGCTGCTGCAAAAGCTGGAACTGCCCTACCGCGTGCTGCGCCTCTGCGGCGGCGACATGGGCTTCACCAGCGCCCTGACGTTTGATTTGGAGGTGTGGAGCGCCGCCCAGGGCCGTTGGCTCGAAGTGAGCTCGGCTTCAAATTTTGAGACCTATCAGGCTAACCGCCTAAAGTGCCGCTACCGCGCCGATGGCGGCAAAACGCAACTCCTGCACACGCTGAACGGTTCGGCTTTGGCGCTGCCGCGCATCGTGGCCGCCTTGCTGGAAAACAACCAGACGGCGGACGGCATCAAGCTGCCAGCGGTGCTGCACTCGTATTGCGGATTTGACAAAATTGGGTAGTCGCCTGTCATTGCGAGTGGAGCGCAGCGGAACGCGGCAATCCGTCCTCTCAACACCAAAATGCCCTAAGATGTGAAAAGCCCCAACTCTATTCCAGAGTTGGGGCTTTTACTTTCAAAAAGGGTTGGTCACAATATTAGGTGTCTGTTTTGACAGGACGGATTGCCGCGTTCCGCTGTGCTCCACTCGCAATGACAGATGGGCGCGCCGCTCACAATGACAGGCAATCTTTAGTACTCCGCCATTTCCTCGTCCACGTAGCACCAAAGCCACCGCTCGCCGGGCTCGGCCGAAGACACGACCGGGTGCTGGCTGGCGTGGAAGTGCTTGGTAGCGTGCTTATTTCTGGAAGAATCGCAGCAGCCGACGTGGCCGCACTGCTGGCAGACGCGCAGGTGCACCCACGTATCGCCGAGAGCTATGCACTCGGGGCAGGCATATTCGGGAGCGGTTTTGAGGCTGGTGAGGGCCGTGAGGTGCTGGCAGGGTTCGGTTTCGGGCATGACGGAGGGGCGTTTGGAGAAGGCAGATGACCGGCCGGGACTGCCCGGCTCATGAAATATAGCAATTCTTTTTGCGAGCCGAACGGCGAAACCGTCGAGCCGCTGCCCGAAACCGGCGATTCGGTAGCAGCCGCGGGAATGTTAGAAGGCAGCTTTGGGTAATCTAATCAGCAATCCGATTCCCTAACCGCTTAGCCCCTATCATCATGGAAAGAAAACACTTTTTGAAAAGCCTCCTGATGGGCACTGCCTCGGTACCCGTGCTGCTATCGGCTTGTAGTAAAGACACAGCGACGCCCACTTCCAGCACAACGACCACCGGCACGACGGGAACTACGGGCACCACCGGCACTAGTTCGGGCAGCTGCGCGGTGGCCCCCACCGAAACCGAAGGGCCTTTCCCCACCAAAGTGCCGTCGTCGTACGTGCGCAGCGATATCCGCGACGGCAAGACGGGTTACCAGTTGGATATCAGCATCATTCTCACCAATAGCAACAGCAGTTGTGCCGCCCTGGCGGGCGCGCTGGTTGATATCTGGCACTGCGACGCCGAGGGCAACTATTCGGAGTACGGCGGCACGGGCATGCAGGCCACCAACTACCAGTCGGTGCACTTCCTGCGCGGCCGGCAGGTAACGGATGCCAACGGGCAGGTGAAATTCACGAGCATTTTCCCGGGCTGGTATTCGGGGCGCGCCACGCACATCCACGTGCACGTGTACTCGGCCACCGGCACTTCGCTGAAAGTGACCCAGATTGCCTTCCCCGAAGGCACGGGCACGGCCTTGGCGGCCGTGAACGGCTACGCCAAGGGTATGAGCGGCTACACCACCAATGCCGCTGACAACGTGTTCAGCGACGGTGTGGCGCAGGAGCTGGCTACGGTGACGGGCAGCACAGCGGCCGGGTTTCATCTGGCGTTTTCGATGGGTGTGCCAGCATAGGCTAGCCGTAGGGTGCGGGGTCGTACCCGGTAGGGCTTGCCCCCGCGCCCGTCGGCCGCGCTGCTTTGTGTTATTTACATCGTTCACCGACGGGCGGGGGCAAGCCCTACCGGGTACGACCCCGCCCCCTACCCAATGCCCGACCGTCACATCACGCTGTGCTACCGCAAAATCATCGATGCTACCGCTGCCCGTTCCTGGGACCGGTTGGTGTGGAACGACAGCTACGCTGAGTTCCGGCTGCAGGCGCAGAATTTCAACCCTGGCAACCAGTACCGCTCGTTTGGCGAAATCCTGCACTTTGTGCCGGGAGCCGAGCGGCTGCATTTCCTGGTGAGCGGGGCGGTGACGGGCTACGTGCAACAGCTCAACGAGCGCCTGCCCGACATTACCGATAACCTGGGGCGGCCGTTTCTGCGGTTCAAGCGGTTCCAGTTCGAGCTGATTAACTCCGACTTACACGATAAAAGCAAGCACCAGGTAGCGGTCAATTTTGTGTCTGAGCCGCTGCGCTGGCACGATACTGTGGGCGCGTTTCTGGTGGTATCGAAGGCTTCTGCGGCATCGGTTGCTACTGCCGAAATTTTGACGCATCTGGTGCAGCTTCAGCCGTTTCTCAGTATTTATTCCATCCTCACGCCTGCTTCCGATGATAGCGCAAACGCCAGGTAAAATCTTTCTGGCCGATGAGCGCGGGCTGGCCGAATCAGACCGCTTTCGCCGTTACAGTACGTTCAGCTTCGGGCCATTTGCGCACCCGCACAAGGAGCCGTTTGGGCGACTCTACGGCCTGAATGAGGAAACGCTGGCCGGCGGCCACGCGCTGGATTTTACGGTAGCACAAGCCTCGCATGTTGTCATCATTCCCATCACCGGAGCGGTGGTACTGACCGGTTTTGGCCAACCCGAAACCACCGTAAGCGTGGAAGAAACCATGGTACTGGCGCTCCCGGCTGGCAGCATACTTCACGTGCGCAACCCCTATGACACCCATTTGGTGAGTTTTCTACACCTCTGGTTGCTGGCCGATGCACCGGCAGCCGTCAGCAAGTACCAACGCATTCGCTTCAGCAGCGAAGCCACCCAGAACCAGTTGGCGCAGTTGCTGCCGGCGGCCAGCTTGTTGCCATTTACAGTAAGTCTGGGTCGCTTTGCGGGCCGGCAGGAAGCCGTTTATCAGCTTCAAAACCCCGCCAACAGCGTGTTTGCGTTTGCCCTGGCCGGTGCTTTCGAGGTCGAAAGCCGGCTGCTGCACGAAAAAGACGGGCTAGCGCTGTGGAATGTGGCCGAAATTGAGCTCGAAGCGCTGAGCAACGATGCCTTGGTGCTCGTATTGGAACTAGAGCCGCCGGTGGCCTAAGCTAGCGCCCGTCGCGGGCCGGGGGCAATTCCAGGTTCAGGGTTTGCTCGCGCATGCACTTGAAATGGCCTTGCGGGCACTTGGCAAACCCGATTTTGGAGCAGGGCCGGCAGCTCAGCCCCTGCACTTCCAGCACCTTGAATTCGGTGCGGTAGGGGTACATGCCGAAGGCGGGCACCGTATTGCCCCACACGCTGAAAATCTCCCTGCCAAAGGCGGCTGCGATGTGCATCAGGCCGGTATCGTGGCTCACCACAAAATCGGCCTGCCGCAGCAGCGAGGCGGACTGGTGCAGCGAGTACCGCCCGCAACCCTGGTGGATTGGTAGGTTGGCGGATTGTTGGGTTGATGAATTTTCCTGGCTTACGGCTGCAATCAGCGCCTCGGCCACGGCGGCATCTTCCGGGCCACCGAGCAGTATGATGGGGCGCGGGGCCAGCTTGTGGCACAGTTCCACCAGTTTCTCCAGCGGCAGGCGCTTGGTGGCGTGCTGCGCCCCGATGGCCACGGCTACGTAGCCGCGCCGGAAGTCGACGGGCAGGGTAGTCAGGTCCACTTCCTGGCCGGCGGGGATGAAGTAATCGAGGCCCCGGCCGTCGTCTTTAACCCCCAGCGGCGCGGCAGCGGCCAGGTAGCGCAGCACGATGTGCACGCGCGGCAGCTTGTCAATCTTGAAATTAACCAGCAGCCACTTCTGCCAGTTCAGCTTATCGAAACTGCTGGATTTCACGCCCAGCCGCAGCTTGATGAGGCGGGTGCGCAGGTTGTTGTGCAGGTCGATGATGTAATCGAACCGTTCGGCTTTCAGGGCAGCCACCAGCTCGCCCAGGCTGCCGGTGAGGCAGTGTACTTTGGTGATGTAGGGATTAGGTTCGAGCAGGCTGCGGTAGCCGGGCTTGGTGGCAAAGTGCACCTCCGCGCCCGGCACCTGCTGCGCCAGCGCCCGCACCACGGGCGTGGTGAGGACGATGTCGCCGATGGAAGAAAAGCGGAGAACGAGGATTTTCACGCTACTCAAACAACGACTTTTTGTACTCAAGCGGCGGCTTGATGGCGGCTTTGCGAGCCTCAAAATAGGCTGCCACTTCTTCCACCGACTTCGCGTTGAACGTCATTTCCTTCGTCAAATGGCCTTTGCGGCCCATCAACACGCCGTAGCGCATGTCCTCGTAGCCGTTGGTGTGGTGAGCATCGGGATTAATACTGAGCTGCACGCCCTGGTCGAGGGCGTAGCGCACCCAGCGCCAGTCGAGGTCGAGCCGCCAGGGGTTGGCGTTGATTTCGATGATGACCTGGTGCTGGGCGCAGGCGTCGATGACGGCTTTGTAGTCGATGGGGTAGCCTTGGCGGCGCAGCAGCAACCGGCCCGTGGGGTGGCCCAACATAGTGGTGTAGGGGTTTTCGATGGCGCGCAGCAGGCGGTTGGTGGCCTTGGCCTCGTCCATTTTCAGGTTGGAATGGACGCTGGCCACGATGAAATCGAAGCTGGCCAGCACGTCGTTCGGGTAGTCAAGGGAGCCGTCGCCGAGGATGTCGCTTTCGATGCCTTTGAAGATGCGGAACGGGGCCAGCTCAGCGTTCAGCTGGTCAATTTCCTGGTGCTGCTGGCGCACGCGCTCCACGCTCAGGCCATTGGCGTAGTGGGCGGCCTGGCTGTGGTCGCACAAACCCAGGTACTCATAGTTGTGGTCGCGCAGCCAGGTGGCCATTTCGCGGATGCTGTGGTTGCCGTCGGACCAGGTGCTGTGGTTGTGCAGGGAGCCGCGCAGGTCGCCGTTTTCGAGCAAACGGGGTAATTTTTTCTCGGCGGCGAGAGCAATTTCGCCCAAGCCCTCGCGTAGCTCGGGCACGATGAATTGCAGGCCGGCCTTCTCGTAGAGGGCTTCCTCCTGCTGAAATTTCTCGCGCCGTGCCCACTGGCGCAGCGTGCCAGAAGTGGGCAGCGGCTCGCTCAAATGCGCTTCAGCCGCGGAATTCAGGAAAACCTCGGTGGTAAAATCCTCGGGCTTCACCAGCAGCACTTCCACCTGGGTGCCCGATTCGGTGGCCGTGCCGCGCCAGGCGAACGGCCCCGAGCGGCGCGGGTCGGGCGTGAGGCCGGCCGTGCTGTTCAGCAGCTCATGCGCTTTGGCCGGCTTGTCGGTGGCGGCTACCAGGCGCACGGTTTCCACGGTTTCGAGGCGGCGGCGGATTTCGCCGGCCACGGCTACCTGCTCGGTTTTCAGGCCGTCACGCAGCAGCTGGGCCAGCTCATTGCCCAGTGTTTCGGCCTGTGGGTAGAGGAGCTTGCCCTTGCTCTGGCCCGCAAACTCCAGCGCTTCGAGGATGCTGTCTTGGGTCTTTTTGCCGAAGCCCTTGAGCTTGCTCACTTGGTCGGTTTCGGCGGCTTCGCGCAGCTGCTCGATGGTTTCGATGCCCAGCTCGCGCCACAGGCTGCGAATTTTCTTCGGCCCAATGCCTTTGATGCCCAGCATTTCGACCACGCCGGGCGGCGTGACTTCCAGCAGACGCTGCAAATCGGAGAACGTGCCGGTATCGAGCAATTCGGCCACTTTGGCGGCGGCGGTTTTGCTCAGGCCGGTGCGGTCGGGCAGGCCGGAGCGCTCTATTTCCGACACCGGAAAGCTCAGCGCATCAAGCGCGTTGGCCGTGCCTTCGATGGCGCGAATTTTGAACGGGTTTTCGTCGTGCAGCTCCATGAGCTGGGCGGCCAGCTTGAAGGCACGGGTCAGGGCGCGGTTATCCACGGGGAAGGGCTTTTAGGGGCACGAAGGTAGTTTATCCCCGGGCTTACGTGGCACGGGCGGTTTGGATTGCCGCCGGCTCCGAACGTCAACTCTGTCCTTCAACTGCCCCGTTGCATCGGCCGTACCTTGCCGCTACTCCAGTTGCTATTCGTCGCTTTCAATGGTTAACTCCCCTTCATTTGCCCGTCTGCTGCTGGCCCCGCTCCTGCTGGTCGCGGCCTGCAAGCACCACAAGCCGGCCGTCGTTACCTCCTCCCCCGCTTCCATGAAGCAGCTGGAAGGCACCTGGCTGGCCTCGCACGAAGAAAACCGGGGCGATACGCTGGTGTACCGCCCCAACACCTACAAATTCCCGCCGGCGCGGGGCCGTACAGGCTTCGCCATCAGGTCCTTCGGCCGGTTCGAGCAGTTCGATATCGCGCCCGCCGACGGCCTGGTCGGCCACCCCGGCACCTGGACCGCCGACGGCACTACCCACCTCATCATTCACCTCACGGACGGCCACGAACCCAATTACACGCTCGAAATTCTGTCGCTGAATAATAATGTATTGAAACTGCGGCGAGTGAAATAAGGCGTTTGAACACTAAATCAGCCCTTTCAGCGCGGGGCTGGTGCTATGGCACCGGCGTTTCACGGCATATTCATTTCCTGGCAGGAATTTTCGCATAAGGCGGTGAGCGAAATGCCCCCGGCTCCGCGCTTCAACTTCCGGCCCTGCCCGTCGTAGAAATCAGTGGAGCAGGGGCGGCTTTTTCGCAGTCTCTCACTTTTTACGCGTTTATCCCCATGTCCCTCGTCCCTTCTTTTGGCCCTGTACGGGCCTTTACCCTTGGCCTGGCCCTCATCAGCCTGGCCCCGGTCCACGCCCAGAAAACCACGGTTAAGACTAAAAGCAGCAAGGTTAAAACCAGCACCGCAACCAGTCCGCCCCTGGGCGAACCCAAAGAGGTGGCCGCCGCGGCCATGCCGACGGAGCCCATCCCAAAGTCGCCCGGTATCTCGGCTCCGCAGGTGGTGAAAGCTGAGCTACCCGCCGGTTGGATTTCCGACCTCGACGCGGCCCAGGCCCAGGCCAAAGCCACCAACCGTCCCATTGTGGCCGTTTTTTCGGGGTCCGACTGGTGCAAGCCCTGCATCATGTATGAGCAGGAGGTTTTTGCCAAGCCCGAGTTTATGACCTACGCCAAGGACAAGCTGGTGCTGGCCCACTTCGATTTTCCGCGCCTGAAAAAGAACCAGCCCACTGCCGCTCAGCTCAAGCTGAACGAAGCCGCCGCCGCGCAGCTTAATAAGGAAGGTGATTTCCCGCTGGCCGTTGTCATCGCGCCCGATGGCAAGGTGCTGGCCAAAACCGGCTACATCGCCGGCGGCCCGGCCGCCTTCGAGGCCTACCTGAAAAAGGTAGTGCCCACGCTTTAGGCAATCATGCATTCGACTTTGAAACCTGGAATTGCCGTTTGGGCGCTGCTGGTCATGCTGTTTTTGGCAAGGCCGGTCAGCGCCCAAACGGCTGCGGCCCCGCGCCATACCTTCACGCGGAGCGCCCACCTCATGGGCTCGCACTTCACCTTCACGGTGGTGGCCGAGGATGATTCGACCGGGCAGCGGGCCTTGCGGGCGGGCCTGGGCGAAGTGAAGCGCATCGACCGGCTGATGTCGTTCTGGGATTCCACGTCGGAAGTGGTGCGGATAAATCGGGCGGCGGGTGTGCGGCCGGTGGCCGTATCGCCCGAAACATTTGATTTGATTACCCGCACGTTGCGCCTGTCCCGGCTCAGCGACGGCGCGTTCGACATCACCTTCGCCAGCGCCGACAAACTATATAAGTTCGACCGGCAGGCCCACCCTGCCCTGCCCGACTCGGCGGCCGTCCGGGCGTCGGTGCGGCGCATTGGCTGGCAGAAAATCCAGCTGGATGCCGCCAAACACACGGTTTTTCTGCCCGAAAAGGGCATGCGCATCAACCTGGCGGGCATTCTGCAGGGCTACGGCCTGCGCCGGGCCAAACAGGTGCTCGACAAAATGGGCACCAAGGGCGGGCTGATGAATGGCTCGGGCGACATTTATTGCTGGGGCCGGCAGGCCGACGGCTCGCTCTGGCGCGTGGCCATCGGCGACCCCGACCACCCCAACAGCGTGGCCGCCTGGGTCGATGTGACCGATATGGCCGTAGTCACGGCCGGCAACTACGAGCAATATTTCACGGTGGGCGGGCAGGTGTACGGCCACATCATCAACCCGCACACCGGCTATCCGTCCATCGGGCTGCGCTCGGTCACCATCCTTTGTCCCGATGTGGAACTGGCCGACGGATTGGACGAAGTCGTCTTCGTGAAAGGCCCAACCGCCGGTTTGGCTTTCATCAACAGCCTGAAGGGCGTTGATTGCACGCTGATAACCGACGATAACCGGACGCTGGCCTCGCGCGGCATGACGCTGAACTACTACCACGGCGCGACTCCGGCCGCCCGCCCCTGATTTTTCGTACCCAATAACTGTGAAAAGAATATCCCTATCCGCGCATCCCCGCCTGGCGCTGGGGCTGTTGCTGCTGCCCCTGGGGGCAGCGCTGCCGAGCTGCGTTTCGGTGAAAGCCTACCAGAAAGTGTATCTCAACGACGAGGACATGAGGCTGGCCAGCAAAACCGTGGAAACGCCCGAGACCAACTTCGAGAGCTACCGCGAGGGCGCCGGCGGAGCCAACGGCGGCAAAGTAGGCGGCGGCTGCGGCTGCAATTAATCACTCCGTATCGGCCCGATTCCTTGAAAAAGCTATTATTCCCGCTGCTGGCCCTGAGTGCCCTGGCCACCCCGGCCTTGGCCCAAACCGGCACCACGCAAAACCCGAACCGCATCGACGGCTACGGCGCGCCGGTGAGCCCCTCGGTGCCGGTGAGCCGCGCGGCCGACGAAACCACCATCGACATCATCGGCGGCTATTACCAGCAGGACGGCAGCCACGGCGCGGTTGAAGGCGGCCGCGGCACCCAGCAGCTCACCGATGTGCCCCCGGCCATCATCGTGAACGTGCCGCTGGATACGGTGAGCCGGCTGACGGTGAATGTGGGTGCCGATTTCTACGCTTCTGCTTCCACCGACCGCATTGATTTTGCGCTGAGTACGCCCTCGGCTAGCGACGTGCGCTACCACGGCGATTTCGGCTACAGCCGCGAGCAAAAGGCCAAAGGCACCATTTGGGGCGTGGGCACGGGCGTTTCGAAAGAATACGACTATCTGTCGTTTAACCTGGCCGGCTCCTTCGCCAAAACCTCGCAGGACGGCAACCGCCAGCTGAGCCTGGCGGGCCAGGTGTTTTTCGACCGCGTGACGCTGATTCAGCCGCTGGAGCTGCGGGAAGGCTATTCAACCGGCTCTACCACCAACCGAGGCGAGAAGAATTACGGCTCCGACACGCGCCAGACCTATAACTTCACGGCCACCTACTCGCAGGTGCTCACCAAGCGGTTGCAGGCGGCCATCAGCACGGAGCTGGTGTCGCAGAACGGCTTGCTGAGCACGCCGTTTCATCGGGTGTATTTCAAGGACAACACGACGTTGAACCCAGCGCCGTCTGTGGGCGACGGCTTCTCGCCCCACGTTGCCACGGCGGCCCGCATCGAGAACCTGCCCCGTGCCCGCTTCAAGTACCCGGTGAGCCTGCGGCTGAATTACTACGCCACGGATTTGGTTCAGGTGCGCGCTTTCTACCGCTTTTACAACGACAATTTTGGCATCACAGCCCACACGTTCGAGCTGGAACTGCCCGTGAAAATCACGCCGTTTTTCGTCGCCTACCCCTTCTACCGCTACCACACCCAAACGGCCGCCCAGTACTTCGCACCCTTCATGGAACACTCCATCAACGACGCTTATTACACTTCCGACTACGACCTGTCGGCCTTCTCCGCCAACAAAGTGGGCCTGGGCCTGCGCTACTCGCCGGTGTATGGCATCGGCCGCTTCCACGTGCCGGGCAAAAACGTGCAGGGCCTGCCCCGCGTCATGCGCTTCAAATCCCTGGATTTGCGCTACGCCAACTACCAGCAAACCGGCTCCACCATCTACACCGCCGCGAATCGGGCCGACCTGAAGGCCAACATTATCAGCTTCGATTTGGGCTTTGCCCTCTGAGAACCGGGGCATTTGCGCCCGGATTTATTTTCTTTGCGGTGTGTAAACCAACGGCCGGCCGGCATCAATGCCAGTGCCGGCCGTTTGCATGTCGCGTCATTCACTCAGTCACTCCCTCACTCAGTCACTCTTTTGAAACACTGGCTCGTTAAATCGGAACCCGAAGCCTACTCCTGGGCCACCTTCGTGCAGGAAGACGGCACCGCCTGGACCGGCGTGCGCAACTACCAGGCCCGCAACAACCTGAACCTGATGCAGCCCGGCGACCTCGTGCTCTTCTACCACAGCGTGAGCGAAAAGGCCATTGTGGGCCTGGCCGAAGTGGCGGCTCTGGCCATCCCCGATGCCACGGCCGAGACGGGCTCGCCCTGGGTGGCCGTGCCGCTGCGGCCGGTGCAGCCGCTGTCCCGGGCCGTGGGCCTGGCCCAGCTCAAGGCCGATGCGCGGCTGGGCGAACTGGCCCTCATCCGGCAGTCGCGGCTGTCGGTGCTGCCAGTACGCCCCGAGGAGTTCGATGCCATTCTGGAGCTGGGGGCCGAATAAGATGGTGAGTCGCCAGACAAAACGCAGAATTCGGTTGTAACTTTAAAGTAGTAGCCACGCGTTAGAAACGGGTACATTCACAGTTGTTTTTTACGGCGCACGGGCATGAAACTTCGCTACCTTTTGCTGCTTTCACTGGCGACGCTGGCCGCCCCCGCAGCGGTGCGCGCCCAGCAGAAGCCCCCGTTGCCGCTCCCCGCCAACGCGCCCCGCCAGCCGGCGCGCACCGAGCTGCTGCTGGACCGCCACGAGAGCGAGGCGCACGTGCAGCCCCTGGCCGCCGATAGCACCGTGGTGGTGCTACTGGGCCGCGAGCGGCCGCTGTCGAATAAATCCACGTTTTCGTTTCAGCAGTACGACCGCGACCTGCACCTACGCCAGGAGCTGCCGCTGGAAATTGCCGACGAGTTTGATTTTACCCGCATGTGCGCCGAGGGCACCACGGTGTATGCCCTGTTCACGTCGCACACCAACCCCGGCCGGCTGCTGGTGGCCGCCTTCGATGGCCGGGTGGGCCAAACCCGTACCCAAACGTTCGACACCAAGCTCAGCCGCGAGGTGGTGGAGCTGAAGGCCCTCGACGGCCGCCTATTCGCCACGGTGCTGCTTAATGACCAGCAGCACGTCACGGCCCTGCTGCTCGACGTGGCCACCGGCCAGATGCAGTACCTGCCTTCCGTGTACGAGCCGCTGCCCACCCAGCTCACCTTCGTGGCCGATGCCGCCAGCCGGCGCGCCGAGTACGTGCTGAGCCAGACCAACGGCCGCAAAAGCCGCCTGCTCCTCAAGCAGCTCACCGACAAAGGCCAGCTCGTGAGTTCTGAATTCGTGCAGGCTGAGAGCGAACGCAGCCTCATCACGGCCCAGCTCACGCCCCCGCAGGACACCACGGCCCGCCTGCTCATGGGCACCTACTCGCTGCGCGACCCTACTTACGCGCAGGGCCTGTTTGCCACCGACCTGAGCAAGGGGGCCAATACCGGCATCAAGCCCCCGCTGCGGTTCTACGATTTTCTGCACCTCAAGCATTTCTTCGACTACCTCAAGCCCAGCCGCCAGGCCCGGCTGCGGCTGCGCACCGAGCGCCGCCTGGCCCGGTCGGTGCCGCCCTTGCGCTGGCACTACCGGCTGCTGCTGCACGAGCTGCTGCCCCAGCCCGACGGCGGCTACGTGCTGGTGGCCGAAGTGTACTACCCCCACTACCGCTACAACAGCTACGGCAGCTACACCGGCCCGCTCTACAGCGGCATCGGCAACCAGTATGGCTCGCCCTACAGCAGCGCTCGAATTTTCGATGGCTACGAAACCACCCACGCCTTGGTGTGCGGCTTCGACCGCGCCGGCAACCTCATCTGGGACAATACCTTCGTGGTGGAAAACCTACGCCGGTCCGAGCTTGAAGAAGCCGTGCGCCTGCAAACCCTGCCCGACGGCCGCGTGGTACTGGCCTACCTCGATGACAACAAGCTGCGCTACAAGCTGGTGAAGGGGGCTGAGTCGTCGCCCAACGACCAGCAGGTGCCCATCCAAATCGGGACCGGCCCTACCGATAACGGCGCCGAGCACGCCACCGATACCTACCAGGCCGACCTGCTGCCCTGGTTCGGCAGCCGCTTTGTGGCTACTGGCTACCAGCACGTGCGCGTGGAGCACGGCAAAGACCGGGACGTATTTTTCCTGAACTCGGTGGTGTTTTAAGTTAAAGCGGACGGGTTTAGTCGCCTCGGAATAACCGTGACGCGGGATTGGCGCGTACAACGCACCTATCCTCTCGCCACCTTTGCCGCATGATTAATAAACTCCGCTTCCCCGTCCTCATCCTGTTTCTGCTGCTGGCCGGCTGCCGCGCCGGTGGCCCCGGCTCGCCGGCCCGCACGGTATCCTCGTTTTTCTCGAAATACGAAGGCCGCGAAGGCTTCAAAACCACCGAATGGTCGGCCGACCTGCTCCAGCGCCTAGCCTTGGTGAAAGCCGCCAAGCTCCTCGGCGGCTCCGACCTCACCAACGCCATCACCGGCATCCGCTCGGCCAAGGTCATCAGCTTTGCGCCCACTACTACTTCGGCCAAAGAGCTGGCCAGTCAGGGCCTGCGCAGCGAAGCCGCCGGCATCCTGCAAAACAATAAGTACGACCCACTCACCACCGCCGGCTTCGGCGGCAGCAACTACGCCGTGTCCACGCGCGGCTCGGGCAATAGTATTTCGGAGTTTGCCGCCCTCGGCACCCTGCCCGACGTGGCCGATTCCTTCGTGCTGGTATCGGTGCAGGGCAATTTCACCAGCTCCCAGGTTGCGGCGCTGAGCAAGTACCTACCGCAGATTGTGCAGGCCACCAGCAAGTAATTTGTCAACTTGAAATAAACGCAAAATGCCCGGCGGAACCTTCGTTCCGCCGGGCATTTTGCGTTTACTTTATACTCTATCGGCCCTGGGCCATCAAGGCTTCAATCTCCTCCGCCTTAATCGGAATGTTGGCCATCAGGTCCTCATTGCCGTTGGCCGTGAGCAGGATATCATTCTCCAGGCGAATGCCCAGGCCTTCCTCGGGAATGTAGATGCCCGGCTCGCAGGTGTACACCATGCCCGCCTCGAAGGTGCGGTACTTGTAGCCCACGTCGTGCACGTCGAGGCCCAGGTAATGGCTGGTGCCGTGCATGAAATACTTCTTGTAAAGCGGCGCGGCGGGGTCCTGGTTTTTCACGTCGGCGGCGTTCAGCAGGTCGAGCTTGATGAGCTGCTGCTCCATGAACTCGCCCACGGCCTGGTGGTAAGCTTCGATTTCGCCGCCGGGCACGAGGCGCGTTTTGGCAAAATCCATCACGCTCAGCACGGCATCGTACACCTGGCGCTGGCGCGGCGTGAACTTGCCGTTCACGGGAATCGAGCGCGAAAGGTCGGCGGCGTAGTTGGCGTATTCGGCGCCGAAATCGAGCAGAATCACCTCGCCGTCCTTGCACTGGTTGTCGTTGGTGGTGTAGTGCAACACGCAGGCATTTTTGCCGCTGGCCACGATGCTGCCGTAGGCCGGCCCCCGGCTGCGGTTGCGCATGAACTCGTGCACGATTTCGGCCTCAATCTCGAACTCCCACACGCCCGGCTTCACAAAGCCCAGCAAGCGCCGAAACGCCTTGCCCGTGATGTCACACGCCTCGCGCATCACCCGGATTTCCTCGGGGCTCTTGATGGCGCGCAGCTGGTGCAGCAGGCGCGCCGCCCGGCGGTAGGTGTGCAGCGGGTACTGCGCCTGCAGGCTCTTGATGAAGCGGGCATCGCGCGTTTCCACCTCCACCACAGCCCGGATGTGCTCGTTAGAAGGCAGGTACACATTCTCGGCCTCGTTCATGAGCGCGGGCAGCACCGACTTGAAGCTATCCAGCCACATAATGGTCGGGATGCCAGAATTGGCACGCGCTTCGTCCTTGGTCAGCTTGTAGCCTTCCCAGATGAGGATGTGCTCGGAAGTTTCCTTCAAAAACAGGATTTCGCGGTGCTGCGGCAGGCGCGCATCCGGGAAAATTACGAGGATGCTTTCCTCCTGGTCCACGCCGGACAGGTAGAACAAGTCGTTGCTCTGGCGGAAAGCCATAGTGCCGTCGGCATTGGTCGGCATGATGTCGTTGCTCTGAAAAATAGCCAGCGACGCCGGCGGCAGCAGCTCGCGGAAGCGGCGGCGGTTTTCAATAAAAAGCTCGGGGGCAAGGGGAGCGTAGCGCATGGGCAAGAGTTGAGTTGGAATGGGGCCGCAAGTTAGGTAGTCGGCAGCCGGCACGGGCTGCCGCCACAGGCCGGTTCCGAACGGAACAAAAACCCAAAAAGCCCTTGCTTATCGTAAGCAAGGGCTTTTTGAATGGTTAACCGCTGAACCTTACATTTTGGTTGAGGTCTTTTTTACGGTCGTTTTGTTGGCTTTGTAGCGCATGTCGGGCGTGCCGTCGGCCTTCAGAGGGCCGGTGCTCATCTTGGTGGTTTTGGTCGATTTGTTCTCCGAATAGCGCATATCGGGCGTGCCATCGGCCTTCATTTTGGTGCTGCTAGTCGAAGTCGACGACTTGGTCATGCCCGAGGGCGTGGTCATCGTGCTCGATTTGCTGGTGGTAGCCGCGCCCTTGGTCATGGTGCTCGACTTGGTCATGCCCGCCGGGTTGGTCATCGTCGACGACTTCACCGTCGTTTTCGTGGCCGGGGCCTGCATGGTTTTGGTCGTCGTCATTTTCGACGAGCTGGTGCTCATCTGGGTGCCGGCTGCCGGGGTAGCCGTTTGGGCCTGGGCCACCGAGCCGCCAAGCATGCTGAGAGAGACGAGGAATCCGAGAATGCGTTTCATGGTAATGGGAGTAAGCTGAAGAGTGAGAGAATGCGCCTCCTACGCAGTTTCGGGCCGCGTGGTTGGATGGCAATGTAGCTATTTTTTCATATTCCTTTTTCATATTCCGTGCCAACGTCATTTCCCCGCTGCCGTACTGGTTAAACCTTTCCGGCGGCCCAGCCTCCAACCCGCATCTTTCCCCTCATTATTATTTCTTATTCCCATGCAAAAGTCCTTGTTTTCGCTGTTGGCCACCGTTAGCCTGCTGGCTGTTTCCTATACTTCCGTGGCCCAGGTCGTGACGCCCGGCATCAACGCCCGCCAGCGCAATGAGCGCGCCCGCATCCGCCAGGGCGTAGCCTCCGGCGAGCTCACCCGCCCCGAAGCCGCCCGCCTCAAAGGCCGCGAAGCCGAAATCCGGCAGGACAAGCGCGCCGCCCGCGCCGATGGCATTGTAACCCGCGACGAGCGCCAGGACATTCGCAAGGACGAAAACCAGGCCAGCCGCGCCATCTACCGCCAGAAGCACGACGCCCAGGAACGGCCCCGCGCCGTGCGCTAAGGCAGTCGGTCCTATCGCCTCTTATTACGTTGCTAAAATCCCTGCATCTGTTATCAGATGCAGGGATTTTTTATGAACAATGGTTGAGTTTTTAAATTAAATATTACTTTAGTGCACACAAAGACATACCCGGCTGGAATCTGCCGGTTCATCCATCCACTTCCTGCCGCTCTTTTTATGAAACACATTCTTTACTCCGTCCTAACTATCAGCTCTTTGTTGCTACTTGGGGCGCCCTCAGCCAGCGCTGCTCCTACCCACCACAGCCTGAACGACACGCCCGCCGACGCACAGCGCAAAACCGCCGCCCGCGAGCAGAAGGCCGCCGCCCGTGCAAAAGTTGTCGCAGCCAAGAAGGCTTCCAAAATGCAGCGTCTTGCCGTAAAATCCCGCAAAGTATCGAGTAAGCTTCAGCGAGCCGTACTCGTGATTCTTGGCCTGGAAGAGAGCAAAGCCGTTACCTCGCCGGCACGCCTTCGCCGCCAACTCCACTCCCACCAGAAACAGTTGAAGGCCCGGGCACGCATGGCCGCCCGCGCCCATCGCCACCGTGCCCATGAGTAGGCCTCAGCCGGCTTAATTACCCTAAAACGCCCCTTGCCGCCCCCGGCAAGGGGCGTTTTGCTATTCATTAAAATGGTACACCTTCACTGTTCTGGTTCACTACAGCAAAACACCTGAACACAGTAGAAATAATTTGTGAATTTATTATGAAATATATATTTTAGTATATAATCAAGGCCAACGGTAACCCAGGGGCCGCTGCAAGCGCGGGCCCCTGGTAGTCCGGCATGATTTCATTCTTTCCCCTTTTCCCAACACTATCATGAATATACACTGCTACACCTTGCTGCTAGCCGGAGGGCTGCTGCTATCTCCGGACATTGCTGCCGCGGCACCTGGCCGGGCTTCCGATACCGAAGATAATCCGACCGAAATCCAGCGCAAGGCGGCACGGGAGCGCGCTGTAGCAGCCAAAAAAGCCGCCTTAATGACCCGCACCAACGCCCGAACCACCCGCAAATCATCTACCAAGCTCCGCAGGGCCGTGCTCGTGCTGTTGGGCCTGGAAGCCACCCGGAAAGTCACCTCCCCAGGCAAGTTGGACTGGCGCTTGCACCAGCACCAGAAGCAGCTGAAACGGCAGGCCCTGCACGCCTCTCAGGCCCGCAAACGGCGCTGCACCCGCGCCCTGAACTAGTACCTGGTCTGACTTTCGGCCATAAAAAAGCCCCGTGCCAATGCGGCAAGGGGCTTTTTTAGCATCAGGCGGTGGCAATTAAGCCGTCACCTGGGCTTCGAGCTTCTGGGCGAGCACGTGCTTGGGCACGGCGCCTACTTGTTTATCAACGATTTGGCCATTCTTGAAGACCAGCAGCGTGGGGATGCTGCGGATGCCGAACTTCATGGAAGTTTGGGGGTTGGCGTCCACGTCAACTTTGCCGACCACGACTTTGCCTTCGTATTCGCCGGCCAGCTCCTCCACTACGGGGCCCACCATGCGGCAGGGGCCGCACCATTCGGCCCAGAAATCGACCAATACGGGCTTGTCGCCGCCGATGATTTCGTCAAAATTGGCGTCGGTTATCTCAATTGCTTTGTGTCCCATTTCAATTTGGGTTGGGGTTAAAAATAGTCTGGCGTATACGGCCAACGGGGTCGCAAGGTAGCAGATTGGATGGTAAAACAGCGGGACCGGGGGAAAGTTCAGCGGGGTGGTTTCCGCCGGACGAAGGTCGCAAAATTCTATCCGAACGTCACGCCGAGCACCACGAAGCATCTGATTACCGGCGCGCATCCCACGCCAGCTTTAACTAAGCACGTCGCGACGCCCAGCACGACAGACGGGCCTAAATCAGCGTGCAAACTTCCATGTCCAGCTCCTTCATCTTCTCGATGAAAGCCTTGGGCTCAATCTGGAAGCGGCGCGAGAACATATCCACCGCCAGGTGCTCGTGCGGCTCCACAAACTGGATTTCGAGGCGCTTGCCGCCGGGCGCGTGCTCGATGGCTTCTTCGAGGCGGTCGAGCATGGGGGCGGTCACGGTGCGCAGGTCGAGGCGCACGCGCACGCCTTTGCTGCGTTTTTCGGCCACGTCGGCCAGCGGCTCCATGGTCAGGATGCGCAGGTCCCACTGGTCCTGGGTGTGGCGGCGCAGCTCCTGCTTGAGCTTGACGTACATGGGCGGCACCTGCTCGTTGGGGTAGTTGCGCGGGTTGATGAGGGGCGCGAATTTGGTGTAGTCGTCGCGGAACAGGGCCGGGTTGATACTCGTCTCATAATCCTCCAGGGTGAAGGTGCAGAAGGGCTGGCCGGTTTTCGTTGTCTTGAATAACACATTGTTAATCAAGCCAGCTACGGCAATTTCCTTGTTCTTGATTTCGTCGACTTTCTCCAGGCCGCAAGTGCAGTAGGCGTCCAGCTCCAGCTTGTAGGCGTCGAGCGGGTGGCCCGAGAGGTAGAAGCCCACCACTTCTTTTTCGCGGCGCAGCTGCTCGGTTTTGCTCCAGGGCTCCATGTCGTGGATTTTGGGCATGGGGGCGGCCACCGCGCCAAAGGCGCCCGCGCCAAACAGGCTGTGCTGGGCCGATTCCTTGGCCGCCGCGTGTTGCTGCCCCACGCGCATTGCCTTTTCGATGAGGTTCTGGTCGCCGGCCGGGGCATCGAGGTAGAGGCGGCGGTGCTTGTCGAAGCCGTCGAACGCGCCGGCCTGAGCCAGGCTTTCGAAGGTTTTCTTGTTCACGGTGCGCAGGTTTACACGCTTGGCGAAGTCGAAAATATCAGAATACGGGCCGGCTTTCTCGCGCTCCTGCACCATGCTTTCCACGGCCAGTTCGCCCGCGCCCTTCACCGCGCCCATCCCGAAACGAATGGCGCCTTCCTGGTTCACGTTGAATTTCAGGAGGCTTTCGTTCACGTCGGGCCCGAGCACGGGCACGCCCTGCTTGCGGGCTTCCTCAATGAAGAAGGTCACCTTCTTGATATCGCCCATGTTGTTGGTGAGCACGGCGGCCATGTACTCGGCTGGGTAGTTAGCTTTCAGATAACCAGTCTGGTAGGCCACCACCGAGTAGGCGGCCGAGTGCGAGCGGTTGAAGCCGTACTCGGCAAATTTCTCCATCACGTCGAAGACTTCGTTGGCCTTTTTCGCCGGGATGCCGTGGATGTTCTTGGCGCCTTCGATGAATTTCTCACGCTCCAGGGCCATCTTTTTCATGTCCTTTTTACCCATGGCGCGGCGCAGCAAGTCGGCGCCACCGAGCGAGTAGCCGGCCAGAATCTGGGCCGTCTGCATAATTTGCTCCTGGTACACCATGATGCCCTGGCTGTACTCCAGGATGGGTTTCAGCAGCTCGTGCGGGTACTCCACCTCCTCGCGGCCGTGCTTGCGGTTGATGAAGTTCGGGATGAACTGCATCGGGCCGGGACGGTACAAGGCGTTCATGGCAATCAAGTCCTCGATGTTGGTCGGCTTCAAGTCCTTGAGGTACTGACGCATCCCTTCGGATTCAAATTGGAACGTGCCGATGGTGTCGCCGCGCTGGTAGAGCGCGTAGGTCTTTTCGTCGTCGAGCGGAATATTGTCGATGTCGATTTTCACGCCGTGGTTGCGCTCAATCAGATTCATGGCATCCACGATAACCGTCAGGGTTTTGAGGCCCAGAAAGTCCATTTTCAGCATCCCGGCCGATTCAATCACCTTGCCGTCGAACTGCGTGATGAGCAGGTCCGAGTCCTTGGAGGTCGAAACGGGGATGTACTTCGTGATGTCGTCGGGCGCGATGATGACGCCGGCGGCGTGGATGCCGGTGTTGCGCACCGAGCCTTCCAGCTGCGTGGCGAGGCGCAGAATCTGGCCCTTCAGGTTTTCGGGGCTTTCGTCGCGCCGAATCATGTCCAGCTCCTGGTTTTCGGCGAAGGCGCCGGCCAGGGTGGTGCCGGGCTTGTCGGGCACCATTTTGGTGAGGTCGTTGGTGTGCGGCAGGGGCAGCTCCATGGCGCGGGCCACGTCCTTGATACTGGACTTGGCGGCCATGGTGCCGAAGGTAATAATCTGGGCTACCTGCGTCTTGCCGTACTTATTTACCACGTAGTCAATGACTCTCTGACGGTTCACGTCGTCAAAGTCAATGTCAATATCAGGCATCGACACACGCTCGGGGTTGAGGAAGCGCTCGAACAGCAGCGAATACTTAATCGGGTCGATGTTGGTGATGCCCACGCAATAGGCCACCGCCGAGCCGGCGGCCGACCCCCGGCCCGGCCCCACCGCCACGCCGATGTTGCGGCCGTGGTTGATGAAGTCCTGGGTGATGAGGAAGTAGCCGGCAAAGCCCATCGTCTGGATGATGCGCAGCTCGTAATCAAGCCGTTCCTCAATTTCGGGCGTGCGCTCGGAGTAGCGCGGCGGCTTGCTCATCGTCACCACGCCCTTGCCAGCGCTCGGCCCGAAAGCGCCCACGTAGGTCAGCTCGCGCAGGAATTCGTCGGCGTTGGCGAAAGGCGCGGGAATGGGGAAGTTGGGCAACAGAATGTCACGCGCCAGCTTCGGGGGCGTGATTTTGTCGACAATCTCATTGGTGTTGTCCACGCTTTCGGGCACGTCGGCGAACAAGTCGTTCATCTGCGCCTGCGTCTTGAAGAAGAACTGGTCGTTGGCGAAGCCGAAGCGGGTGTGCGGCTTGGGCTTCTGCAGTTCCTCGTCGATGCGCCGGAGCTGGCGCATCGCCATTTCATCGCGGGAGTGGTCGCGGCGCAGATTGTCGAGCAGGTCGTACTTCACCTCGCCCTGATTGGTCATCAGGGTGTAGTAATTGGTGCGAATGTCGCCGACGGGGATGCTGTGCTCCTCGCCGGTGTTCACGCACAGCAGCAGGTCGTGGGCGGCGTAGTCGGTCTGGTCGACGTAGTGCGAGTCGTTGGTGCAGATGACCTTGACGTTGTATTTCTTCGCAAAGCCCAGCAGAATCTGGTTCACGTCTTCCTGGCTTTTGCCGGTGCCGTCGAAATTCATCAACCCGT
Source organism: Hymenobacter terrigena (assembly GCF_054776515.1). NCBI lineage: Bacteria > Pseudomonadati > Bacteroidota > Cytophagia > Cytophagales > Hymenobacteraceae > Hymenobacter > Hymenobacter terrigena. The sequence continues at coordinate 452,064 of NZ_BAAHBU010000002.1, forward strand.
GGCGCTGGATTTCGATGTAGTAGTCCTCGCCGAACAAATCGAGCCACCACTTTAGCTTTTCCTCGGCCTCAGCTTCGGTGCCGAAGAGGATGGTTTGCGGAATCTCCGCCCCGATGCAGCAGCTCGTGGCAATCAGACCCTCGTGGTATTTGAGCAACAGCTCCTTGTCGATGCGCGGGAATTTGGAGTACACGCCCTCGATGAAGCTCAGCGAGCAGAGCTTGGCTAGGTTGTGGTAGCCTGCCTGGTCCTTGGCCAGCAACAGCTGGTGGTGGCGGGTGTCGCGCTCGCCCTTTTCGCGGCTGAATGCCTTCTTGTGGCGGTCCTCCACGAGGTAAAACTCGCAGCCCACGATGGGCTTCACGTTGTACTTGTTGGCCTCAGCCACGAAGTTGAACGCGCCGAACATGTTGCCGTGGTCGGTGAGGGCCACGGCGGGCATGCCGTCCTTCTGGGCCTTCTTCATCAGGGCCGAAATGCTGGCTTGGCCGTCGAGAAGCGAGTATTGCGTGTGGCTGTGGAGGTGCGAGAAAACGGGCATAGGGCAAGGCGTTGGGAACGGGCTAATCGTAAAGATACCCCCGGCTGGCAGGCATTCCCAAACCCTAAACTCCTGCGTGCTGATTCCCTGACTGCTGCGTTTTTTACGGCTCGTGAGCCGGCCCCACCCCGCTTTTCGCGCTGTTTTATTTCGTATCGGCCTGCACGCGCAGCACTTCGCCCAGCTTTACCGAGGCATCAGGCTTGTTGTTCCAGGCTTGCAGGTCGGCAACGGTTACCTGGTAGCGTTTGGCGATGCTGTACAGGGTTTCACCTTTTACAACGGTGTGCTGGGTGGCCGTTTGGACAGCCGGTACGGATGGTGCGGTGGTAGCTGCTGGAGAAGCCTTTTGGGGCGCTTTGGGCACGTACAGCAGCGCCGGGTTTATTTGCCCGGAGGCGTGTGCGGCTGGCATCGGCGCGGGTGTAGTAACCGGAGCAGCTTTGGCGGCCGGAGTGGGCTGTTGTTCGGCGGCTTTCAACGTCAGCACCTGGCCCGTGACCAAACCATAAGGCGGGGCCAATTGGTTGATGGCAATCAACGTGGCGGGCGGAATATTGTAGAGCCGGCCCACGGAATACACGGTTTCGCGGGCTTCCACACGGTGGGTAGCATCACTGGGAATGGCGCGCACGGCCGCAGTGGCGGGCTTTGATGTGGGTGCGGCCGCGGTAGGCACCGAGGCAGCCTCCGGTTTTGGCGTAACGGCAACCGGAGCAGAAACAGCGGGTGCAACCACTTTCACCGGAGCCGGCTTCGGCACATATACCGGCGCGGTGGGCACGTTTACGGGCTTGGCAACTACCGCCGGACGGCTAACCGCAGGTACCGCCACGGTCGAGTCGGGCTGGCGCGGCTCATCGGCCAGGGGGGCAGGAGCCGGGGCAGCAGCGGGGGGCGGCAGGTAGGTTCTTTTGGCAAAAGACGGCTGCGTGGGGGCGGCAACCGGAGCCGGGCGGGTCGGCGTTGGAGTTGGGCGAACGGGAGCCGGGGCCGGCACAGCGGGCGCAGATGCCACCGGTTCAGGCGCGGGTGCTGCTGCGGGTGCCGTAGCGGCTGTCGTGGTGGCCGTTTCCAGCGCCTCGCCCCAGCCATCGGTGCTTTCCGTGCTGACGCGCTTGGTTTTGCCAGTGTCGCTTTTGACCTTGATTTTAACCTTCACTTTGCCGTCGCCGCCCGATTCGGTGCGGCGGGCGGCGACGGCTTCATTGGCTTGGTCGACCAGAATATCCGTTTCGGTTTCGGCGACTGTGGCGGCTATGCTGGGCCGCTCCAGGGCCGCGCCTTCGGGCTGGGTGCGGTATTCAATGGCGGTTTCGCGGGGGCGGGTGTGCTGGAGCCACAGCACGCGGCCGGGCCGCAGCTCCTCGACGCGGGCCATGCGGTTTTTGCTGTAAATGGCTTTCTGCCGGATGCCGTACTTCTGGGCCACGTCGAAAATCCGCTCGCCGGGCTGGAGGACGTGGTATTCCACGGCGGCCACGTCGCGCTTTTTTTCGAGGAAATATGGCCGGCCGGTTACTACCTGGTCGAAGGCCGACAATTCGTTGTGTTTCAGGAATTCACCCAGACGCTGGTGGCCCCGGCGGGCCAGGTCGGCCATAGTTTCGCCGGGCAAGGCAATGAGGGCGCGCAGGTTGTTGAGGCGCACTTCGGCGGCGTTGGCGGCCACGGTGGGCGCGTTCAGGAGCTGGCCGCGGCTTTGCAGGCGCTGGTTGGCCACGATGCCGGCAGCCTGGGTGATGTCGCCGACCGGCACGATGAGCGTATAGGCTTTGTCGGCGGGCACGGCGGCGGCCAACAGCCAGTGGTTGTGGGTGACCAGCGCGCCTGAGTCGACGTGCAGCGTGAGGGCCTGGTCATAGAGGCTCTGGCCGGCCACGGCGGGAAACTCCCGGAGCAGTAGTTTCGGCCGGGGGTTGAGGCCGCAGGCGGGCTCGAAGGCTACTTTCTGGGCCAGAAACATCAGCACGTAGGGCGAGGTGGCCTCGGTGATGGCCATTTCGGTGGCGTCGAAATCGGTGGGGAGCGTGTAGGGCTTCACGCCGCCCAGACCGGTGTAGTAGCTCAGCAGGGCGTTCATCCAGTTGTGCAAACTGGCGTTGCTGCGGGTGAGGTAGCGGGCGGCGGCGCGGGTGCTGGCCGTGAGGTGCTGGCGCTCATCCACGGCCTCATTCACGCTGAGACCCAAGCCGGTGGCAGTTTCCTGCTTGAGCTGCCAGTAGCCCACGGCCTCGTGGTTGCTGCGCGCATTGCCTACCAAAGCGCTTTCCTGGAGGGCGAGGTAGCGGAAATCGAGCGGCACGCCTTCTTCTTTCAAGACCCGGTCGATGATGGGAAACGAGGCATCGGCCAAATCAACCCGCGCCTGAAAGGACGGCTGGTGGCGGCACAGGCCGTCGGCTTTTTGCTGCACGAGGCGCTGGGCTTCTTCACTGAGGACGAGGTGAATGCCGGCCACGTCCATGGCGGCGGGCACGTCGGGGTGCGGGCGCGGGGCCAGCGGCTGGGCCGCCAGCGGGCCGGTAAACGTCAGTAGAAGTGCCAGCAGCAGAATCGAATTTCGCATAAACAATCCCCGGCCGACAGCGGCTACCGCAGCGGCGTTCGACCCGGAAGCTACAAAGAACCTGATTTTTGCGCAAAAGCGCGCTACTACTGCGGCCCTCCACCCCCATCGGGCCGGCCACCGCCCCCATCGGGCCGCCCACCATCCGGGCGACCAAAGCCCCGGCCTTCGCCGCGCCCGCCGCCTTCGCCCGGCGCGGGTGCTATCACGTTGCCGCTGCGGATGTTGTAGGTAAACATCAGCATGACGTAGCGCTGGAGGATGGTGGTTTGCACGTCTTCGTAGTAAGCGTCGGTCACGTTGCGCGAGATGCTGCGGTTCTGGCCCAGCAAGTCGAAGGCGTACACCCGGATTTCGCCGCGCTGGCCGGGGAAGAGCTTCTTGCCGAGACTGGCGTTCCAGAGCAGGTACTGCTGGTTGTAGCCGGCCGAGAGGCCCGAATAGGCCTGGTGCAGCAGGTCGGTGGCAATGTTGATGCCGGGGCCTACAATCCAGTTCAGGCGGAAGCGTGTTACCTGCGAGAAGTAGTTGGTGTTGAGGCGCGTCTGGAGCGTGTTGATGACGAAATTCTTATTCGAAGTAGTGGAAGCCGTGAAATCCAGGTTGGCGCTGATGTTGGAGCTCAGCGTGAGGCCGGCTCCGAAGGTGGGCACGCGGGCGTAATTCAGGCCACCGTTTACCAAGCCCGGGGTTTGGGTGAAGCCGGCGTTGGCGCTCAGGTTCACGTTGGTTTTGATGGCCTTGATGGGCTGGCCGTAGCTCACCAGCGAGCGCACCGTGTACTGCTGGCTGAGGTTGGTGGGCTGGATGAGCTGCCCCCCGGCGGGCAGGCGCACGGCGGGCGCGCCTTCGGGTGTGACCATGGTGTCGCGGGCGGCCACGATGGTGCGGTTCGAAATTGGGTTCTGGGTGTAAGCCCCCGACAGCAGCGCAAAGAAGTTGCTCGACACTTCGGGGTTGGAGGCCGAGTAGCGAATATTGACCGAATGCTGGAATTCCTGGCGCAGCGTGGGGTTGCCGATGGTGAGCTGGAGCGGGTTGGAGTTGTTCACCACCGCCTGCAACTGGCTCACGCTGGGCGCATTGGTATTGGTGCGATAGAACAGGCGCAGGTTCTTCTGCTTCGTGAAGCGGTAGTTGAGCATGGCGTTGGGCAGCACGTTCACGAAATAGTAGCGCCCGATGCTGGGGCGCGGGTACTGCGCGTCGCTGTACAGCTCCGAATACTGCCCGGCCAGCCCGAAACTCGCCTGGTACTTGGGCGTAATGTGCCGGTAGGTAAGCCCGCCCGACTGCGTCAGATAATAATTTTGGAACACGTTGCTCAGGCCTTCATTCAGTTGGCGGGTGTCGCCGGTGAGCACGTCGTAAGTGTATTTGCTGGAGTTGTTGGGCGCGTAGTTGATGGCGTAGTTGCCCTGCAGCATGTCCTGCCTGGTCAGTGCCTCGGTAAGCGAGAGGTTGGTGTTGATGCTGCCGCCGTGTTGGGTTAAGTCGCTGGCCTGGTTGAGGTTGTTAAGGCGCGAGCCAGTGTCGGTGGTTCGCAGGGTGGTATTGCTGTTGCGCTGCGTGTAAGTGCCGCCGATGCTGAGGCTGGCCGTGCGGCCGGCCTTGGCAAAGCGGTGGCGCAGCAACAGGTCGCCGCCCGTGTTGAGGCCCTTGTTGTTGGAGCCGTAGAGGCTGTTGATTTTGCTCTGCGTGGTGTCGGCGCGGCGCGTGAGGCCATTCACGCTGCTGTTGGCGTCGTTCATTTGGTAGCTGAAACGCGGGCGGAACAGGACGGAATTGGCCGAGTCAATCTTATGCTCCAGGCGCAGGTTGAAGCGCTGGTTGGTATTGAGGCTGTTGGTGTTGGCGTTCTGGGTGTAGGTGGTGCCGGCCGGCAGCACGTACTGGCGGTTGGTGTTGCTGTTGAGGGTATTATTGGCTCTATTAAAGAAGTAGCTGGCCGAAAGGTCGGTTTTCTTGTTCCACGAGTTCGAGTAATTCAGGCCCACGGCGTTGGTTTTGGTGATGCCGCCGCTCTGGTTCACGAGGAAGTCGCCGGCATTGCCGCCGTTGCCGCCACCGCCTCCCCCACCGCCGCGCTGGCCGCCGCGCCCACCGCCGCCCTGGTTCGAGTTGCCTACCACGCCCAGCAGGTCTTCGGTACCGAAGTTCTGCTCATTCACGTTGTTGCTCTGGGCCAGCACCGACATCCGCTCGTTGCCCTTGAATTTGTTCACGTTGCCGCTGGCCTTGTAGCGGTCCGGCCCCGCGCCGGCCACCACCCGCCCGAAGGTGCCGTTGCGGAATTCCACCTTGGTCACGATGTTGATGGTCTTGGTCGTGTTGCCGTCATCGAATCCCGAAAAGCGGCTTTGCTCGCTGCGCTGGTCGAATACCTCAATCTTGTCCACCATTTCGGCGGGCAGGTTTTTGAGCACCGCGTCGGGGTCGTTGCCGAAGAAGGGCTTGCCGTCCACCAGCACCTGCTGCACGTTTTCGCCCTGGGCCTGCACCTTGCCGTCGGTGCCGCGGCTCACGCCGGGCAGCTTGTCGATGAGGTCGCCGGTGGTGGCGTCGGGGTTGGTTTTGAAGGCGCGGGCGTTGAATTGGGTGGTATCGCCCTTCTGCACCGATTGCGCAGCGGCACCCGTCACCACCACGCCTTTCAGCTGCACGCCGCCGGCTTGCAGCGCCAGCGTGCCCAGCTGCACGGGCGCCCCAGCCACCGTCACGGTCTGGCGAATCTTCTGATAACCCACAAAGGAAGCATCAATTACATAGCGCCCGGCGGCCACGTTATCGAACTGAAACCGGCCCTCGGCGTCGGCTGCAGCACCGCTTTTGGCCGAGTCGGGCAGGTGAATCAGCAGCACGTTGGCCCCGATGAGGGCCGACTGGTCCTTGCCGTCCGTCACGCGCCCGCTCACGGTGGTGGGGGCCTGGGCCCGGGCTGCCTGCAACCCAATCAGCAGAAAAAACAAAACCGTAAAATGCCGCATAGACTTGGTTAAAACGATATAGGGGTGTCTGACGGTATTCCGGGGCCGAAGGTTAGCCGGGGCCGGCCGCCGCTACTTCTTGCGCAGCAGCAGCAGGCCATCGCGCAGGGGCAGGAAAACCGGCTCCACCCGCGCATCCCGGGCCATCTTGTCGTTGAAAGCCCGCACCAACGGCGTGTCCTTGTCGCCAGATTTCAATTCGTGCGCGGGCAGCACCTTGCCGCCCCACAGCACATTATCAACGATGAGCAGCCCGCCGGGCCGCACCTGGTCAATCACCGCTTCAAAATACGCGTCGTTGTTGCGCTTGTCGGCATCAATAAAGACCAAATCCCACACTTCATCGACCAGGCCCGGCAAAACGTCGAGCGCCGCGCCAATGTGCAGCCGCACCTGCTCCGTGCGGCCGGCCGCCGCCACGTAGCGCCGGATGCGCGCCTCCTTCTCCGGGTCAATTTCGATGGTGTGCAGCAAGCCGCCCTCTGCCAATCCTTCGGCCAGACACAGCGTGGCATATCCGCAAAACGTGCCGATTTCAAGGATGCGGCGCGGCCGCGCCAGGTGGCTGAGCATGCTCAGCAGCCGGCCTTGCAGCGGACCGCTGCTCATGCGCGGCATCAGCAATTGCAGGTGGGTTTCGCGGGTGAGCTGGGCGAGGAGCGGCGGCTCGGGCGCGGTGTGCTGCTCGGCGTAGGTTTGGATGGCCGTTTCGTTGGTCGTCATTTTTTCAAAAAGCACATTTACACCAGTGGCCGCAACCGGAATACGAAAACCTGAAAGCCCGACTTGCCCGGCCCGTAGCTGGAGCCCACCACCCGGTACAACCCCTCGTAGCGGTACACCTCAAGCCCGCCATCTTCGGCCGGCACTTTGCGCATCACCCGTACCGGCAGGCCGGCTTCCACGCTTTTCAGCAACGCTAGTATCCCCGTGGTGGCTACCTGGTCACTAATTTGATGACCGGTTTTGGGGTCGCGGCCGCCGTTGCCGGAATAGCGGATTTCGTCCTCGCTGAAGTCGTCTTCCTCGTACTGCCCGGCCAAGACAATGCTTTCGGCGCCGAGCAATTGGGTACCGCACACGCCCGCCCGGCGCGGCCGGTGCACGCCAGTCAGGGATAACTCGATGCGGTTGCGGAACGTGTCGCCCGGCCGGTAGCTGCCCACGTGACCAAAAACGGGCTGCGCCATTACTTCCCTTCCGGCAGGTATTGCAGCACGCTCAGGTGCTCCTCGGTCAGCACTTCGTTGGCCATGTCGCGCAGCTCGGCGGCCGAAATCTTCTCGATTTTCTGGAAAATCTCGCTCAGCGGCTCCACGCGGCCCAGGTCCAGGGTGCTTTTGCCGAGGAGCTGCATCATACCGCCGTTGCTTTCCTCGCTCATGGCGAGCTGGCCCATGAGCTGGTGCTTGGCGGTGTGCAGCTGATTGGTGGTCAGCTCTTTTTCGCGCAGCAGCTTCAGCTCTTTCTGCACCAGGCCCAGCGTGCGCTTCACTTGCTTGCCCTCGGTGCCGAAGTAGATGCCGAACAAACCGGTATCGGTGTAGGGCGAGTACGTGCTGTCGATGGTGTACACGAGGCCGTATTTCTCGCGCACGGCCAGGTTGAGGCGCGAGTTCATGCCCGGCCCGCCCAGAATGTTATTCAGCATGAAAAACGGGATGCGGCGGGCATCGTTCAGCGAGTAGGCCGGGCCGCCCACCAGGCAGTGCGCCTGGGAGATGGGCCGGGTTTCGGTCTGCGTTTTGCGCTCGTAGCTGCCCACCGGGCGGCGCGTGCGCGGCCCCAGCCGGGCCGGCAGCGGGGCCAGGAATTTATCGGCTAATTTCTTCACTGCCTCAAACGGCAGGTTGCTCACCGAGCTGAATACCAGCCGGTCGGTTCGCATCTGCTCTTGCAAAAAGGCATGAAAATCGGCCGTCTGGAAGCGGCTCACGCTCTCGCGCGTGCCCAGAATGTTCACGCCCAGCGGGTGGTCGCCAAACACGACGGTATCGAAATCATCGATGATGGCATCTTCCGGGGCATCCTGGTACATGCTCATTTCTTCCAAAATGACGCCCCGCTCCTTTTCCAGCTCGCGGCCCGGAAATACGGAGTTAAACGTCAAATCGGTCAACAGCTCAAACGCCCGCTCGAAGTGCGTGCTCAGCAGCGAGGCGTAGAAGCAGATTTTTTCCTTGGTGGTGTAGGCGTTCAGCTCGCCGCCCACGGTTTCGAGGCGGTTGAGGATATGAAACGACTTGCGTTTTTCGGTGCCTTTGAAGGCCATGTGCTCCCAGAAGTGGGCCAGGCCCTGCTGGTGCGGCGCCTCATCGCGCGAGCCAATGTCGAGCAAAAACCCGCAATGCGCTATTTTAGTGTGCAGTACCTGCTTGTGTAAGAGGCGGATACCGTTGGGATATTCGTGAATGTGATAATCGAGCATAAGATTGCAAAGGTACCGTAGCGCGGACGTTGGCTGCCGTCCTTCGGTTGTAGTCCGCGTCCCAGAACGTTGTTATTATAAATGGCGCGGGACGCGGACTACAAAGTCCGCACTACATCAACCGGCAAGGTGGCCAGTAGTTGTTCCACCTCAATGCCGTAAGCGCAGCGAAAGTGCCCCAGCGGGCAGGCCGCATGCCCGTGCAGCCCGCACGGCCGGCAGGCCAGTTCTTCCTTAGTCTCCACAATGAAGGAAACGGGCGACAGCGGCCCAAACCCAAAGGCCGGCACGGTGCTGCAAAAAACCGCCGTCACGGGCGCGCCCACGGCCGAGCACAGGTGCATCGGGGCCGAGTCGTTCACGTAATTCATCACCGCTCCGCGCATGAGGGCAGCCGAGGCCAGCAGGCCGATTTTGCCGGCTATGCTGGTCACGTTTTCGCGGCCGCTGGCGGCTGCCAGACGCTCACAGGCGGCCACATCGGGCGGGCCACCCAGCAGATATACCCGCACATTCTGGGGCAGGGAGGCCAGCAATTCCAGCCACTTCGCTTCCGGGTACTGCTTCGTGAACCAAACCGAAGTCGGGGCCAGGCAGATGTAAGGGCCAGCCGTGGCATATGGCGCGACGGCCGCCTCATCGGCCGCGGAGGGGTATAGGCGGGGCGGCACCAGGGGCGTGGACTCGGCGTCGGTGAGCAGGCGTAGGTTGCGCGTCACTTCATGGGTGCCGTCGCCGATGTGGTGCGGCACGCGGCGCGTGAAAAACCGGCTCAACGGGTTTTTGGCAAAGCCGATGCGTTCCCGGGCTTTGGAAAATGCCGTGAGGAAGCCCGTGCTGGCAAAGCGCTGCAAGGTCACGACGCGGCCGTACTGCGCGGCCCGAATCTGCCCCAGCAAGTCCCACAGCGCGGCGTATTTGCGGTGTTTCTTGTCCCAAATCAGCACGTTGCGCACGTGTGGGTGGCCAGCCAGCAGGCCTTCGTTGCCGCGTCGCACCAGCACATCCACGGGCGTAGCGGGCTCGGTCTGGTGCAGGTATTCCAGCAGCGCCGTCATCAGAATAACGTCGCCGATGAAAGCGGTTTGGATGAGCAGCGTGGCGGGCGGGGCAGGAGTCGTGGGCACGGCACAAAATTACGGTGTTGCGGGTATGCTTGCTTTGGCTCCGGCTACCACTTTCGCTCAATGCCAAGCAAAAACAAAGGACATGCGGCACCGGCCAGCGCAATCTACGCTTGGCCAATGCGGCATGCCCTCATAAGTTTTGCAACTGAATTTCAGCCGGCGTGGCTAGGTCAGCTGCGTGGGGCGGTTCACCACTTCTTCCAGCGAAATCAGGGTTTCGGTGCGCTCAATGCCGTCAATCGGCTGAATGCGGTCGTGGAGCACGTCGCGCAAGTGCTGGGTGTCGCGGCACACCAGGCGAGCAAAGACCCCATATGCACCGGTGGTGAAGTGAATGCTCACCACTTCCGGTATCTCCCGCAGCTGCTGCACCACACTGGTATACACCGAGCTTTTCAGCAGGTAAATCCCCAGGAAGGCGCTTACGCCGTAGCCCAGCTTCTGGTAATCGATGCGCAACGTCGCGCCCTGCACGATTCCCAGCTCCTCAAGCCGCGCCATTCGCACGTGCACGGTGCCGCCCGAAACGTTGACTTTGCGGGCGATTTCGGTGTACGGCATTTTCGCATCCTGAATCAAAAGATTCAAAATGTTCCGGTCGGTGTCATCAAGTTCGTAATTTCTGGCCATTTTTTGCAGAAAGGATTTGGAAAGTATGTTGAATTAAACGCTGAAATTTAAATTTATTGCAAATTTTCAGTTAAACGAAAGAATTATTTGCACCATCTAACCAAGCCACTTACATTTGTTACAATCCTAGGCAGAAGGCCGCGGTGCTAAGCAAGAACCTACCAGCGTTTGAAACAAGGCCGATATTTCGGCAATGTTACACGCTAAGTTCTTCACAAAAGGATATTTCCTTTTGTTACGGCCGTGGTTGGATACGGAGGAGAAGAGGGGAAAACGAGGCCGCGCATCTGGGTGGGTGCGCTCCTCACACTTGTAAGAGGCGGCCTCTGGGTGGGGGCCGCCTCTTCGTGCTTTCAATCGTTTGGGGTTCGTTTGTGCTGCCGACAAGGTTCTACTCAACTGGTTTTCAGCGGGCCGCCACCGGTCCGCGCTGATTGCGGAATTGCTTCGAACCGGCTTGCAGGAAAGTGCTGAATTGCGCCACGTCGGGCTCATAGGCAATAGGCGTCACCAGGGGCTTATTGGTTGCATCGTCGGGGTCGAGAATTACATAATAAGGCTGGGCATTGATGCCATAGCGCGTTATCTGCAAGTCGGCGTTCTGCTTGCCGAGGGTGGTTTTTAGCTGTTTATCGTGAGTGGACGTGTACCACTCATTCTGGGGCAGTTCGGTTTTATCGTCCACGTACAGGGCCACCACCACGTAGTCGTTGCGGAGTTGGGTGAGCACCTGCGGGTCGCTCCACACCGTAGCTTCCATCTTGCGGCAGTTCACGCAAGCGTGGCCGGTGAAATCAACAAAAATGGGCTTGTGCTGCAAGCGAGCCACGCGCTTGGCCTGTTCCAGGTCGAAGTAGCCGTCGAGGTTGTGGGGCAGCTCCAGGAAATCACCGAAGCGGGGAGATTCGTGCGCGGCGGTAGCGCTGGTGGCTACGGCGGGCACGGCACTGCCCTCAGCAGCGGCCACCGAGAAATCGTGCTTGCTCTGGGGTGGCAGGTAGCCGGCCAGCAGCGGCAGCGGCGCGCCAAACAGGCCCGGCACCAGGTAGACGGTGAAGGCGAAGGCGAGCACTGCCATCATCAAGCGGCCCACACTGAGGTGGTCAATCGGCGAGTCGTGCGAGAGGCGGAACTTGCCCAGCAGGTAGAAACCCAGCAGCGCGGAGAGCACAATCCAGAGCACAATGTACACGTCGCGGTTGAGCAGGTGCCAGTGGTAGGCCAGGTCGGCAGTACTCAGGAATTTGAGGGCCAGCATCAGCTCGATGAAGCCCAGCACGACTTTCACCGTGTTCAGCCACCCACCGGAGCGGGGCAGGCTTTTCAGCCACGAGGGGAAAATGGCGAACAGCGTGAATGGCAGCGCAAAGGCCAGCGAGAAGCCCAGCATGCCCACAATGGGCGTAATCCGTTCGCCCCGGGCGGCCATGCTCAGGATGCTGCCCACGATGGGCGCGGTGCACGAAAACGACACCACCACCAGCGTGAGGGCCATGAAGAAGATGCCGGCCCAGCCGCCCTTGTCGGCCTGCGCATCCACGGTGTTCACAATCTGGTGGGGCAGCGTGATTTCAAACAAGCCCAGAAACGAAAGGCCGAACACCACGAAAACGACAAAGAAAATTAGATTCGGAACCCAGTGCGTGGCAATGAGATTCGGCCCGTCCTCGCCCAGCAGCACCGACACGAGCACGCCCATCAGCACATAAATTCCGATAATGCTGGCCCCGTACACCAAGGCCTTGAAGATGCCGCGCTGGCGGCTGTCGTTGCCGCTGGTGAAGAGCGAAACCGTCATGGGCACCATCGGGAACACGCAGGGCGTGATGAGGGCGGCGAGGCCAAAGGTGAAGGCCAGCAACGCAAAAGCCCACAGGCCGCCCGCCTTGTTCACGGGGTCGGCGTTGAGCGCGACATCAGCCACGGCGGGCGCAGGGGCTGCTTTGGCGGACTTGGTTTCAGCCGGAGCAGCGGCAGTCGGCGCAGCGGCCACAGCGGGCATGGTATCGGCGACAGTTGCAACTCCCGGTGCGGTTGCTGAAACAGCATCGGCCTTTTGGCTGGTGTCAGCCTTCAAAACGACCGGGGCAATGCCATGAGGATTAGGCCTAGGGGGCGCAGGTATTACCATAGCAGCCGCTTTATCGGGAGCTGCCGCACCGGTCACGGTCAGCGGGCCGAATTTCAGGGTTTCGTTGCCGGGCACGCATTTACCATCCACGCTGGTGCAGCTTTGGTAGTCGGCATCGGCCAGGACGGTGAGCGGGCCGGGTTGCAGGACTTTAATGCGCTGGCGCATTTGGCCGGTTTTTTCCCAGAAGGCGACTTCGCCCTTGAACACCTCGTCCTGCTCGTGGTGCGACTTGATGGCCTGGAGCTTACCTACTATTTCGTAGGCCGGGCTGGGCTTGAACTTAAGCGTGAACACCACCGGCCCCACTTCATCGCTGAAATCAGAAGCATAGAGATGCCACTTGTCGTCGATGCGGGCGTTGATGATGAGTTCGACCTCCTCGCCTACTTTGGCGGTGGGCTTGCTCAGGGCGGTGCTCAGGTGGGTGGGCGTGAGAATCTGGGCGGTGGCCGGCCCCATCAGGCCCAGCCAGAGCAGCACCGCAGTCAGCATCCGGAAATTCTTCATTGTATTTGAATAACGCGTTATCACTCGCCACGCCTGGCTTCTTCCTAACCGGCAAAGGGCCATTCTCGTTGCAATTACCCCATTGGGGGCAGTTGGTAGTCGGGCCGGCCAGCCAGAGCTTACACCTGCTTCGGGCCCCAAAATTAAGTCCCGCTACATGACAAACGGGTGAGTTAAAAGTTCAGCGAGCCAACCACCTGCGCCAAACTGCGTACTTTTGGGTTACAAAGGCCTTCAGACCGACCGCGTCGCGGGGGCCGCCGACATGGGTTTACAAATACTATTTACCGTTTTACTCGTCTTAGTAAACGGATTTTTCGTGGCCGCCGAATTCTCGTTGATTCGCGTGCGCCTCTCGCAACTGGAGATTAAAGCCAAGGAAGGCAGCCGGCTGGCCGGTCAGGCCTTAGGGGTGCTCCATAAGCTATACGACTACCTCTCGGCCACGCAATTGGGCGTTACCATTGCCTCGCTGCTCTTGGGTGCGGTGGGCGAAGAGCTGTTCACAGAAATATTTCTGGGCTTCCTGCCCCGGATGGGCCTGCCCATTTCGCCCCTTACGGCGCACAGCATCGCCGTGGCGATGGGGTTGATTGTCCTCACGTTCATGCACGTGCTGTTTGGTGAGCTGTTTCCAAAAGCGCTGGCCATTCAGCGGCCCGAGGCGGTGAGCCTGGCGCTGGTGCTGCCGCTGCGGGGCTTCTATTTTATTACCCGGCCCCTCACCTGGTTCTTATCGAAGGCCAGCAACCTGCTGCTGGGCGCGGTGGGTATCCAGAACGTGCACGGCACTGAGGCCCACACCTCTGACGAATTGCGCCTGCTGCTCGACCAGAGCAAGGAAAGTGGCGAGATTCAGGATTCGGAGCACGAGCTGATTGAGAACGTGTTTCAGTTCAACGACCGCATGGTGAAGCAGATTATGGTGCCCCGCACCAAGCTCTCGGCCCTGGACGTGAACGCGCCCGCCGACCAGCTGCTCGACACCATCTTCAGCGAAGGATTTTCGCGGATGCCCGTATACGAGGGCAACATCGACAACATCGTGGGCGTGCTCAACGTGAAAGACCTGCTGCCCCTCATCCGGCGCGGCGAGGCAGTGGAGCTGGCGCGCATCATGCGCCCGCCCTACTTCGTGCCCGAAACCAAGAAAATTAACCGCTTGCTGCGCCAGTTTCAGCGCAAGCACATTGTGATGGCCATTGTGAGCGACGAGTTCGGCGGCGTGTCGGGCATCGTCACTATCGAGGATATCATGGAGGAACTGGTGGGCGAAATCCAGGACGAGTACGACAACGAGGTGCCCGTTGTGGAGAAAGTGGCCGAGGACGAGTACCGCGTGAACCCCGCCACCCCCATCCCCGACGCCAACGAATTCCTCCCCTACCCGCTGCCCGAGGGCGAAGACTACGAAACCGTGGGCGGCCTGCTCAACGTCATCTACGGCAGCATCCCGGAAGTGGGCGACGTGGCCGTGCTCGACCCCTACGAGTTCCGCGTGCTGCAACGCTCACGCCGCGCCGTGGAGCTGGTACAGCTTCGCGTGACGACGCCCGCCGAGCGCGAAGCCCCGCGCGGCGAGTTGAGCGACGAGGTGTAATGTGCCTTAGGCCGGCCTTGCTTATGGCCAACAAAAAAACGCTCCGAGTGACTCGGAGCGTTTTTTTGTTTGAGCAGCCGTCCGGGCAGACGGTGGCGGAATCCGCTTGACCACTAATGGCGCCAGTTGGCGGGCACCCAGTCCAGCTGGCGTAGCTGCTGCCATACTTCCTGGCCCCAGAGCCAGGTTAGCAGCGGCAGCACCACTACCACCAAGCGGTTGTAGTGCCAGGCCTGGGCCCAGTCGAAGTGCAGCGCGTGCAAGCAGGCGCGGGTCATGCCGCAGCCGGGACAGGCCCGGTGCAGCAGCAGCTGGCTCAGGCAAATGGATTGGCCGTGGTCGAAGAACGAGGCCGGCAGCAGCAGCAGGGTGAGCCAGATGAGCACCGACCCCACTACCACTGCCTGCGCCCGGACCCGCTTAAAGTTTTTTAGCGTAGTCGCCACCTTTGGGCTTCAGGTCGCCGGTGATGATGCGCACCAGGTCGATGAGGGACCAGATGCCGCAGCCGCCCAGCGTGAGCAGTTGCGCGATGCCGATGCCGGTATAGCCCAGGTAGAAGCGGTGAATGCCGAGGCCGCCCACGAGAACCGCCAAAATCAGCGCAATAATTTGGCTTTTGCCTTCGTCGGTGGTGCTGGCGGGCGACATTTTCTGCTTGGCCTCGTGCTTGGCCTGACGCACCAGCTGCTTCAGCTGCTGACGCTCGACCTTGGTGAAGCTGGTGCGCGAAACATGGGCAACGGCAGCTCCCTGCGGAGCGGCGGCCGGTGCCGCGGCGTGATGGGCCACGGTGCGGGCAGCCGACGGCATCACCGAAGGGGTAGCCTCCGTCGAAGCAGTGAATTCGGGCATAGCTTCGGGCTCGTCGGCGGCTACAGCCACGGCAGCGTGGGCGCGGGTAGTGCCCATGTACGAAGCACCGGCCGGGTTAAAGGCAAAGTTGGCGCGGCTGCACGATGAAACAGTGGCTGCGCCCATAGTGAGCGCCAGCATAAGCTTGTAAAATTTTTTCATTGAAAAAAGATGGTTGGATTGGATGTTCGTGGCAAAGCTATAGAAATGCCTGAATAGCATCCTAATTTTTTCTATTGATTTTAGAATATTTTTAGACCAAACTATCCATATGGAACACAGCCCGCCATTGCCCCCTTACCTGGCTCGGCAGCACAGCTACGTATAGCCACCTGTTTCTGCCCATTGAGACCGATTAGTGCTTTGGCTGCAGCCAGCTGGCGTAGGTCTGGTAGTTGGCGGCGGTGCGGCGTAGGCCGGCGCGCTGTTCTTCCGTCACGGACTTGATTTTCTTGGCCGGAACGCCGGCGTAGAGAAAACCCGGCTCGCACACGAAATTCTCCAGCACCACGGCCCCGGCCGCGATGATGCAGCCGGTGCCCACCACGGCATGGTCCATCACAATGGCGCCCATACCGATGAGCACGTCATCCTCCACGGTGCAGCCGTGCACCAGCGCCCGGTGCCCGATGCTCACGCGGCTGCCGATGCTGAGAGGGGCCTTCTGGTAGGTACAGTGCAGCACGGCCCCATCCTGGATATTGGTTTCGTCGCCGATTCGGATACTGTGTACGTCGCCACGAATGACCGCCGTGAACCAGACGGTGCACTTATTGCCCAGCACGACATCGCCGATGATGGTGGCGTTATCGGCGATGTAGCAGTCGGCGGGAATGGTGGGCGTGATGCCGTGGATGGGGAGGATGAGAGCGGGCATAAAAAGCGGGTAAACGGGCGGGGCTGATTGGGATGCCACCGTTGGATTCGTCGCTAAATTAGCCCCATGAAATTCGACAATGCTGCTTCGCCGGTCTTTATCGAAACCCAGGTGATGGGCCGCCGTTGGTGGTGGCTGGCGTTAATCATAGCAGCGCTGGGCCTTTTGCCTAGCCTATTAATGGCCGAGAAGGCCACGTTGTGGGTACGTAGTGGACCAGCCCTCATTGGCATAGCGGCCGGCAGCCTGGTATGGCTCATGCGCCTCGAAACTCGAATTGATGAGGTAGGCATTCATTACCGTTACCTGCCTCTTCTCAACCGCTGGCGGCACTGGCCCTGGGCAGATTTCCGGCAGGTTAAACCCCGTACCTATTCCCCGCTCGGTGACTTTGGCGGCTGGGGCATCCGAGGTTTCCCCGGTAACCTGGCCTACAACGTATGGGGCAGCCACGGTCTACAGCTCGTGTTTCAGAGCGGCGACCGCCTGCTCCTTGGTACTCAGCGGCCCGAGGAATTGGCCGCCACTTTACAAGCACTGGGCCAGTTGCCGGGCTGAACTAGTTGCATACTACGCCCCAATCAGCCGCTTCCAGGTTCCCTTTTCCCAGTTGTACTTGAGCGTGCTGGGCAGCGCCTGCCAAAAGTACTTGCTGGTTTCCACCGCGAAGCTGGGCTGCATGTAGCAGTTGATGGTGCAGCCCTCGCAGGCAGGCAGGCGGCCTTCGAGTGCGGCCAAGCGCTGGGTTTCGGGCGCGTTGTAGAGGTCGAATAGCTTCCCATCGATGGGGAATTTCTGCTCGCCGAGGTGGTAGCAGGGCAGCACCAGCTCGTTGCTGGGCGAAATGACGAGGGTGGTGCTAGCGGCCCGGCACACGGGCGCGGCCACGTGGTTGCCGCCATCGCGCCGCAGCTCGATGAAGGCCTCGTTCAGGTACACGCCCTTGCGCTTGCCGAAGGCAGAGAGGTAGTCCAGCTCCTCGGGCGTGAGCTGCTCGCCGGTTTCCACGTCGCCGTACTCGAAGGCGGGGTTGAGGATGAGCACGAGGCCGTTGGGCTGGGTGATGTCGCGGTACACGGCCTCCAAATCCTTCAGGTTTTTGCGAAAGACGGTGAAGAGGATGTCCGGTCGCTCGCCCAACTCTTTGGCTACGCGAATGCTTTCGAGCACGAAATCGTAGCAGGCCACGCCCCGGCCCAGGTCGTGGGTGTCGCGGTCGGCCGAGTCGAGCGAGAAGTGCAGCATGTCGACCTTGCCGCGCAGTTTCTCCGCATTTTTGGGGTAGAGCAGGCCGTTGGTAGTGACGGTGGTGATGAAGCCCAGCTCCCGCGCCAAGGCCAGAAACTCGGGCAGCTGCCGGTGCAGCAGCGGCTCGCCGCCGGTGAAGTCAATAACCGACACGCCCAGCCGCTTGAGGTCGCGCAGGTTGCGGTCCACATCTTCGAGCGTGATGTAGGGCGAGGGCTTCTCCCAGATGTCGCAAAACGCACACTTCGCATTGCAGCGGTAGGTCACGTAGTAATTGCAGAGAACGGGGTGCTTGACGAGGCGCATGGCGGTAGCGCGGACTTTTAGTCCGCGCATGAACTGATTTTCAATTGCGAGCTACCGAGCAGGCACCTGAATAGTTTTCAACTCGCGGACTAAAAGTCCGCGCTACAAAGCTAATGCGGCAGCTTGCCCCAGGCAGCCGGGTCCCATTGCGTGGGCGTGGCAGCCAGCGCCTCGGCCGTGGCTTCCCCGAAATGCTCTTGATAGTAATTGCAGAAGCCCTTGAGCGGGCAACGCGCGCAGTTGGGCCGCAGGAAAAAGCAAATCTGCTGGCCATGCCAGTAGTTGTGCTTGTGGAAGTTAAACAGCATTTCGGCATCGGCCGGCAGCAGGGCCAACAGCACGCTATGCGCCTTCTCCACCGATACTTTCGGCCCCAGAAAACCCACTCGCTGCGCCACCCGGTGCACGTGCGTATCGACAGGCAGCACGGGCTTGTGGTAATTAAACAGCAGCACCAGCGAAGCCGTTTTCAGCCCAATGCCGGGCATATCGGTGAGCCAGGCCATGCCTTTCTCGGTCGGCCAGTCAGCCAGGAAATCCAGGTCGAACGGCCCGCCCGTTTCGGCCCGGATGCGGCGCAGGATTTCCTGGATGCGCGGCGCCTGGGTATCGGGCCAGCGCGTGGTGCGAATGGCGTGGGCCAGGTCCTGCGTTGGGGCGGCCTCCACTCCGGCCCAGTCACCGAAAGCTTCCAGCATGCGGTCGTAGGCCAGCTCTTCGTCGGCGTGCGTAGTGCGGTGCGACAGAACCGTGGAAATGAGTTCGCGCATGGGCGTGCGGCGCGGCTCGGGTGGCAGGTGGCCATAGAAATGGTCGAGAATCTGGTGGTCGGCCCAGGCTTTTTCGGCGGCGGGCGAAGCATAGGTAGCGTCGGGAGCAGGCATGACGGGTTTACCGTTTAGCTCCGGGCAAAGTTGCCCGCTCCCAGCGTTTATTTAGCCTCCACGCTGCTTTAACAGCATAAAAAAAGGCGACCAAGCTGGTCGCCTTTTCAGTTGAATACCGGCGGCTCTTACACCGCCGGCTTTGTCTTACAGCTGGCCTTTTTTGGCGGCCTTCTGCATCTTCTCGTTGGCGAAAATGGCCACTTCTACGCGGCGGTTGGCAGCTTTGCCAGCGGCGGTAGAGTTATCGCCCACGGGCTGGCTCGAACCGTAGCCTTTGGCCGTGATGCGGGCCGCATCCACGCCCTGGGCCTGAATCTCATTCGATACAGCCTGCGCCCGGCGCTCCGAGAGGGGCTGGTTGATAGCATCCGAACCCGAGTTGTCGGTGTGGCCTTCTACTACCACGTTGGTGTCGGCGTATTTTTTCAGCGTGGTAGCCAGCTGGTCGATGTTGCCGGCAGCTTCCGGGGTCAGGCTCGACGAATTGGTGCCGAACAGGATGCCCGAAGCGAAAGTGATTTTGATGCCTTCGCCCACACGCTCTACGGTCGCGCCTTCGAGGTCGCGGCGCAGCTCGGCGGCGGCTTTGTCCATTTTGCGGCCGATGAGGGCACCCGCGGTGCCACCTACCACGGCGCCAATGATAGCGCCTTTGGCCGTGCCCGACTTACCACCAATCAGGCGGCCGGCTACGCCACCGGCCACTGCGCCGCCCAGGCCGCCAATGATGCCGCCTTTGAGGGTTTTGCTCATGCCTTTCGGCTTATCCGTCGAAACGGTAGAAGTTTGGGCTTGCGCGAAGTTGTTTACCAGCAGCAGCAGGGCGAACAGAAACGCAAGGGAGGAACGAAGAAATTTCATGTTTAAAAAAGGGTTTGGATAAAAAATGCCGGCCAGAAAGCACAGCTCGTGAATTAGGCCAGCAAGTACGCCATTTGCAACCACCTTGCCAAACTATTCGGGTTGGGCAAGCCTGTTGGCGCGCCCAACCCATTGCCCGGCCCGTTTAGCCATAAAAAAGGCCCCGCCGAGTGGCAGGGCCTTTTTTTATTCGGTTGAAGCAACGATGTTGCGCAGCGGAGTTACTTCTTGTTGTGGTAAGCGTTGTAGCGGGCCGGGTCTTTCTTCTTGTCTTTGTTGCGGCCAATCAGGCCGCCGCCAATAACACCAGCCGCACCGCCAATCAGGGCACCTTTGCCGCCGCCGAGCACGGCACCCGTCACGGCACCCGCGCCACCGCCAATGGCCGCGCCTTTGGCCTTATTGCTCCACCCCTTCTTGGGAGTTTGGGCCTGAACACTGGAGCCAGCTAATACAAAGAGCATCAAAAGCAAAGCGAATACTACGCGCAGGGATTTCATGATTCAGGAAGTTAGAGTTAATGGGAGGGATTACGGGGTTTCAACGCACACCAAACAACCAGGGTTGCTGAAAGGGCCAAAACCTTTCGTTGCCTTTCGGCCCAAAAGCCACAAAAAAGGCCGTCTCCACGGAGACGGCCTTTTTGATGCCACACGCAGCTAGTGCCGGGGTTCTGCTGACTAGAGACGGCCTTGCTCAGCGGCCTTTTTCATCTTCTCGTTGGCATAGATGGCCACTTCTACGCGACGGTTGGCCTGCTTGCCTTCGGGGGTGGTGTTGTCGCCCACGGGTTGGCTCGAACCGTAGCCCTGAGTGGTGATGCGGCTCGATGCCACACCTTTGGCGATGGTGGAGTTGGCCACTGCCTGCGCACGACGCTCGGACAGGGGCTGATTGATGGCATCGGAACCCGAGTTGTCGGTGTGGCCTTCAATCAGCACGTTGGTGTCGGGGTATTTCTGGAGCACAGCGGCCATCTTGGTGATGTCGGCTTCCGAAGCCGGCCGCAGCGTAGCCGAGTTGGTATCGAAGAGAATGCCCGAATCGAAGGTGATTTTGATGCCCTCGCCCACGCGCTCTACCCGGGCACCTTTCATGTCATTTTGCAGCTCGGCAGCGGCTTTGTCCATCTTGCGGCCGATGATGGCACCCGTGGTACCACCAGCGGCGGCACCCACGATAGCGCCAATGGCCGTGCCTTTGCCGCCGCCCAGCAGGCCACCTACTACGCCGCCCAATACGGCGCCACCGCCGGCGCCCAACAGGCCACCTTTAGTCGTTTTACTCATACCGGTTTTGCGGGCGCCGGTGCCGTTGTTAGTCGAGAGGTCGGGTTGGGTGGTGCTGGCTTGCTGCGAAGTGGCGCAGGAGCTGAACAGCAGCACGAAAGCCATTAGAACAGAAAGAAGGGATTTGGAGGTGTTCATGTGAAAATGAGGGATTGGTGAAGTTGTTTTCGGCCCGTATACGGAAAAACCCGCTCCGGGGTCGGAAAGCGGGTTTTCAAGAAGTGTGCCGAAAACGAAAAGGGCCTTCCCTTTATTGCTGCGGGGCCTTGGCGGCGGCGCGGCGCGGCGCAGGAGTGCTGGCAGCCGCAGCCGACGCAGGCTGCAGCATGCCCAGCAAATCGGCCAGGCGCTGCTTCAACTCGCGGCGGTCCACAATAAAATCGAGGAAGCCGTGCTCGAGCACAAATTCGGCGCTCTGGAAGCCCTTGGGCAGGTCCTTGCCGATGGTTTCTTTGATAACGCGCGGGCCGGCAAAGCCGATGAGCGCGCCGGGCTCGGCAATGTTAAAGTCGCCCAGCATGGCAAACGACGCCGTGACGCCGCCCGTGGTGGGGTCCGTCAGCAGGCTTACGTAGGGCACGCCGGCTTCGGCGAGCAGGGCCAGCTTGGCCGAGGTTTTGGCCATTTGCATGAGCGAGTAGCCGGCTTCCATCATGCGGGCCCCGCCGGAGCGCGAAATCATCAGGAACGGCGTGCGATTCTGGCGGGCGAAGTCGATGGCGCGGGCAATTTTCTCGCCCACCACCGAGCCCATCGAACCGCCAATGAACTTGAAATCCATGGCTGCTACCACTAGCGGCTGGCCAGCGCTGAGGCCGTGGGCAGTGCGCACGGCGTCTTTCAGGCCGGTGTTGCGCTCGGTGGCCGCCACGCGCTGCGGGTAGGCCTTGGTGTCC
The DNA here is from genome assembly GCF_054776515.1 of Hymenobacter terrigena. Taxonomy (NCBI): domain Bacteria; kingdom Pseudomonadati; phylum Bacteroidota; class Cytophagia; order Cytophagales; family Hymenobacteraceae; genus Hymenobacter; species Hymenobacter terrigena. The sequence continues at coordinate 473,806 of NZ_BAAHBU010000002.1, forward strand.
ACGAAGTGCAGCGGGTCGCCGGAGGTTAGGTCGGCGTCGAGCTCCGTGAAGTCGCCCTGGTCGAAGAGCAATTCGAAGTAATCGGCCGCGTCAATGCGGTCGTGGTGACCGCAATTGCCACACACAAACAGCAGGCGCTTGTGCTCGGCCATGGTGGCCACCGTTTTACACTCGGGACACTTGTACCAGAGGCCGTCAGGCGTCTCTTTTTTCTGGTCGGTGGGGGTCACAATGCCCTTTTCTACGCGCTTGAACCAGGCCATTTTTTAGTTGCTAGGAGCTGGGGACCGGGGCCCGACAGCGGATATTTTTTGAAGAAGAGCCGCAAGCTTCGGGCTTGCAAAGACTAATACAGGGCGTCAAAGATAAGCCATAACTAACGCCTCATTTTGCAAAGAAAGCGGCCGACGCTTGCGCCGGTCATCGGGCCCAGGCTACGCCAGGGCGATGCGGCCGTCGAGATATACGTCCTGAATGGCATTGAGGAGTGCTACGCCCTCGGCAAAAGGCCGCTGGAAGGCTTTGCGGCCCGAAATCAGCCCCTGCCCACCGGCGCGCTTGTTGATGATGGCGGTGCGAATGGCCTCTTCGCGGTCAGTAGCGCCATGGCTTTCGCCACCGGAATTAATGAGGCCGATGCGGCCGGCGTAGCAGTTCAGCACCTGGTAGCGCGTCAGGTCGATGGGGTGGTCGGTGCTGAGCGTGTCGTACATACTCGGGAAGGTTTTGCCGAATTTCAGCGTGGTGAAGCCGCCGTTATTTTCGGGCAGTTTTTGCTTAATGATATCGGCGCCCATGGTTACTCCCAGGTGGTTGGCCTGGCCAGTGAGGTCGGCGGCGACGTGAAAGTCCTTATCGGCGGTTTTGAAGGAATTGTTGCGCGTGTAGCACCAGAGCACGGTGGCCAGGCCCAGCGCGTGCGCTTCTTCGAAGGCGGCGGTCACTTCCGTAATCTGGCGGTTGCTTTCGGCCGAGCCGAAATAGACGGTGGCCCCCACGGCGGTGGCGCCCATGTCCCAGGCCTGCTGCACCGAGCCGAACATGATTTGGTCGAACTTATTGGGGTAGGTGAGCAGCTCGTTGTGGTTGATTTTAACCAGAAATGGAATTTTGTGGGCGTACTTCCGGGCCACCGTGCCGAAGGTACCGAAGGTGGTTGCCACGGCATTGCAGCCGCCTTCCACGGCCAGCCGCAGGATGTTTTCGGGGTCGAAATACATCGGATTTGGCCCAAAAGCCGAGCCGGCGGTGTGCTCAATTCCCTGGTCGACGGGCAGGATGCTAACGTAGCCGGTGCCGCCCAACCGGCCGTGCCCGTAAATGGCCCCGAGGCTGCGCAGCACTTGGACCGAGCGGCTGCCGGGCACAAAGCAGCGGTCCAGAAAATCGGGGCCGGGCGCGTGCAGCAGGTCCTTATTCACCACGCATTGGTGGGAAAGCAGGGCTTCGTTTTCGGGGCTTAAGGAGATGGAATCAGCCATGAGCAAGCGCGGATGCAGGCCGGGCCGGGCCGGGCGGGCACGTACCAGGGTGGGAAGCAAGCAAATATAGCCCGAAAACACAGGCCGAAAGCGGTTTCGGAAGGATTGAGCGCGGGTTAAGCGCTACCTTGCCTCGCCAACGCGGCCGGGCAGTCCGGCCGCGAAAGGCCCGGTACTTCGTCCCTCTCTCCTCCGTGAAAACCCTCTCCCCTGCCCTGCTGGGCCTTTGCCTGCTGGCCGCCCCGGTGCTGAACAGCTGCGTGACGGCCAAAAAATACGACGACCTCAGCGCCCGCCAAAAGGCCGATGCCGAGGGCAAAGCCGCCGCCGAGCGCCAGTACCGCGGGGCTACCGCCGAGCTGCAAAAGGCCAGCGACGAGCTGGCCCAACTACGCCTCACCCAAAAGCGCCTTGTGACCGACTCGGCCGAAACTGGCGCGGCCTACCGCAAAACCCGCACCCTCTACAACGAGCTGAACAGCAGCTACGACAAGCTGCTCAAAAACAGTGACCGGGAGCTAGCCAATAAGTCCTCCGACTACAACAAAGTAGCTAAGGACCTGGCCCGCCGCGAGGCCGAGTTGGGCGACCTGGAAACCACCCTCCAGAAAAGCAAAGCCAACAACGACCGCCTCGCCGCCGACCTGCAGGCCCGCGAAGTGCGCCTCGCCGAGCTCACCAAAGCCCTGGCCGACAAGGACAAAGCCGTGGACGACCTGAAAGCCCGCGTGAGCAAGGCCCTGCTCAGCTTCAACAGCAGCGACTTGCAGGTGAAGCTAAAGGACGGCAAGGTGTATGTGTCACTGTCGGAGCAGCTGCTGTTCAAATCGGGCTCGACCAAAGTGGACCCCAAGGGCCAGGAGGCGCTGAAAAAGCTCGCCACCGTGCTCCAGGAGCAGAAAGACGTAAACGTGGTGGTGGAAGGCCACACCGACAACGTGCCCATCCTGCGCGGCACGGCCGGCATGACCGATAACTGGGACCTGAGCGCCCTGCGCGCCACCGAAATTGCGCGTTTGCTCACCACGGCGGGGGTTTCGCCGGAGCGCGTCACGGCGTCGGGCCGGGGCCAGTACGTGCCCGTGGCCGCCAACGACACGCCGGCGAATAAGGCCATGAACCGCCGCACCGAGATTATTCTCACGCCCAAGCTCAACGACCTATTTCAGATTCTGGACAGCAATTCCAGCACACCGGCCACCCCGGCAGTGGCCCCGGCCGACAAATAAATAGTTACTTCAACGGACACATTTTCAGTCGATTTGGGATACCTTCGCAAGGCCTCCGGAAACGCCGGAGGCCTTATTTGGTAACTACCCTTTTCCAATTTGAACATGCATCCATCTTTCCTTTCCCGCGGCTTCGCAATTCTCGCCTGTTTGCTGGGCAGTTTCTCGGTTGCGCAGGCCACTCACATTCTGGGGGCAGAACTAACCTACGAGTACGCAGGCACCGCTGCTAATCCCAACCAATACCACGTCACGGCCCGGCTCTTTCAAGACCTGAATTCGCCGGTGGCAGACGTCCAAATGGAGCTAACCTGTGGCAAAAATGGATGCGCGGCTACGCTGCCCGGCAGTTTCACTACTCAGCTGGTGCGCACGGGGGTTGTGGTGGCGCCCCGGGCCTGTGCCAATTCAGAGTTCCCCTTTCAAATCAGCACTTTGGAAGGCATGGTTCAGCTGGCACCCGCCCGCTGGACGCTGAGCATCAACTGTTCGAACCGGTCCGACGGCTTGGCCAACGTTGCCCAATCGATGCAGATGAGTACCTACGTGCAGGCGGTGCTGGACAACACCACGGGCCTGACCAATTTTTCACCCCGCTTCACCACTGCCCAGCTTCTGCACCTCACCAGTACGCAGCCGCAGCACTACAGCCTGAGTGCCTTCGACAGCGAAGGCGACTCGCTGGTCTATCAGCTGGTGCAGCCGCTGGCCAACCCGACTACGGCAGTGCCCTGCGGCCAACCCACAGTTGGAGCCATCGCGCCCCACTTTCAGCTGAATGCCACCACGGGCGAGCTCCTGACGGTGGCGGGCCCCACGCAGCAGGGCCGTTACGCCCTGGCGGCGCGGGTCGATGAGTACCGGCGGGTGGGCGGAGCCTGGCAGCAAATCGGCAGCATCACGCGCGATATGACGTATCTGGTGTCGGTTGGCACCAATCAGGTACCGGCCTTTACCCGCGTGGCCCTCGCCAGCAACCCAACCGGCCAGCTGCTGGGCCAAACCATTCGCGTCAACCCCGGCCAAACCCTGGTGCTCTCGCTCACGGCCGCCGACCCCGATGCTGGACAAACGCTGACGCTGGGCAGCATCGTGCCGGGCATCGTGCCCGGCACCACGTTTCAGGACCTGGGCAACGGCCAGGGCCAGCTCACCTGGCAGGTGCCGGCCACGCTGCCGCTGGGACATTACGTGCTGCCCGTTACGGCCAATGATAATGCGTGCCCGGCCCCGGGCTTCGGCGTGGTGACGGTACCCGTGCTGGTTACGCAGCAGGTGCTGGCCACCCGTTCACGGCAAGCGCTGGCGCAGCCGCCCTTCCCGGTGCCGTTTCAGGACGAGGTCCGGTTTCAGTTGACGGGGCAGGGCCGCCAAACCGTGCTCATTACCGATGAAATGGGCCGGGCAGTGGCGCAGCTCACCACCGCTGCGGACGGCAGCGTGGTGTGGCGGCCGGCTACCAGCGTGGCCGCCGGCCTCTACATCGCCCGCAACCAGAGCGGCACCCAGGTAGCCCGCTTGTCCTACAACGGCAGGTAACGCCAGCTCGAGGCTTATTTATTCCGCATCAAAAAAGGCCGCTCTGGAGCCAGGGCGGCCTTTTTAATGACTCGCGTAGCCGCTACGGCAGCGTTACGTTCACCCGCCCGAAGTAGAAAGCACCCTGGAAGCCGAACTGGTTGGCGGGGTACACGAAACGGCCCCGGTTGGTGTTGTCGAGGGTGGAGTTGTAGCTCAGGTTGGGGTCGACGGAGAAGTTGAACTCGTTGTTGCGGGGGTTCTGGAAGAACTTGTCGGGGTAGACGTTGAACAGGTTGTTCACGCCCACGATGACGCCAATTTGCTTGGTGATTTGGGCGCTCAGGGTCAGGTCGGTCACCCATTTGGCAGCAAAGGTTTGGTCGATGAACGAGCGGGCGGGGTCGGCGTCCTTGTACTGCACCTCGCCGAAGCGCACGGTCCGGGCTTCGATGCCGAAGATGCCGTAGCCGTAGTTGGCCGAGAGGTTGATTTTCGAGCGCGGGTTGCCCGATTCGAGGCGGGCGCGCTGCTGGCGGTCGAACAGCGTGTTTTGCAGGCTGGCGGTGCCGGTGGTCGGGTCGTTGTTGATGGTGGTGGACGTGCTGTTGAAGGCGCGCACCGTGGTTTCGTTGAAGTTGGCGGCAGCCGTCAGGCCCAGCCGGCTTTTGTCGCCCAGCGCAATGCGCTCGTTGGCCACGATGTCGATGCCCCGGGTGCGGGTATCCACGGCATTGGCGAAAAACTGCACCCGGCTCACGTCGCGCGTGCCCAGAATGGTGTTCACCGTGGGGTTGGTGCGGGTGAACTGCGACGAGAGCACAATGCGGTTGTCGATGTCAATCTGGTAGGCATCCACCGTCAGGGTGATGGTGCGGGCCACGCGGGCGGTGAGGCCCAGGCTGTAGTTGCGCGAGTTTTCCTTGGTGAGGGCGCCCAGGCCAAAGCCCGGCTGCGCGTCCGTGGCCTGGTTGCGCACGATGGGGTTGTCGTTGTTCACGGTGAGCACCTGGTTGGGCAGGCCGTTCACAAACTGCGTGCTGGTGTTGGTGAAGTAGCGCTGCTGCAACGACGGCGCCCGGAAGCCGTTGCCGATGGACCCGCGCAACGCCAGCCCCTCCAGAATGCTGAAGCGGGCGGCGGCCTGGCCGCTCACGCTGCTGCCGAAATCGGAGTAATTCTCGACCCGGCCCGCCAGGTGCACCAGCAGCTTTTCGGTGATGTCGCTTTCCAAATCGACGTAGCCCGCCACGTTCGTGCGGCTCTTGTTCACCTCGTCCTGCGCCTGGTAGCCGGGAAACACCTGCGAGCCCGAAGCCGCGGGCGTGGTCCCAATCAGGCGGCCGCCGTTGATGTAGGACGCGTATTCGCCCTTGCCAATCAGGAATTTATCGTAGCGAAACTCGCCGCCAAAAGCCAGGTTCACGGTGGGCAGAAAGCCCACGTCCGTGAATTTGCGCGACACGCCCAGGTCGGTGGTATTTTGCAGGAAGGCCAGCCGACCGGCGTAGAAATCGGTGGGATTCACAATGCCGGGGCCCTGTGGCAGCGAGGCATTTACGGTGTTGCTGATGTCGTAGCGCAGCTCGTTGCGGCCGAAAGTGTTGCTCAGGTCAATCGCGAATTCACTGAAGACTTTGCGCAGGCCCACAATGGCCGACTGGTCGTAAATAGTGGTGTTGATGAGCGGCAGAAAACCGTTTGGAAACAGCGTGAGGTCGCTCTGGGTGGCCTGATTGGGCAGGCGGTTGAAACCCGCCGACGTGCCCGTGCGGTACGTGGCTCCGCCCGATACGTACACTTCGTAGCCTTGCCCGAGGCGGTAGGCCCCGTTGAGAAAGCCGCCGTAGTTGCGCGTAGCGGCGTTGCCGATGCGCAGGTCGTTGCGGTTGAAGCCGCGCTGGGCCACCAGGGCATCGTCCTGGGCCTTGAGGTCGCGGCGGGCCTGCTCGGTAGTGGCGCTGGCGGGGTAGTTGCCGCCATTATTGCCGAGATAAATGAGCGGGGCCGTGTCGGCAAAGCCGCGGTTGTAGGCATTGTGCTTCTGAAACTGGCCGCTCAAATCGAGGTAGCCGCGCTTGTTCAGGCCAATGCCCACATTGAAATCGGCCTGAATCACGCCGCCGTCCTTTTCCACGGTCTGGCCCACGGTGCTGCTGGCCGTCACGCCCGTCGAGTCGTCTTTAAGCTGAATGTTGATAACGCCGGCAATGGCATCGGAGCCGTAGAGGGCGGCCGCCCCGTCGCGCAGCACCTCAATCCGCTTGATGCTGGCGGTGGGAATCACGTTCAAATCGGTGCCCACCGAGCCGCGCCCGATGGTACCGTTGATGTTCACGAGCGAGGAATTGTGGCGGCGCTTGCCGTTCACGAGCACCAGCACCTGGTCGGGGCCGAGGCCGCGCAGGCTGGCGGGGTCGATGTGGTCGGTGCCATCGGAAATGGTTTGGCGCGACGACTGAAACGAGGGCGCCACGTAGGACAGTACCTGGGCCACGTCGGTCTGGGCGTAGGCCTTGATTTCACGGGCCGAAATCACATCGACCGGGGCTGTGGTGAGGATGTTGGAGCGACCCTCAGAAGCCCGTGAGCCGGTGACGACGACCTCGTTCAAATCCTGGGCAGTAGCTACCAGGCGCACGTCCAGCGTGGTGCGGCCGTTGAGCGGAATCTGCTGGGTGGCGTAGCCAATGGCCTGCACCGTGATGATGGCGCCGGGGTCGACCGAGAGCGTAAAATCGCCGCTGGAACCCGTGCTGGTGCCGTTGCTGGTGCCACGTTCCAGCACCGTGGCGCCGGGCAGCCCCTCGCCCTGCGCTCCCACAACCCGGCCCGTTACGGTCGATTTCTGCGCCTGGGCCGCAGCCCCGGCCATCAGCACCAGCAAAATGAGAAGTAGAAGAGTTTTCATACAGCGAAGTTTTTAGTGATAAGAAGATGCGACAGTGGCCCTTGCCCTGCGACGGCGCTTTTGTGCCCGCCGGACCAAGCCCGCGGCCATAAATCGCAGAAATGCAGGAAGACGATGGAAAGTACTATAAAAATATTATATTTTATATATTTTAACTGCTAATAGCATCGCCTGTTGCTCAGGCCCGACTTCCTCCGCGCCTTATCACCCGCCAGCCAACCAGCAAAAAAGCCAGCCCCGGGTACGGAGCTGGCTTTTTCAGCAATAAAAACGGCAGAATTACAGCGTGAAATTCACGCGGCCGAAGTAGAACGCACCGTTGAAACCGAACTGGTTGGAGCCGTAGGGGAAGCGGCCCCGGTTGGTGGCGTCGAGGGTGGTGTAGTTCAGGCTCTGCTCGTTGTTGTTGGGGTCCTGGTAGAGGCGGTCAGGGTAAACGTTAAACAGGTTGTTCACGCCCACGCTCAGACCGATGTTCTTAATAACCTGCGCGCTCAGGGTCAGGTCGGTCACCCATTTGGCAGAGAACGTCTGGTCGATGAACGAGCGGGTGGGGTCGGCGTCCTTGGTCTGCACTTCGCCGAAGCGCACGGTGCGCAGGTTCAGGCCGAAGATTTTGTAACCGTAATCGGCGCTCAGGTTGATTTTGCTGCGGGGCTGGCCGTTTTCGAGGCGGGCGCGCTGGGCGCGGTCAAACAGCGTGTTTTGCAGGCTGGCATTGTTGTCGATGGTGCTGGAGCTGTTGAAGCTGCGCACCACGGTTTCGTTGAAGTTGGCGGCAGCCGTCAGGGTCAGGCGGCTGTCGGGGCCGAGGGTCAGGCGCTCATTGGCCACGATGTCGATGCCTTGGGTGCGGGTGTTCACGGCGTTGGCGAAAAACTGCACGCCCTGCACCGGGTTCTGGCCGGGGCGCGGGTTGGCGGCGAGAATGGCGGCCACGGCCGCATTACCGCGGCTGAACTGCGAGCTGAGCACGATGCGGTCGCGGATGTCAATCTGGTAGGCATCCACGGTCAGCGTGATGGTTTTGAAGAGGCGCGCCGTTAGACCGAGGCTGTAATTGGTCGACTTTTCCTGCTTCAGCGAGCCAATGCCGAAGGCTTTGGTGATGGGGTCGTCGTTATTGGTGGTCAGCACTTCGCGCAGCTCGCCGCTGGTAAACTGGGTGCTCGAATTAGTGAAGTAGCGCTGCTGGAGCGAGGGCGCCCGGAAGCCGTTGCTGAGTGCGCCGCGCAGGGCCAGGTCGTCGAGAATGCTGTAGCGGGCGGCCACTTTGCCGCTCACGTTCGAGCCGAAATCGGAGTAGCGCTCGGCGCGGCCGGCTACGTCCACCAGTAGCTTATCGGTCAGGTCACTTTCCAAATCAATGTAGCCCGACACGTTGTTGCGGCTCCGGTTCAGCGCATCGGAAGGCCGGTAGCCGGCAAAACCCTGTGAGCCCGCGGCAGCCGGCGTACCGTTCACCAGGCGCGGCCCGAGGATATAAGAGCCCTCATCACCGGCGTTAATCTGGAAGTTATCCACCCGAAACTCGCCGCCGAACGCCACGTTCAGCGTGGCCAGCGGGCCCACCTCAACGAACTTGCGGGTGAAGCCCAAGTTGGTCGTATTCTGCTGAAAAGCCAGCTCGCCGGCATAGAAGCTGGTGGGGCTGGTGCCGGCCGGCAGCGAGGCGTTCAGCGTGTTGGTAATGTTGTATTTGAGCGCGTTGCGGCCATAGGTATTGCTCACATCAGCCGCGAAGCCGAAGACCTTGCCGCGCAAACCCACGATGGCCGAGCCGTCGTTCACGGTGCTGTTGATGAAGGGCAGGAAGCCGTTGGGGTAGATGCTGGCATCGGTTTGGGTGACCTGCGTGGGCAGCCGGTACAGCGCGCCCGACGAGCCCGTGCGGCGCGTGAGGCCGCCCGAAAAATAGGCTTCGAGGCCGATGCTGGGGGCCAGCGTATAGGCCGCATTCACGAAGCTACCGTAGGTGCGCGTATCGGCGCTACCCACCCGGATGTCGCGGCGGTTGAAGCCGTTCTGAGCCACCAGGGCGTTGTCCCGGGCTTTCAGGTCGAGTTTTTGGGCGTCGCTGAGGCCGGCCGGGTAGTTGCCGCCGGTGGTGCCCAGGTAGATGAGCGGGGCCGTATCGAGTCCGCTGCGGTCCACGTAGCTGCGATTCGAGAACTGGCCGCTCACGTCCACAAAGCCCCGGTGGCCGAGGCCGAAACCGAGGTTGGCATCGGCCTGGAACAACTGGCCGTCGCTCTTGGTGGTCTGGCCGGCGGTGCTGCTCACGCTGATGCCGGTGGTGTCGTCCTTCAGCTGAATGTTGATGACGCCGGCGATGGCATCGGAGCCGTACTGAGCAGCGGCGCCGTCGCGCAGCACCTCAATCCGCTTGATGGCGGCGGGCGGAATCACGTTCATATCCGTGCCCACCGAGCCGCGGCCGGGCGTGCCGTTGATGTTGACGAGGGCTGACGTGTGGCGACGCTTGCCGTTCACGAGCACCAGCACCTGGTCGGGGCCGAGGCCGCGCAGCGTGGCGGGGTCCACAAAATCGGTGCCGTCGGTCACGGTCTGGCGCGTGCTCTGGAACGAGGGCGCGATGTATGTCAGAATCTGGGTAACGTCGGTTTGGGCGTACGCCTTGATTTCGCGGGCCGAAATCACATCCACCGGCGAGGTGGTGAGGATGTTGGAGCGGCCCTCGGTAGCGCGCGAGCCCGTTACGACCACTTCGTTCAGCTCAGTCTGGTTGGCGGCGAGGCGAATTTCGAGGCTGGTGCGGCCATTCAGTGGTATCGTTTGGGTGAGCGAGCCCACGGCGGAAAAGACCAGCGTGGCCGTGCCGGGCACGTTGCTGAGGGTAAAACGGCCGTCGCCGTCGGTGCTGGTGCCGTTGGTGGTGCCTTGCTCCAGCACGGTCACGCCGGGCTGGCTTTGGCCGGTGGCGTCGAGCACGCGGCCGGTTACGGTGAGATTCTGAGCCCAGGCAGCGGCAGTGGTCAGCCACAAAAGCAGCGCTACCAGCCCGATTCGGGTAGTTGTGGGATGTGTCATAAGAAAAAGGGGAAGTAAAACGGGATTCCGGCGGCCGCCTCAGCGGGTTTTGGGCCGGATAAACCCAGGAAAAAGAAAAGCCACGGCGGCCGTTGGCCGGAGCCGGCCGTATGGCAACTCCGACGCCATAGACGTCCACAAAACCAATAAATTATATAGTATAAGCAACCAAAAGGTTGCTGTGCAGCTTTCTCGCGGCGCGGCTATTGGCACCGGGGCAGCATCCCGCACTTTTCTGGTCTGGCATTTGGCTGGGCAAGGAAATCACCTGTGCACACCGGCCAACGCTCTAGCCTAACAACAACAGCAACAGCACCCTACCATCGCCGCGTGCATGGGCACGGACAGGCTGGCAAGGTTTGGGGAAAAGCTGGTGGAGGCCAGCCGATTTCCCGATAAAGGGGCGGCTGTGAGAAATTGTATCACGCGGTAAAAATAAAGTCGGATTGCCGGGCCACGGCTGCGGCCGGAATCGAGTGGGTATAAGCGGCGGACGCAATAATTGTTTACGGCCGCGCTTATTTAACCACTTATTCTACCGCTCCCACCAGCGCGAGTTGAGCGGGCCGGCGGCCACGTCTACGCGCTGGCCGGGGGCAGGCAGCAGCAGCGCTACCTCCGGGCCGGCGGCTTCGAGCAGGCGCTGCACGGGCTGCTGCCAGGCGTGGAATGCCAGGTTGAACGTGCCCCAGTGCAGCGGCAGCAGCGGGCCGCCGCCCAGCAGCCGGTGGGCCGTGAGGGCGTGGTCGGGGCCCATGTGGATATCGGCCCACTCGGGGTCGGAAGCACCGATTTCCAGCATGGTCAAATCGAACGGCCCGTAGGCCTCCCCTATCTGCCGGAAGCCTTCCTCGAAGGGGCCGGAGTCGCCACCGAAAAACACCTTGTGCGTCGGCCCCAGCAGGCACCACGAGGCCCAGAGGGTATCGTTGCGGGTGAGGCCCCGGCCCGAGAAATGGCGGGCCGGCGTGGCCGCCAGCGTGAAGTCGTCGCCCAGTGGGGCGGTTTCCCACCAGCTCAGCTCGGTGATGTTGGCGGCGGGCACGCCCCAGCGGCGCAGGTGCGCGCCCACGCCCAGCGGGCAGAAAAATGGTACGCCCGTGCGCCCCAACACGCGAATGGCGGCCGAATCAAGGTGGTCGTAATGGTCGTGCGAGAGGATAACGGCGTCGAGCTTTGGCAGCTTATCCAAGGGCAGCGGCGGGGCAAAAAACCGCTTTGGCCCCATCAGCTGCGAGGGCGACACCCGCTCGCTCCACACCGGGTCGGTGAGGAAGCGGTGGCCGTCGATTTCGAGCAGCATGCTGCTGTGGCCCAGCCAGGTGGCGCGCAGGGCATCGGCCGGCACGGGGGCGGCCAGGGCGGCGGCATCGGCGTGGAAAGGGCCGAGGGGCTTTTTGGGCTCCCGCTCGGCTTTCTCAAACAACCAGCGCTTCATCAGTGTGCCGTAGCCAGAGGGCGGGCTGACGCTGGTGGGCACGGCGTTTTGATAGATTTTGCCGTGGCGAACGGCTTGCAGGCGGGCGGAGGCTACTGGTTTCATCGCAGGCGTAGACGCAGCAGCGGCCGCAATGTTTGATGCAGCGCCGGGAAAGCTTGTTTTGATGGCTTGGGCTAAAAGTCCGCTTTTATACCCAGCGCCAACGTCAGCAGCTGGCCGAAGCCCAGGCCGCCGTTGCGATTGTTGAGGTAGCTGGCCAGGTATAAATCGTTACTTCCCAGCTCATAATACACCGACACTTTGCGCGGCTGGCCGGTGGCCGCCACGGGCGGGGTCAGAAACGTGACGCGGCTGCCCAGCAACGGACCATAGCGGGTATCGGTCGAAAACCAATAGTAGTCGCTGGCATACTGGCCCTTCAGCTCGTCGTTGATGGTGCCGTGGGTGTAGCTGAAATAGGCCCCCACGGTGAGGGGCACCACCTGAATCTTCTCGCCCACCGGCAGGTGAAAGGGCGAATACATAAACTTCAGCGAAGCCAGGCTGAGCGTGGAGCCGGCGTAGTGCTTCGGCACGTAACCGATGAGAATATCGGTTTCGAGGCGGGTTTTCGAGAATTCGTAGCCGGCCCCGGCGGCCACCATGCCCAGGCCGCCGCCGGTTTGCAGGGCCAGGTGGGTGGGGCGGTACCAGGGCCGCGCGGCGCGGGCACCAATGGGCGGAGCCGCGACGGCGGCAGTATCGGGCGGCGTGGCGAAGGCCGGAACGCCAGCAGCCAGCAGCAGCACGGAGAGCAGGAATTTTTTCATTAGAAAGCGACCCGTTTGATGCGAAACTGTTTGTCGCCCCACACGGTGACCACCATGTAGTGGCGCTCTGAAAAAGCGTCGGAATTGACGTAGGTCACACCGTCGTTGTAGGGCTGCGTGATGCTGGAGGAGTGGTTGTGGCCATTCATCTCAAATACCAGATTCGGAGCCTCGCGCAGGGCCTGCACGTAGGGCTGGCGCAGGGCGGGGTCGAAGTCGTCGTTGGTAGGCGGCACGTGCGAAATCACCACCTGCCGCCGCGCCCCGTCGTGATTGGCCAGTTGGGGCTTCAACCAGCCCAAATCGGGGGCCGTGCCGTCGAAATTATACTCGCGGCCGTTGGTGTCGACCATGATGAATTTGGTGTTGCCGTATATGAACGAGTAGTTGAACGCCCCGAAAATGTGCTGGTAAGTGGGCCGGCCATTGCCTACCAAATCATGGTTGCCGATGACCGTGACGTAGGGCACTGTGAGGCGGCGCAGCTTCTCGTCTACCCACTGCATTTCGCGGGCTAGGCCGAAGTCGGAAATGTCACCGGCCACCACCAGAAAGGAGATGCCGGGCTGCTGGTTCACGCTGGCTACCAGTGCCTCGGCCTCGTCGTAGAATTGCTGCGAGTCGCCGGTGAAGATGAAGCGCAGGGTATCGCCGGCGGGCAGCGGGCGGCCAGCCAGCCGGGCCAGGTTTTTCTCGGTGAGGTTGGTGAATTCTTCGGGGACGCGGTGGTCGTTGGGGCTGAATTCAATCAGGTTACAGCCCGCTAGTCCCAGCAGCGCAATGCCGGGCAGCACGCGCCCCCAGCGGCGCCAATCGGTAAAGGGAAGCATACACAACAGAGCCGGCGCGAGGCCGACCAATAAAAACAGAATTGCTCCTTAAACCTCATCCGTTGGGACAGGGTTAGGCATTAATGCGCTTTTAATGCTTCACCGGCGGAGTTTTCAGGTCGCTTATACAGCTTATTGCAGCTGCGACTGCACCACGGGCAGCACCCGCTCGGCCCACTGACGCATCTGGGATTGGGAGTAGTGCAGGCCGTCGCGGGTGAACTGGCTGCGGTCAGTGGCCGCGGCGCGGGTTAGGGGTGTGATGTCGACGTAGGCCACGCCGGCCTGGCGGCATTCGTCCTGCGCCACGGCGTTGAACTGGTCGATTTCAAGGCCGATAGCCGCCACATCGCGGCCCTGCTGCTGCCCAAACGGCGACTGGCCCCAGTCGGGAATGGACAGCACTACTACCCGCCCGGCCCGCCCGCCGGCAAAGCCGATGGCCTGGTGCAGCAGCGCCCGAAACTCGGGGCGGTAGCGCGCCGCGCCCTGTCCCCGGTACTGGTTGTTCACCCCAATCAGCAGCGACACCAGCCCGTAGGTTGAAGCCGGATGGGCGTCGGCGATGGCGGCCTGCAGCTCGGCGGTGGTCCAGCCGGTGCGGGCAATGAGGGTGGGCGCCTGCAAGGCCAGGCCCTGCTGCCGGGCCAGCGCCGCCAGCTGCACGGGCCAGCGGCCCGCCTCCGTCTCGCCCTCGCCTATGGTATACGAATCGCCCAGCGCCAGAAACGACACGCCGGGAGCATTAACGCTGGGAGCCGGTGAGGGCGGCGACACGGCGCAGCCATTGCAGCAAAAAATCAGCAAAGAAACCAGCAGCGGGCGCAGCGACATCATAAGCAGTTTGGCAGTAAGCGACACACCTACGCCGCGCCGCCGCATGCAGATTGCCGCCCCTTGCCCCTACCCCATCACGGCCACCATGTGCAGGGCGGCCTGGGCCAGGTTCTCATCGCCGGCCACCGCAGCCCGCTCCCGGGCCTTAGCCGCACTCAAGCCTTTGGTAAACAGCTGCCAGGCATCGGCCGGGGCCAGCGTGAGGGTGGCGGCTGGCGCGGCTGTTCCGGGCGGCTGCAGGTGCCAGCCCTCGGCGGCGCGGGCCAGTTCCCAGGTGCCGCCCGCGTCCGTGCTCACCACCACCTGCACCCGGGTACCCACCGACGCGGCCACCGCCCGGTAAGCGTGCGGCAGCCCCCGCATCATCGTTTCGATGAAGGGCCGGAAGAATTTCGGCTCCAGTAGCGGCGCGGTCTGGCCCACGGCTTCGCGGATTTGCTGCTGGTGGTGCCATTTCTCGGTGTAGTCGCGGGCGATGTGGAACCAGTTCAGCGACTCGCTTTCGCCGGCCCAGGCTACCGACCACGCCGCCGGGGCCCAGGGGTCGAGCGAGGCCAGGTAAGTAATGTAGGCCGGGCCTGTTTGCGCCAGCAGCTCCGTGAGCACGGCCGGACTGAGCCGATGCATGGCCCGCACCCACTCAGCATTCAGGCGATTGAGGTAGGCCACCATGCCGGGATAGGAAAAATCATCCGGTGCTTCGCCAAAATATCCGTCGCGCAACATCGACACAATGCGCAGGTTGCCATCCAATAAGTGGGCCACTACATCCTTCACCGTCCACTTGCGGGCCAGGGTGGGGCGCTGCCAGTCTTCGGGCGTGAGGGAGCGCAGCAACTCCAGTAGCAACCGGTCGAGCTCCGGGAAGAGCGGCAGGGTGATGATGGGCGGGTTCTGCATACGTCATTCTGCTGGTGAGGCCGTCTGGTCAACTCTTCGACTGTTTATCGTCCGGTGCTGGTCGCCAAGCCTGACCAACGCCCTGCACGACTGCCCCGAATCACCAGGGCATCTTCAGCGCATCCTGCCACTTGGTAAACGCCCCAAACGGGACTTTGGCGCGGCCGTAGCGCAGCGTACCGCCGGGAATAGCCCGGGCGGCGGCATCCAACTCCCGGAAAGCAACTTTCGCCGGAGCATCGTTGAGACCAAAGAATGTGGCCGGGAAGGCGGTGTAACCGCTATTCATTGGTCCGCCCATAAGATAAACCCCCGTCAGCTTCCAGCCATCGGCCACGCGCACGGCCCGGATTTTCATCTGTTCCGTCAGCGTTTCCCCCGATTCCTGCACCCGGGTCGTGAGCAGGCCGCGGGCGGGGTCCAGCGTATCCGTTACAAAGCCATTGCTGGTCAAATAGGCCCGCAGCCCGGCCAGCACCTCAGCCGGCTGGGCTGCAGTTGCTACCAGTATCAGGTTGGCCCGGCTGGTTGGTCCGGCGGCCGGAGCGGGTTGCTGAGCCGCCGGAAGCGCCAAACTCAGCAGCCCGCCCAGCGCGGCGGCAGTGCATGCCCTCCGCATTACCCAATGGCCTGGGCCAAATCCGCAATCAAATCCTCGGCATCTTCAATACCAACGCTCAGGCGGATGAGCGAGTCGCTCAGGCCCGACTTCCGGCGCTGCTCGGCCGGGATGCTGGCGTGCGTCATGGTGGCCGGGTGGCCGCTGAGGCTTTCCACGCCGCCCAGGCTTTCGGCCAGGGTGAAGTACTGGAATTTCTCGAGCACGGCAATAGCATCTTCCTGCTTATCCCCTTTCAGGATGAAGGAAAGCATGCCGCCGAAATCGCGCATCTGCTTTGCGGCCACCGCGTGGTTGGGGTGGTTTTCGAAGCCGGGCCAGTACACTTTTTCCACTTTGGGGTGCTGGCGCAGGTATTCGGCCACGGCGCGGCCGTTTTCGCAGTGCCGCTGCATCCGAATGTGCAGGGTTTTGAGGCCGCGCAGCACTAAGAAGCAGTCCTGCGGGCCGGGCGTGCCGCCGCAGGCATTCTGGTAGAAGCTCAGGCGCTCGTGCAAGCTGTCGTCGTTCACCACCAGCGCGCCCATCACGGTATCGGAGTGGCCGGCCATGTACTTGGTCAGCGAGTACATCACGATGTCGGCCCCAAGGTCCATCGGCGTTTGCAGATAGGGCGTGCTGAAGGTGTTGTCTACGGCCAGCAGCGCGCCGGCTTCCTTAGCCACAGCAGCGGCAGCGGCAATGTCGATAACGTTGAGCAGCGGGTTGGTGGGCGTTTCGACCCAGATGAGCTTGGTTTTTTCGCTCACCACGGCGCGCACGGCTTCCATGTCGTGCATGGGCACGAAGTGGAATTTGATGCCGAACGGCTCGTACACTTTGGTGAAGAGGCGGTAGCTGCCGCCGTACAGGTCGTTGGTCGAAATCACCTCATCGCCGGGTTTCAGCAGCTTCATCACGCAGTCCATAGCGGCCATGCCCGAGGCGAACGCCAGGCCGTGCTGGCCATTGTCAAGGGCCGCGAGGGCATCCTGCAGCTGCGAGCGGGTGGGGTTGTGCGTGCGCGAGTACTCGAAGCCCATGTTCTTGCCGGGCGACGTTTGCACGTAGGTCGAAGTCTGGTAGATGGGCGTCATGATGGCCCCGGTGGCGGGGTCTGGGTGCACGCCGGCGTGAATGGCTTTGGTGGCGAATTTCATGGATGGGCTGTGAGAGTTGAAGGGCCGCGCGGGCCGGCGGCAAAGGTCGGCGAATAATCGGAAACGGCCGGCGGTGCCGGCTCGCCTTCCGTGCCTACCTTGCCTGCTGATTTTTTCAACCCTTTTCACATCCACGTATTTGTATTCCTTCTGCATGAAGCATTTTCTACTTGCCCTGGCTACCCTCGCGCTGCCCCTGGCGGCCCAGGCCACCCCAAAACCCCTGCTCACGGCCGCCGACTCGGCCGCCCGTCGCACCTTTCTCCTCGACTCGCTCAACCATTCGCTGCACTACCAGCAAGGCCACGTGACGCTGCCCGGCGGCATCAGCGAGATTGAAGTGCCCAACGGGTTCCGCTACCTCGACTCGGCCCAGAGCCGCACGGTGCTCACCCGCTACTGGCACAACCCCGACGGCACGTCGCTGGGCATGCTCTTCCCCAGCAAGCTGAACCCGCTGGATGAGAACAGCTGGGCCTACGTCATCGAATACGACCCCTCGGGCCACGTGAAGGACGACGATGCCGACGACATCAACTACGACGACCTGCTGAAGGAAATGCGCGACGACATGGCAGCTGCCAACAAGGAGCGCACCGCCGCCGGCTACGAGCCCGTGGCGCTGGTGGGCTGGGCGTCTTCGCCCTACTACGACAAAGCTACCCACACCCTGCACTGGGCCAAAACCCTGAAATTCGGCGACAGTCCCGATAACACCCTGAACTACAACGTGCGCGTGCTGGGCCGCAAGGGTGTGCTCATCCTGAACGCTGTGGGCTCTGAGCAGCAGCTGGGCGATATAAAGGCCAGCATTCCGGGCCTGCTCAATGCCGTGAGTTTCGCCAAAGGCCAGCAGTACACCGACTTTAATTCCGGCCTCGACGAAGTGGCCGCCTACGGCATCGGCGGGCTCATTGCGGGCAAGGTACTGGCCAAAGTGGGCCTGTTTGCCGTGCTGCTCAAGTTCTGGAAGCTGGGCCTGCTGGCGCTCAGCGGCGCCTGGGCGGGCATCAAGCGCTTCTTTACGGGCAAAAAGCTGGCCCCCGCCGGCGGCCCCGCCCCCGACGAAGAGCCCACCGAAGAAACTCCCGAGGCGTAATTTTTTCGCCGCTCCCCGGCTTTCCGCCGTACTTGCAGGCCGAAACTCTGCTGCCAACTGGCGGAGTTTCGGCCTTCTTTATGTTCCGACTGCTGCGCGAGCTTTTCCAGAAAAACTTTTCCACGCTGCTCACCATGTTTCTGCTGGTGGCGGTGCCGCTGCTGGGCTCGGCCTCGCTGCTGACGCTACTGTATGAAAAGCAGGACTTGCTGCACCACCTCAGCGCGGGGCAGGCGGTGCTGTATTTCGTGGTCATTGCGTTTACGATGGCGTTTGCGCTCACGCCCACCACGTTTGTGGCCATCGTGACGGGCTACTACTTTGGCTGGGCGGGGCTGCCGGGCATGGTGCTGGCCTACGCGCTGGCCGCCGCCATCGGCTACGAGCTGGCCCAGCGCCTCGACCACGGCAAGCTGCGCCACTTCCTGCACCTCTTCCCCAAGGCCGAGGCCGTGCTGGGCGAACTCCAAAACCAGAGCTGGCAGCTCATCCTGCTCACGCGCCTGTCGCCGGTGCTGCCCTTTGCCCTGATGACGTTTGTGCTGGCCATCGTGGGCGTGCCGCGCAAGCGCTTCCTGGCTGCTTCGGTGCTGGGCATGCTGCCGCGCAGCCTGTTCTTCTACTGGCTCGGCACAAAAGCCTCCGATGTGCTGGCCCTCCTACGCGACCCCGACGAGGGCACACTCAGCAAGCTGGTACTGCTGGGCTTGGTAGCGGCGTCGCTGTTCGGGCTGTATTTCGTTTTCAATCGAGCCCTGCAACGGGTATTGCGCCAGGGCGGCGCCGAAACGAACAAAAAATCTCCGGCTGATTATTAGCCACTTGCTGCCACGCATGCATTTTTCTTGCGGCAAAAAGTGCGCGTGGCTTGCACAGCCGCTTTTTCTCCTCTTACCTTTGTGCTCCCAACACAGGGAAATGGTTGTGTAGCTCAATTGGATAGAGCATCTGACTACGAATCAGAAGGTTTAAGGTTCGACTCCTTACACGACCACAAAAAAGGCCCTCAGCACACGCTGAGGGCCTTTTTCTTTAATACTGGTGGCAGTTTTGGTGGCAGTTTCTTTCAGGCTATGTATTTGGCCACCGTACTGGGGGAGATTCCTAGGGTGCGGGCGATGTAGCCGTTCGACTTTCCCTCCCCCTTCAGTACCCGTGCCTGCTCTACCACCGGGCTTTTCGTGGGTGCCCCGAGCTTAATGCCAACCGCTTTCTTCTTGGCCAGCGAGGCTTTGGTGTTCTCCGAAATCTTAATCAGGTCCTGGGCGGCGATGGTGGCCAGCATCGAGACAATCACATCGCCGAACGGCCCGAGGGAGTCGAGGTAAGGCTCAGTGAAGGATTTGTAGTTCACCCCATGGTCGCGCAGTTCCTTCAGGTACTTGAGCGTGGGCAGGGCCCCTTCCCGGCTGAAGCGGTCCAGCCGCCAGAACACGACCAGGTCGAACTTCTTCTGGTAGGCTTCGAGAAGTAGCTGCTTAAACTGGGCGCGGTCGGACTTGCCGCCCGACACCTCCTCGGTGAACACCTTATAGATGGTGCCGTGCTGCTCGGCAAACTCGCGCAGCTGGTGCACCTAGTTCTCCGGGTCCTGGCCTTTGTCTTTCGTCGATACCCGGGCGTAGATGGCTACTCTCATCCCCGAAATTACTCGTGCAGTCTCGTAGATTTATCCCACCGTTTTCGTGAACCTACTAAGCTGCGTTGATGAATAGGCCGCGCTAATAGATTTCTTGCTCCAGTTCCCATTCGGTGAATGGCTCCTGCGGCATGTCTCCGTCTAACTGCGCACGCGCACGGTCATTGGCTCGTCGCAAGGCCCGCGCGTATGCCGTGGCTTCATCAGGTGCCGGCGCGTTTACCACATTGGTCCACACGGCAAAGGCGGGCACCGCATCGGTGCCAACGCCATCGAGTCCCAACAAGTAATTGGGCGATTGAATGGGGTCAGCAAAGGTGTTGTGAATGAAGTGATGGGCCAACTGAAAAAAGTGTGCGTAAACGTCGTCCGGCTGCTCAACAGGGGCCGTGGCCAGCAGCACCTGTGCTTGCTCCATGTCCCGGTTAACGAAGTACTCGACTAGGTACTCTGCTGCCCGGTCATCGGCTCGTTGACCCGGGCCATGCTGCCGTAGTGCCTCGGTGAATAGCAGAAAGACATTTTCAAGCAGGTGGGGTTCTCGCACCAAGTGGGAAACGTAATCCGCTCCAATCAACTTGGGGTGTAACGTGCCCTTGAAGAGGAAATACACAAAGCACTGGATATCCAGCAGGTCGTCTTCAGGTAAACGCATGCGTTAAAATTACCCTCCTTTCGGCAAACCACTAGCAGCAGCCCGCTATCAGGTGCCTGCAAGCTACTGCGGCACGTGGCGAGTTTACGAAACTCGTCTACGAATCAAAGTTTACGAAACGCGCCGAATGAATGAGTTTCTTAAACTCCATTTTCACGCGTTGTCGGTGGCCACCACTGCCTGTAAACAACCGGCAGAACAGCCCCCACACGCTTGCCATTATTAATGCTTACAAGTGGAAATGATGGGCTAGGGCCAACAGAAGCTCGCGACGGCTTCCACACCGACGGAAAGCCCACTACGCAAGCCGACAAGGAGAAGCGCTGTCGGCTCAACCGGTCAGAGAATCAGCATAGATACCTAGCTTTGTGACTTATTCCTTTCTCGTTTATGCTGAACTATATCTACTCTCTGCTGCGGGGCAGTCGGCTCTCGCTGCTGGCCCTGCTCATCTCGCTCGTTCAGGGCGCTAAGGCGCAAGCCCCTATCTGGGAAAACGCCGCCGCGCTGTTTCCGGTTGCGACCAACCAACCAGTCATTGCGGCGACGGCGACGGACGCAGCGGGCAATATTTTTATGGCCGGTAGTTTTTCTGGCACGGTCAGCTTTGGGGCAACCAGTCTCACCTCCCTGGGTTTCAACGACGCATTCGTCGCCAAATGGAGCCCGGCTACGGGCACTTTCGTGTGGGTGGTGCCCGGTAGCAGTTCGTACGACGACAACACCGTGAGCAGCCTGGCGGTGAGCGGCAGCAACATTTACATCACCGGCTTTTATACCGGGCGGGCGTTTTCCATGGGCTCAGTGAGCCTCGGGAACACCGACCCGAACACGGCCAATATCCGGACGTCCGACGCGTTTGTGGTCAAACTCACCGACGATGGCACCAGCGCCCGTTGCCTGTGGGCGCAGCGCGTGGGCGGGCTGGGCTCGGAACGCGGCACCGCGGTGGCCGTGAGCGGGACCAATGTGTACGTGGGCGGCTACACCAATGGCAGTTCGGTGACGAGTGGCACCACCACCCTGACCGGTTCGCGCTGCTCGGTTTGCGTGGGCGGGTTTCTGGCCAAGTTTGTCGATGCCGGCCCCTCGGGCAGTGCCGGCTGGGCCCGGTTGCTCTACAGCTCCAACAGTGACCGGGTGACCCAGGTGGCCGCGGTTAGCAACAAGGTGTACGTGAGTGGGCAATTCAATGGCATCCTCCCGCTGGGCAGCACGACGCTGTACGCCTCCAACAACTACGACTACTACCTCACGCAGCTCCTCGACAACGGCAGCAGCGCGGCGGTGAGCTGGGCCACCGGCGTGAGCGGGAGTGGCTCGTACGCCGAGACCGTGGAGGCCCTCGCGGCCGATGCCGCCGGCGTGTACCTGACCGGCAACTTCGATAGCCAGCAGTTAAGAATTGGCACCCTCACGCTGGCCAATCCCAACCCGCTAAGTGGGGTCAGCGCGGCGGTTTCCAGCGTGTTTGTGGCCCGGGTGCTGGACCAGGGGACGACCTTCGTGGGCGACTGGATTCAGGCAGCGGGCGATGCCAACGGCACGTCGACCCGGGTGGGCGGGCTGCTGGTGCGCAACGCCAACATTTACCTGACGGGGTACTACAGTGGCACCGCCACGCGGTTTGGCGCGCAGACCCTGCCGCCTCCCCCCCTCCCGACCACGCCCGGGTTGAGAGCTCCGGATGTGTACGTGGCCAAGCTGACGGAGGCCGGGCCGGCCACTACCTTCAACTGGGTCAGGCAGGGCGGTGGCGCGCGCAGCGAAACCGGCAACCAATTGGCGCTGAACGGAACCACTCTGCTGGTGACCGGCACCGCGCAACTGCCCTCTGCTTTTGGTACCCATCCCATTCCGCTGCCTGGTGCCGGCCTCCCGTCCAGCAACGACTTTAATATTGTGGCGTCGCTGACCGACTCCACGCTGGCCGCCGCCCAGCTGCGGGTGGAGCAGGGCAGCGCGTATTACCGTAGCGGAGCCACCTACGATTTCGGCACCTACGCCCTGAACGCAACCTCGCCCCCGGTCACGTTCCGGCTGGCCAATGTCGGCACCGCCCCCCTCACCCTGACCGACATTCGGGTCAGTGGCGACTTTGCCCTGGCGGGGACGTTGCCCTCGGCCCTGCCGCCCGGCGGCAGCGCCCCGCTTGCGCTTACCTGTACCCCCACCCAGGTAGGCCCCCGGACGGGCCTCCTCCGCCTGACCTCCGAACTGGGTACTTACCTGGTAAACCTGCGGGGCGCGGCCCCCTATCCGGCGCCGGTGCTCACCAACATGAGCCCCAGCACGGGCACGGTGGGCGCCACGGTAACGCTGACGGGCAGCAACTTCGTGGTGGGCAGCACGTCGGTCACGCTCAACGGCGTGGCGGTGCCCAGCGCCTTCGTCAACAGCACGGGCACGGCCATTACCCTGTTGCTCCCTGCAGGCGCCACCGCCGGGGTGTTTACCGTGACCACTCCTGGCGGAACGGCCACCAGTGCGCCGTTTTGCGTCACTTATACCACCACGCCTTATTCGGCTTCGGGGTGCGACGTGGGGCCGGTGGCCTTGCGTGTATCGGGTTCGCCCAACGTGGCCAGCAGTGGCTACGCGTGGTACACGGTACCGACCGGCGGCACGCCCCTGCCGGGCGTAACGGGGGCACTCTACAGCCCCGTGCTGTCGGCCACCACCACCTATTACGTGGCCGTGACCACGGGCAGCGGCAGCACGGCCTGCGAAGGCCCCCGGGCCGCCGTGACGGCCTACGTTACACTGCCGCCCACGGTCACGGTCACGGCCAACGGTCCGCTGGCGCTCTGCAGCGGCTCCAGCGTCACGCTCACGGCCAGCGGTGCCACCTCCTATTTCTGGAGCACGGGCCAAACCACGGCCAGCATCACCGTGACCACGCCCGGCACTTATTCCGTGACGGGCGACATCAATAACTGCGGCTCGGCTTATGTGAACACCACCGTCACGACCGGCCCGCGGCCCGCGGCTCCGGCCGTTACCGGCAGCAGCCGGTGCGGCAGCGGGGCACTGGCCCTGGTGGCCTCCGGCACGCCGGGCAGCGGCGGGGGCTACAGCTGGTACACGACTTCGACCGGCGGGGCCAGCATTGCGGGTGCTACCGGTGCCACCTACACCACCCCGGTGCTGAATGCCACGACCACCTATTACGTCAGCGTGCGCGCGGCATCGGGCTGCGAAAGCACGCGCGTGCCGGTGACCGCTACGGTGAATGCCACGCCTGCGCTGAGCATCACGCCGAGCGGGCCGCTGGCCCTCTGCCAGGGCGGGGCCGTGACCCTCACCGCCAGCGGCGCGGGGACCTACCTATGGAGCACGGGGGCCACCGCCGCCAGCATCACCGTCTCGGCTGGCGGTTCCTACAGCGTGACGGTGACCAACTCCGCGGGCTGCACCGCGACGGCCACCGCGACCGTCACGGCGAGCCCGCCCACCACGGCCACATTTGCCTACAATGGGTCCTCGTTTTGCGTGGGCGGGGCCAATCCCGCGCCGGCCGTAACGGGTACCGTAGGGGGTACGTTCTCCGCCGCCGCCGGCCTGAGTTTGGCTGCGGCCACGGGCATCATCAACTTGAGCGCCTCAACGCCCGGTACATATACCGTGACCTACGCGGTGAGTGGCCCCTGTCCCAGCTCGGCCACGCAGAACGTCACCATCACGGCGCCGGCCACGGCCGCCTTCAGCTACCCCACCACCGGCAGCTGCGCGGGCACGGCCAGCACGCTCACGCCGGCACTGGGCACGAGCACTGCCGGCACGTTCACGCTGCCCGCCGCCACGGGCCTGTCGGTGAACGCCGCCACGGGGGTGGTGACGGTCAGCGCAACGGCCGTGGCGGGCACCTACACCGTGACCAACACCGTGGCCGCTTCCGGTGGCTGCGCCGCCGCGACGAGCGCGGCCACCGTGACCATCAACGCACTGCCGGCTACGCCGACCTACACCTACACGTACCCCACGCCCAGCACGGTGCACATGACCAGTAGCGTGGCGCCGGCCGGCACCGCCTACCAGTGGTACCTGACCACGGGCACGAGCACCACGGCCATTGCCGGGGCCACGGCCCAGACGTACACGGCCGCCGGCGCCACGGCCCCGGGCGCCTACACCGTGCGCTTCCTCAGCACGGCCACTGGTTGCCAATCGCTCCCTTCGCCCCCGCTCACGGTGACATCGACGGCTCAGCCGCTGACCGGCACGTCATTGCACTTGTTCCCCAATCCCACAGCGGATGGCAGGCTCACCCTAGAACTCAGGGGCTACGCCAAAGCGGTGAAACTGACGGTTATCGACGCGCTCGGCCGTGTACTATTCGCGCAGGAAGTGGCCCCCGGCCAGACGCGGGCCCAGCTGGACCTGTCGAGCTCGGCCGCGGGCATCTACCTGCTACGCGCGGCCACCGACAGGGGCAACGACGTGCGCCGCATCGTGCGGGAGTAACTTTTCAAGGCCTCAATAAAAAGCCCCGCTGGCAATGCCAACGGGGCTTTTTATTGAGGCCTTGCTGCAGGCAACCACTCTGACGCCTCCCTCGCTAACACCAAGGTCGCAAATGCAGGCCGTTTAGGAAAAGGGTCAGAACAGCAAAAGGAGCGGTTATTTGCAATCCATTTGTACCCGGCAGGTTGCCCCCATGCTTGACGCCTTCATTGAACAATACGCGACGGCAACCATTACCCGGACCCAAACCACTTTCCTGGACTTGGCGGTTACGACCGGCACGTTCCGCGTTCATTACCGCGACAAAGCCGAGTTTCTGATTCGGAACGGGGCCAACGGGGCACTGGCGCACGTCACCGAGCACCCATTGCTGTGGGATTACAATGGGCCCTGGAACACGCTGTACGTATCGGGCGCGGCCCCGGACCCACCCGCGCTGGTCGACGCCCTGCAACGCGCCGTGGCCACCGCCTCGCACCAATGGCGCGCGCTGGACCGCTACTTATTTGGGTCCAACCGGGCGAACTCGTTGGCGTTGCTGGAACAGAATTTAGCCGATGGCAGCGGCCTGCTGGTGGAAGGCGCGCCTGTGGTCATTGCCCAAGCCGTTTCGGCGGTTTGCCAACAACACGGGGCAGCCATTTATTCCCTGGGGCCGCTCGGCCCCGCACCCGCACCCATTACGGAGCCCTTCAGCGTGCTCTTCATTGGCACCTGTTATGTCATTGCCCGAAGCTTTGAGGTGCAAGAACTCTAAGTTCGCCGAAACGGTAGTTCAAGTTAGCAAGTCACCGTTCAAATCAGATTTCTTTTTGAGAAGTTGCGGCCCCATCTGCGCCGCCAGTTTCCCCCGAAGCGGCGCACGCCCTATTCTCCGCCACTTCACGGGCTATTCCATCTTCGAGAGCAACTCGAATAGCGGCTGATTGACGTAGTAATTGGCTTTCCCTTGCTTGTATTTCTGCAACAAGCCGCCGGGCTCGGCTAATTGATTGAGGTAGGTGGCGGCGGTAAGGCGGCTCACATTCAATTCGTGCTGCACGAATTCGATTTTGGTATAGGGATGACGGAATAGGTGGTTGAGCAAGTCCTGACTGTAGAAGCGGTAGCCGCGGAGTTGCTGCTGAGTGCGCTGCATAAGTTGCCGCATGGCATTGATGAGCGTGATGGTTTCCTGAGCGGTTTGCTCTACGCCAGTGATGAGGTAGAGCAGCCACGGCTCCCAGTTGCCGGTATCACGTACTTGCTGCAAGTGCTGGTAGTAAGCGGCCTTGTTACGGATAAGGTAGCGGCTGAGGTAAAGTACCGGCAGGTCGAGCAAGCCTTTGAGCACCAAGTACAAGATATTGAGGATGCGCCCGGTGCGGCCGTTGCCATCGTAGAATGGGTGGATGCTTTCGAACTGAAAATGCAGCACGGCCATTTTCACCAACGGGTCGACATCGCTCAACTCATCGTCGTTGAGATACTTTTCGAGATTGCTCATCAGCTGCATAATGGTGTCGTAGTCCTGCGGGGGCGTATACACAACCTGGCCAGTCTGCTGGTTTTTTAGTGTGGTGCCCGGCAGGCGGCGGTAGCCGGCGTTGTTGTGCTCCAGTTCCTGCTGAATCTGGACCAGTTGGTTCACGCTCAGAAACCCGTGCTTCTGCACCAACTCGAAGCCGCGTTGCAGGGCCGCTGCGTAGTTCTGAACTTCCTTAGTGGCTTGGTTGGGTTGCGTGTCGGCTTGCAAAGTAGCCCGAAATAGCTCATCGTGGGTGGTGATGATGTTCTCAACGGCAGAGCTGTCTTTGGCTTCTTGCAGCGGCAGCGTGTTTAGTAAGATTTCAGCATCGGGAAGGGTGCCCAGTATGCCTTTCAACTCAGCCAAAGCGCGGTGAGCTGCGGGCAGCCGCTTTAGCACCACCCGGGTTTCTAGCTCGATGGTGGGAGGTAACGGCGAGAGTTGCCACAAAGCATTCATAAAGCGTACGGGAGAAAGTGAAAGGTTATGTAAAGAAAAGGGCTGTTTGCTTTACACGAAGTCGAATACCTGTAAAGCAAACAGCCCTTTTCTTTACATGATTAAGTTGCTTACGCGTTTGCTGCTAGTCACCAGCGGCATAACCCTCAATAGCCTAGACCTATCCCGCCTGCGTCGCTAGTTTCTCCCGACCCGGCCAGCACGTCGACCGGTAGGGCAGCGGCGCTTACCCCGTGAAGCAGCACTACGCCGTAGCTTCCGCTGCTGAGTTCGCCAAATCGAAGATTGGCCAAACCAAAAAAGCCCGCTGCCCGCAGACTTGGCAAAGGAGAAGCAAGAAGAAGCCCCGGCTGCGTGAGCGACCGGGGCTTCTTGCATTTTCGGGCCGTTTGAGTACCTTGAAAAGCCCGGAATACGATGTCTTTTGGATGACTCGCGGTGCACGAAATTCATCCCCGAGGGGAAGTTTTGTCACTCCAATTGGTTCACTGACCGAATTAAGGGAGCCGAAAGGAGCCGTTCACGGAAACGAGGGTGGCTGTTGCAGAACTCACGGCAGGCCTGTTCAGCAATCATTCCGCGAGATGAACCACGCTAATGAGGCCATGAAATGGGCCTTTCACCGTCCTATAGACGCTCGCCTACGCCGTCTTTGTGCTACCTAATGAGTTCTGCAACAGCCACGAACGTTTTAGATGTCCGCCCTCTTGGTTCCTGCCTGCCCAAAGGATAGCCCCTGATTTCGCGTCGACGAGGCCGGCGGGCCATCATGCCCTGACAACCTCAATCAATCTTCTGCCATTTTTCAACAAAGGCATCTGGTCTGGTGGATTCAATGTATTGGATGTACTTCAGCACGTCCCGCGGGTAGGTGGCCAAGGGTGACTTGGCGAATAGCCGCATGGTAGCAAGCATGCGGTCCACTTCTGTGTAGGTCAAGCCTTCGAGGGACAACAAGCGTTTGTACGAATACGCAATCATGTAATAGGCCCGAAAGTAATCCTCCGTTCCCGTGCGGTTGGGGGTGGCCGTGGCCCGCTGGCCCTGCTGGATGGCTTTGCGGTATTGCTTCTCCTGGTAGCTCAAGATGCTTAAATACAGATTGGCCAACTGCTGGAGACTATCCTTGGCCAAGACCTTTAATAACAGCTGCTTTCCCAGGGCACTGCTGTCGTTGCGGATGCGCATGTAGACGAACCCTAGTTTCGCTTGGTAATCCAAATTAGTGGGGTCTGTTTTGAGCGCCTCAATCAGAATTTTTCCCGCTTTGTCGTCTTCCTGCTTTAACAGAAACGCCTCGCTTTTTCTAAGCACAATATCCTGTGCAACGCAAGAGCCTTCAATGGCGAACCAGAAAAAGAGGACAAGGAGGGCTTTCATGATTCAATTAAATTACGGTTCACGAAAAGGGTCGTGGCTGTTGCAGAAGTCCGATTAGACTCGGCCGACGGATGGTTTAAAGCTGGACGTGGGTCCGCAATGCGCGGGAACAGGCCTTTGCCGCCTTCACCCAGACTACCTCAAGCCGATTCAAGGCATTTACCGACTTCTGCAACAGCCACGGTCCGAAGGTAGACGCGGCAATATGGTTTAAGGAGCTTTTAGGACTCCCTCCTCTCTGTATTATCCCCTTAGCTTTGACGCATGCATGCGCTGAGAATTCCCCTGCTTGGGGTGGCCCTGCTGGCTAGTTGTCAGTCCACGCCCGAAAAACACCCCGCCCACAGCGCGGCCCCCGAACTTCCTGCCGGGGGCGCTGCCGCGCTACCGGCTGAGAGCCCGGGCAACCGCCCGGCTACGGTTACCGGCACCCCTTTTCTTGGATTACGCCGCTACCGGGGCACCGTGGGCGGCCAAGCCGTCACGGTGGAGGTCATCGTGGACCGGGGCGATGATGGCACCGGTCCGCTGGCGTGCCGGGGGACGTGCACCTACGACCGCCACCCGGCCGGGCAGCTGTTGCTGCAGGGCCCGCGGCCCTACCGGCCGGGGCAGCCCCTGTTTTTCACCGAAACCGACGCCGCTCATCCAGGCGTGGCCACGGGCACGTGGCAGGCGTCGCAACCAGCCGGTTCCCTGCTCACGGGCACGTGGCGCAGCCCCGCGGGCCCCGCGCTGTCTTTCGTCCTGCGCGAGGACTACACCGACGGGCGCGGGCACCGCGTGTCCCTGTCCTACGAAGTGCTGCACGAAACTGTCACCGGTACCCCGTGCCGGCCGGCGCGCGCCCCCGATGAAACGCCGGCCGAGTACCGGGCACGCCTCAAAGACCTGCCTCCGGCCTCGCTGGACCAGCAATTCCTGCACCTATTGGGCCCCGACACCCTCCAGCCCGCGCTGAGCCGGCTGCAATGCCCGCCCCTGGCTCAGCGCCGCCGCGCCATGCGCGCCGCCCTGCGCGAGGCCGGCGACTGTGCCAACTTGACCGAGAACGTAACCGTTACCTACCTGGGCCACGGCCTGCTGGCTACGGCCGGGTACCACGAGCTGTACTACCAGGGCGCGGCCCACCCCAGCCACGACGTCGACGCCGCGGTGTACGACCTCCGCACCGGCCGGGCACTGGACCTGACCGCGCTGCTGCGGCCCGGCACCGAGCCGGCCCTGCGCCGGCTTGTCACCCCCGCCCTGCAGCGAGAGATGGGAGCCAACGGCTTCCCCGACGCGGAAGTATTGGCCCCCGCCGAGGGGGACTCGGCCACGACCGCGCTGGCAGCCGCCGGGGTGGGCATGACCGCCGATGGCTTGACCTTCCAATATACCGACTACGAACTGGGGGCCTATGCCTACGGCATGCCCCTCGTCACGATTCCCTGGGCAGCCGTGCAGCCGCTGCTGCGCCCCACCTCGCCGGTGGCGCGGATGCTGCGCGAGCGGGGCCTGTGGCCCGCCACACCAAAGGAATAGCGGCACCCAGTACGCGCTGTCAGGGACCCACCAAATCTATGGCGGGCGTTCAGCTTAACGGTCAATCGGTAGACGATTATTTAAATTTCTGTTGCAGCAGCAGGCCACTGGATTTGCCAGTCCATGTCGTTGAGGAAGACCGGAATGTGTGCGGCGTGTTCAAGCCACCAATCATATACCTCGAAGTCCGCAGAATCCGGGTTAGGGTTGGGGTCCTCGATATAAATAAAATAGCCGCCCGTTTCAGCGGTGTCATCGACAATCCAGACCGACCAGCCCGCGTTTTCGCCATCGAGGATGGTGCCCTTCTGGTCGAAGGGAAATGATGGCGGATTCGTTTCCATGATTCAGAGGAAGGCGTTCATTCAAACGGTGGTTCAAGTTAGCAAGCTACTGTTCAAATTAGATTTCTTTTTTGAACACTTTTCGGTACCCACCAGAAGGCCCCAAAAACACGGTTTTTGGGGCCTTTTTTTCGGGCGTTTAAAAAGCCCCGAATAGACACCTCACCAGACGTTTTAGATAATTTGATAAAATAATTGAAACACATTTATAAAACCGATTGGCTGCGCATATATTTGCAACCAATCGGTTTCATAAAAAATGCCTCGACCCCATGCGCAGAGATATTTTTCAAGCAATAGCAGACCCGACCAGGCGAGCCATCATCGCCTTAATTGCCCTGCAAGCCATGACGCCCAACGCCCTTGCCGAACACTTCAACACCACCCGGCAAGCGGTATCCAAACACCTGCGCGTGTTAACGGAATGCGAGCTGGTCAGGCAGGAACCGCAGGGCCGGGAAATTTACTACTCCCTTCAACTGGAACGGCTGAAAGAAATTGACCACTGGCTGAGCCACTACCGGCAGCTGTGGGAAACGCGGTTCAAGCAATTGGACACGGTATTATCAACCCTAAAAAATCAGAAACAATGAGCGACGCTGTAGCATTTGATTTTGCTGTTGACAAGGCAGCCAAAACCGTAAACATCACCCGGAAATTTGACGCCGACCTTTCCTTGGTATGGGATGCGTTTACCAAAGCCGAGCT
Organism: Hymenobacter terrigena; assembly: GCF_054776515.1. NCBI lineage: Bacteria > Pseudomonadati > Bacteroidota > Cytophagia > Cytophagales > Hymenobacteraceae > Hymenobacter > Hymenobacter terrigena. Next base: position 504,353 of record NZ_BAAHBU010000002.1, read on the forward strand.
GTTGGACCAATGGCTGCCCCCGCACCCCATGACCGCCAAGACCCAATACCAGGATTTCAAAGTGGGGGAAAACGCTTTTATGCCCTGGTCAGTCCCGAAGGCGAGGAGCGCTGGGCCCTCCAGGCATACACGTCCATCACGCCAAAGACCCACTTCACCATGCACAATGCGTTTGCCGACAAGGACGAAAACCCCGAATTGCCCGGTTCCGAATGGCATCATGCGTTCAGCGAGCAAAACGGCACCACCACCGTGCGCCTCTCGATTTACAATGAATCCCTGGAAAGGATAGAAAGAATACTGGACGGCTTCACCAAGGGCATGAAGATGTCATTGAGCAACCTGGAGAAGCTGTTGGCCACCTTATCCGGAAGACAGGAGTAGTCCACGAAAAGTGATTTTCCAAAAGGTAGAGCGTTCAAATACTCCCAATAATAAAGGCCCCGAAAATGCTGTTTTCGGGGCCTTTAGGTGGGTGGCAATAAGTGTTCAATAAGCAGTGCTAATCCAAACTGCTCTCATATGGCCAGTTGAAAATGAAATAAACCTTGTTCGGATTCATTGATAAAACTTCCCCGGGCAGTCGCCTTACTGTTCCCACCATTCTGCGACTGCCCGGTTCCGTTTCGTCAGTAGAGTCAATAGCAATAGGGCGTGTAATTACAGTTAATTGCTGCTTGAATGCGCAGGTCCGTGCCTAACGCCCTTGCTCATGCGCGGGCTTAGCACCGCGCATTGACGGTTAGAGGTTGACAAACGCTGTCGCCAAGCCATTGGAACTAACGCTCAGCACGCTTTTGCCGCCGTTGGTTTTCACCCGCATAAGGCCGCGGCCATTCATGGCCTGCACTTTGCGCGAGCCCGTGCTCGTGCCCAAGTCGTCGAGCAGAGTGCCGTCACCGGCTAAGGAGTAGTTTATCCAGTTGGCGGCGTCGAGGCAGGCAACACCTTGGGCATCGAGGAACTTCACCTGAACAGTGGCGATGCCGTCTTTTTCGGCGATTTTTTCGAGGGTTATTTTAGCCGGCTTGGTCCATTTTGCGGTTTGGTATTGCTGGGTTATTTCGTCCTGCACCACGGCTTTGCCTTTTTTTGCAACTACTTTGAAGGTGTTGTTGCCTTCATTGAGGGCCACCAGCCAGCGCAGACCGGCGGCCGGGAAATCCTGGCTGTTGCGCTTTTTGACGCCGTAGCTTTTGCCGTTCACAAACAGCTCGGCTTCTTCGCAGTTGGAGTACACTTTCACCATTTTCTGCTCGCCAACCTCGCCCCAGCGCACGGGCCAGGAGTGGCCGTAGAGGTGGACCATCGGCTTAGCGGTCCAGTAGGACTGGAAGACGTAGTAGGCTTCTTTTTTGGTGAAGTCACGCTCCACCACCCCTTTCTGGTTCATGTAGGGCACCGGGTTGTCAGGGCGTACGGGCGTTGAGAAATCCTTGAACGGCCAGTAGGCGGCCCCGCTGAGCCAAGGCATGGTTTCCTGTTCCTTGAGGTGCCAGTCGACCAGGTTGCAGAGGTAGCTTTCACTCCAGTCGCCGTCTTTCGAGACGCGGGCGCTGCCGCCGAACAAGCTGGCGTCGCCGGCGCGCTCGTCGGCCCCCTGGCCCCGGCTTACTTTGGCCAGGGCATTATCGGGGCTTTCCGAGTGGCGGCCGGCGTGGCTGTCGCCACCCCATTCCACGTGCAGGAAGCGTTTCACGCCGTTAAACTCCTTCTCGGTGGCCTCCTTATACTCGGTGTAGATGCCGCGGTACCAACCGGCCCAGATGGAGGGCGAGTACACGTCGGGGATGTCCTTGCAGAAGTCGCAGCGCCGGATGGCGGTGTAGCGCGAGGGGTCGAGCTGGTGGGCCAAGTCGTTCTGCGCCTTCATGAACGTGCGGATTTTCTCCTTGTCGAACTCGGGGAAGTCGCCGGGCCAGTCGTTTTCATTGCCCAGCCCCCAGATGATGATGGCCGGGTGGTTGAAGTGCTGCTGAATCATGTTGGTGAGCATACGCCGGCCCTGGGCCTGGTACACCGCGCCGCCCAGGCCGCCCCGGCACCAGGGCTCCTCCTCCCACACCGTGATGCCCAGCGAATCGCAGAGGTTGAGCACGATGCGTGACTGCTGGTAGTGGCCCAGCCGAATAAAGTTGACGCCCATGTCTTTCATCATCCGCATTTCGGTGCGAATCATGGGTTCGGTCATGGCGGCGGCCACGCCGGCGTGGTCCTCGTGGCGGTGCGTGCCGCGCAGCAGCAGGCGCTTGCCGTTCAGCATAAACGGGCCGTGCTCCACGAACTCAATGTTGCGGAAACCGACCTTTTCGGTTTGCGAATACGTGTCGGCGCCGGCTTTCACCGTGACCGTGACGGTGTAGAGCTGCGGGTTATCCGGCGACCACAGGGCGGGCTTTTTGAGCTGGAAAGCATGAATATCCTGCTCGCCTTCCGCTGCGGGCATTTTGCCCTGGTACTGGCCCACTACTTTCCCCTTGGGGTCGGCCACGCGCACGCTTACGTCGGCATCGCTGCCGGTCGGCTTCAGCAAGGAAGCCCGAATTCCAAGCTTGCCTACGGTCCCGGCTTTGTCGACTTCGGTCTTGGCCAGCACGTGCTCGAAAGAATGCGCGGGCACATATACTAGGTTCAGGTAGCGGTAGATGCCGCCGTAGAGGTTGAAGTCGGACAGGTCGGATGGCATCATTTCCAAATCGCGCGAATTATCGCAGCGAATAGACAGCGGCACCTTGCCCTTGAACTGCTTCTGAAAGGCCTCAGTTTTCTGGAAGTCGGCCACCGCCTGCGTGATGTCCACGGTCCACTCGTCGTAGCCGCCCACGTGGCTGCCCACCTTGGTTGTGTTGATGTAAACCTCCGTTTTCTGGCCCGCACCTTCGAAGTGGAGCAGGGTGCGGCCGCTCTGGTAGGGGTTTTTGACAGTGAGCTGGGTGCGGTACCAGCCGGGCCCCTGGTAGTAGTTCACGTCGGGGTCCACGGCATCGCGGGCGTTGAAGCAGTGCGGCAAGGTGACGGGCTGCCACAAGGGCACGCTTTCGGGATTGCCGGCCACCACGGCGCGCACGGCTTCCCACGGGCCGCCCAGGTCCTGCCGGATAAATTCCCAGTCGGCATTCAGCCGGGTTTTCTGTTGGGCAAAACTCACGCGGCTGCTTAATGCGAAGGCCAGCAGGGCGGCAATAAGTATTCTAATTCTCACGGTGTGGCACTTAATACGCTACGGCAAACTCGCTGGTGCACAGAAGTCCGCCCCGTTTAAGGCGCCTCCATGAATCCAGCTGCTCATTTTTCAGTTTTTTCAGGCAGACTTCGGTAGATGCCCATCCCCAAACCGCGCAGCTCGGCCAGGCCGCGCAGGCGGCCAATGGCCGAGTAGCCCGGGTTGGTTTTCTTGTGCAGGTCGTCGAGCATCTGGTGGCCGTGGTCGGGGCGCATGGGCAGGCTGACTTTCCGGGCGCGCATGGCTTGGATGAGCTCGCGCACCACGGCGTACATGTCCACGTCGCCTTCGAGGTGGTTGTCCTCGTAGAAGTCGCCGGCTTCGTTGCGGCGGGTGCTGCGCAGGTGCACGAAGTGGATGCGGTCCGCAAACTGCCGCACCATGGCGGGCAGGTCGTTATCGGCCCGCACGCCGAAGGAGCCGGTGCAGAAGCACAGGCCGTTGCTCGGCGAAGGCACGGCTTCAAATAGCGCCGCCACGTCGGCCGCCGTGCTCACCACCCGCGGCAGCCCGAGAATTGGGTAGGGCGGGTCGTCGGGATGAATCACCAGCTTTACGCCGCAGGCTTCGGCCACCGGGGCTACTTGCTGCAAAAAATAGACGAGGTGCGCCCGCAGCCGGGCCGCATCGATGCCCTGGTAGGCATCGAGGGCCAGCTGAAACTGCGCCAGGGTAAAGCTTTCCTCGCTGCCCGGCAGGCCGGCAATGATGTTGCGCTGCAACTGCTGCCGTTCCGCGTCAGTCATCTGCTCGAACCGCGCCTGGGCCCGAGCCAGCTCCTCGGGCGAGTAATCCGCCGCGGCGTTGGCGCGCTTCAGCAGCAGGGCATCGAAGGCCACGAACGCGGCCCGCTCGAAGCGCAGGGCCCGGGAGCCGTCTGCTACTTCGTAGGCCAGGTCGGTGCGGGTCCAGTCCAGCACCGGCATGAAGTTGTAGGTGACAATGAAAATGCCGCAGGCGGCCAGGTTGCGCAGCGACTCCTGGTAGTTGGCGATGTAGCGCTGGAAATCCCCCGACTGCGTTTTGATGCTTTCGTGCACGGGCACGCTTTCCACAACGCTCCAGACCAGGCCGGCAGCGGCTACTTCGGCCTGGCGCTGCTCAATTTCCGCCACCGGCCACACTTCGCCGTTGGGAATATGGTGCAGGGCCGTGACCACGCCCGTGCACCCGGCCTGGCGGATATCGGCCAGACTCACCGGGTCGGCCGGGCCGTACCACCGCATGGTTTGTTGCAGGGTGTAGGGTTGGGGCGATGTCATGCGCTTAAACCCCTCCAAAAATGGAGAAGCCGCCATCCACACAAATCATGGAGCCGGTGACGAACTGCGAGGCGTCGCTTAGCAGCCAGACCAGGGCGCCCTTCAGCTCGTCGGGGTGACCGAACCGCTTGAACGGCGTCTGGCGAATCACCTTCTCTCCGCGCTCCGTGAACCCGCCGTCGGGCTTGGTGAGCAGGCTGCGGTTTTGCTCGGTCAGGAAGAAGCCGGGTGCCAGGGCGTTCATGCGGATTTTGTCGCCGTAGCGGTTGGCCATCTCCACGGCAAACCACTGGTTGTAGCAGTCCACGGCGGCCTTGCCCATGTTGTAGCCCAGCACTTTGGTGATGGCCCGCTTGGAGTTCATCGACGAGATGTTCACGATGCTGCCTTTGCCCGAATGGGCAATGGCTTCGCCGAATACCTGCGTGGGCAGCAGCGTGCCCCATACATTGAGCTCCATCACGCGCTTCATGCCCTCCAGATTCATCTTGAAGACGTCTTCCGCGGGGTCGAGTACGCCGTCGGGGCCGTTGCCGCCGGCGGCGTTTACCAGGCCGTCGATGCGGCCAAAGGTGTTCAGCACCTGCTGGCAGGCAGCGGTTAGCTGGTCTTCCTTCAGCACGTCGGCTACCAGCGCCAGGGCTTTGCCGCCCTGCTGCACCACGGCTTCGGCCCGCTCCCGGGCCACCGCTTCGGTGCGGCCCAGAATGGCCACCGTGCCGCCCGCTTCGGCAATGGCATTCACAAAGGAATTACCCAGAATGCCGGTGCCCCCGGTCACCACTATTACTTTATCCTGCAAGGAAAAATTATCGGTCATGTCTGTTTCCAGTTAGTTAAGATTCAGGTCGGCATAATGCTGGTAGCGCCACAGCGCTTCCAGGAAATAATAATCGGCGTACACCAGGGGCGCGTCGATTTCCGACTTGCCGGGCATGTTGCCGGTGCTGTGCTTTAGCAGGAAGAACTGGTTGGTGCCTGGGGCCGCCAGGTATTGGTCCGAGCACAGGCTATTCAGCATGGCCACGGCGGCGTTGTAGTACTTCTTGTCCTTGGTGTATTTGCTCATTTCCAGCATGCCCGACGCAGCAGCGGCGGCGGCCGAGGCATCGCGCGGGGCGTTGGGGATGTCGGGCGCGTTGAAATCCCAGTACGGAATGTGGTCCGGTATTTTGTTGGTTTGCTGAATGAAATAATCGGCCGCGTGCATGGCCGCGGCCAGGAATTTCGGATTTTTGGTTTCGCGGTACACCATGGTGTAGCCGTAGATGGCCCAGGCCTGCCCGCGCGCCCAGCAGGAGTTATCGGCAAAGCCCTGGTGGGTGACCGAGGTGAGCAGCTTGCCGGTGGCCGGGTCGAAATTCAGGACGTGGTAGGTGCTGAAATCCTTGCGAAAGCGATGCTTCAAATCGGTAGCGGCGTGGGTTTTGGCGATGTGGGCGTACGACGTATCGCCGCTGAGCCGGGAAGCCGAGAAGAGCATTTCCAGGTTCATCAGGTTGTCGACGATGACCGGGTACGACCACAGTTCAGCGTGGTGGTCCCAGGACCGGATGGCGCCCACCGTGGGGTTGAAGCGTTTCGACAGCGAGGCTGCGGCTTGCAGCAGCACCGCTTTGTATTTCGGGTCTTTAACCTGTGCGTAGCCCTGACCATAGGAATCGTTGAGGATAAAGCCGAGGTCGTGGGTCGTGGTCACGTTTTTCTCGGCTTCCAGGGTTTCGGTCCACGCGGCGGCGCGGCGGCGCCAGCCCTCCTTGCCGGTAAGCCGGGCGAGGTACCACAGGTTGCCAGCGAAGAAGCCGCTGGTCCAGTTGCGCGAGTTGGTGAGCAGAATGGAGCCGTCTTCTTTCGTGCTACGGGGGTGCTGGGTGCTGTCCGGGTACTGGTGCAGGTAGGCGGCGTACTGGGCTTCGGCCCGGGCCACCACTTTGGCCACGGGCAGGCCGTTGCGCCCCTGCGCCCACGCGCCGGTGGCCGAAAAAAGCAGCGACAGTACTGCGCAGGAGACTTTTAGAGTCAATTTCATGAAATAGGGGGTTGCCGCTATTCGCCCTAAATTCCCCACGGGGTCCGGGCAAAATCAGGATATTGGGCAAAAACTTTTGGGGCGTCCAGGGCCGGGTACTCGCGGGCAGCAAGGCCGTAGATGGCCAGCACCGTGGTATTGCTGGAGGGAGTTAGCTCCTTCTTCTCCATCTGCTTTTCGTGCAGCAGGTAGGGACGGAACCAGGCCACCGCTTTTTGCAGGCTGCGGCCATCAGGCGTGGCGTAGTGCCACAGGTCCACGTCGACCTTTTTGGCCAGCTGGGCCAAGCGCACCCACCCCTGCAGGTTCATGCTGGTGTAGTTCCAGGGCCGCGTGCGGGCCAGCTCCAGGGGTTGGGCACCGTCGGGGGCCAGTTGCACCGGCACCCGCGGCAGGGTCTGGTCTTTGAGCACTTTTTTGGCCAGGGCCACATCGCCGGTAAACAGGGCGAAGTCGACCACCTGCACGTCATGGAAAGTACCGTGGTTGTTCTTGTTGTTGCCTTCCTCGATGCCGATTTTGCTGGTGGTCAGCCAGGTATTAAACTGCTTGAACCACGCCTTCACCCCATTCACCACCGGCTCATTCAGGCTCTTGCTGCCGGCCATCAAAGCCAGCGCATCGGGTATTTCCACCAGGTTGCGGGTTTCGATGATGCCGAAGCTGCGGCCGTTGGTCGTGCCCGGAATCCCCTGCCCGTAGTTCAGGTTGGGGTTCATCCGGGTGTTGGCATCGAGGAAAAACGTGCGCAGCAGCGCGGCGGCGTGGTCGGCGTATTTTTCGTTGCCGGTGAAGTAGTAAGCCAGGCCCAGCGTCTTGGTATCCTTGCACAGATTCGACAAGTTGTCGCTGTCTTTCATATTGGCCGACTCGGGATTGCGCAGCCCGTCCTTCTGGATGTAGGGCTTGCCGTCGGGCTTGGTGGGGTCGGCCCACCAGTAAGGCGCCTGCGAAATGTAGTCGTGCTTGTCGCCGCTGGGCGGCACCTGCGGCTTGGTGGTGATGGTGTACGGCCCGGCGGTTAGGGCATGGTCGGCTTCGCTGACCACGGCTTTCACCTGCTTCACCTCCGCGGGGCTGCCTTTGGCATACGCGGCCTTGTAAGCGGCCATTTGCGCGGCATCGAGCAGGATAAACGGGCTTCGGCTGCTTTGGGCCGAAGCGCCCAGGCCGGGGAGCAACAGGGCGGCACACACCAGCCCGAGTTTGAAATAATGAGTCATAACAGCAAGCCGGGAATGAATAAGGACAAGGGATAGGTAGGGCCTGGCTACAGCCAGATGAGAGGATGCCGCACGGGCAGGTTACGAATGACTTCTTCCACCCTAGGGCTATGGTCAAGCCTTTTCCAGGTGTCGAACCAAGTTTGCTCCTGGTAGGCGTTGGCGCCAAAAATCAGGGCGGGTTGCGCCACCGGCCAGTTTTCCCAGTACATCACATCCTTGGCGAAGGGCCACTTGCTTTTGTCGGCGATGAAGGGGTGCAGGTAGGCGATGCCTTTGCGGATGGAGCGCCCGTCGGCCGTCTGGAACGTCCAGAGGTTGTCGGACTTGGTCGAAAGAATCTGGCACAGCGTGGTCATCGCGTCCAGGTTGAACAGCGAGTAGCCCAGGGGCTTGGTGCGCCGCAGTTCCTGCGGGAAGCTGCCGTCGGCGGCCATCTGGTTGGGCAGCAGCACCGTTTTGTAGCGCACGCGGCACGAATCCAGAATGGCCTGGTTGCCGGTGAGGCGGGCAAAGGCCGCGGCCTGCATGGCCCAGCAGGTGCCGTGGTTGTTTTTGGCGGCCCGCTCATCGCGGCCGTTTTTACTGGTCGTGAGCCATTCCAGGTAGTCGGCAAACCACTTTTTTACGCCGCCCCGCGTGTTGGCATCCAGCGCCGTGGCGCCTTCCATCACCAGCACCCCCTGGGCCACTTCCATCAGCTGAATGGTGTCGATGATGCCAATGCCCCGCCCCGTTGAAACCCCTTTGATGGCCTGCGCGAACTGCAGGTTGGGATTCATCAGCGTTTCCGGCGTGATAAACCATGCCTTTAGGTGCACCACGGCCTGGCGCACATACTTCTCGTCTTTGGTAAGCTTGTAGGCCGAGGCCAGCGCCCCAATAATGCGGCTGAAGCGAATCATGGCTAGGCGGTGGGCCACGAAATTGTCGGGGTTGGTCATGCCGTCGCGCTGCACGTAGGGACCGTTGGCGTCGGCCGGGTTGGGCCACCAGTAGTCGCCTTCGGAGTAGAAGTCGTGCGGGCCGCCAGCGCTGCGCGGCGAAGTATGGGCCGTAACCGTTTCGGGGGCCTGCTTCATGGCCCAGGCCGCTTCTTCGAGCACTGATTTCCGCAGTACTTCCCGGGCGGCTTTTTCAATGGCCGGGCTGCCTGCATCGGCCAGGACCGGCAAGGGGCAGGCGGCCCACAGCGCCACCAACAAGGTCATAAAGCCTATTGCGTTCCTCAGCATGAGTAGTCGACCTGAGCGGCGGGTTAGTTGGTCATCATTTTGAAGGTCACCTTGCCCACGGTGTTGGGCTTGCCTTTCACGGCCGCGGCAATGCTGCCTTTGAGGCGGCCGTTCTGCTTTTCCACTTTGATTTCGCGGAACGAGAACTGACCCTGCTCGTAGTTGAAGGTCTCGCCGTCGTCGTCGTACAGCCGGTACGAGCCGGGCTTGCGGCCGTAGTAGCGCACCTCGATGTCAACTTTCTGGGCCGCCTTGGGGGCGTGCAACAGGGCGGGCATCATCGGGATAATGCCGCCGTCCTTCACGTACACCGGGATTTTATCGAGGCCGGGCGTCACGCTTATCACCTCGCCGTTGCCGGCCAGCTTGCCGGTGTAGAAGTCGTACCAGTCGCCCTTGGGCAGAATCACCTTGCGCGTGGTCTGGCCCGTGAACATGGGCGCCACCAGCAGGTTTTCGCCGGCCATGTACTGGTCCTTCACTTCCTTGCTCGCTACCTCCTCGTAGGGATTCTCTTCCAGGTTGGGCTCGCCTTTTTTCACTTCCTTCTTCACCTCGCCCTGGAAACCTTCCTCCAGGTTCATGGCCCGGAAGGGCGGCGTGCCTTCAAAATGGTATTTGGCAAACTCGCTGTACCAGTACGGCATCATTTGCATGCGTAGCAGGGCCGTTTTCTTCACTTCTTCGGCCACCTCGGGGAAGGTCCAGGGCTTGGTGCCGCTGGACCAGGCGTTTATCATGGCCATGGGCGAAAACACGTTCGACTGGAAGCGCCGCAGCCACTCCTCTGCCGTTTTGGAGGCGCGCACTTCCGGCGTCCACAGCGTACCGGCAAACCCGCTGTTTATCAGCGCCGTGATGAAATCCTGGTGGTTGTAGTAGTCGTTGTAGATGACGTAGGGAAACGACGAGCCGCCGCCATTCGAGGCCCGCACCAGCCCGAACGTGCGCTGGTTGCGCTGGTGGTACATCTCGGCGCTGTAGCGCTGCATCAGCAGGCCGTAGGTCTGGCGCATCTGCTCGGCGCTGTGGCCCGAGGGGAAGGTGGACACGTCGGGCCAGAGGTACTGGTCGCCGCCGTCCACTTCGTCGAACTTGTAGCCGCTGATGCCGATGTCGACCTGGCTTTTCTTGAGCTGGCCGAAGAAAATATCCCGGGCCGCGGGCAGGGTCATGTCGGCCACCAGGCCGTTCCACACAGTGTGGCTGCCGGTCAGGGGCTTGATGCTGCTGTAGATGGACGCCTCCGGCGACACGTAGGGGTTGGACCAGAGGTTGAGCCGCACGCCGGATTTCAGCAAGTCCTGGGCCAGGGCTTTCGGCTGCGGAAAGCGGTTCGGGTCCCACTCAAACGTGCAGGGGTACGACTTGCTCTGCCAGCCCGGCTCCAGGCCGATGAAGTCCAGCGGGTAGCCTTTCTCTTCGAAGTCCTTGGCTTCCTTGCGCACGCCGGCGTCATCGGTCAGGCGTTGCACGCGCTGCGTGAAGCCCAGACCCCAGCGCGGCGGCAGGCAGCCGCCGCCATTGAGCAGGTTGTAGCGGCGCACCACATCGAGCGGCTTGGGGCCGCCAAACACGTAAATCTCCACGCCCTCGGCGGGCACCAGCATATCCACGGCATCGGAATACGGGTGCGACGTCCAGCTCTTGTCCAGGTTGCGGTCCTGCACCTTGGGCGGCGTTTTGCTGTCGCGCTGCACAGCCGTGCCGGCGTATACCTTGATGTAGCGGGCGGCGTTGATGAACACGCCGTAGCCTTTGGAGGACACGTAGAACGGCGTCGGCGCGTGCGTATGGCCGTTGTCCTTGCCGGCGTAGTTGTCGACGTGCAACTCCAGTATCTTGCCCCGCTGGTGCACGGTCTGGAAGTTCAGCCCGAAGCCAAAGATTTGCTCGGCCTGCTCCAGCGGGAAATGCAGGTAGGTTTTGCCATCGGCTACCCGGGCCGTGATGTCGTCCTGAAAGGTCGGAAACGACACCTTGGCCAGGCCAGCCAGGGCTTCCTTGTTGGGCGTAGCGCCGCTGGCTTTCAGCAAGTCGTATTCTTCGGGCTTGCCCACCACGGTTTTCCAAATGCCGGGCTGCACTTCGGTCCACTTTAGCTGCTGCGCCTGCGCGGCGTGCCCGAAGGCCACGGCCAGGCCAATGCTAAAGAGGGAATGGAAAAGCTTCATTCGTTGGATTGGTTAACTACTTGTTGAAGATGGCGCTGGCCCTTGCCCACGGAGCAGGGCTCTTAGCCCTTGAAAACATATTCCTGGCCCGCCACCGTGTTGAAATCGTACAGCCGGGAGGCCTTCACGTTGACCGGCTTCAGCTTCGCCTCCGGCGAAACGAGCGGGGCCTTCACGGCCGGCACCTCAAAAAACGGGTTGGGGTTGGGGCCTTGTGCCGCGGTCAGCTTCACGGGGCCCGTGAGTTTGAGGGCCTCGTCGAGCCGCAGGCGGCAGTTGCCGCCGAGCCGCGATTTCACCTTGAGCTGGCTAATCTGCTTGTTTTTCCAGGTGATGGCAATTTCGAAGCCGCCCCGCGCCACCAGGCCGCTCACTTCGCCCGAGGGCCAGTTATCGGGCAGGGCGGGCAGGATGTACACGGCGCCGTCATGGGACTGCACCAGCATTTCGGCGATGCCCGCCGTGCACCCAAAGTTGCCGTCAATCTGAAACGGCGGGTGCGCGTCGAACATGTTGGGGTAGGTGCCCCCACCCTGCATGGTCACGCCGTCCTGCGTGCCGCTCACCAGCTTCAGCTGGTCGGTCATCAGCTTGTAGGCGTGGTTGCCATCCAGGAAACGGGCCCATAGGTTCACTTTCCAGCCCATCGACCAGCCCGTGGCGGGGTCGCCGCGGTACTGCAGCGAGGTGCGGGCGGCATCGAACAGCTCCGGGGTGCGGAAGGGCGAAATCTGGTTGCTCGGGTACAGGCCATACAGATGCGACACGTGGCGGTGCACGTCGTTGGGCCGGTCGGAGTCGTGCATCCATTCCTGCAGCTGGCTGTGCCGGCCCACCTGCATGGGGGCCAGGCGGGCCTGCGTGGCCAGCAAGCGCTGCCGGAAGGCCGCGTCCGTATTCAGCACCTCGGCAGCTTTGGCCGTGCGGGTCAGCAGGTCGAACACCAACTGGTTGTCCATGGTGGTGCCGGCCGAGATGGACACCCGTTTGCCTTCCACGTAGGTATTTTCGGGCGACACCGATGGGGCCACCACCAGCCATTTATGGGTGGGCTCCTCTTGCAGCACATCGAGAAAAAACTCGCTCGCGCCTTTCAGCACCGGGTAGTATTCCTGCAAAAACTTCCGGTCGCCCGTGAACAGGTAATGCTCCCACAGGTGCTGGCTCAGCCAGCAGCCGCCCATGGGCCACAGCCCGGAGTAGGGCTTGTCGACGGGGCCGCTGATGCGCCACAGGTCGGTGTTGTGGTGCGTCACCCAGCCGTTGGCGCCGTACACGAGCTTGGCTGCTTCCTGACCGGTTACGGACAGGTCCTTGAGCATCTTGAACAGCGGGTCGTGCAGCTCCGACAAATTCGTGACCTCGGCGGGCCAGTAATTCATCTCGGTGTTGATGTTAATCGTGTACTTGCTATCCCAGGGCGGCAGCATCTTGTCGTTCCAGATGCCCTGGAGCGTGGGCGGCTGGGTGCCCGGCTGGGAGCTCGAAATCAGCAGGTAGCGACCGAACTGAAAGTACAGCGCGGCCAGCTGCAGGTCGTTGGTCTGGGCAAACCGTTGAATCCGCTCGTCGGTGGGCAAATTCACGGCGTCGGTCACGCCCAGGTTCAGCTTCAATCGGTTGAAATACTGCTGGTAGGCCTTGGTGTGGGCGTCAGTAGCAGCGGAGTATTTCCGGGTCAGCGCCCGGTCCAGATACGACGCGGCTTTGGTCGGTGCGTCGCCGCTGATGTCGTGGTAGTTCTTAAAGTTCGTTGCAATTGACACGTACACGATAGCGGAGTTGGCATGCTGGACTACCAGCGCCTTATTCTCCGTGGATACCTTCCCTCCTTCCGCCACCGCTTTCACCAGCGTGCAGAATTTAACCTGGCCCTTTTCGCCTTCGTGGTCGGCCGTGGTACCCGCCAGCACCAGCCGGCCATTTTCAATGCCGATGGTGCTTTGCTGCGGGCTTTCCAGCGAGGCCGCGAAGGATATCATCCCCGGCTTGTCGGCTGTAAGGCGCACCATAATCACCTGGTCGGGAAAGGAGGAAAACATTTCCCGCGTGTATCTCACGCCGCCCACCTCGTAGCTCACCCGCGCAATGGCTTTCTCAATATTGAGGTCGCGGTAGTAGTTTTTCGCGTTTTCGTGGCCCGGAAATTTCAAAAACAGGCTGCCCACGGTTTCGTACACCATGCCGCTGTTTTTCTTGGGCATCATCTTGGCGTCGGCCAGGGCCTGCGCTTCCATGAATTTGCCTTCAAACAGCAGCTTGCGCAGCTCCGGGATGGCTGCGCCCGATTCGGGCGTTACGTTGTTGTTCGGCCCGCCCGACCACACGGTTTCTTCGTTGAGCTGCAGCTGCTCGCTGGCCGGCTGCCCGAACACCATGGCTCCCAGCCGGCCGTTGCCGATGGGCAGGGCTTCGTTCCAGTTAGCGGCCGGGCGGTTGTACCACAGCTTCAGCGTGCCGTCCAGCTTTTTGGGCGGCGCCGCAGCGGCGCGGCCGACTCCGAGGAGGACAAGTAAGACAATAAGGATTTTATGCATTTTCACTAAAGCTGTTGCTCCCTGCAGCTGCCTTTGCCAGCATGCCGAGGCGGCCCCAGGTCCTGGACCACGAGGCGGGGCTTTCTCCTTCCACCTAAACAATTCTTTCTACCACTATCCGGGCAATTCTCACGTCCTGGCCCTGCCGCTATCGGCAAAAGGGCTCCACCCCGGCCGCATTTTGCGCGGCGGCCCGGTCATTTTATGCTTCCGGCTTGGGGTGTGCTAGTTGATAAAGGGACCCACTAGCGAGTAATGGGCCCCTTTACTTTTCCCTTAGGGCCCGGGCTCCACAAAGCCATCGAACACGTGCACCACGCCATTGGTGGTTTGGATGTTGCTGGTACGGGCGTTCACCGTGCGCAGCGTGCCGGTGAAGTTGTTCACCTGAAGGTTGGAGTTGCGGTCATTGGTCACCTTGAGCGCTATCGTGTTAGGCGTCGCGGCGAGCAACGTGGGCACAATAAGGTTGTCGGCCGTGAGGTTATCGTACGAGTACACTCCCTCCATGGTGTGGTAGAGCAGGTAGTTGCGCGCCTGGGCCACCGTATAGCCCGACCACGATTTCACGGCCTTGCCACCCACGGTTTTGGCACCGAACAGCGTGGTGGGTAGCACTACACCCTTCGAGTCGTAGGCCACGATGGCCTTGTTGGTCAGAATCAGAAAGGTGCGGTTCGGCTTCTTGTATTCGTCTTCGAGGCCCGCGTACTTAATGCCGCGCAGCATCATGTTGAACAATGTGTCGGTCCGAGGCTGGTTGATGTATTCCCAGGCCGTCATGTTGACTTTCGGGTCGAGTACGTGGTAGTTGTAGGGGTCGTCTTTCTGAAACTTCAGGCCCACTAGTTCACAGCTGCTGCACAGGCACAGCAGTACCAATACGAGGAGCCCGTTGACGCCAAATAGATGCTTCTTCATTGCGAATGCGGGTTAGACCCTACCGGGTGTAGGGCGAATTTTGAATCAGGTTGGGGTTGGCGTTCAGGTTGTTGGTGTTGAGCGGAAACAAAATACGCCCAGGGTCACCGAAGCCCGTCACCACTAGGTTGCGCGAGGTTTGGCGTTGCCGAATGACGGGGTCCATCACGTCGATGACGTGGCCCGTTCTGCGGAGGTCAAACCAGCGCTTGCCTTCCCCGAAGAGTTCAAGTTGCCGCTCGTTCAGGATAGCCGTTTCCAAGGCACTCACCGTGGTGAACGCGGTCGCCGACACCTGCGGAGCCCCGGCCCGGGCCTTCACTTGGTTGAGCAGCGGCACGGCCGCCGTTTTGTTGTTGAGCTGGTTGTAAGCCTCGGCGCGCATCAGCAGGATGTCGGCGTAGCGATACATCGAATTGCGAACTTCGCAAGTCGAGGTGGTCGGCAGGGCCTGTTTGCCCCCCACCACGGGGTAGTACTTGTAGATGTCCTGCACGCTGCCGGTTTTGGCTTCTACCGTGTCGTAGGTCAGGTAGCGGCGGAAATCGCGCTTCTGCGTTTCCCAGCGGGAAAGCACCGCGGGGTCCATGATGTAGGGGCTGGTGTTGCTGCTCGAGCCTAGCTTACCCGCGTAGCCATTGGCCCCGTCCTGGGCCAGCACCCACGACAAGCTCCAGATGGCTTCCTTCGACGTGGCCGGGTTGGTGAAAATCGTGTTCCAGTCGAGGGGCAGCGTCACGAGGCTGTACCGTTTCAGGGCAATCAATTTGTCGCTTATCGTCAGCGCATTCTGGTAGTCGCGCTGCCACATGTACGCATCCATGAGGATGGACTGGATGGCCCCGACATTGAGCGAGTAGACGTCGGTGTTCGCCGGGTCCACCAGGGTCAGCGCCTGGTTGAGGTCGGCCACCACCTGCGTAAGCACCTGGTTGGCGGGCGTGCGCACCGGCTGATACGTGCGGTCGGTGACGGGGGCAAGTATCAGGGGCACGTCGCCCCACACCTTCATGCCCGTGAAGTGGCAGTACGCCCGCATGGCATAGGCCTGCGCCAGAAAATTGTTTTTCTCCGCTACCGTGATGTTTTTCGTTATCCCTGGAACGTTCTGGATAATCAGGTTGGCCCGCCCGATAGTGGAATACAAGGCATCCCAGCTCGTTTCCGACATGTTGGACGTCAGCCCGTTCAGGGCGAAGTTAATCGAGGTGACGCCGGTGCCGCCGTTGGTCAGGTTATCGGAGCGGCCTTCGCCCCAGTCGATGTAGCGGTTGCTCACCACCGACTGCAGCCCGTCATACATACCGGCCGTGCCCGCGATAATGTCATCGCGCGATTCCCAGAACTGGTCCGTGGACAGCTGCGACACGGGCTGCTGGTCCAGAAAGCTTTCGCAGGCCGACAGGGCCAGCCCCAGGGGCAGAAGGGCCCAAAGCGTTTTTTTGAAGTGCTTGAACGTAGTCATCGGTATTAGAAGCTAAGATTTAAACCAGCGCCAACCTGGCGGCTGCGGGGATACACCCCTGCGTCCAGGCCCATGGTGAGCGGGCTGCCCAGATTAAGCTCCGGGTCAAACCAGAGGTAGTTGGTCCAGGTGACGAGGTTGTTGCCGTACACGTACACGCTCAGCGCTTTCAACTTTAAGTAGTTGGCCACCGCCGGGTTCAGGTCGTAGGTGAGGCGCACGTTGCGCAGGCGGATAAAGGAGCCGTTTTCCAGGAAGTAGCTGTTCAGCTCCGGCATGTTCATCATGGTGCTGGCCCCGGGCACTTTCGGCACGTTGGTAATGTCGCCCGGCTTCGTCCACGCCTGCTGGATGATGTAGCGGTCCGGCGTCAGGTTGGTGCCGTTGAAGGTGCTCTGGTCGTAGCGGCCTTTGTTGTAGATGGTGTTGCCCCACTGGGTGTAGAGGTTGAATGACAGCGAAAACTGCTTATAGCTCACCTGGTTGTACAGGCCGGCCGTAAACTTGGGCTGGGCATTGCCCAACACCACCCGGTCTTTGTCGTCAATCAGGCCATCGCCGTTGGTGTCCTGCCAAATCACGTCGCCGCCTTTGGAAACCCCGCCGGTAGTTTTCAGCTGTTTCACCGTGCCCGTGTAGGTCTGGCCGTCCAGGCTGTAGTTCACGAACGTGCCCTGCTCGTTGAAGTTCGGCGTGAGCCGGGTGCCGTCCGGGGTGTAAGCGTTCGACTGGTCGTAGGCATACACGCCCAGGTTTTTGTAGCCGAAGAAATCACCCAGCTGGCCGCCTTCCCGGATGTACCACATGTTGGACTGGATGAAGGCCGTGCCCCCGTACAGGCTATTAACCGAGTTGCGGTTAAACGACATGTTGTAGCCCACGTTCCATTTGACAGTCGCGGTGCGCACCGGGAATGCGTTAATGGAAAACTCAAAGCCTTTGTTCTGCACCGAGCCCACGTTGACGGTAGTCGTGGTGAAGCCGATTTCGGAAGGCAGAGGGGCGTTGTAGAGCAGGTTGGAGGTTTCCTTCTGGTAATAATCGGCCGTGAAGGAAATGCGGTTGTCCAGGAAAGTGAGGTCGATACCGGCGTCTAACTGCTTGGTGGTCTCCCAGCTCAGCCGGTCGTTGCCGAGCTGGTTCGACGGCACGATGCCCGAAATACCGTTGTAGTAGTTGCTGCCGAAGGTGTAGAGCCCCTGGGAGCTGTAGTTGCCAATGCGCTCGTTGCCGGTGGCGCCGTAGCTCAGGCGCAGCTTGCCGTCCTGCAGGTAGCGCTGGGCCCAGCTCATAAAGCCTTCATCGGAGAAGCGCCAGCCCACCGAAGCCGAGGGAAACAGGCCCCAGCGGTTGCTGCTTCCGAAGCGGGAGGAGCCATCGCGCCGCACGTTCGCGTTGAAAATGTATTTGCCTTTAAAGCTGTACCCAAAGCGGGCAAACATGCCCACCATGGTGTGGCGGGTAGCCGTATTGTCGGTTCTCGTCAGGTCCCGGATACCCATGGCGTTCGACGTCAGGATGTCCTCCGAAACGTAGCTGGAGCCGTTCAGGCGGGTGTTCTGGTCGTTCCAGTACTCGGTGCTCATGCCCAGCACCGCATTCACGGTATGATTCTGGGCAAAAACCTTGTCGTAGTTGAAGTAATTCGTTTGCAGCCAGTAGAGGTTCAGGCCGTTGCTATAAGAGCCGCTATTCTGGGTGCCGTCGTTACTCAGGATTTTAGGCGAAAAGCTGGTGTTTTCGCTGTAGCGCAGGCGCACGTTAAAGTCGGACGTCAGTTTCAGACCGTCCAGAATTTTAAAGCTCAGATAATTGTACACGCTGCCCTCGTAGGCCGTGTTGTAGTTTTTGTACAGCAGCGCTTCGGCCACCGGGTTGTGCCGGCCGCCCAGGTTGCCGGCAAAGCTGCCGTCCGGCAGGTAAATCCGGAAGGTTGGCGGCCGCTGCATGGCCTGGCGCAGGGTATTGCCTTCGTCGATGCTGTTGCCGGCTTCGTACGAAAACTGCATCCGGTTGCCGTAGGTGAATCGCTCCGTGGCTTTATAATCAACATTGATGCGCGCCCGGGCAATCCGGTCGTAGCTGTTGATGATAATCCCCTGGTCGTTGAGGAAGCCCAGGCTGGTATAGTAGTTCAGCTTATCCGTGGCACCGCTTACCGTCAGGTCAACCTGGTCGCGGTTCGACGTGCGGGTCAGCATCTTCTGCAGGTCGTTGTCGGCGTTTTGCGACGGGTTCAGCGAGTCCGCGCTCAGGGAGATGGTGCCCAGGCTGCCTTTCATTTTCAAGTCATACAGGCGACGGTCGTTGGCCGTGGCCTGGGGGAGCTTGTGGGCCAGCTGGCCTAATACGTGGTTGTAGGTCACGTTCAGCTGCGGCTTGCCCAGCACGCCCTTCTTCGTGGTAATGATGATAACGCCGTTCGCCGAGCGGGAGCCGTAAATGGCGGTAGACGCCGCATCTTTCAGCACTTCCATCGACTGCACGTCGTTGGGGTTGATGCCGTTGATGTTTTCCATCGGCACGCCGTCTACCACATACAGGGGGTCTGAGCCCCCGAGGAAGGTGCCCGTGCCCCGAATGCGGATGGAGGCCCCGCCGCCCGGCTGGCTTTCGGTGTTTATCTGGACCCCGGAAGCCTGGCCCTGCAAGGCATCCAATACGGTTACGGGTTGACGTTCCTTGATTTTCTCGGCGTTGACGCTCACAATCGAACCCGTCACATCGCGCTGCTTCTGCGTGCCGTAGCCCACCACCACCACTTCGTCCAGGGCTTTTGCATCGTCTACCAGTGTTACGTTGATGCTCGTCTGGCTGCCTACGGCTACCGTTTTCGGGGCATACCCCACGAAGGAGAAGGCCAGCACGGACTTGCTGCCGGGCACGCTCAACTGGTATTCGCCATCCGGCCCAGTGGAAGTCCCAACTGTGGTTCCTTCTACTCGGACCGTCACGCCCGGCAGGGCACTGCCATCGTTCGCTACTACCCTCCCTTTGATGGTCTGCTGAGCCCACGCATGGCTCGCCATCAGCAGCAGGAATAGCGTGAGGAGCACCCGGAAGCCGGGTGCCTTTCTGTGTACTGTTTTAATCATGAGTAAGTACGTTGGTGGGAATTTTAAACGGTGTTTTCCAGACCGTGCAAGGAGTTTTTAAACCAGCCTTTCGGTCATCTCCAGAAGCTGCTCAATTCCGGTTATAGACAACCATTTAGAGCAAGGCATTCTTTGAGTTTAAGGCACAACGAAGAGGATATATAGCCTATCAAATTTACAAGCGGCCGCTAGCCAAGCGTAAGAAATACCGACTTTTATTTACGGAATCGATTGCGGATAATTCAGTCTGGTCAGTACTCAACCCATAGGCTGTCAAATTCTTGTAGCGCCTATCCTGACAGTGTAAGTACCTTAGTTCCGGAGCAGTAGCCACTGCTGCAGCATCAGCTTTGCCAGGCCGGGCCAGCATAAAGGCTGTCTTAACCAGGTACAACCCCTCATCTGGTCTACCCACGCTTAGTTCCCATTCTTTCTATCAATAGCAATGGGACTGCGGACACGCGCCCGCAGTCCTATCGCATGCCGGGCCGTTAGCACGGGCCAGGTCGACCACTGGGCCGAAGCGGCTTATTGCCTGCTGGTATACTACCGACTGCCCTCTTTCACGGCCTCATTTCGGGCACCGGGAATACCCGCCGAATTGCGGACGGTTAGCCCGCTTACATCTTTCATCGCAAGCCCCGCAACGCCTTCCGGCCGGGGCGCGCTGAATTTATCGAGCGTAACATTCTGCGCATCCCACAGCACTACCGAGGGCCGTAAATCCGGCGTCTCGTACGCAAAATCGACGTTTTTCAGGGTCAGGCCCCGGGCATGACGCACAAAAAGGCCCGCAGCCGGGCGCGTCTTGAATACATTGGGCGAATAATCTTTCGAGTATGGCGGCACGGCGGCGGCATCGGCCGGGGTGCCCCCACCCGCGTAGGTAATCCGGATGTTCTCCAACGTGAGGTTCTCCACGGGAAAGCCCGGCAACCCCGAAACGGTCGCCGTACTGACGGGCCCGTGGTGCGCGCCCGCCCGCTGCTCAGCAATCGTAACATTACTGATTTTCACATTTTTAATCTTCCCAACTTTTGCGCCCGCCTCCCCCGTCCGGAGCCGGTCGGTTATCAGGATGAAGATGGGATTGGCCGCGTTCTTTATTTCAATGTCGCGGTATTCAACATCCTCAATCACGCCGCTGTCGTTGCTGGTAATGCCCAGGCCCGCCTTCATAGCCAGGTTGATTTTGATGCTCCAGGCCCGGATATTTTTGAAGTCACCAGCCGTTTCCGAGCCAAACTGAATGCCATTGCACCCGCTTTCGAAATAGCAGTCCCAGATGTAAAAGTTGGCGCTTGCAATCCGGCGTCCCAATACATAGTCGCTCTTGATTCCAATCGTGTCGTCCACGCAACCAGTGAAATGGCAGCCAACTACCTGCACATTGCGGCACCCCATAAAATCGACGGCATCGCGCGATTTTTTAATGACGACATGGTCAAGGAGGATATTTTCGCAATCATTGAGTAAGTACACGAAATGCCCGCCGGTATCGTGGGTCACGTTCTTGAACATCAGGTTTTTACCCCGAACAATGACAATTACTTTGTCGCCGATATCCCGGCCTTTCGGGTCGCCCTGGATGATGGGGCCACCGGTCACTTTGCCGCCTTCAATGGCGAAATTCACAATGTCCTCGCCCCACATCAGCGCATTGTGAAAATGGCTGTGCCCGTAGTCCTGGTATTTTTCGTACGGCTCGTGCGATTCCGGCGCATCGTAGCCACTGGCGGCGCCGTACAGTTCGGCATTGCCATCTAGGGCAAAGCGAATATTGCTTTTGAGGTGAATGGAGGCCGCCACGTACCGTCCCGCAGGGAAGGTAATCGTGCCGCCGCCGGCCTTATTACACTGCTCGATAGCCTGGTTGATAGCCTGGGTATCATTGGTTTGGCCATCGCCGGTTGCCCCGAAGTCCTTCACATTAAAGGTGCGGCTGGCAAAAGTCGGCAACTGCAGGGCCGGTGCCTTAAACGGATGTTCCGACCGTACCCCTGACACTTTTCCGACGAAAGCTTGCGCATTTACTAGGCTGCGGCAGCCAAGCAACAGGAGTAAAACGAAGACTATTTTTTTCATTTTGGCGAGCTGTATTTTTAATTTAAAATTAAGTTTTACGTAGTACGAAATATTTTATCACTGCGAGTAAAAAACAATGGATTTAACCTCTAAATTGCCGTGAGATTCAGATAAATTTCAGTCAAAAATCACATGAAAAAAATCATTTGCGCACTATTCGCATCACCTGTTATTATTTCTGCACATGCCCAGGTGGTAGCGCCACTGTGGAAGGAGTTTGTGGAAGCTAAAAAGAAGGCTGCGGAACCGGTCTTGCCCGATTTTTCCTATGCGGGCTACCACTTTTCGGAAAATCCGATTCCGGATGTTTCTGCCAAAAAAGTCTTCAACGTGCGTGATTTCGGGGCGATTCCTAATGATGATAAATTTGATGACGAAGCTATTCAGGCGGCAATAAATGCTGCGGAGAAAAACGTGGGTGGCGGCGTGGTTTACTTTCCGGCGGGAAAATTCCTAATTGCCCCCGACGAGGACAGTAAAAAGCAGATTCGCATTTCCAAAAGCAACATCGTATTAAAAGGCAGCGGCAGCGGCGCGCAGGGAACCGAAATTTATCAGGCCAACAAACGCATCAATGGCCGCCAATTCATGTTTATGCCCACCAAAACGGGCGGCCCCCGGCTGACGACCATCACCAAAGACGCGGCCCGCGAAAGCTTCTGGATTAAAGTAGCCAGCGCCGCCGGGCTCAAAGCCGGCCAGGATGTGGTGGTACGCCATCGCAGTGAAGAATACACTCGCCAGTATTTCGCCCCGCTGGAACTCAAGCCGCAGTGGACGAGGCTGTTCGGCCCCGGGGGCGGCATGCAGATTAGCGAGATTCATACCATTGAGAAAATTGAGGGCAACCGGGTTAAATTCAAAAATCCGCTGCATCTGGATGTTAAGCTGGTGCCGAGCAGCACATTTGATTTGTACCCTTATTTTTCAATGCAGGAATGCGGCGTGGAAGACATCCGGTTCACGAGCAATTGGAAGAATTACCCCGAGGAATTTATTCACCATAAAAATTCAATTCATGACTATGCGTATGAGGCGCTGGGAATGGAGTACGTGAAAAACAGCTGGGTAAGAAACTGTGAGTTTCTGGACTGGAATGAGGGAATTTTTATTCGGGCGGGCTACCAAGTCAGCGTTCTGAATGTGAGCTTCAAGGGGAAGAAAGGCCATGCTTCGGTGCATGCCCGCACGGGCTATGGCGTGCTGATAAAAAACTGTGACTTTAATAACGCCCAACACCACGGGGCCGGCACGGGCTACAGTGCTGCCGGCACCGTGATTACCCAATGCACGCTGGGCACCGACCAAAATTTCGATATTCATTCGGGGCAGCCCTACGCAACGCTTTTTGATGATATTCGGGGAGGGGTATTTTACAATCTGGGAGGCCCGGAGCCTGGCCACCCGCATCACGGCAAACAATTGGTACTCTGGAATTTCCAGCATAGCTCGACGAAAGAGCAGCACTATAATTTCTGGGACATGACGCGCCGTAGAAACTACACCATTGCGCTGCCCTATCTCATCGGCTTCCAGTCCGATAAACCGGTGACTTTTGAAAATGCCGGCCTCAACCAGCTTCAGGGCCAGGCCGTGCTGCCCAAGTCCCTGTTTGAAGCGCAGCTGCAGCTCCGGCTCACCGGCAAAGACGTTGCCGCCGGCACGCCCTAGAGCCGGCCGGGCGCTTATTTGCGGGTGTAGAGGATGCGGTAGATGGCGCCTTTCGAATCATCCGTCACGTACAGCGAGCCATCCGCCCCTTGCGCCAGGCCGCAGGGGCGGTGGTCGGCCCGGCCTGCGGCGGCTTTTTCGGGGCTACCGGCAAAATTATCGGCAAACACCTCCCAGTCGCCCGCAGGCCGGCCGTTTTTGAAGGGCTGGAAAACCACAAAATACCCGGCCTGCGGCTCGGGAGCCCGGTTCCAGGAACCGTGAAAAGCGATGAAGGCGCCATTGCGGTACTTCTCCGGAAACATGGTGCCGGTGTAAAATAACAAGCCGTTGGGCGCCAGGTGACCGGGATAGGCCGCGGCGGGGTCAAGAAATTTGCTGTCGGCTTCTTTCCGGCCATCGCCGCCGTATTCCGGGGCCAGCATTTTTTTATGCTGTAGCTGGTCGTAGTACATGTAGGGCCAGCCGGCGTTATCGCCCTTTTTCAAGGCGTACAGGCACTCGGCCGGCACCAGGGCCGAGGTTTTATTGTCGTAGTACTGCGGAAACATGTTCGAGAGCTGGTCGCGGCCGTGCTGCATCACGAAAAGCTGGTTGTCCTGCTGGTTCCAGTCCAGCCCCACCACGTTGCGCAGGCCGGTGGCGTACTTTACCCCTTCGCGGTACGATTGATTGGCTTTATCGGCCCGGAACTGCCAGATACCGCCCGCCGAGTCCAGCACCGGGCAGTTGGGGATGCCCATCGAGCCCACTTTGCGGTCGGCTTCCTGACAAGAGTTGGAATAGGCCCCGATGTTGACGTAGATGTTGCCCGCGTTGTCGAGCACGATGGATTTTGTTTCGTGCTGCCGGCCCATTTTCAGCCCGGTAATAATGGTTTCGGGTTGGGCTGGGCTGATAACCTCGTTGGTGCCGTTCAGCTTGTAACGGAATACCTCCCGGTTGGAGGACGCATATAAATACCCGTTTTTCAAGCAGATGCCGGTGCCGCCGTAGTTGCCGAACGTGCTTTTGACTTCGGCCTTGCCATTGCTGCC
The DNA here is from genome assembly GCF_054776515.1 of Hymenobacter terrigena. Lineage (NCBI taxonomy): Bacteria > Pseudomonadati > Bacteroidota > Cytophagia > Cytophagales > Hymenobacteraceae > Hymenobacter > Hymenobacter terrigena. Next base: position 528,310 of record NZ_BAAHBU010000002.1, read on the forward strand.
CTCCTGCAGCACGACAATGCCACCGTCCTTGGTAGGCTTGGCCAGCTTCACGTAAAGGATGCCCTGCGGCGTTACTACCAGGTGCCGGGCCTTGGCTCCCAGGTCGGCCACTTTCAGCGCGCCAAAGCCGGCTGGCAGCTTCAGCCCCGCATTATCGGCATCAGGCACCACCCGAACGTCGGTTTTCAGGGCGTAGAGCGCCAGGCTGCCACCCAGCGCCGCCGACAGCAGCAGATATCGGGATAGGATATTTGTTTTCATGCGATTAGGTTTCACGGCAATTCTTTTTGGGCGACGTCGGCCGTTTTAAAATCCGCCACTGGCTGGCTGTCGGCAATCGCAAAGTCCTTCACATTGGTCAGCACGATTGCCGACTCCCCGGCGGCTTTCTGCACCCTGATGTCGTGCAGGGTGGCCCCGCTCACGTGGCCGAGCACAAACGCCGGGCGCAAATCCTCCTGCAGGTAAGTGGGTTCGATTTCACTCATGGGCCTGGGCCAGGTTGGCGACCTGCACCTCCCGAATGGCTTTCTCGTCGATGGAAACGATTGCACTGGTAATATCAGAACATATCTGGGTGCCGTAGCCTACCACCACTACGTCGGATAAGGCGAGTCTACGTTTTTGCATCACCTTTCCTCCAAATCTTTTTGTGTTGCTTGGCCGTGCAAGTATAGAGAAAGTTGGTCGGATACAATGTTGCGAAAGCTGTATTTCTACGGAATCGGTTGCGTAAAAATGACACCTTAGTTAATAGGTTTCTATTTTGGTTATCAGTCTTTTTTATAGATGGAAATATTGCGATAAATCCCCTTTAAAAAGTTGGCATTTAATTGAAATACCAACTTTTTAAAATGCGACTAGGCATTGGCCAAAGCCCTGTCTAAGTGCACGTAGCCACCATCCACGTGCACAATCTGGCCGGTGGTATGGCTGGAGCGTTCCGACAATAAAAAAGCCGTGGCATTGCCAATTTCTTCGGTGGTCGTCATCCGGTTTTCCAGCGGAATTTTCGAGGTAATCTCCCGCAGCTTTTCCTCCGCGTTGGGCAGGGTTTTAATCCAGGTTTCGTACTGGGGCGTCCAGCATTCTGCGACCACAATGGCGTTCACGCGCAGGCTGTATTTCAGCAGCTCTACGGCCCACTCGCGAGTTAGCGCGTTGCGGGCCCCGTTGGCAGCGGCGTAGGCCGAGGTATTGCCCTGGCCGGTTTCGGCGGTTTTGGAAGTGATGTTGACGATAGCACCCCGGGTCTTTTTCAACTCGGGCAGCGCGTAGTGGGCCATCAGGTAGTAGTGCACCACGTTCTTATGCAGGCTATCCATGAAGCGTTGATAATCACCAGACTCCAGCCCAATACCGTCGTTCACGCCTGCGTTGTTCACCAGGCCCTCGATGCGGCCGAACTGCGCTACCACTGCCCGTACCGCCGCTTCGCAGGCTTCGGGAGCCGACAGCTCCGCGACCACCTGCCAGGCCTGGCCCCCGGCGGCTTCCAGGGCCGCGACGGTCTGCCGGTTATCGGCCTCGCTCCGGCCCACAATTACCGGGATAGCGCCTTCGGCGGCCAGTACGCGGCAAATGCCCTCGCCAATGCCTTTCGCGCCGCCCGTAACGATGATTACCTTGTTTTTGAGTTGTAAATCCATGTCGGTGTAAAGGCTAAAGATGATAGAATTCGCAGGCGTTGTCCGCCCAAAACTGCGCCTGCTCGGTGGCCGAGAAGGCCGCCAGGTAATACTCAAGCAAGCCGACGACCCGCGGGTATTGCCCCGCTACCAGGCATACCGGCCAATCGGAACCAAATAGGACTTTATCGGGTCCGAAGGCCTCGAACACGGTGTCGATATAGGGCCGAAAATCGGCGGGCTGCCAGTGCTGCCAATCGGCTTCGGTGATGAGGCCGGACACCTTGCACCAGGCATTGCCGTGCGCGGCCACGGCGCGAATCCCCTGGGCCCACTCCGCCATTTCGTGCCGCTGGATGGCCGGTTTGGCGATGTGGTCGATAACGAAACGCTGCTCGGGAAAGGCCTCCAGCAGCTCGGCGGCATAGCCCAGTTGGTCTGGCAAAATGAGCAGGTCGTAGGTGAAACCGAAAGCCTGCAAGGCCTTGATGCCTCGCCTGAAGGCCGGCGTAAGCATCAGGGCGCGGTTTTTTTCGCCCTGCAGCACATGACGAAAGCCCTTGAGCTTGCCGAACCGGGCAAAGTGGGCCAGCCGCGCTTCGATGTTACCGGCCTGCAGGTCGACCCAGCCCACCACGCCCCGGATGAAGTCGTGCCTGGCAGCCAGGGCGAGCAGGAATTCCGTTTCGGCTTCCGACTGGTCGGCCTGCACGGCCACGCAGCCGCCCACGCCGGCCGCCTCGAGCAGCGGAGCCAAATCCTCCGGCAGAAAATCGCGCCGGATGGCGGCCATGTCATCCGTTATCCAGGCATCGCGCACGGGGTCGAACTGCCAGAAATGCTGGTGGGCGTCGATTCTAAGCATATGCCTTCACCACCTGCCGCGACGTGCCCAAGCCGTCGATGCCCAGCTCCACCACGTCGCCGGGCTTCAGGTACACCGGCGGCTTGAAGCCCAGGCCCACGCCCGCGGGCGTGCCGGTCGAGATGATGTCGCCGGGCAGCAGCGTCATAAATTGGCTGAGGTAGGAAATCAGGAAGGGAATCTTGAAAATGAGGTTGGCGGTGGTGCCGTCCTGCATCATGTGCCCGTTCACCGAGAGCCAGAGGCGCAGGTTGTCCACGTCGCCGATTTCATCGGGCGTGGCCAGGAACGGGCCGACGGGCGCAAACGTGTCGCAGCCCTTGCCCTTGTCCCAGGTGCCGCCGCGCTCCAGCTGAAACTCGCGTTCCGACACGTCGTTGTGCAGCGCATAGCCGGCAATATATTGCTGGGCATCAACCTCCTCCACATACGAGGCCCGCTTGCCAATGACCACGGCCAACTCTACTTCCCAGTCGGTTTTCACCGAGTTTTTGGGAATGACGATGTCATCGTTGGGCCCCACCAGCGCCGTGGTCGACTTCATGAACAGAATGGGCTCGGCGGGCGTGGCAGCCCCGGTTTCCCGGGCATGGTCGGCGTAGTTGAGGCCGATGCAGAGAATCTTGGACGGGCGGGCGACGGGCGAGCCCAGCCGCTCATCAGCTCCCACTTCCGGCAGCCGGCCGGCCTGGGCCTGCACAAACGCGGCCAAGCGGCTGAGGCCATCTTTGGCAAAAAAAGCCTCGTTGAAATCTTCCCCGAACCCCGAAACATCATAGCGTTTATCGCCGAGGATAATGCCTGGTTTCTCCTGGTCGGCCTGACCGTAGCGTATTAGCTTCATTACGTAGCGCTTAAAAATGAATTAGTTATTGAGCTTGATGAAGCCGCCATCCAGGGGATAGTCGCAGCCCGTGATGAACCCGGCTTCGTCGGCACACAGGTACAGGGCCAGCGTGGCCACCTCCTCGGGGGTGCCCATACGCCCGATGGGCTGGCTCCGGGACAGCTTTTCAAAGATTTCCGCTTCCTTGCCGGGGTAGCTCTTCGCAATAAACCCATCGACGAAAGGCGTGTGCACCCGGGCCGGCGAAATGCTGTTGCAGCGGATGTTCTCCTTCAGGTAATCGCGGGCCACGGACAGGGTCATGGCAAAAATGGCTCCCTTGCTCATCGAATAAGCAAACCGGTCGGTGATGCCGACGTGGGCCGCGATGGAGGCCATGTTGACAATGGCCCCGCCACCGCTGGCTTTCAGGAGCGGAATGGCGGCGAAAAGGCAGTTGTACGCGCCCTTGACGTTGACCTGATACACCCGCTCGAAATCCGCTTCGGCGGTGTTCTCGACGGTACCGACGTGCGCGATACCAGCATTGTTGACTAGGATATTTACTTGGCCAATCTGGCGAAACACGTCCAGCACCTGCGCCTGCTGGCTCACGTCGGCCCCGTAGACGTGGGCGATGCCGCCGGCTTGTCTGATTTCGTCGACGGCCTGCTGGCCTGCTTCCGCATTGAGTTCAATGAGGTGCACGGCGGCCCCCTGGCTGGCAAACAGCTGCGCAATGGCCTTGCCAATGCCGCTGCCCCCGCCGGTGATGACGGCGCTTTTTCCTTGTAGACTAAACATGAATGAGTTGGATGGTGAATGGCGTGCAGTGGTGGTTCACACCGGCTGCGCTAGAGTGAAACCCCTCGTTTCCAAGGAATAAAGTCATCCTGTCCTAGCAGCACGGCCTTGGGAATAATTTCGCCGCTGGCTACTTTGATGCAGAACTCCAGAATCTCCTCCCCCATTTGCGGGATGGTTTTCGTGCCGTTGATGATGTCGCCGGTGTCGATGTCGATGATGTCGCTCATGCGGTGGGCGAGCGCCGAGTTGGTGGCCACTTTGATGACGGGGGCCACCGGGTTGCCGGTGGGCGTGCCCAGCCCCGTGGTGAACAGGATGAGGGTAGCACCCGCCGCCGCCTTGCCGGTGGTGGCTTCCACGTCGTTGCCGGGCGTGCACACCAGGCTCAGGCCGGGTTTGGTGACGGGCTCGGTGTAGTCCAGCACGTCGACCACGGGCGAGGTGCCGCCTTTTTTGGCCGCGCCCGTCGATTTGATGGCGTCGGTAATCAGGCCGTCCTTGATGTTGCCCGGCGAGGGGTTCATGTAGAAGCCCGAGCCGACTTTGGTTGCTAGCTCGTCGTAAGACTGCATGAGGCGAATGAACTTGTCGGCCGTTTCGGGCTGTGGGCAACGGTCGAGGATATTCTGCTCGGCGCCGCACAGCTCAGGGAACTCCGCTAATAGGATTTTTCCGCCCAGGGCCACCAGCAAATCGGACGCATAGCCCACGGCCGGATTGGCCGAAATTCCGCTGAAGCCGTCGCTGCCCCCGCACTTCACGCCGATGCACAGCTCGCTCAGCGGCGCGGGCTCGCGCTCGACTTTGTTTATCTGCACCAGCCCTTCAAAGGTCTGCTGAATGGCTTCGCGAATCAGCTGCTCCTCGCTCTGGGCGAGCTGCTGTTCGAATACAAGCAGCGGCTTATCGAAGGACGGATTACGCCGCTTGATACTAGTCAGAAAGTCAGCCGTTTGCAGGTGCTGACAGCCCAGGCTCAGGGCTGTAATGCCCGCCACGTTGGGGTGGTCGGCATAGGCCGCGAGCAAGTCGCCCAGCGTGCTGGCATCCTGGCGGGTGCCGCCGCAGCCGCCGTTGTGATTCAGGAATTTAATGCCGTCCACATTTTTGAAATACCGCTCATTCTGCGTGAAGGGCGTGGGGCTCAGGTCCACACTTTGCAGGCTGCCGTCGGCTTCATAAGCCTGCAGCAGGCGGCGGGTGAAGCTGCGGTATTTGTCGGTGGCGGCGTAGCCCAACTCGTTCTGCAGCGACTCCTTGATGATGTCCAGGTTGCGGTTTTCGCAAAAAACCATGGGCACGAAGAGCCAGTAATTGGCCGTGCCTACGCGGCCGTCGGGGCGACGGTACCCGTTGAAAGTGCGGCGCTGAAACCGGGCTACATCGGGTGCCTGCCACTCAGAAGTTGAGCCGCGGTAAGCGTAGGCCTCGGCGGCGTGCACGGTGTTTTGGGTGGTCATGCGGCCGCCTTTGGGAATGGCGGTCTGCGCCTTGCCCACCAGCACGCCGTACATGCGCATCTCATCGCCGGGGTGCATATCGGTGATGAAGAATTTGTGCTTGGCCGGAATGTCTTCCTGCAGTACAATGGTGTCGCCTTCGAAACGAACCGTCGTTTGCGCGGCCAAATCCTGTAGCGCCACCAAAACGTTATCGGCCGGATGAATCCGCAGATACGCGCTTGCTTCTTTTTCCATCATGTTCATGTTAGGCTGAAACTCCCTGAGCAGACCGGGCGGCCGTAATTACACAAATTACACGCGCCGCTCCCCGGCCAATTAAATTGGCCTAATTTGGGGTTCCGAGGGGCTGAATACTGACTGGTATTGTGTGCCAACAAGCGTGTTGGCCTACCATGTAAGCAAAGGTATTATTTACGCCCATAAACACCAAGCATATTTTATTTATTTGCGCAACAATTAGCGGCTCATTTCGGCATATTTATTCGCCTTTCTAAATTACCTTGCGTTGCCAAATAATGCGGCGGGCCGCCGCCGAAAAAGAGGCACGCTGCGCAGCCCGCGCGGCCACTCCCGCCAGATGCCAAATAAGCCGCTGGCGTAGCTGTTTTTGCAGGGTTAACTGGTTTTAAATCGAAAATTGCGGCTGTCGACGACAGGCATTTTTTTGGGCATCGCTATGCCTGGCCCGCGCCAGGTGTGTCAGCGCGCATTGCCTCCCTTCCCTTCCTATTATTCATAGCTCGTTCAGAAAGTTGGGCGGGCAAGAATTAATTATTCGACACCACCACTTAACCCAAATAAAAACATATGATGATGCTTACCCGAAAAGGCCTGCTGATGGCCTTGGTGCTGCTGCCCGCTACGCTGGGAATTGGCCAGGCGCAAACCCGGCCAAATGAGGCCGATTTGAAGAACTTCCCGAAGGGCGCCACGCCGCAGGAAATTGGCAAGCGCGTGGCCGAGCATTTCGTGTCGTTGCCGCATTCCAATTTCAATCGTACCACGCCGCCCAAAGTCATTACTTATCCCGAAACCTGCGTGTGGTATGGGGCGCTCAGCTTTGCCAAGGAAAGCAAGGACAAAACCCTGAAAGCGGAGCTGGTAAAACGGTTCGACCCGCTTTTTGGCGCCGAAGCCAGTATGATTCCCACGCCGGACCATGTGGACTACTCGGTTTTCGGGGCGGTGCCGCTGGAACTGTACATTCAGACCAAGGACAAGAAATACCTGACCCTGGGCCAGGGCATTGCCGACAAGCAGTGGGGCCCGCCCGAAGGCCCCCGGGTGAAGCCCGAATCGCAGGGCTTCTACAACCGGGGGCTGAGCTGGCAAACTCGGATGTGGATTGACGACATGTTCATGATTACGGCCCTGCAGGCCCAGGCTTACCGCGCAACGGGCGACCGCAAGTACATCGACCGGGCCGCCAAGGAAATGGTGGTGTACCTGGATTCGCTCCAGCAGCCCAATGGCCTGTTTTACCATGCCCCCGACGTGCCTTTTTACTGGGGCCGGGGCGATGGCTGGATGGCCGCCGGCATGAGCGAAGTGCTGCGCAGCCTGCCCAAAAGCGACCCCAACTACGCCCGCATTATGAAAGGCTACAAGCTGATGATGGCCTCGCTGCTGAAATACCAGGATGAAAAAGGCATGTGGCACCAGCTCATCGACGACCCGCAGGCCTGGCCGGAAACCTCCGGCACGGGCATGTTCACCTTTGCCATGATTACGGGTGTGAAGAACGGCTGGCTCGATGCCAGGACCTACGGCCCCGCCGCCCGCAAAGGCTGGCTGAGCCTGGTGTCGTACATCGACGAAAACGCGGAAGTGCACGAAGTGTGCGAAGGCACCAACAAGAAAAACGACCGCCAATATTACCTCGACCGCAAGCGCAACATCGGCGACAACCACGGCCAGGCCCCCATCCTGTGGTGTGCCGCGGCCCTGTTGCGCTAGCCTGGTCATCAGCAAAACCTCTGTAGCTGCTATGAAGAAATACCCGAACGAAAATGCCCGCCCCGGCGCACGCTGGCTGCTGCTCTTGGTGCTGGCGCTGGGCCTGAGCTGCCCGACCGCCCGCGCCCAAACGCTGAAAGACGCCCTGAAGCCCGCCGTGAAAAACGGCGGTTTCAAGATGCCCGGCTACATTTTGTGGTGCCCGAGCGTCATCAAAGTGGGCAAAACCTACCACATGTTTGCCTCGCGCTGGCCCGAGCAATACGGCTTGGGCGGCTGGACCAAGTACTCGGAAATTGTGCGCGCTACTTCCGACAAATTGGTCGGCCCGTACACGTTTCAGGAAGTCGTGATTCAGAAACGGGAGGGCAAATGGGACAACGACCGCGCCCACAATCCGAAGATTGTGCGGAGCGGCAACACATTTGTGCTCTACTACATTTCCTCGGCCAACGAAACGGGCTACGCCTACGCCAAGTCCATCACCGGCCCCTGGACGCGCGTTGATTCGGTGGCCATGCCGTTTTCCAACCCCGCGCCCCTGGTGCGGCCCGATGGCAGCGTGTACGTTTTCGGGCGCAAATCGGTGAATGACATTCGCATCGCGCAGGGCTATCAGGCGCCCGCTTTCAATGCCAAATACACGCTATTGAACGAGGGCAAAAACCTGCTGCCCGGCCAAAACCAGCTGGAGGACCCTACCATCTGGTGGGCGGCCAACCAGTACAACGTCATTCTGAGCGACTTTCGCGGCGACGCGACGGGCGCCCCGAAAAACGGCGCCCAGTATTCCTCCCTCGACGGCATCAATTACCAATTGGTGTCCAAGGAATCGATTTACACCAAAACGGTAACCTACGACGACGGCACTTCCGAAACCTTCCGGCGCCGGGAGCGGCCGTTTGTATTCGTGAACGAGCAGGGGAAAATCACGGCCTTTTTCACCTCCTGCCTTACCGCCAAAGAGCAGTCCTGGATTGAGGTGCAGCCGGTAGACAACTATTACCCACCCAAGCAAGGCAAAAAGTAAAGCATTGCTTTTCGCGTAAACCGACCAAAAAGAAACCTCCGCGGCACGTGCCGCGGAGGTTTCTTTTTGGTCGGTTTACGGCGAATTAAGCGGAGGGGCCTTAATCCAGCGCGCCGCTTTTCATTTTGCCGTTTAGTGCCGCGGCGCTTTCTACCGGGCCTTTCACTTGCAGCTTGATGACGGTGGCAATGGGGTCGAGGGCTTTGGCGGGTACTTCAATCACCAGGTCGTTGCCCACCACCTGGGTTTTCAGCTTGGTGCCGTTGGCCAGCAGGCTGGCGGCGGCCACTTTGTTTTTGAGGCCTGGCACGGTGAGCTTGCCGTCTTTGGGCCACTCGAATACGCTCAGGTACAGCGTGGTGCCGTCTTTGGTGTCCTTTTTGGTGCAGCGGCCCCAGGGCAGGGCCTCCAGCGGGCTGGCCTTGGTGGCGTAGATGGCCTCGCTGTTCACCTTCATCCACTGCCCGATTTCCTTGAGGCGCTCGGTGCTTTGCTCGGGGAAAGTGCCGTCGGCTTTGGGGCCCACGTTCAGCAGGTAGTTGCCGCCTTTCGAGGCGATATCGACGAGGTTGCGAATCAGGGTTTCGGTCGATTTCCACTTGTTGTCCCAGCTTTTGTAGCCCCAGGTGCCGTTCATGGTCATGCAGGTTTCCCAGTCCTTGCCGTCGAGCTCGTTCAGGCCGGGGATTTTTTGCTCGGGCGTTTTGGTGTCGCCGGGGAAATTGGGCCGCTTGAGGCGGTCGTTGGTGATGATGTTGGGCTGCAGCTTCAACACCTCCTGGAGTTTGAGGGCAGCTTCGTCGGTCATGTTGGTGGGGGTGTCCCACCACAGCACGGCCACGTCGCCGTAGTTGGTCATCAGCTCCTTCACCTGTGGCACGGCCACGCGGTCGATATACTGCTCAAAAGTGGCGGTTTCCTGGGCGGGGTCCCAGTGGCCGTGGTGCTCTTTGGTGAAGGCGTCAATCTTGGCCGAATCGGGGTTGGCCCAGCCTTCCGCCGTGATTTTGCGGGCCGCCGAGCCGCCCGGGTTGTTCCAGTCCTGGGCCTGCGAGTAGTAGAAGCCCAGCTTCACGCCGTACTTTTTGCAGGCGGCAGCCAGCGGCTTCAGCACGTCTTTGCCGTAGGGCGTGGCATCGGCAATATTCCATTTGCTGGCATTCGACTTGAACATAGCGAAGCCGTCGTGGTGCTTGGCCGTGATGACGATGTACCTCATGCCCGCGTCTTTCGCCGTCTTTACCCAGGCGTCGGCGTCAAACTTCACCGGGTTAAACTGCTTGGCATACGCCTGGTACTCGGCCACCGGTATTTTGCCGCGGTTCATAATCCACTCGCCGCCGCGCCCTACCTCGTGGCCTTTGTATACCCCGGCCAATTGGGCGTACAGGCCCCAGTGAATGAACATGCCGAAGCGGGCTTCGCGCCACCATTTCATGCGCTCGTCCTTGGTGAGGGCCTTTTGCTGGGCCGAAACGGAGCCGCCAAACAGCAGCGTCAGCAGCAAACAGAGCAGAATCTTTTTCATAGGTTTCTTCAGGAATTGGTATGGGAATTTCAATTTGATAATCGGCAGCTAGCGCCGGGCCACAGCCGGCGTTTACTGCTCGGTCAGTTCAAAAACGTTGCTAGTGATGGGTGTCAGGCGGCCCGGCGCCAGGTTCAGGCCCACCTTCATCAGGTAGTCGCCGCTGTAGGTGTTGCCGTGGGCGGGATTAAGTGACTGCGTGCCGGGCAGCAGGTTGATTTCTTCGATTTTGTAGCGCTTGGCCGGGTCCAGCCCATGCAGGCGCACCAGCGGTAGCTTTTCCTTGTGCCGGGTATTCATGATGTAATTGAACAGAATGGCCCGTTTCTTATCCGCGGCGGCGTACATCAGCACGGCGCGGTTGGCCTCGTAGGGCGACACCAAGCGGTACAGGTCGCCCTTCCACACCACGTCGCTGATGCGCTTGTAGGTTCGCACGGCTTCGCTGCAGAACTGCACCTCTTGCTCCGTCAGGCTGCTCACCTTGATGTCGTAGCCCATTTTGCCCATCATGGCCACGTCGGTGCGGAACTTCAGCGGCTGCTTGCCCATCGAGGTGACGTGGCTCGTGACCGTGACCGCGGGGAAGAAGTTGAGGTAGCCCCACTGGATGAAGATGCGCTCGAAGGCGTTGGTGTTGTCGCTGGGCCAGAACTCGGTGAAGTACTTTAGCCCGCCGTAATCCGTGCGGCCGCCGCCGCCCGAGCACAGCATGATGGGCAGGTGCGGGTACTTCTGGCGCAGCCGGGCCAGCACGTCGTACAGGCTGCGGGTATAATCAACGAACAGGTTGGCCTGCCGGTCTTTCAGATACGGCGAGAAGGCGTTGGTCATCATGCGGTTGCAGTCCCACTTGATGAACGAGATGCCCGGCGTTTGCGTGAACAGGTCGTCCACCGTTTTGTACACGAAGTTCTGCACCTTGGGGTTGGTCAGGTCGAGCACCAGCTGGTTGCGCGAGTAGTTTTCGTCGCGGTTGGGCAGCTTCAGCAGCCACTCGGGATGCTTCCGGTACAGCTCGCTCTTGGGGTTCACCATCTCGGGCTCCAGCCAGATGCCGAATTTCAGGTCCCGGGCCTGCGCTTCCTTCACCAGGTAGCCCAAGCCGCTGGGCAGCTTCTTTTTGTCGACCTGCCAGTCGCCAAGCCCGGCCTTGTCGTTGTCGCGCGGAAACGTGGTACCGAACCAGCCGTCGTCGAGCAAAAACAGGTCGACGCCGAGTTTTTTGGCTCCGTCAAACAGCTCAACGAGCTGCTTCTCGTCGAAGCCCATGTGCGTGGCCTCCCAGTTGTTGAGCAGCGTCAGGCGGGGCTCGTTGCCGTCGAGCACACCGTAGCGGCGGGCCCAGCGGTGCAGGTTGCGGCTGGCCTGCCCCTTGCCCTGGCCCGAGTAGGTGTAGAGGAAGGCCGGGGTCACGAAGGGCTTGCCGGCGTCCAAGCGGTACTCGGAGCTGTAGGGATTCATGCCCGACAGCACCCGCAGGGAATTAGCCTGGTCCACCTCAAACGAAATCTGAAAATTGCCCGACCACGCCAGCGTGCCCGCCACCACGTCGCCGGTGGTTTCGGTGGAGCGCCCGCCGGTGGAAAGAAAGAAAACCGGGCTGCGGTACATGTGCGCGCGGGTGCCCAGCTTGCTGTCCAGGGTTTTGATGCCGGCCACCAGCTCGGTTTCCTTCATGCCCATCTCGGTCATGTAGTCGCCGTCGAATTGCGTGAGCCAGTAGCTGGCCGCATCAAAGTGCAGCATCGACGAGGCATAGCGGCTGAGCGTGACCGGCTTCTTTTCCTGGTGCTTAATCTCCGTCCAGGCCTTGATAACGTCCTCGTTGGCATATGCCGTGTAGTGCAGGGTCACCTCTACCGGGTACTTCGGGTCGCGTAGCGTGAAGATGGTTGTGGTCACGTTGTCGTCCTGCTTCTGCACGGCGGTGTTGGCGTGTTTCAGCTCCAGCGAGGGGTTGCCGTCGGCGTGCAGCATCTGGATGGCCGGCTCGAACAGGTCCTCCATGCCGGCGGCTACGTAGGCCTCGTGGCGCGTGCTGTTGAAAAGCGTGTAGTCGCTGCGGTCGGTCAGCTGCGGCCCGTAATAGCTTTGGTACAGGCGCTGGTTGTTGCCAATGGTCAGAATCAGAACCGTGTTTTTGGTTTCAATCAATACCTGCTTCTCGCTTTGGCCCCGCGCGCCGAAAGCCAGCAGCACCAGGCCGCTGAAGAGCACGGCCAGGCCGAGGCGGCGCTGGCAGAGGGCAAAAAAGCTCATGTTCGTAATGGGGTTCGGCATCGGTATTTAGAGCTTGATTTCAACCGTTTGCCCCTCCTTGATGCGAGCGTTGTACACCCGGCGCTTGCCAGCAAAAGCCGTCAGGCGCAGGTTGCCTTTTTCGCGTTTCACCTGCAGGTCGAAGTCGCCGCCGAAGGCGTGGATGTGGCGCAGGGCCATCTGGTTCCACTGGTTGGGCAGGTAGGGCGTGGTGCGGAAGGACTTCAGGCCCGACGGCCGGATGCCGAACAAACCCTCGGTGTAGATGCGACAGTACAGGCCGCTTTCAGCCGACAGGTGCCGCTGGTTGCCCTCCGGGTAGGCCTCCACCGCGTAGGGCACGTGCTCGCCCAGCAGGCGGCGGTTGGAATAGTATTTCAGGTAATCGAGGGCCTTTTCCTTTTCGCCGGCCGCGAAAATCCCGCGCAGCGCGTAGAGCGTGGCCCGGTCCCAGAAAGTCTCCTTACCAGCCTGGGTGGCCAGGCCGTCGGGCGTCCACAGGCGGGGCGAAAACAGCGCCGCGATGGTGCCCTGCTTTCTGTCATAAATGCCCATCGTGAGCGGCGTGCAAATCCAGGCCCGCAGCACATCGTTGCCCTCGTAGTAGCGGTAGGTGTCGAAGCCTTCCACCTTGGCCCCAAAGTGCTTCTCGATGGCCGCGCGCAGCTGCTGCGCCTGCGTTTGGTAGGCCTGCAACTGGCTGCCGGGCTTGCCCAGCGACTTGCCCAGGTCAGCCGCTGAAATCAGCGCGTCGTAATACAGCGAGGACGTGTTCAGGTTGGCGTTGCCGGCCGGAAAGCGGTTTTCCAGCTCGTCGGAGTTGGAGGCCACCACCCCCTGGTCGGTCAGCTTGCGGCGGCAGTACTCCAGGGTCCATTCCACCAGCGGCCACACTTGCGTGGCCACCTTTTTATCACCGGAAGCCAGGGCAAACCGCGCGGCGCCGTAGGCAATCATGGCGGCGTCGCCGCGGTCCTTGGCGCCCTGCCACACGCCCTCCCCTTCGGCAATAATGGAGCTGGGCAAGGGCTTGTATTCGGGGTTCATGAAGCGTGCGAACTGCAGATAGGCATTCAGCGACGCCTCATTGCCCACGGTATAGCCCAGAAAGGGAAAGAACGGCCCAATGTATTCGGCCTGGTCGTTGGCCCAAATGGCCGCGTAGTACGCCCCGCCGCCCGGGCCGTGCATCAGGCCGCCCTTGGTGCGGTAAATGCTTTCCGCCCCGCGAATTTTTGCGAAGGCGAACGCCCGGTTCAGGGTTTCGTCGGGGGTTTCCAGCACCAGGTTGTTCCACCACTCCCCTACTCGCTGCTGGCGCTGCTTTTCTTCAGCGTCGGCACTCACGGCGGCGATGCTTTCGCCCGCCTTCGCAGCCCCGAACACGGCGCCGAAGGCGGTGCTCTGGCCCGGGGCCAGCGTCAGGCTGCGCCCGCCGGTAGACCGGTACGTGACGGTGTATTTGCCATAAATGGCCGTAGCCGAATCGGTCGTGAACGTATTCAGGTAGCTGGGAATCTCTACAAATACCGGCTTTTCCGAGGTGTTTTTCAGCAGGTACTTTTCCAGAAACACCGGCTGGGTGGGCGAAGGAAAAAGCGTGCGGGTGAATTCCAGCCCTGGCTTCACGGTGCTTTTCACCGTCATCTCTCCGTTCAGGGTTATTGCCGATACTTTCTCGCCCGTCAGGGCGGCGCCGTTGGCCTGGATAGTGCTTAGAATGTTCCAGTCCGAGTTGCGGGCCAGGTGGTTGCGGGTTTTGTTGGGTGCAAAGCGCAGCATGGGCCACACGAAGCTGCGGCTCACGGTGAAGGCGCCGTCGGCATCCACGCCGTAGCGGATGATGGTCGACATCTTCTCCCCGCTCATTTCGATGTTGTCGGCGTGGGGCAGGCGCTGGTCAATGACCCAGGTAGTCGACCCGTCGGGGTTGATTTTCCAACGGTTGGCCGCCGGGGCCTGGGCTGCGGCCTCCCGCGCAAGGCCGCCGCACAGCAGCAAGGCGGCCAACAGCCGGATACCGGAAAATTTTAGGTCAAAAGCGGGCATCAACATCAAGGGGAAGAGAAATAAAAAAGTGAGGCCACGCGCCTGCACGGGCGCAGTATCAATCAAAACAGGCGTCATGCTGAGCGCAGTCGAGGCACCTCTACCGCTTCGTTGCGTTATGCAGCTCACCAACTCCACAACGAATTCGTCCCACCTCACTCGTTGCAGCAAATGAGTTAGTGCGCGGTAGAGATGCTTCGACTGCGCTTAGCATGACTGTTCACTTTTGCTATTTGGATGGTTTTTTAGTCAGCCTGCACGGTGAAGGTTTTTTTCAGGCGAATGTCTTCCGACGAGCTGCCGAGCATCACCTCGAAGTCGCCGGGCTCCACGGTCCAGTTCATGTCTTTGTCGAGCAGAGCCAGGTCGTCAGGGTGCAGGGTGAAGCTGACGGTTTTCTTCTCGCCCGGCCCCAGCGCCACGCGCTCGAAGCCGCGCAGGTCCGACTCGTAGGTGGTCACGCTGCTCACCTTGTCTTTCAGGTAGAGCTGCACCACCTCGTCGCCGGCGCGCTTGCCGGTATTGGTCACGTCCACCGTCACCTGAATATCGGCCTTGGCGTGCTGGCTGGGCTGGTTTACCACCAGGTTGCTGTACTCGAAGGTGGTGTAGCTCAACCCGTAGCCGAAGGGATACAGAGCGCCGTTCACGCTGGTTTTGCCGTAGCCGTTGGGCCCCGAAGTGGGCTGCCCGGCCTGCGACGCAGGCTTGAACGGGAAGTTGAACTCCAGCTGCCCAGTCGACTTAGGGAAGGTAATGGCCAGCTTGCCGCCGGGGTTGTAGTCGCCAAACAGAGTTTCGGCCACCACCCGCCCACTTTCCGGACCCGGAAACCAGGCTTCCAGAATGGCGGGCACGTAGCGGTTTTCCCAGTTAATGGTGAGGGGCTGGCCGTTAATCATGACCATCACCACGGGTTTGCCGGTGGCTTGCAGCGCCTGAATCAGGCGTAGCTGCCGGCCCGGCAGGTTGAGGCCGGTGCGCGAGAGACTTTCGCCCACGCGCTTCTCGTCCTCGCCCACCACGGCAATCACCACGTCGGCCTGCCGGGCTTGCGCCACGGCCTCGTCGATGCCGGCCTGCTCTTCCTTAGTCAAGGGCGTTTCGATGATTTCGCTTTCCGGCCAGGTGGCGTCCACCACGTCGCAGCCCTTGGCGTAGCTCACCTTGGCGGCGCTGCCCACGTACTTCGTGATGCCGTCGAGCACGGACGTGACGGGGTTGTTCGACGGGCCGTAGCGGCTGGTGGTGTAGCGCGTCTCGGTGGCCAGCGGGCCAGTTACCAGCACGTTCTTGAGGCTTTTCAGGTCAAGCGGCAGCAGGTTGTTCTCGTTTTTGAGCAGCACCAGCGACTCCCGGTTCAGGCGCAGGGCAAATTCCTCGTCGCTTGGGGTGTGCACCGTCTTGTCGGCGGCCTTGGGGTCGGCCACGTAGGGGTGGTCGAACAAACCCAGCTGAAACTTGACGCGCAGCACATCGGCCACGCGCGCATCGAGGGTTTTCATCGACACGCGGCCCTCTTTCAGCAGCTCCCGCAGGGGCCCGATGTAGGTTTCCGGCATGGTGAAGTTGGTGCGCACGTTTAGGCCCGCCTCGAAGGCCTGGCGCACGGCTTCCTTGCGGGAATCAGCCACGTGGTGCTTGCTGAAGATGTACTCCACGGCCTCGCTATCGGACACCACATAGCCGGTGAAGCCGAATTTCTCGCGCAGCAGCTCGGTGAGGAAATAATGGCTGCCCGTGATGGGCACGCCGTCCCAGTCGTTGTAGCTGCTCATCACGCCCATGGGGTGAGCTTCCTGAATAACGCGCCGGAACGGGTAGAGGTAGAGCTGGTGCATCTCGCGCGGGGCCACGTGCGGGTCGGTGCGCACGTTGCCGTCGCGCCCGCCCTTAGGCACGCTGTACACCGCGTAGTGCTTGAGCGTGGCCGCCACGCCCTGCTCCTGAATGCCGAGCACCATTTGCTTGCCCAGCTCCGCAATGTGAAACGGGTCTTCGCCGTAGCACTCCACCACGCGGCCCCAGCGCTGGTCGCGGGCCGGGTCCAGAATGGGGGCGTACACGTTGGTGTAGCCCAGGGCCTTGGCTTCGCGGCCCACGATGGCGCCCGCCTGCCGCACCAGGGCCTTGTCCCAGGTGCTACCAATGCTGATGGGGGCCGGCAGCGGCGTGGCGCGGTCGTGGCACAGCCCGTGGATGGCCTCGTTCGTGAAATCGACCGGAATGCCCAGCCGGGTTTCTTCCACAAACCACTTCTGCACGTCGTTGATGGCCACGGCGTGCTTGCTGAAGGGATAGGAGTACTTGGTGTCGGTGGCCGGGTGGAAGGCCACGCTGTTCAGCTCTTCGTCGATGTTGGCGATGCCGTCCTTCCAGACGTGGTTTTTCCAGTCCGGCGAGGGCATTTCTTCCTTCAGCACCCGCCCGTAGCCGTAGAGCGTGGCCGTCTGGCAGGTTTTTTCGTCCACCGTCATTTGCGCCAGCAGGTCGGCGATGCGGGCCTCGACGGGCTGGGCCGCGTCTTCAAACACTTCCTTTTTGCCGTTCTTGTTGAAGTCAATCCAGCCTTTGTGGTAGATGGACTTCTTGCTCTGGCCCGAGGCCGCCGTCGACACCAGCAAGGCGGACAACAACAGCGCGGAGGGCAATTTTACGTTACTCATTTCTTGAATACCCCAGGGCTAACCACCCCGGCGGGCTTATTTGATGCGAATGGTGGAGACTACGGGCAGGCCCAGCCAGCCCGGACCAATGTCGGTTTCCTTCAAAATCGGTTCGGCTTTGGAGCTTATCTGGTCGGCGCCCACGTCCACCTTCGTGCCACGCGGCTGCCCGTCCATGTCTTGCTTCACAAAGGCAAAGGCGTTGCTGCCGGCCCCTTGCGCCGCGCTGTTGGCTGTCGGCCGCCAAGCGCCCCATTGGTCGGCCTTGCCGGGCACGGTCGCCAGCCGGATGCCGGCCGGCAACTCCTCCCCCGCCGCCAGGCCCGAGGCCAGGTTGTTCTCGAACTTCAGCCCCGTCGGCTGGTCGTAGTAGGTCAGAAACTTGCCCGTACCCACCACTAGGTTGTTGGCAATGGTGCAGTCCAGCGGCGGCAAATACCGCTGGGGGTTCTTTCCGAAGCCCAGGGCGAACGGCTCGGCGCAGTTCACGATGGTGTTGTTCACCACCTGGGCGTTTTTCACCTGCCAGTAGCCCACCAGGGGCGAGTTGGGGATGCCATCGACCAGGCAGATGGCCGACATCACGCCGGTGCCTGTCAGGCCGTTCAGGTAGTTGTTGTAAACCTTGTGGTTCTCGCCGATGATGCGAATGCCGCCGCTTTTGGGCTTGCCGTTACCGATGAAAAAGTTGTCGTACACCTCCGCAAAATTGCCGTGGCGCAGCGTGAGCATGCCGCTGCTTTCGAAGAAAACGTTGTTGCGGATGGTGTTGTGGCAGGACTTGTTGGAGATGATTTCCAGCTCCCCGTCGCAGTGGTTGAAGATGTTGTTTTCGACCGTGGTGTAGGAGTCGTGCATCGACCAGGTGCTGGTGCCGATGCGGATGGTTTCGCCGCCGTTCACGCCCAGGTCGGGCCGGTCGGCGAAGTAGTTGTGGTCGATGCGGTGGTAGTTGGCTTTGTCGGCCAGCCACACCACCAGCGTGGTGCCCTGGTGGGTTTTGCCCTTGATGTAGCAGTGGTCGACGCGGTTGTGCACGCCATTCAGCGACACCCACTTGTAGTCCACTTTCTTGTCGGGGTTGTCGAAGTTGACGATGGAGCTGTTGGTGAGCCGGCACCACTCGGCTTTGGTGCTGAAAAGCACCACGTCGTCCTTCACCGAAAAGCCGTCCTTGAAGGCCAGCCCGTCGGCCACCAGCCAGGTGCCATCGAGCTGCAGCGAGGATTGCCCCGTCAGGAATACCTGCCCGGGCGCCTCGGTGGTGAGCGTGATGGGTTGCGCCTGCGTGCCCGTGCCTTGCAGCACCAGGCGCTGGTCTTTCCAGTCGCCGCGCTGCAAAATCACCATGTCGCCGGCCACCAGCTTGAGGGCGCTCAGCTCGGCGGCCGATTTTATTTTGTAGTCCTTTGCCCACAGCGGGGCCCCCAGGAGCAGCAGCGCGGCGGTACCAGCCAGGGTCTTTTTCATCGGTTTAGTGCTTGAATGGTGGGGATTTGGTGTGGGTATGCGGGCCGGCCGGTACCGGCGTTACTGCGGAATAAGCTCGATTTCCAGCGGCTTCATCAGCTCGCCTTGGGTAATATTCACGGCCGTCAGCTTCAGCTCGTAGCGGCCGGGGACCAGCTTCACCGTGCCCAGGTTTTGGGTGGTCACGGCCTCGGTGGCGGGTGCTGCGGGCGTGGTAAACTGCTGGCTGAAATCGCCCAGGCTGACCTGGTAGGTGCCGCCGGTTTGGGCCGCGCTGGCGCATTTGAGTGCCAGCTGGTAGGTCACGGGCTCGTTCACGCGCACGTTCCAGCTCAGCCATTGGTCGGGGCTTTTCCAGCCTTCCACGTAGTAGCGGTTAGCCTTGCCGTCGCCGTAGCGCAGGCCCTTGCCGTGCTGCGCGGCGTCAAAAGCCAGCAGGCGGTTGGCGGGCCCGGCGGTGGCCAGCAGCCGCACGGGGTCGGTAGTAAGAGCTCCGCTGGTTTCCAGCACCACCACGGTGTTCACAGGGTCGGGGGCTTGCCGGGGCAGTTGCACGGCTAGGTCAGCAGCGTTTTCGGGCTTCACGGGCAGGCTTTTCTTGCCGGCATCGGCCAGCAGGTAGGCTTTGGTGATGGTGCCTTTCAGGCCGCCCACCACCAGCTTGCCATTCGAGGGCCAGTTGAAGACGTGCAGGTAGAGCTTATTGCCCTTCTGCGTGCTCACACCCCAGCTTTGCAAGGCCAGCGGCGAGGCGTGGGTGCCATAGATGCTCTCGCTGTTGCGGGCCATCCAGGCGCCAATGCCCTTCAGAATGGCGGCGTCTTTCTCGTCAAAGGAGCCGTCGCCCTTGGGCCCGATGTTCAGGAGCAGGTTGCCGCCGCGCGAGGCCGACTTGGCCAGCAGCTGGATGAAAAAGCTGGCGGGCTTATGGCTCAAGTCGTACTTGGAATAGCCGTACGACTCGTTGGTGGTCGGGATGGCCTCCCAGTCGCCCTCCACCGGGTAAAACTCGGCGGGACGGTCGGCGGTGTTTTTGTAGTCGCCGAACGAATACGAGCCGCTGCGCGCCAGCCGGCCGTTCACCACCACGCGGGGGTCCGTCTCGCGGATGACTTTCAGAATGCGCAGGTTCTCGGACAGCGGCAGCTTGTGCGGGGTATCAAACCAGAGGATGTCGGGGTGGTACTGGCGGATGAGCTCCTGAATCTGCGGAATGGCCTTCTCGTTCACGTATTTCACGGCTTTGGGCAGGCGCTCGGGCTCGGCATCAAACCAGTTGGCGCCGCCGTGGAGCAGCCGGTCGCCGCCGGGGTTGTCGTATTCCCAGTCGTTGCCGGGGGCGTCGGGGTGCTCCCAGTCGAAGGCGTGGGAGTAGTAGAACCCAAATTTGAGCCCGTGCTTGCGGCAGGCGGCGGCCAGCTCGGCCATGGGGTCGCGCCGAAACGGCGTCTTTTTCACGATGTTGAAGTCCGACACCTTGGAGTCGAACATGGCGAAGCCGTCGTGGTGCTTGGCCGTCACCACCAGGTACTTCATGCCGGCCTGCTGAGCGGTTTTCACCCACTGCTCGGCGTCGAATTTCACCGGGTTGAACTGGCTGGCCAGCGCCAGGTAGTCGGCGCGCGAAATCTTCTCTTTGCGCATCAGGTGCTCGGCGTAGCCGCTCACCTTTTTGCCTTTGTACTCGCCCCCGGCCTGCGAGTACACGCCCCAGTGCACGAACATGCCGAAGCGACCCTCGCGCCACCAGGCCAGGCGCTGGTCGCGGGTTTTCTGGGCCTGCGGGTTCCAGGTGCGCTGGGCCTCGTCGATGGCCTGCTGGTCGCGCGGCTGCACGCGGTTGAGCATGCTTTTGTCCTCGTCGCCGGCCGTTTGGGCGTGCGCCCACCCGCCATGCAGGAGCGCCAGGCCCAGCACGGTTCGTTGCAGCAGTTGTTGGGTGCGGTTCATGCGGACGGGGCTAGTTTTTGGCGGCGGTTACTGCTGCGCCGGGGTTTACATCCGGGGCTAGCTCAACTGTCTTCTTGCTGCCGGGCGCCGTGTTTTTCAGCACCTGCACGCCCTGGCTGCCGGCCCCCTCAATGCGCACCAGCGCCTGGGTCGTGCCCTTGGCCTCTACCCCACTCACGCGGGCGCCCGCTACGCCCTCGAACCGGATGAGAGCCTGACTGCCCTCGGTTTGGGGCAGCTTCCAGTTCGTGACTTGCACGTTCTTGCCGTCTTCGCACACCAGGGCCGGGCGCAGGTCGTTGCTGCCCAGCTTGAAAGTCACGTTGATGAGCTTCAGGTCCTGCACGTGGCGGGCCCAGATGCCGTAGGCCGGCACGCGGGGGCCGAAGGTTTTCACTTCCGGATACTTGTCGATGGCCTCGGGCACCACCTGGCGGCCGTCTTCGGCGGTGCCGCCGCCGGCCAGCTCAATCTCAATGTTTTCGAGCGTGAGGCCGGTGATGTAGTGGCCGGGCACGCCCGTAATCAGCACGCCGGAGGGCGGGGTAAGCTGGGCGTTGTCGGCGGCTTTGGCCTTCACGTTGCGGATACGCACATTTTCCAGCGTGCCGGTGGGCTGCTGGGTGTCCTGGCCCTTGCGAAACACGCTCAGCCGCGAGCCCAACCGAACCAGAATGGGCGTTTTCACCTCCACCATGGTGATGTCGGAAATGTCTACGTTGCGCAGGTGCGCCCCGTCCACGGTCAGCAACTTGATGCCGCCGTTGGTGGTGTTGTAGATGTAGCAGTTTGAAATTTTAATGTTTTCAAAATTGGCCATCGACTCCGTGCCCATCTTGATGGCGCCCTGGTTGCTGCGCAGGCGCATGCCCGACACCACAATGTCGCGGCAGGCCATCTTGCTCGACGTGGTTTTGAAGCACAGCGCGTCGTCGCCGCTCACGATGTCGCAGTCCTTGATGCGCACGTCCTGGCAGCCGTCGATGTCGATGCCGTCGTTGTGGGCCACGCCGTGGCTTTCAATCTTCACGTTTTCGATGCGCACCTGCTTGCACTGGAAATAGTGCGAGGTCCAGGCCGCCGCGTAGTGCAGCGTGATGCCCTTCACCGCCACGCCCGTGCAGCGCACCATGCGCACCAGAAACGGCCGCCGCCCCCAGCGCTGCCCCTCGGGCCGGGTGTCGGTCTGCAGCTGCTGCTCCTTGAGCTTCGAGCCCTGCCCGTCGATGATGCCCTCGCCTTCCAGCCCGATGTTTTTGGCGTCGACGGCCACCAGCAGCGCCCAGCCCACGTCCACGCCCAGCCCGTCGGCGAAGGGGTCCAGGTTCTGGTAATCGGCCAGGTTGAGGCTACCCAGCAGCAGCGCGTCCTTGTTAAGGTGCAGCGTGACGTTGTCTTTCAGCGCGATGGTGCCCGAGAGAAACTTACCGGCGGGCACCACCACTTTGCCCCCGCCGCTCTTCGCACAGGCATCAATGGCCTGCTGAATGGCCGCCGTGTTCAGCGTCGTGCCGTCGCCCACCGCGCCGTACTTGCTCACGTCCACATCGGTGGCTTGCGCCAGCCCGGCCGAGAGGACCAGTAGGCCGAGGCTGAGCCAGGTTTTCAGGAATGTCATTTTCGGGGACTTCATGCAAAAATCTTCAGGGTGCGGGCGCCTCACTTGCGGCCCCAGTAGTTGGGTTTGTCCACCGTAGCCACTTGGTCGATGGTGAAAGCTGGCGGCGTGGCACCGGCGTAGAGCACCGCCCACTCGCCTTTTTTCAGGTCGATTTCCACCACGTTGTTCGGTAGCTTTTTCAGGGTAAAGGCGCGGCTGCCGACGGCTTTGAGCGGGCCCACGAGGTCCGATTTTAACCGGCATACCTCCCCGGCCAGGCTCTGCACTTTGATGAAAGCCGTTTTGCCCTTTTCGCGCTTGGCCGACACCAGAAAGGCGCCGTCGGCCCGGAACTTATCGAACGCCAGGCTGGGCCAGGCATCAGGCACGGCCGGAAACACCCGGATAATGCCGTTGTAGCTCTGCAGCACCATGTCCTGAATTGCCCGGGCCCCATAGAGCGGCGTTTCGATGACGGCCCCGCCTTCTTTGTAGAGCGTGTTGGGCAAAATGGGGTAGCGTACCGCCGGGTCCAGCAAGATGTTCAGGTACTTAAGGGCGTCGTTGCCCTTGCCGCCCATCGAGTAGATGGACACCGCCCCGGCCCGCGAGAACCCGCGAAATGCCTCCGGCCGCTTCAGCCAGTTATTCAGCGAGCGTTCGATGAGGGGCACCTGGGCGGGGTTGTCGTAGGTGTACTCGTAGAGCGGGTAAATCATGAACAGGTGCGACCAGTGCCGGTGCGACACCGCAAACGGCAGGTTCCTAGCTACCAAAAAGCCGGTCGAGTCGGCGGGGTAAGGCACCAGGTTGGTCACCATTTGCTGCCAGGTGGCGCGGGCGGGGTCGTGCAGCCCCAGCCGGTCGTCGGCGTAGACGAGAGTGCGGGCCAGCCACTTCACCAGCGACAGCGTGTAGTTGGCGTCGTCGGCCTTTTCGCCCCCCGGGTACTCGGGCGAGCCGGTGGCCGGAATGTGAATTTTGCCGTCGGCCTCGGTCTTCATCAGGTGGGTAAAGTAGGCGAAGCTGCCCTTCATCAGCGGGAAGAGCTTGTGGCGCAGCAGGTCCTCGTCCATGGTGGCGCGGTACTGCTGCCACACGTTTTGCAGGGCGTAGGTCAGGTCGGCGCATTCCGGGCCCACGGGCCGCACCAAATCGAGGCCCGACGAGCGGCCGATGTTGTAGGAGTCCGGAAAACCGGAATTCGCGGTCAGCACCGCCCGGTGTTCGTTGAGCACATTCACCAGCGGGTTGGCCAGGTCGTTGTGGTTGGCCGCGTAAAAAGGAGCATACGCCAGCTGCGCGTTCAGATTCCACCAGATGGCGGGCCACTTGGTGCGCGTGAACCAGGGGCCGAGCAGGTCAATCATGGGCCGGTCGGCGCGGGTGGCGGCGGCCATTTTGTACATCTGCATCCAGTAGAAGCCCTCCACCTTTGCGCTGGGCAGCGTCAAAAAGCTTTTGGGGTAGTAGCTATGCCACCAGGCACGGTGCGAGGCCTCCAAAGGCGTCATACCGGCATTCAGGGCCTTTTTCACCGAGGCTACCGCTTCCTGAGCGGCCGTGGTGCCGGGGAAGGAGTAGCCTTCGCTGATGTAAATGAGCCGGCGGCCCGCGCCGGCATCCACCACTTTCCAAGCCGTGGCGTATTGGCCCGCGCCCTGGCCCGCATTCTTATAGGCCTCCCCTTCCGGCAGGGCCTGCACGCTCACGTTGATGCCGTCGGTCGCGCTTTGTTGCGGCTGCGGGTAGGCCACGTAGTCGGCCGGAATGCCGGCGGCTACCGGGGTTTTTGCGGTATCGGGGCGCCACTGCCAGGCGGCCTGGCTTTCGCGGCCCGTGGTAAGGAGTTCCACCACCAATACCTTTTCCGTTGCGTGCACGAAGGAGCGCACCTGAATGGTGCCGGCGCTGGTTTTCACCGTGCCGCGGGCTTCGGCATTCCACAGGTCCAGCCGCATGGTGCCGGTAGGGTTGGTGCCCGCGTATTGCAGCTGAAAATGCCCGTTGGGCAGCCGGCAGCGCCCCACCACCGTGCTGTAGGCGGTGCGGTGGTCGTACACATCGGTGCGGCTGATTTCAAAGTGCAGGCCCGTGGTGCCCTCCTGAAACAGCGTGGTGCCGAGCAGGCCATTGCCCAGCAGCACGGCATCGTCCCAGCCCGTGGGCAGCTGGTTCCACACGGCGTCGTTGCGGGCCAGGAAGGCCGCCCAGTTCACGGCCGCCCTGGGCTCCGGCACGGCGCCGGCGCGCGCCGTGAGCGCGCTCAGCACAAGGCCCAGGGCCACCATCCAATTGCTTGTTTTCATGAGTTGCGTAGGCACTGGCTTAGTTGACGGGCAGCAGGTGGAGTTCGCGGAAAGTGAAGCCCGTCTTGCCCTCGGCCATTTTCACAGGCGCGAGGGTGAGGTGGTACACCCCCGGCTTGCTGAAAGCCAGCGTACCACCCGTGGTGTGAATCTTTTTCCAGTACTGGCTGCGCTGGTTGAACTCCTTGGAATCGGCCACAATTTTGGTGGTGAAGGCCTGCGTGCCGGAGTTGACTTTCACTTCGTGGTCTCCCTGCCAGATGGGGTTGTCGGCGGGCCCGGTTTCGGTGGTGATGAAGTCGACTTTGTAGGTGCCCGGCTTGAGCACTTTGAAATCCCAGCTCAGCGAAATGGCGGGGTCTGTCCAGCCCTCGGCCCCGCCGGCGCGCGAAATGAAGTTGAGCTTGGCCGGGGCATCCTGCCTGCGCACATCGGCCACCGCACCGGGCAGGTTGATGCTATGGTCCTGCTGCTGCACCAGGGTATTTTCGACGCTGGCCACGCCCTGCATTTCCACCACCACTACGGACACAACCTTGTCCGGGGCTTTGGCGGGCAGGGCCAGCTTCATCACGTGGTGGTCGTTGGCCTTGTCGTAGGTTTCGGTGAAGGCAATGGCTTTTTTGGTCGGGTCGGCCAGCAGGTACACCCGCTGCACCTTGTTTTTAACACCTTCCAGATACAGCTCCTTCGTGGGCCACTGATAGATGCCCAGGTACATTTTGCCAGGCTTGGTGGTAATGTTGCCCCAGGCAAACTCCGTGGTAAAAGGGCTGGCCTGGGTGCCGTAAATGGCCTCGTGGTTCACCTTCATCCAGTCGCCGACGGTGCCCAGAATCTTCACCGATTCTTCGGGAATCACGCCTTCGGCCGTCGGCCCCACGTTCAGCAGGTAGTTGCCGCCCTTGCTGGCAATGTCGAACAGCAGGCGCGTAATCACCTCCGCCGACTTCCAGTTGTGGTCGTTTTTCTTGAAGCCCCAGGTGTTGTTGAGCGTGGCGGGCACCTCCCAGTCTTCGCGCAGCACGGTGGCTGGAATCGAGTTGTCACCTGTCGATTTGTAATCCGTCTCGACCCCGCCCCCCAGGCGCCCGCTGATGATGCAGGCCGGTTGCAGGCGGCGCACCAGGTCCTTGAGGCTCTGGGCCTGCTCCTTGCTGATGGTCAGCGGCGTGTCGAACCAAATCATGCCCACCTCGCCGTACTGCGTCAGCAGCTCGGTGAGCTGGGGCTTCACCTTCTGGTCGAGGTACTGCTGGAAGTTGCGGGTGGCCGGGAAGTCCCAGTCGTTGTCGAGGCCGTTGGGCTCGTTCCAGTCGCGCGACTGTGAGTAGTAGAAGCACATCTTCAGGCCCTGCCGGTGGCATTCGTCGGCCAGGGCTTTCACCACGTCTTTGCCGTAGGGCGTGGCGTCCACGATGTTGTAGGGCGAGGCCGCCGACTTGAACATGGCAAAGCCGTCGTGGTGCTTGGCCGTGAGGGTCACGTACTTCATGCCCGCGTTTTTGGCCACCGCCACGAAGGCTTTGGCGTCAAACTTCACCGGGTTGAACTGCTTGGCCAGCTCGCGGTATTCAACGGCCGGAATCTGGGCGCGCTTCATTATCCACTCGCCGATGCCAGGCACTTCCTGGCCTTTCCACTCGCCCGCCGGAATGGCGTAGAGTCCCCAGTGAATGAACAGGCCAAAGCGACCGTCGCGCCACCACTGCATGCGCTCATCCTGGGTCACGCTTTTTTGCGCATACGCCCCGGTGTGTGAGCCGGCGAGGCAGGCGAGGAAGAATAGTGTTTTTTTCATCATCAAGAAGTTGAAGTGCGGCGGCTGGGTTGGCTATTGTTCGAGCTTGGCAACGTAGCCGCCGCCTTCGCCTAGGTCCAGGCTCAGTACTGCACCTTTTTTGAAGGCTGCGTTTTCCATTTTTACCGCCGCCGGGCTGCCCGGCACGTCCTTCACCTGGGTGACCCGGTAGCTGCCGGGGCCCAGAAACTTCAAGGGGATGGTGAGCTTGCGGGGCGCGGTGCCGTTCATCACGCTGATAAACCAGGTGCTGCCTTTGCGGCGGGCAAACGCGGCCACTTCTCCAATTTCGGAGCCCGGCAGCACAATGGTTTCGTCCCAAGTGGCCGGAATGCTTTTGATGACTTCCACCGCCGGGTTAGCCAGGATATTCGCCGGGTTGGCGGCATAGGTGAGCAGCGGCGCGCTCAGGATGGCGGCGCTGGCAATCTGGTGCGCCCAGGTGGTGTTCTTGCGGCGGTCGCCGAAATGCACCACCGTATACTCAGCCGGTCCCACTATGAAGCGGGTGAATGGGATGGTGGTTTCGTGGGTGGCCCGGTTTTCCAGCTTGCTGGCTTCCATGCCCTTCACGGCTTCGCTGGTGAGGGCGTTGGGCCAGGTGCGCGCCAGCCCGGTGGGCTTGTTGGCGCCGTGAAAGTCGACCAGCAGGTGCTGTTCAGCCGTTTCGCGCAGAATGTGCTGATACAGGTCTATCACTTCCTTCGCCTCGTGGTCGAAGAAATCAATTTTGACGCCCGCAATGCCCAGGTCGTGGCAACGGCGGAAGAAATCCTGCCGGGTTCTGGTGTCCGCGAGGCCTTTCGAATGCTTCCAGACCCAGATGCCCACATTGAGCTGCCGCGAATACGCCACCAAGTCCTTCACTTCCTCGTCGCTCCACCGGTTCCAAAACCCTTCCAAGATGTTGTGCTCAAAGCCGAGCTGCGCGGCCATTTTGGAAAACTCCTTCATCTGCGCCACCGTGCCGTCGCTCTTGCCGTCGAGGTATTGCCACACGGCCCGGCCCGGCTTCACCCAATCGGTCTTGATGCCCTGCGGAAACAGGGCTTTGTCGGGCCCCGGGTTGAGGTTGGCCACCACGTCGTTGTTGACGAAAGCGTTCAGGTCTTTGCCCACAATCATCACCCGCCAGGGCGTGGTGATGGTGCCGGTCACGACGGCGGGCTTGGCCAGCCGGGCCGTGTCCTCGGGGCTATACCGCAGCTTGTAGGGGTACGACGTGCGCTGGTTGTTGGCCAGGCGCACCACTAGGCCCCTCTTGCCGTCGCTCTGCAAGGCCATGCCGCTGTAGTTCTGCAGCGCGGCCTCCGTAATGGCCAAGTACAGGTTGCTGCCCGCCAGCTTGAAGGTGGCAGGCGGCGCAGCCCATTCCCCGGCCCTGATGTCTTCGATGGCCTTTTTGACGTGCACGCTCTCGTAGTGCATGTTCATGTCGTGGTACCACGCGGTGGCCCGGACGGGCACCACAAAAGCAGTAGCCTCGTCCGGCACCCGCTGCGCGGTGGCTGCGCCGGGCACCACCACCCGAAACGCCGCGCCATCATTAAAAACCCGCACCTCCACGGTGTACTGCTGCCCGTTGGCCGTGGCCGGAATGGCGAGGCCGTTGTAGTGGTTTACTGCCTGGGCGTGCGCCCCGTACCAGGGGTACGTTTCGTTGAGG
The DNA here is from genome assembly GCF_054776515.1 of Hymenobacter terrigena. NCBI lineage: Bacteria > Pseudomonadati > Bacteroidota > Cytophagia > Cytophagales > Hymenobacteraceae > Hymenobacter > Hymenobacter terrigena. The sequence continues at coordinate 556,186 of NZ_BAAHBU010000002.1, forward strand.
GAAGATTTTTGGGCTGCCGCCAGCTGCACGCCGGTGGTAATGTCGACGCCGTCAATAGTCAGCTTGATGGGGGAAGCTTCCACCACGGGCGCCTTCTGGTACGTCACCGAATAGCTCAGCTGCTTATCGCGCACAAACGCCCGAAACGCCACTGCCCCGTCGGGGCTCACGGCCGTGATTTCCGACTGCGCGAAGGCTGCGGGGGCAGCCCCCAGCAACAAGCAGGCGCTGGTCAGGCCCCGCAACAGCCGGGGCAAACGCGTGAATGAAGGCACTGGCGAGCGTTGATTTAAGGGAGAAAAGCTTAATTTCCGGGCATCAAAAAGCAGCAGCGCCCCATGGGCCGCGCTGCTGCTTTTGGTGTTCGAAGCGTTGATGGTTGACAGGGCCACGGCTATTGCACCACCACGTCCACCGAGGCTTCCATGCCTTTGGCCTTCACCGTTACTTTCCCGCTCTGCACGCCGAACTTGACGGTTATCTGGGATTTGCCCTGGTCGGTGGTGGCCACGGCATCGGCGGGGAAGCTCCACACGTAGCCGCCGTTATCCAGGTAATAAGTGGCGTAGGTGCGCGAGGTGTTTTTGGCTACCTGCGTCGGGCCCGAGATTTTTAGAAACGTGGGCTCTTCATAGGTGCCGCCGTCCGGGAAATTCTTTTTGCATGCGCCCAGGCCCAACGTAGCCACTCCCAGGCCCACGAGCAGATATTTCGACATTTTCATGGTGCTCAGTATTAATAGCCGGAGTTTTGCGTCAGGTTGGGGTTGTTGTTGATTTCGAGCTGCGGAATGGGCCACAGGTAGCGGAAATCCTGCCAGTTGCTAATCCGGTAGCTGCTGGCTCCCAGGTTCAGGTACTTGTTTTCCAACGCGCTTTTCAGCAGGCGCCAGCGCACCAAATCCTCAAAGCGGGACGACTCGCCGGCAAATTCCACGTGCCGCTCGTGGCGGATGCGCTCGCGCATATCGGCCTGGTTGGCCACGTAAGTTGGCTTGCTGGGGTCAGTGGTTTGCAGAGCCGGCATGGATACCCGGGCCCGCACCGCGTTGATGGCCGACAGCACCGTGGCATCGGGACCCACGGCCTCGTTCTGCGCTTCGGCGTAGGTGAGCAGCACGTCGGCGTAGCGGTACATAATCCAGTTCAGCCCCGTGTTCGAGAGGCCCGAAACCTGCGCGGTATACAAGGTCTGGTCGGCCTTGGAAACGGTGTATTTCCGGAAGGTGTAGCCCGAAGGCGTCCAGCTGCGGCTCCAGGGCTTGCCGTAGTAGTCGGCGCCGTTGTACACCACCGAAATGCCCAGGCGCGGGTCGCGGCCCTGGTACTGCGCGTCGTTGGTCGTTACGTCGATGCCGGCGGGGCTAAACTTGGACCCGTCGGTTTTCTCGAAGTCGTTGACCAGGGATTGTAGCGCCGAATAATTGCCGTAGGAAGAGCCGCCACCGGGCACCTGCTGCGCCGCGTTCGAATTGTTCGGATAGCGCGTTTGAATGTTGGGGTATCCCCCACCCTTCGAGTCGCCCGCCTGAATTTCAAACAAGGCTTCGTCGGTATTCTTATTTCCTGCCTTAAATAAATCGGACATATTGGGCAGCAGGGTGTAACCCAGGCCCATGGCTATTTTGGCATATTTGGCGGCGTTGACGTTGTCGTTGTTGTACAGGTATTCCTTGGCCAGCAGCAGCAACGCGCCGCCCTGCGTCACGCGGCCCTTATCTGCGCCGGTGTATTTGGCGGGCAAATCGGCATACGACGCGGCCAGGTCCTGGTAAATCAGCTTTACCACGTCCGCTTTGGGCGAACGGCTGGGCAGCGCGGGCTCCTGGTCGGGGTTCTTGGTGAGCAGCGGCACGTCGCCGAAGCGCCAGATGAGGCGATGGTAGCAAAACGCCCGTAGGAACTTGGCTTCGGCAATCAGGCGCTTCTTCAGCGTGGCATCCATCGGAATGGCGTCCACCTTCGACAGAAACACATTAGCCCGCCCGATGATAACGTAATGGCTCGTCCAGAAGCGGTAGGGATAGGCGTTGCGCCCGGCGGCCGTTTCAATGCCATTGGCCAGGCCCCACATGTGGTCATCGGTGCCCTGAATCTGGGGGGCTTCGTCGTCGGTCAGGACGTTCTCGTTGGTTAAATCCCGCGAGAAATTGTCGCTCACCAGGTACGAGTAAATGCCGTTAACGGCCAGAATCGCGTCGTTGGAATTTTGAAAGAAATTTTCCTCGGTGTACGAAGACTGCGGCTGCAATTCCAGCAAATCCTTCTTGCATCCCGCCAGCAATACCAATGCGGTACCCATGCACCACACCATCGTTTTAGTTGCTTTCATGATTGCCCGTATAATTAAATCTGCACGTTGACCCCGAACAGGTAAGTTTTGGCCTGCGGGTACGTTTCGTTTTGCCGTTGCACCGTGCCGGGCCGCTCGGGGTCGAGCCCGACAAAAGGCGTGAACAGGAACAGGTTTTCACCGGCCGCATACACCCGCACACTGCCAATTTTGACTTTTTGGGTCAGGGATTGGGGAATGGTATACCCCAATTCCAGGTGGCGCACCTTGAAATAAGACGCGTCCTGTACGCGCAGGCTGGTGGCTTCGCCGGTGTTGTATTCGGAATTCACCACGCGCGGAATGGTATTCGACGTGCCTTCGCCGCGCCAGCGGTTCAGCACGTAGTCGAAATTGTTGCGGGTGGTGTAAGCCAGCTCGAAATAGCCCCCCACGGCGTAGCGTAGTATCTGCCGGCCGTAATCGCCCTGCGTGCTCGCGTTAAAGTCGAAATTCTTGTAGGACAAATTGCCGTTGATGCCCAGCGTGTACTTCGGCAACGACGAGCCCAGCACCTCCTTATCGGCGCCGTCCACTTTGCCATCACCGTTCAAATCGGCCAGCCGCAGGTCACCGGGCTGGTCGTTCACCTGATGGGGGTTTTCACCAATTTCCCGGGCATTTTGCCACACCCCGATGGAGCGGTACCCGTACACGCTGCCCACCGGATAACCCACCGCCGTGATGGAGCGGCCCGCGTCGCCGTAAATCACCGTGCCGGGCTCGCCCAGGCTGACAACCTTATTCTGGTTATATGAGCCGGTGAAGCTCAGGGAATACTTCAAATCCTTCCCCCACGAATCGGAGTAACCCGTAAATAATTCGACCCCGCGGTTGCGCACCTGACCAACGTTCCGAATCTGCGTCGCCGCTATAACATCGGTGCCAAAAAAACCGGACGTAGCCGGAATCGGCACGTTGGTCAGAATATCTTTCGTCAGCTTATCATAAGCATCAACCGTAACGGTCAGCTTATTCTGAAAAAAGCCCATATCCAAGCCGATGTCCGCGAGCAGGGCGGTTTCCCATCTGATGTCGGGGTTTTTCTGAATATCATACGCTACACCTTGTACCGTGTTGTTATTCAGGTAATACGGGTTGTTGAGGCTGGCCCCTTGTAAATACACGAAATTGGGAATTGCCTCGTTGCCAATGGCGCCGTAGCTGGCGCGCAGCTTCAATTCATTTACCGATTTGGTGTAGGGGGCAAAAAACGGCTCATCCGAAATGCGCCACCCCACCGAAGCCGACGGGAAGAAACCGTATTTGCGCGACGGCGAAAAGCGCGAGGAGCCGTCGTAGCGCCCTACCAGCTCCAGCAAATAGCGCTGCTTGTAATCATAGTTCACCCGCCCGAAAAACGAGCGCAGCGAATTCTCGTTCGGCACGTTGCCTACCACGCGGTCCAGCAAATTGCTGCCCGCGTCGAGCACCATAAATTGGTTGCTCGGGAAATTGGTCCGTTGCAGCGAATTGAATTCAGACTTGGAGTATTGCTCCGAATGGCCCAGCAAAACCGACGTATTATGGTCGCCAAAAGCCTGAGTGAACGTCAGCACGTTGTTGACAATCCAGTTATTGTTGAGCCGGTCGGTTTCCGTCAATTGCCGCTGCTGGGGCAGACGCTCGGAAACCGTTACCCCCTTGGAATCGACAATGCTGTAGGACGGCAAAAACGTCTGCGAATGGTTGTACGACAGGTTTATGCCGCCCGTGCTACGAAACTTGAGGAAGCTAAACGGATTGTATTCGACGAAGAACGACGAGTTCGTTCCCGTGGTAGGGCCATTATTCGTGTAATCGGCCCCAATAGCTGCGGTTTGCAGGGGGTTCAGGCCACCATTTTCGGCGTTGGTGGGGCCGCCGGGCAAGCGGTAGCCCGGCGTGCCATCGGGGTTGGTCAGCGGAATCGTGGGCACAAACTCAATCGCCGAGCTATAATTGATTTGCGCGCTGGTGGGCGACTTGCTATTGAAAACAAAGGCGTTCAGGCCAACACTAATTTTATCGTTCAGCTTGGCATCCAGATTTACCCTTCCCGTTATGCGCTTGAACGACGAATATTCCACGATGCCCGTTTCGTCGAGGTAATTGGCAGCTATTAAATAGCGTACTTTTTCGGAGCCTCCCTTCACCGAGATGTTATGCTCCTGCCGGATGCCGTTGCGCAGCACCGCCTTCAGCCAGTCGGTGCCGTCGCCGAAGGACGCAATCTGGTCGTCGCTCCAGGTCGGCTGGCCGCCGGCATTAATAATGGACTCGTTTTGCAGGCGCACAAAGTCGTGAGCATTCAACAATTTGGGCATCCGGGCAATCTGCGACACGCCGTAAGCGTAGGAATAGTCAACCACGGTTTTGCCCACGGCACCCCGCTTGGTGGTCACCACAATCACCCCGTTGGCAGCCCGCGAGCCATAAATAGCACTCGCCGAGGCATCCTTTAGCACCGTGATATTATCAATGTCTTTGGGGCTGATGGTATTCAAATCCTGCCCTTCAATTCCATCAACAATTACCAGCGGGCCCTTGCCTGAATTAAGCGTGCCCTCTCCGCGAATGCGAATATCAACCCCGGCTCCGGGCGCTCCCGACGTTCTGGTTATCTGAACGCCCGACACCTTGCCCTGCAGGGCCTGGCCCACGCCAGTAACCGCGCTTTTAGAAATATCCTCGCTTTTAACCGTTGCCACCGAGCCGGTTACGCTGCCCCGGCGCTGCGTGCCGTAGCCCACCACCACCACATCGGACAAGGAAGTAGCTTTTTCCTTCAGGGCCACCTCCACGTTCGAGTCAGCCCCGACCCGAACTTCCGTCGCGTCATACCCAACAAAAGAAAATACGAGCACCGCTTCGCCAGCAGCCGGAACCGAGAGGGTGAATTTGCCATCGTTATCGGTTGCGGCCCCCGTCGTTGTGCCCTTCAGCAAAACGGTTACCCCCGGCAAAGGAGATTTATCGCCAGCACCAACTACTCTGCCACTAATCTGCCTCTGCTGCGCCTGGGCAGCAAAGGCAATTAGCAAAGCCACGAGCAACAGAAAGAGTCTACTTCTATTCATCGGTTATTTTTTAAAGCGAAAAATTCAGCGCGTTTGGTTAAATAAGTATTGCGTGAGTCCGACAAAGCGGTGTAACCAAGCCCAGGCCTTGGAAATAGCTCAAATAATCGAAATCCGTACGCGTATTTTGACTACTTACAATTAAGAAGCATACACGAATTAGACAATAAAGCTAGGTTGACCTTTGACAATAAGCACCACCAATTGAGCTGTTTATTTACGCAACCGATTCCGAAGAAAAATCAACGGAATCGGTTGCGTAAATAAACAGCTCAACCAACCAGATTATAACCCTGATTATCAATATCAAAACAAAAGAGTTGTTGCTTTTGCAATCGTATGCCGTATGGCATTCACAAACACCTGTTTTGTTCAATCGCTCCCAAAAACTAACTTGCCCCACTAACCTACTTATACTCTACCACCGAATAAGCAGAGTTGAATTTTAGGCCTGAAAACAGCAGTAATTGCTGCAATAATTTTCAGTAATTCAGCTCATCCGTCACTTAATTTTTCAACGGTCTTCTGTTCATGAACAATACCCTTACTGCTCCCGATTTAACATCGAAGGCCGCTTTTACCCAGAAGAAGTTTATTGTCACCCTGGCATTTGTCACCTCGCTGTTTATGCTCTGGGGCATTGCCATTACCATGGGCGACGTGCTCAACCGGCACTTCCAAAATGTGCTGCACGTATCCAAAGCGCAGTCCGGGTTAGTGCAATTTTCCATCTTCGGTGCTTATGCCGTGATGGGAATACCGGCGGGCATGGTCATGAAGCGCTTCGGCTATAAAAACGGCGTTTTGTTCGGGCTGAGTCTTTACGCGGTAGGCGCATTTCTATTCGTTCCCGCCGCCAATGCCGAATCTTTTGGGATGTTCCGCATCGCACTATTTGTCCTGGCCTGCGGGCTGGCCACGTTAGAGGCGGTAGCACATCCTTTCGTCGCCTCCCTCGGCGACCAGCGCAGCAGCGACCAGCGGCTCAATTTTGCCCAGGCTTTTAATGGCCTGGGCGCCGTGCTGGGCCCCCTCATTGGCGGCTATTTCATTCTGCGCACTGGCCAGGAACACTCCAACGACCTGGCTTCGGTGAAGCTACTTTACCAAATAATCGGCGCGGTCATTCTTTTATTAGCGGTAGCATTTTATTTCGTCAAGGTTCCGGCGTTTCAGGATATTCACGCCGTTGAAGCGGAGGCCGATTCCTACGCCGCCCCCATCAACCCCAACGATTTGCAGCGTCCGGGCAAGCTATTCGCCCGCCGCCATTTTGTGTGGGCGATAGTCGCACAATTTTTCAATGTCGCGGCCCAGTGCGGCGCGTGGGCTTTTTTCATCAATTACGGAATCGAAAAAATCGGGCTGGTTGCGGAAAAAGCCTCCTACTATTTTGCGTTCAGCATGCTGTTGCTCATGATAGGCCGCTTTGTTGGCACCTTCCTCATGCGCTTTATTGCCCCGAATAAATTATTGGCTGGTTTCGCGCTGGGTAGCATTGCCATGTGCGTAGTAGTTGCGCAAAACTTGGGCTGGCCCTCCTTCGTGGCCTTATTGCTGCTTAATTTCTTTATCAGCATCATGTTCCCCACCATCTTTAGCCTCGGATTAAAGGATTTGGGTCCCCTGACCCAACAGGGCTCTTCCCTCCTAGTCATGTCAGTGGTTGGAGGGGCCGTTTTCCCGCCAATTATGGGCCTGGTAGCCAACCACGACGTAGCAAGAGCTTACTATTTGCCCATCGTCTGTTACGCTATTATATTTTTATTCGGAGCCAAGCTTTACAAAGTCAGGACATAAACCCGACTCTGGCTGCTAACGCTTAGCAGCAGCCATTACCGCTAATTCATTAATTATCCACCGGATTATTGGCACCGAGTTAGCCTTATTTGTCAAGCACGTAAATTCGTTCCACCAATTCCCATTTTTCAGCAGCAGAATTTGTTGCGTCGGCTTTCTGGAATTGCGATACAAACGCCTCCCATTCTGATTGCTGAGGTTTTAACGCCAGGGCCTGCATTGCCTGCTCATGGTCGAAATCAACAACCGTATCCATAATCATAAACAGGTGATTTTTAAAGAAGTATATTTCCATATCCAGAATCCCTACTTCTTTCATTCCCTGGGTGACCGCGGGCCATACTGCCCCTGGGGCATGCACTTTTTTATATTGCTCAATTAGCTGAGGGTTGTCTTGCAATGCCATGGTTTTGCAAAACCTCTTAAAATTAACCGGCGCATTTTGCTTTAAATATTCCATATTTTTTCTGATTATTTTGGTTGTCGCAAATTACGTTACGCAGTGAACATAACTTCCCAATTTTAATTTTCCTGTCTATAATTTAAATGAAAGTTGCGCTATTTGTTCCGTGTTACATCGACCAGTTCTACCCGCAGGTCGGCATTGCCACGCTGCAGCTGTTGGAGAAGCTGGGGGTGCGGGCCCATTTCCCGGCCCGGCAAACCTGCTGCGGCCAGCCGCTGGCCAACAGCGGCTGCGAGCGCGAGGCCCTGCCCATCTACCGGCACTTCGTCGACACCTTCCGCGACTACGACTACGTGGTGGCCCCCTCCGGCAGCTGCGTCTACCACGTGCGCAAGCACTTCGATAAGCTCGAGCAGACGGCCGACGTGCAGCACGTGCGCGCCGCGGCCTACGACCTGATTGACTTCATCACCACCGTTCTGAAGGTAGAGAGCCTGCCCGGTGCCTTCCCGCACAAAGTGGGTTTGCACCTGAGCTGCCACGGCCAGCGCGGCCTGCACCAGGCCACCGAATCGGAACTGACGCCCGTGCGCGACGGGCAGCTCAGCCGCCTGCTGCGCTCCCTTGATGGCCTCGAACTCACCCAGCTCAACCGCAACGACGAGTGCTGCGGCTTCGGCGGCACGTTCTGCGTGAGCGAAGCCGGCATTTCGGCCCGCATGGGGCAGGACCGCGTGGCCGACCACGTGCGCAACGGCACGCAGGTGCTCACCGGCAGCGACATGTCGTGCCTGATGCACCTGGAGGGCATCGTGCGCCGCGCCCAGCTGCCCATCCGCGTGCTGCACGCCGCCGAAATCTTAAACGGAGTTACGCCATGACCCACGCCACCCGCGCCGATAAATTCCTGCTGGATGCCGACCGCACCAGCTGGCACGACGAGACCCTGTGGTTCGTGCGCGAGAAGCGCGACCGCGCCGCGTACGCCGTACCCGAGTTTCAGGAGCTGCGTGAGTTGGCCTCCGCCATCAAGGACCACACGCTGAGCCGGCTCGACCACTACTTGCAGGCGTTCGAAGCTGCCGCTAAGGCCAATGGCGTGCACGTGCACTGGGCCGCCGACGCGGCCGAGCACAACGCCATTATTCTGGATATTATCCGGCAGCAGGGCGCCACACGCATTGTCAAAAGCAAGTCGATGCTGACGGAGGAATGCCACCTGAACCCGTACCTGATACAGCACGGCATTGAGGTGGTGGACACGGATTTAGGTGAACGGATTATTCAGTTCCGGGACGAGCCGCCGAGCCACATTGTGCTGCCCGCCATCCACCTGAAAAAGGAGGACGTGGGCGACACCTTTCACACCCACCTGGGCACGGAAAAGGGCGAAAGCGACCCGCAGCGCCTCGCCGAGGCCGCCCGCCAGCATTTGCGGGGCAAGTTTATTGCCGGGCAAGTGGCTATTTCGGGGGTGAATTTTGCGATTGCCGAAACCGGCAGCGTGGTGGTGTGCACCAACGAGGGCAACGCCGACCTGGGCGTGAGCCTGGCGGCTGTCCACATCGCCTGCATGGGCATCGAAAAGCTGATTCCGCGCCTCACGGATTTGGGCGTATTCACGCGGCTGCTGGCCCGCAGCGCCACCGGCCAGCCGGTTACGACGTACACGTCACACTTTACCAAGCCGGTGGCAGGCAAGGAGATGCACATTGTCATCGTGGACAATGGCCGCACCCAGCAACTGGGCCGGCCCGACTTCCGGGCTTCGCTCAAGTGCATCCGGTGCGGGGCCTGCATGAACACCTGCCCGGTGTACCGGCGCAGCGGCGGCCACAGCTACGATTTTACCGTGCCCGGGCCGATTGGGGCCATCCTCTCGCCCAACATCGACCTGAAAAAGCACGCCTCGCTGCCCTTTGCCAGCACGCTCTGCGGCTCGTGCACCGACGTGTGCCCGGTGAAAATCGACATCCACGCCCAGCTCTACAAGTGGCGCCAGGTGCTGGGCGAGGCGGGCGAACTCCCGGCCGCCAAGAAGTGGAGTATGAAATTTATGGGCCGCGTGCTGGCCAGCACCCGCGTGTATGGGCTGGGCGGGCAGTTTGCCCGCCGGGCCCTGCGCCTGCTGCCCCACGGCCTGACCCACGCCAAAGGCTTCAACGCCTGGGCCGTGGCCCGCGAGCTGCCCGAGCCGCCCAGGCACAGCTTCCGCGAGTGGTACGCCCAGCAGCCCCCCCCCGCCGCCCAGCCCGCCCAACCCAAACCGTCCGCATGAGCACCGCATCCCGCGACCGCATCCTGGCCGCCGTCAGGGCCAACAAACCCGCCGAGTTGCCCCTGCCCACCGTGCCCGACTTTGGCGGCGAGGCCACCATTGAACGGTTCACCACGGTGCTGGCCGGCATCGGCGGCACGGTCGTGCGCCTGAATGGTCTGGGCGAGCTGGTGCCCACGCTGCAGCAGCTTTTCCCCGAGGCGCGCACCACGGCCTCGCCTTTGTTTGCCGCCTCTGTGCCCATCAATGCGCAGACGCCCACCGGCATTCTGGCGGCTATCGATTTGGCGGTGTTGCCGGGCGAAATCGGCGTGGCCGAGAACGGGGCCGTGTGGCTGCCCGAGGCCAACATGCTGCACCGGGCGCTGCCCACCGTCACCCAGCACCTGGCCCTGGTGCTCGACCAGCGGCGCCTGGTGGCCACCATGCACCAGGCCTACGCCCAGCTGCCCACCACCGGCGGCTACGGCAAGTTCGTGGCCGGGCCCTCCAAGACGGCCGACATCGAGCAGTCGCTCGTCATTGGCGCCCACGGCGCCCGCAGCCTCGTCGTGCTGCTGTATTGAAGCGCGCCGATGAGCAGCCAGTGTTACGCCGGTACGCCGGCCAAACAGACCGCAACCGGCTCCCGTATGGCAAGCCTATCCCACGCGGCCGTACCAGTTAGCGCCCTCATCATCGGAAGCAGACGCCTTCTCAAAAAGGCTGCGCAACTTAGAATGCCCGTTCCCCGCCGACGAAGCCCGGACGATGAGCTCCGATTTCAATTCGAGGCTTTGGCTGGGTAGTACCGGCTTGTTTTTATTGATGGCCTGAAACAGTATCCGGGCCGCCTCCTTCCCGATGGCATAGGCGGGCTGGGTGATGGTGGTCAGGCTGGGCGCGAGCAGCGAGGCCGTTTCCATGTTGGAAAAACCAATGATTTTTACGTCATCGGGAATGCTTTTCCCCAGGCTCTGGCAGGCCCGGTAGCTGCCCAACGCCAGGCGCTCGACCGCGGCAAAAATGCCATCGATTTGCGGGTGCTGCTCCAGTAGGTTTTTGATGTTCGCCAGGTTTTCGTCATTCGAGCCGTTGCTGTCGAGCACCAGGCTGGCGTCGTAAGGCACCTGATGGGCCTCAAGGGCGGCCATATAGCCTTGCAGCCGCTTGCTGCCAATTGATAAATTCTCGGCTACCTGCAGGTGGGCAATGTGGCGGCAGCCCGCCTTGAGCAGGTGTTCGGTGGCGTTGTAGCCGCTGGCAAAGTCGTCCGTCGTCACGGTGGCGGTGTTGAGCTTTTCGCTCACACGGTCGAACTGCACCATGGGCACGCCCATCTCCTTCAGGTTTTCCAGATGCGTGATATCGACCGTGCCGCTGGCCAGTGAAACCAGGATGCCATCGACGCGGCCGCTGGTGAGGTATTTGGACACGGCAACTTCCTGCTCCTGGCTGTCGTGCGTGATGTAGATGAGCACGTGGTAGCCGTTTTGCTGCGCGATTTCCTCGATGCCGTTGATGGCCAGCGAGAAAAAGTGGTTATCGACCTCGGGCAGCACCAAGCCGATGGTTTTGGTTACGTTGTTGCGCAGGCTGCCGGCGTAGGGATTGGGCGTGTAGTTAAGCTGCCGCGCTACTTCCTGAACCCGCTGGCAGGTGGCCGTACTGATTTCGTAGCTGTCGCGCAAAGCGCGGGATACCGTGGACTGTGCCAGGCCCAAATGGGCGGCAAGCTGCTTGAGATTGACAGAACTCATGTTCGTTGCGAATAAGCACCGGGCCACTTCCAGAGGCTAAGCCTGAAAATTGCTCGGGGGTGGGATTTTCAGCTGTTGCCCCAAAGGAGCACCAGCCATTGAAAAGAGATGGTTGAGGGATGCGTCAGCTTCCACGGCCAAAGGCAACTCACGGAAGCTGCTTCGGGGGTAAGCCTGCTACATCTCAAAGTTCTTTTCTGCTTACCCGTATCACTTTCTCATTTTTTGCAACGTTTGTTCAATCCCCGATTTTTACTCAAATCATTAATTGTCAATTATATAAAAAGCAAAAACCGACTCCCATTCGGGAATCGGTTTCGATTTTATTACAGGGCTTTCGGGATTGTTTCAGTTCGGGGTGGAAATATGCAGCGCCCGAAACGCCGATGGCGAAAGCTGGTAGCGCGCCCGGAAACTAGTGGCGAAATAGGCCGGCGACGAGAAGCCCAGCTCGTACGACACATCGGCAATGGAGCGCTGGCTGTCGAGCAACAGCTCGCGGGCTTTTGTCAGGCGCACGCTTTGGATGAAGTCGGTGACGCCGGTGCCCAGCACCGCCTTCACTTTTCGATACAGTTGCATGCGCGAGATGCCCAGCCGACGGGCGACTTCCTCCACGCTCACGTCGGCCTCGCTCAGGCCGGCCTCGACGGCGGCGGTGAGGTCGGCCAGGAATTTCTGGTCGGGGCTGGCCGGGGCCACCGTGGCCGTATCCACGCTCAGCTCGCGGCGGAAATGCTCGCGCTGGCGGGCGCGGTTGGCCAGCAGGGTACGCACGCTTTCGAGCAGGAAGGTAGGGTTGAAGGGCTTGGTGAGGTAGAGGTCGGCCCCGGCCTGCACGCCCTCCAACTGCTGCTCCGACGCATTGCGGGCCGTGAGCAGCACCACCGGAATGTGGCTGGTGCGCCAGTCGGCCTTGAGCAGCGTCACCACTTCCAGGCCACTGAGGCCGGGCATCATCACATCGCACACAATCAGGTCGGGAATCAGGTCGGTGGCCAGCTGAAAGCCCGAGTGGCCATCGGTAGCGCTGCGCACCTGGAAGGCGCTGCCCAGCTTCCGCACCAGAAAATCGTTTACTTCCTGGTTGTCTTCGATGACGAGCACCACGGTTTCGTTTCCGGGGTCGGCAGCCTCCGCGGCCATAGCGCCTTCCGCGTCAGTCGGAATAGGCTCGGGCTCGTCGAGGAGGGTGATGGCGGGCAAACTGGCGGGCCCCACGGCGCGGAGCGCCTCGGGCAGCTCGCGGGGCAGCGTCACGGTGAAGGTGCTGCCCTTGCCGGGCTGGCTGCTGAAATCCAGCTGGCCCTGGTGCAGGCGCACCAGCCCCTGCGCCAGGGCCAGCCCCATGCCCGAGCCCTTGGCTACGGCTCCCTGGTCGCCCTGGTAAAACCACTCGAAAATATGCGCCCGGTCCCGGTCGCTGATGCCCCGGCCGGTATCGGCAACGCTCACCTGCACCCGGCCCGGCTCGGCGGCCTGCACGCTGATGGTAATCAGGCCTTGGTCGGGCGTAAACTTTAAGGCATTGGACAGCAGGTTAAAAAACACCTTGTCGAGAATATTGCCGTCGAACCAGGCGGGCAGCACCGGCTCGGCCGCCAGCAGCTGCATGCGCACGCCCCGAAGCTGCGCCGGCTTTTCAAACACCTCCACAATTTCCCGCAGAAATGCCACCAAGTCGCCTTCCGTCGCGTGCACCGCCATTTTGCCTACCTCAAGCTTGCGGAAGTCGAGCAGCTGGTTCACCAGCTGCAGCAGCCGCTGGGTATTGCGCCGCACCAAGGCCAGGTCCTGCCGCTGCGGTCCCGAGAAGCTGGCGCTCGCGCTGAGCAGCTCTTCCACCGGGCCCAGAATAAGGGTGAGGGGCGTGCGCAGCTCGTGCGAGAAATTGGTAAAGAAGCGCAGCTTGGCCTCGGTATCGGCCCGGGCTTGCTCGGCCAATTCCTGAATCTGGTTACGCTGCGCGCTGATTTCCTCGTTCTGAACCGTTAGCCGACGGTTGATGCGGTCATTTTCTGCGCTCCGGAGGGCCAGCTGCCGGGCCGAGCGCCAAGCAATAGCGCCCAGCGCTAGGGCAATCAACAGCGTGGCGAGCAGCACGTAGAGCACGGTTTGCTGGCTGGCGTACGTGGCGCGCAGGCTTTGCAGCAGGCCGTGCTGTAGCTCGATGTCTTTTTGCTGCGTGAGGATTTTCTCGCTTTGCTGCTGCATCGTCAGCACATTCGTCGAATCGATGACAACCGTGTTCAGCTTGTTTTCCCGCTTGAAGGGCTGCCGATTGAGAATTTTCAGCGCCGTACGAATGGCATCTTCGCCCGCTGGCGAGTTCAACATCGAGGCGGTGAGGATGCCTTGCTTCACCAGCTCGGGCGTCAAGCCATCGACCCCAATGATGCGCACCTGCCCTTTGCGCCCCAGCTGCGTTAGCACCTCGGAGGCGGCGCGGCCCATATTGTCGTTGTGCGAAAAGATGAGCGACACATCGGGATGTGCCTGCAAAGCAGCCCGTAGCACCGGCTTGAGCGTCGTAATATTCCAGTTGCCATTCACCTGTGCTACCAGCCGCATGCCCGGAAAAGCCGTCAACGCCTGAGAAAATCCCTGATGCCGCCCTATGGTCGCCGAAGAGCCGGGTGCCCCCAGAATTTCGATGATTTCGCCGCGCTTATGCAGCAATTGAGCGGCGTATTTAGCCGCTATTTGCCCTATCTCCACGTTGTCGCCGCCCACGTAGGCCGTGTACTGCTGCGAAGTAATCCGACGGTCGAGCAGTACCACAGGAATACCGTTTTGGAAGGCCTCCTCCACCGCGGGCGTCACGGGACCGGGCTCGTAGGGAGACACTATCAGCAGGTCGATGCCCTCGCGCATCAGCTGGCGAATCTGCTCGGCCTGCCGGGGGCTGCTGTCCTCGGCATCGAGCATGCGCAGCTGGACCTCCGGGTGAAAACTCAATTCCCGCTGCATCCCCTCTAAGACGGCCTTGCGCCAGACGCCGTGGGTGCTGCACTGAGAGAAACCAATGCGGTATGCCGGGGGTGCAGCTGGCCTGGCACAGCCCATGAGCAGCAGCCACACGGGCAGCAACCAGCTCATCCAACAAACTATAGGCCTTTTAAACACAGACGAACCAGAAAGCACCGGAAATAAACCCGCCCGGCACGGCTAACCCAAATATACATCCCTGCGAAACTACTGCCGCCACAAGGCATTTAGTTTTACGTTTAAGCACTACACCGCTTATCGAATGCAAGGTTCCAGTGCCCCGTCTTAACCTTCTCTACTTTGCGTAGGCAGCGTCGTGTCTCTCAGGCGGGCCAACAGCCCCACTTGGCTGTTCACGCCCGGCAGCGTGACGCTGCCGAAGGTGATGGGCACGCCGGTTCCGTTGCGGGCCACCGCTCGTCGCCCGAGCTGCTGCACGAGTATTACCAGCGCCACATCCTGCTGGAGCCCACCGAAATAGTAGTGGCCGATGCCGACCGGCAATTTCTGGAGCAGGCCATGGGCGTGGTGGAGCGAAACCTCGACAACTCCGAGTTCAGCGTGCAGGTACTGGTGAAGGAAATGGCCATGAGCCAGTCCGTTTTCTACCGCCGCATCAAGAGCATCACCGGGCAGACGGCCGTGGAGTTTATCCGCGACGTGCGCATGAAGCGCGCCGCCCAACTGCTGGCTCAAACCCAGATGCGCGTGTCCGAAGTAGCCTTCGAAGTGGGCATTGAGGACGCCAAGTATTTCCGCAAGGCGTTCCAGAAAATCTACAACGTCTCGCCCTCCGAATACGCCAAGCAGCACCGGCAGGGCCGGGAAGCCGCCTCGGCCGAACCAGTGGCGTGAAGCGCAAGAACGTTATGCTGAGCGAAGTCGAAGCATGGCATTCTCATGTATACGGCATTGACAATCAGCATCCCTTCAAGCTACCCGACGAAAACCGCCCCCCTAATCTCCCAAAACGCCCCCGCCAAATCCCGGCGGGGTGGCCTAGTATTGTGGTTAGATTTCGCCGCCGGATTCGGCCCGCTTCATTCCCCACCCCATCCATATGTTCCTCTCTCTTCGTCCGCTGGCCTGCGGGCTGCTGCTGGCCCTGGGCCTCGGCCGCGCCGGCCACGCCCAGGAAATGACCGCCGCCGACAAGGCCGTTTTCAAGCCCAAATTCATCAAGCAGCAGTTGCTGAAAGCCACCAAATGGCAGCTGGCCCATCCAAAGCACAAGGTCACGGACTGGACCAACGGCGCGTTCTACTCCGGCGTGTTTGCCGCGTACCAGACCACCAAGTCGAAGCTCATTCTCGACTCGCTCATGGCCATGGGCGAACGCACCAAGTGGCAGCCCGACCGCCGCTACGACCACGCCGACGACATTGCCATCTGCCAGACCTACCTCAACCTCTACCGCCTGAAAAAGGACCGGCGCATGATAGAGCCGACCCTGGCCGTGGTGGAAAAATTCCGCACCGTGCCCGGCCCGGAAGTGCAGAAAAACGGCATTGCTTGGTGGTGGTGCGATGCCCTGTTCATGGGGCCACCCGTGCTCGTGAAGCTGGGTTTGATTGAGAATCAGCCCAAATACGTGGCCCTGAGCGACACGCTGTATCAGCAGACGTACCGGCGGCTGTTCAACCACCAGGAGCACCTGTTTTCGCGCGATGCTTCCTACCTGTGGAGCGAATCGGGTGAAGGCAAAAAGGAGAGCAATGGCCAACGCATTTTCTGGAGCCGGGGCAATGGCTGGGTGATGGGCGGCCTGGTGCAAATCCTCCAGGAACTGCCCACGAACCATCCCACGCGGCCTTTCTACGCGGGCCTGTTCAAGGAAATGAGCGCCCGGCTGGTGCAATTGCAGCAGCCCGACGGCCTGTGGCGCTCCAGCCTGCTCGACCCGGCCGCTTACCCCGGCGGCGAAACCTCGGGCTCGGGCTTCGATACCTACGCCATGGCCTGGGGCATCAATAACGGCCTGCTCGACCAGGCCACCTACCTGCCCGCCGTGCAAAAAGCCTGGGTAGCGCTCAACAAAGTGGTATCGCCGGAAGGCCGCGTGGGCTGGGTGCAGCCCATCGGGGCCGACCCGCGCCGCGACTTTTCGGCCGAAAGCTGGGAAGTGTACGGCACCGGGGCCTTCCTGCTGGCCGGCTCCGAAGTCATCAAGCTCAAGCATTGATTTAGCGGCCTTTCGGCCCTGCTACCTATGAAGCGACGCTCATTTATTGCGGGAGTTGGTGCGGGCCTGTCGGCGCTTTCAATGCCGACGGTGGCGTTGCCCATCGAGGCCACGCGGCCCGCCAAGCCGGTGGCCGACCGCGACTACTGGGTGACAACTCTGCTGCGTATCGTAGAGCCGGTGCTAAAAGCCGGGGCCGAAGGCACACTCAAAACAGCTATGCCCGTGGAATCAGCGGCCGGGCAGCAGGAAAGCCGCCGCCGCGTCACGCACCTCGAAGCGCTGGGCCGCACCCTGGCCGGCCTGGCCCCCTGGCTGGAACTGGCCGACGTGCCCGCGACCGAGCAAGCGCGCCAGCAGCGCGCCGCCGAACAGGCCCGCCAGACCATTGCCCACGCTGTAAACCCACAGTCGCCAGGTTTTCTGAACTTTACTCAGGGCGGACAGCCGGTGGTAGATGCGGCTTTCCTGGCTCATGCCCTATTACGCGCGCCTACTCAACTCTGGGCCAAACTGCCCGCTGCCACGCAGCAGCAGTTGGTGCAGGCGCTGCAAAGCAGCCGCATTATCAAGCCGGTGTATAGCAACTGGTTATTGTTCAGTGGCATCATTGAGGCAGCATTGCTCAAGTTCACTGGTAGCGGCGATTTGATGCGGATGGATTACGCCATCAAGGAGCACCAGACCTGGTACAAGGGCGACGGCACCTACGGCGACGGCCCCGATTTTCATTGGGACTATTACAACAGCTACGTCATTCAGCCCATGCTGCTGGACGTGGTGGGCACGCTGGTGGCGGCCGGCAAGGAAACCAAGGAGCTGCTGGAGCGCCTCCAGGCCCGCGCCCGGCGCTACGCCGCCGTGCAGGAACGGCTGATTGCGCCCGATGGCTCGTTTGCGGCTTTCGGGCGCTCACTGGCTTATCGTTGCGGGGCCTTTCAGCACCTGGCTCAGGTCAGTTTGCAGCAATTATTGACCGCCGAGCTGCCGGCCGGGCAGGTGCGCAGTGCCCTCACGGCCGTGATTCGGCGCACGATGGAACCCAAAGGCACGTTCGACGCGCAGGGCTGGCTGCAAATCGGGCTGTGCGGACACCAGCCGGGCATTGGCGAAACCTACATTTCGACTGGCAGCCTGTACCTGTGCACCACCGCGTTTCTGCCGCTGGGCCTGCCCGCGAGCGACCCGTTCTGGACCAGCCCGGCGCAGGACTGGACCGCCCGCCAAATCTGGTCGGGCCAGGATGTGAAGACCGACCACGCGCTATAAGAGCGGTTCTACCAGTTTAATGGGTAGTTGCGCATTTGCTCCTAGTGCGTCTACTATTATCACTGTGGCCCGCTTGTGCGCGGCCCTGGCATGCCGCAACGTCTCGGCCGAGCCGCCGCGGGCCAGCTTGGTAGTCGGCTCCGGGGCGAGGGCTGCGTCGTAGTCGGCCTGGGTGCAGGCTACCAGTAGCACATCGCACGCAGCCACAATGGCGAAGGCCGTTTCGGCAAACCGCTCGTCGCGGTCCGCACTGGTGCCCGTGATACGTACCTCGCGCACGTTGGGGCCTCGTAGCAGGCTTTCTGAGCGAGCCACCCGGGCTGCCACGGCGGGGTCGGTGGCGGCCTCGTCGCCCAGGCGGAAGTCTTCGGGCAGGAAGAAACCAGCGGGTGGCGTGGGCAGAAATATCAGCTGCGCGTAAGCCGGCTGGCCGGTGGCGGGCACCCGGCGGGCGCGCTCCGCTAGCAGCTCAACAAATACGGTATCAGCCCCCAGCGCCAGCGACGAAACGCCCAGCAGCGCGTGGTCCGGGCCGGGGTGCTCGGCTTCCAGGTGGTCAAGCACCTGCGCGAGCGTGGCACGCAAAGTCGCCTCGCCGCCCGGCGGCAACAGGCGCTTGCCCACAAAACCGATGACGAATAGCTCAGGACTTAAGGCGCTGGAATTTTGCATAATACAAGCCGCATCGAAGAGCAATGGGATGATGCGCTAGTTAGCGAGGAATGAGCAAGATAGCGGGGAACGAATGCCGACCCACCCCAACCGCCACGCCCGTCCCGCGGCGAAGTACGCACGGCTACGGCACCGCCGAACAGGTTCAGGGCCTTTTCTCAACCCTGCTTTTCCATAAACAACTGGCAACTGCTACCTTGCGGCCCGGCTATATTCAGACAAACGCCGCTCCATCCGGCATGAGGCAGCTTTCGGCCGGCTTCTTTTCCAACTCTACCTGCCTTATGGCTGCCCTGCTACCCGAGTTCGAGTACGACATCTTCATCAGCTACCGGCACAACGACAACCGATTCGACGGCTGGGTGACCGAGTTTGTGGCCCGGCTGCAGGAAGAGCTAGCGGCCACTATCAAGGAGCGGCTGAGCATTTATTTCGACAAGGACCGCACCGACGGCCTGGGCGATACGCACATTGTGGGCCCCAGCCTGGCTCACCGCCTGCGCTCCTTCATCCTGATTCCGCTCATCTCGCAGACCTACTGCGACACCGAGCGGTTTTCGTGGCAGCACGAGTTTCTGCCCTTTCTGCAACAGGCCAGCGCCGACCGCCTGGGCCTGCACCTGCGCCTGCCCAGCGGCAACGTGGGCTGCCGCATCCTGCCCCTGCGCATCCACAACCTCGATGCCACCGATGTGCAGCTCCTGGAGCACACCATGGGCGGCCCACTGCGTACGATAGACTTCGTGTACGAGGACCTGGGCGTGAACCGCCCCCTGCGCGCCAAGGACGACGAGCTGCCCCGCCCCGCCGGCGGCCTGCTCTACCGCAACCAAATCAACAAGGTAGCCAACGCCATCAAGGAGCTCGTGGCCGCTGCTAAGCACCAGAGTACGCCTGCCGCTGCCCCAGCTCCGACTTGGTCGCCGGCAACACCGGCCCCGATTGCGGAGGTGCCGTCGGCTGCCGCCGGCCCAGTGGTTTTTCTGGCCTGGACCTCGAAGGAGCTGGCGGCCCGGCGCGAGGAACTGGTGCTGGTATGCACCAAAGCCGGCCTGCACGTAGTACCTGCGTCCGACTGCCCGCTGGATGAGAACGAGTTCCGGCTGCGCACGCAGGAGGCACTGGCCTCGGCGGTGTGCGCGCTGCATTTGCTGGGCAATGAGTTTGGCCGCCGGTTTGAGGACGACGACGAATGCTCCTTCCCGATGTATGCCTACCAGGAGGCGCGGCGGGTAGCCGGCAGCCGGCCGGCCTTCCGGCAGTTTGTGTGGTACTGCCCCGATGAGGCCCTGGCCGTGAAACCCGCCCAGAAAGCCTTCGTGAACACCATCCGCAACGAGCTCACCGAGCAGTGCACCTTCACCAACGCACCCAGCGCCATGCAACTGGTCGAGGACCTGCGCAGCAGCCTCCGTCAGGCCGCCCCGCCGGCGCCCATCATCGAGAAGGAAACGGATATATTCTTCGTTTTCAATGAGGTGGATTTGGAAGAAGCCAACGCCATTACCGACCGGCTGAGCGAGGAGTTTCCGCTGGAAATTCTCACCATTGAGCCCGACAGCGAAGATTTATACAAGGATATCACGGTGCGGGCCATTCCCAAAAGCAAGCTGGCGGTGGTGTATTTCAAGCACAGCGCCGGCTGGGCTCTGCCGTTTGTGAAGCAGGTGTGGCGGCTGGTGGGCGGGGCGGGCTCCAGCACGCCCATCCTGTTTGTGGGCGAAGATGACCCGGTGCACAACCGCATGCACGGCTTCAAAGCCCCGAAGGTCATTTCGCGCATCCAGCCGCATCTAGGCGTGAGCGAGGAGGTGCGGCGCGTGTTCCAGCAACTCAACCTGCCGGCCTAAATGGACGCTTCGACCGTCGCCGCGTCGTCCCTGTTCGGGCTCGACGCCCCCATTTGCCCCTACACCGGGCTGCGCACCTTCACCGAAGACGAGGCCATCTACTTCCGGGGCCGCGAAAGCCACGTGGCCAAGTGCCTGAATTTGCTGGCCGAGCAGCGGTTTGTGATGATAACCGGTGCCTCGGGCGATGGCAAGTCGTCGCTGGTATTTGCCGGGCTGCTGCCCGAGGTGCGGGCCGGTTTTTTGCGGGCACGCTACAGCAGCTGGACGGTGGCCACCTTTCAGCCCGAGCGCAGCCCCCTGCGCAACCTTTCGCAGGCCCTGGCCACGGCGCTGCGCCTGCCCAGCCACCGGGCCATCGAAACCGAATTGGAACAGGGGTTTTCGGCTTTGGTGCAGCTTTACAAAACCTCCGCCCTGTGCCCTGCCCCGCCCCCGCCGGACCTCACGCCGGCCGAGGAGCGCCGCCACCAGCGCGATGCCGCCAACCTGCTCATAGTCGTCGACCAGTTCGAGGAGTTCTTCACCAACCCCGAAAACTACGACGGCGACACGCCCAACACCGCCGCCCAAACCGTGGTGAACCTGCTGCTGGAAACCACCCGCCTGGCCCGGGCCGAGGGCCTGCCCATCTACATTGTGTGCACGATGCGCTCCGATTTTGTGGGCCAGTGCGCCGAGTTTCGGGGCCTGAGTGAGCAGATTGGGACCAGCCAGTACTTCGTGCCGCGGCTGGTGCGCCACGAGTTTGTGGAGGTGATTCGGGAGCCGGCGCTGCTCAGCGGCAACCGCATCAGCGAGCGGCTGGTGCAGCGCCTGCTCTACGACATCGGCCACGGCCAGGACCAGCTGCCGGTGCTGCAGCATGCGCTGCGCCGCATCTGGCTGGCCGCCGCTGAAGGCCGCGAGGAAATGGACCTGCTCCACTACGCCATGGTGGGCGGGCTCAGCGACGAGCTGCCGGCCGCCGACCAAATCCGTTTTGCGCAGTGGCAAGCCACGCTGCCGGCCCAGCAGCGCGATTTTCTGTTGGCCAATCCCTCGCTGCTCAACGTGCTCGATGCCCACGCCAACCAGCTCTACGCCGAGGCCAACGAGCTGTACAACCGCGACTTCAGCCCGCCCCTGCCGCCGGGCACCGCCGAGCGGGTCATCGAGCAGACGTTCCGGGTGCTCACCCGCACCGACGGCAAGCGCGTGGTGCGCAACCGCCTGACGGGCGCCCAAATCACGGCCATTATCGACGATAAAAACCTGCCCTGGCCGGTGGTGTGCCGCATTTTGCGGCCCTTCCGGGCGGCGGGCACCACGTTTCTGTCGCCGTTTCTGGGGGAGGATGACGACGACCGCGCCGTGCTCCCGCCCGATGCCGTGCTCGACATCACGCACGAGAGCCTGATTCGGAACTGGCAGCACCTGGCCCGCTGGGCGCGCCAGGAAGCCGCCGACGTGCGCATCGCGGAGAATTTTATGCAGCAGGTGGGCCGCTGGCAGGCCAACGACGAAAGCCCGGGCTTCCTGCTGCCCATTGGCCTCTACACTTTTTTTGCCCAGTGGCACGCCGGTAAAAAAGGCGCGGCCAACTGGCTGGCCTACTACCTCGAAACCAGCCCCACCGCCGATGCAAGGCTGCGCGAAGAGCAGGCGGCCGCCCAGAACGGCATCCTGACGCGCTACCTGAAGGCCAGCCGCCGCCGCCTGCGGTTTCCGCTGCTGGTGGCCCACTACGGGGCGTGGCGGCTGGCGGCGGCTGTGCTGCTGCCGCTACTGTTGGTGGCCCTGGTATGGCTGGGCGTGCGGCACCGCCGCCAGCAAAGCGACTACGTGGCCTATTCCATTGTGAATGGCTATTTCGACCGCGACCGGGAGTTTCAGAAGCCGCCGTTCATCGCGGTGCGGGACATGGCCGCGTTTTTCATCAACGCCGACCGGCTGAAAAACAACCTGTACCGCCCCTGGCTCAGCGGCCGGACAGCCCGCGACTACGCCTTCCCCCACATGCTTGATTCCCTGGCCAATGACACCCTGGCCCTGGACATTGAGCTGAGCATGTACGGCGGCCTCAGCAACGTGGAATACGATTCGGTGGAGCGCGAAAACCCCTACATCCGGCCCGTGCTGCACGACCTGGAGCGCCGCCTGGCCCGGGCCGGTAGCATCAATCGCCCGGCCAGCGGCGCGGCTACCTTCAGCGAGCCGCAACGGCGGGTGGCCGTGCTCACGGCCCGTACCGTCATGGCCCTCACCCACTACCTGGCCTGGGACGAGCAGCACGCGGCCCAGCACCGCCCGGGCCGCATGCCGCTACCGGTGCGCCAGCACCTCGCAGCAGTCAAACAACAGCTGCTGCACAACCTGCGGGCCTACGTGCGGCGGGAAATTGAAACCCCAACCACGGTGCGGCCCGCGCCCAGCCCGGTGGCTTTCGGCTTTTGTCTGCGCGTGCTGCTGGGCCAGGGTACCGACAGCCTCGCCGAGCTTGCTTTCCTCCAGGGCTTAAGTCCTTTCGATGCCAGCACGGTTCAGCAGTTCAACCGGCTGTTTCCGCCCACGGGCACGCTGTATTCGCGCGAGAGCAGCACCCCGCACAGCGGGGGCTACCTCACGGCCGCTATGGCCTTTGCCGCCCTGCGCCAGCTGCCGCAGCTGGCCCAATGCCTCGACACCATGCGCCGCCAGCCCCTCACCCTCACCGATGCCAACGGCGGCATTGCCCTGGTGCCCTACCTGGTGAAATACGAGCTGCTCACCCCCGCCAATACGCACCAGTTGCTGAACGCTTGTGCCCAGGTGGGGGGCTTCACGTTCAACGAGTTATTTGCGGCCACCACGTACAGCCTGCTCAGCATAGCCCCGGTGGAGCAGGTGTTCGACGTGAGCCAGAAAGCCACCATTACCAACCTGAACCGGGCCGATGCCGTCCGCCTGGGCGGCGTCGACCCGGGCTACCTGAATTCTGACCGCGTGAGCTTCTCCGTGCCCGCCGCGAGCCGCGACAAGGCCTGGGCGGCCCTGCGCGGGGCCATTCCGGCCATTGCCCACCAGGAATCCATTTTCATCGAAAGCGAGGAGCACGACCTGGCCGACGGCGTGCCGGAATCGTTCTACAACACCCGCGACGAGCTGTTTCTGAGTGCTTTTCTGAGCAAGATGCAGGGCGGGTATCTGGCCGAAATCAAGCACCAGCCGGCGGCGGCTCAAGAGTCGTTTGAGCAATTCAGTCGCGCGCTTGGGCAACTCGAACGACTCCTCGCGAGCACGAAAGCCCACTCGTCGCTGACCGACGCGGACGGGCATCAGAAGCGGAAAAACGTTCATCAGATTAACTCCTTTGAGTGGAACCTGGCCCCGCCCCAGCTCTCGCACCAGGTCAGCGGTACCACGGAGGCCAGCACCGGCGCGCAAAGCCCGCAACAGTATCTGCAGCTGCCCACCCGCCCCAAAACGCTGGCTTTCGAAACCTACTACACCTGCTCGTTCGACGCCTTCTTTCGGTACGAGCTGCAGCACGAAGCCCGCAGCCCGCAGCCCGACCGCGCCGTGGTGCAGCTCCTCGACAGCGTGGCCTTCGTGGAAGCCGCCCTGCCGGACCGCTACTCCAACGCCCGCACCAATTCCCTGTTTTCCGAAGCCCTGTCCCGCTCCGCCCAATACCGCCCCAACCTGGCCTGGATTCGGGCCATCGCCCAGCCCGGCTTGCTCCCCGACAACACCCGCCGACAGCAGCGCAACGCCCTGCTGCTCCGCGTCTCCGCACCCTTGCAAAACCACCGCGAACTAACCCGCCGCGGCCTGATAGATACACTTCTGCCACTCACCAAACGGCTTCGCGGCCAGCCCCGCTTTAGCCGAATCCCGCTACAAGTCGCTTTCTCCGACCTGGCGACTGCCCTGGCGCACGAGGGCCAGATAGCCGCCGCCTTCGCGCTGGCCGATGCGCTGGGCGAGCCCATGACCACCATTACCAAAATCAGGGCCAGCGAACAGGCGATGCTTACCAACAACCAGCGCGCCCAGGGCCTGCTGGACAAGTTCTTACACGACTATACCCTGGCCACGGTGGGCGCTTACGTGGGGAATAAATCGAAGGAGCGGCCGCGGCTGGTTTCCGGCAATCTGCTTTCCGTGTTTTACTGGCGGCCCTACGCCATCGATACGCAGGCCGAATTGCTGGTGCCTTTTGCCCGGCGCTTGGTGAATTTGACCACCGACGAGCGCAACGCCGCCAACGACTTGTACGCCAAATGCATCGGCTACAGCCTGGCCGACAAATGCTACGTGGCCAAAAGCCAGATGCCCGAATTTCAGGCCGTGGGCCTCGAAGACCTGGACTACAATTACATCCTCATGGGCTGGGCCCACCTGAAAACCACCACCCCCGGCGACGGCTGGCGCGAGTACGACGAAGTGGAGCTGACCACCCCCGCCGACTACAACGGCTCGGTGAACTGAGTTGGCCGCACGATGAGGAGCTACGCCTCATTCGGCCGGTTTATTTTTTGATTACCTCCTCCATTGTCCAATTAAAACCTGTTACTTCACAGCCGAATCAAGCTCGACAGTTCGATTTTTGTCCGAGAGCCGGGCACAGCCATTTCCAACCCCTTCTCCCCTCTTCCACACTTCCACTACCGTTTTCATGGCAATTCAAGACATCAACGCGAAGGCCGGTCCGCGCAAGCTGCTGGCGCTGGACGGCGGCGGCATTCGCGGCACCATCACCCTGGAAATTCTGGCCGAGCTGGAGCGCAGCCTGGAGCAGCGCCTCGGCGCCGGCCCGGGCTTCGTGCTGGCCGATTACTTCGACTACATTGCGGGCACCAGCACCGGGGCCATCATTGCCACCTGCCTCAGCCTGGGCATGCGCGTGACCGATATCCGGGCGTTTTACCTGGCCAGCGGCCCGGCCATGTTCGACAAGGCCAACATCCTGAAGCGCTTCCGCAATAAGTACAAGGACGAACAGCTGGCCCAAAAGCTCCAGGAAGTTATCCGGGAGCGCAGCGGCGAGCCGGAAGCCACGCTCGGCAGCCAAGCCCTGAAAACCTACCTGCTGCTAATTCTGCGCAACGCCACCACCGACTCGCCCTGGCCGCTCTCCAACAACCCCAGGGCCAAGTACAACGACATCAGCCACCACAGCTGCAACCTGAAGCTGCCGCTCTGGCAGTTGGTGCGGGCCAGCACGGCCGCCCCCACCTACTTTCCTCCCGAAGTAGTGACTGTGGGCACCGACGATTTCGTGTTCGTGGACGGCGGCGTGACCATGTACAACAACCCGGCCTTCCAGCTTTTCCTCATGGCCACCGTGAAGCCCTACAAGCTGGAGTGGCCCACCGGCGAAGACCAGCTCTTGCTCGTGTCGGTGGGCACGGGCGCGGCGGCCGGCTCCAACGCCGACCTCGCCCCCGGCCAGATGAACCTGCTCTACAACGCCAGCTCCATCCCGTCGGCCCTGATGTTTGCGGCATCTAATGAGCAGGACATGCTGTGCCGCGTGTTTGGGCGCTGCCTGCACGGGGGCGAAATCGATAGCGAGGTGCTGGATTTGAAGGGCGACATTGGCCCGGGTTCCATCGAGAAGAAGTTTTTCACCTACCTGCGCTACAACGCCGACCTTTCCCGCGCCGGCCTCGACGCGCTGGGGCTGCCCCACATCAAGCCCGAAACCGTGCAGCAGATGGACTCCGTCGAATACATTCCGCAGCTGCAGGAAGTGGGCCAGGCCGTGGCCAGGGAAGTGGATTTGGCGCACTTCGCAGATTTCCTACCGGCCTAGCCCGGCACTCGAGCAAGGGAAAACCGGATGAAACTGGGCTGTAGTCAGCGTAGAAATACCCGGTTTTGAAACACCGTAGTTCTACGGGGATACGCACCGGGCTTGTTGCGGTTCTTTGTGCCACCGCGCGACCAGTTTAGCCCGGTCGCCTCGCCGGCGAAGTAAGCCGCCGCCAGAAACCTCGACCATGAGTTTAGCTTAAAGCGTTATCTTCCAAAGCTTCACCGCCGAAAATGCATCATTTCACCAACCTTACTCACCTACCCCAATGAATGATAACTCGCTGGCACGCAATGCCACTGAAACATCTTGTCTCCTCAGCCAGGACGACTACAACCAGTACGCGGCGGTATGGAAGGAATTTGCCGGGCCGTCCGGGGCCAATCTGACGCAAGCCTTCCTCGGGCCGGACGGTACCCGCCTGATGGCCCTGAGCTTTCCGCTCGAGCGCATAAAATGGCTGGTTTCGGCCGTCGGGGTTCGCCAGATTAGAGCGCGGTTTTTGCTCATGCCCAGCACGCAAGGAGAGCGGTTCAACCTCGTCCTGTTTGCCACCGATGCCACCGGCTACCCGCTGTCGGCTTACTACCTGCCCGACCCCTACTTCACGGCCAACAACTCGAAGGCAGTATTGGGTGAGCCAATTCCGCTGGACCTGGCCGCTGACTGGCAGGCAAACTGGCACGATGCGGAACAAATCATGGCGAACATGTTTACCTCCTACGACGCCACCACGCACGAGCCGGTCACGCTCGAAGGCTACAACTTTGAGATAAAGGATTTTGTGTCGGCGCTCTTTGGCGCCGAGTCCGCTCCGGGCCAGAACATCAGCCTGGCCCTGGGCCTACACGAGTACCACGCCCCTACCGCTACCTCGGAGGCCGATTTGACGAAAACGTTCGGGCTGGTGCTTCAGGCTCCCGTCGGTGGGCAGGCCGCCCGTGGTCTGGGAGTCGCATCGCGCGCTTTTGACATGGCCTTTCCGTGCCCTCCCGGCACCTGAAGAATGACAACAAAGCAACTCATTCATTGCCGGTTCTGACGGAGGAAGGCAAGTACCCTATGACTGACCTTTTCCATCTTTCGTTGCAGCAACTGGTGATGCGGTTGACGATGTTGCCGGTATTGGTGGCGGGAATCATCGGCCTGATTCGCTTTCGCCAGCTGCCGCTGAATCTACGTTACCTCACCGCGCTTATCGGTTTCATCCTGCCGATGAACGTGTTGGCTTTTACGTTCATGATTCAGCACCGCAACAATATGTTTTTGATGCCGGTGTACATGGTTGGCGAGTTCACCCTGCTGGCCCTGGTTTATCGGCACACGCTTGAGTCGCCTACCTTCACCCGGGCCGTGCCCTGGCTGGTAGGCGGCTTTGCGGCGTATGCCTTGTTCGATAGCATGGCCCCGGGCGCGCTGGCCCAGTTTCGGCCCGGCCAGCAGGTGGTTCAAGGAGCACTGGTGCTGCTGCTGGTGGGGCTTTATTTCCGCAAGCTGCTGCGCGAGCTGCGCGTGATGCAGCTGCGGCGCGAGCCCATGTTCTGGGTATCGACGGGATTATTGATATATTACCTGGGCTATCTGCAGATTGCTATTTTCAGCAACTACCTGCTGAACTATTCCCACCAGCTGAACGCCAACGTCTGGATGATACATTCGTTTTTGTTCATTATGCTTTATAGCTGCTACAGCCTGGCCTTATGGCTCCCCCAGCGGAAGTAACGTTTGGACAACTCCTATTTAGCGGCATCGCGGTGATGCTGCTGGCGGCCGGCACGCTGCTGGTTTTTTTGGTGACGTACCAGAAGCGCCTGCTCCAGCAGCAGCTCCACATGCGCACCGCCGAGGCCATTCATCAGCAGCAGCTGCTGGTGGCCATTATTGAGGCGCAGGAAGGGGAGCGTGAACGCATCGGGCAAGACCTGCACGATGGCATTGGCTCGACCGTGGCCACGGCCAAGCTCCTGATTAACCGGCTCACCAGCCTACCCAACCAGGTCCCACCGCCCGAGCTGCTGGGCCTCATCGAAGAACTCATGACGGCGGCCGTGCAGGACGTGCGCAGCGTGTCGCACAGCCTGTACCCGGCCGTGCTCTCGCGCTACGGCCTGGCCGAGGCCGTTCAGCACCTGGTGGACGTGTGCAACGAAACCGGCAAGCTGGCCATCGAACTGGATATGGACTACGGCCAACCCCTGGCCCTGGCCCAGGAGCTGGCCCTGTACCGCATTTGCCAGGAGCTGCTGCACAACGCCCTCAAACACGCCAAGGGTGCCACCTACCTGTTGGTGCAACTGCACCAAACGCCTCAGCTGCTGACGCTGGCCGTGGAGGACGACGGCTGTGGGTTTGCGGCCAGCGTGAGCGGCCCGGGCCGCAAAAACAGTGGGGCGGGCCTGCGCAGCATTGAGGTGCGGGTGCAGATGCTGCGCGCCAGCCTGCGCCGCCACAGCACTCCTGGGGAGGGCACCCGCATGGTGGTGGAGCTACCGCTACTGTCGAGTTAAGGTTATTTTTCTTTCCTTCGTCATTCTAATGGTCACCCCCATTCTATGGTCTCCCCCATCGCCCCGGCCCACATTGCCCTCCTCGACGACCACCCCATGTTCCGCCAGGGGTTGCGCTACATCCTCGAACCGCTGCCCTTTGTGGCCAGCATTACGGAAACTGCCGAGGCCAGCGTGCTGGTAGACTTGTGCCGGCAGCAGCTGCCCGATGTGGTGCTGCTTGATTTGCAGATGCCCCAAATGGACGGGCCGGAGGTAGCCCAGCTCCTGCTGGCAGAGTTTCCGGGACTGAAAATCATTGTGCTCTCGATGTTTTCGGCCGATAAATACATCACCCAGATGATGAAGCTGGGAGCCCGCAGCTACCTACCCAAGGACGCCACCCAGGAAGAGCTGGTGCACGCCATCGAGGAGGTGCTCACCACGGGCTACCACTTCACGCCCCGCATTTCGCGGGCGCTGATGCGGGGCGTGCAGAAACCCACCCGCCAGCCCGTCACCAAACTGCCGGAGCTGCTGGAATTCACCCCGCGCGAAAAGGAAGTGCTGTGCCTGATTTGCGAAGGCCGCCGGGCCAGCGAAATCGCCGAGCAGCTGTGCCTCAGCCGCCGCACCGTAGAAGGCCACTGGCAACGGCTGCTGGAGAAAACCGGCTCGTCCAGCGTGGCGGGCCTGGTTGCGTTTGCCGCCAAGCACGATTTGCTCGGCTCGTAGCCCGGGCCGGCAGCAGGGCCATCTTTGGGAAGCAGGTGCTCGCAGTTTTTCTGTTAACTTAGGAAAGCTAACTCCCGCTCCGGCCTGCTTCATCATGCCCCAACTCACTGCTGACCACTGGCCCGCCCTGCCCACCAACTGGGACGACACCCGCCAAACCCTGCACCTCTGGACCCAGATGGTGGGCAAGACCCGCCTGGCGCTCAGCCCCATGGTGAACCACTGGTGGCAGGTGCCGCTGTATGTGACGCCGCGCGGCCTTTCTACCGGCGCGATGCCCTACACCGGGGGCTCCTGCGAGGTCGTGTTCGACTTCAACCACCACTGCCTGCGCCTGCACACCAGCGACGGCCGCAGTTGGGAACTGGCGCTACAGCCCCGTTCCGTGGCCGATTTCTACCACCACTACCGCGCCTTGCTGCGCGAAGCCGGCATTCACGTCAAAATATGGCCCGTGCCGGTGGAATTGGAGGAAGCCACGCCCTTTACCCAGGATGAGCACCACTGCTCCTACGACGCGGCGGCCGTGCAGCAGTTCTGGCAGGTGCTGTTGCGGGCCGATGCCGTGCTTAACGAGTTTCGGGGGGGCTTTACGGGCAAGTGCAGCCCGGTGCATTTTTTCTGGGGCAGCTTCGATTTGGCCGTCACGCGCTTTTCGGGGCGGCCCGCGCCGCCGCACCCCGGCGGCATCCCGCATCTGGCCGACTGGGTAACCCGCGAATCGTACTCGGCCGAGCAAAGCGCGGCGGGCTGGTGGCCCGGCGGCAACGGCCAGGCCGCCGCCTTCTACAGCTACGTGTACCCCGGCGTGCCGGGCTTGGCCGAGGCCGCCATTCAGCCCGCCGAAGCATATTTCAACTCCGAAATGGGCGAATTTCTCCTGCCCTACGAAGCCGCCCGCACCGCCCCAAACCCGCGCCAGACCGTGCTCGACTTCCTGCAAAGCACCTACGCCGCCGCGGCCGACTTATCGAACTGGGACCGCGCCGCCCTGGAGCGGCAGTAGGCGGCACCACCAGAAGGAACCAGGTTTTCAGAACGAACGCGCACGCAGTCCGGCAAAAAACAGTGGTTAATTTTACCCTCCCATGCTGTTTTTCGCGTTATGAAAGCCCTTTGTTTTGACACCTTTGGCGGCCCCGAGGTTCTGTATTACGCCGAGGTGCCGGCCCCGGCTGCGCCCGGCCCCGGCGAAGTGCTGGTGCGCACCCGCGCCATCGGCCTGAACTATGCCGACGTGTACCGCCGCCAGGGGCACTACCACCTGCTGGGCCGGCCGCCCTACCTGGCCGGCTACGAAGCGGCCGGCGTGGTAGAAGCCGTGGGGGCCGAGGTGTTGGACTTTGGCCCGGGCGACCGGGTAGCCTTTGCCGACGTGCCCTTTGCCAATGCCGAGCTGGTGCTGGCCCCGGCCGAGAAACTGCTGGCGCTGCCGGCCGGCGTATCGTTCGAGTTGGGAGCGGCGCTGCTGCTCCAAGGGCTCACGGCCCACTACCTCAGCCACGACAGCTACCCCGTGCAGCCCGGCGATGTGGTGGCGGTGCACGCCGTGGCCGGTGGCGTGGGGCAGCTCCTCACCCAGCTTATTCGCCAGCGTGGCGGCCGGGTGCTGGGCCTCACCTCCTCGCCCGAAAAAGCCAAAGTGGCCCACGAGCTGGGGGCAGAGGCCGTTTTTTTATATTCCGACGACTGGGCGGCCCAGCTGCGCGCCCACACCCACGGCCAGGGCCCCGATGCCGTGTACGACAGCGTGGGCAGCACCCTGGCCCAAAGCCTGGAGGCGGTGAAAACCAGGGGCACGGTGGTGTTCTACGGCATGGCCGGCGGCAACCCCGCCCCGGTCGACCCGCGCCAGCTCATGGACTCATCGAAGACGCTGACCGGTGGCGATTTGTGGAATTATCTCGACTCGGGCGGGGAGCGGCAGCGCCGGGCCGCGGAGCTATTCGGTCTGG
The DNA here is from genome assembly GCF_054776515.1 of Hymenobacter terrigena. NCBI lineage: Bacteria > Pseudomonadati > Bacteroidota > Cytophagia > Cytophagales > Hymenobacteraceae > Hymenobacter > Hymenobacter terrigena. The sequence goes on from NZ_BAAHBU010000002.1 coordinate 587,715, forward strand.
TGGCGGCCGGAGCGTTGCGGGTGCACATCGCCGGGCAGTTTGCGCTGGCCGACGGGGCCGCTGCCCACCGCTACCTCGAAAGCCGCCAAAGCGCGGGCAAGATTTTGTTGATTCCGTAGCGCGGCGCGGCCGTGGGGCTATCCGTAGGTGGCAGCACCGCTTACTCTTCCGGTAGTTGGCGGCCGAAGTGCTTTTTTAAAATGTCGTTGACCTTTCCCCGGTTCAGGGGCTTGTTGAAAAAGCCGCCGATGTTGAGCTGTTGCACCCGTTCCACGTCGCGGGGGTGCAGCGAAGTGGTCAGCATCACGATGGTGATGGCCTCGCGCTGAACGGCGGGTAGCTGCTCGAAGGCTTCGAGGAAGGCAAAACCGTCCATCACGGGCATTTTCACGTCCAGCAGAATCAGCACCGGGCAGTCGGCAAAAGGCGTCTGGCAATGCACGTGCAGCAGGTCCAGGGCCTCCTTGCCGTTGAGCGCCACCAGCACCTGCTCGGCCACGCCCAGCCGCTTCAGCAGCAGCTGGTTGAGGTAGTTGGCGGTGGCGTCGTCATCGACGAGCAGGACGCAGGCGAGTTTTTGCATAGGCATTCAATCCGACCCGATGCCGGCAAAGCCGGGTCCGGGCGGCGCAATTTATTCATTGGCAAAGTACACCGTAAACACGCTGCCCGCGCCCAGCGTCGAGGCCACGGTGATGCGGCCGCCGGCATTTTCCACCATTTTTTTCACCATGTACAGGCCAATGCCCGAGCCCTCCACGTGGTCGTGGAAGCGCTGAAACATGCCAAACAGCCGGTCGGCATACGCGGTATCAAAGCCCAGGCCGTTGTCGCGCACTTCGAGCACCACGTGGCCCGCTTCGGCCCAGGTGCGCAGGCGCACGTGCGGCGGCCGCGTGGGGGCGCGGTACTTCAGGGCGTTGCTGAGCAGGTTGAAGACCACCGAGCGCAGGTTTTTTTCGGAAAACAGCACCGTGGCGGCCTGCACGTCGATTTCCAGCCGGGCCTCCGTGCTCTGAATAACCGGTTCCAAATCGAGGCGCACGTCGTGGATGATGGCCACCAGGTCGACCGGGGTCACGTAGCTGCGATGCTCCTTTTGCAGCCGCGACACTTCGGTGAGGTGCTCGATGGTGCGCTTGAAACGGTTCACCGAGTCCAGCATCAGGTCGAGCAGGGGCTGCACTTCTTCGCTTTGCGCCGTGGGGGCCGGCAGCTCCAGCAGCAGGGCATCGAGCAGGCCTTCGATGTTGCTGATGGGCGCTTTGAGGTCGTGCGAGGCCGTGTAGATGAAGTTGTCGAGGTCGGCGTTGACGCGGGTGAGCAGTTCGTTATTGTCGCGCAATTGCTGCTGGGCCTGGTCGATGCGCTCCAGGGCCAGCTTCTGCTCGTGAATGTCGGTGCAGGTGCCAATCCACTGGATAATCTCGCCCTGCGCGTTGCGCGAGGGCAGGGCGCGGCCCAGCATCCAGCGGTAGTCGCCGGCGCGGTTGCGGAAGCGGTACTCCACCTCGTAGGGCTCGCCGGATAGCAGGCACTCTTGCCATCGCTGCCCGGAGGCGGGACGGTCGGCAGGGTGCAGGTGGGCCGCCCAGCCCTGGTCGGGGCCCTTGGCATTTTCCCGGCCAATGTAATCGAACCAGCGGCGGTTGAGATAGGTGTTTAACCCCTGGGGGTTGGCCGTCCAGGCAATCTGGGGGATGCCTTCCAGCACGCGGCTGGCTTCGGCGGCGGCGCGCTCGCCGGCGAGGCGGGCGGCCTCTTCGCGCTTCAATTCCTCGTTCTTGCGGTCGAGCAGGGCGTTCTGCTCGGCCACCTGCGCCCGAATGGCCGTGATTTCGCGCTGTGCCGACAGGTCGGTAATGATGACGGCCAGGGCCAGCGTTTCGTTGAATTCCAGCACATTCATCGACACCGAGAAGGGCAGCAGCGCCCCGGTCTGGGTTCGCAGCGGCAGTTCGCCGCGGCTTTTGCCGGCCCAGCCCCGGTCCATCAGCGCGGCCCACGTTTGCCTGAAGCCTGAGGGGACAAACTCGTCGAAGCTGCGGCCCATTATTTCGCCCAGCGGGCAGTGCAGCAGGTCGGCCAGGCTGGCGTTACAGTAGAGCACGGTGGCATCTTCGGCCAGCAGCAGGGCGCCTTCGTTCATCTGCTCGATGAGGATGCGGTAGCTCTGGTCGGCCCCTTGCAGGGTAAAGATGCGCGGCCCCTCGGCCCCCTGCACGGCCAGCGCGTCCACGGCGCCGGTCCGGATGGCGTGAATCAGGTCGTGGGCTTCTTCCAGCTGCTCGCGCAGCTCCTCGTTGGCCCGGGCCAGTTCGGTAGCTGTGGGCAGCGGCTTACTCATCGCGCCCGGCCTCGTCAGCCGATGGATTAATGCCCAACGCTTTCAGCACTCGCTCGCGGTCCGAGAGGTCGCCCACCAGGCGGCGCACCAGGCCGGGGCTGCGCTTGATGAGCGTGGGCACCCCAATGAGGTCTTCGCGCTCGGCCAGGTCGGGCTGCTGGAAAACATCCACAATCAGCAGCTCGTAGCGCCCTTTCAGGTGCAGCTCGCAGATGTCTTTGATGTTGCGCACGGCGCGCGTCGAGTTCGGCGTGGCCCCTGTTATGTACAGGTGCAGCACGTATTCGGGGCCGGCGGGCTCCGGTGGGGCCAGGGGGTCCGTAAAGGGTTCCATGGGCGCGGTTATTTGCTCGTGGCGGGGCGCACGTCGAGCCCCACCAGCACCCGCTCTTCATTCGAGAGGTCGCCAATAATTTTGCGGATGGGCTCGGGCACCTTGCGCACCAGCGTGGGAATGGCCAGAATCTGGTCACCCTCGGCCAGCTGCGGATTCACCAGCAGGTCAACCACTTCCAACTTGTACCGGCCTTTGAGGTGCTGCTCACAATACTTCTTCAGGTTGGCCAGGGCCGTCACCGACTTGGGCGTTTGGCCGGCCACGTACAAGCGCAGTTCCCACGTTTCCTGGAGGCCTTCTTCTTCTAATTCAACGGCGGCTACTTCTGGCATAAAACGGGTGGTGGGATAGAATGCTACGGCATTCCGGGGGTTTGGGTTACTGGCCGCTTTCGGCGCTGGGGGCGCTAGAGGCCGAGGGATTGGCCGCCGCGATGCGCTGGTGGCCGTTGAGCCGGGTTTGCTGGCGGTTTTGCTCGTTGGAGCTGATTAGGCGCAGCTCCTCCTCCACCGATTCGAACTCGGTGCGCAGGTTGGCAATGTTGGCTTCCAGCATGCGGCGGCGGCGTTCCAGCTCGCGGTCGCGGCGGTCGGCTTCCTGCTGGGCGGCCAGCGCTTCGGCGTGTTCCTGCATTTGCTGGGTGAGGCGGCTGGCCCCGGTCACGATGCCGGTGGGCCCGAGCACCACGTCGAGCAGCTCAATGCCGTGCGGGGTCACGATGAATTCGCGCACCTGGTTGGAGTGCGCCATGCCGCGCGACTTGAGGATGCTCAGGCCGCGGTTGCGCTCGCCCACTCCTTCCAGGTCGCGCACCGAAATCCAGGTATCGACCAACGACGACACGCCTTCTTCGGTCATTTCCTGCTGCAGGCCGCGCCCGGTTACCAGCGCCGTGAACAGGGCCGTGATGCCGTTGACCTTCAGAAAATCGATGAGGCGGGTGAGCATGCTGCGCACCTCGTTCACGTTGCCCACGGTGATGAGGTTGGTGATGGGGTCGATGACCACGGCCGTGGGCTTGAACTCCTTCACCAAGCGGTGCAGCGTCACGAGGTGTTGCTCCAGGCCGTTGAGGGTGGGCCGGGTGGCCTCGATGAGCAGCCGGCCGGCCGCTACGTGCTCCTTCAGGTTGATGTTGACCGACGCCATGTTGCGCAGCAGCTGCGCCGGCGATTCTTCAAAGGCAAAAAAGATGCAGCGCCCCCCGTCCCGGCAAATTTTATCGGCAAAGCCGGCGGCCAGGGTGGTTTTGGCGGTGCCGGCCGTGCCGGTGATGAGGACGCTGCTGCCCTCGTAGTAGCCGTGCAGGCCAAACATGTCGTCGAGGGCCGGAATGCCGGACGACACAATGTGGTCCGACACGGCGTGGTCGAGCCGCAGCGAGGTCACGGGCAGCACCGAAATGCCGTCTTCGGTAATGAGGTAAGGGTATTCGTTGGTGCCGTGGGTGCTGCCGCGGTACTTCACCACGCGCAGCCGGCGGGTGGTAATCTGGTCAATCACGCGGTTGTCGAGCAGAATCACGCAGTCCGACACGTATTCTTCCAGCCCTTGCCGGGTGAGGGTGCCGTCGCCGCGCTCGGCGGTGATGATGGTGGTGACGCCCTTTTCCTTGAGCCAGTGAAACAGCCGGCGGATTTCCGACCGCAGCACGGCCTGGTTCGGGAAGCCCGAAAACAGGGCCTCAATGGTGTCGAGCACCACGCGCTTGGCCCCGATGCTGTCGATGGCGTGGCCCAGGCGAATGAACAGGCCCTCCAAATCGTACTCGCCGGTTTCCTCTATCTCGGAGCGGTCAATGTGCACGTGGTCGAGGCGCAGCATTTGGCGTTCCTGCAAGCCCTTCAGGTCGAAGCCCAGCGAGGCCACGTTGGCGGCCAGCTCCGGGCCGGTTTCCTCAAAGGCCATGAGCACGCCCGGCTCGTTGTAGTTCAGAATGCCGCGCACCAGAAATTCGATGCCCATCAGGGTTTTGCCGCAGCCGGCGCTGCCGCAAATCAGCGTGGGCCGGCCCAGCGGCAGGCCGCCTTCGGTGATTTCGTCGAGCCCTTCGATGCCGGTGGGCGCTTTGAGCAGCTGGGGCAAAACGTGGACAGCGGTAGGATAATTTTCAGGCATGAAGAGGTGCTATGGACGGCTAAAGGTAGCAGTTGAAACAAAAATACCCGGCTGCGCGAAAATTCGCGGCCGGGTATTCAGACAAAGGACGGCAAAAGTTAATTCCAGCCCAAACGGGCCATCAGCGGCTGCCGGCTTCGAAATCGAGCCAGCCGGCGCGGTGCTCTTCCAGCTCGGTGGGGCTGATGCCGTAGGCGGCGCAGGCTTCATCGGCGGCCATCAGGCCCTGGTTCACCGCATTAAGCACGGCCCACACTTTGAGCTTGCGCTCAGCGGTTTCGGCGGCGGCATCGGCGGGTGCAGGACGGCCGTCGGTATCGAAGAAGTCGGTCAGATTCTCGCTCATAACTCAGGCAAGATAGGACGGCAAATATTAACGCAGCGTGAAGGTTAATCGGATTATCGGGCCACGCCAAAGTTTATTTCCAGCGGCTGAAAAATTGGTCGAAGGCCTCGCGGTAGCCGTCGCTCACGGGCAGGGTTTCGCCGGCAATCTGTACCGTGCTGCGCCCCACCGACTGGATGTGGCCCAGCCCCACAATGTAGCTGCGGTGGATGCGCAGAAACTTGCTGGCGGGCAGCTTTTCCTCCATGCCGCGCAGGCTGGTGAGCGAGAGCAGCGGCCGCGTCTGGCTGGCCAGGTGCACCTTCACGTAGTCCTTCAGCCCCTCTACATACACGATATCGGCCAGGGGCACGCGCACCAGCTGGTACTCCACCTTCAGGTAGATGTAATCTTCTTCGGGCGGCGCGGTGGCCGCCGCAGCCACCGGAGCAGCCGGCGCCGGCACCTTGCCGGCTTGTTTCAGCTCAAAAAAGGCCCGGGCCTTAAGGGCGGCACGCAGGAATTCCTCGTAGTTGAAGGGCTTGAGCAGGTAGTCGAGCGCATCGACGCGGAAGCCTTCGAGGGCATATTGGTTGAAGGCGGTGGTGAAGATGACGCGGGGGCCATTTTGCAGCACCCGGGCCAGCTCCAGGCCGCTGAGGTCGGGCATCTTGATGTCGAGAAACAGCAGCTGGATTTCGGGCTGCTCGTGCAGGGCGCGCAGGGCGGCCACCGCGCTTTCGTGCCGGCCAGCGAGGCGCAGAAACGGCGTTTGCTCGATAAAAGAACAGACCAGCCCGAGGGCCAGCGGCTCGTCGTCGACGGCCATGCAGTTGATTACCAAAGGGGCGGGCGCTACAGGTTCAGATGGAGACATACTTCGTACTCGTTAGCGGGGTTGCGGGGCTGCACGCGCACGGTGTGGGCCTGCGGGTACAGCAAATCGAGGCGGCGCTGGGTGTTGGCCAGGCCAATGCCACCGGGCTCGTCGTCATCGGCGGGCCGGTCGGGAAATACGGTGTTGCGCACGCACAGCTCGACGGTGGTGGCCGTGGGCTGGCGCAGCTGGATGGTAATGCAGCTGGGCGCGGTGGCGCTCACGCCGTGCTTAAACGCATTCTCCACAAACGGCTGAAACAGCATGGGCGCGATGAAGGGGTCGGGGCTGAGCGGGTCGGGCATCTCAAATTTGACCTGCACTTTGTTGGTCAGGCGCAGGTGCATCAGTTCAATATAATCGCGCAGGAAGCTGATTTCCTGGCTCAAACGCGTATGGCCGGCCGGCGACTCGTACAGCACGTAGCGCATCATGCGCGAGAGGCGGTGCAGGGCGGCGCGGGCCTGGTCGGCGTCGAGCAGCGTGAGGGCGTAGATGTTGTTGAGGGTGTTGAAGAAGAAGTGCGGGTTAATCTGGGCTTTAAGCAGGCTGAGCTCAGTAGCGACCTGGCGGCGCTCCAGCTCCAGGCGGCTTTCGGCGTCGCGCTGGCCCTTTTGCATGGCCGCGAGGCTGGTGGCAATGCCCAGCACCAGCAGCGTAATCAGCAGCACGCCGGTGTTGAATAATGGGCGGCCTTCGTCGGGCCCCAGCTGCGGGTGCGGGCGCGGCCCCGACCACGGGTTGGGCGGGTTGAGGACGGCTTCGCGGGCGGTGGCCACCAGCTCGGGCACGCCTAGCCGCTGCTCCACCTGCTGATGAATGGCCAGCACCGCCAGCACCACTACCGCATTCAGGGCCACATAGGCCCAGGCTTTGCCGCCGTACAGCAGGCGCGGCGCGGCCCACAGCACATTCAGGTAAAACACGCCCACCAGCAGCCCGAACACCACGGCCTGCGTCAGCCAGAACTCGGTGGGTTTGGTGCCGGGGTAATCGGGCTGCTGGGCCACCAACAGCACCGCCACCAAGCCCCAGACCAAGGCGTGCAGCAGCAGCGTGGAAGCCGAACGGAGTAGCGGTAACGCCATAGAAGTGGTGACAAGGAATTGCTCCGCAAGCTACAACCGCGGCTTGGGGTGCCTGGGCCTCACATCGGCCAGCGGGGGCGTGGTATCGCCCAATCGGCGCTTTCGGCCGCTGGTGCCGGCGGGGCCGAATGGTCAGTTTTCGGCCTCGCCGTTTGGGGGGTTAAACGGGCGAATGGGCGACGCCGGGCAGTAACTCGCCGATTGCAGTTGGGCCGGCCTATAGAGGGCCTGCAAATTTGAACCAACCCCGCCATTCCCGGACTGGCCGGGCCGCTGTTTCAACCCCGCCCCTCCCCCGCTTTTTCCATGGCCTCGTCTCTACTTCCCCGGGTTGCTTCGATGGTGGGCGCCGCCGTGCTGCTGGTGGTAGTGGCCTGCCAGAAACAGCCCGCCACGCCCAACGCCGCCGACCTGGCCACCCTCACGGCGCTGCCGCAGGTGGCAACCGCCCCGGCTAACAACCCGAGCAGCGCGGCCAAAATAGCGCTGGGCCGCGCCCTGTTCTGGGACCCCGTGCTGTCGGGCGGCAAAGACGTGAGCTGCGCCAGCTGCCACCACCCCGCCAGCGGCTACGCCGACGCCATCGACCTGGCCATTGGCAGCAACGGCCAGGGCCTGGGCACCGCCCGCCACTTCCGCGCCCCCAACGATTTTCCCTTCAACAAGCGCAACACGCCCACCGTCCTCAACGCCGCATTCAACAGCATGGCTGCTGATGGCAGCTGCCAGCCCGCCACGGCCGCCATGTTCTGGGATTTGCGGGCGCAGTCGCTCGAAACGCAGTCGCTGATGCCGGTGGCCACGCTGGAAGAGATGCGCGGCCACCAATATGCCGAGGGCGTGGCCCTCGATTCGGTGGTGGCGCGGCTGCGCGGCATCGCGGCGTATGGGCCACTGTTCAGCGCCGCGTTTGCCGAGGCCACGCCCATCACGGCGGCCAATATCGGCAAGGCCATTGCCTGCTTCGAGCGCACGCTGGTGGCCACCGATGCACCCTTCGACCAGTACATGCGCGGCGACAAATCGGCCCTTACGGCCCAGCAGGTGCAGGGCCTGAACGATTTCGTGACCAGCGGCTGCGCCAAATGCCACAGCGGGCCGATGCTCAGCGACTACCAGCTGCACGTGCTCGGCGTGGCCGACAACACCAAGAACCCCGCCTCCGACGCAGGCGCCAATGGCAGCTACGCCTTCCGCACGCCCAGCCTGCGCAACGTGGCCCTCACCGCCCCTTACATGCACAGCGGCACGCTGCCCAACCTGCAGGCCGTGCTCAATTTCTACGACCCCGGCCGGGGCCAGGCCCCTTCGGCCAACCCGCACGTGAGCGTGCAGCAGCGCGACCCGCTGTTTCCGGGCAAAGTCGCCAACCCGCAGAACATCATCGCCTTTCTGCAGTCGCTCACGGCCGCCAGCTACGACCGTACCGTGCCCACCGCCGTGCCCAGCGGCCTGGCCGTGGGCGGCAACATCCACTAAGCTCGTTCCCCATTTTTCTTTTTCAATTCATTTTTTCAACCACCATTTTCTTAGTAACCATGCGCTTAACCTCCGTACTTCGTTTTGCCAGCGCCGCGGCGCTGCTGTGCTCCATGAGCAGCTTCTCGGGCTGCGAGAAAGACAACGTGCGCCCCAACGGCGGCTGCACCAAGAAAACCACCACCACGACCACGCCTACTACCACGACCACCACTGGTACGGGAACCGGCACCGGTACCGGCACGGGCGCTAACTAATCCGGCGCAACGGAACCTCATCTTCCGGCTGCTGCCGAGGGGTGAGGTTCTTAGGTTGCCACCGCCAGATTTATTATCTTCACTATCACCATGAATACCCTCCGCTCGCTTGGTCTTCTGCTGCTGTTGCTGCTGCCGCTGGCGGCATCGGCCACGCACATTGTGGGCGGCGAGCTGGATTTGCAATACAAGTCCGGTAGCACCTATACGCTCAGCCTCAACCTGTATTTTGATGCCATCAACGGCGACCCGCAGGCCCTCGACCAGAGCCTGTTGGCCAGCATTTTTGTGAAAGCCACCAACCAGCGCGTGGTGAACCTGACGCTGCCGCTCACCTCCAACACCTTTGTGCAATACACCAACCCGGCCTGCGCCGTGGGCTCGCTGAGCACCCGCAAGCTGGTGTACACCAAAGACATCGTCTTGGACGCCGCTACCTACGCCAACCCCGGCGGCTACTACGTGGCCGTGGAGCGCTGCTGCCGCAACATCACCATCGGCAACATTGTGAACCCCGGCGGCGCTGCCCAGACCTTTTACCTCGAATTTCCGGCCGTCGTTCGCAATGGCGCGGCTTTCCTTGACTCCACGCCGCGCATTTTCCCGCCCCTGGGCGACTATGCGTGCCGGGGCGAGTTGTTTTACTACGATTTTGGCGGCGTGGACCCCGATGGCGACTCGCTCATCTACGACATGGTGACGCCGCTGAATGGCCACGCCTCGGCGGCGGCCAATAACACCGCGCCCACGCCCAGCGCCGCGCCCTACGCGCCCATCACCTGGAACCCGGGCCTGAGCACCACCAACCAGATTCCGGGCTCGCCGGCCCTGGGCATCGATGCGCACACCGGCCGCCTCACGGTGCGGGCCAGCAGCCTGGGCTTGTTCGTGTTCGGGGTACGCTGCTCAGAGTACCGTAAGGGGGTGAAAATCGGCGAGACGCGGCGCGACTTCCAGCTTTATGTGCTGAACTGCCCTACCAACGTAGCGCCCAAGCTGCAGGTGCACGCGGCCAACAGCGCCGCGCTGTACCGTCCCGGCCGCGACACGCTGCGCCTGCTGCCCGGCGGCAACCGCTGCCTCACCATTCGCTACACCGACCCCGACCCGAATTCGGTGCTTACCATGAGCACCCGGCCGGTCAATTTTACGGTGCCCGCGCCCACCTTCACCACCAGTACCAGCGGCACGGTGCGCGCGGCCGGCGCGCCCGATACGCTTACCGCCACCCTCTGTTTTCCCGACTGCGCCGATACCAAAGGCAAGGTGTATCTGCTCGACCTCATTGTGGCTGATAACGGCTGCAGCCTGCCCAAGCACGATACCGTCCGGGTGGCCTTCACCGCCACGCAGGGCACCAACGCGGCCCCGGTGCTCACCAGCAGCTTCCCGCCCGCCCCGGTCCCGACCGTGGACGCCACGCCCACGGTGGTGCGCGTGACGCTGGGCCAGCGCTACACCGCCACCCTGACCGGCACCGACGCCGACCGCAACGCCCTGGCCCTTACCGCCACCGGCGAGGGCTTTGGCCTGGCCGCCATGGGCATGCAGTTTGCGGCGCAGAACGGCGCGGGGCAGGCCAACGGCACCTTCATCTGGGAGCCCACTTGCGCGACCGTGGCGGCCATTGGCAACAATGACGGCTTGGTTGTTCATTTTAAACTGACCGAGACCGGCCCCTGCGTGCCGCTGCCGCAGGAGCGGGCCATCCGTTTCGAAGTGGTGCCGGTAGCCAATGAGACAGCCTTCCGCCCAGCCAACGTCATCACACCGAACGGCGACGGCTTGAACGACTTCCTGCGCATGCCCGACCTGCCGGTGGACTTCTGCGACAATAAGTTTGCGGGCATCAAAATCTTCTCGCGCTGGGGGCAGCAGGTGTTTGCCTCCTCGGAGCGCGGATTTCAGTGGGGCGGCCAGGGCGTGGGCGGGCTGTATTATTACCTCGCCACGTACACCGACGGCCGCAAGTTCAAGGGCTGGGTGGAGGTAATTCCGTAGGGGGGGTGGCAATGCTTCATTGCCCGTCATGCTTCGCTGCGCTCTGCATGACGTTCTTCTAGAAACCAGCTCCAACCTGTTCTGCCTACCTTTCCCTTCTCATGAAGCTCAAGCCCAACATTGCCACCAGCGAGGCCGGATTCATCTTCAATCCCGCCACCGGCGACTCTTTCGCGGCCAACCCGCTGGCGGCCGACATCCTGGCCTGCGCCAAGGCGGGGATGGACGTGGCTGCCATCAAGGCCGACATTCTGGAGCGCTACAACGTGGCCCCCGGCCAGCTGGAAAAGGACTGGGACGACCTGCTGGCCCAGTTGCGCGACTTCAACCTGCTAGACCAATAATCCGTGCCCCCTTCCAACTCCCGGCCTTACCAGGTACGACCGCGCCTGACCGTGGCCGTGACCGGCCTCAACGCCACCGACAGCCCCGGGCCGGGTGTGGCCGTCATCCGCGCCCTGCGCGAAACCACGGACTTCGACCTGCGCATCATCGGGCTGAGCTACGAGGCCCTGGAGCCGGGCATCTACCTGCGCGAGCTGGTGGACAAGACCTATCAGCTCCCCTACCCATCGGCCGGCACGGCGGCGCTCCTGGCGCGGCTGGCCCACATCCGCGAGCGGGAGGACGTGGCCGTGCTCATCCCCAACTTCGACGCCGAGCTGTTCAACTTCATCAAGCTGGAACCCGAGCTGCGGGCGCTGGGCATCCACACGTTCTTGCCGACGCTGGCCCAGCTCGATGCCCGCGACAAGCTGAACCTGGCCGCCTTCGGGGCGGCGCACGGGCTGCGCACGCCCGCCAGCCGGCCCCTGCACAGCGCCTTCGAGCTGCCCGCTGCCGCCGAAACCCTGGGCTGGCCGCTGGTGCTGAAGGGCCGCTACTACGACGCCGCCGTGGTGCACTCGCTGGCGCAGGCCGAGCAGGCGTTTGGGCGGCTGAGCGGGCTGTGGGGCGTGCCACTCATTGCGCAGGAATTTGTGGCGGGGCAGGAAATCAACATTGCTGGGCTGGGCGACGGGCACGGCCGCACCCTGAGCGCAGTGCCCATGCGCAAGCTCACCATCACGGACCGGGGCAAGGCCTGGGCGGGCATTACGCTGGAAGATGAGGCGCTGCTGGCCCTGGCCCGCCGCTTTGCCGAGGCCACGCGCTGGCGCGGCGGCTTCGAGCTGGAGTTGATTCGGACGTCGGCCGATGAGCTGGTGATTCTCGAAATCAACCCCCGCTTTCCGGCCTGGATATACCTCACGGCCGCCGCCGGCCAGAACCAGCCCGCTGCCCTGCTCCGCCTGGCCCTGGGCCTGCCCGTGATGATGATGGAGGAGTACGCGGTGGGCAAGATGTTCGTGCGCTACGCCTGGGACCTGATTACCGACCACACCGACTTCCAGCAAGTGGCCGCGCTGGGTGAACTTTGAGCCGACGCTTAGCAGGGAACAAAACCTGTCATCCTGAGCGCAGCGAAGGACCTTATCACGTCCATGCCATTTGCTATTACGGCCGAGCGTTCAGCGGTGATAAGGTCCTTCACTGCGCTCAGGATGGCAGACGTTGTTTTGCTCTTTCCCGCCCTTGCCTCCGCGTTTTCTTACCAACCCATGAAACAACCTTACGAACGGCCCACTATCCGCAAGCTCACGGCTGGCGCGCTGCACAAATTCGGGCCGCGGGCCGGGGCCGCGCCCACCACGGCCCTCGACGGGGTGCCCGTGGCGGAGCTGGTGGCCCGGTTCGGCTCGCCCTTGTTTGTGCTGAGCGAGCGGCAGCTGCGGCGCAGCTACCAGGCGGCCGTGCGGGCTTTCGGCACGCGCTACCCGGCCGTGCAATTGGCGTGGTCATACAAGACGAACTATTTGAATGCCGTGTGCCGCACCTTCCACCAGGAGGGCGCGTGGGCAGAAGTGGTGAGCGGCATGGAGCTGGAAAAGGCCCTGCTCAACGGCGTGCCCGGCCCGCACATCCTCTTCAACGGCCCCGGCAAGCGGCGGGCCGACCTGGAGCGCGCCTGCGACGTTGACGCCGTGATTCACCTCGACAATGCCGACGAGTTGCACCTGCTGCTCGAGGTGGCGGCCCGCCGCGCCACCCGGCCCCGCGTGGCCCTGCGTGTGAACCTCGACGCGGGCATTTACCCGCAGTGGGACCGGTTCGGCTTCAACCTGGAGAATGGCGAGGCCTGGCAGGCGCTGGGCCGGGTGGTGGCCTCGGGGCGGCTGGCGCTGGTGGGCTTGCATTGCCACATCGGCACTTATGTGCTGCAGCCCAAGGCCTACGGCACGGCGGCCACCAAGCTGGCCGCCTTGGCCCGGCGCTGCCAGCGGGAGCTGCACACGACCGTGCAATACCTCGACCTGGGCGGCGGCCTCCCTTCTACCAACACCCTAAAAGGCGCCTACCTGCCCGCCGCCGATACGGTGCCGCCGCTCGATGAGTACGCCGAAGCTATTACCGGGGCGCTGCTGGGCGCGGGCTTCCCGGCCGATGAGCTGCCGCTGCTGGTGCTGGAAGCCGGCCGGGCCCTGGTGGACGACGCGGGCTCGCTCATCGGCTCGGTGCTGGCGAATAAGCGCCTGGCCGATGGCCGCCGCGCCACCATCCTCGACTTCGGCGTGAACCTGCTCTTTACTTCATTCTGGTATGACCACCACATCAGCCCCACCCGCGAATTCTCCAATCAAACCGAGCCCACCGTGCTCTACGGCCCCTTGTGCATGAACATCGACCAGCTGCGCGACAGCATCGCCCTGCCCCTGCTCGCCCCCGGCGATACCGTGGTGGTGCACAAAGTGGGCGCGTACAACATGAGTCAGTGGCAGCAATTCATCAACCTGCGCCCCAACGTGGTGCTGATTGACGAGGCCGGCGCCGTACACTTGGTAAGAGCCGCCGAAACGCTGGAGTACCTGCAACAGCTGGAGCGGGTGCCGGCGCACCTACGGTAGTTTTCGTCGTCATTGCGAGTGGAGCGCAGCGGAACGCGGCAATCCGTCCTCCCAATGCGACCAACGTCCTTAACTCAGAAAGCTTCATACACCACACCTCATTACCCAACCTAAACACTCCTTCCCATTTTCTGAACCAGGCTGAGTTTATCAGGCTGGTCGCGCTTACAGGACGGATTGCCGCGTTCCGCTGCGCTTCACTCGCAATGACAGTTCCTACTCCCTCCTCCTTCTTCCGCGCCGTGCTGCACAGCTACGCCATGCTGTTCTTTTCGCAGCACCGGGGCTTTGCGGCCCTACTGCTGGCGGTGTCGTTTGGGCACCCGGCGGTGGGGGCGGCGGGGCTGGCCAGCACCTGCCTGGCGGTGGCCGGGGCGCGGCTGGGGGGCTACAATATGGCATGGACCGACAGCGGCGCGTACAGCTTCAACGCCCTGCTCACCGGGCTGGCGCTGGCCTCGTTTTTCGCGCCGGGCTGGGGGCTGGCGGGGCTGGTGGTGGTGGGCGCAGGCCTGGCCCTGCTGCTGAGCGTGGCCCTGGGCGGCTGGCTGGGCGGGCGGGGTCTGCCATTTCTGTCGTTGCCTTTTGTGGGCACGGTGTGGATTTTGCTGCTCGGGGCCGGGCCGCTGCTGCACCTGCCGCCGGCCGAGGGCGGCACCTACTGGCTGAACGAGGCTTACGCCCTGGGCGGCCCCCGGCTGGTAGTGGCCGCCCAATGGGTGGCGGCCTGGCCCTGGCCGCCATTGCTGGCCACCTACCTGCGGGCCCTGAGCGCGGTGCTGTTTCAGGACAGCGCGCTGGCCGGGCTGCTGGTGGCGGCCGGGCTGCTGTGGCACTCGCGCATTGCGTTTTCGCTGTCGGTGCTAGGTTTTTTGGGGGCGTATGGGTTGTTGCTGCTGACCGGGCCGGCGGGCAGCGGACCGCTGGACTACAACCTGGGAGCCAACTATGTGGTGGCGGCCGTGGCGGTGGGCGGCGTGTTCGTCATCCCCTCGGCGGCCGGCTACGGCTGGGCCTTGCTGAGCGTGCCCGTGACGGTGGTGGCGCTGGCCGGCTTCACCGTCGTGCTCGATAGGCTGGGGCTGCCGGCTCTTTCGCTGCCCTACTGCGCCACGGCGCTGCTGTTTCTGTACGTGCTGCTGCTGCGCGAGCGGCCGGGCGCGGGCCTCGTGCTCACGCCCATCCAGCGCTATTCGCCCGAGCGCAACCTCTACACCTACGCCACGGCGCGGGTGCGGCTGGCCCACCAGGGCGCGGTGGCCCTCACCCTGCCTTTTCGGGGCGCGTGGACCTGCACGCAAGGCTACCTCGACGGCGGCCCCACCCACCTCGGCGACTGGGGCCAGGCCCTGGACTTCGCCATCACCGATGCCGACGGCCGCACCTACCACGGCTCCGGCCTTAGCCTGAGCGACTACTATGCCTACAACAAGCCCGTGCTGGCCCCCGCCGACGGTGTGGTGGAAGAAGTTATTCAACACATCGAAGACAACGTCATCGGCGAGGTGAACACCCGCGAGAACTGGGGCAATACCGTAGTCATTCGCCACGCGCCGGGCCTGTTTACGCAGCTTTCGCACCTGCGCGCCCATTCGGTGCCCGTGAAAGTGGGCGACCACGTGCGGCGCGGCGACATCATCGGCACCTGTGGCAGCTCGGGCCGCTCGCCCGAGCCACACCTGCACTTCCAGGTGCAGGCCACGCCCTATGTGGGCTCGCGCACGCTGGCGTACCCGTTGGCGTATTTCGTGGCGATGCAGGGGGTGAGTTCACCTGCTACCGCCGATGCTTTAACTCTGACCCTCAAGAAGCTGAAGGAGCAACCGTTTCAGGCTTGGGGTTCACCGGTTAGCGTTTCGGGTAAATCTGACGCTCTGTCGGGCGACACCAAGACGCCACAGCTCCGCCATTTCGCCGTGCCCGAAGCCAGCGAAATCGTGAGCCCGCCCGCCTTCAACCGCACCCTGAGCCAAGCCCTGCGCCTGCCCCCCGGCTACGCCCTGGACGTACGCGATGCCGCCGCGCCCGCCACCCCGGCCCAGCGCTGGGAGGTGTTCACCGATGCCTACAACCTGGCTTACCTGCGCTGCCAGCGCACGGGGGCCGTGCTATACTTCGCCGGCGACGAGTCGGTGTTCTATTGCACGGCCTTTTATGGCGATGAAAGCTCGTGGCTATACCTGCTCTACCTAGCCGCTTACCGGGTGCCGCTGGCCAGCCTGCCGGGGCAGACGGTGCACGACGACTTTCCGCTGACCGTGGTGCGCAACCCCGTCCTCACCTGGGCGCAGGATGTGCTGGCCCCGTTCTACCGCTTCCTCCGCCCTACTTTTTGGGCCGAAGAGCTGCCCGCCACGGCCGGCCAATGGCCCGGCGGGCCGGTACGGCTGCGCAGCCGCGTGGTGGTATCGGGCTTCGGCCGCACCCGCGAGGTGCAGGCCGCCGAGCTGTTCTTTGCCGAAGGCCGGCTGGCCGAGTTGCGCGTGCGCCGGGCCACCGGCAGCCTCAACCTCACCTGCACAGTGGCCGGCGCATGAGGAAATTAACCATCCTGCTGCTCCTGCTGCTGGCTGGGGCCACCGCCGCCCGCGCCCAAGAAGCTTCCATACCCGATTATCAGGCCACCGATAGCCTCGTGGAAGCCCTGGCCCGGCAGTACCGTTGGGCCGCGCTCGATTCGGTGGGCCGCGCCGCCCTGCACCTCGGACTCGATTACCCTGGCCTGCGCCGCCGGCTGGGCCAGGCCGCCCTGGCCCGCGACCGGCCGGCGCTGGCCATCAGGCACTACGGCCGGGCATTGCGCGAAAACGCCGTCGACACCACCGCCCGCTACGGGTTGGCCCTCGCCTACCTCGGCCTGAACCAGCCCGGCCCTGCGGCCCTGGTGGCCCGCGGCCTGCCCGACTCGCTTCGCCGGCCACTGCACCTCAACGGCTTCCAACTCCTGAGCCGGGTGGAGGTGGAAGCCAGCGGGCAGTCGGTGCGCAACGAGCACCGGGGGCCGGCCGGCTTCCTGCGCCTGGGCCTGGGTACCCGCCTCAGCCCCCGCTTCAGCCTGAGCCAGAACTTCAGCTACTTCGGGCAGAACATTGAGCTGCCCGACCACCAGCGGCGCGGGCATGGCGAAGGCTACCCCGTGCGTCAGCACCAGTACCACGCCCTGCTGGCCGGCCAGCTCGGCCCGCGCTGGCGCGCCCTGCTCGGCTACCACTACCTGCGCAGCGACTTCGGCCGCCTCGAAGCGCCCGCCAGCCACCTCGGCTACGCGGCGTTGGCCTACGCCCGCCCCTACTGGGCCGTGCAGGCCGGGCAGTACCTCGGCACGCTCACCGACACCGCCCGCGCCCAAACCGACCTGCGCCTGACCGTGTACCCGCTCGGCAACCTGCGCCTGTACGGCTTCGGGCAGGCCAGCGTGGTGCGCTCCAATGGCCGCAGCTTTCCGCACGCGCTGCTGGGGGCGGGCGGGCGGCTGCACCGCCGCGTGTGGCTCGACGTGTACGGCGGCCTGGGCCAGGTGCCGGTGCTGGCCGAGCTCGACGGCCTCTACGTGTACAACCTGCTCGACCCCTTGCAGGCCCGCGCCGGGGCCGGCCTGCTTATTTTGCTACCCGAGCGGCTCTCCCTGCGCCTGAGCTACGGCCTGGAGCGCCGTCGCGATGCCATCGACAACCGCCTGTATAACTTGCAATCTCTTAGTACTGCCCTCGCATGGACCTGGTAAAGCTGACCTTCGCCACCGCTGCCCTCGCGTATGCTGTGCCGGCCGCCGCCCAGGCCCCGGACCAGGCGACCGCCTTCGCCACCAGCTACGCCGCCGAGGCCAAGGCCGACTACGCCGAGGCCATCGCGCCCATCAAGGCCATCTACGTGGGCACTTATGAGCAGAATCTGCGCCTGGGCTGGCTCTACTTCCTGGCCAAAAACTACCCCGCTGCCGCCGCCCATTACCAGAAAGCCGTGGAGCAGCGCCCCTACGCCATCGAGCCCAAGCTCGGCCTCATCAAGCCCCTGAACGCGCTGGGCCAGGTGGAGAAGATGCTGAGCACCTACGAGGCCATCCTCAAAGTAGACCCCCAAAACACCCAGGCCAACTACTGGACCGGCGTCATCTATCTCAACCGCAAGGCCTACGGCCAGGCCGCGCGCTACTTCGAGCACGTCGTCAACCTCTACCCATTCGATTACGACTCCACCATCTCGCTGGCCTGGGCCTACCTCAACCTCGGCAAAAAAGCCGAAGCCCGCGCCCTCTACACCAAGGCCCTGCTCATCCGCCCCGGCGATGCTGCCGCCACCGCTGGCCTGCGCCACCCGTAGCGTGGCCCCTGCGCCGCCGGCAGGCAGCGCACCACGTAGGCCACCAGCGCCTGAAACGTCTCGGCCCGCCGCAGCTCGGCATCGTCAAGCTGCACGTAACAGGCCCGCTCCACTTCGCAATACAGCTCGTTGCGCTCCATCTCGCTGGCAAACACGGCACTCAGCCGGCGGCGCGGCACCAAGCTGGAAGGCGCAATGAGGTGCCGCCGAAAAATCCTCCGCAGAATGCGGTAAACCTGCTTTTTCATGGTGGACTAAGGATAGTTGGGATAAGAATGATGGGCCGGCAGCCACTGGCCCCCGGCCCGTTGAGGCCAGGGTTAGTGAGCGGGCCGGCGGCCAGGGCGGCGCGCCCGGCGCTGGGCCGCCCGCTGGGCCTGCAGCTTGGCGTATTCATCGGCTTTCAGCACCGAGCGGAGTTGGGTATCAGATTCGTCTTCAAAGCGCTGCATGGCAACAAGCAAAAGGGGCTGAATGAAAATGGGACAATAAAAACCTGCCGCGCGGTAGCTGGCAGGCTGATGTGCTGTGCGGCGGTGGGCTAGGCTTCGGCTAGGCGGAGGCGGCGCGGCGTATGCATAAGCAGGGGTCGGATTAGGTGGAGCAAGGCAGCCGGCACGGGTCGGTTTGCGGCGTCAAAGGTGGCGGGCCGCCGCAGGGGGTTCAAACCCAATCGCCCAGCCGCGTCCCTACGCCGACTATCGCCCCACCTGGCAGTTCCGGACTGCCAGCAGACTATCCTGGTCCGCAGCAAAACCATTGGGAGTGAATGAGCTGATGTTCATCGACTTTTTAAACTAAGCCGTCGATTAAGCGTCTTATTCACAGACCCAAGTTCCATCTTTGGCATGTTGTTTCTGACTTCTCCACCTACACTACCCTTCTCAGCCTATTTCTCACGCATTACCTGCCTCACTATGACCGATGCCCCTGGCAACGTCACACCCTACGACGTTGCGACTGCCCCCAATAGCGGCGTCATTTCGTCCGATGTTAAGCCCGGTTTCTCCCGGCCCGGTGAGGGCACCGGTGCACAGCGCGGCGCAGACGGCTATTTTGTGCTGGGGCAGAACTATCCCAATCCGCACAACGGCGAAACCACCGTTCCCTTCACCCTGCCCACGGTGGCCGATGTCCACCTCGATTTATTCGACCAGCTGGGCCGCAAAATGGCCGGCGTGGTGCGCAAGGGCCGTAGCGCCGGCCCCCAGAGCATAAAACTGAATCTTACCGGCTTGGGATTGCCGCCTGGCGACTATATTTACAGATTACATGTCAGCAACCGGTTCGGAATATACCAGCAATCGAAACTAATGACCATTATCTAAACAATTGGAAGTGAGTGGGATGAATTGTGCTGCCTGAGGCTGACCGCTGCAACGGTCAGCCTCTTTCTTTTAGGTCCAGGGCCCGGCACCGCATTCGTTTAGCCGAAACCTTTCAGGTTAGGCAGCGCCGCCCGTACTTTGCCGTCGGGCCGCCGCCGGAGGCGTCCCGCTTGTCCACCTGCTTCACATCCCACCGCGGCCCCGCCGCATAGCTTTTCTCTTATGGCTGACCAAACCCTTACCGGCCTGCGCGCCGGTGTGCTGCACAGCGACGAAGTGCAGGCCCTCTTCCAGCACGCCAAAGCCCAGGGCTTCGCCCTGCCCGCCGTGAACGTGACCGGCACCAACACCGTGAACGCCGTGCTCGAAACCGCCAAAGCGGTGAACTCGCCGGTTATCATCCAGTTCTCGAACGGTGGCGCGCAGTTCTTCGCGGGCAAGTCGGTGCCCAACGACAAGCAGCAGGCCAGCATCGCGGGCGGCATCTCGGGGGCGCAGCACGTGCATTTGATGGCCGAGCTCTACGATGTGCCCGTGATTCTGCACACCGACCACGCCGCCAAAAAGCTCCTGCCCTGGATTGACGGCCTGCTCACGGCCGGCGAGAAACACTTCCAGCAGTACGGCCAGCCGCTCTACAGCTCGCACATGCTCGATTTGTCGGAAGAGCCGATTGAGGAGAACATCGAAATCTGCAAGCGCTACCTCGAGCGCATGGCCAAAATCGGCATGACGCTGGAGATTGAGCTCGGCGTGACCGGTGGCGAGGAAGACGGTGTGGACAACTCCGACGTGGACAGCTCCAAACTCTACACCCAGCCCGAGGAAGTGGCCTACGCTTATGAGCAGCTGAGCGAGGTGAGCCCGCGCTTCACCATCGCAGCCGCCTTTGGCAACGTGCACGGCGTGTACAAGCCCGGCAACGTGAAGCTGCAGCCCAAGATTCTGCACAACTCGCAGGAGTTCCTGCGCCAGAAGCACAACATCGCCGAGGCCCTGCCCATCGACTTCGTGTTCCACGGCGGCTCGGGCTCGAGCCAGGAGGAAATCCGCGAGGCCATCAGCTACGGGGCCATCAAAATGAACATCGACACCGACCTGCAGTGGGCGCTGTGGGAAGGCATCAAGGACTACTACGTGAAAAACGAAGGCTTCCTGCAGGGCCAGATTGGCAACCCCAGCGGGGCCGACTCGCCCAACAAGAAGTACTACGACCCGCGCGTGTGGCTGCGCAAAGGCGAAGAGTCGTTCTCGGCCCGCCTGAAATCGGCATTTGAGGATTTGAACGCCATCAACCGCCGCTACTAGTTCGGTATTGTCATTGCGCGGACGAAACAATCCGTCCTGTTCTCAGCTCGACACCGGATAATGTGATAAGCCCTGACGCCAGCAACGGCGTCAGGGCTTATTATTGTCGGAAGGTTCACCACATCTCAGGGTTTATCACATTGAACAGGACGGATTGCCGCGTTCCGCTGCGCTCCACTCACAATGACAGACGCCCCCAACCACCATGCCCTACCAGCCAAGCCCCACCCGCTACCAGGAAATGACCTACCGCCGCTGCGGCCGCAGCGGCCTGAAACTGCCGGCCCTCTCGCTGGGACTGTGGCATAATTTCGGCGATGTGGACCTGCTGGCCAACTCCCGCGCTATCCTGCACCGGGCGTTTGACCGCGGCATCACGCACTTCGATTTGGCCAACAACTACGGACCGCCGCCCGGCTCGGCCGAGGAGAATTTTGGCCGCATTCTGCGCGAAGATTTCCGGCCTTACCGCGATGAACTCATCATCTCGACCAAGGCCGGCTACCACATGTGGGAAGGCCCCTACGGCGAGTGGGGCTCGAAAAAATACCTCGTTTCCAGCCTCGACCAAAGCCTGAAGCGCATGGGCCTGGAGTACGTCGACATTTTCTACCACCACCGCCCCGACCCCGACACGCCCCTGGCCGAAACCATGGCTGCCCTCGACCTCATCGTGCGCCAGGGCAAAGCGCTGTACGTGGGCCTGAGCAACTACAAACCCACCGAGGCGGCCGAAGCCTTGGCCCTGCTGCGCCACCTGGGCACGCCCTGCCTCATCCACCAGCCCAAGTATTCGATGTTTGAGCGCTGGGTCGAAGACGGCCTGCTCGACTTGCTGGGCACCGAAGGCGTGGGCTGCATCCCCTTCTCGCCCCTGGCCCAGGGCCTGCTCACCAACAAATACCTGCACGGCATCCCCGATGATTCCCGGGTGGCCAAAGGCGTGGGTTTTCTCACCGAAAGCAGCCTCACCCCCGAGCGCCTGGAGCAGGTGCGCCGCCTCAACGACCTCGCTCAAACCCGCAACCAAAGCCTCGCCCAAATGGCTCTTTCTTGGCTCCTGAAGGATGACCGGGTAACATCCGTCCTCATCGGGGCCAGCAAGCCCGAGCAACTCGATGATTCGCTGCGCTGCCTGGAGAACCTGACGTTCAGCGCAGAGGAACTGGCCGGGATTGAGGGGATATTGAAGTAGGGTGCGGGGTCGTACCTGGAAGGCTTGCCCCCGCCGTTTGCACACCCCTGTTCTGTTTAACGACGGGCGGGGGCAAGCCCCGCTCTACTTCCCAATCGAGCCAATTTTGGGCTGAATCTGGATAATAAACCGCTTGTTTAGCGCCTCCTGGCTGCCAGTGTAGCGGCCGGCGCCGCGGAAGCCGCTGCCGGCCGCCACCACTTCCAGATTGCTGGGGAAACGTAAGCCCGCCTCCTCCCAGAGCCGAATCACGCTCAGCGCCCGGCTGTAGCTGAGCTGGCGCACGGCGGGGCCGTCGAGGTTGTGCGGGTCGTTGGCAGGGTAGCGCAGGTCTTTGGCCGCCCGGCCCTCTACCACGATGAGATACTGCACCTTGTCGTCGTTTTTTATCGACTGCATCTGGCTCAGCAGGAAGCGGCCGGCTTTCACCAGCGGGGCCTGGGCCTCGTAGGGCAGCACGTCGCTCTTGGGCGCGAAAGTGACGGGAAATTTCAGCTCGTAACGCTTGTAGGTGGGGTTGTACTCGAAATAATTGCTTTCGAGGCGTTTGAGCGCGGCCTTGATTTCGTCGAGCTTGCGCTTTTCCTGCACCTGTACTTTCAGGTCGTAGATGAGCTTGTCGTTGTCGCGCTGCTTGTCTTTGAAGAGCTTGTAGCTGAGCACGAACAGCACGAGCATGGTCAGGAACAAGGCCGTCATGAGGTCCACGTAGCTGGGCCAGAAGAAGTCCTTGCTCTCTTTCATAGGGGATAATTAAGGGGTTTGTGCAGCGTATCCAAGCTGTCATTCCGAGCGCAGCGAGGAATCTGAATCAACTGCTAAATAGCACCCGGATTCCTCGCTGCGCTCGGAATGACCGTTTTACTTCTTGCCTAGAATTGTGCGCTGAAACCAGTTCGGTTTGGTGATTTCCTCCAGCACTTTGTTGGTCCGGTCCACCTGCTGCAACAGTTGCCGTTGCAGCTGCGCATCGGCCAGCAGGCGGGCTTCCATGCGCTGCATGGCTTGCGCAGCCAGTGAGGCCTGGCGCTCCTGCAGCACGTTGAGGTCCTTTTGCTGGGCCGGGAGCTGGGTGAAGGGATTGAGGTACTCGGTAATTTTTTGGTAAATGTTGTCCTGGTTCAGGCGGCGGAAATGCTGCTGCCACTGCTCGTGGGCGGCGCTGGCTTCCTTTTGCAGCTCCTGCAGGCGGCCGTCGAGCTCGGCATCCATGCGGTGCACGCCCTCGCTCACGCCCTGGCGGATTTGCGCGCCCAGGTCGGCCAGCAGCTTGCCGTGCTGGCTGAAGAAAGCCACCTGCTGGCGCAGCGCGTCGTCGTGCTGCTGGAGGTATTGCGGCACGCTGGCCAGGCCCTGCTCCAGCGCCGTAAGACGGTTGAGGAGCGAGCCAATGGTCTGGGCGGCCTCGTTGCTGTGCGTCACGGTGGTGTTCAGCGCCTGCTGATAGCCGAGGAATTTCTCAAACGTCTGGGCACTTTCGTCCACCCTGTCGAACACCTTGATGGTGGCGTTGGCCAACTCCGAATAGCCGATTTTCTCCAGCTGCTCCAGAAAACGCTTCTGAATGCTCACGTTCTCCGTGATGCTGGCAATGAGCGGCGTGAACTCGTGAATCTTGCTGAAGAAGTCGTTCTGAATCTGGCTGAAAAACTCGGCGTTGAAGGTATCGAGCACCGATTTCAGGTTACTCATGCCGGCCTGCATGTCAGAGTTCAGCTTGGGCAGCAACGCCTTTTGCAGGAAGGTGTAGTAGGCATTTTTGTTGCGGTCGCGCACGGCGCGGGCCTGCTTCAGCAGCTGGTTGCCGGCCAGCGTAAATGCCAGGCCGAACAGGCTGCCAATCATGGCAATAAGCACCCCGCCAAGGAAGTGCTGCACGTCGCCGTTGCTGAACGAAGTGTCCTTGGCCGGGTCTGCTACGGCCTCAGCAAAGGGATTGCCCACCAGTGAAACTAATCCTAGAATAGCCCCCGTAAACGTGCCCAGCAGCCCCAGATACAACGGTGTCGCAATCTGGGCCTGAATCTCCTCATCGAGCGCCTCGGCGTGGCGCTCGGAAATGTCTTTCAGAATGCCAAAATCGGCCGCTGCACCGCGGTTATTCAGCAGGTATTCGTTGGTATCGGTGATGATTTGGCCAAACTCCGGCGAAGCGTCGCGGGTGATGAGCGCATCGTACTGAATGGCGAAATTCTTGTCCGGCTCGGCCGCCGTGAAGGGGATGGGCTGCACGCCCACCGCGCCGGCCGGCGGGTACATGGCCTGCACCCGAGCCGTGAGCTGGCGGTTGCGCATAAACACCAGCGCCTGCCAGGCCACCAGCGCCAGGATGAGGAGGATTTCAATCAGGAGCATAAAATGGGGCTACAAACTGTAGAGACGCAAAGATGCGTCTCTACAACTAGCTCAGCGCGATTTCCGCTTTTTGCACCACGTGCCAGGCCTCGTCGCGCTTTTCCAGCTTGCCGGGTTTCAGGTTTTTGATGGTGGTGAACTGCTCCGTGGGCGGCAGCTCAAACTGAAAAAATTCCTTCAACTCCCGCACCCCGTTGCCGATGATGCGCGACTGGTCGGCCTGCGGGCTGAAGGAAAATTGCGCCGTGGTAGCCTCGGTGTGCGGCAGGGTGATAAGCACCGGCATCTGCGGCAGCGGGTTGGGGCTGAGCTTGCGGTGCTCAATGCTGGGCACATCGGGGGCCGGGGCGTAGTAATGCAGCGGGCCGTTGGACGCCGTGGGCGCAGCAGGTTCGGGCGCGGTTTCGGCGGCGCCAGCGGCCGGGTTAGCGGCGGCATCGGTGGCGCTACCATCAATCAATTCCTGAATGGCGGGCGGCGTGGACGTAGGCGCGGCCCATTCAATGGTTTGGCCAGGCTCCAGGGGGTGGTTGTCGCCAGTGGGCGGCGGGGTGGGCGAAGTTGGATTCATAGCGGAGGGACGGGGGGCAATCGGCGGCCAGGATTGGGAAGAATTAGCGGCCGACGATTTGCGGGAGTTGAAGTTGGGCTGGTTCCTTTTATCCTTGCCAGATGGCTTGGCCGGCGGCTTGGGAGTAGTGCCCTGCACTTCGCGCATCGACTGAAACGAAACCCCTTTGCCCGTACTTTCGGTAGCGGGCGGCTCGGCAGGCGGCGATTTTCGCACGTTCTCAGCCGGCTTTTTTCGCACTGGTTCCGGCACGGCAATGGGTGCGGGAGAAGGAACATCCTTGGTAACCGGAGTGTCAGCCGCCGGTGATTTCCGCACGAAAAACCACACGCCCAGCGCACCAATGGCTACCCCACCCAGCACCGCCCACACCGTGGACCAGTGCGAAGCTGGCTGAGCAGCCGGTGCGGCAGCAGTCACCGAGGCCGAATCTGTTGCCAAACGGGACGCAGGCGTATTGGCGGGCGGCTGCGCCCACGCTGCCGGACTACCACTCAGCACCCCCAGCAACAGGAGAAGCAGCAACGGCCGGCTGCCCGTGCAAGGGCAGCCGGCCGGCTGGAGCAGGCTCACGGAGCCAACGCGGCTAGTTGAGCGGCTGCGCGTCATGAAGCACCTTGGATAGCTCATACAGGGCGTTTTTGAACGGCAGGAAGAACAGCGTTTCGGGCACGGTATCGCCGTCGCGGAGCACGTCGGCGTACTGCTGCCGGTAAAGGTTGAAGGAGTCGCCGAGGCTGCGCTCCAGCGTATTCATCACCAGACCCTGGTCGTTTTTCACGCCCAGGTCGGCCTGCACGCGCTTCAGCTCGGGGTCTTCGAGTAGCAGCTTGAGGCAGGCGCGGGCGTTGGCCAATACGGCTTGCTTGATTTCGTCGGTCACGGCCGTGGCTTCGAGGTGGTGTTCTCCTTTATCGGCCTGCGGGTTTTCCGGGTCGGGCAGCACGCCCACAGGGCGTACCATGGGCGGGTCCTGCGGAATCTGGCCGGTGGCGAGCACGCCGCCGTTGGCGGTGGTTTGCTTGGGGTCGTCGGCCAGCTTGATGCGGAAATCAGCCGGCACGGTCTGGCCAGTGGCTTTTTCCATGATGAGGCGGGCCAGCTTCTCCACCGGCTGCAGGTTGGAGCCGGCGGCCAGCAGGCGCACGTAGAGGCTGCCGCGCCCCGTAAAGCACAGGTAGCGCGGCAGCTGCTGGCCGTTGGCCACCGTCACCTGCGCCACGTGGTAAATCAGCGCGCCGAAGTGCAGGTAGAACAGCACCCGCAGGTGTTCGGCCCGCAGCAACCGTTCGCTGAAGCCCAGCAGCTGGTCGTAGTTGAACAGGAAGCTGGCCACGTCCTCGGAGCCGAAATTGTCGGTTCCTTCGGCCACCAGCACGTATTCGCGGGCCCGACGGGCGGCGGGCGACAGCACCGCGCTTTGCACCCCAGCCACTCCAAAACGCACGAGGCCGTTGTCCTTCGAGCCGCGCACTTCGGCCCCGCCATCGCCCCACAGGTCGTTGCCGGCGAAGCGGAACGAAGTGCTCAGCACCGGCTTGCGGTCGGCGTAGAGCAGCACGTCGGTGGTGCCGCCGCCGATGTCGATGAAAGCAGCATTTTCGCCCGGCCCCAGCGTCACAATGTTGCGGCGCGTGAGGTAGTAGTACGGCGCGGTCGATTCTACCATGCAAGGCATGGAGTTGGTGGTATGGAAGACACTGTGAAACAGCGTATCCCACTCACGCTGGTACAGGTTGCGCTGGTAGGTCGAGAAGCTCAGCGGGGCAAACCAAGTGATTTGCGTGGCCGCGAGGTTGCCACCGTTCAGGGCTACTTTGGCGCGGCACAGCAGCAGAATTTCCTTGAAAAACGCCCGCACGCGGTTGGTATTGGCGATGTTCAGCGAATTATCCCACTTCAGATTGGTGTGATAGTTCGGCCGGCGCTGCTCCTCGGTGATGATGCCGAAGGCCACGTTGATGTTGCCGAGCACGCTTAGCTCCTGGGTGGCGTAGTTGGCCGCCTCATAAGTGGCAGTGCGGGCCGGGAAAGCGTACGGCGAGCTGTCGGCCCCGATGATGGGCGGCACGAATTCGCGCTCTTGGTACTGCTGCCAACGCTTGATTTGCACGAAGTTGGCCGGGTCATCGTCGATGCCGCGATACAGGCGCTCGTAAGCGGTGCGGTCAGGCTCGGCGGTGCTCTTTTTCAGCAGGGCCACCGGCGTATCGGTCAGGCCGAAGCTGAACGGCTTGGGCTCCTGGCCGGGGCTGTCCTGCATGGCCACGTGGGTGTTCGTGGTGCCAAAGTCGATGGCGAAGCGGTATTCCTTGGTGCCCTGCCGCACTTCGGGCCAGCGCGGAATGATGAGCGCGCGGCCCTCGGCCGGAGCCGGGTTCAGCACTTCGAGGTAGTCGAAATGCGTGCCGCGCACCTCGTAGTAGGTGCTGCCTTCGTCCTGGCTGGTTTTGGGGGTGCGCTCGTAGCGGGTGGCGCTCTGGTCGGTGCCGGTTTCGCTGAGCTGGTGGCCGTTGGCCCAGAACTTCAGGTCGACTTTCTTGGTCACCATGCTCGGGTCGATGTTGTTGGCATCCACTAGCATGACTTTGTAAAAGTCGTTGTACTGCGGCGCGTCGGCCACTTTCACAAAGGGAAACACCGACAGCGCCACGTTGGTCACACGCAACCGCCCCACGCCCTCCCCTTGCGGGTTGTCGTAGTAAGCGCGCTCGTAATCCACGTAGTCGCCGCCGCTCACCGGCACCCGCAGCTTCACCCGGATGCAAGCCGATTCCAGCTCCAGCGTCAAATGCTCAGCCAAATCCTGCTGCGTGAAGTAGTCGAAATACAGCGGCTTAATGGGCAGCAGCGGCCAGCTGCTGGGCCGGAAACCGGGCGCAATTTTCAGGTTGCCGCAGAAGAACCGGGCCTCGTCCACCTCATACGGCACGGCCAGCAGGGTTTCTTCCAGCAAGTCGTTCACCGTCAAGTACGGGTAGGGCAGTTCCGGGCCGGGCAGCGTGCGTTCCTTCAGCGGACGGGCATCGGCGGCGGGCACGGTGGCCCCGCTGTCGGCAAACAGGGTTTCGTTGTAATACTTTTTGCCCACAGCCTTCAGGCCCGGGCGCAGCACGATGGGCAGCGGGCCGCCCACGCCCGCCCGCGTCGGCCGGATGAACAGGTCGGAGCCGCGCACGGTGCCTTCATCGGGGCGCACGCGCAGTAGCACACCGGCCACGTCAATCTGGTTGTTCGAAGCGTCGGTCAGCACCGGGTAATTAGCGAGGCTGGCGGTGCCATCCATAGCCCACTTCTGCAGCAGGCCGCGGTCGAGGGTGTCGCGCACCAGCGGCGCAAGGGCCGTCAGGGCCGGGTCGCCCACAAACTCCTGGTACACGTAGTCGCGGAACGCGGCTTCGCGGTTGGCCAGCGGCACATATTGGTTATCGAAGTAATAACCACCGCCCTGCGGGCGCTGCACCGGCAGCGGCTTCACATTCGGGGCCGGGAAAAACAACGTGAGCGGCGAGGTGCCACCGATGAGCTGCGGCACGCCATTCGCGCCGGGGAAATAGATGAGGTGCATCTCGGTCAGCTTCGCAAAGCGGCCATCGAGGTACAAAGCCAGCACGTCGGCCAGCGGGCGGGTGGCGGGGTTCTGGCGCAGCTTGGCCAGTTCCTCGTCCTTACGCCAGGCCCGGATTTGCAGACGCTGGCTGGCCAGCTTGCGCTGGTGGAAGTTGAACACCATTTCCCACACGTCCCAGAAGTGGCTCACCAGTTGGTGGTACACTGAATCCTGGCTCACGCCGCCCTGCGTCACGAAGCGCAAGGCAGTTTCGACCAGGTGCATGCGGGCGAAGGGCGAAGGAATCGAAACCGCCACCTTGGCGGCGCGGCCGCCTTGCGGGTCCAGTAGGCGCTCCACTTCGTGGGGGCCAATTTTGCCAGTCGGTCCCCAGCCTTCGTGGGTGCTGGAGCCGGTGTCGTGTAATCGCAGGATTTTAGCCATGAAGGTTGTTTTCGGTCAGGAGGCGCGAGTCGCTGAATCGGCTGTCATTGCGAGGGCGCAGCCCATGGCAATCCGTCCTGTTCTCAGCGCGTCACTGAATAATGTGATGAATTAGATTTTTACTGACGCTTTTTTCGCTTTGAAACCTGAGTTACTTAGCAGCTTTTGTTTCTTCAGCCTTTACCAGAAAGGGCTTTGTCACATCTCAGGGCTATCTGCATCGAGAGGACGGATTGCCGCGCTCCACTGCGTTCCGTTCGCAATGACAGCCGATTTAGGAGTATTGCAGCTTCTTATTCAGAATCTCGCCCGTTGCCTCCTCAAAGGCCTTCACCACCCAGCGCAGGGCCTCGTTTTCCGTCGGGTTTTTCAGGGTGTCTTTGCCCACGGCTTTGGTTAGCTCGTCGCGGAAAAAGCCGGGCGTGATGCCTTTGCTGAAAATGCCGGTTTCCACCGTTTTATCGGCCACCATTTTGTTGAAATCAGCCTCGTCAGCGCGAATGGCGGTGTAGCGGCGCTGGTTCACGCCCAGCTCGCGCAGCCACTCGTTGTAATCGCCGAAGAAGTCGGTCAGCTCGCGCAGGGCGCGGTTGTTGCGCAATTGGGCGGTGAGGTCGCCGGCTTCGTAGTAGGGCGCCTTGGCGTCGTCGGGGGTGTGCTTGAGGAAGTAACGGGCGAAGTAGTGCAGCTGAATGAGCGGACGGGCCACTTCCTGGCGCATTTCCGTGGGCAACTGGCCAAAGTCGATGTCGGTGGTGTCGGCTTTCAGGCCGTACTCGTGGTAGAGGGGCTGGTTGCCGTCGAGCTGGTTGTCCGGCACTTCCATGAAGTGGGGCACGGCCAAGGCACCCAGCAGTTCCAGCAAGTGGGCTTGGTTACGCTGCTCGGCGCGGCCGGGGTGGTTGGCCAGCGGCTGGCCGGGCTGGTCGCCGAGGTAGTACAGGGCTTCCAAGCCCTGAAGGTTGTCGGCGTAGTACGAAAGGGCCGTTTTGGTCTTCGTGACGAACGTATTCGAGTCGATAAAATCCTGTCCTGCTGACTTTTCATCCGCCGAAGGGTCCTGCAGCTTGAAGTAGGGCAGCATCACCAGCGCGCCGGCTTTGAGGCGGCGACGGATTTCGGGGTGCGCCAGCGGCGAGTTGGCGTCGCGCAGGTTTTTCACCAGCAGCGGGAAGCCGGCCGCGCCCGTGCCGCCAAAAATCGAGCTGATGAAAAAGGCGCGGTCGCCGTCCTGCAAACTCTGGGCGAGGTAGCGCATTTCCTTAGATTGCACCACGGCGTTCAGCACCACCGAGCCCACGTTGGGCGAACCACGGAAGCCCACGTCGAGGTTGGCGGCCAGGCTGTCCTGCGTGAAGAGCAAATCGACCAAACCTTGCGTTTCCACCGAGAGGTCGTTGTACTTCAGGTAGTCGCGGAAGGGCTGGCTGATGCCGCCGAAGTCGTACACGAACGAGTCGCGCAGCTCCTCACCGCCGCCGCTGGTATTGAGGTGGGCCAGCGTGTTCATAGGCTGGCTGAAGAAACCGGTTTTTTCCTTCTGGCCGTCGCCGTACAGGGCTTCGTGGATGCGGGCGTAGCGCTTGAGCAGGGCCACGGTGCGCGTCACGTCGCCATTCTGAGTGTCGGGGTCGATGAGGACGGGCACCACCTGGTCGCAGTTCGGAATCCGAACTCCGGCTGCCAGCAGCATGGTGAGGGAGCGCAGCACGCGGGCCCCGGTGCCGCCCACGGCAAAGATGAATAACTTCATTGTTAATGATTAATGGTTAGTGTTTAATGATTAATTATGAACAGCAAAAGAGTCGCAAGCAGGGTCAAGCTGACGCCTGCCATTAATCATTAACCGTTCATCACTAATCACTAAAAAGGTCCTACAAACGGCGTAGTACGCGCATACGTGCTCCATCGCTTCAGCAGCACCGAAAACAGCAGGAACCACAGCGCCGCCACAATCATATTCACGACCATGAAGTAGCCCAGGTAGCTGCTCACCTCCGCACCGTGGCTTTTGCTGAGGCTATTGGCCAGGAACACGCCCAGGCCAGCGGCTAGTGCCAGCGTGAGGGTCCAGTGCGTGCTGCGGAACATGCCGGTGCGCATGGCCGAGTTGAACACGTAGTAGAAGGCCAGCACCAGCAACAAGCTCACGCCCAGCGTGCTCCAGCCCACAAGTGAGAATAAATCCGTTTTATACAAGCCGTAATCGGCCGGGCGCTGGCTTTGGAAAATGGAAATCAGGGCCGAGTACAGGCTGGTGAAGAAGGTTTGCATAGGTTGAGAAAAGGGCGAGGTTATTTGTCGTTTTTGAGCGGAAGCTGGACTGTAAATACGGCTGGCAGGGTGGTTGGATACGATTGGCGGACGCCGGCCAGGATTTGGTCGAGGCCAAACGTGCGCGGGGCGGGCGTATTGTCGTTGGTAGTAGACCAGGCCGAAACCCAGTCCGGCGTTTCCGGAGCAGGCAAACTCACGGTGAGCGTGGCCGTGGGCGCCGCCAGCTTGCTCACCCGCAGGCGCACCACGTGGGTGTAAGGCGCCAGCACCGGCTGGCCGCTCTGCTCCTCATCGGTAAGCACACGTACCGAGTTGGGCAGCAGGCTGGCCTGGCCGTTGGGCAGACGCACGAGCAGATGTTGGGCCAGAAATGCCGGAGTTTGCCACGCGCCCGGCAATTCCTTTAAATCGAGGCCCACCGAAAAGTCTACCGGGTCGTCGGAAGGGTTCAGGGTCAGGCCGTTGTTTTCGGCGTATACCGTGCCCCCGCTCGGCTTTAATTTCGGGTCGGTGAGCTTGGTGAGCAACGGGGCGAAGGCCGGGGTCTTGGTTTTCAACCCGAAGAAGGCCTGCTGGGCCGGCGCGTTCCGAAACACCTCGGCCGCGTAGCGCGCCACCTGCGCGGGCGGGCCGATAATCCACACGTAGTAGGGTATTTTCTCACCGTTCAAGGTGCGCTTCGGCATCGGCGTTTTCACGGCCGGGAAGTAGCTGCCGTAGAAATGCGAGGTTTCGCCGAACACC
Source organism: Hymenobacter terrigena (assembly GCF_054776515.1). Classification (NCBI taxonomy): domain Bacteria; kingdom Pseudomonadati; phylum Bacteroidota; class Cytophagia; order Cytophagales; family Hymenobacteraceae; genus Hymenobacter; species Hymenobacter terrigena. The sequence goes on from NZ_BAAHBU010000002.1 coordinate 619,581, forward strand.
GCCACGGCCAGCTGTTGCTGGCTCACAGGCGCGATGGACGTGCGAATCAGGTTCGGCAGTTGCGAAAAATCAGACTTGCGGGCCGGGCCGTAGATGAAGTCCGAAATCACCACGCTGACCTCCTCCCCTGCCTTAGGCCGGTTCAAGATGCCTTCCAGCATCTGGGGCAGCTCGGTGCCGAGGGCGGCCCGGCTCACTTCGCCCTGCACCACGTCGCGCAGCTCTTCAAACTTCACGGGCCGGGGCGCGGCGTTTTCGCAGAGGTAATATTTGCGCTCGGCTACGGCCCCGTTCACCTGCGTCTCGGTGATGAGCGCGCCGATGCGCTTTTGGAATTCGGTGGCCGGCTTATCGGCCCCGCCGCGCGGTACGAAGCCTTTCATCCCACCCGAATATTCCAGAAAAACGCTGACGTGCAGCGGCGCCGCTTCGGGAGCGGCGGGCGCTTCGGCAGTGGTTTTAGTGCCTTTGGCGGGCTTGCTGGCGGTGGTTTCGGTCGGCTCTGAACCGCAGGCCGCCAGCAATGAAATTGTTCCGAAAAGCACTCCAGCGAGCCGGAAACAACGAAAAAGGCGCGGCGCGGGCACGCCCACAAAAACGGAAATCGGCATAGAAGAAACGCTAGGCTAGGTTTTGGGGCGAAGTATAGGCATTACGCAACGAACTACCCGCCGGCCGAAACCCAGACCGTTAAACGTAGGCAATCCGCCGGTGGTACGTGTATTTTTGCGGCCGGCCAAAATTTGCAGTTTTTCGTAGTTGCTTTCCCTGCTCTATCGACCACTGCTGGCGGTTGGCATGAATGGTCATCAGACCATCAGTTCCTCATTTTCTCAGTGCCGTTCATGCGCCTCATTGCCTTTCGCCCCGAATACCAGATTACCGCCGAGCCGAGCCGCAACCGCATCTTCTACAAGCACTTCGCCGAGCTAACTCAGGCGGCGGAACTGCCCGAATACCTCCACGACTGGCAGCAGGCGCTCGAGGCCATGCGCCCGGGCTTCACCATTCTGAGCGACATGACCGAGCTGGACGAGGTGTCGGGACCACTGGCCGAACTCTTCGGACAGGTGCAGCAAATGCTCGCCGGCCGGGGCCTGCGCATGATTGCCACCGTGCACGCCCCGGGCAATTCTCACTCGTTTGAAGAAGCCACCCCCGAACTGCCCCGGTGCATCTTCACCGACCTCTGGGAGGCCGACAAGTTCCTGGACGAGCTGGCCACCGAGGCCTAGGTTCAACAGCTTTCGGGCCAACGTTTTGATGGTCGGGGGTGTTATAAAACGGGCGGTCAATTGGCCGCCCCGACCCCGAACCGTACCTTTGCGCCAACGGCCTCCTACGTTGTGGCCGCTTCAAAGCCGACGCCCGGTTAAAGGCACTTCATACTTTTATGTCCAACACCATTTCCACCGATATCTGCATTATCGGCGCCGGCCCGGTCGGTCTGTTTGCAGTTTTTGAAGCGGGCTTGCTCAAGCTCCGCTGCCACGTTGTTGATGCCCTGCCGCAGCCCGGCGGGCAGCTCTCCGAGATTTACCCTAAGAAGCCGATTTACGACATTCCCGGTTTCCCCGAAATCCTGGCCGGCGACCTGGTCGACAATCTGATGAAGCAGATTGAACCCTTCCACCCCACCTTCACGCTGGGCGAGCGGGTGGAGCGGTTTGCGAAGCTCGACGACGGCTCCTTCCAGTTGTTCACCACCGACGGCACCGAAATCCACTGCAAGGCCGTGGCCATTGCCGGCGGCCTGGGTTCCTTTGAACCCCGCAAGCCGGCCGTGGAGAATCTGGAGCACTTCGAAGGCGGCAAAGGCGTACACTACATGGTGCGCGACCCTGAGCACTTCCGCGACAAGAAAATCGTCATCGCCGGCGGCGGCGACTCGGCCCTCGACTGGACCAACTTCCTCGCCAATGTGGCTTCCGATGTGACGCTCGTGCACCGCGGCACCACCTTCCGCGGCGCGGCCGATTCGGCCGAGAAAGTGCAGAAGCTGCACGAATCCGGCAAAATCAAGCTCGTGCTCAGCTCCAACGTAACGCACCTGCACGGCAACGGCGAGCTGAAGGAAGTGACCATCACCGGCAACGACGGCAAGGCCGAGAAGGTCCCGCTCGACTGCTTCATTCCGCTGTTCGGCCTCACGCCCAAGCTCGGCCCCATCGGCGAGTGGGGGCTGGAAATTGAGAACGACGCCGTGAAAGTTGACACGCTCGACTACAGCACCTCGTTGCCCGGCGTGTTCGCCATCGGCGATATCAACACCTACCCCGGCAAGCTCAAGCTCATCCTCTGTGGCTTCCACGAGGCCGCGCTGATGTGCCAGGGAGCGTTCAAATACATTTTCCCCGACAAGAAATACACCCTGAAGTACACCACTGTCAACGGGGCACCAAGCATGTAAATGCGTGAGTGAATGGGTGAATGAATAAATGAGTGAAACCGTCATTTATTCATTCACCCATTCACTCATTCACCCATCACTCATTCACCCATTGGAAGAAGACATCCGCATTTACGTCGAAGAAACACCCGGCCACCGCCGCGAACTCATTGCTCCCACCGACATGGGCCTGAGCCTGATGGAGCTGTTGAAAGCCGACGGCTACGACATCCAGGCTACCTGCGGCGGCATGGCCTTGTGCGCCACCTGCCACGTGGAGGTACTGGCCGGCCCCGCCCTGCCCGAGCCCGAAGATGCCGAGCTTGATATGCTCGAAACCCTGCCCGTGGTGCACGAAGGCTCCCGCCTGAGCTGCCAGATTCGCCTCACCCCCCGCACCGATGGCCTGGTAGTACGCTTGGCACCGACCGGCGCGTAAATGGTCATTGCGAGTGGAACGCCGCGCAACGCAGCAATCCGTTTTACAACAGAAAGCCCCGATACTTCGCAGTACCGGGGCTTTCTGTTGTAAAACGGATTGCTGATGATTACCGCGCTGCGCTCCACTCGCAACGACCGACTATTCAGCCGCGGCCAGCCGCTCACGCATCCGCTCCTTGGCCGCTTCTGACAGCACCGGGCCGGCCTGTGCACGCGCGGCAGCCGAGGCCCGCGCCCACTCCGCAATCAGCACGGTTTGCTTGGCGTAGCGGTTGCAGTAGGGGCAGTAGCGCAGATGCAGCCACAGGTTCAAGCGCTGTTCGCGGGCTAGGGCATGGTCGGCCTGCTGCTCCAGAAGCATGGTGGCGTGTTGGCAGTTAATGAGTCGTAGCATAGCGGATAGTTAATTCTTGCCCAAGCCGTGTTTTTCGAGGCAGCGGCGCAGCTGGAGCTTGGCCCGATGCACGATAACCCAATAATTGGCCGAGCTAAGGCCCAGCTCCTGACAAATTTCCTCGGCCGATAATTCCTCCACGAAGCGCAGCGCAAACACGGCCCCTTGCTGCGGCGGCAGCCGGTCCTGGCAGCGCTGCAGGATTTCGTTCAGCTCCTGCTGCTCCAGCGCGGCATCGGCCCGGAGCCAGCTCACGGGGGCCTGCGGGCCGGCCCAATGGCCGTTTTCGGGCACGAAGAAGTCGGATTCGGTGGGGCCGCCGTCCCCGATTTCATCCAGCCCGACATGGGTGGCGCGGGCCTGCCGCCGGTAGTGGTCGATGATTTTACGCCGCAGAATCACGAACAGCCAGGTCCGTTCCGACGCCTCGGCCCGGAACGTGGCCAGGCCATCCAAGGCGCTGAGGAAGGTTTCCTGCACCAGTTCCTCGGCCGTTTCCGCATCAGCAACGCGGCTCAGGGCAAACCGGTAAAGCTCGTCGCCGAAGCGGGCCGGCCACTGGGCCGGAACAGGAGTGGTTGGGGTCATGCGGGGCGACGGCTGGTTGGGCAAAGGTCGCGCTGCAATAGTACGCCTTGCCGGATGCGCAGTTTCGCTTTTGCCGGGCACAACGCCGAATTAGTTGCCGAACGCCGCCGTGGCCGCGCCCACAATGCGCCGCGAGGTCACCTCCTGCACCAGCACCACGGCCCGCAGGTTGGGGCGCTTCCAGTCGGCCGCCAGCTTCAGGGCCGGGCTGGCCGCGAAGGTGCCCTCGGGCCCCACCCGGCCCAGCGGCAGCAGCTGGCGCACCACGGCCGCGTGGTGCAGCAGCAAGCCCGAGTTTTCGCCCCGGCCAATCTGCGAGGCCAAGCCGCTTTCGGTGATGGCCAGCAGCACTTCGGTGGCGGGCGTGCCGGCGGGTAGGCTGCTCACGCGCACTTGCGCCGTACTGCCGACCAGCGCCACTGCCACGGCGGCCTGCGGAATTTTGGCGGCTTTGGCCACGGCGGCAGCCAAATCGGCGCGGCGGCTGCCCACCAGCTCGTAGCGGCCGTTCACTACGGCCTGGGGCGTGTAGGAGCCCGTGCCGAAACCGGCGGCGTATTGCCGCTGCCGCTCGGTGTAGGCCGGGGCCGAAAAAGCATCTTTCCAACCCAGCCGATTCCAGTAGTCGACGTGCTCACCCAGCACGATGACTTCGGCGCCAGGTACGGATTGGGCTTTTTCCAACTCGCGCAGCACCGCATCGGCGGCCGGGCAGCTGGAGCAGCCCTCGGAAGTGAAGAGCTCCACGATGACCGGCACCCGGTTGGCACCGGAGGATGGAACCGTCGGCGGCGCCAGCGCCACCCAACTGCTCAGCAATGGAACGGCCAACAACCCTGTTAATGCTTTCATAAGAATCGGAAAAAGCAAACGTGAAGGATACCGGACACGGACGCGGCCAGTACTCCCTCACCTGGCCAGACGCAGCGGGGGCATTGGCCTTACACTCAATTCAAAGATAACCGGCGTAGGGGCCGGGGCTTTAGCTAAAAAAGCCCCCAACTCGCCAAGACGCGCTGGGGGCTTTCAGGGAAAAAATTGGGCCAGAGCCGTTGCGGGTGGCCAGGGCTATTGGCCGCGCTTGGCCGGCAGCTGGCCGGTAGTGCCCGCCGGCATCGCCGGAGCAGGGGCCTTGGGGGTAGCGGCGGCCGACTCGGTCGCGCCAGGCGTTAAATTGAACATTTCCAATACGATGCGCCAGCCAGTATCGGCTTCGCGGCGCCAGATGCGCAGGAAAGTGCCGTTTTCCTCGGGGTGGTTGGTGCTGGCCGGGCGGTGGAGCGAACCCACCACGTAGCCCAAATCGCCGGCGGCGGCCAGGTAGCCGGTATTGGCGATGAAGAGGTAGCCCCCGTCGATATTTTTCATGTTGGCCGAGGCCGCGGCGCCCTGCATCATCGACAGGCCCGAGCGGTAGAGGCGGGCTTCGGCGCTCAGGTACTGCTGGTAGGTGGCCCCGGGCTTCATAAGCTCGGCAGCGGCAAACTTGCTGTCAATATCGAGCACGATGTTGGACGGCGCGGTGCTGGGGGTGGAGGCGGCGGCCATCAGGCGGGGCCGGGGCACGGTGGCGGGCTGCGCTGGCGCGGTCCCGATGCGCTCGATGCCCATGTCCACGGCAAATTTCCAGCGGCCATCCAGCTGCTTGCGCCAGACGGTCACGTACTCGCCGGCCGACACCGGGCGGTTGTTTTGCAGCATGGTCCAGGGACCGGTGGTGTAGCCCATGTCGCCCGACTGGGCCGCGTCGGCCAGCACCGGGTACCAGGTCAGCTTATTGCCGGGGCGCGAGGGGCGCGCGCGCCACACCTCCTGGGCATTGACCAGCTTGCCGTTTTCGGTCACCAGGGCCGTGGGGGAACTGTTGGCCAGAAACGCGGCCTCCGTGCTGGTTTGCGTGGCCTGGGCCGCAAAGGCCGCTTCGGCTGCTACCACCGCATCGTGGGGCGACTGCGCAAAAGCGGCCAGCGGAAACAGAATAGCTACGGCAGCGCTTATAGTCAATTTATTCTTCATAGCATACAAGCAAAGTAAATTCCTGTTGCTAAGGTACGCGGTACGGTATAATTATACTTTTGGTACAATTTCCACTTCGCCTTTCTGTGCCGAACTTGCGGCCCTATTGGCCTAACTGGGCCGGTTTTGGCTTTTTACCTCTCTTGCTTTATTCGTTTTTTTCCTTGCCTTTATGAAATTACCAGACCTCACTGCCCGGGCTCGTCGTATTCGCCTGGTGCTCACTGATTGTGATGGCGTGCTGACCGATGGCGGGGTGTACTATTCCGAGCGGGGCGAGGAAATGAAGCGCTTCAGCATCCGCGACGGCATGGGCGTGGAGCGCCTGCGCAACCACGGCATCCTGACAGGCATTATGACGGGCGAAACGTCGCCATCGGTACGCACCCGAGCCGCCAAGCTGCGCATCGAGGAGCTGCACCTGGGCATCAAGGACAAGCCCGCCTGCTTGCACGAAATTCTGGCCCGCACCGGCCTGACGGCCGAGGAAGTGGCCTTCATCGGTGACGACACCAACGATGTGGAGATTCTGGGTCTGGTTGGTTTTTCGGCCTGCCCCGGCGATGCCACCACTTTTGCCCGCGCCGTGGCCGATTTTCATTGCCAGACCGCCGGGGGCTACGGCTGCTTCCGTGAACTGGCCGAATTCATCATTGCCGCGCAGCAGGGTTAGGGTATGAGGGTGTGGGGGCAGGAGGGCAAGAGGAGCAACTGCCTTCCCTCCTGCCCCATTATTATTCCGGCAGCAGGCCCTGGCGGGCGGCCAGCTTGATGAGGGCGGCGGTGTTGCGGGTCTGGGTTTTCTCCATGATGTTCTGCCGATGGGTTTCGACGGTGCGCTTGCTGGTGAACAGGCGTAGGGCGATTTCGGCATTGGTGAGGCCCTCAGCTACTAAACTCAGCACTTCCATTTCGCGCTTGCTGAGGCCCAGGCTCAGGCGGGCAGCGGTGCCATCAACGGGCCGGGCCAGGTAAAGCCGGTCTAGCAAAGCCAGGCCAAGGGCCGAACACAAGAATGGCCGCCCAGCCGCCACGGTGCCCAGGCTGTGCACAAGCTCCGGCAGCGGCGAGGTTTTGAGGATGTAACCGTTGGCCCCCAAATCGAAGGCCCGGGCCACGTAATGCTCGTTGGTGAGTTCGCCGCGGACGAGAATCCGCAATTGGGGGTACTGCTCGCGCAGGGCGGCCAGCACCGCAAAGGCGTCGGGGCCGGGCAGGCTCAGGTCAAGCAGCACAGCCGTGGGGCTCAGGGTCGGCAGTTGGGCCAGCAATTCGTCGCTAGTAGCGGCTTCGCCCACTATTTCCAGGCCTATGGCAGCACCTAACCCAATGCGCAGTTCCTCGCGGGTGAGCGTATCGCCATCGGTAAGTAGCAAACGAATCATGAACGAAGAAAAGGTAGAGCAGGCCGCTGAAAGATAAAGATATCGAATTCTCAGAGCACGAATTAGTAAAATGAGAATAAACAACCCGAAATTACCATTTCTACTAAGCTCAACCATAACCGGCGCAACAAAAGCAGTATAAATCCCTTCGAAAACCCCAATTAACCCTGACGATTTAGTACAAATACGGAGCCCTTTCTTACGTACAAACTCAAGTTCCCAACTTTGTTGCGCGGGGGCCGTTTTGCCGAATCCTAACTCTCTTGCTGCTATGACCAGACTACTTCTTGCCGATGACCACACCATCCTGCGTGATGGCATCCGCGCCCTTCTCTCCGCCGAGCCGGACCTCGATGTGGTGGGCGAAGCCAGCAACGGGGCCGAGGTGCTGGCCCTGCTCGAAACCACGCCCGTGGACGTGGTGCTGATGGACGTGCAGATGCCCGTGCTCGACGGCTTTGCCACGATGCCGGAATTGCGCCAACGCTTCCCGGAAGTGCGCGTGCTGGTGCTGACCATGCTCGACCACGAAAACTACGTGGCCCGCATGCTGGAAGCCGGGGCGCTGGGCTATGTGCTCAAGAACGCGGCCATCAGCGAAATCACGCACGCCATCCGCACCGTGGCGGCCGGCAACCCGTTTTTGTGCACCGAAATTGGCCTGAATATGCTCTACAAAGCGGTGGCCCAACGCCCGGGAACCGAGGATGCGGCGGCCGAAGGCCACCCGGGGGCCGACCTCACCGCCCGCGAGCTCGAAGTGCTCAAGCTCATTGCCGAAGGCATGACCAACGGCGAAATCGCCGACAAGCTCTTCACCAGCAAGCGCACCATCGAAACCCACCGCCAGAACATCATCGCCAAAACGCAGGCCAAGAACACGGCTGCCCTCATCAAGCTGGCCGTGAGCCGGGGGCTGATTTCTTAATTCAGCATGCCGCCGATGGTGCCGATGGTGAGGGCCACGATGACGGTGTTGAAAATGAAGGAGATGAGGCCGTGCATTAGCGCTGCCCGGCGCAACCCGCGGTTGCCGATGCCAATGTCGGCGGTTTGGGCCGTCATGCCGATAATGAAGGAAAAATAGGCGAAGTCCACGTAGTTAGGCGTGAGCTTGGAACCTTTGTCGTTGCCCTGGTCGTCGGGAAAAACCAGGCCGCCGGTATCCTGGCCGGTGTCTTCGTCGGCATTGTAGTAGGTGTGGGCGTAGCGCAGCGTGAACACGAGGTGCACCAGCGTCCAGGCCAGGACTACGGCGGCTACGCTCAGGATGACATGCAAGTCCCGCAGGTCTTCCGAAATGCCTTTGAGGGAGCCCATGAGGCCCACCACCGCGCCGAGGCTGGCCATGGCGGCGCCTACTACCAGCACGAAAGCCTGGGTGCGGGGCAGGTCCTCGGAGGCGGCTACGCGGCGGATATCTTCCGTGTCGGCCTGCCACATGCCCAGGATTATCAGGGCCAGGTCGGTGGCGGCGAAACCCACCCAGCCCATCACCACGCGGGCCAGGACGCCCACCAAGTGCGGGGCCAGCAGCGCCGCCCCCATGCCAGCTATCACGGCCAGGGCCAGCCGCCAGCGCACGTCCATCGCCCGCGCCCACACGTTGGGGTGCAGGCTTTTTGTCTTCTTTTCACTCATTTTACTCATTTTGCTACCAAGGTAGTGCGCCATGACCGATGCCCGTGCGACGGCCAGGGCGCACTACCTTGGCGGCCGCGCCGTAAGCGAATGCGTCGTTTCGCTGTTATTTCGTTCTATGAATGCTGCTCCCCTCTCCGGCCTCTACGCGCCCTCGCTTGCCCTCGTCACCGATTTATACCAGCTCACGATGGCCTATGGCTATTGGCAGCAGGGCTTGCAGGACCGGGAGGCGGTGTTTCACCTGTATTTCCGCAAGGCCCCGTTTCAGGGGGGGTACGCGGTAGCGGCAGGGCTGGCCCTGGCCGTGGACTGGGTGGAGAACCTGCAATTTTCGGACGATGACCTGGCCTACCTCGGCAGCCTGCGGGGCAGCCAAGGCGGGGCGATGTTCCCAGCTGAATTTCTGCGCTACCTGCGCGAATTGAAATTCACCTGCGACATTGATGCGATGCCCGAGGGTACGGTGGTGTTCGGCAACGAGCCCATTATGCGGGTGCGCGGGCCGCTGCTGCAAGCCCAGCTGCTGGAAACGGCTCTGCTCACGCTCATCAACTTCCAGACGCTGGTGGCCACCAAAGCCGCCCGCATCCGCGAAGCGGCCGGCCCTACCGACCAGATTCTGGAATTTGGCCTGCGCCGCGCCCAGGGCTTCGATGGCGGCCTGGGGGCCAGCCGGGCCGCCTTCCTGGGCGGCGGCGATGCCACCAGCAACGTGCTGGCCGGGCAGCGCTATGGCATTCCGGTGCGCGGCACCCACGCCCACAGCTGGGTGATGGCCTTTGACAATGAAATCAAGGCCTTTTCGGCCTACGCGCAGGCTTTCCCCGACGACTCGGTGTTTCTCGTGGATACGTATGACACGCTGGAAGGTGTGCGACAGGCCATTCACGTGGCCCGCGAAATGCGTGCTAAAGGGCATGAGCTGGCCGGCATCCGGCTTGACTCCGGCGATTTGGCCTACCTCAGCCGCGAGGCGCGGGCGGTGCTGGACGAGGCGGGCTTCACGGAAACGCGCATCGTGGCCAGCAACGACCTGGAAGAAAACCTCATCACCAGCCTCAAGCAGCAGGGCGCACGCATCGATACCTGGGGCGTAGGCACGCAGCTCGTGACGGCTTATAACCAGGCGGCGCTGGGGGGCGTGTACAAGCTAGCGGCCCTGCGCAAGGCCGACGATTCGGGCTGGGATTTCACCATCAAGCTCTCGGAGCAAGTGGCCAAAACCAGCATTCCGGGCATTTTGCAGGTGCGCCGCTACCTGAATGAGCACGGCAAGCCCCGCGCCGACATGCTCTACAACACGGCCGAGGACCTGCCCATTCACCTCATCCTGATTGACCCCGCCGACAGCACCCGCCGCCTGCCCATCCGGCCCGAAACGCAGTACCGCGAGCTGCTGGAGCCGGTGTTCCGGCGCGGCCGCCGCGTGCTCGACCTGCCCACCCTGGCCGAAAGCCGCGCCACCGCCCAGCGCGAAGTGCAGGCCCTGGACCCCAGCGTGCGCCGCTTCCTCAACCCCCACATCTTCCCCGTGGGCCTCGAAATGGGCCTCTACGAGTACCGCACCCGCCTGATTTTGGAGAAGCGGCCGGTGCGTCCGGCGTAGGGGCTATAAGTCAGTGCAGCCATTGTGCCCACCGCCCCGGTATCCTGATGCAGGATGCCGGGGCGGTGTTTTTTGTCGGTTCTGGCGGCGCGTTTCCCCATGGACAACAGTTGAAAAATAATTTCCTCAATAAACCATAATAGATATTGATAGGCAGGCACTTGGGCAATAGATTTACACGCCAGCTGCTACGCCTGACAGGCGGTTCGTTCTTACTACTATTCCCACCCACCACTCTTCAACCTTCATTCACCCAATCACCCTTTTTTATATGAAAAGAAGATTTACGCGTTTGTTTAGGCCCCTGCTGTGTGCCCTGGGGGTAGGAATGAGTTATCAGGCGCAGGCCGGCTTCACGCCGGTTACCGTCACCGGATTCACGGCCGATATCGTGGCCAACGGCACGGGCACGGTAATGTCGTCGACGACGTCGGATATGGACGGTGGCGCGGTGAACTCTCGCTTTGCCTTTCTGGCGCCTAATTACGTGAGCCCGACGGGGGCCACGCCCACCTCATCGTTGCCCGCCACGGGGTTGATTAACAGCGTGGCTACGTCCGGGCTGTCGTTTCAACTGGCGTCTTACTCGGCCAATAATTCGCTGCGCATTGCCAGTACGGGGTCGGGGACGCTCACGCTGGCCACGCCGCAGTCGGCCGGCGAAATTTACTTCCTGGCTTCGTCGGGCAACGGGGCCAGCACGGTGACCGTGACGGTGACCTTCACCGACCAGACCACGCAGGTATTCACCGGGCAGACTGTGGCCGACTGGTTTGGGGGCTCCGGGTTTGCCATTCAGGGCATCAGTCGGGTGAACTACGACAACAACGCCATCGAAAACAGCACCACCGACCCGCGCCTCTACCAAATCCGACTGGCGCTGGCGGCTGCCAATTACACCAAACAGATTCAGAGCATCGGCTTCGCCAAAACATCGGCCACCGGCGTGCTCAACGTGATGGCCATTAGCGCTAACGCCTTGTGCACGGCGGCCCCGACGGCGGGCACGGCTGTGGCCAGCGTGACTAGCGTGTGCGCCTCGACACCCGTGGCCCTGTCCCTCACGGGCAGCAGCGCCGATGCGGGCATCGCCTACCAGTGGCAGGCTTCTACCAACGGCGGCACCACGTGGACCGACATTGCCGGGGCCACCAGCAGCACCTACACGGCCACCGGCCAAACGGTGACCACGCAGTACCGCGCCCGCCTCACCTGCACCAGCACGACCCAGACGGCCACCTCCACGGCCGTGACCGTGACGGCCTCGCCGCCTACCTACGCCACCCTGCCGGTGGTGCAGAGCTTCGAAACCACCTGGATTGATGTGTGCAACACCCGCGACGCGCCTTCGGCCAGCTGGCGCAACAGCCCGGCCACGGGCAACGGCTCGTGGCGGCGCGAGGACGACGGGGCCGCCGCCGCCTGGACCAGCGTCACCTACGGAGCTTACACGCCGGTGAGCAGCCAGGGGTTGCATTCGGCGCGCTTTCACTCGTCGTACGCTACTTCGGGCACCATCGGCACGCTGGATTTGTACGTGAATCTGAGTCCCGCCGGGGCCAAGCGCCTGAGCTTCGACTTTGTGAATACTTCGGGCAGCGACTCGCTGATTGTGCAGCTCTCGAACGATGGTGGCGCCACTTTCAGCCGCCTGGATGGCTATAAGCTCAGCGCCACGTTTGCAACGCAGGTGCTGCCCATCAGCAGCACGTCGGCTACGGCAGTGATTCGCTTCCGCGCCCGCGCCGATTACGGCTCAACAGACATTGGATTGGATAATATCATCCTCGAATCGGCCACCGGCTGCCTCACGCCGGCCAGCCTGACGGGCACTACCACGACCACGACGGCCAGCCTCTCGTGGCTGACGGGCGGCACCGGCACCTACACCGTGCTCTACGGCCCCACCGGCTTCGACCCCACTCAACCTGCTTCTACTGGCAACTCCTACACCACGGTAACGGGCCTCACGGCCCCGCCCTACGCCATTACGGGCCTCACGCCCGGCACGACGTACCAGTTTTATGTAACGCAGAACTGCTCTTCGACCACCAACTCCGGCCTAGCCGGCCCGGGCTCGTTCACGACCCAGATTGTGAACGATGACCCCTGCGGCGCGACCACCCTGACGGTGAACAACACCTGTGTGGCCCTGGCCACCACGACCCTGGGCGCCACCCAAACGGCCAGCACGGTATACGCCACCGGCGGCCAGGGCGCGGGCTGCGGCTCGATTACGGCCCCGCACGACGTGTGGTTTAAGTTCACGACGGCCGCCACCGGGCCCACCAGCACGGCGGTGCGCATCTCGGTGACGGGCGGCGCGGCCAGCGTGGTGCGCGGCTACTCGGGCACGGCCTGCGCCGGGCCGCTCACCTACCTCAGCTGCGCGGGCACGGCCAGCAACACGGCCGCTCCCAACCTGGACCTGACCGGCCTCACGCCCAGCACCACCTACTACGTGCGCGTGAACGAGTATAGCACCAGCGGCACGCTCGGCAACTTCACCATCTGCGCCACGCCCGTGCCCAACTGCCCGGCCCCCACGGGCCTCACGGCCGGCACCCTCACCAACAACACCGCGACCGTGAGTTGGGCCGCCTCTACCGCCACGGGCAGCACCTACACCGTGATTTACGGCCCCACGGGCTTCACGCCACCGGCTGGTGGCACCACCATCACGGGCATCGCGGGCACCAGCGCCACGCTCACGGGCCTCACGGCGGCCACTAACTACTGCTTCTACGTACAGCAGGTGTGCGGCGGCTTCAATGGCAGCAGCGTGTTGGTGGGGCCGATTTGCTTCACCACGCCGCTCACGGCCCCGGCCAACGACGAGCCCTGCGGCGCGTTGGCCTTGGGCGCGGCCACGGTTTCCTCGTCCAACAGCGGCGCCACCACCAGTGTCCAGAACGGCATCAACACGCCGAGCTGCGCGGGCGGCGCCTTGCCCAAGGACGTGTGGTTCACCTTCACCCCCACCGGCACCAGCACCACGCTCACCTTCACGGGTACTTCGGCGGGGGCGCTGCGGGTGTTCACCAGCCCCAGCTGCTCGGCCGGGCCATTCAACGAAGTATTCTGCCAGGGCTCGAACACAGCCAACACGGCGCTGGGCACCGTTAACGTGACCGGCCTCACGGCGGGCACCCGCTACTACGTGGCCGTGAGCGGCTTCACCAGCTCCGATACGCCGGGCAGCTTCACGCTGGGCGGCACCGGCCTAGTGACCAGCGCCCGCGTGCAGGCCAATACCGACGCCCTGCTGGTGTACCCCAACCCGAGCAACACCGGCCAGCTCACCCTGCGCCTTAATGGCCTGAACGGGGCCGGCCAGGCCACGCTGTTCAACGCCCTGGGCCAGGCAGTCCTTAGCAAAGCCTTGGCCCCGGCCGCCGAGCAAACCCTGTCCACCCGCACGCTGGCCGCCGGCCTCTACACCCTGCGGGTGACCGTGGCGGGCCAGACCTACACGCGCAAAGTGGTGCTGGAATAGCCTGCATCAGGTTGATTTGAATGAAAAGGGCCGCCTACTTGGGCGGCCCTTTTGTTGTGCTGTAGTGCTGTAGGGGGGTATATGCACAGCCAGACTATTGGCTGAACTATTAAAATTTACTCGTACCGCAGCTCGCCCGCGCCCACGCGCAATGTCACACCAGGCTCGGCGGTGAGGTGGCCCGCCACTTGCGCCAAGTAGCCGCTGGCGCGCAGCGAGGCCACTACGGCTTCGGCCGAGGCATCTTCGGTGATGAGCAGCATACCGGTGCCCATGTTCCAGTAGAGGTAGGCGGTTTCGGCATCAATGCCGCCGATTTCGCAGAGGCGCTGCATGGCGGGGAAGGGCTCGAATATATTGTCCAGCACCGCGCCGAGGCCATTTTTGAGCACCCGCTTGAAATTATCGGCCACGCCGCCGCCTGTTATGTGGGCCACGCCGTGCAGCGGCAGGCCGGCATCGAGCAGGGCCGCCACGCCGGGCGAGTAGATGAGCGAGGGCTCCAGCATGGCTTCGCCCCAGTTGGCGAACTGGTCGGGGCCGTCGTAAGGCGCCTCGTGCCAGTTCTCGCCGAAGAGGCGGGTGAGGGTTTTGCGGGCCAGCGAGTAGCCGTTGGAGCGGAACGAGGGCGAGCGCAGCGCCACCACGGCGTGGCCGGCCTGGGCGGTTTTGCCGCTCAGGGGCTGGGCCAGGCTGGGGTGCAGCACCCCGATGGCGGTGGAGCACCAGTTGAAGTTCATCTTGGCCCCCGGCCAGCCGCCGATGCGGTTGCCGAGCTCCGCAATTTCGCCGCCCGTGATGGCGATTTTAGCGAAGTTGGCAGCGTCGTGCAGGCCGTGCATCAGCTGGTCCACCACGTCGTAGTCGAGGTGGTTCACGTCGATGATGTTGGAGAGGTTGGTGGGCACAAAGCCGGCGGCGATGAGGTCGTCGGCCGTCATGGCAATGAGGTCGTAGCCGAGGGTATCGTAGCGGTTCAGACGCTCGGCCACCTCAATCTTGGTCCCGATGCCGTCGGAGCTGATGCCGAGACGCTCGGCCCCGAAACGGATTTCGTTGGAGAAGCCGCCGTCGAGGTCCTGGGCGGGCTCGCCGGGCTTGCCCGCGCGGTTGGCGAAGGTCTTTTTCGACCAGTTGTAGGCATTGCGCGAGGCAGCGTTGCCTTCTTCGATGGAGTAGCCGGCGGGGTTTTCGGTGGAAGTGGACATGAGGGACGTTGAACGGGAAACGGGTATGCTAATGGAGTAAAAAACGTCATGCTTCGGCTTCGCTCAGCATGACGTTCTTCATTTGTTGTTTTTGGCAAAGGCTTAGTGCTCCGTCGGTGCGGGCGCTTTCGCACTCACCGATTTCTTCTCCTTTTTATCGCCGCGGTGGCTGGCGCGCTCCTCCTGAATGTGGCGCAGGTAGTGCGTCACGTCGCCCGTCGGGTACTTGCCCGAGAAGCAGGCGAAGCAGCTGCCCCCGTGGCCTTTCTCCTCGGCAAACAGCTCCTGCAAATCGGCCAAATCCTGGTAAATCACCTTGTCGGCCTCGATGTAGCGGCAGATTTCGTCCTCCGTGTAGTTGGCCGCAATCAGCTCAGTGCTCATGGCCATATCGATGCCGTAGATGCAGGGCGACACGATGGGCGGCGCGCTGGAAATAAAGTATACCTCGGCTGCGCCCGCCTCGCGCAGCAGCCGCACGATGCGGCGCGACGTGGTGCCGCGCACAATGCTGTCGTCGACGACGGCCACCTTTTTGCCCGCCACAAACTCGCGGATGGGGTTCAGTTTTTTCTTCACCACGTCCTCGCGCCCGGCCTGGGTAGGCACGATGAACGAGCGGCCCATGTGGTTGTTTTTTACCAGCGCCCGGCGGTAGGGCACCCCAATGGCCTCGGCCAAACCGGAGGCCGCGAAGTAGCCGGAGCTGGGCACGTCAATCACCATATCCGGCTTCAGGCCGGCGTCAACCACCTTACGGGCCAGGATTTTGCCCAGCCGCACCCGCTCCCGCGCCACCAGCCGCCCGTGAATCACGGAGTCTTCGCGGGCGAAGTAAATCTGCTCGAACGCGCAGAAGTTCTTCGGCAGCGCGTATTTGTTTTTGTAGTGGACCTGGTAGTTGTTATCGATGAAAATGGCCTGGCCGGGGCCCACATTTTCCACGAACTCAAAATCCAGGTAATCAAAACAGGTGCTTTCCGACACGAAGGCGTAGACCGGGCCATTGGGCGTTTCGCGGCGCCCCAGCGCCAGCGGCCGGATGCCCAGCGGGTCCGTGAAAGCCAGCAGGCCGTGCCCGGCTATCATGGTGATGGTGGCGTAGGCGCCCTTCACCAGCTCCTGGGTGGTTTCCACCGCATCGAAAATGTCTACCACTGAGATGCGGTCCAGGTCTTTCACGCGCAGCTCCGAGGCGAAGGTGTACATGATGAGCTCCAGGTCATTGGTGGTTTTGGGCAGCACGTGATATTTGTCGTGCAGGCGCTTGGCCACGTCGCGGAAGTTGATGACGTTGCCGTTGTGCACCATGGCCAGCCCGAACGGGTAGCTGGTGGTGAAAGGCTGCGCGAGGTCCGAATCATTGGCGCCCTGCGTGGTGTAGCGCACGTGTCCGATGCCGAGGTTGCCCTTCAGCTTCTTCACGTGCTTGGGCTTGAACACGTCGTTGACGAGGCCCTGGCCCTTGCACAGGTGAAACGAGTCGTCGAACGTGGCGATGCCGGCCGCGTCCTGCCCCCGGTGCTGGAGGGCGGTGAGACCGATAATCATATCGCCTACGACGTTATCGGGACCGTGAAAACCTACTATTCCGCACATGGGATGGGGTGGTTAATTTGTAACTAAAGGGGTATCTATCATGCTTCGCTGCGCTCTGCATGACGTGCTTGTTGAATCAATTCGGCCAGCGAGCGGGCATACAATTCATGCTCCACGGCCAGCCCGCGCCGCTCTACTTCCGCCAGCGAATCGGCCCCGCGCAAATCCACAGTCTGCTGGGCGAGAATGGGGCCGGTGTCAAGCCCCTCGTCAACCAAATGCACAGTGATTTTGGTTTCGGCCAGCTTGTTCTCGAAAGCCCACTCGTAAGCATGTAAGCCTTGGTGCTGATGGGTATCAGCAGGGTGAATATTGATGATGCGGCCCGCAAAGGGCTGAATGAAGGCGGGCGAAAGAATGCGCATGTAGCCCGCCAGCACCACCAAATCGGGCTGGTACTGCTGAAGCAGCGCCGCCGCGTCGGCATCGTAGGCTTCGCGCTTGCGCCCCTGGCTGGGCAGCGAGGCGATGGGGCAGCCAAGGGCAGCGGCCGCTTCGAGGCCGAAGGCATCGGGCTTGTTGCTGAACACGACCACAACTTCGGCCAGGCCGTGTAGCACGCCGGTTTTGGTGGCTTCCAGCAGCGCCAGCATATTCGAGCCCCGCCCGGAGAGCAGAATGGCCAAACGTGCCAAACGCCCCTCCTTTCCCTCGCCAAAAGAGAGGGAATCCTGCTGGAATTGCTCGAAGGAGGCGAGGAGCTTCATCAGTTTTAATTGGGCTTCTGGTCTCAATTTACAACGGTGGCGGTGAGGACCGGCGCGGGGCGCTGGGCGATATCAGTGCGGAAATACACATCCTGGAACGTGACGCGGGCGCAAGCTTCGTAGGCCCGGGCAGTAGCTTCTTCCAGGTCCTGGCCGTGGGCAGTGAGAACGAGGACACGGCCGCCGTTGGTCACGATTTGGCCGGTTTCATTGCGCTTCGTGGCCCCGTGGTAGGCGTACACGCCGCTGGGCAGATTATCGAGGCCGGTGATGGGGAAGCCGGTGGGGAATTTCGGGGCCGGGTAGCCGCCCGAGGCCAGCACCACGCCCACAAACGCACCGGGCCGCTGCCGCACGCCCTGCTGGGCGAGGGTGCCATCGAGCGTAGCTTCAATTAGTTTTAGCAGGCTGCTGTCGAGCGCGGGCAGCAGCACTTCGGCTTCGGGGTCGCCGAGGCGCACGTTGTATTCCAGCAGCTTGGGGCCGGTGGGCGTGAGCATGACGCCGAAATAGAGAAAGCCCCGGAACCCGAACTGCTCGGTTTGCAGCCCCCGCAGGGTGGGGTCCACAATGTCGCGGCGGATGGCGGCCAGCACGTTGGCATCGGCGAAGGGCACGGGGCAGTAGGCGCCCATGCCGCCGGTGTTGGGGCCAAGGTCGCCGGCCAGCAACTGCTTGTGGTCCTGCGAGGTGGCCAGCAGGCGGATGGTGCGGCCATCGGTAAGGCCGATGATGCTGATTTCGGGACCGGTCAGCTTTTCTTCCAGCAGGAAGGAGAACCAGCCCGAATAGCTCGTTTGCAAATCATCAAAAGCCGCTTCCGCTTCTTCCGGCGACGAGCACACGTACACGCCCTTGCCGGCGGCCAAGCCGTCGTATTTCACCACTATGTGCCCGCCCAGCTCGGCCGCTTTGGCGCGGGCCGCGGCAATGTTGTCGCTCCGGAACGGCCACGCTTTCGCCGTGGCCACGCCGTGGCGGCGCATGAATTCCTTGCTCCACACCTTCGAGCTTTCCAGCCGCGCCGCCGAGCGGGTTGGGCCGAATACTTTGATGTCTGACCCTGCAAAAAAATCGGTGATACCGGCCGCCAGCGGAGCTTCCGGCCCCACCACAATCAGTTCGGCATCGTGGGCTTGCGCGAAGTTTTTCACCGCCTCAAAATCCAGCGGATTTACCTCGGGGTGGCTGTTGGGGATGCCGGCATTACCGGGAAGCACGTGCACCGTGGCCCCGTCGCGGGTCAGCTTTTCGGCCAGGGCGTGCTCGCGCGCACCGGAACCGAGGAGGAGAAGGGTTTTGGAGTCAGTCAAGGGGATACAGAATTAGGCCGGCGCCGGGGCTAGCTAATGTCTTCGATGGAAATAATCTGGCCGTTTTCAATCTCAAAAACGGACTTGCCCTGCAGGTGCAAAGCGTCGCCGGGTTTCAGGCCATTAGGAAATTCAATGGCAGCAACCGCCAGGTAATCAATAGCCACTTCAACCCGTTGGGCATTCACCTGCCAATCGGTGACGCGTTGCTCCCGCTCGGAGAAATACTGCGTGGCCTGCTCGGCCTGCTGCCGAAATGCCGCTTTGCCGGTTGTGGTCAGATTCACCTCGCCGTTGGAAACGTTGCGGAACACTACCTCCTCGTGCAAGGGTGCTAGCATGCCGGCTACATCGAAGCGGTTGTACGCTTCGATGTAGGTTTCAACAAGTTGCTTCGGTGCGGTGGCTTCCATCAGATTTCAACTACAGCGTTTTAAATTCCTCGTCGGCAGCGCGCAGCTCGGCTTTGGTGGCGAGGATGTCTTTGCTCAAACGCTCACGCAGACGGGGCAGGTTCAGGGCGCGGAGGGCGGCCTGCGCGGCGTTGTCGGGGCGCACCACGGTGAGGCTGGGCGTGCCGCTGGGCATGATGGCCGACGAGTTCAGGTTCATGGCCAGCTCGGCGTAGTCCTTGTAGAGCGGGCACGAAATCACGGGCACGTTCACGTTGGCCGCCAGCGCGCCGCCGAGGCCGTTGCCCAGGCCAGCCACGGCGATGAGGACGCCGGGCTCGATGCTGTTGTTCCAGATTTTGGCCATGCCGGCAATGGCTTCGCCGTTTTTGTGGGCCGAGGTCACGCGCAGTTGGGTGAAGACGTCGTAGCCCTCGAATTGCTGACGGATTTTCTCGCAGTGCTCCTTGTCGGCGGGCGAGTCCATCACGATGTTCACCCAGGCATCCTTAACCAAGCCAGCGGCCACGAGATTGGCCAGCATACGGGCTCGGGCATCCTGGCGGCCGGTGTGGGGCGCGTCGGCGACACCCGTTTCGGCCGTGGGCAGGGGCTCGCCCACGATGCGTTCGTAGATGTCGAGGTAGCGGCGGCTGGCTTCCTGGGCCACTTCCGGGGTGAGGGCGCGGGGGTACTGGCCGTCCTTCTTGTTGGCAATGAGCCACTGCCGGACGTACTCTTTGTCCATCTGCTCGGCCGTTTCGGGGTTCCTGGCGTAGTCTTCGGCGCTCCAGAAACGCGACGAATCGGGCGTGTGCATCTCGTCGATGAGAATCAGCTTGCCATTCAGCAGCCCAAACTCATACTTGGTGTCCACCAGGATAATGCCTTTTTCGGCCAGCAGCTGCGAACCCACGGCAAACAGCATCAGCGATTTTACGGCCATCTGGTCGTATAGCTCCTTGGTCACCCAGCCTTCGCTCTCAAGGTTTTCGGGGGTGATTTCGCGGTCCGATTCCTCCTTGGTCGTAGGCGTCACAATGGCCTGCGGGAAGGGCTGGTTTTTGGTCAGTCCATCGGGCACGGTCACGCCCGAGAACGTGCGCTGGCCGGCTTGGTAGCCGCGCCACATCGAGCCCGTCAGGTACTGTCGCACCACCATTTCTACCTTGATGGGCTCAGCCTCCTTCACCAGCATGGCGTTGGCATCGATGAGCTTGATGACGTGGTTGGGGATGATGTGGCCCGTCTTTTCAAACCAGAAGTTCGCCAAGCCGTTCAGCACCGCGCCTTTGTGCGGGATAGCCGTTTCGAGCACCGAATCGAAAGCCGAGAGGCGGTCAGTTACGATAATGAGGCGGTCGCCGGAGGGCGCACGCAGGCTGTCGCGCACTTTGCCGCGGTGCAGCAATGGAAGTTGGGGAGAAGCGAAGTGGGTGAGGGTGTTCATTAACTACGTTTCTGGGAGGCTAGTTTTGGTTGGCGAGTTGCACAGCCGGGGCCGGGGCGGTATTCTTTTGGGCGATGTGCGCCACGATATTCTTGAAAATCTGCAGCCCCTCCCCTTCCTCCGAAGCAGTGGGATTCTGCCGGCGGCGGCGGGCCCAGTCGGGGTGGTTGTAGGCGGCCAAAAATGCCTCGGGGTGCGGCATGAGGCCGAACACCTGCCCGGTGGGGTCGGTGAGGCCGGCGCAATTCAGGTCGGCACCGTTGGGGTTGAGGGGGTATTCGCTGGTACCGTCGCCGTTGGCGTCTATGTAGCTCAGGCAGTTGAGGCCGGCGGCCTCGATGGCGGCGCGGGTAGCGTCGTCGGGCACCACGAGGCGGCCTTCGCCGTGGCGCACGGGCACCTCCAGTTTATCGATGCCTTTGAGGAAGGGCGTACGCGAGGCGGGGTTCACGCGGAGCGTCACCCACCGGTCTTCGTAGCGGCCGCTGGCGTTGTGCGTCAGGGTCACTTCGGGGGTTACGTCGCCGCCCATATTGGGCAGCAGGCCCAGCTTCACCAGCACCTGGAAGCCGTTGCAGATGCCCAGCACGAACTTGCCATCGGCGATGAATTGCTTGATGTCGACGAGCAGCGTGCGGCCGTCGGCGCTGGTTTGGCGGTAGCGCAGCTTGTTGGCCAGCACCACGCCCGAGCCCAAATCATCGCCGAAGGAGAAGCCGCCGGGGAAGTTCAGGATATCAAAATCGTGGATGCTCACCTGCCCGTGCAGCACCTGGTTGAGGTGCACGATGGTGGCTTCCGCGCCTGCCAAGCAGTAGGCGGCGGCGAATTCTTCTTCGCAGTTGATGCCGAATCCAGTCAGAATTAGTGCGCGCACCGTGCCAGCCGCATTCGAAGCGGCGGTTTGTGCCTCCGATTGAACTTTATGTGCTCCTTGAGCCGAGTCTTGTACCATTTCAAAAGTCTTTTGGGCCAATGGAAAAGGGTCTTGTGCTTTTAGAGCGAGTTGGAATGGCTGAGGTTGTCGTTAGACACGACGCCAAGTAGATGGTTAACAGGTCCGTTGGTCCAGACGGCGCGCAGGGCGGCGGTATTGGCCGAGATAACCGTTTTGCCCGCGTGGCGCACGGTTAGCTCGCCATCTGCCGTCACAATGCCGAGGCGCGTGGCGCGGTCGCCGAGCAGCTGCTCGAACGCCACCACGTCTTCCGGCGCTACCGTGGCCAGGAAGCGGGAATGCGACTCAGAGAACAGCTGCGTGGCCAGCGGCAAGCCCGTTTCGGGCAGTTCCACTACTGCGCCGTAGCCGTAGCCAAACGTGGTTTCGGCCAGCGCTACGGCGAGGCCGCCGTCGCTCAGGTCGTGGCAGGATTGGATGAGGCTTTGGTCGTTGGCCTGGCCGATGAGGGTATAGAGGGCCTTGGCCCGGGCGAAGTCCACCTTCGGCACATTGGCGCCCAGCTGCCCGTGCAGGGCGTAGAATTCGGAGCCGCCCAGCTCGTCGTAAGTCTCGCCAAGGAGGTACACCACGTCGTCGGCCTGCTTGAAATCGGAGGTGATGGCGCGGCGCACGTCTTCCATCTTGGCCGTCATCGAGTAGAGCACGGTGGGGGGCACCGAAATCTTCACGCCGTCGGCCTTGAAGTCGTTTTTCATCGAGTCCTTGCCGCTGGTGAGCGGGATGCAGTAGGCCGCCGTAGCGTCGCGCAGGGCCTCGCACATGCGCACCAGCTTGGCCAGCTTTTGTTTGCCATCGGGGTTTGTGGCGGGGTCGTACACCGAATCGGGCACGCAGAAGTTGTCGTTCACCGACCAGAAAATTCCGTCGCCGGGCGTCAGGTTGGGCAGCTTCCCTCCTACCGCAATAATCTGGCGCACGCCCTCGTCAAACGAGCCGGCCGACATGTCATACGCATCTAAATCGCCGAAGCGGGGCAGGATGCCGTTACTCACGGCCACGCCCTCCCAGCTCTCAAAATTGAACCGCACCACGGCCGCGTCCTGCGGCGCCTGGCCGGTGGCGCCCATCAGCGGCTTCACAATCGTGCGGCCCTTCACTTCGTGGTCGTACTGGCGAATGACCGACTCGCGCGAGCAGATATTGAGCGAGCCCAGCAGCTGCGTCAGCGTTTCGGTGTAGTTGGTTTGGGCCGGAATTTCCGGCTCGGCGGCGGCTGGTTTGGTCCACTCCGCTTCCAGGGTTTTGCGCGGCACACCGTCGTGCAGGAAGTGCATATCCAGGTGGGCCACCGGCGCGCCGTCGAAGCGCACGTC
The DNA here is from genome assembly GCF_054776515.1 of Hymenobacter terrigena. Lineage (NCBI taxonomy): Bacteria > Pseudomonadati > Bacteroidota > Cytophagia > Cytophagales > Hymenobacteraceae > Hymenobacter > Hymenobacter terrigena. The sequence continues at coordinate 642,483 of NZ_BAAHBU010000002.1, forward strand.
CAGGAAACCATCCGAAGTAAAGAAGCCAATATCGGTCAGTTCCACTTCCATTTCCTGGCCCAGCGCCAGCAGCTCGGCCATTTTGCCCGGCTCTACCACCAGCGTAAACCGCTCCTGCGACTCGCTCACGAAAATTTCCCAGGGACGCAGGCCGGGGTACTTCAGCGGCACGCGCTCCAGCTCCACCACTGCGCCGCCCGATATGCCGGCCAGCTCGCCCACCGACGACGACAGACCGCCTGCGCCGTTGTCGGTGCTGCATTTTAGCAGGCCGCGGCGGGCCGCCAGCAGCAGGAAATCCATCGCCAGCTTTTGGGTGATAGGCGAACCGATTTGCACGGCCGTAGCGGGCGCGGTTTCGTCCAGCTCGATGCTGGAGAACGTGGCGCCGTGGATGCCGTCCTTGCCCACCCGGCCGCCGGCCATGATGATGCGGTCGCCGGCATCAATCTTCTTTTCCCACGAGTCCAGCCCCGCGAATTGCATGGGCATCACTGCGCCGGTGCCGCAGTACACCAGCGGCTTGCCGGCGTACCGGTCGTCGAACACAATGGCGCCGTTCACCGTGGGCACGCCCGACTTATTGCCGCCGTCCTCGATGCCCTTGCGCACGCCCTCCAGAATGCGGCGCGGGTGCAGCTGCCCGGTCAGCAGTTGCCCGTCAAATTCGGGGTTGCCGAAGCACAGCACGTTGGTATTGAACAGCAGCCGCGCGCCGCCGATGCCGGTGGCCAGCGGGTCGCGGTTGTTGCCCAGAATGCCCGTGATGGCCCCGCCGTAGGGGTCGATGGCCGAGGGCGAGTTGTGCGTTTCCACCTTCCACACGAACAGCGACTCGGGGTTGATGCGCACCGCGCCGGCGTTGTCCGAAAACACCTTAATCAGCCAGTCGTTGCCGTTGGCGCGCAGCTGCCGGTCCACCTCCGAGGTGGCGTTTTTGATGTAAGTTTTGAAGAGTGAGTCAATCTGCTTTTCCTCGCCCGTTTCGGTGTCCTTGTAGTTGATGAGGGCCGCAAACTCCTTGTGCTTGCAGTGCTCCGACCAGGTCTGGGCAATGATTTCCAGCTCGCAATCAGTCGGGTCGGCGGGCAGGCCGGCGGCTTTCCGCTCCTGTTGCGTCTCAGCGGCGGCGAAATAGTCGCGCACAGCGCGCATTTCTTCCAGGTTCAGCGCATAGATATTCTCCTTCGAGAGCTGCAGCAGCTCGGCATCGCTACGGCCGTTCAGCGCCACCACCTCGGTAATGGCTTCGGCGCCGCCGCCGGGGCGCGGCGTGTAGTCGCGGATGCCGTCAGCCACGCGGCCAACCTCCAGCCAGTTGATGAGCTTGTTGCCCAATAGCTCTTCCGCGATGCGGCGCAGGTCGTCGGCGGGCAGGTCGTTTTCGAGCAGGTAGAGCTTCTTGCTGAAAATGTGCTGGGTGTGCACATCCAGCGGCTCGTTTAGGATGTCGGCGAGGGCATTTTGGGCCGAGGTACCTTCGTCGTCGGTCACGCCGGGGCGGCGGGCTACCAGAATGTAAGTGGCGTAGCCGTCGGCGCCGCTCAGCTCGTTCAGGCGCACGTCGTGCAGCGCCGGGTCGGCGAGGCAACGGGTGGCGAAGTCGCGCAGCTGGGTTTCGCTCAGCGGGTAGCGCACCGTGTAGAGGGCGGCGCTGCGCACGCGGCCGGTGGCCAGGCCCAGGTGACGGGCGGCGGCTTCGGCCACGCGCTGGCCGTCGCCGTCGTGCTGGCCGGGTTTCAGCGTGAGCTGGATGGTGTGGGTGGTGTTTTCCAATTCTGCCAAAATCTAGGTTCCTCCTTTATCCTCCGTAAATCTCTCCTCGTGGTCCTAAAACGCTTTTTCAGGCCGGCTGCCGGGCTTCACCACCGGCACGCCGGCGGCGCACAATGGGCAACTCTCGGGCGCAAAGGTCGCGGCCTGCACCGAAAGCAGCGCAAAATGCGGGAAATCCAGCCCACCTTTTCCGCCCGTGCGGTCAATCAGCGAGGCCACGGCCAGCACCTCCGCGCCCATAGCGCGCAGCACTTTAGCCACTTCCAGGGTGCTTTTGCCGGTCGTTACCACGTCTTCGGCAATAACAACTCTTTCGCCGGGTTCGATGGTGAAACCGCGCCGCAGAGTCATTTGTCCGTCCGCGTCGCGCTCAGTGAAGATGCCGGGCACGCCCAGCTGGCGCGCCAGCTCGTAGCCTATCACCACGCCGCCCATGGCGGGGCCCACTACCACGTCGGGTTGCAAGCTAGCGGCCTGAATCTGGCCCGCCAGCGCGGCAGCGGCCGGCGCGGCCAGTTCCGGGCGGCGCAGAAAGCGGGCGCACTGCACGTAAGTATCTGAATGCAGGCCCGACGACAGCCGGAAGTGTCCGCGCAGCAGGGCATCTTCCTGCCGCAGCTGCTGCTCCAGCAGCTCGGCATCGAGGGCAATGGACGAATGGGTTTCGGGGTTTTCAGTCATCTGATTCAAAAAGGCTACTATGCAAAAAGCCGCGGTGAAGCGGCTTTTTGGTTCAGGCGTGGGTCGGGCTCGTCACGGCCCGGAATTCGTTGATTTGGTCTTTCAGCTCGCGGGCAGCGGCTCCGGCATCCTTGGCCTGCCAGATTCCCCGCGAGGAATTAATGAGCAGGCCGCTGCCGTCGGCCCGCAGCCCGGCGCGCAGCGTGGCGGCCAGGTCGCCGCCCTGCGCGCCGATGCCCGGCACCAGAAACCACTGGTCCGGGCAGGCGGCGCGGACTTTGGCCACGGCGGCCGGCTCCGTAGCGCCTACCACCAGCCCGATAGTCGACTCGGTCAGCTCCTCGTCCATGAGCCGGGCCAGGCGGGCGGCCCAGTCGCTGATGGAGCCGCCGCGTGTCATGGCCGCGTCCTGCAGGCCGTGAATGGGTTTGTTGGAAGTTTTGGCGAGCGAAAAAACCATTTTGCCGGGCCGGGCAAACGGCCGGATGGTATCGTCGCCCATGTAGGGGTTCACCGTCACGGCATCGGCCCCAATAATGTCATAAGCGAAGCGGGCGTACTGCTCGGCCGTGTTGGCAATGTCGCCGAATTTGCCGTCCAGAATCACCGGAATGTCCTTCGGGATGCTGCGCACGGTTTCCTTGAGCAGGGCCACGCCATTTTCACGGCTCAGAAAGAAAGCAAGGTTGGGTTTGAAAGCGGCCGCGTAGGGCGCGGTTTCGGTGATGACTTCGCGCAGCCGCTGGGCCACCTGGGCGTCATCGCCCGTAGGGTCCAGCCCCACGCAAAGCAGGGAATTGATGGTTTCGACGCGGGTGAGGAGCTTTTGCATGGCGATACGCGAAGAGGTGTGGGTGGGATTTTGGGGAGGGGGAAGAGTCAGGAGAGAATCAATAATTAGTTGAAGCACGCGAGATGCTTCGCTGCGCTCGGCGCGACGTTCGAGCTATCCATTCTTAACATCAGCATTGTGCATCACTTCCGATGCCAAGCGGGCCGTGAGGCCCGGCGCCAGCCATTCGCCGCTGGCCACCTGCACGGCCTGGGCGCCCACGCGCAGGTAGTCCTGCACGTCGCGCAGCGTAAAAATGCCGCCCGTACCAAAGATGGGCAGCGTCAGCTTTTCGTCATTCGCCAGCTCCCACACGCAACGCAGGGCCAAGGGCCGGAGCGCTTCGCCCGAAAGCCCGCCTACTAGCGGCGCGGCAGCAAGGTCGGTGGGCAGGTGGAGCACCTTGAGCGTGTTGGTAGCGGCCACGGCAGTGGCTCCGCCCTCCTGCACGCCCAGGGCCAGGCCCCGGATGTGGTCGGGCCACGGCGGCAACTTCACAATCACGGCCGCGTCGTCGCGCAGTTCGTTGCGCACGGCCTCGGTGGCTTCGCGCACGTAGCGCGCCGTCACATCGGCCCCGGAGCCGCCGGGCGGCACCGTGATGTACACTTCCAGCCCGGCCAATTGCTCACCGGCCTCGCGCTGCAGGTAGCGCGCAATCTTGCGGAAGCCCGGCACACCCGGCGCCATCACGCTCACAAATACCGGCACGCCGAAGCGGCGCAGGCGCGGCAGGTGCTCCTGCACCAGCAACTCGGCGCCTTCGGTGCGGAGGTCGGTGCGGTTGAGCAGGGTTTGGTCGGCCACTTGCAGGATGCCTTCGTCGCCGGGCAGGCCGGCGCGGGGCTCCATGGTCACGGTTTTGGTGAAAATCGCGCCCAAGTGCTCGTAGCCCTCGCCGGCGAGGTCCCAAGGTGCCGCCGCCAGGCACACTGCATTTTGTAACGTAATGGCCCCGAGTTTCATAGGTATCGTATAAATAATAAAAACGAACTTTCACCCGCACTTAGGCTGGACCAAGTACGGGTGACGCTCGGCCGGCGAACCGGCAAAAGGATTCCTTAAATTACGTTATCGCGGTTAATCAGGAACGGAACGCATTCGCGGTTGCTGGCATGGGCCGAGGCGAAGGTCGCCGCAGCTACTCTGGGGGCGAGGGTGTTGGTGTCCATGACGTATTGGTTAAAAAAGGGCTTGGGCTAAAAGGCTGGGAAGCAAACCGAACCGACCGCGCATAAAAAAACCGTCTCGGAATCCGAAACGGTGGCGGGGCAACAACCAAAAAAAACAGCGGAAATACCGGAGGCAAAATCGAAAAGACCCACAGCGGCGAAGGCCTTCTGGTCCTCTCGCGGGTCGCTGCTGAGCAGAGTCCCGCGCTTCATCAACGGGTGTTTGGGTTGAAGCACGAGGCAAAATTACGGAATCATTTCGTCAGGCAAACTTTGGTAATGTTACGTTTTTATTGCGCCGTTTATTTTCATTTTTTGTTTCCGCCGTAACTGGCTAATCAGCGTACATTTCACTGTCTTTTTTCGCCCCGAAGAAAATTAGGCCTTCGTAACCAATTGCTTTGCAAGCACAACCCGCCGTAACTTTGGCTGTTTATTCCGTAAGTGTAGCACCCAGCCGCATTTAGCAGGCAGCAAAAAGCCCATGAAATACCGTGTATTTCATGGGCTTTTCAATTTCCGATTCACTTACTTATTACCAGCGTAATAAATCAGCCGAAAACTGGGCTGCAAGCGCAATATCAGCTGGTGGGGCCGGTGTCTACTTTCGACTCAATGGTGGCCTGCACCGTGCTGCTCACGGCCGAGAGGATGTTGTAGCCCGTGGCCGATTCGATGGCATCCACGGTGGTGCGGTAAGCGCCCCAGGCCGTGCCGATGGTATTGGTGTTGGGCATGTTCACGGCGATAACGCGGGTGCTGGCGGTTACGCGGCTGGCGTCGGAGCTACCTTCGGGCAGCACCACCATCACCTTCCAGCAATTGCTGGGCACGCTGATGCGGCCGGCATCGATGGTGGTGGCGTAGCCGTTCGAGCCGGTGCCGCCGCTGCCGTAGCTACCGGCAATGATGTAGATTTCATAGCCCTGGCCCACCAGCGTGCGGGCATAGTTTTCGAGGCCAGCCCAGGTTTGCTGGTTGTTGGTGGGGGCCTGGGGCATCATGTTGCTCATCAGGAACGTGGCCGTGTTATCGGCCACCGAGCCGGTGCGGTCGGCGCTGGGGCAGTTGTGGCCCCGGTCGAAGCCCGAACCCGAGTAGCTGGTGCTGCCCACGTGGTACCACGAAGAAGGCAGGGAAGCATCAGCGGCGAAATTGTCCTGGCGGGCGGTGCTGCCCAGCCAGGCGCTGCTCAGGTGCCAGCTCACCCAGTTCGGCTTGCCCTTGTCGCGGCTATACGACATGGTGTACTGGGTTTTGGTCATCAGGTAGTTGTTGGGCGAGTTCGTGGCGTCGGTCACGGCGCCGCTGGGGTTGCCCATGGCCAGGTTGTTGTCGCGGGTGGCGTCCTGGTTGGCGGTGGCGGCGGTGGGCTGCTGGCTCGGGGCCACTTGCTCGGTGCGCGAACACGACGCGGCCAAGGCCAGAAGCAGCGCGGCGCTGCTGATGCGGGTAATCGTTTGCTTCATAAAAAAGGATGGGGAATGGGAGATGATGAATGGTGACCGCAAAATTCCTTCGTTGGAATTGCCTCACCAGCACCGTAATGTTACCGATACATTACCAATCGCCTAAATCTTAGACCATCAACATTTTGGCATTTGAGCTTCGTCTTCGCAGAGTCATATTCTAACAAAACATTATTCTGCAAAACCCTTCGCACCGGCCTTTTCCGGATTACCATCATTTTAGGAAGCGCATGTTAATTGCGGAGCGCTGCTGGTCAAACCCGCTGCCAGTCAGGGTGCTTGGGCACAAAAAATCCCGCTGACTTACCAGCGGGACTTCCTGCTTACGGCCGCAGCTTTTGGCTAGCGGCCACTTACCACCAGCCGTTGCGTAGCCAGCCGCTGCCCGGCGGCATCACGCAGCACTACATGGTAAAGACCGGGAGCCAGCTTGGGCAACACCAAGGTGGTGGTCGCTTCGCCTACAGGCTGCTGGCTCACCAGCTGGCCCATTTCCGAGTAAGTCTGCACCACGCTGCCTACGGGCAGGTTATGGCCCTGCACGCGCACGGTCTGGGCATCGGGAGCGGGGTTGGGATAGGCTTCGAACTGCGGCACGGCTATGGCTTTGCCCACCGTCACCACTACCACCGGCGAGAAGGTCTGGGTGCCGTCGTTATCCACTTGCCGCAGACGATAGTAGAGCGTGGCAACGCCCATCTTGCCAGCTTGGGCATCGCGGAGCTTGTAGGCCAGGGGGCTAGTGCTGTTACCGGCCGCTGCTACCTGACCCACGGCTTCGAAAGCGGACTCGCCGCCGGTGGAGCGTTCCACGGCAAAGTAGCGGCTGTCCTTTTCGGTGGCGGTGGTCCAGCTCAGCTCGGCCGCGCCGTTGGTCCACTTGCCCACAAAGGCCGTGAGCTCCACGGGCAGCGGTATAATGGTGGTGATGATGCCCCCGGCCAGGTTATCGGCGAAGGCCTGATACACGTTGATGTTCACTCCAAGGGCCGCCGTTGAGGACGCGCTGATTTGAATGGAAGCGAAGTTCTTCGTGGTGAGAAACGAGACTTCCTGCCGGCCATCGGGCAACAGGTTCAGCGAGAGGAGCGACGAGCCCGCGGCGCTTTCCAGCAGGTTGCCGGCCGCATCATAGGTGCTCAGGGTGAGGCGGTCGAGTACGCTGGCATCGAGCAGGCCGCTGTTGTTGCTGATAATCATGCCGGCGCGGTAGCCCGCTTGTCCAACATCGGTTTTCACGGTGCTGCCCGGGGCGCGCAGGTCCAGCTTCAGCTCGGCGGTGGATACAAGACCGCCGCCGATGTTGATAACGGCTTTGGTGGCGGGGTCGTTATCGGCCGCGCCGGCGGGGTTGCTCACGCCACAGCCCACGCAGAGCACGCCCGTGGTATTGGTGGTGTAGTTGGTGTTCGATACCGGCTGCCCAAAGTCCGACAGGTAGCGCGTGGTGCCCTTAAACGCCGCGGGCTCTACGCCGAAGCCATAATAGATATCCAGGTTATCCAGGGCCGCCAGGGCGCTAATCTGCTCAATCTTCACCTCATCGAACGCATAGTTGGTGGGGAAGCTCACTTGATATTTGCCGTCGGGCAGCAGCTTCACATCCAGCAGGTTGGCCCCGGTGGCCGATTCCTGCTTCACCGATACGCCGTTGATGGTCTTATAAGTAGTGATGCGCAGGGCCGACAGCGCCGCCAAATCAATCGCCCCGGAACTGCCCAGCACGAAGCCCGCGTAGTAACCGGCCGGGGCCGTTTTCGAGCTTTCGAGTTTGACGCTGAGCGACGAGGGGCAATTGGCCGAAATGAACGTGCCAAAAGTGGCATGGTTGGTCAGGCTGTTATCAACCGCGTACTCCGGATTGTAGATGTTGGTGTTGCCGCACACGCTCACCACATCGCCGGGCGTGATGGCCGTGTTGTAGTAGGGCGAAAGGTTGCCGGCCGGGAAGTGCGAGGTGAGCCCGCGCACCGGCTGCTGCACCAGCGACTGTACGGCGTAGCCATAGTATACATTCAGGCGGTACAGCGCATCCACCGTACCGCCAATCTCCAGCTCAATGTCATCGAACGCCTGCTGGGCCACAAACTCCATTTGGACCGGCCGGTCGGTGCCCGCCGCTACCCGCAGGCTTTGCACCACGGCCAGCGATACTAGCTGGGTTTCCAGGGCGGTGCTGCTGCCGCGCAGGTACGTACGCAGTGTATAGGTGCCCAGCGCGCTCACGCCGGCTAAGCTGGCCGGCGGCGCTACCAGCATCCCGGCGCGGTCGCCGGCACCGGCCCGGCGATCGAGCCCCAGGCGCAGGCTTACGCTTTTGCCAACCGTGGCAAACTTCGTGATGGTGGCATAGTCGGTGGTAGAAGTGCCGTTGGCAGCTTGGTCCGGGTTGCTGACCCCACCGCCCAGCAGGGCGCACAGCGCGGGCACCGAACAGCTGCTGCTGGCCGAGGCCACCCCGGTGGTGGAATAAATGGGAGCACCGGCCGCGCCGGCGGTAGTCAGGGCCAATGCCACAAGCAGAGCGGCAATCAGCCAGGCCCGTAACCGGGCCAGTGGGACGGAAGTTGGAGTAAGGGATTCCATAACGGTTTGCAAAAAATATTTAACTCTTTGGCCCTGTGCCTTCTCCAGTCCTGCAATTCCGTGGCCATGTCCGCCCAACCCCCTTCCCGGCCTATTACCCGATTACATATAATTCATATAATATTTAATTTATCTCCCATTATTGGAATATTGTCCTTAATTGGGAATTTATCAATAATCCCACCGCAATCCGATTCCGTTTTGAGTTCGTATATGCCTTATTAAGGGCTTTTTCTGCCATATGTGTTATTTTTTACGTATTTTTGCAATATAATTTTTCCAATGAAACCTTTTATCTATCTGCCGTAAATCAGCTAGTCAACTAGTGTTTTTCGGTTGACGCGATGTTATTTCAGGCACCTATACCACCTTCTGCATGAACCCGGCTCTACCTTTCAAGATTTTTGTCGTCGAGGACAATGAGTGGTATGGCGAACTGCTCCTGCACCGCCTGAGCCAGAACCCGAACCATAGCGTTTCGCGCTTCACCACGGCGCGGGCATGCCTCGAGCAACTGGGCGAGCGGCCGGATTTCATCACGCTCGACTATTCGCTGCCCGATGCGAAGGGCGAGCAGCTGCTGCGCCAGATTCGGGAGCGGCTACCGGGCACCGAGGTGGTGGTGATTTCGGGCCAGGAGGACGTGAGCACGGCCGTCAATATGCTGCAGCAGGGAGCTTACGACTACCTAGTGAAGGACGAGAACACCCTTGACCGCCTCTGGAACCTGGTGGGCAAGGTGGAGCAGCAGGTGAGCCTGCGCCGCGAAAACACCCAGCTCCGCCAGCAAATTGGCGCGCGCCACGGGGCCGGCCAGGCCATTCTCGGCGAGCACGCGTCGATGCAGGCGGTGCAGACACTTATTACCAAGGCGGCCCGCACCACCATCACGGTGAGCGTGAGCGGCGAAACCGGCACGGGCAAGGAATTAGTAGCTAAGGCCATTCACTTTCAATCGAGCCGGGCCAGCCAGCCCTTCGTGGCGGTGAACATGGCCGCCATTCCGCGCGAGCTGGTGGAAAGCGAGCTGTTTGGGCACGAGAAAGGCGCGTTTACCGGCGCGGCGGCGCGGCGGGTGGGCCGGCTGGAAGAAGCCAACGGCGGCACCCTGTTTCTGGACGAAATCGCCGACCTCGACCTGAGCCTGCAAGCCAAGCTGCTGCGCGTGCTGCAGGAGCGGGAAGTGACCCGCGTGGGCGGCAACCAGGCCATTCCGTTCGATGTGCGCCTGATTGTGGCCACGCACCGCGACTTGCTGACCGAAGTGCAGGCCGGCCGCTTCCGCGAAGACCTGTACTACCGCCTGCTGGGCCTGCCGATTGCCCTGCCCCCGCTGCGCCAGCGCGGAAGCGATGTGCTGCTGCTGGCCGAGGTGTTCGTGCGCGATTTCTGCCAGCTCAACAACCTGCCGCCGCGCCAACTCACCGACTCGGCGCGCGAGCAGCTGAAGGCGCACCCCTTCCCGGGCAACGTGCGCGAACTAAAGGCCGTGGTGGAACTGGCCACCGTGCTGGCCGACGGCGAGTTCATTCATGGCGCAGACCTGCCCCTGCGCCCCGGCAAAGCCACTATTGGGCCCGGCAGTCCGCTTTCGTTGCGCGAGCAAAACCGGGCCATCATCCAGAGCTGCCTCGATGAGCTAAACGGCGACGTATTGGCCGTGGCGGCCCGCCTGAATATCGGCAAGTCCACTATTTATCGTATGTTACAGCAACGGGAGCTGCACCTCGGCTAAGCACCGCCTGACGGGCTAGCGGGGCTGCTCCGAATTTATTGGTTCGCATTCTATTTGCTTGCGGCATTATGTTACGTTACGCTTAGCTTTGTTTTGATGCGTCGCTTCCGTTATCCTCGTCTGCCTCGCCGGGCAGCTGCGCCGGCGACCCGGCGGGTAGCCGAACGCGCGACGCAGCCGGTGTCACCCCTGCCCGCCGACAATGCCACCGCTCAACCAGGCCAGGGGCTGCCGACGAAGGTACTGGCCGATGGTGTCCCCCTGATTCTGTTCAGCTACGATTTGCGCCACCGCAAGCTATTGCACTGCAACCGGCATTGCCACAGCGTGATAGGCTATACGGCCCAAGCACTACTGGCCATGGGAACGGGCCTGCCCCAGCAGGTGATGCACCCGGATTCCCTGGCTCAGCTCCTAACATCCGATATCAAGCAGCTGCTGGCGCGCAACAAGGCCGCCACCTGGGACTGCCGCGTGCGCCACCACGATGGCAGTTGGCGCCTGTTGCGCCTGCGGATGCGGGCCAGCGTGCTGGGCCCCGAAGGCCAGGCCTGGGAGATTACGGGCAGCGCCGAGGACGTGACCCGCCACCGCACCGCCGTGGATGAGCTGCGCCAGAACCGCCACCTGCTGCGGCAGGTGCTGGACCTGGTACCCAATCTGGTGGCGGTTTTCGACCTGCCGCAGCAACGCACCACCTACACCAACCGCCGCATCGAAACCCTGCTGGGCTATACCAGCGAAGAAATTCTGGCTTTTCTGCCCGGTCGCCTGCTTCCGCACCTGCTGCCGGCCGAGTCGCTGGCGCGCTACCAGGCCGCCATGCAGGCCGTGGCCCAACTGCCCGAGGGCGAGGTACGGACCATCGAATTCACGGCCCGCCACCGCGACGGCTCCCTCCGCTGGCTGCACAGTGCCCATGCCCCTTTTGGCCGCGATGCCCAGGGGCAGACCACCAGCATCATCAGCGTGACCGAAGACATTACCGAGCAGCGGGCGGCCGACGAGCAGCACCGCCTGGCCACCGCCCGCCTCACCGAGCAGCACCGCCTATTCCGGCAGGTGATTGATGCCCTGCCGCATCCTATTTATTTAAAAGACGAGCACGGCAATTACCTGCTGGCCAACCAGGCGTTGGCCGCGCTGTATGGTCTGACGCCAGAAGAGCTGGTGCGCGCCGGCAAGCCGGATATTCCGGCCACGGAGGATACCGCCCGCTACCGGCAGCAGGACCTGCAGGTGCTCGCCACCGGCCAGGACCTCACGCGAGAGGAATCGTTCACGAACCCGGATGGCCGCATCGAATGGTTCAGCAGCGTGAAGCGGCTGTTCGTGCAGGACGACGGCACCGCCCAGGTGCTGGGCATAGACAGCAACATCACCGAGCTCAAAAGCACGCAGCAGGCCCTGGAAAGCGCCATTGCCACGGCCCAGGTGGACGCCCAGGCCAAAGAGGACTTTCTGGCCAATATGAGCCACGAAATCCGCACGCCGCTGCACGGCATTCTGGGCCTGACGGGGGTGCTGGTGAAAACCACCCTCAGCCGTAGCCAGCACGACTACCTGCGCCTGCTGGGCGAATCGGCGGAGCACCTGCTCAACGTGCTGAACGACGTGCTGACCACCGCCCGCCTCGGTGCCGGCAAGCTCCAGCCCGAGGCCATGCCCTTTGCGCCCGTGGACCTGCTGCGCGGCTGCGCGGCCCTGCTGCGGCCCCGCGCCCGCGAAAAAGGCCTGCGCCTGCGCATCGAAAAGCCTACGCTGGCCGTGCCGGTGCTGGGCGACGCGCACCGCCTGCGCCAGGTACTGCTCAACCTGGTCAATAACGCCATCAAGTTCACCGAAACCGGCAATATCCGCCTGCGCTGCCAGGTGGTGCCCGGCCCCCGCCAGCACGCCGAGCCGGCGGGCACCGTGTGGCTGCAATTCATGGTAAGCGACACTGGCCCGGGCATTGCCCCTGACACGCTGGATAAAATCTTCGAGCCCTTCACCCAGGCCACCGCCAGCACCGACCGCGAGTACGGCGGTACGGGCCTGGGCCTGAGCATTTCGGAAGGCCTGGTGAAGCTTATGGGCGGCGCGCTACGCGTGTGCAGCGAGGTAGACCAAGGCAGCACGTTTGCCTTCACCCTGGCCTTCCAGCCCGTGGCCGCTGCCAGCCCAATGGCCCCCGAAACCCCGGCCGAAGCCGCGCCCCAGGCCGATGCCGGCCGTATTTTGCTGGTAGAAGACAACCTGGTGAACAGCTTGCTGGCCGAAACCGTGCTGCGCAACTGGGGCTGGCAGGTAACCACCGCCGCCAGTGGTCCGGCCGCCATCAAGCTGTTTGAGCACCGCACCTTCGACCTGGTTTTAATGGATATCCAGATGCCGGGCATGGACGGAGAAACTGCCGCCCGCGCCCTGCGCCAACACCCCGACCCTGCCCGGGCCGCCACGCCGGTTATCGCCCTCACGGCCCGCGCCCAGGCCGGCGAGGCCGAGCGCCTGCAAGCCTCTGGCTTTGCCGGCTACCTTGCCAAGCCCTACCGCGAAGAGCAACTTCTCGAAACCATGCAGACCGTGCTGGCGCGCCACAACCAAGTCAGCGAACCTGCGCCTACTTACTTTACCACGACTATGCCTTCTGCCTCCCCCCTCTACAACCTGAGCAATGTGCGCCAGTTGGTGCGCAACGACGAAACCATCGTGCGCCGCCTGGCCTGGGCCTTCATCGAAACCACGCCCGCCATCCTCACCGCCCTCGACGAAGCCCTGACCAAAGGCGACTGGGAATCCCTCGGCGACGCCGCCCACCACCTCAAAAGCTCCCTCGATGGCCTGGGTGTGGAAAGCCTGCGCCACGTCATCCGGGAGGCCGAAGCCTTCGGTGCAGCCCCGCCCGCCCCGGCCCACGCCGCCCGGCAGGTCACTCTTATCCGCACCGTCACGGAACAGGTGATGACCGGCCTCCGCACGGAATTCCCGGAGCAGCAAGCCTAGCCCTGATGGCCCTGCCCATGCCCAAGGCTGCTTCAATGCCACTCATTCATACCGATACGCTGGTGATTGGGGCCGGGCAGGCCGGGCTGGCGGCCGCTTATTACCTCCAGCGGCACGGCGTCGATTTCCGGGTGCTGGACGCGGCCCCCACCGCCGGCTACGCCTGGGACACCCGCTACGATTCCCTGCGGTTGTTCTCGCCGGCGTGGGCCAGCGGCCTACCCGGCCGGCCCTGGACCGGCAACCGGCTCCGCTACCCCACCCGGGCCGAAACCAGTGCCTACCTGCGCGATTACGCCGCGCATTTCGCGTTTCCGCTCGATGCCAACCAGCGCGTAATTCGGCTGACGGCCGCCCCGGGCCAGCCCGGCTACCACGCGCACTCGGCCACCGGCCGCACCTACGCGGCCCGGCGGGTGATTGTGGCCACCGGCCCGTATACCACCCCCAACATCCCGGCCTGGTCCGCCCAGCTACCCACCGCCGTGGCCCAGCTGCCCGGCTGCGACTACCGCCGCCCCAGCCAGCTATCTGGTACCGGCCCGGTGGCCGTGGTGGGCAGCGGCAACTCGGCTCTGCAAATCGCGGCCGACATTGCGGCCACCGGCCGGCCCGTTTTCGTGGCCTTCGACGACAACATCCCGGCCATGCCCAACAACCAACTCATGTGGGTTATTTTGGCCATCACGGGGATGATGCGCATCCCGCGCCACACGGCCCTGGGCCGCTGGATGATGGGCCAACCCGAGCCCGTGGTGAGCGGCGACCTGGCCCGCCTGCGCCGACTGCCCGCGGCCACGTTCATCGGCCGGGCCACGGCGGCACTGCCTACGGGCGCTATTCAGGGCCAGCGGACGGCCTCGCCCCCACTCGATGCCGTGGTGTGGGCCACCGGCTACCGCCCAGATTATGACTGGCTGGAGCTGCCCATTTTTGAGGCCGATGGACGGCCCCGGCACCAGCGAGGAATAACCGCCGCACCCGGCGTGGCTTTTTTGGGACTTGGCTGGCTCGACAGCCGCAACTCGGCCCTACTCAACGGCATCGGGGCCGATGCCCGGCGCGTGGTGCAGGCCCTGCTGCAAATGCCCTAATTTTATTGAAACCTGGCCAGCCTTTTCGGGGTTGAATACCTCAGATGCAGCTTGCTGAATCGGGCTGCTTTTTGTCCACTAGATTTTTCTGAAGCATTATGTTTATTTTCATGCTTGGCCTCTTATTGGTCACCGCCATCCTCTTACTCAAAACCGTATCTAACGTGGATGAAATGCTCAAGCCCGTTCCGGTACGGGCCCAGTAATTTCCCCGTTTTTGACAATAAAAAAAGCAGCCCGAAAGCTGCTTTTTTTATTAGCTGATAATTGACCGAATTCCCGGTTAGCGAATAACCAATTTGCACATCTGACTGGTGTTGTCCGACTCCAGCCGCACATAATAAAGGCCGTTGGCGAATTTGCTCAAATCAAGTGTGCGCGAGTATTTATCGTTGAATTCCGTTACGGTTTCGTGGTACAGGACCGAGCCGATTACGTTCAGCACGCTCAGCTCCACTTTCTTGCCCTGCAAGTTGTTGATGGTGAGGTGAACGATACCGGTGCTGGGGTTGGGATACACCAGCAGCGTTTTGTCGTCGCCGGGGCGGGTTTGCTGGCCGTGACGGTGCATAGCAGCAGCCGAAGCAGTGGGCACCGTGCGCAGCAAGGGTCCCATACCGAGGCTAAGACAGACAAATAATAGCAGAGGTAAAAGTAGGCGTTGCATCATAGTATTAATTAGTGGTGGGTAGAAAGAGTGGCGGGTGTTGCAGTAACGGAAAAAGTTGCTTTTGGTTGACAAAGATACGGCGCTTGTGCAGTAAGCTACACCAAAATATCCAAAAACCTCGATAGACTACGCTACTTTCGCTTCAATTGTTCCTATTTCACCGACCAGTTAAATGGATATTTTATTGATTGGCGGTGGCCTGGCCGGTTTGGCCGCGGCCCTGGACCTGGCCCGGCGCGGCCACCAGGTAGCGGTGGTGGAGCGCAAGCAGTACCCATTCCATAAAGTGTGCGGCGAATACGTGAGCAACGAGGTACTGCCCTACCTGCGTCGCCTCGGGGCCGACCCGGCCGAACTGGTCCCTGCCGCCATTTCTAAATTCCTGCTATCATCGCCGGGCGGCCGCACGCTCACCAGCCCGCTCGACCTGGGCGGGTTCGGTGTGAGCCGCTACGTGCTCGATGACTTTCTCTACCAGAAAGGCTTAGCAGCGGGCGTCACCTTTCACCTCAAAAGCACGGTAACGGACGTGGCTTTTGACCCCGCTGCCGACCGCCACACCGTGACCTTGGCCGACGGCCGCACCCTCACGGCCCGCGTGGTGCTGGGCACCTACGGCAAGCGCGCCAACCTCGACCGGCAGCTGCAACGGCCGTTTTTCACGCAGCGCTCGCCCTACCTCGGGGTGAAGTACCACCTGCGCCTGCCAGGCTTCCCGCGCGATGTGATTGCGCTGCACAATTTCGCCGATGGCTACGCCGGCATTTCGGCCATTGAGGGGGACAAGCTGTGCTTTTGCTACCTCAGCACGCGCCAGAATTTGAAGGACCACGGCACCATTCCGGCGCTGGAACGGGAAGTACTGGCCCGCAATCCGCGCCTGCGCGAAATTCTGGATGCGGCCGAGGTACTGTATCCGCAGCCCGAGGTCATCAACGAAATATCCTTCGCGCCCAAGCAGCCCGTGGAGCAACACGTGCTGATGTGCGGCGACGCGGCTGGCCTCATCACGCCGCTGTGCGGCAACGGCATGGCCATGGCACTGCACGGCGCGGCGCTGGCAGCGGAGGCGGCAACCGGGTTTTTGGCGGGCCACACCAGCCGCCCGCAGATGGAAACGGACTATGCCCGGGCCTGGCAGGCGCAGTTTGGGGCGCGGCTGCGGGTGGGCCGGGCGGTGCAGCAGCTTTTTGGTGGGCCGCTGCTGAGCGAGGCGGTGGTGGGCGGCCTGCGCCACTGGCCGGGGGCCGTACGGGCGCTGATGCGCCGCACCCACGGCCAGCCGTTCTAAAACCTGCTGGCGGCGCGGTGGGTTGCAGGACGGAGGCCGAAATGTTATTGGCCTTTTTTGAGGGCCGAATGTGCAACATCATGCCTTATTCCGTAAGTAATGAGCCAATGTGCGGGCCCGCCCGTACTTTCAACCGGTAGGCGCGTTGGCCTCATCCGATTATCCGAATCCGAAAATCCTTTCCGGAATGCCGAGTTACTTAGGTGCCATTGGCACTGCCAATCCCGCCCACCGCATCGCGCAGCCGCAAATCGCCGATTTCATGGCCCAGGCCCTGGAATTTGGCGAGGCCGACACGCGCAAGCTGCGGGCGCTGTACCGGGTTTCGGGCATTGCGCAGCGCTACTCGGTGCTGCCCGACTACGGCCGGGCCAACGGCGACTACACGTTTTTCCCCAACACGCCCACCCTGGAGCCCTTCCCGAGCGTGGGCCAGCGCATGGCCGTGTACCGCCGCGAAGCCCTGCCGCTGGCCACCGAAGCCGTGCGCGAGTGCCTGCGCCAGGTACCCGACGTAGCAACAGCCAACATCACCCACCTGGTGACGGTGAGCTGCACGGGCATGTACGCGCCGGGATTGGACATTGAGCTGGTGCAGGCCCTGGGCCTGCGCCCCGACGTGCGCCGCACCTGCGTGAATTTTATGGGCTGCTACGCCGCTGTAAATGCTGTGAAGCTGGCCGATGCCTTCTGCCGCGCCGAGGCCGAGGCCTGCGTGCTGATTGTGAGCGTGGAGCTGTGCACGCTGCACTTCCAGAAAAGCCCCGAGGAAGACCACCTCGTCAGCAACGCGCTGTTTGGCGACGGGGCGGCAGCCTGCCTGGTGCAGGCCGCGCCACTGCCAAATGGCGTGCCCAGCCTGGCCCTGCAGGCCTTCCACTGCGGCCTGGAGCCCGATGGACACGACGACATGGCGTGGCACATCAACGATTTCGGGTTTGAAATGACGCTGAGCAGCTACGTGCCGAAGCTGATTCAGCGCGGCATCCGCAGCCTGACGGATGGGCTGCTGGCCAGCCTGCCCGTGGAGCTGGGCGACATCCGGCACTTCGCCATCCACCCGGGTGGGCGCAAGATTCTGGAAACCATCGAAACCGAGCTGGGGCTGACCCACGACGACAACTGCCACGCCTACCGCGTGCTGCGCGACTACGGCAACATGTCGTCGGCCACGGTGCTGTATGTGCTGCGCGATGTGCTGGCCCACGCCACCCCGGCCGACAACGGCGCGCCCGTACTCAGCTTCGCCTTCGGTCCAGGCCTGACGATGGAGGCCATGCTCCTGCAGTTGGCCGTGAGCCCCCAGCAACGGGAAGCCGCGGCAGTAGAAACGGCCCAACTGCTCGCGGCGAATGTTTGAAGAACGAGCTTCAGGCCCGGAACTGATGGATGACCTGACGCTGGCGAATGACGCCCTGCGCCAGAACCTCGACGAACTGGAAACCATCAATACCTGGCTGGGCGGCTATGCGCCGGTGCTGAACGCGCTGCAACGCCTGAAAAACCGGTTTCCAACCGGCCGGTCCCTGCGCCTGGCCGACCTGGGCAGCGGCGGCGGCGACACGCTGCGCCACATAGCCCGCTGGGCGCGCAAAAGCAGCGTTTCCGTTGAGCTGGCGGGCATTGATGCCAATGCCTTCATGCTGGAATACGCCACGGCCAAAAGCCGGGAATATCCCGAAATCAGCTACCGGCAGTTCGATATTTTTTCCCCTGAATTTCAGGCTCAGCCCTACGATGTACTGACGTGCAGCCTGTTCTGCCACCATTTCACGGATGAGGAGCTGGTGGCGCTGCTACAACAATGGCACCAGCAGGCCGGGCTTGCCGTCATTATTAACGACCTGCACCGGCACTGGCTGGCTTACCACAGCATCAAGTGGCTGACGCGGCTGTTGGGCGGCTCCTACCTCGTGCGGCACGATGCGCCGCTGTCGGTGGCTCGGGCCTTTCGGCGGCAGGACTGGGTGGCACTGCTGGCGCGGGCCGGCATCACGAAGTACGAGTTGCGCTGGCGCTGGGCCTTTCGCTGGCAGGTGATTATCATCAAGTGAATAGTCCAGCCGCCACCCGGTAGGTGTTGGCGTGGGCTTCCACGATGTCGATGATGCGCTCGGAGTAGCCGCCGCCCATGCACACTACTACGGGTAGGCGGTGGCGATGGCAGAGGCCGAGTACCAGCTCGTCGCGCCGGCGGCAGCCTTCGCGGGTGAGGGCCAGGTGGCCGAGCTTGTCGGTGGCCAGCACGTCCACGCCGGACAGGTAGAACACGAAATCGGGCTGCACTTCGTCGAGAAGACGCGGGAGTGTTTCGGCCAGCAGTTGGATGTAATGGGCGTCGTCGGTGCCATCGGGCAGGGGCAGGTCGAGGTCGGAGGATTCTTTGCGGGCGGGGTAGTTGCGGCCGCCGTGCATGGAAAAGGTGAACACCCGGGGTTCGTGCTGGAAGATGGCGGCCGTGCCGTTGCCCTGGTGCACATCGAGGTCCACGATGAGGACTTTTTGCGCGTGGCCGTGAGCCAACAGCCAGGCGGCCGCCGCAGCCTGGTCGTTCAGCAAACAAAACCCTTCGCCCCGCGCCCGAAACGCGTGGTGTGTGCCGCCCGCAATGTTGAAGGCCACGCCGTGCAGCAGCGCGCGCCGGGCCGCCTCAATAGTGCCGCCCAGGATGGTGATTTCGCGCTCAAACAATGCCTTCGACCACGGAAAGCCGGTGGCCCGCTCCTCCTGCCGGGTGAGCTGGCCGGTACGCAGGCGGTGGAAATAATCGGCATCATGCACCCGCAGGATATCCTCGTCGGGCGGCGGCTGGGCCACGAAGAAATCGGCGGCCGTGGCGGTGCCTTCGTGCAGGAGCTGCTCGGGCAGCAGCTCGTATTTGAGCATGGGAAAGCGGTGGCCGGTGGGCAGCGGGTGGGCGTAGCAGGGCGCGAAAGCAATGGAAAGCATTGGGGCAAAAGTCGGGAGGACGGGCGGCGGAATTGGCTATGCCATTTTATAACGTCAAACCGCCCCTAAACTCTTGTCTTTGTGCGCGCCGGTGTGCTTCTTGCCAATGCGAATACGGCCACCAGCTGCTGGCAAAGCTGAGGAAACCCCAGAGACATCAAAAAATGCCCCGGCTGCAGAAGTCGGGGCATTTTTTGATGTCTCTGGGTTGGGTTGGCTGGCCTGAATTCCTGGCCACTCCACCCCCACTTGGCCGGTCCAGGCTTTGCCCGTGCCGCTCGTTTCCGACGATTAGCGCGCGACTACGAACGGCTCACCACCCTCGAAGGCATTCATTATATCGCATTTGCCTATTTAATGCTCGTTAAGGCCAATCAAAGCATCCTCCTAAGTTATTAACCCGCACTAGGCATCCTCATCCAAACAACAAAGCCCCACCAGAATCTGGCGAGGCTTTGTCAATGAATATCTGGTCGGATGCTTAATTATTTGGCAAGTAACCTGTCCATATGCTAATGTCAGGTTGTGGTCTGGGAGCCGGTATCTCAGCCGTTGCCTTGCTTTATTTGACGATGGTCAGCCGTTGAACCAAGGTTTGGCCGGCGCTTTCGTATCGGCAGAGGTAAATGCCGGTGGGCATCCCTTCCGCGTTTAGCGGGAGTGAATAGTCGTGGCCGGCTTCTGCCACTTCATTGAAGAGTACGGTTACCATACGTCCTTGTCCATCGTAGAGGCGAACCTGGGCCGGAGCCGTCTCCACCTGGCGGAAACGAATGGTTGTGCCAGTGCTAAGCGGATTGGGGTAAGCTTCCAGAACCGGGGCCTGCAACAAGTCAGCGGGGCGGGCGTCAGGGGCATTAGCACCGGCACCGGCACTCCGGTTTGCTAGAATTACGCAGGAGCCCAGCTTGTCGCCAGGGTGCCCGTTGAGGTGGGCGGGTACGGCACTGGCCGCGATGCAGATTTCGTTGCCGTTGTGGCACACGATAACCTTGTCATTCTTGTTGCCGCAGCGCACATCCAGCACGTTCACGGTGATGGTGCTCGTGGCCGCCGTGCAGCCATTCGCGTCGAGGGTAGTGAGGGTATAAGTCGTTGTCACGGTGGGGCTGGCGGTAACGGTGCTACCCGTGGTACGGTTCAGGCCCGTGGCCGGGGCCCAGGTGTAGGTGTACCCGCCCACGCCACCGGTAGCAGCTGCCTGAAGCGTCAGGCTCTGGGTGCCATAGCCGCGGTAGATGGTGCGCGACTGGGCTCCACTAAAAGTAGTGAGCGGGCTGGCACTGGCCGTGGCCACAATGGCCGGTGCCTGCGTAAGGGTAATGGTACGGACTACCTGGGCACCGTTGGCATCGGTAATCGTGACAGTGTACTTGCCGGCGGCCAGTCCTTTTATTGTGGCCGTGGTCTGGCCATTGCTCCACAGGTAGCGGTACGGCTGGCAGCCGCCACTCACGCTGACCGTGGCGGTGCCGGTCCGCCCGCCAAAGCAGCCCACGTTGTAGCCGGTAGAGGAGTTGTCGTCGTCATGGCTGCCGCAGCTGCCGTGGTCATCATCGTCGCTCTGCCCGGTGGTGGGGCTGCTCACACTGGCCTGCATCGGCCAGCCCAGCACTGTTACCAGGAATGACCGGCTGGTGCGGTTGCCCGCAAGGTCGGTGGCCGTCAGAACAACCGTGGTGGTGCCCACCGGGAAGGCCGAACCGCTCGGATGCGAGGAGGTCAGGGTTGCGCCGCAATTGTCGGCAATCAGCGGATTGGTCCAGCGCACAATGGCCGAGCAGTTGTTTATTATCGCCATGGTGGAGATATTAGCCGGCAGCTTAGTCATGGTTGGGGCAATGGTGTCGGCCACGGTTACCACCACGGAGCCGCTCGCCACATTGCCGTGCGTATCGGTGACGGTAACAGTTACATTGTTGGCGCCCAGGTTGGCGCAGCCGAACGAGGTAGTACCTACCGAAACGGCAGCCACGCCGCAGGCGTCGGAGGAGCCGTTGTTGACCTGCGCGGCCGTCAGGGTGGCCTGGCCAGCGGCGTTGAGGTAGAGGGTAACGGGGCGGGTGCGCACCGTGGGCGCTGCATTATCCACGACCGTGGCAGTGGCGGTGGCCGTGCTCACGTTGCCATCGGTATCAGTCACGGTTAGCGTTACGGTATTAGGGCCAATGTTCGAGCAAGTGAATGTATTGGGCGAAACCGTGACGGTGGCAATGCCGCAGGCATCGGCCGAGCCATTATCCACCTGAGCGGCCGTGATGCTGGCGCTGCCGGTAGCATCGAGCTGCACGGTCACGTTCTGGGCCACGGCGGTGGGGGCCGTCGTATCGGTCACCGTCACGGCCTGGGTAGCAGTGGCTACGTTACCGGAAGCATCGGTCGCCGTCCAGGTTACAGTGGTCAGGCCTTTGGGGAAAACGGCCGGGGCATTATTGGTGACCACGGCCCCGGCACAATTGTCGCCGACAATGGGGCTCCCCAATGCTACCCCCGATGCCGAGCACTGGCCCGAATCGGTGGTGGCGGCTACGGCCGCCGGGGCGGTAATGGTGGGCAGCAAGGTATCCACCACGGTTACGGTGGCGGGCATCGAGGAGACATGGCCGGCGGCATCGGTTGCGGTCAGGGTCACGGTATTCGGGCCCAGGTTGGAGCAGTCGAAGGCCGTGCGGTCGAGGGCCAGGGCAAAGGTGCAGTTGTCGGTGCTGCCATTGTCCACGTCGGCGGGCGTCAGGGTAGCGGTACCGGCGGCATTCAGCGGCAGCGTGATGTTCCGGGTTAGCACGGTTGGGGCCACATCGTCCTGCTGGCCCAGGGTGTAAGTAGCCGTAGCCGAGCAGTTATTGGCATCGGTAACGGTCACGGTGTAGCTGCCTGCGGGCACGTTGGCCAGGTCTTGGGTGGTCGCGCCATTGCTCCAGCGGTAGGTGAGCGGGGCCACGCCGTTGCTCACCGCCAGGTCCAGCGCGCCGTCGCTGCCGCCGGGGCAGGCCACGGGGGTGGGAGAAACACTAAGCTGCAGGTTGCAGCAGCTGGCCACCACCACGTTAAGCGTCACGGTGGTCACGCCGGTGGGGCTGCCGTTGTCGGTGGCCGTGAGCACCAGCGGGTGAGAGCCCGCGTTGCAGGCACTGCCCGTTATCACAATGTGCGCGCTGGCCGTGGTGCCGTCGGTGGTGGTCACGGTGGTGTTGCACAGGCCGCCCGTGTTCACAGCCACAGTCACGTTCTGGTTTACCTCCGGGCCCAGAAACTGGGGGTCCAGCGTCACGGTCTGGCCGCAGGCCACGTTCACGGTGTTGTTGAGCGGCAGGTTGTTGGCCGAGGGCGGGACGTTGCCCGCATTGCTCACGTTGAACCCGAAGCACTGGTAATCCAGGTAGTTTATTCCGTCGTACGCGCCGCCGGGGCCGTCGTAATCCGAGTTGTTGAGGTTGAAGCGCCCTACCTGCACGTAGTCCACGTTGTTGCCGTTGTTGACGCCTACCGTAGACGGCACTCCCAAAAACCCGCTGGCCCCGCCCGACGCCGAGCCGGTGGTCCACTGCATGTCGTCGTAGCGCAGGCTCACGTTCTGGCCCGGCCCGAGCAGGACATCGGTGTCAGAGCCAATAATGGCTTGGAAGGTATTCAGCTTGTCGGCCATGTTGCCGTAGTAGCCCACCCTGTCCCAGGTCACAATCAGGTTGGTGGCGCTGAGCTTGTAGTGAATCTGCCCGCTGGCGGGGTTGCGCGTATCTACGTCGGCCCAAAACGGGGCCACCATGGGCACCGTCGAGGGAAAGCCCGACGACGAAAACCGGCTGTAAGGCCCCGCAAACGTCAGGTTGCCGTTCGTATTAATCCACGCCTGGTTGTAGACGGTGCCGTACAGGTGAAAGTCGAAGGGCAGCGCAATGGGCCCAAAGGAACCGTCGTCGTTGCGAGGCAGTGTATCGTACGAAGCGTCGAAAGGAATGAAGCAGCCGGCACCGGTTCGGTGTGCCGGGGTCTTGGTTTTGCCGGTAGCTGGGGTAGCGCCGGTCGCGCGGTGGCTGGCCGTTGCGGCCGCAACCTTGGCAGCGTCATACCCTGGAGTACCAGACGGGTCCGTGACCGTTTGTCCTGCGCCGGTCAGTGTGCCGAAAAGCAGCACCACCAATAGCGCTGCAGCGTGTAGTACATTTTTTTTCATGAGTACCAGAAGCAGTGAGGGGTTGGGAATTCTGAATCTTGATGTTGTAGGCAATGCTCACTCAAAGCGGCTTGTCAGCTGACTGACCCGCAAAATCCGCTCGGTCTGTTCGGGTGTTGCGGCCGACTTTTGGCAGCCGCAACACCCGACCTGAACGGCCGGAATTACTCGCGTACCAGTCGGACGGTCCGGCGCACGGTGCCTTGCTCCACCTGCACCAGGTAGATGCCCGGGAGCAAGCCATTGGCTTCTGCCAACGGGAGCGAGTTGCTCCCGGCTACCAGCAGAAGCTGGTGCTCGGCTACTTTATGCCCAAGGGCGTCCGTCAGGCGCAGGGTGACCGGGCCTTCTTGTGCACCGTCGATGCGCAGGCTGCACGGCGACTGCGAGGGCGACGGATAAGCTTGCACCTGCAGGCCCTGGCCCCTCACTGGGGCAGTGGCCAGGGTGCGCACCGGCGAATAGTGCCTGGAGCTGTCCGCATCCACTTGCGCCAGCCGGTAATAAATGACCGCCGCCGGGGAGTGGTTCAGGCGCGCATCGGTCCAGGTGTAGGCCTGCGCCATGCTGGTGCTGCCATGGCCGTCCACTTTCCCAATGGTGGTGTATTGGGAGCCATCGGTGCTGCTCTGGACCGCGAAATAAGCGTTGTTCATCTCCGATGCGGTGGTCCAGCGCAGGAGGGCATTTCCCTCCCGGCGCTCGGCGCTGAAGCTCGTGAGCTGCACCGGCAGGGGCGTTGCTACCGAAGAAGTTGTAGCGGCATTATTGTCTAGCGTAATGGCTCCCGTCCGGGTGAGGCCCTGGCCCTGCAGCGAGGCATTGGCCATTAAGTTGATGCCGCCATTGCCGAGAATAATGCCTTTGAAGGCCGCATTAGCGCCAATATCGACTTGCCCATTCACCACCCAATACACGTTTTGCCACGCCGTGGAATTGATGAGTCGCACATTGGAAGCGGCCGCAACGGAAAGCGGGCCATCGATTTTAATGATGAATACCGCGTTGGGGTTGTCTTGCCCGTCCAGGTTCAGATTGCCCGCCAGCGTGGTGCCGGCTCCCACGCGATACGTGCCAGCGGTAAGCACCTGGCCCTGGCCCAGGGGGGTTACGGGCACGCTTCCGGTATTAAAGTCGGCCAAATACGTGTAGGCGCCGTCTACATCTTTGGCCGCGTCCTCCGAAACAAGGTCCATGACATGGGAATTACCCGTCAGGACTCCGGGCGGAAAGCCGGTCAGGGTTCCGGCGTTGGTGCCAATATCCCCCGTAATAGTAGTTGCGCCCGTGCTGCTGAAATTGCCAATGGCCGTGAATAAAGCAAAAGAGCCGGCCGCTCCCAAAGAAACAGTTTGTCCAAAGCCGTCCTGAGCACCGGCCAGCAAGCCGATTGAAACCAGAGCAGATAGCAGTAGTTTTTTCATGTCAATCCGAATTGTAATAGTCTTATGTAGTGGCGCATAGCGAGGCACTCCGGTGGCATTTGCCATCGCAAAACCTTCGTGCCCCGTTGTAATGATGTTGCTGGCTTAGGGCTGCGGCACGGTGGCCCGCCCAACGCAGACCTGCGCGGACGGGGTGCCCGACTGGAGCTGCGTGCCGCCAAACGTGGCCGCCGAGCTAAAATCGCCGCCCACGAAGACCTCGCCGCTTGGTGCCAGGGCCAGGGCCTGCGTCTCGTCGGCGGCGGCCCCGCCACCGGCGGCCAGGCCCAGCCAGGAGCCCTGGCGGTCCAGATATCCCACAAACACGTCCTGCTGGCCCCGGCTCGTGAGCTGAAAGGCCCCGCCCTGAATGGTGCGGCTAAACGTGCCGGCCACGTAGAGCTTGCCCATCCTGTCGAGGGCAATGCCCACGATGCTCTCCAGGTAGTCGCTGGCCAGCACGGCCACCCACTGCCACTGGCCCGCGTCGTTGAGGCGGGCCACAAAGCCGTCGTCGCTGGAGTTGCTGGCGAGCTTGGTCGCGCCAAACTGCGCATTGCCCGAGAACGAACCCGTGACGAATACCCCGCCGACGGGGTCGGCGGTGATGCCTTTGCCGTAGGCCGTGTTGGTACCGGTGGCCGCCGTGGCCCACTGCCACTGCCCGTGGCGGCTGATTTTGCCCACGAAGGCATCGTCCATGCCCTGCCCGGTGAGCACAGAGGCCCCAAACCGGGCGCTGTTGCTGAAGTAGCCGGTTGCGTAGATGTCGCCGGCTGCGTTAATCGCCAGGGCACTGGTTTCGTCATTTTCGGGGCTCCCGGCCCCGATGGCCCATTGCCAGGTGCCGTTTGGCGTGAGCGCGGCCACGAAAGCATCTTCTCCGCCGTGGCTCACCAGTCGACGGTCACCAAAAGCAGCCGTTTCGGCAAACTGGCCGCCCACTACCACTTCGCCGGTGGCGCTGGTGGCCAGGGCACAGGCCCGGTCCAGACCGCTGCCACCCACTGCCGTGGCCCACTGCCAGGTACCCTGTGGGCTAATCTGGGCCACAAACACGTCCATACTGCCCTGGCTGGTGAGCGCCACCGAGCCCAGGTGCACCTCGTCGCTAAAGCTTCCGCCGATGAAGATGCGGCCGGCGGCGTCAATGGCCACGCCCGCAGCGTTGTCGCTGCCCGCCCCGCCCACGGCCACAGCCCAGTCCCAGGTACCGGCCGGGGAGAGCTTGGCCACGAAAACATCACTCCGCCCCTGGCTAACCAACGTGGTGTTGCCGAATTTGATGCTTTCTGTAAAAAATCCTACTTGATACGAATTACCCTCTGCGTCTACCGCCAGACTTTTGAGCTGGCCAATGCCGCTGCCCGTCGACTGGGCGGCCCACTGCCACTTAGGGCTTTGGGCCTGGCTGGGCCGCGCCACCAGCAGCGAGGAGCACAATACGGCCAGTACGGCCCCTTTCAGTAAACTAATCCCCCGCTTTTGAGCTGATTTGGCACTTGTTGCACCACAATGCCGGGGGGCAGCGGCACGAGCAGAAAAAGTAACGTGTTGGTTCATAGATAACAGAGTTAGGTAGAGACAAAATTATCTGTTCCCCTTTTCGTTATCCCGCAAAAGTTCTACCCGAAATGCGGTAGCCCTCCTACCCCAACGCTACGCGCTGCCCTTGCCAACCGGCGCGATGCCTTTACGCGTGGCCGCCGAGACCTGCGCGCCCCTTTCCTGAACGGCCGCCCGGATGGCGTCTTCGTCGAGCGGCTTGTGGATGATGCCCTGCACCAGCATGTGGGCCTGGGCCTTTTCCGTATCGGCCAGGGCCAGCGAAGAGGTGAGCAGATAAATCCGGCACCAGTTTTTCAGGGCGGCGGCGTGGGGAGCCAGCGCTTCCAGAAATGCCCACCCGTCCATCACGGGCATGTTCAAGTCGAGAAAGATGAACCCGGGCGGTTCAGATGCTATCCGGGGCAACAGATACGCGAGGGCTGCCTCAGCGCCGGCAAAAGAGATAATCGGGTCAATGAAGCCCTCCAGGCGCAGCGTTTGCTCGGCCACGAACAGGCTAACGGGGTCGTCGTCGATGAGGTAGGTGAGCATGCGACCAGAATTAGCGCTTATCCAAATGAATGGTGAAGCGGGTGCCAAAATTCACCTCGCTGGCCACCTCAATCTTGCCGCCCATGGCCTCGACGTGGGTCTTGACCAGAAACAGGCCAATGCCCCGGCCGCGCTGGTTGGTGTGGAAACGCTTGTAGAGCTGAAAGACGTCGGAACCAGCCTTGAACATGTCGAACCCGGAGCCGTTGTCGGTGAAGGTGATGGTGGCCCCGCCGTGCGCCCCGGTGCGGCAATCGATGTCGACCTGCAAGGTGCGTTCCTCGGAACGGTACTTGATGGAATTGGACAGCAGGTTGTAGAAAATGCTGTAGAGGTAAGCGCGGTTGCCCCGGGTTATGAGGTGGTCTTCGACGTCGAGCGCCACCTGGCCATCGCACGCGTGCAGGGTATCTTCCAGGTCTCGAACCGCCTGCTGGCAAACGTCTTTTATCACCAGCGGCTCCAGCGACAGTATGTCCTTCTTGTCGCGGATGGAGAGCACCAGGTTCAAATCCTTGAGCACGTCATCGGCCTGCACCATGCTCTGGCGCAGGTGGGTCAGGGTCGTGGCAAACACGTCGGTGTTCTTGTCCGCCTTCGTAAGCACCGTGGCCAGCCCCAGGGCGTTGGCCAGGGGAGCCCGCAGGTTATGCGAAATCACGTAGGTGAATTGCTGCAGGTCGCGGTTGTGGCGGTACAAATCCTGGGTCATGGCGGCCTGGCTGGCTTCCACTTCCTTGCGGTAAGTGATGTTCTGCTGGATGGCCACGTACTGGGTTAGCTGCCCGGCTTCGTTGTGAATGGGCGTGATGTCCATGGCAAACCACAGCTTCTGGCCCGACTTCTTGTAGTTGAGGATGGTGGCCGAGAATGGGGCATGCCCCTGCAGGCGCTCCCGGATGAATCTCGCTGTGACGGGGTCGGTTTCGGGCCCCTGCAGCACCGAGCCGGGCGTGCGCCCCACCAACTCTTGCAAGCTATAGCCCGTGTGCTTGATGAACGCCTCGTTGACCCATTCGGTGCGCCCCTGCGCATCGGTGATGACGACGCCGTTATCGGTGCCGCGGGCCACCAAAGCCATTAACTTAAGCTGTTTTTCGTCTTCGACTCGTTTGGTAATGTCGGTAAAGAACACCGACAAGCCGTCGGCAAAGGGATAGGCTTTCACCTCCACCCACATCTGCTGGGGCTTAAAATAGGATTCGAACCGCACCGTTTCGCCCGTGTCGATGGCCCGCTGGTAGTGTTGCTGATAAATGCCGCCCACTTCTTCCGGAAACAATTTCCACAAGCTAATGCCAAGGGCACCTTCGCGGCTTATTCCCAGCAGCTGCTCGGCTCGGCTATTAACATAGGTCAGCTTCCAATCTTTGTCGAGCGAAAGAAAGGCGTCACTGATGCTTTCCAACATGGTATTGAGCTGCGCAGCCTGGTGCTTGATGAGGCGCTGGGCAGTGGCCATTTCGGTAATGTCGCGCACGGAAGTATGGATGCTAATAAGTTCGTCGTTGACAACTAGGGGGGTTTTGGTCACCTTCAATATTTTTTCGGCTTCGCCCTCAAATTGGACCTGCGTTTCGAACGTCACTTTGGTCCCCTGGCCTGCGTCCAGGTGAGCCTGCTTGAACTGCGCACGTACAACCTCGGGCAGAAATTCGGGCAGCGGCCGATTGAGCACGTCTTTCTTATCTTTTTTCAGAAACGCCAGCAGGGCTGGGTTGGCATCCAGAATCCGGCCGTCGGGCGCTTGAAAGACAGTCAGGGCGGAATCGTTGTCGAACAGTGCCCGAAAGCGCTGCTCACTTTCGGCCTGCGCCAAGCTGCTGAGTTTTCGCTCCGTGATATCGCGCGAGCTCACCACGTAGCTTTTGATGCCGTCCTGCACATGGGTGCTGACGGATGTTTCCAGCCAATGCCACTCGCCGCTGGCAGTGCGGAAGCGAAATTCGGGGATGAAAACAAATTCCTGAGTAGCCAGCAGCCCAAAGCAGGCATGCCCCTTTGCCAGGTCGTCGGGGTGAAAAAAGTCAAATCCGCAGCGGCCCAACAGGTCTTCGGGCCGGTAGCCAAGGATGCGCTGGGTAGCCCCGCCCACGTACGTGTACACCCCCAGCTCGTCCACTACCCCCACCATGTCGAAGCCGTTCTCGGTGATGGCCTGGTGCTGCATTTCCTGCTTGCGGGCCTGCTGGGCGGCGTACTCCTGCTGGGTCATGCTGCGCCCTACACAAATCAGCAGTTCGTCGGTAGCGGCCCGCAGTGCCGACCACGCGATGTGGACTTCCTGCCCGTCTTTGCCCAGGCAGCGGCTTTCGAACCCCACGGGCTCGGCATTTCCAAAGGCGTCCAGAAACTTTTTCAGGGCCGTGGCAACGTCGTCGGGATGGATAATTTCGGCTATATTCTTGCCTATCATTTCGTTCGTGTCATACCCCAAGGCCCAGCGACAGGCATCGCTCACGTGCCGAAACTGGCCGTTGGGGCTTAGCGCACAAATGAGGTCCGGGGAATAGCTCATCATGGTGTTCAAAATTTCGAGGTCTTCGGGGGTGCTCATCGGAGTGTGCTAAGGAAATCATCGTGCAGGGGCTAACATCCCTAATGCGGAGCAGCCCATTTTAGCAAGGTTACGGCGCCGACGCCAGTTCCCTGAATTAAGTGCAACACTACTGAAAGCCTAGCCACCCCGAAGGGGTTCAACCATCCAGCTGTTAATTAATAAATATCCAATGGCTGGGCGAATGCCTTCGCGGCCAGGCGGCATGAGCAGAGGGCCGATGCCCTCGTCTATCCCGAAACCGCAGGCCGGGCCCACCGCCAATACAAAATTCCATCTTTTCACTCACAATTTACCGCGAAAAGCCTACCCAAGATGTGGGTGCTGCCTTTTCGGCCAATTCCAATTGCTGGCTTGCTCCCACTGGTCAAAACAAACGTTTAAACTATTTTGCACCTAGTCACTGTTAGCTCCGCACGCAGCCAGTTGAAAATCAACTCGCCAGGCGTCATCAGTCCCACGCTTGTCACTCGCTGGGCCGCTACCCGCAAACATTTCGGCCGGCTCCCCCGTAAGCTGAACCTTTTCGAGAGTACCCTTCTTTCTTCTTTCTCCAGGACGCGCCCGCTTTTGTAGTTCAACTTCATGCCAATGCCCAGGCAGCGCCCGATAGCGCGCTTTGGTGCCGTCTGGTGGTGGAGGTTGGCTGGTCTTGATTTCTTTTTTAAACTGCATGGCGTTGATTACCCTGGGTGTTGTGGAGGACGATGGGGTGCTGGTGAAGGTGCTGCGGGCGTACTTTGCCCAGCAGCCCGACATCCGCCTCGTGCTCGTGGCCGCCGGCGTGGAGGAGCTGCTGGCCGAGCTCGAACTCGGCCTGCTGCCCCGCGTGCTGCTGCTCGACATCGGCCTGCCCGGCCTCAGCGGCACGCAGGCCCTGCCCCTGCTCAAGGACAAGTACCCCGCCCTCGAAGTCATCATGTTCACCGCCCACGACCAGGTCGAGCACATCTACCAGGCCCTGTGCTGCGGGGCCACGGGCTACCTGACCAAGGGCACCCCCCTCGACCAGCTCGCCCCGGCCGTGCGCGAGGTCGCCCGCGGCGGGGCCCCGCTCAGCCGCGAGGTCAGCCGCAAGGTCCTCGGCCACTTCCGCCCCACCCCCGCCACCCACACGGCCCTGCTTACCCCCCGCGAGCAGCAGGTCCTGCAGGGCATCGTCGACGGCCTCAGCGACAAGGAAATCTCCACCCGCCTCGACCTCTCCACCCTCACCGTCCGAACTCACGTCAAGCACGTCTACCGAAAAATGCACGTCAACTCCCGTACGCAAATTCTTTCGCAACACCTAAGGGGGTTGTTATAGCCCAGCCAAGGCCATTTCAACGGCGCAGCCAGTGGTCGGAACCGGAATAGCAAAAAAAAGGCTGGCCATTGGCCAGCCCCTTTCAATTGGAACGTGGACATGCACCACCTTCTTAGTGTACCACCAGGCGCTGGCTCAAAGCACCACAGTGTATGATGTAAAGGCCGGCGGGCAGGCCTTGTAATGAAATGGAAGTGTCGGCACCGGCGTCTGCAAGCGGCTGGGTGCGCGCCAGGCGGCCCATTGCATCGAAAACCTGCAGGGGAGCCGTGGGCACCGGCCCGAGCATGCGAACCGACACGTGGTCATGGGCAGGATTGGGGTAGGCCTGCAGCTGCAGGGCAAGGTCTGCTTGGCCCAGCAGCACCGAGCGCACGGGCGAGTAGCTGCCCTGGCCGTTGCTGTCTACCTGGCGCAGGCGATAATACAGAATGCTTGCGCCAACCGGCAGCTTGGCATCGCGAAAGCCGTAGGTGTGCGCGGTGCTGCTGGAACCCACTCCGTCCACGGTGCCCAGGGTCGTAAAGGTCTTGCCATCCAGGCTGCGCTGCACCTCGAAGTGGTTGTTGTGCAGCTCCTGGGCGGTGGCCCAGGCCAGCTGCACGGCCATCGTTCCGTCGGCTTTGGCCGTGAAGGCGCTCAGCTCAACGGGCAGCGGCGTAGAACCTACCAAGGCCGCTCCGAAAACGGTGGACTGCGCCGGGCCTTTGTAGTTCTCGGCGTTGTTGATGAAGGTAGTCGAGTTCAGGTTCGTGCTGTTGTAGTCGAACACGTAGGCGTAATAGGTCGTGTTGGCCGCCAGGCCGGTGATGGTGGCCGTGGGCGCCCCCCCCGAGAATACGACGTAGTACTTGTTGCCCTGCGTGTCCTGTAGCGTGCTTTGGCCGACGCCCTGGTAGGCCCCGTTGCCGGCATTGTAGTCCGTGCCATCCACGGGCAGCACGTCGGGGAGCGTCAAGGTGGGGGTGGTGCTCACCAGTACGATGTGAAACTCGCCGTAGCCCGAAAGCCCACTATCGGGGTTGAAAGTGATGGACGCCGAGGCGGCCCCCGTGGTGCGGGCCGCCGTGAAGGGCGTGTCGCGCGTGGGCTCCGTGTCGATAGCCGTGCCGCGCAGCTTGTTGGCATCGGGGCCCGGCAGGCTGCTCACGATGGTAGTAACGGTGTTGGCCGGGGCGGCCGTCACGTCCGGCGTCAGGTACTGCAGCACAGCCTGGGCCGCCCCCACGCGGCTGGGCGCATAGGCCACGTAAATGTCCTGGTCGATGATGTTGGTAGCCGGGTCCGGGGTGAGCTGAATGAAGTTGGTACTCGGGCTGGTGGGGTCGGTGTAGGTGATGCCGTCGGTTGAAATCTGGAACTGGGCGTAGCCGTTGGGGTTGCCCAGCGCGCCCACCGACTCGCCCGAAACCAGCACTTTGGTGGGGCTGCGCAGCAGCTCGGCATGAATGCGAATGCGCTGGGGCGCCGTGCGCACGACGTCCCCGATGACCAGCGGGCCTTCCGGGCTGTACACGGTGCGCGATTCGATGGTGCCGATGCTGTTGGCCCGCACAATCGCGGCTATCGACGTGGCCGGGGCGCTGTCGAAGGTGATGCCCGTGCCGCTTTCCGTGCCCGCCACCAGCGGCACGTAGCGGATGTACACCGTCGTGTTGCTCACCGTGCCGCCCACCGGCGTAATGCTGATGGAATTGCCCGTAACCGTGCCCGTTGCCCCGCTGCCCAGGCCGGTAAACGCGGCATCGAGCGACACCTGAAAGTTGTTGGGGGCCTTCACCGCAATATCCCTGACCAGGAAGCTGCCGCTAACCACCAGCGTCTGGCTGGCCGAGGCTTTTTCCGGCACCGTATTGAAGGGCAGCAGGGGCTGGCCGCCGCTGGGGTAGCCCGGCGTGATGGGGGTGCTGGGCGGCGTGCTCACGGTAAACGTCGACGACGTATTGGTGCCCGTGAACGGGTTGTTGGCCGTCACTTGCACCACGTTGTTAGGCGCGGCCACGGCCGCGCCGCTGGTGGCCGTGATGGTGCCCGTGAAATTGCTCTGGCTCGGAATCGGGCCCACGATGCGGGCTTCGAGGGTGGTTTCGGGCACCTGGCCGCCCACCGGGGTCAGGGTGAGCGAGGTCGTGAACGGGCTATTCGTCACCGCCGGGTTACGAATCTGCACATTGCCCGAAGTGGTGCCGCCCGTGAGCGCCGTGGCCACCGTAAGGGCCGTGCTGCCGAGGTTGCCCCCGCCCACCACAAACGTCAGCACCTGGCCTGACCCGCTTTGGGATACCGAGCCAAAGGCCAGCGTGGCCGGGTCAACGTACACATACGGCCCGGCGGGAGCCGTACCGGCCACAGCCACCGTTTCGGAGGCCGTGCTTCCTCCGTTGGGGGTCGAAACCACCACGTCGGAGGCGTAAGTGCCCGTGCCACCGGGCCGGGTGCCGGAGGCCACCGGCGCAAACCGGACGTCAACCACCGTAGCGCTGAGCGTGCCCGCTGCGGGGCTGAAAACAAGGCTGCTGGTAGAAAAAGCATTATTGCCGGTGCGAAGCTGGAAACCCTCCGGGGCGGCCACCGTCACGTTGCCGGTCAGGTTGTCGCCACTTACCAAAAACGACTGGAGCGCCGAGGTGCGGTTAACCGGTACGGTGCCAAAGCTTTGCAGCGGCAGGGTGTTGCCCGGGGCCGGCTGCACCGCCACGGACTGTGCCCGCAGGGCCGCCGGCAGCAGCAGGCACAGCAAAAAGAAGCCGAATAAGTGCTGCGAACGGGCAGCCCATAAACTCAGGTATTTATTTTTCATCGAAGATAATTAGAAATAAGATGGGGAATTATTGAATCACGAGGCGTTGGGGCCGGCCCGAAAAGCCGGTGGCCTGCACTTGCAGCAGGTAGATGCCGGCCGACAGGGTTGCCGGCAAACTCACTTCCAGGGCCGCCCCCGCGCGCAGGGTTTGGGCATGCACGCGGCGGCCACTCAGGTCCGTGAGTTCCACCACAACATTCCCACGCACTGCGGCTGGGAGCGACAGGGTTACCCGGCCGTGGGCCGGGTTGGGGAACATGGTGAACTGGTCCGCCACGGCCGTGACCGGGGCAGTGGCCAGCAGGCCACTGGTCAGGAACACCGAGGCGATGACCGAGTAGCGAACCTGCCCGGCCGCGTTGGTTTGGCGCAGCCGGTAATAGGCCTGGGGCTGGCTCTGGGCGCGCTGGTCACAGTAGGTATAGGTGCGGGGCTGCGCCGTCAGGCCTCGGCTGGCCACAAAGCCAATCTGCTGCCAGGTGCCCGTCACCGTCCACTGTTCCACGGCGTAGCCGTAGGTATTGGTTTCATTGTTGAACATCCACGTCAGGTTCACGGTGCCAGGGCACGGCTGGACGGCATAGAAAGCAACCATCTGCGGGAGCAGAGGGTTGACTGCAGAGGAAAGCGACCCTAAGGTGTAGGCCGCAAACCCACTGGCGGGCTGCGCCGACTCCACCGACCCCGCATTGAGGCTGCCGCTCAAGCCTCCGTTGCCCACCGTTTGCCACTGGGCTCCGGTGAAAGCCGCAACCTGCAAATCGGTCGAAAAATCATCAATGCCGCTACGAATGGCACTTTCCCAGTACAGCCGCACGCTTACCGCATCGGTGGGCGAGGCGCTGGTCAGGGTCCAGTGTTCTACCTGGCTTACCTCGCTCAGTGGCGGAGCAACCGCGCGGTTGGCAAACGCCATGCTCACGTATTCGGCGGTGAACGCGGAGGAGTCTGTGGCGGGGGCCGAAATGCCGAGGCGCGCCCACTGGCCATTAGCACCCAACGGAAACACAAATGCCTGCCGCCCCACCTTGCGCAGCGGGCCATCCACATAGGAATTGGGGGTGCCCGCCGTGGCGGTTGCTTGGCCACCCAGGGTGAGTACGTTGCGGGCCGTGGTGTGCACCAATCCATTGGCAAGGGTGAGGGTTCCGGTCAGCGTAATCGGGGCGCTCAGCGTGAGCACCTTGCCGAAGCTGTCCAGGGCCAGGTCCCGGAGGGTGGTGACGCCGGTATTGGTCAGGGTCAGGTTTCTGGTAATGAGAATGCTTTCATCGTACACCGCCGCTTCCAGGTTTACCGTGCCGTTTTCGGTTACCAGGGCCACGGCCTCCGCCAGAGGAGCGGCAGCACCGGCTTGGGGACTGTAGTGGTCCGCATTGAGATAGCTGAGGTCAGGCTGGAAGCCGGTAGCTGAATCTGCATCCGCGGAACTGTTCAGGAACGGGGAGTAGTCAATCAGGCCCGTGGGGGCCAGGGCCGAGCGTTCGGCGAAGCCGGTGGCGGGGCCGCCCAGGGTCATGACCAGGCCGCCGGTGCCGGCCGTGCCGCGCACGCCAGTGGCCGTACTGGCCCCGAGCCAGTTCAGCGACGCATCGACCGGGTTGGTCAGGTTGACCGCCCGGATAGCAGTAGCGCAGCTGTCGAGGCGGTTGCCCCGGATGCTGTCGCCCGAAGACACCACCAGCCCGTTGCGGCTCACGTCGAAAAAGGCCGTGTAGCCCGCGCTGTTGGCCGGGCGGTCCTGCACCTGCACGGCCCGCTGGCATTGCGCCACCACGTTGCCAAACACTTTGTTATTCGCGCCTTCCAGCACCAGGCCAAAGCCGTTGATGTTGAACGACGTGCTGGTGGCATCGGCCAGATAGCCCCGCACGGTATTGCCCTCGATGAAAGCGCCGCCCGTGACCAAATCGCCGGTGAGGCCGCCACCAATCGTAATAACGTTGCGGTCGCGGTCGATGAAAGCCAGCCCGGCATTGTCCTCGCCCAGGTTGGTGGGCGCCCCCACGGTGCGCACAATGTAGTTCTGGCGCACCACGAAGCTGCCCGCGCCGCTGCGGCGGCCGGTGCCGGTACAGGCCTTCAGCTCCATGCCATTGGAGGCGTTGTTGCGCAGGGCATTGCCTTCAATGAGAGCTGCGAAGCCGGTGAACGCGCCGCTGCTGTTGCGTGGGCCGGCCGCGCCCAGCACTATCAGGCCGCCGCCCGCGTTCTGGGTAATCTGGTTGTTGCGCACCGTCAGGCCGCTCACGCTGCCGTCGTTGATGTCAACCCCCCCGCGGCGGTTCATCTCAAACACCCCGTCTTCAATCAGGATGTCGGCCTTGGGGCCGTTCGTCAGAAACAGGCCCCGGCCCGCACCGTTGGCGTTGGAGTTGCCGGTTTCGGCGGTGTAGGCCGCCCGCACCCGGCGGAAGGTCAGGTCCTGCACGCCGTTCAGGCTGCTCCAGAAAATACCCTGGCGACGGTTGTGCACGGTTTCCACGTCCTCCAGCAGGATGTGGGCCTGGGGAGCGGTGCCGGTGGCCTGAATGCCGAAGTCATAGGCCTGAAACGTGATGTCAGCCACCGTGAGCGGGGCGCTGCTGCTCTTGCCATTGGCGGCAATCAGCAGCCCCGCTTCGCTGGTTTGGGTGCCGCTGGCCACCAGGCCGCCATCAAAAATGGTGGCGCTGGCGGGCCGGGCGGTGGCCGTGCCGGCCCCTTGCAGGCTCACGGGCTTATCTAGCACCACACGCTCGGCGTAGGTGCCGGCGTCGATAAAAATGGTTTGGGTGGTCAGGCCGGCCTGGGTCAGCGCCCGCGCCACGGTAGCGAAGGGCGCGGCGGCCGAGCCATCGCCGGTGGCATCGCTGCCAGCAGCGCCGGTGAAAACATCGCCGGTCGTGGCGCCGTCATTCACATAAAGGGCGGCCGGAGCAGTGGTTTGAGCCGCCGAACTGCCGCCCGTTCCGGCCGCTAGCAACAGCGTCGCCAGCGAGGTTAGTAGTACCTGCGAATTCATGGCAGAGCAGCAGAAGTAGTTATATCCTATTTATTATCAATTTTTTAACCCGCAACAGCTTCGTCATATTCATAGCGCGACATAGCAGCGGAAGTGGCATTCGGCTTGGTTCAAAAGCAAGTCGTTGCCATGGCCCGCCTCCGAGGTGGAAACGGGCTCTTCATCACCCTTGCGGGTGGTATCGCGGGCGCTGCATGCTGTGGTAGGCTCGGGCGGGGCTACGCGGACACCGTGGGTTGAAGCACTTGAACAACCCGTGGCAACTGCTGCCGCTGGCGCCGTTCGTCCTGTGCACGCAACTGCTCGGCTTCCTGGCTCATGCGCAGGGCTATCATCTGCTCGGTGAAAAGCTGGGCCTCCTGGGGAGTTTGAAAGCGCCGGGGGGCCATTCGGTAGCTGCTGCCGGTATACTTGCGCTCCTTTAGCGGGCGCCACACCGACCAGGGCAGGAACCACACGCGGTGGCATTCTTCTACTTCGTAGGGCAACACATTGGTGAGCGGGCGGGTCTGGGTAATGCGGAACTGGTTCATAGCGTTAGGTCGGGAGCAGGCCCTTGGTTAGCAATGGAAAGAGGAAAATGCTGGCGGTTTCGTGAGAGCTACCACCGGATGGTAGCGGCCGGACAATAGCCGAGCTACTTATATCCGGCTTACTGTTGGCATTTATATAAATAAGCCTATTTACTTCTGCCGCAGGCCACGTCGGCGGCAAGCAATAATACTGGTCATTTGTGGCCTGCAGTCAGGCTCACTATTAGGACTGCGGGCAGCCATCGGCCCGGTTTGAAAAAAACTAAAACCGCCGGCCGGGCTAGCGCAACATATCAAAACGGGTTGTTTTTAGCTTTTTCAGGGAATTAATTATCAAGCTGACATTAGGTTAAAAACTGCCAACAATTGCACTAGCAGGCTCAATGAGTTAGGGCAGCAAGCGGTGAAAGCAGAAAAACAAAACTATTGCGCCTGCATCCCCATTTATAGAAAAAGTCCTACCTTAAATGCGGTAGTAGGCTCCTCCGCTGCCGGTTTAATTTAGCCGTGACGACAATGCTCCAGCGCACTCCGCTTCTTTCATCAGGCCCTGCCCTCCTTTATGCAAAAAGAGCAGCAGAACCGAAGCCCCTGCTAATGCACGAGGCCTCGGTTCTGCTGCTCTTAATCAACAAGTTGCTATCGGTGCTTACTCTTGGCGCTGTGCTGTACGGACAACGTTGGGCTGGCACGAATAAGGCAGGAGGCAGCCCGAATCGCCGGCATTACTGCTTTAGCAAGTGGCACACCAGTTTCAGGCTGCCCCGGCGAATGATAACCTGGTACGCGCCGGCGGGCAAGCCGCTCAGCGGCAGCTCGTGCGCCTGCCCGCCGGCCAGGGTATAGGCTTGCACCACCCGGCCGGCCATATCGACTAAGGCTACATCGTACGTAGCGGCGGGAAAGCTGCTCAGATTGAGCGTGGTATAGGCATAAGCCGGGTTCGGGAAAAGGCTGGGCGCTTCCGGGGCAAATACCACCGCCCACACGGGGCTGTAGGTGGCTTTGCCCGAAAGGTCGAGCTGCTGCAGGCGGTAGTACACCGTGCCGGGGTGCTGCCGGCCCACGCCTGCCTCCGTGTAAGTGTATTGCCGGGGCTGGGTGGTAGTGCCCGCGCCAGTCACAAAATCCAGCGGCACGAAGCTGCTCCCATCAAACGAGCGTTCCACCCCAAAGCCCTTGTTGTTCAGTTCCTGGGCCGTGGTCCAGCTCAGCTGAGCATCGGCCCCTACCGCCGTGGCTACAAAGCCCGTGAGCTCCACCGGCAACGGATAATCACCGATGCGCAGCGGTACGGATTGGGTGGTCACGCCGCCGTTGGCGTCGATGGTAGTGATGGTGACCGGGTAGTTGCCGCTCACCAGCAGCGTGCGGTCGAGCACACGCACTTGGCCGGTGATGGGGTCCAGCTCCAGGCCGGCGGGCAGGGTGATGCCGCCAGTCACGGTGGCGGTGCGCACGCCGTTATCGGTCACGACAGCGGCGGCATTATAAACGCCGCTGTTGTCGTCGAATACATTGGCGATGACGTCGCCGTTCTGGTACTGATTGGTGCCGCCCTTGAGGGGCGTGCTGGTGTAGCGGGCGGCATTGTCCTGGGCCACGGCAATGGTGTAGAGGGCCGGTGCAGAGGTAGCGCCTTGGTTATCAGTAGCCGAGTAGGCAAAAAACGCATTACCAACGAAGGCGGCAGCGGGGTCGAAGGTGAGACCAGCCGCATCGCTGTTGCTAATTACTTGGCCAACGGTAATCGGGGTTCCATTGAGCGCCAGCACCCCGGCCGCCACGGCCGGCAGCGCCGTGATGGTGAAGGAGGCCACAATGCCATCGGCGTCAAGGCCTTTGATGGCCGTGAGCACAAGCGGCCCGGCGGTGTTGCCCTCTGGCGCCTGCAGAATGTTGGTCACGGTGTTGGCCAACGGCACCTGGTTAGTCAGGGTCGTAGTCAGCGAGGAGCTATTGTTAGCGGTGGTGCCGGCAGGCTCCGCAGTGCCGCTGCTCACGGTGCCTACCACGGTCGAAGCGGTGGTGGGAAATACAAAAGAAATGGTATTGATGACTTCGCCCGCCTTGCCCACGGCCTGCCTGGCAATGGTGGGGAACGTGACAACGCCGGACGCCGCATCGTAGCTGCCGCCGCCCGATACCGCGACGCCGCTCAGGCCGGTGGGCAGCTGCACGGTTTGGGCCACGGCATTAGCTGGGGAGGGGCCTTGGTTCAGCGTTACCACCGTGTAGGTAGTTAGGGCACCGGGCAGCATGGTGGCCGGGCCGCTCACGGAGGTGGCAATGTCAGCCACCGGCACAATCGTCACGCTCACCACCTGGCTGTTGTTGGCCGGCGTGGGGTCCGACACATTGCCGGCCACGCTGGCCGTGGCCACCAGCGGGTCGTTGCCGGGGTTGCTCACCGTGATGGTGTAGGTGAGCGTGGTATTGGCCGGCTGGGCCGAGGCTAAGGGGAATGTCACGGCCCCGCTGGCGGCATCGTAGGTGCCGCCGCCCGACACGAGCACGCCACTCAGGCCACCGGGCAGGCTCACCTGCGCCTGCATGTCGGCTGCGGTGCCGCTGGCGTTGGCATTGGTAGCCGTCACGGTCAGCACGATGGGCTGGCCGGCCTGCTGCGACGTGCGGTCGGCCACAATGGTGGTCTGGAAGTCCGTTTGAGCCGTGGAGATGGGCGACACCAGCAGGTAGGTAGTAACCGCGTTATTGGTCAGGTTAGTATCGTTGGTCGTACCCGGAACATCAACTGCGGCCGACGCGCCAACTAACGGATTCGACGGCGAAATCACGGTGATGGTGTTCGTTACCACGCCCGTCACGCCGGCGGCCTGGTTGGTAATGGTTGGGAAGGTGACAATGCCCGTGCTGCTATCATAAATGCCGCCGCCGCTGGCCACCACATTGAGGCCGGTGGCAATGCGCACGCTGGTGTTGACAACCGCCGCCGGGGCTGGTCCGTTGTTCGTTGTTGAAACCGTGAAGACCACCGGGTTGCCCACCACATTAAGGGACGGCCCGGAAATGGCCACCGATACATCCGAATTCCACTTAACCAGGGTCGCCACCTGCGACGAGTTGTTGGCAACAACTCCATCGGGGGTGCTGCTGGATACGGCGGCCTGGCTCACCACCACGCGCGGGTTGTTGGCATCGGTCGATTTAAAAGCGGGGGCTACGTAGCTGTACGAGTAAGTACGCACCTCGCCCACGGCCAGCTGCGCCACGGCGGGCCAGGTAATGAGGCCCGTGGCAGGCGCATACACGCCCCCGCCCGTCGTGGTCACCTCGGCCGGCACCAGGCCGGCCGGAATGCTCACCGTTTGCACCACGTTGGTGGCAGCGGCGGCGCCGTTGTTGCGGGTGCTTACCGTGAACACCGTAACCTCGGTAGCCGAAGCCACAGCGGGCCCGATGATGGTCGTCGCCACGTCGGCGGTGCTGATGATGTCGACGTTGCGTATGGCCTGGTTATCGCCCGGTACCGGGTCGGCGGTGGTGGCTGTCACGCTGGCTATGGCTACCAAAGGGCCGGCGGCCGGGGCCGTCAGCGTCACGGTGTTGGTGACGCTGCTGCCGCTGGCCAAGCTGGCCAGGGACGGAAACGTTACGATGCCCGTGGCCGAATTGTACGTGCCGCCACCCGAAATGCTGCCGCCAGGAATGCTCAGGCCAGTGGGCAGCGAAAGCTGCTGCCCCACATTCTGGGCGGGGCTGGGGCCGTTGTTGCCCGTAACCACGGTGAACGTGACAGAGGCACCGGGGGCCACGCTCTTGCTCGAAAGGTCGAGGGTATTATACACGTTGGCCCGAGGGTCGGAGGTGGCAACAGCGGCGGCCCCGGTCGCAGCCGTCGCCGAGTTGTTGGCCGTCGCGCCACCTTCGGCGGTGGAGGTGCTGATGCCCGCCGTGGCCGTGAAGCTGCTGGCCGGCATGAGAAAGCTGACGGTATTATTGATGCTACTCCCACTGGCCAGTACGGCTACGGGTGGGAAAGAGGCTATGCCAGTGGTCGTATCATAAGTGCCCTGGTTGGAGAGAAATACCCCGTTAGCTGCCAGGCCCGTGGGCAGCTGCACGGTTTGTACCACGCCGGCCGCCGGCGATGGCCCATTATTGGTAGCAATCAGGCTGTATGTTACCAGATTGCCAACGAGCGACGAAGCCGGGCCGCTGATGGCCGTGGCCACGTCGGCAAGGGGCGTAACGGCAATGGAAGCAGTCGCCTCGTTATTATTGAAAATGCCCGACGACACCGCGCCAACGCCGGAGGTGATGCTGGCGCTGCTGCTGACCGGGCCAATGGCCGGGGCCAGAAAAGTGACGGTGGAGGGTGCCGAGCTGCCGTTGGGCAAAGTGGCAAGCATGGGGTAAGTCACGAGGCCCGTGATAGCATCGTACGTGCCACCGCCAGTCACCGACACGATGCTGAGCCCCGGCGTGAGCTGAGCCGAACGGGTAACATTGACGGCATCGCCGGGGCCAAAATTGCGGAAGTTAAACGTAAACGACGCCTGCTGGCCCGGTCCCACCGTAGCGGCCGAAACCGTGATGCCGTCGGTTGCCGCATCAGCCGCCGCATTGTTGGCAATGGCGAAGGAGAACGTATCGGGAGCCGTAGGGGCACCGGTCCCTCCTACCCCATCTTCCGGCGAGGTGGTGGTGATGCGGGAAACAATGGCCGTGCTGCCGCTCGTGTTCGACGCGGTGTAGGCAACGCGAAACACACTGACATCCCGGCTGTTCCACGTAGCCAGGCTGCCGAAATCGATGACCAGGGTGTTGCTGTCGAAAGTAGCGCCCTGCGCCGTGAGGGCGCTCAGCTGAGCCGCAGTCAGCGACGAGCCCGGCGGCAGGGTCACGGTACGCGTCACGTTGAGCGCGGCGGCCGGGCCGTTGTTGGCGAACAGCACGCCGTAGGTGGCCGAAGCCCGTCCGGTAGTAGATGTTCCCAGGCCGAAGATGACCCCAACCACATCGGCAAAACCGGTGATGGTAGTGGTGGCCGAGCTGGTGTTGTTGCTCGTCACCGGCTCGCCCGATGCGGTGGTGATGCTGGCCGTGGCCACCACGGTGGCCGTGCCGGGCGCGGTGTACGAGATATTGAACTGGCTGCTGGCACCGGCGCTCAGCGGCGACACCCCTGGGTAGGTAATGGTCACATCGCCGGTCGTGGCATTGGCACTGATGCTGGTGCTGCCGGGGGCCACCACGTTGGTCACCACCCCGCCGCTGGCGTTGCTGCCCGAGGACAGGGTGACGATGCGCGTCACGCTGCTGGCTGCCACGCCGCCATTGTTGGCGAAAATGGCCGCCACGCTCACGGTCTGGGCGGCCGTGGCCTGGGCTGGGGCCGTCATCACGGCCGTCACATCCACACTGCAGGCAATGCCCGCCGTGCTGCCCGCAATGCTGCTGCTGATTTGGCTGTTGCCAATACCGGCAACGCCGGCACTCGCACCGTAGGCCGAGCCGTCGGTAGTGGTGCCGTTGGCCCCGCCCGCCACGCTTAGGCTGGCGGGCGCGGCGTTGGTTAGCACAATGCCGCCGCCGCCGCCACCGCCGGGGCCGTGCGCCGTTGAGGCGCTGTTGCTGCCGCCGTTGCCGCCGTTAGCGGTCAGGTTGAGCCGGCTCAGCGTAGCAGTGTTGTTCACCGTCACGAGTATGGAGCCGCCGGCACCGCCGCCGCCGCTGCCGTCCTGCACTACCGTGCTGGCAGCTGTAGCACCGTCGGCCAGAATGGAGCCAAAGCCGCCCACCGAACCCGCGCGCACCAGCACGATGCCGCCGCCCGCGGCCCCGCTGCTGGCGTAACCGGGCGTGGGGCCGCCGCCGGTGCCGTCGTTGCTCACGCCCGCGCCGCCGCCGCCGCCCATAATCAGGCGGCTGCTGCTGGGCGGATTGAAGGCGCCACCGGTTTCGCCGCCCACGGCCGCGTTGCTGCTGGCCGCGTTGCCGCCCCGGCCGCCGCGTGAGCCATTGCCGCCGCCACCGCCGCCGGAGTTCTGGGTGTTGCCAGAGCCGGCCGGGGTGGGGCTGCCATCGGTGCCGCCGCCGCCGGCGTTGCCGGGCGCGCCCCGGCCGGCGCTGCCGTTGGGGTAGCCATCGGTGCCTGTATCAAGCAGGCTGGTGCCGGTATTCACGTAGCGCGGCGTGCCGGCGGTGCCTTCGCCCTTCATGGCATGAGCCCCGACTGTTGTGCCGGCCGAGGCGGGGGCCACGGCGCGGTAGTCGGTGCCGCTCAGGCCGGTGGCACCGGTCAGCATCTGCCCCGCGCCGCCCCGGAAGCCCTTGCCCGTGGCGTCTATTTTGGCCCCACTGGCGAAGGTGAGTTGGCCCGTCACGTCCAGGGCCAGCACACCGCCCGTGCTGCCGTCCCAGGCGCGGGGAGTCAGCGTGCCGCTCACGGTCACGTTCTGGTATTGCGGAATGCGCACCACCTGGAAGCGCCGCTGCCCCACCGCCGAAGTAGCGTTGGCATTGTCGTAGCCGTTTTTCAGGCCCGTGGTTACCGTGACGGTACCGCCGCCCACGGGCACCGGGCCGGCCGCCACTACATATTCATATCGACCGGCCGTAAAATTACTGTTGGCCAATGTATTGGAGGCAAAGCCCCCCGCCACGCCGTCGCCGTACGAATCGGTATTGGTCGCGTCAATTTCCGCGCCTTGCATTTGCATCACCAGCAGCAGGTCGCCGGCTACAATGGGCGTGAGGACGCTGCCCGTGGCCGCGCCTACCATGAAAGCGGTAGCGCCCGGGGCCACCGTCTGGTTGGTAGCCGGGTAGTAGGTATTGGGGTTGGTGGTGAGGGTAGGCGAGCCGTCGTAGCCGGGGGTGGCGCAGGCGCTGGCCACGCCGGCCGGCCCAATGGGGGCTACTGCTACCGTGAGCATGGCCGCTGCCGCCGTGCCGTTGTTGTTGGCGGGCGTGGGGTCGGCGGTGCTGCTGGTGCTGGCCCCCGTCACGGTAAACGACGCCGGAGCGGCCTGTACTGTTAAGGTTACCGTGTTGAAGCTCGACGCGCCGCTGGCCAGCGAGGCAATGGAATTAAACGTCACGATGCCCGTGGTCGGGTCGTAGCTGCCGTTGGTAACTGCCACGGTGCTGAAAGGCGGCTTGTGCGGCAGCGTGATGGTCGGCACCACGTTGGTGGCGGCGGCAGGACCATTGTTGGCAGTCGTCACGCTGATGGTTTTCGACTGTCCTTCTACGCCCGCGGTCGAACCGTTCACGGTCGTTACCAGGTCGGCCCCGGCGGTCACGGGCACGAAGTAAGTAGCCGTATTCGAGCTGGTGTTGGTGTCGTCGGTGGCCTTGTAGGTGAAGCTGGCGCTGCCGGCAAACGTGCCGTTCGGCACGAAGGAAAGCTGGTAGCCCGGCGCACCGGCGGTGGCCGAGGTGGGCACCGCAATAACCTGGTTCAGCGTGGCGGCCGTGCCATTCACATACAGCGTACCCTGGGCAGGCGTGGGCAGCGACAGGATAGTGAACGAGGTGATGGTGGTGTTGCCGGCGGTCGCGTCCGGGTCGCTGGCGTTGAAGGAAAGCAGATTGGTCTGGCTGACGGTACTGCTCAGGATGGCCGGCGCGTTGGTCACGTTGCTGGCCACCGGGGTCCGGTTCTGGGCCGTGGTAATGGCCGAGGTGTTGTTGGCAGTCACCGGGTCGTTGGCCGTGGACGTAAAGCTCGCCGTCGCCGTCACGGCTACCGTAACGGGCATGGTGTAGCCAATCGGCTGGGCTACCGAAGCCCCGCTGGCCAGGTTGCTGATAACCGGCAG
Source organism: Hymenobacter terrigena (assembly GCF_054776515.1). Taxonomy (NCBI): domain Bacteria; kingdom Pseudomonadati; phylum Bacteroidota; class Cytophagia; order Cytophagales; family Hymenobacteraceae; genus Hymenobacter; species Hymenobacter terrigena. The sequence goes on from NZ_BAAHBU010000002.1 coordinate 687,414, forward strand.
GGTCAGCACGCCGGTCGTGGAGACGTAGGTGCCGCCCGTCACGTTGGTCAGGCCTGTGGGCAGCTGCACGGTGGGGCGCACGGTGGTTACCTGGTCGCCGCTCACGTTGCGCGTAGTGGCCGTGTAGGCCACGGTGCTGCCCGCCTGAGCCCGCGTCGGGCCGGTCAGGCTGGTTTGCACATCGGCCTGCGCGCACCAAGCAATGGAATTGATGCCGACGGTTTGCTGCCGCGAGACGTTTGCCGTGTAGGCGTAGTCGTTGGAATAGGTGAGCACCAGGCGCTGCACCGGGGTCGTGAAAGTCACCGTCACGTTGGCGGTAGCGTCGCCGGCCGCGGCCGCGGCCGTGCCGCGCACGGTATTGGTGCCTGCCCCGGCGAAGGCATTTTTGCTGCCCAGCGTGAAGTTGCTGGCGGCCAGGGTAGCCGGGCTGCCGCCGGTGGCCGTGGGGTAGCCATCCAGCTTCAGGTTGTCGCGGAAATACGCGCTGGCGTCGGCATCCAGGTCCTGCAGGCGCAGGGTCAGGTTATCAACGGGCCGCGTAAACGCCAGTGTAATAGATGCCTGATTGGGCAGGGGCACGTTTTGGTTGTCCTCCTGCCACACCAGCGACGTGCCGCTGAGGTTGGCTATCGTCTGCACGGCAAAGGTGCGCGTGGTGGGCGAAGTCGAGGTGTAGCCGCTGTAGGTAAAACTGGTGTTGCTGATTGTTTCGGTGCTGGTTTTGCGGCTGCCGGTGGCCGCGGTAGCGTAGTTCAGCAGGTTGCTTTGGTTGCACTGTGCCCACGCCGGGCCAGCACCCAAGGCCAGCCAGCCCAGCAGCAGGAGCAAGACGCGCAATGCCGAGGTGAAAACTGGACGCCAAACTCGCTCACTGCGAGTGGGCTGCAACGGGCGGCCGGCCGGATGTGGCCCGAAGCCACAGTCCGCACTCGCGTACGCCCCTGTTTGCAAGCCGGAGGAGGGTATTGCTTTTCCCATAATACTTAATATTGGTTATTTAGTAAAAAAGGCAATCATTTCCATTAAATACATCAATCTATTGACAACCAAGTAATTCGTAATCTAGCAGTTACAAGCGTTAGCGCTAGCAACATCTGCGAGCGGCGGCTGGCGACGAGCGGCACCGCCAGCACCATGCTGGCTGGTATGCCCTACCTGAATGAAAAACCCGGACTGAGGGCAACAAGCTGACAGGCAGGTCCGACTCCGAGCTGCGCCCTCTGCCCGGCCAGCATAGCCAGCGCACCCGCCGGCTTGCGTAGTTACTAACTGCTTTGCGGCGCAAGACAATGAAATAAGTGTGCTAATGACCAAGAAACCTGCAAGGGCAACCTCATACAGCATAATTTAAAATCCTTATAATCACAGGTTTATAAATCAAATAATAACAGCTCAACTCCCGTAGGCATCCAACAGAGACAAGGTCTAAATAATCAGCCTGTAAAATTCCGAATCAAAAACAGCATATCTTCCAAAAGTCCTACCCTATATGCGGGTGTTGGCCAACCTTTTACCGCGAAAAGGCCCATTAAGCGGCAGCAGTAGCCGAATTATTTTCAGCTTTTTTTACGCTGGATAAACAATAATTAGTCTATATTTGCTTGAATTACAAATTAATATACAAAAACAATTATTCTTATTTCAAAGACGAACTAGGATAATTCGGCTAATACCACCCGCAAATTGGGTAGTTCCGAAGCCAATTGCCATCTTGAAAACGTCTACTTTTGAATCATCATTTCAGGGTGATACTACGCGCAGGCCAGCGCACGGGCTTCAGAGTCAGCGGCTTCCTTTTCCCAGTACGTTGGCCTAGGTTGAAATCAGATTTTACACAAGCAATACATGGACTTAATTACGCTGGGTGTTGTGGAGGACGATGGGGTGCTGGTGAAGGTGCTGCGGGCGTACTTTGCCCAGCAGCCCGACATCCGCCTCGTGCTCGTGGCCGCCGGCGTGGAGGAGCTGCTGGCCGAGCTCGAACTCGGCCTGCTGCCCCGCGTGCTGCTGCTCGACATCGGCCTGCCCGGCCTCAGCGGCACGCAGGCCCTGCCCCTGCTCAAGGACAAGTACCCCGCCCTCGAAGTCATCATGTTCACCGCCCACGACCAGGTCGAGCACATCTACCAGGCCCTGTGCTGCGGGGCCACGGGCTACCTGACCAAGGGCACCCCCCTCGACCAGCTCGCCCCGGCCGTGCGCGAGGTCGCCCGCGGCGGGGCCCCGCTCAGCCGCGAGGTCAGCCGCAAGGTCCTCGGCCACTTCCGCCCCACCCCCGCCACCCACACGGCCCTGCTTACCCCCCGCGAGCAGCAGGTCCTGCAGGGCATCGTCGACGGCCTCAGCGACAAGGAAATCTCCACCCGCCTCGACCTCTCCACCCTCACCGTCCGAACTCACGTCAAGCACGTCTACCGAAAAATGCACGTCAATTCCCGTACGCAACTCCTCGCCCAGCACCTGAGAGGAGTTATTTAACGGCTGCAGCCTGACAGCCGCGCATCCTATCCGTATTTTCTAGCTTTTCATGTCTTTTGTAACTCCTACGCTGCGCGCCGGCGATGCCGTCGCCATACTTGCGCATGCTCGTGCAGGCTTGCCTGAACATGCGGTGGTAGTCGAGATGTTAGCCGATGGAACCGTCGAGCTGGACAATGGCCATACCCTGTTGGCGAATGTGCTCGTTCCGGTTGCCAATGGCGAGGTATGGCTGCCAGTAGCTGGGTTTGCCGACCGTTACCGGGTTTCCTCCCATGGCAAAGTGGTCAGTTTGCAATACAAGCGAACCGCCCGGGAGCGCCTGCTACGGCCCTCAGGGGCAACTCGTTACCCCTCCGTTACCTTGTGCTGTGAGGCTACAATAGCGCAAGTCGGCCTCAATCGCCTGGTTGCCCAGCACTTCTTGCCCGCCCCTGATGATGCCCGTCGGACCTTCGTGCTTCCCCGCGACGGCAATCACCTCAATTTGCGGGCCGACAACCTCCAGTGGGTTTATCCCTGCGAAGTAACAGACGAGGCTACTAGTACTTACTTATATCATTCCGGCGAGTTGCACCACAATAGCCGGCTGAGCACCGATGAAGTAGCACAAGTGCGTCACCTTGCAGCGCAGGGCACCACGCAAAAAGTAATTGCTCAGCGGTTCAATATAAGTCGCCCGGCCATTTCCTTAATAGTAAACGGGCACACCCGCCGCTATGCATAGTGAGGCAGTAGCGGGACTGAGGTAATAAATAGCCCAGCTTAGCCAGCTATACTATTATACCAGAAACCGGAGGCAAACCAATAAAAAGCCCTCATTGCGCTATGCAATGAGGGCTTTTGCGTGAGGCGTATTGGGCTCGAACCAACGACCTCCACCGTGTCAGGGTGGCGCTCTGAACCAACTGAGCTAACACCCCGGAACCGGCCCAGCCAGTGGGCCGCTGCGCCAAAGGTAACGCCGCATAGCAAATGCGGCGAAAGGAGGTCACTTTTTTCTTCAAATAGGGCCTTAAGGCAACCTTCTGGTCCCGGCAAAGTATAGGGGCAAACGGGAATAGTAATCTTCCCCGGCTTCTGGCCCATTACCCTCACTTCATTTCACCCATGAAAAAGACTCTCCTACTCTTGCTACTGGCTGTTACTTCAGCTTCTTCTGTGTTTGCCCAGGCGGCTCCCGGCGGTGCTACTTCCTCTAAGGACTACACCGGCGGCAAAACCACCGATTCCCGCAATACGGGCTTCGGCGTGAAGGTGGGCTACAACCTCAACAGCCTGCGGGGCGACGACGTGCAAGACAGCCAGAAAAAGGTAATCAGCCGTAACGCGCACAGTGACTTTCACGCCGGCGTCTACGGCCAGTTTGGCCTTAATGACTTTTCGTCGATTCAGGCGGAACTGCTTTATTCCCGCCAGGGCTTTGGCGGCAATTCGGGCCTGAGTAGTACGGACCAAACCTACCACATGGATTACTTGTCGCTGCCCGTCATGTATGTTGGCAATTTCACCGACAATCTGAGTTTCCATGTTGGCCCGCAGGCTTCGCTGCTCATCAACGCCAGCCGCGATGGCCAGTCGCTGGGCCTGGCCAGCAACGGTTTTCATACGTTTGACTATGGTGCAGTTGCGGGCCTGGAGGCGCGGGTAGGCCCAGCCCGGGTTGGGGCGCGCTACAACCTAAGCCTGGGCAAGCTGTTCCAGGACCCTACCGACTCAAACTCGCAGCTATTCACGAATTCGGCTAACCGCAACATCTATAATAGCCTGCTGCAGGTTTACGTAGGCATTGGCTTCACGCAATAAGCGGGGCCACTACCCACCCAAAAAGGAAGCTCCACGGCTTCCTTTTTTTGTTGCTTCACCCTTCCACTTCACCACGTGCCTTCCGTTTCTCCTGCCGCCATCGATATTGCCCGCCTTTTTATGGCCCGCGAGGTGCTGCTGGGGCGGGGCTTGGCGGTGCTGGCGGCCTGGGTACTGCTAAACCTGGTGGGCAGCGGCTACTACCTGGCGCGGACCGACCGGCGGCACGAGCCGTACTATTTCCACGGCATGAACGTGGGCTGGGGCCTGGTCAATGCCGGGCTGGCCGCGTGGGGCATTCTGCACCTGCACTTTGTGGCCCCGGCCGGCCTGGTGCCCGCCGAGCTGCTTCAAACCCAGCTCTTCAACGAAAACCTGTTTTTGCTCAATGCCGGGCTCGACGTGGCCTACATCATGACGGGCTACTATCTGCGGGCACGGGCATTGGTGCCAGGGCAGTCGCGGCCCGTGCGGCTGCTGGGTTTTGGCCGCTCGCTGTGGGTACAGGGCGGTTTTTTGTTGGTGTTTGATGCCACGATGTGGGTGCTGGTGCACCGGGTAGGGCGCGATTGGTATCAACTGCTGGGATGATTACCGCTTCACCCCAAATCGGGACTGGCGGCCCGTTTTGAGACAACCCGATTTTCATTCGCACAGCACTCAGGGCTTTAAGCCGACAGAAAGGGCTGGTTCGACGGAAAACCGCCTCCCTGAACATATGGCTAGTAGAGCTTTGCGTAGCTCGCTCACCACTGCCTCTGCTCCGGGTTAGTTGGGCAGACCCGGTTTTAGCTTCCTGATTATGCGCTTTTTCTGCTCCGCTCTCGTCTTTATTTGCCTGCGGCTGGTGTTGGTGTTCGGCGCACAGGCCAGCACCCGCGACCGGGTGGAGGCCGTGGTGGTGGCATCGCCCAACGGCGGCACACGCCTCAACGGCATTCTGCGGCTACCTAGTGGCCCCGGGCCTTTCCCGGCGGCGGTGCTGCTGCCCGAGCACGAAGCTGGCACTCTGGCCCCCAACGAAGCCGATAAGCAGCTGCTGAACAGCTTGGCCGACTACCTCGTGAGCCAGGGCATGGTGGTGCTGCGCCTGCAGGAGCGCGGCAACGGCGAAGGGACCGGCACGGTGGCCGACCGCTCGGCCGACGCCCTGGCGGCCCTCAACTACCTGCGCACCCGGCCCCAGGTCGATGTGACGCGGCTGGGCCTGATTGGCCACGGCGAGGGCGGCAACGTGGCCCTGCTGGCCAGCGCGCAATTGCTGGCGCCCACGTTCGTGGTGGCACTGGCGGCAGCCGGCCTGCCCGGCCGCGAGCTGCTGGCCGCCCAGCCCACGATGTATGGCAAGGTGCTCGGCCAGGACTCGACCGATGCGCAACGCCAGCGCAAATACCTGCTCGACCAAGTGGCCGCCGAGCAGGAAGCCGCCAAAATGCGCGCCCACGGCTCCAACAGCGCCCAGGTGCAAACCTACCTCGACCAGCAGCGCCTGCGCCAGAAAATGGCCATGCGCCGCGACGAGGAGAACCTGGTGAAGCACCAGCGCGCCATGCTCGAAATCGTGCGCCAGACACCCGACAATGCCCAGGCCCAGGCCATTCTCAGCAACATGCTGCGCCAGCGCTACCCTGGCATTGCCCCGCGGGATGTGCAGGCCAGTGTGCAAACCCTGACCACGCCCGCCTACCGCAACTACCTGGCTTTCGACCCCGTGGCCGCACTGCCCAAGGTGAAGTGCCCCGTGTTGCTGCTGCACGGCGACGACGATGCCGAAGTAAACGCCCCGGTCAACCTGGCGCTGCTCAAGAAAGGCCTGCGCAACAATGCCCGCGTGACCGAGATGCACGTTGCCGGCCTCAACCACGCCTTGCAGCTGAGCAAAGCCGAAGCCGCCGGCATGTCGCCCGCCCCCATTTCGCCCGATGCCCAGGCCAACATTTTTACCTGGATTATGAGCCAGAAATAGCCCTGGCCGTTTGCAGATTTCAAGCCCGGAAACGGAGTAGTGAGACCCGGCACTTTGTGTTGCCGGGCTTTTTGTTGTCGGCGGGCGGGGCGGGCTTGGTCAGCAAAGTTGGGGCGGTGGTCGGCGGGGCAACGGGCCAGGCCGATTAGAGGACCTAAAAACCACCTTTTTGCATCCTGATTTCGTATCGGTAAATGGCTCGCGCACAAATGCGAAGCCATACTGCTGCATATGAATACATTTTTGCCGGCCCGGGCGGCCCTGCTGCTGGTGCTGTTGAGCGCGGCGGCCTGCAATTCCAAGAAAAAAGACGACGCAGCCGGTGCCCCCGGTGGCAAAGGGGGCAAGGACGGCGGCCCCGCACCCATCAAGGACTACCCGGTGCTGGTGGTGAAGCCCGATACAGTGACGCTGTTCCAGGATTACCCCGCCACCATTCAGGGCCAGCAGAACGTGGAAATCCGGCCCAAGGTGGACGGGTTTGTGGAAGCCATTTACGTGGATGAAGGGGCGAGTGTGAAGAAGGGCCAGAAGCTCTTCCACATCAGCGCGCCCCAGTACGAGCAGGAAGTGCGCACGGCCCGCGCCGGCATTAAAACCGCGCAGGCCGACGTGGACGCCGCCCGCATGGGCGTCGAAAAAGTGCGGCCGCTGGTTGAGAAAGGCATCATCAGCAAGTACCAGCTCGAAGGAGCTCAGTACACCCTCGAATCGAAAGAAGCGGCCCTGGCGCAGGCGCAAGCCACATTGGCCAACGCCCTCACCAACCTGGGCTACACCACCATCACCAGCCCGGTGGATGGCGTGATGGGCACCATTCCCAACAAAATCGGCAGCCTGGTGAGCAGCACCTCGGCAGACCCGCTCACCACCATTTCCAGCACCGGCAACGTGTACGCCTACTTCTCGCTCAGCGAGAAGGCGCTGCTGGATTTTGCCCGCCGCCGGCCCGGCAACACCTTGCAGGAGAAACTCTCGAACGTGCCCGACGTGCGCCTCGTGCTCGCCGACGGCAGCCTCTACAACTACCCGGGACGCGTGAAAACCGCCATCGGCCAGATTAACACCGAAACCGGGGCCAGCAGCTTCCGCGCCACTTTCCCAAATCCGCAGGGCCTTCTGCGCAGCGGCAGCAGCGGCTCGGTGCGCACCCAGCGCCCAATGGACAACGTGCTCATCATCCCGCAAAGCGCCACCTACGAGTTGCAGGGCAAGCGCTTTGCCTACGTGGTGGGCCGCGACACGGCCGCGCACGCCGCCCCCATTACGGTGGTACCCACGCCGAATGGCGCTTCGTTTGTGGTGCAGCAGGGGTTGAAAGCGGGCCAGCAAGTGGTGCTCGAAGGCATCAACGGATTGAAGGAGGGCACGAAAATTCGGCCGAAGGTGGTGAAGGCGGTGCCGAAAAAGGAAGTAGTGGCGGGTGGGTAAACGGGTCCGCCTCGCTTTGCGTGACCGTCATGCTTCGCTGCGCTCTGCATGACGGTCGACTTGAGGACTTATTCAGAAAGTAGATATGCTAAAAGTATTCATTGAGCGCCCCGTGCTCTCCACCGTTATTTCGGTGATAATTGTGCTGCTGGGTGTGCTGGGACTGTTGCAGCTGCCCATTGCGCAGTACCCCGACATTTCGCCGCCCACCGTGCAGGTTTCGGCCAGCTACGCGGGCGCCAACGCCGACGTAGTGCTGAAAAGCGTGCTCGTACCGCTGGAGGAGCAGATAAACGGCGTGGAAGGCATGACCTACATGACCTCCTCGGCCACGAACGAAGGCTCGGGCAGCATCCAGGTGTATTTCAACGTAGGCACCGACCCCGACCAGGCGGCCGTGGACGTGCAGAACCGCGTGGCCAGCGCCACCAGCCTGCTGCCCCAGGAAGTGACCCTGGCCGGCGTGACGGTGCGCAAGCAGCAAAGTAGCAACCTCTTGATTTTCGCGCTCTACTCTGACAATCCGGCCTACGACCAGACTTTCCTCCAGAACTACGCCCAGATTAACATCGTCCCGCAAATCAAGCGGGTGAACGGCGTGGGCAACTCCAACGCCTTCGGCTCGCGCGACTACGCCATGCGCGTCTGGCTCAAGCCCGATGTAATGGCTATTTACGGCCTCACGCCGGCCGACATCTCGGCGGCACTGGCCGACCAAAACGTGGAGGCTGCCCCCGGCAAATTTGGCGAAAACTCCGCCCAGAGCTTCCAGTACGTCATCAAGTACACCGGCAAGCTGGTGTCGGTGGAGCAGTTCGAGAACATCATTCTCAAAAGCAATGGGTCGGGCCAACTGCTGCACCTTAAGGATGTGGCCCGGCTGGAGCTGGGCGCGCAGGCCTACAGCAGCAACAGCGCCACCTTTGGCAAGCCCTCGGTGGGCATTTCGGTGAACCAGACGCCGGGCTCCAACGCCCGCGACGTAATCGAGAAGTCGCTGGCCGTGCTGAAGGAGGCCGAGAAATCATTTCCGGCCGGCATTCACTACACCAACCTGGTCAACATCAACGACTTCCTGGATGCCTCGATTAACAAGGTAATTCACACACTGCTGGAGTGTTTCGCGCTGGTGTTCCTGGTGATTTTCATCTTTTTGCAGGATTTCCGGTCCACCATTATCCACGGCGTGTCGGTGCCGGTTTCCATTATCGGCACATTCTTCTTTCTGAAGGTTTTCGGGTACAGCATCAACCTGCTCACGCTCTTTGCGTTGGTGCTGGCCATTGGCATTGTGGTCGATGACGCCATTGTGGTGGTGGAGGCCGTGCACGCCAAGCTGGAAGGCGGCTACACTTCGCCTCGAAAGGCCGCCATCGATGCCATGAGCGAGATAACCGGGGCCATTCTCAGCATCACGCTGGTGATGGCGGCAGTGTTTCTGCCGGTTACGTTCATTTCGGGCTCGGTGGGGGTGTTCTACAAGCAGTTCGGCATTACGCTGGCCGTGGCCATTCTGATTTCGGCCGTAAATGCCCTGACCTTGTGCCCGGCGCTAGCGGCGCTCTTTCTAAAGCCGCCGCACCACGAGGGAGAGGCCACGGGAGGCGAGGAAACCCACGACGACCAACCCGCCAAAGCGCCTGCCGGGCCGCCGCAGAAAAAGACCTTCATGCAGCGGTTCAGCATTGCCTTTAATGCGGCCTACGATGCGCTGGTGGGCAAATACACCAAGGCCGTAACCTTCCTCTCGGCGCGCAAGTGGGTGTCGCTGATTGCGGTGGCGGGCTTCGGCGCGGGCCTGTATTTGCTGATGACCACCACGCCGAGCAGCTTCGTGCCGAGCGAGGACATGGGCACCATTTTCGTGAACGTGAGCTTGCCGCCGGCCTCCACGCTGGAGCGCACCACGGCCGTGAACATGGAAGTGGACAGCCTGATTCGGACCATTCCGGCGGTGAAGGGCACGCTGCGCATCACGGGCCAGAACTTCCTGGCCGGCCAGGGCAGCGCCTACGGAATGGTCATCGTGCGCCTCAAGCCCTGGGACGAGCGCAAGGACATGAACAACGAAGCCGTTATCAAGCAGATAACCAAGCTCACGGCCCACATCCGGGCCGGCGAAATCCGGAGCAACTCGCAGCCCACCATCACGGGCTTCGGACAAACGGGCGGCTTCACGTTCCAGCTCCAGGACCGGGGCGGGCACACCACCGCCGAGTTTTACCAAGTGGCCCAGGATTTCCTGGCCGAGCTCAGCAAGCGGCCCGAAATCCAGTACGCCACTACGGCCTTCAACCCCGGCTTTCCGCAGTACCAACTGGCCGTGAACGTGGCCAAGGTGAAGGCGGCTGGCCTCACCGAAAAGGACGTGCTAAACGCCATGCAGGTGTTTTACGGGGGCTCCTATGCCTCCAACTTCAACCAGTTTGGCAAGCAGTACCGGGTGATGGTGCAGGCCGACTCGGCCTACCGCGCCAACCCCGAGGGCCTGAGCAAAGTCTTCGTGCGCAACGCCGCCGGCACCATGGCGCCGCTCACCGAATTTGTGACCCTGACCCGCATTTACGGCCCCGAAAGCCTGTCGCGCTTCAACCTGTTCACCTCCATCTCGGTAAACGGCTCGCCCAAGGAAGGCGTCAGCTCGGGGCAGGCCCTGATTGCCATTCAGGAAGTGGCCCAGAAGCTGCCGGCCGGCTACGGCTACGAGTTTTCCGGCATCAGCCGCGAGGAGAAGAACAGCGGCAAGCAGTCGCTCTACATTTTTGGGCTGTCGTTGGTGTTTGTGTACCTGCTGCTTAGTGCGCAGTACGAGAGCTACATTTTGCCGTTTGCGGTGCTGTTTTCGATTCCCATTGGCTTGTGCGGCACGTACTTGTTTGCCAAGGTTTTCGGCATCGACAACAACATTTACCTGCAGATTTCGGTGATTATGCTCATCGGCCTGCTGGCCAAAAACGCCATTCTCATCATCGAATTCTCGCTGGCCCGCCGCCGCGACCACGGCCTGGAAATCATGGATGCCGCGCTGGAAGGGGCCAAAGCCCGCCTGCGCCCCATTCTGATGACGTCGTTTGCCTTTGTGTTTGGCCTGATGCCGCTGCTGTTTGCCAGCGGCGCGGGCGCCAATGGCAACAAAAGCATCGGGGCGGGCGCCATTGGCGGCATGTTGTTCGGCACGCTGGTGGGGGTGTTTTTCATTCCGGTGCTCTTCGTGGTTTTTGAAGGCTTGCAGGAAAGCATCAGCGGCCCGCCCAAAACCAAGGAGCAGCTCGAAAAAGAGGAAACCGAAGGCGGCCCGCCCGCCAAGGACGGCGAGCCGAAGCCGGAGAAAAGACCAGAGGACAAGCCGCAGCCCGAACCCGCCGTGGCGTAATGGATTTGCCATTCCTCCGGCCCGCGTATAAGCATTAACACCATTGCAATGACTGCCAGCAATTTCCTCAAGTATCTTTCTCCTGTGCTCGCGCTGGCGGCTGGCTGCCAGCTGCTGCACCCGTACAACCGGCCCGAAACCGCTACCACCGGCTTGTTCCGCGACGCGCCCACCACCGATACTACCTCGCTGGCCGCCCGCCCCTGGCAGCAGCTTTTCACCGACCCGCAGCTGCAAAAGCTCATCACCGAAGGCCTCGCCAACAACCGCAACCTGCAGGTGGCCATGGCCCGCATCGAGCAAAACCAGGCCCTGCTGGCCCAGAGCCGCGCGGCGTTTCTGCCCAGCCTCAGCGGCCGGGCCACTACTACCCTGTCGCGCATCGGCGGCGCCTTTGTGAGCACGGGTACCGGCGGTAGCACGACTACCACGGGCACGACCACCGGTACGACGACTGGCGGCACAACCACCGGCGGCACGACTACGGGCACCACTACCGGCGGTACCACAACGGGTACCACCACGGGCGGCACGACTACGGGAACGACGACCGGTACCACCACCGGCACGACCACCACCGACCAATCCTCGGTAGTAACCGGTGGCACGGCCCATCAGTACCTGCTGGGCCTGAGCAGCAGCTGGGAAGCCGATGTGTGGGGCAAGCTGCGCAGCACCAAACGCTCCTACGCCGCCGCCGTGCGCCAGAGCGAGGCCTACCGGCGCGTGGTGCAAACCCAACTCATCGCCGACATTGCCGACAACTACTACGCCCTGCTGGCGCTCGATGCCCAGCTTGACATCACCCAGCAAACGGTGCAACTCCGCATCAAGGATGTGGAAACCATGCGCCTGCTGCTGGAGGGCGACGTGGTGACCGGTGCCGCCGTGGTGCAGAGCGAGGCCCAGCGCTACGCCGCCGAAGTCACCATTCCGGACTTGCAGCGCAACATCTGCGAAACCGAAAACCTGCTGGCCACGCTGCTGGGCCGCACGCCCGGCCCCATCGACCGCGGCACGCTGGCCGGCCAAGATGCCGCCCCCGCCCTGCTCACCGGCGTGCCCGGCCAGCTGCTGCGCAACCGCCCCGATGTGCAGCAGGCCGAGTTTGCGTTTGAGTCAGGTTTCGAGCAAACCAACGCGGCGCGGGCGTACTTCTACCCCAGCTTCACCATCACGGCCAACGGCGGCCTGACCAGCACCACCCTCACCGATTTGTTCTCGCCCACGGCCGTGTTTGCCAGCATCGTGGGCGGGCTGGCGCAGCCCATTTTCAGCCAGGGCCTCAACCGGGCCCGCCTGCGCCGCGCGGAAGCATTGCAGAAAGAATACCTCTACAATTACCAGCAAACGATGTTCGTAGCCGGCCAGGAGGTCTCCAATGCCCTCTTCGCCTACCAAAGCGCGGCCGACAAGGCCCGCCTGCGGGCCCTGCAGCTGGAGGCCCTGCGCAAGTCGGTTGAGTATACGCAGGAGCTGTTGCGGGCCGGCTTTGCCAATTATACCGAAGTGCTTACGGCCAGGCAAAACCTGCTCCAGGCCCAACTAAGCGGGGTAAACGACCAGCTACAGCAGCGCCAGGCCGTGACGGACTTGTACCATGCGCTGGGCGGCGGCTGGCGGTAGCTGATATTAGTGTAATCTGGGCAAACGGCTAAAAGGAACCGTCATGCAGAGCGCAGCGAAGCATCTTTACTGCAATAGTAAATCTGAATTACTACTGCGGTAAAGATGCTTCGCTGCGCTCTGCATGACGGTCAATTGTGACGTTCAATCAACGCCACTCCAAACCCAGCTTAGTTCTGGCCGCCGTGCTGGGGCTCCAGCATCTCTTCCACAATCTTCTTATTGAAGGCGGGAATGTCCTCCGGCTTGCGGCTGGTGATGAGGCCGTGGTCGCACACCACTTCGGAATCTTCCCAATGCGCGCCGGCATTTTTGAGGTCGGTATGCAGGCTGGGCCAGCTGGTCATGCGCTTGCCGCGCACCACATCGGCTTCAATCAACGTCCAGGGGCCGTGGCAGATGGCGGCCACCACTTTGCCGGTGCCGGCAAATTCCTTCACGAAGGCCACCACGTCTTTGTTCGTACGGAGCACATCTGGGTTCATCTGGCCGCCGGGCAGCACCAGGGCGTCGTAATCGGCCGGCTTCGCGTCGGTGATGACTTTGTCGACGTCCACTTTATCGCCCCAGTCCTTGTTGGGGCCGTCCCAGCCCTTGATGGAGCCGCTTTTGAGGGAGATGACGTGGGTTTCGGCGCCCTCGCCTTCGAGGTATTTCTTGGGCTCGTCGAGCTCGACCTGCTCGAAGCCGTCGGTGGCAATAATGGCAATTTTCTTGCCCTTGAGTTTGTCGCTGCTGAAAATGCTCATGGCGTTTCGGGTAGTAAGGATAAGCGACCGGAAGAATGCCCGGCTACTGAAGCTTACGCCTGAAAAAGCCCCAGGTTTGACAAAATTCGGGCTTAGCCCTCGAACCAGTACACGGTGAAGGTGGTGCCTTCGCCCACGGTGCTGGTTACGTTGAGGTGGCCGCCGCGGCTGGCAATGATGCGCTGCACGAGGTACATGCCCACGCCGGCCCCGGCAATGTGCGGGTGCTGCCGCGCAAACGGCTGGAACACTGGGGCCCGGTGGCTGGGCAACTCCATGCCCAAGCCGTTGTCCTGCACCGTGAGGTAGGGCTGGCCGGTTTCGGTGACAGCGCTGCGCACCTGGATGTGCGGCGCGCGCGCGGGCTCAGCAAATTTGAGGGCGTTGCTGAACAGGTTGTGCAAAACGGAGCGCAGGTTGGCGCGGCCGTAGGTGAGCGTGGGCGCGGCCGAAAAGTCCAGGTCGATAACGGCCCCGGAGTCCTGCACCTGGGTGCGCAGGCCCAGCAGCACTTCGTCTGCGACGCTGCGCAACTCCAGCGTTTCGGGAGTGGCCGAAAGGCCGCGCTGGTCTTCCACGGTGGCGGCGAGCTCCTGCAGGGTAACATCGAGCTGGCCCAGGGCCTCGTCGAGCATGCTCACAATTTCGCCTTCCTCCGGGTCATCGAAAGAAGCGGTGCGGCGCAGCTCATCAAACAAGCCGCGCAGGTTGAGCAAAGGCTGCTTGAGGTCATGCGAGGCCGTGTACACGAAGGTGTCGAGGTCGCGGTTGGTGCGGGCCAGCTCATCATACTGGGTTTGCAGCACCTCGCGCAGGCGGTGCTGGTCGTCCACGTCGGTGCAGGCCCCGAACCAGCGCGGCCCGCGCTCGTCGGCCAGCTGCCGCGCCCGGATGATGTGCCAGCGGTAGCGCCCGTCGTGCCGCCGCATCCGGAACAGGCCCTCGTAGGGCTGGCCCGTGGCAATGCTCTGCACCCAGCGGCGCGCGGCCCCGGCCTGCTCGCTGGGGTCCAGCAGGTTTATCCAGCCGGTGGGGCCCAGCTCTTCCTTGGTCAGGCCCGAGTACTCGGCGGTGTATTCGTTGTAGTAATCGATAAAGCCCTCGGCCGTGGCCGTCCAGATGAGCTCGGGAATGCTGTCGGCCAGGAAGCGCAGTTCGGCCTCGCCGCGGCGCAGGGCTTCGGCCAGTTCGCGCTGGTCCTGGATTTCGGTGAGGGCGCCGTGCCAGAACACGGCCTGGTCGGGGCCGTGCAGCTCGGGCAGGGCGCGGCTCAGCAGCCAGCGGTATTGGCCGTCGTGCCGGCGCAGGCGGTACTCGAAGTTCCAGCCGATGCCGGCGGCCCGGGCCGAATCGGACTGGTAGAGCACGCGCAGGCGGTCGTCGGGGTGGATGAGCAGGGGCCAGATGGCGTTCAAATCGGCCGTAGGCGGCTGCCCGGTGAAGTAGTACCACTGCGGGCTCACGTACTCGTACTTGCCGGCGGCATCCACCGTGAAGGTGATTTGAGGCACCGTTTCGGTGAGCACCCGCAGGCGCGTGTCGAGGCGACGGGTTTCGATGGATAGGTGGTGGGCCTTCTGGCGGGCCTCCTCCTGCGCCGTTACGTCCACGGCAAACAGCAGCAGGCCGCTCACGGGTCCATCGCCTTCGCGCACCGGCTCCAGGGCAATGTCGAAGTAGCGCGGCGTAGGCTTTTGGTCGCCATTGGCGGGCAAGGGAATGCCATAGGCCTTGGCCACGTAGGGCCGGCCCGAGCGGAACACCTGCTGCATCACTTCCAGCAAATCGGCGGGAATGGTGCCGGGGTGCTCGGCTACGACCTGGCCTTCCTGCACGGCCCCGCCCAGCACCTGCTGCATGGCTTCGTTCACGAAGCCGAAACGCAACGCTTCGCCCTGTAGCGTGGCCACGCCCGCCGGCATGTGCCGCAGAATGTCTTGCAGTTGCTGCTCACGCATAGCCTATGGTACTAAAAAGGACACCGCAGGCTTCGCCAGCAGCTCCCGCGAAGGTACTGGCGGCGCGGCCAACGTGCACGGGCTATGCAAGCGCAAGCGTGGATTCCGACGGGGTGGCATCGGCACCGAAAACGGCCAGCTTCACCAAATCGACCAGCATGGCGTCGGCAATGGTGAGCGAGCTGGGGGGCGGCGGCAGGTGCTGGGGCAGCAAAAAGCCCTGCAGGGCTTCGAACCCCTTGGGCTCGATGGGATGGAACGCCATCGACCAGTCCTTGAAGCTGCGGGCGCTGATGGGCTTGTCGACCAGCTTCACCACGTTCGAGTGCCGGCCGTCGCGGGAGATGATATCAAACAACGGTTCCAGCACCTCTCTTTCACCTTCGATGAGCTGGGCAATATTGCCGTGGCTGTAGAACAGCACGCCCGTCACGTTGCGCGCGGCGTTGTCGCGCCGGCACTGGTCGAGCAGCGCCTGCAAGTCCTCGTCGGAAAGCGGGCGCACCGCCCGGCTCATGTAAACAATGTGTATCATCTCGCAAGCAACGTAAAAAGGAGTTCTGTCGGCTGAAACGGGGCGCATAAACAGGGTACGCTCGGCTTTTTACACGCCCCGCAAAGGCGTCAATGGAGCGGTCGGCAAGAGGCTACTGCCCTAGCAACGAGAGCGAAACAAACCCCAGCCAGTGCCCAGCCCGACGGCCGTGGTTGGGCTGCATTTCGGGGGAATCATCAGGCACGTGTCCGGCTGGCTTATGTCGCTGGTTTGGCGCGACCGGGCGGGGGCAGCCCCCGCCCCTACAACACCTCGCCTGGAGCAGGACAGCGCAGGAGAATCTGCCGCATTTCGGCTTCTACCTTGGCCCACCAACCCCGTCATTCCCGCCCACCATGCGCTTTCTCGCTAAAACCCTACTCCTACTGCTGGCTGCTGCTCCCCTCCGCGCTCAAACCACCAAAGCCAACGACACCACCACGCCCCTGCACCTATTAAAACCCGACTACCCCGTGCCCTACGGCCAGACCAAAGCCGAGGACGTGAAGCAGGTGCTCGACCGCGTGTACGCCTACCTCAACGCCGCCACGCCCGCCGAGCTGGTCGATAAAAAGACCAACGCGCCCATCACCGACCGCCGAAAATTCAACCCCGACGCCATCATCCGCCCCGGCGATTTCCGCCTCACCAGCTACGAGTGGGGCGTGACCTACGCCGGCATGCTGCGCGCTTCCGAAACCACCGGCGACCCCAAATACGCGGCCTACACCGCCAACCGTCTCACCTTTCTGGGCGAGTTGGTGCCCTACTTCCGCGACTACCAAACGGTGCACCCCGAGGCGGCCACGCCTGTGCGCTCAGTGCTACAGCCGCATGCGCTGGACGACGCCGGCGCCATCTGCGCGGCCATGATAAAGACCCAGCGCCTTGACCCAAAGGCTAACCTGCGGCCGATGATTGACAACTTCATCGGCTACATCATGACCAAGGAATTCCGCCTGCCCGATGGCACGCTGGCCCGCAACCGGCCCCAACCCAACACCCTCTGGCTCGACGACTTGTTTATGAGTGTGCCGGCCCTGGCCCAGATGGGCAAGCTTACCGGCGACGTCCGCTACTACGACGAGGCCGTAAAGCAAGTCATGCAGTTTGCCCCGCGCATGTTCGACCGGCAAAAGGGCCTCTACATGCACGGCTGGGTGCAGGGCATGGCCGAGCACCCCGAGTTCCACTGGGCGCGGGCCAACGGCTGGGCCATCCTCACCAAAGTGGAATTGCTCGACGTGCTGCCCGCCGACCACCCCGGCCGCGCCGCCGTGCTGGAGCTGCTGCGCGCCCACGCCCGCGGCCTGGCCGTCCAACAAAGCGGCACCGGTTTCTGGCATCAGCTGCTCGACCGCAACGACTCCTACCTCGAAACCTCGGCCACGGCCATCTACGCTTACGCCATTGCCCATGCCGTGAACCAGGGCTGGCTCGATGCCCAGGCCTACGGCCCCATGGCCCTGCTGGCCTGGAACGCCGTGAGCACGAAAGTGAACGCCCAGGGCCAGGTGGAAGGCACCTGCGTGGGCACCGGCATGGGCTTCGACCCGGCCTTCTATTACTACCGCCCTGTGAACGTGTACGCCGCCCACGGCTACGGCCCCGTGCTGCTGGCCGGCGCCGAAATCACCCAACTGCTCAAGCAGCACCCGTACGGTATTAACGACAGCTCGGTGCAGGTGGTGAAGTAGATGGGGAATCTATGGGCTTAGAAAAAGAAAAATCATGAATACTACAAATCATCAGTCGATAGTACCAGTCGATTTGAGAGTATAGCGATTATAGCGTTGAGCGCGTTTGGCGTCCTGCTGAGTCGTAATACTGCCCTGGTAGACAACTTCAAAGTAGCGGGCTTTATGTAATTCTTCGTCACTGTGGTCGCTTCTTGGGCTTTCTAGAGCATACCGTATTGTTTCACCTGGGCGAAGAAGTACTACTGTTCCTTCATCTAATGGTTTGCAAATCCTATCTATTACACGATTAGGCATCAATCGATGATGCTGAGCGTCGTACAGAAACAAGAAGATTGAGCAATAATCTGGGTTGGTGATGAAGTATGGCGTTGGGCTAGTATTTGTTAAGGATAATTCACTGCCCGAACTCACATTCACCTGCACGGCGCGAATTACTACGCCTATCGCTGCGGCTTCCGAGTCAGTCGCGTAGCGCAAATGAGGTGCGCAGCCAGTGACAAGAATAAAGGCAAACAGCCAGCACCAATATTTCATAGAAATTGAACGTCAATATATTAAAGTCACTTCGCGTCGTATTGCGAAAGAGCAGCCCAAAGAACTCTTACCGAAAGCGGAAAAACAATTGATTGCCCCGCTGGCGCGCTTCGCGGAAGTGCGCCAGCGGGGCAATCACTCGCTGAAACCTAACTATTACTAATTGCCATGAAAAAGCTTCTCCTGTTTCTGCTGCTCCTGCCGGCGTTGCTGCCCGCGCAAACTCCGGCGGCGTCGGACAAGCCCATCAACATTTTTACCCTGGGCGACAGCAACGGTACGTTTCCGCACAGTTGGCCCAAGCAGTTGGAGTTGGCTCTGCCCCGGGCGCAGGTCTTCAACATCAGCAAATCGGGCCGCACCATTGGGTTCGTAAACAACGGCGACAGCACCTTGAATTCGCTGCTGGTCATCGACGAAAATCTGCGCAAGGCCGCCGAGTTTACCAAGGACCGGCCGTTCGATTTTGTAGTGCTAGAGTTGGGCACCAACGACGCCAAAGCTGTTTTCGCCGACCGCCAAAAAGAAGTACCGGCAAACCTGGAAACCCTCATCACCAAAATCAAAACCTGCCCCTACCCCGCCATCAACCAGGCCCGCATCATCATTATTTCGCCCCCACCTTACGGTACGAAAGCCGAAGCCCTGCCCAAATACCAGGGCGGCGACGCGCGGGTGAGCAACATGAGCACCGCCTTTAAAAAGGTCGCGCAACGAACCCATTGCCTGTTTGTGAATGGCTACAAAACGCCGGGCCTAGACATCAACACCATGACGGCTGATGGCCTGCACTTGGATGCTACTGGCTCCCGGCTGCTGGTGGCGCCTGTGCTCGCTATGATGGCGCGCTGATACAATTGTCCTACTTCACGGCCACGTCCCACACCTTGGCCATGCGGGCTTTGCCGGCGGGGCCTTCCACGTCGAGCACCACGATGTACTTGCCGGCGTCTTTGTAGCGGTGCACGGGGCTTTGCTCGGTGGAGGTGCTGCCGTCGCCGAAGTCCCAGTGCCAGCGCTTGATGGAGCCGCGGCTTTCGTCGAGGAAGGTAACTTGGCGGTGGGCCATGTCCGTGACGCTGAAAGACCATTGCGCCGCCAGTTTCGGCAGGTACTGCTCGGCCAGCGGCAGGAGCGTGAAGATGGTGCCAAGGCTGGAATTGCCGTACATCTTGTGGTTTTTCGAGAGGTTCCAGAAGCCTTTTTTGCTTTCGTCGGCCACGTCGTCGTAGTCTATCACGGCCCAGGTGAGGCCGATTTTCTTGCCCTCCGTCAGCACCGATTCCACGGCGCGGGCCGGCCCCTCGGCCCCGGCGTAGTCGAAGGGCGAAATCCAGAACTCGGCCGTGAGCTTGCCGGGTTGGCCGGGCCGGAAGTCGTAGCTGTAGGCGATGTTCGAGTACGGCAGTTTTTTAATCCAGGGCTGCGCGCCCCAGGCCAAGGCCCAGTCTTTGCCCTCGGCGGGCATGAAAATGTGGTAGTTCTGCGCGTGCACGCCGTGGAAAGCGAAGTAGCGCTCCATTAGCGGCAACGCCTGATTGGGGTGCTGCTCGGCAATGAGCGGGCCGCCGGACAGGTCGCCGTCCACCACGATTTCGAAGGTGTCGTTGTGCAGGCCCGGCAGGCTGAAATCCCAGTAGTTGTCGTAGGCTTCGTAGAGGAAATAAAGGCGATTCAGGCCCGCTACCCAGGCCACGCGCACCTTCACGGCGAGGTTGGTGGAATCGGCTTTGGGGTAGTGGCCGGAGTCGTCGCGCAGTTGGTCGGTGCCCACGATGTACTCCTTCGGGAACGTGGCCCAGTCGTCGGCCTTGCCGTCGATGCGGGGAATCATGTTGGCCGGGAATTGGTAGACTTTGAAGCCCCGGTCCTCCTGGGCGCGGGCGGCAACGGAAAAAGCGCAGAGGAGTAGCGCGAGAAAGATTCTGCAGCAATAAGCGCGTTTTGTTGTGGCATTCATTCGTCGGGCAATTTGTAGCGTGGACGCTGCGAGTCCGCGCCCTCCAGCACATTTCGCAGTCGTTCGGGTTTCCGTCGGGAGGGGCGCGGACTCGCAGCGTCCACGCTACGGTTTAATACTTCCGCTTCAGCCACGCCGCCGGCACCGGGATGATGCAGATGTTCATGCTGTGCCCATCGCTCGAAAGCATGGCCGATTGAATTTCGATGCGCGTGCCATCCGGGCTCATGGTGGGGTGCGGGTGGTCGGCAGCAGTGGGCTTGTGGCCGGTGGAGAGGAGCAGCATTTCGTGGGTGTGCCGGTCTATCAAATAAATGTTGCGGGCGAAGTCGTCGCCCACGGCCCAGCGGCCATCCGGCGAGCCGCTGACGTGCCAGAGGCCGCTGCCGCTGGGTGTCTGGCCCACGATGGTCATTTCGCGGGTGCGGTGGTTGACAATGGCGAGGCCCGTGGGCTTCTCGCGGGTGCCGGAGGGGCCCCATGCCGCCTCCTGGCCGGGGTTGGCGCCGCTCACGGGCGTGCCGGGGGCCACGTCTTTGGCCACGGCCGGAATGGGGCGGTGGCCCATGATGGCGAAGGCGGTTTCGTCCTTCGTAATCACGGCTTCGTGCGTCACCCATTCGTACTCCGCTTCGGGGTAAAGCGGGCGCAGGCCGCTGCCGTCGGCCTGCACCGTCCAGGTGCGCTGGGGCGACTTGCCGCCCGTTTCCCAGCAAAATACGATTTCGCCCGGCACCCAGGGATTGGTCTGGATGTGCCCAATCTGAAACGGCACCGACACCACGTACTTGATGGCGCCGGTGTGCACGTTCATGGCCGCGATGCCGGCCGGCCCCGCGCCCATGTGGCGCGGGCCAAACTCGGTTTCCAGCCTGGTGCCGGGGGCCAGGTGCCGGGCGGCCTCTTCCTTGCCCACCCGGAAGTAGGCCCAATTTTCGTCGCCGTCGAGGGCCATGTCGCCGCCGGCTTGCAGCGCGGGCGGCGTGGTGCCACAAATGCGCTGGTAGGCGCTGGCGGGCTGCATGCGGCCGGCCTTGCTGTCGGCAAATACTTTGGCTAAATCCACTTCCACAATTTGCAGCGACGCCGGCTGGTCTTTGCCGGCTTCGTCCGCACCGTTGGGGTTGCGCATGAAATACAGCTTCATGGCGTGGCGGGCCACGTTGAGCATGCCAGTGTAGCCGCCCTCGCTCACCTGCACGATTTCGCCGGTTTTCTCATTCACCGCCAGCGCCTCGTTCTTTGCCCGATTGGAACGGAAGATGAGCCATTGCAGGTCGGACGTCCATTGGTTATGGGTTTGATAAATCTTGGAATCGCCGGCCGGCGTGCTGGTGAGAAAAGTGAGCGAAGTGCCCGTCACGGGGTCTTTTACCACCTTTTTCTCGGCAGGAAAGTGACGACCGATTTGAGCGTGGGCGGTGGCGGCGAGGAGTAGGCCAGCGAGAATTAGAGCGTGTTTCATGGGTGGGATTGGGAAAGAAATGTAACCGTCATGCTGAGCCAAGTCGAAGCATGACGTTCTCTCAGTGGCGGGCGGGGGCAAGTCCCGCCCCTACCGCGTGCTGATAGACTTTTTCAGTGCTTCACTGCCTTGTACCTCCAGTCCGCGCACGCCGCGCAGCACCAGCAGCGGCGCAGTCCCGGCCTTATCAGCCGACACGTTTCGCAGGCGGGCCCCGTCCACTTCCGTGAGCATGAGCGCGGGGCGGGTTTCGGCGCCCAGCAGGTGGATATTCACGTCGTTCAGCTCAATGTTTTTGGCGTGGCGGATGTAGAAGCCATAGGCCGGGCCCACGCCCAGCTTCTGGGGTTCGGGGTAGCCTTTCTCATCCTCCGGTAAGTCTTTTTGGATAGCAGCGGCCGCGTCCAGCGGCCGGTACCAGATGCTGATGTTGCTCAGCCGCACGTCCTCGATGGGATGGCCGGGCACGCCGCTGATGAGCGTGGCAAACCGCGCATCGGCATTATAAACCATGACGTTGCTGATGTTGATGCGGCGCAACTGCCCCGTGACGGTGCCGGCCGGAGCCCGCAGCCGGCTGCTGAGGCGCAGGAAAATAGGCGAGTTCGTGACATCACGCATCGTGATGTTGGTGATGGTCACGTCTTCGAGTAGGCCGCCGTCTACGGTTTCCAGGGCCAGGCCGCGGCAGTAGGTGAACACGCAGTTGCTGATGGCAATGTTCCGAAACCCGCCGTTCGATTCGGTGCCGAACTTGATGCGGCCGGTGGGCCCTTCGTGGTCGGGCACGAGGGCGGCTTCGTTGCGCCGGTAGGTACCGTCGAGCAGCGTGCCGCGGTCGAAGCCACTCACCTGGCAGTTGGTGATGGTCACGTTTTCGGTGGGGCGGGCATAGCCGAGGGCGAAGGAGCTTTTCAGGCAAATGCCGTCGTCCCAGGGCGAATTGACGGTGCAGTTGCTCACCCGCACGTTTTGGCAGCAGTCGATGTCGAGGCCGTCGCGGTTAGTATCGAGCCGAAGGTTGTCGATGGTCAGGTTGTCCACGCCCGTGGCCAGCAGGGCGAAATGCCCGCCTTGGCGCACCGTAAAATCCTTCAGCGTCACGTTGCGGCACAGCTTCAGGGCAATGGCCTTGTTGCCAACGGGGGCCTGGTGTGGTCCCTCCCGCGTGAGGCCCTGCCCGTAAATAGTGCCCGGCCCGAGGATGGAAATGTCCACCAGCTTCTCGCCCCAAATCAGGCTGTTGTGCCAGTGGCTGTGCCCAAAATCCTGGAATTTGTCGTTGTCGGCGGGCTCCGGCGCATCGTAGCCGGTGCTGCCCACGGGCGCGGCGGCCAGCAGCACGGCGCCCTGGTCGAGGTAGAGCGAAACGTGGCTTTGCAGCCGGATGGAGTAGCTGCGGTAGGTGCCCGCCGGGAAATACACCGTGCCGCCGCCTGCTTTCGCCGCTGCCGCCACGGCCCGGTTGATGGCGTCGCCGTCGAGCGTGGCGCTGTCGCCCTTCGCCCCGAAATCGCGGACGTTGAAGCCGTTATTGGGCGGAGCTGCCGTTGCGTTTTGCACGAAGTACAGAAACACCAGAAGCAGGAAAGCGGCGCGTAGTAGCATGGGCGCAAGCACCGGAAATCCGGGCAGCCAACACTCCTGTACTCTGCTGAGTGTGCAGCAATTGCCCAAAATGGTCCTGCTGAGCGGGCCACAGCAGCTCCACTGCGGAATGTTCGCACCAGAGTTGCTGTGGCCCGCTCAGCAGGACCGTTTTGTTACTGTTTCAAAGGCGTTCAGCCCACCGTCAGCCTGGGGCCCACAATACGGAGCTGATGCGCGAGGTGAATCTTCTGCGCATCGTCGAGATTGGCAGTGGGCGGCAGCGCGGCCAGCTGCTTAAACAGCATTTCGATGGTGCCACTGGGGTGCGTCATAAACGCCATTTTGCCGGTTTCGCTCAGCGTGACAAACGTGTGGGGAATATTGCGGGGCAAAAAGATTAAATCCCCGGCTTTCAGCGTAAATTTCTCGTCGCCCACCTGCACCAGAAACTCGCCTTCGGTGATGTAGAATTCCTCGTCCTGCTGGTAGTGGACGTGCAGCGGCGGGCCGTCGTGCCGGCGGTATTCGCCGTCGAAAACCGCGAGTTGGCCGTCCGTGTCTTTGCCGCCTACTTTGAGGTATAAGTCAAAGCCCATCAGGCGGTAATGCTCGCTGGAGCGGCCTTCGGACCCGCGCACGACGAAGGGTTTTTGCGTGGCCGCCGGGGCCGCGCTCAGGGAGTGGGTGGGAGCTAGTGCCATACTGATTGCCGCAGCAGAAAGGTGTTTGAGGGCCGAACGACGAGATGAGGTTTCCATGGCGTTACGAAGTGAGGTGATGGTGGCAAAACTAGTCCTCTCTTGTAGCGGCCCATTGGTCAAAAAACGACATTCTTAGCGCAGGTGCAGCAGGCGCTCGGGGGTGTGGGCCACGGCGTCCATCAGGCTCACGGGCGTGGCGCCCGCAAACTGCTTGAAGTCCTTCACCATGTGCTGGTAGTCGGCGTAGCCGCAGGCCAGCGCAATGGTCAGCCAGTCCCGCTGGGGCTGTTTTTCCTTCGCATCCAGGGCCTGGTTGAAGCGCTGAATGCGCATAAACAGCTTGGGACTGATGCCCATCCGCTCCCGGAACTTGCGCTCGAACTGCCGGTAGCTCAGGCAGGCCTGGCCAGCCAGGTAATCGAGGCCGCCGGCCGGGCGAGTGGCTTGCAGCATCTGGCTCACCTTGTCCATGGGCTCGGAGCGCAGCGAGTGCCGCCGGAACTTCTGGAGCAGGTACGCATCCACCACGGCCAGCATTTCGTCGTAGCGCGCCGTGTCCATCAGCTGCTGAATGACCTCGCTGATTTCCCGGCCAATTACCGCTTCGGCATCCACGGCGGCATCGGTAAACTCTCCCAGCGGGGCACCGCCCAGCAAGTGATACAGCCCCCCCGGCTGAAATATCACCTTCACCAAGCGAAACGTGCGCGGGTAGTGATGGTGCCACACCGTGATGGGCTGCCCCTGCACCACCGTGGGCGGAATCAGCAGCCGCTTGTTTTGTGCGCTGTTTACCTTGGTAAACATGCCGCCAGGATAGAAAATGAGGCTCTGCTCGGCCCGCACCGGCATCAGCCGGGTGGGAATCTCGGCCAGCCCCGTAAAGTCGAAATCAACCAGCATGTATTCCTTAACATACTGCCGCAAAGCGGGGTGCGGGAGCGTAATCTGGTATATCATGGCGCAGTACCTTCTTGCTTATCCGACAGATTTCAGCACCGAACCCAACCCAAGCATTAAGATAATGTCGAAACACTATATCGCAGCCTGACACAGAACAAATACGCTTCTTATTTGCTCCGCGTGATTCCCCGGCCCTAGCTCAGCGTCAATCCCTCGGCCGTGAAGCGCCGGTAGATGCCGGCCAGAATCTCGCTTTTGGTGAGCTGCTCCTGCCGGATGTTGGTAATCCAGAACAGTACTTTCAGCTCGTAAACCTGCCCGTTGATGCTGCTGAGCAGGATTTCGGGCGGCAAGTTGTGCATGGTGTAGGGGCTGGTTTTGACTTCCTCCTGAATGAGCTCGCGGGCCTTCTGCAGGTTGGTCTGCAAATCGTCGGTGCCGGAAGTCATTTTCAGCGACAGGTCGGTGCGGATATGGTCGTTGGTGCGCGTCCAGTTGATGACGTGGTTGGAGAGCAAATCGCCGTTGGGCACGATGATTTCGGAGCCGGTGACGGACGTGAGCTTGCTGGACCGGATGCCGATGTCCTGCACGCGGCCCGATTTTCCGGCTACTTCAATAAAATCGCCGACGTGAAACGGCCGCTCGAAAATCAGAATAATACCCGATACCAGGTTGTTGACAATGCTCTGCAAACCCAGGCCAATGCCCACGCTGAGCGCGCCGAACACAATGGCAATTTTGCTCAGGGGCAGGCCCGTGGCCGCCGTGGCCAGCGCAAAGCCCACCAGCACCAGCAGCAGCCGCAGCGCCACCAGCCACGAGCCGCGCCGCCGCGCGTCGGAATCATCGTCGCCCACTTCCCCAAAAAAGTAGCCGATGTAGCGCTGCAGCAGGGCCGAAACGTAGAGAATGAGGAAGAACAGCAGGATGTTGCCGAACGTGAATTCGGTGCTGCCGATGGTGTGCGGGGCCGTGAGGGCCTGGGCAAAGAAGCCGTAGATGGCGTTGTAGAGGTTGAGGTTGGAGGTGAACACCACCAGCCACAGCGCGCCGGCCAGCACCGTGAGCAGGCGCATGAGCTGGGGCTCGATTTTGTCGTAGTCGAAGGCTGCCGTGCCGCCCTCGCTGCCCCGGCTGCACAATATCTGGAGGTGGAAAGCCTCGGTGAATGACTCGATGAACACCGCCAGCCCGATGCCCTGCGTGAGCCCGAAAATGGCCGCCGTGCTGAACATCTTGGCCAAACTCAGCCGCCCTACCACGTTGCAGATGATGGCCAGGCCATTGAGCCCGATGAACAGCCAGGTGACGGGAATGAGAAAGCGCATCTGGGCCAGCGTGTCGCGCAGCCGCCACAGCAGCAGCGCGCCCACGCCCACCGCCAGCGCATTGAGCCCGAGCAGGCCCCAGCGGGCACCCAGCCCGGTGGTGGCGTTGGCATTGGTCACACTTAGCCACACGAAAAACGCCACCAGCCCCAGCCAGTACAGGAACAATCGGCGCGGCCAGCTCCGGGCAAATACCGCCGTGAGGGCCACCAGCAGCAACAGCTGCAGCACCGCCAGGTACACGGGCGGCGGGTGCAGCTCCAGCGCCGGCGCCAGGCTGAACATCACCACCAGTGTGGCTGCGACAGGGCCGGGCCGCAGGTAGTGAAAGGGCTCGGTGATGACCAATTCCTGCTTTTTGGCCCGCCGGTAATTGAACGACACCCAGCCGTAGAACACCAGCCCGATGAGAGCCATGTAGGCCCAGTTGTCCCAGTTGTTAGCGAAGTAGAAGTTGATGATTTTGCGGCGGTCGGCGGCGGCGTGGTCGGCGTCGACATCGAGGGCCGCTGCCTTGGCGGGGCGCGCCGCCCACAGGGGCGGAAACGCCGCCTTGATGGTGGTGCGGCCGAAGCGGCGCATCTGGTCGCTCACCTTGTCCTGTAGCTCCAAGGTCTGGATGTAGCTGGCGGCCACCTGCGTTTGAAGCTGCCGGGCGCTGGCAAACCGCTTGGCCAGCAGCCCGCCAATGCGCTGCTGCCGCACCTGCAGGGCCGAATCGGCGTGGGCCAAAGCCAGCGCCGCCGCATCGGTTGCAAGCGGCCGGATGGGCGGGTGGGCCAGCCCGGCCAGCCGCGCCTGCATACCTTCGAGCTGCTCGTGGGCCTCGCCCAGGGCCGTGCGCCACTCGGCCAGCTGTTCCTGAATGTTGCCGAGCATGAGCTGGCACATCTGCAGCTGCTTGATGTCGACCACCTTGTCGGTTTCCTCCACGCTGTGGCGTATGGCGTGCAGGTTTTCGTCGATGTCCGGCAATTTCTCGGTCACTTCCCGCGAGTCGAACACGTTGCGCACTTGGCCCGAAATGCTGCTCAGCATGGTGTAAGCCACTTCGAGGCGGTGGGCATCGTCGTGGGTCACGGTGTCTTTCACAACCGGCTGCGGGCGGGCGGGGGTGGGCTGAGCCGCCGCCCGCCCGGCCAGCAGCAGGATGAGGCAGCAAAGCCAGCGGGGTTGAAGAAAGCAGGCTGCCAGCTTGGCGAAAGCCAGCGGAGTATTCTGAACGGGCATGACGGGGTTTTAGGCAGGAAAAGTACGCGCAAACCCGACAGGTGCGCCCACTTCAGGACGCCTCGCCGCTGAATGGGGGAATTGTGTCGACCAGGGCAGGACCAGCGATGGTACGGGACCCGGCGCCGCGGCATCAAATTCCTACTTTTGCGCCGGGTCCCTTTGCAACGGCCCCAAGCCCTCCTGCGTCCCTTCCTCAATGAAAATAAAACGACTGCTCCCCTTGCTGCTGCTCGCCGGCCTGGCCGAGCCCGCCGCCGCCCAAACGACACCGCTTTACATGCCGCGCGATATCAAGCAGGCGTTCAACAAAGGCACCCGCAGCCCCGACGGCCGCCCCGGCCCTAAATACTGGCAAAACCGCGCCCGCTACGACATCACCGTGCAGGCCGCGCCGCCCGCCCGCGACATTCGTGGCCGCGAAACCATCACCTACACCAACAACAGCCCCGATACGCTGCGCCAGGTGGTGCTGCGCATCATCCAGAACATCCACAAGCCCGGGGCAAGCCGCGATGGCGACGCCTCGGCCGACTACCTCACCAGCGGCGTGGTGATTGACACGTTTCAGGTGGCCGGCCAGCTCAAGCCCCTGCCCACCAACCTGGGCACCGCGCCGGGCGTGCGCCTGCCCCGCCCCCTGGCCCCGCACGATTCGGTGAAATTTGCCGTGACCTGGCACTTCCCCATTTCGGTGGAAAGCGGCCGCGAAGGCATGATTGACCCCACCACCTACTTCCTGGCCTACTTCTACCCGCGCATTGCGGTGTACGACGACTACAACGGCTGGGACCGCCTGCCCTTTGTGGACAGCAAGGAGTTCTACAACGATTTCAACGACTACACCCTGCGCGTGAAAGCGCCGGCCAACTACATTGTGTGGGCCACCGGCACGCTGCAAAACCCCAAACAGGTGCTGCAACCAGCGGCCGCCAAGCGCCTCCAGCAGTCGATGACCAGCGATGCGGTGCTGCACATTGCCACCGCTGCCGATTTGGCCAAAAAGAGCATAACCGCCCAGCAGGCCATGAACACCTGGGTCTGGGCCGCAAAGGACATTTCCGACGTCACCTTCGGCCTGAGCGACCATTACGTGTGGGACGCCGCCAGCGTGATTGTGGATGCCAAGGCCAAGCGCCGCGCCAGCGTGCAGGCCGCCTACGCCGATTCGACGGTGGATTTCCGACAGTCGGTGAAGAACGGGCAGTATGCGCTGGGCTGGTTCTCGAACCCCAATAACTGGCCCGGTGTGGCCTACCCTTTCCCCAAAATGACGGCTTTCCAGGGCTTTGCCGACATGGAATACCCGATGATGGTGAACGACAGCCCGCAGAAGGACCCGCAGTTCGCGCAACTGGTGCAGGACCACGAAATCGCCCACACCTGGTTTCCGTTCTACATGGGCATCAACGAAAGCCGCTACGCTTTTATGGACGAGGGCTGGGCCACCACGTTTGAATTGCTCATCGGCCGCCAGGAAAACGGCGTGGCCAAAGCCGACGAATTCTATAAGAAATTCCGCGTAAACCGCTGGATTCACGACGCCGCCACGGCCGAGGATTTGCCCGTCATCACGCCCAGCAGCGAGCTGCGCGCCGGCTACGGCAACAACGCCTACGGCAAGCCCTCGCTCAGCTATCTGGCATTGAAGGACATGCTCGGCGATGCGCTGTTCAAGAAAAGCCTGCACGAATACATGGACCGCTGGCACGGCAAGCACCCCATTCCGTGGGACTACTTCAACTCGATGAGCAACGCCAGCGGCCAGGACCTCAACTGGTTTTTCAACAACTGGTTTTTCACCAATGGCTACATCGACCTGGCCGTGGGCCCGGTATCGGGTAGCAGCGTGACGGTGAATAATATCGGCGGCTTCGCCGCTCCCTTCGATATGCAGCTCGAATACACCGACGGCACCAAGGAAACCCTGCACCAGACCGCCGCCGTGTGGCGCACCAACCAGCAACAAACCGTGATTACCACGCCCAAAGCCGTGAAATCGGTGAAGCTCGACGGCGGCATCTTCATGGATGCCAACGAGAAGGACAACATCAGCGCCCAGCGCTAATATCACGGCCCACTGCCGCGCAAGCCCAGAAAAAACTTAACAATTTATTAACATTTTGGTAATACTGGAGAACCAATAGCCCAAAGCCCGCCGTAAGTTGTGCTTCAAGGCCCCACGTTGTTGGTCAACGTGAGGCTTTTTGCAAACCCTTAATGCTGGCTCTATGCTGCTAATTCTCCTCTTTTTGGCCGTGCTGTTGCTCACGTATTCCAACGGGGCCAACGACAACTTTAAGGGAGTGGCCACGCTCTGGGGCAGCGGCACACTGGCCTACCGCCCGGCCCTGATTCTGGCCACGGTGGCCACGTTTGCGGGTTCCATCTGTTCCTATTTCTTTGCCGAAGAGCTGATTAAAAACTTCTCCGGCAAGGGCCTGGTGCCCGATGACATCATTCAATCCGTCGATTTTATTCTGGCCGTAGCGCTGGCCGCCGGCGTCACGGTGCTGCTGGCCACCCGGCTGGGCTTTCCCATTTCGACCACGCACGGGCTGGTGGGTGCGCTGGTGGGAGCCGGCCTGGTAGCGGTGGGCACGGCCGTGAACTTTGCCAAGCTCGGCACCACCTTCTTCCTGCCGCTCATTCTCGGGCCGATTCTGGCCGTGGGCGTGGGCAGTCTGGTGTACGTGCTATTCCGTAAGGGCCGAAAAGCCGCGGGCATCACCGAAGAATCCTGCGTGTGCGTGGGCGACGTCTGGGTGCCGGTGACGGCCGCGCCCACCAGCGCCTTCACCGCGCTGCCCACCATTCAGGCCAATGCAGGCACCACGGCCGAATGCCAGAACCTGTACCAGGGCACCTTCATCGGCCTCAATTTTCAGCCGCTCATCAACAACCTGCACTACCTGAGCGCCGCTTCCATGAGCTTCGCGCGCGGCCTCAACGACACGCCCAAGCTGCTGGGCCTGCTGCTGGTGTGCAAGTTCTTCGCCATGCCCGTCAACGTGGTGATTCTGGCCGTGGCCATGGCCATCGGCGGCTGGCTCAATGCCAAAAAGGTGGCCGACACCATGAGCAAGAAGATTTCCAGGCTCAACCACGGCCAGGGTTTCACGGCCAATATGGTGACCAGCCTGCTCGTCATTTTCGCCAGCAAGCTGGGCCTGCCGGTATCCACCACCCATGTTTCGGTGGGCAGCATCTACGGCATCGGGCTGGTGAACGGCACGGCCAACTCCAAGGAAATCGCCAAAATCGGCTTGTCGTGGCTGCTCACGCTGCCGGTGGCGGCCGTGCTGAGCGCGGGCTTCTACTTCGCCATTCATTCGCTGAGCCACTAGGTTAGGCTCCAGCAAACCGGTGACAAGAACAGTTCCGCTGAGCAACCCAGACTTCTTGCACGGCCGGCCCACTGACTTTGCGCCCCTAAAAACTGCTTAATGTTTTCGTTTTCTAATTTTAAAATTCGCCTCTCAATCATCAAAACGGCTGGCTTGCTGGCGGGCCTGCTGCTGGGGGCCGAAGCCTCATTTGCCCAAATCGGTCCCGACCCATCGGCCCCGCCCGCCTCGCTAAAAGACGGCCTGAAAACCTACCTCACCAAGGACAGCACCACCTACCTGAAGCTGAATTTCCTGGCCCAGACCTGGCTGCGCTTCAACGAAAGCAACCCCGGCACCACCGTCAACGGCGAGCTGACGCCCTCGACCGGCGACGTGGGCCTGCGCCGCGTGCGCTTCGTAATGAGCGGGCAGATTACGCCGCGCGTGTTCGTGTTTGTGCAGTTTGGGCAGAACAGCTTTTCGTACCTGTCGCCGCGCAAAACGGGCGCGTTTTTTCACGACGTCACGGCCGAATACGCGGTATTTAAGAAACGCCTCAGCCTCGGGGCCGGCCTCAACGGCTGGAATGGGCCTTCGCGCTTTTCCAACGCGGCCGTTTTTTCGACACTGGGCATGGATTTGCCGCTGTTTCAGGAGCCCACCAACGATGTAAACGACCAGCAGGTGCGCAAGCTGGGCGTGTATGCCAAGGGCAAACTGGGCCAGCTGGACTACCGACTGGCCATCGGCAAGCCCTTCGTAACGCAAACCGCGTCGTCGGTGCCCGACCCTATTTCGCACCATTCCACGTACTCGATGCGCTACCCACGCTCCGAATACCACGGCTACGTGATGTACCAGTTCTGGGACCAGGAGGGCAACGCCGCCCCCGGCAACGTGGGCTCCTACCTGGGCAAAAAGCGCGTTTTGAGCCTGGGAACGGGTTTTTTATATCAGAGCAAAGGCGTGTGGCACACCGGCGCGGCCGGCGATACCATCAACACCGACATCAAGCTCTGGGCCGTCGACCTATTCTACGACGCGCCCGTGAACAGTGAACGCGGCACGGCCATCACGGCCTACGGCGGCTATTATCACTACGATTTCGGCCCCGGCTACCTCAAAAACTCCGGCCCGATGAACCCGGCCAATGGCGTGCGGGCCGGCGTAGGCTCCTTCAACGGACCCGGCAACAACTACGCCATGCTGGGTACGGGCAATATTCTGTACGCGCAGGCCGGCTACCTTTTCAAGCAAAACCTATTGGGCCCGGTGGGCACCCTGCAGCCTTACGCCGCCTACGAATACGCCCGCTTCGAGCGCCTCGCCGACCCCATGGGCCTGTTGAACGTGGGCGTGAACTGGCTGGTGCATGGCAACACCAGCAAGCTCTCGGCCAACTACCAGCGCCGCCCCATTTTCACCGCCCAGCCTTCCGGTGCCATCACCGTGACGGACCACCGCGGCGAATACGTGCTGCAGTACCAGGTGGGGTTTTAGCGCGTTGGGTGGGCTAAAAGGCTGCCCCTACTCGTCGCTTCCGGCGTTGCGCCGCTGCTTTTTCAATTGCTGGCGCACTTCTTTCACGCGCTCATCGAAGCCGTCGGGGTCGTAGCTCACGTCTTCCACGTCGAGGTCGTCGAGCAGGTCCATCATGGCGTTGGCGTGGTCGGTGCGGGTTCCGGCGGGCATGGTCACGTAGGCCATTTCCGACCACAGCAGGGCCAGCAGGCGGGTGCCGTCCTCGTTGCGCATCTGCATTTCGAGCACCAGGTTGGAGTTATCGAAGTGGATGAGCTGGCTCAGGATGCGCACCTGCGTGCTTTGTTTGGCCGGCTTGAGGTAGCTGATGTGGTGCTTGGTGATGACCCAGGCGGCGTTTTGTTCGCGGGCCAGCTGGCCCATGTTCAACGAATAATGCGCGGTGGTGTGGTCTTCGCGGGCATTAAGGAAATAGTCGAGGTAGCGGGCGTTGTTGAGGTGACCCAGCATGTCGCAGTCCTGAAAGTAGATGCGATGCGTGGTTTCCGGCGTTTGGATGAGCTTGGGCATGGGGAGCGGTGGCGGTTGGGGAAGGCAAATGTCGGCAGTTTGCACGTCATGCAGAGCGCAGCGAAGCATCTTGCCCGCCAACACTACTTCTTTTGATTGGAGTGCGTTGGGCGGTAAAGATGCTTCGCTGCGCTCTGCATGACGGTCTTTTTTCCTCACCTAAGCATGCTTCCCGTTCCAACAAACTACTCGGCACGCCTAACACTTTGCGGAAATTTCCTTACCTTTTACCACCCAAATTCCCGCCGCATGTTCTCGCTTACGCCCGCCCGCTCCGCTGTCCTCTTAGCCCTGGCCGACACTTTCATCCCCGCCCTGCCCGATGGCAGCCCCGCCGGCTCCACCGGCCTCAACCTGGAGAAGCTGGAAGCGGCTATCCGCGAACAGCCGGAGGGCGCGCAGACCGAGTTCAGCCAACTGCTGGAACTGCTGGAGAAGCCGCTGTTGGGCCTCACCTGGTTCGGCCCGCTAAAGCCTTTCCGAAAGCTGGATGCCGCCCAGCGCGAGCAGCTGCTACAAAGCTGGGCCAGCAGCAACGTGCCGCAGCTGCGCAAGGGCTTCAACGCGCTGCGCAAACTGTGCACACTGCTGTATTACGGCGGCAGCATGAGCGAAGTACCGGCCGCATGGGGCCACCTCGGCTACCCCGGCCCCGACGAGCGGCCGGTGGACTCGCCCAAGCCCATCCACACCCTACACCCCACCGAAGACACTGTTTACGAGTGCGATGTGCTGGTAATCGGCAGTGGCGCGGGCGGCGGCGTGGTGGCCGGCGAGCTGGCCGAAGCCGGCCACAATGTGCTGGTCATCGAAAAAGGCCCCTACTGTCACGGCTGCGACTTTACCCAGCGCGAAGTAGACATGTTGGGCAAGCTCTACGACGCCAAAGGCACCCTCTGCACCCAGGATGGCAGCATTGGCATCCTCGCCGGTTCCTGCCTGGGCGGCGGCACCACCGTGAACTGGGCCGGCGCCTTCCGCACTCCTGATTACGTGCTGCAGGAATGGGCCCGCGAGCACAACGCGCCCCATTTCACCACCCTCGAATTCAAGGTAAGCCTCAACGCCGTGGCCCGCACCATAGCCGTGAACACCAACTACACCCGCCACAACGGCCAGAACCAAGCCCTGTGGGACGGCTCGACCCGGCTGGGCCAGGAAGTAAAGCTGATTCCGCGCAACGAAAAGGGCCTGACGGATTCGGACAGCCACTTTCGCAGCCTCGGCTACACCACGCTCGGCGACGCCCATGGCATCAAGCAGGGCACGCTGAACACGTATTTGCTCACGGCTTTTGAGCACGGCGCCCGCATTCTGGCCGATACCAAAGTCGACCGCGTGACCATCAGCCAGGGGCGCGCCACCGGCGCAGCAGCCGTGCACACCACCGCCGATGGCCGCCAGGTGCAAATCACGGTGCGGGCCAAGCGTGTGGTGGTGGCCGGCGGCGCCATTCAGACGCCCGCGCTGCTGCTGCGCTCCGGCCTGAAGCACCCGCACCTGGGCCGCCACCTGCACCTGCACCCCACGGTGGTGGTGGGCGCGCGCTACCCCCACGCCATGAATTCCTGGCACGGCCCCAGCATGAGCGTGGTTAACGATACCTACACCATGCTGCACGGCACCAACTTCGGCGCGAAGCTGGAGACGCCGCCCACCCACCCCGGCCTGCTGAGCATGGTGCTGCCCTGGCTCTCGGGCCGGCAGCACCACGAGCTGCTGCGCGATGCCGACCATCTCGGTTCGTTCATCGTCCTCACCCGCGACCGCGACGGCGGCCGCGTCACCATCGACAAAAACGGCGCGCCGCTGATTGACTATACCCTCTCAGATTTCGACCGCGCCAACATGCTGGAAGGCGTGCGCGCCGCCGCTCAAATCCACATCGCGGCCGGGGCCGAAAAAGTGTATCTGCCCCACGGCACGCTGCCCACGCTGCACGCCAAAAACGGCGTGCTCCAGAACCCCGAAGTGCTCGACAAGCTGCCGCACCTGAGCTGGAAGCCCAACCAGTTCGGCCTCTACAGCGCCCACCAGATGAGCACCTGCCGCATGGGCGGCGACGCGGCCACCCACCCGCTCAAGCTCAACGGCGAAACCGTGGAGGTCGAAAACCTCTTCGTGGCCGATGCCTCGGCCTTCCCCGCGTGCAGCGGCGTGAATCCCATGCTCACCATCATGGCGTTGGCCCATTTCACGGCCCAAGGCCTGAAAGCCAGCCGGACCGTGGAGAAGCAGGCAGCCGCCGTGGCCTGATGCGCCCTGCCGGGGGCTACCTTTGGGGTCGATTTCAGGCACTTCATGGGGAAGATTGACGATACAAAACGGCGGGTTGCGGTAGGCCTGTTTTTCGGGATTCTACTGCTGCTCGGCCCGCTGCTGGTGCGCGACTACGGCATGGGCTGGGACGAGCGCGCCGACCGCATGGTGGGCTACATGAGCCTGCGCTACGTGGCCCAGCTGCTGGCCCCGCAGGTGCTGGCCGCCGGCCACTTCGCCGGCATCCACGAGCTGGCCACCCACGGCGATGCCGACCATGGCCCGGTCTTCCAGATGTTGCTGGCGGGGCTCGAAATCGCTTTTTTTCGCCACGACCCGCGCGGAGCCGGCTGGATGCGGCACCTGCTCACCTTCGGCGTATTCGTGGCCGGCGTGTGGGCCGTGTACCGGCTGGGGCGGGCGCGGTTTGCCAGCTGGCGCTGGGGGCTGGTGGGCGCGGCGCTGCTGGTGCTCTCGCCGCGCATCTTCGCCGAGGCGTTTTACAACTACAAGGACATCGTGTTCCTGAGCCTGTTTGCGCTGGCCGTGCTCACGCTCACGCGCCTGCTGCACCGGCCTACGGTGCGCGGCGCGCTGCTGCACGCACTGGTCTGCGCCCTGGCCACCGATGTCCGCACCATGGGCATTCTGCTGCCGGGCCTCACCGTGGCCTTCGGGGCGCTGGAGATGTGGGCGCGACCGGCGCGGCGGGTGGCGCTCACGCGGGCGCTGGGGTGGTACCTGGGGGCGCTGGCTCCGCTGGTGGTGCTGTTCTGGCCGTTTTTGTGGGAAGCGCCGGTGGCCCGGTTCTGGGCGTGTTTCGGCAGTTTCCGGCGCTACCGGCAGACGATGAAGGTGTTTTACTTGGGCGAGCTGATATCCTGCCAGCGGCTGCCGTGGCACTACCTATCGGTATGGCTGCTGGTGACCACGCCGGTGGCCTACACGGCGCTGGCCGTGGGCGGGGCCTGGGCAGTGCTGCGCGGGCTGCTGGCCCGGCCCACGGCCTGGCTGCGCCACACCACCAACCGCCAGGACCTGCTCTTCGGGGCTTGGCTACTGGGGCCAATGGTGGTAATAGTAGCCATCCAGTCAGTCGTTTACGATGGCTGGCGGCACGTGTATTTCATCTACCCGGCTTTCGTGCTGCTGGCGTTGCGCGGGCTACGGACGGGGGTGTGGGCCTGGCAAGCTGCTCCTCCGGCATCGGCGGGCCAGCGCGTGGGGTGGCTGGCAGGTGGGCTGCTGGCTTTGGGGGTGACGCATACGGCTTTCCGGCAGGTGCACGACCATCCGTACCAGTACGGCTACTTCAGCTTCCTGCCCGGGCCGGTAGCGCAGCGCCTGTTCGAGCGCGACTACTGGGGCGTATCGGGCCGCGACGGGCTGGCCTGGGTGCTGGCCCACGACCCCAGCGCCACGGTAGCCATCAGCGACACGCTGCCCCAGAAAATCACCCTGCACAACAACGCCCTGCTGCTGCCCGCTGCGCAGCGCGCTCGGCTGCGCTTCGTGCCCCACGCGCAGGCCCGGTATTTCCTGGGCATTTACCGCTGGCACCCTGCGCCGTATGAGCCGCCGTTTGGCACACCGGTGCACGACATTCGGGTGGATGGCATGACGATTCTGACGGTGTTCCGGCGCTGAGTTTTTTGCGGCTGAATGGACCTTGCGGCCCTTTCTTCCGTACTGGTTGGAATATTGCTATTCCCGCTTCTTATGCGTCCAGTTCGTTTTGCCGTGGTGCTGTCATTGAGCCTGACCGCCGCCAGCTGCTCCGTTTTCCATCGCCGCGAGAAGGCCGCGCCCGTGGTCGAAACCGTGCGTACCGCCGACTCGCCCACGCCACCGGCCGCCGCCCGCGACCTCGCCGATGTGATGGCCACCGACCTCCAGCTCACCCCCGAGCAAACCGGCCGGGTGCGCAGCATCCTCAGCAATACCGTGACCCAGGCCAACGCCGCCAAAGAGAAATTCCCGCCCAAGTCGCCCCAATTGCTGGCCGAGCAAAAGCGCATCAACGCCGCCTCCCAACGCGAGTTGCAGCAAACCCTCGGTCCCGTCAAGTTCAAGCAGTTCATCGCCAACCAGCGCAAAATGGCTGCCGAGATGCAGCAGCGGCAGAAGTAGCCGCTACACAGTTGCCCTGCTGGCGGCAAAGCTCGCCCTTCCATCATCGCCGTCGCTGATACTTTTCCACCGTTTCCCACAGCCCGGCGTAGCGCCCCACGCGGCGGGTTTGTGCGCCCGGCGTGGGTGTGAGCTGAAAGGAAGTCAGCGCACCGTTTTGCCGATGATAACGCACGGCAGCTGGTTCCAGAGCCAGCAGGCGCAAAGTGTCTCTGCTAAAAGTTTGCCAGCTGACCCGCCAGCCGTCAATTTCCAGGCGTTCTACCCTCCATTTGTCTTCGGAGTCGGTGGGGATATTCAAGTAGTAGCGGCCCTGAAAACGGCGCAGCTTGCCTGCCTGCGGGCCGGCAAGCGTGAAAATGGTATCGGTCCGGAGCCAGCTGTCACGCACCGAATCACGGCCGACCAGGTGCAGAGAGTGCAAGCGCCCATCCTGCTCATAAGTAGAATCTGCCCGGAGTTGGTGATTCGTCAATTTAAGTTGCTGCCGACTGAGCAGTTGGGTTTCCAGCTCCTGTCGCCAAACTGCCGCGCGGCCAATGCACAGCGACTTAGTCGAATCCCGGGCTGTATATACGGCACGGTGCCGGGCCGGAAAAACCGCCATATCGGCTACCTGGGACGGAAACGGTTGGGCAAAGCGCACCTCCAGCCCCTCGTCGCAAGCGGTCAAAAGAAGGCCGGCGCCAACCAACCAGCCAACATGCAACAATCGGGAAGTTGTCATGCTCATTCATCCCGAACCAGCAAAAAAGTAACCTGCAGCCGCTAAGCGTCTTTTGCAGCACAATCCCCCTACAAGTACTTCACTAGCAGCGCTACCAGCGTCTGTACGCGGCCGGTGTAGGGCGGGTACATGGCCTTGATGCCGGTGAAGCCCACGCGCTGCCGCAGGACGCCTTTCTCGTTGCTGAACGCCAAAAACCCCGCATGGCCATGGGCCTTGCCGAGGCCGGAGTTGCCCACGCCGCCCGTGGGCAGCTCGGGGTGGGCGAAGTGCAGCACCGTCTCATTCACGCCCGCCCCGCCGGCCGAGACGTTTTCGAGCAGGTAGCGGCGGTTTTCAGCGTTGGTGGTGAAGACGTACTGTGCCAGCGGCTTGAAGCGGGCGTTGATATACTCCGTGGTTTCGCTCAGCGTTTTGAAGGTGAGTACGGGCAGCAGCGGGCCGAAAATCTCCTCCTCCAACACGTGGGCCGTGGCCGGCACGTTGGTCAGAATAGTGGGCTCGATGTAGTTCTGGGCCTCGTCTACAGTGCCGCCGGCGGCCACAGTAGCGCCTTTGGCCTGGGCATCTTCGAGCAGGCCGGCGAGGCGGGCAAAGTGCTGCGCGTTCACGATGCGGGCCAGCGAATCCGACTTCTCAATACCCGCGCCGCTAGGGTTGTAGGCTCGCTGAATGGCGGCGGTGAGCTCGGTGAGCAGCGCGGGCTGCACGCTTTCCTGCACCAGCAGGTAGTCGGGGGCCACGCAGGTCTGGCCGTTGTTGAGGAACTTGCCCCACACGATTTTCTCGGCTGCGTCGCGCAGGTCGGCGGTGGCGTCCACCACGGCGGGGTTTTTGCCGCCCAGCTCCAGCGTGAGGCCCGAGAGGTGCTCGGCGGCGGCGCGCATCACAATCTTGCCCACTGCCGGGCTACCGGTGAAGAAAATGTGGTCCCAGGGCAGCTTCAGCAGCTCGGTGGCTACCTCTTTATCGCCTTCCAGCAGCAGCACTTCGTCGGGCCGGAACAGGTCTTCGCACAGCCGACGCAGCAGCGCGGACGTGGCCGGAGTTTGCTCGGCTGGCTTGATGACCACCGCATTGCCCGCCGCGATGGCCGAAATCAGCGGCCCCACGGCCAGGTAAAACGGGTAGTTCCAGGGCGCAATAATCAGCACCACGCCCTTTGGCTCCACCTGCACCCAGGAGCGGGTGCCCAGCAGCGCCATGCTCACGCCCACTTTGCGCGGGGCCATCCACTTTTTGAGGTGGCTGCTGGTGTGCTTGAGTTCGACCAATGAAGTCCAGATTTCAGTTAAATCGGTTTCGGTCGCGGGCTTGCGGAAATCGGTATAGAGGGCCTGCTGAATGTTGGTGCGGTGCGCGTGTAGCCAGTTGCTGAGCTTTTGCAGGCGGGTGCGGCGGGCCGCCACGCCCTCACTGCGCAGGGCCGGTGCGCGCAGCCGCAGCGCATCGAACTGCGCCTGAAACTGATTGCCCGGCTTCACAGCACCGGTGCCGGATTCGGCAGCATCATTCAATAAAACAGCAGGTTGCATAATAAGCGCCATTAGCTCCGCCGGCCTTCGCAGCCAGCTTCGCAGAAAGATACGCGGCTTGCACAACATTTCCCGGCGCTGTGCGTCTGCGCAGTTGCCTTTGCTTCGTGGGTGCATCCAACATTAAGCGGGTGTTACCTTTGCAGCTTGCTATTTGGGCTCCGGCCCGCGTTTTTTCATCCTATACCACCCGCCGGGCCGGCGCTAAAACCGGCTCCGCCCGCTGATATTACTGATACTTTTTTCGTGATTTCTCTTTATCCCCGTCGCACCTCGCGGCTGTTTGTTGCGCTTCTTGTTCCCTTGCTTGCTACTTCCACCGGCCTTACGCAAGCCCGGGAACGGCACGCCGAGAATCCTGACTCGCTTATTGCCAATACCCTGCCGGCCGACACGCTGGCCGTGGCAACCCCGAAGCCCAAGCCGGCCCGCCTGGCGCCCCTTCCGATGGACTCGCTGCCGCACATCCACCCGCGCGACGCCAAGGGCCGCATCACCGACTACACCGTGGCCCCGGGCGTGACCTGGCACTACGACAAGCCCAAGCCCTTCGAGTGGGCCTACCACATTCCGCGCGATTTGGGCCAGTTTCCCGGCTTTGCGTTCCGCAAGGAAAACAAGGAAACGCTCATCGAGCTGGCAGCGGGCTCGGTTGCCCTGTGGGCGGCCGACCAGTACATCATCGACTGGAGCCAGGACGTGGGCAAGCAGCTGGGCCTCAAGGCGGCCAGCACCCAGCGCACGCTGGTGCACATCCCTTTTCACATCGGCTCGGCCAACCTGCCCTTCGAGTTCAACGTGCCCGATAACCTCAACAGCACGTTTTACTTCCTCGGCGATGGCTGGACGCACCTCACCGTGGCCAGCAGCTTCTGGATTTACGGCGGCATCAAGAAGGACAACCGCGCCCTGCGCACCTCCAGCCAGCTGGGCGAGGCCATTTTCAGTACCGGCCTGGTGGTGCAAACCATGAAGCGCCTCACCGGCCGCCAGAGCCCCTACGTGGCCACCAAGGACCGGGGCGAGTGGCACTTGTTTCCGTCGTACAACACCTACCAGAACTTCGTCCCGAACTACGACGCCTTCCCTACCGGCCACCTGGCCACGGCCATGGCCACGGTCACGGTCATCGCCGAAAACTACCCCGAGTATCACTTTATCCGGCCCGTGGGCTACGGCCTGATGGGCCTGCTGGGCTATTCGATGCTGAACAATGGCGTGCACTGGGCCAGCGACTACCCGGTGGGCATCGCGCTGGGCTATGCCTTCGCCAAAATTGCGGTGCGCAACGGCCGCACCCGCGTCGAGCAGCCCGAGGCCGCCGACCCGGCCGCCCACGGCACCGGCTTCCAGGTGCTGCCGCACCCCAAGCCGTGGTACCGCCGGGGCCTGTTTGCACCCTACGCTTACGGGCCGTTCACGGGGGCCAGCTGGTCGCTACGCCTCTGAGCGGCGCAATCCCATTGAGGAGTTTTATCGTTGATTAAGTGACCTAGCTCGGGCTTGCGTTGTTCTTTATCCGCTATTCTATGCCTGAATTGCTCTCCGATTTCCCCAACCCGGACCTGGCTACCTGCCAGTCCGAGCTAACCCGACAATTGGCCTTGCTCAGCCAGCACTGGTCCACGTTTTCAGAGGCTGAGCTGGTCGAGTTACCCGGCCCCGGCCGTTGGAGCCGCAAGGAAATCCTGGGCCACCTCATCGATTCGGCCACCAATAACTACCGGCGCTTTGTAGTGGCGCAGCTAGCCCCGCCCCCGCTGCGCCTCGAGCCCTACGACCAAGGAGCATGGGTTCGCATCGGAGCCTACCAGCATCGCCCAGCCGCCGAGCTGCTCACGCTCTGGACCAGCCTCAACCACCAGATACTGCACCTGCTGGCCCGCCTGCCCGAAGCTCTGCTCGACCACGAGTGCCTCTCGCTCAACGCCAACCCCGTCACCCTACACTGGCTCATTGCCGACTACGTGCTGCACCTGGAGCACCACGTCCGGCAGATTATTCATCATTGACAATTCCATAAAAAAGCCCGCTCCTGATTTGGAGCGGGCTTTTTTATGGAATTGTCATTCCGACGCAGGAGGAAACTGAGGAATGTACGCTAACGGGATTACCCAGATTCCTCCTGCGTCGGAATGACAAAAACGCTTATTTGAACAAGCCTTTTTTCACGGTGCGCTTGCCGTTTTCATCGATTTTAATCTTTGTGCCGTCGGCGCGCTTGATTTTCACCGAGCCGTCGTCGCTGCGCTTAATTTTAGCGCCGTTTTCGTATTTCACTTTGTGGTCACCGTCGTTCTGGTTTTCCATTTTCTTCACGCCTGAGCCCTGACCTACGCTACCGGTGCCGGTGCGGTGGACGGTGGTGGTCGTGGTGGTTACCGTGCCGGGGGCCAGCGAGTAGGGACCCTCGCCGTAGTTGGCGCGGTTGGCCGAATAGGTGTTGTAGTAGGTCGGGTTGTTCAGGTCGGTGCGGATGGCGTTATCGGCCTCGTCGTTGGCCTGGCGGATGGCGGCGTAGCGGCCGGTGGTGTCGGTAGCGTACTGGGTTTGCAGCGCGTTGATTTTGCGGCCGCGGGTGTAGTAGGTCCGCTCAATGCGGCGCACCACCGTGGTGTCGGTCAGCTTGAGGTCTTCGGCCACGCGGGCGGCCATGCGGCGGGCGTCGTCGTAGGCGGCCATCGTGTCGACGGTGGTCGTGGTGGTCGTCGTTGTGGTTTCCGGCGTGGTCGTGGTGGTGGTTTCGACTTTCTTGTCCTGCGTGCAGGAAGCGGTGGCCAGCGCGGCGGCGGCCATCAGGCCGAGCAATTTGAAATTCATGGAATGCAGAAATTAAAGAATTAAAAACGGCCATGTAGCCATTTTTAGGGGCTGATACGGTGGCGCTTGCCGGGAAGTTGTGGAGGCTGGCGCGGAGGGCGGCGCTTTTGCCGGGCGCAGGGTCCCGTTTTTCAGCAGCGTACCTTTGTCGGGGCGCTCAGGTGCCGCGTTTCTTCTTTTTGATTTTTGCCCATGCCTGCTGCCTCGTACACGCGCCTCAATAAGTTCATCAGCGAAAGCGGCCTGTGCTCGCGCCGCGAGGCCGACCGCTACATTGCCGAGGGCGCCGTGCTGCTCAACGGTAAGCCCGCCCAGATTGGCGACCAGGTGGGCCCGCGCGACCGCGTGACCGTGAACGGCCACAAGCTGGAGCCCAAACAGGCCGAAGACGCCGTGTACCTGGCTTTTAACAAGCCGGTGGGCATCACCAGCACTTCGGAACCGGGGGTGCGCGGCAACATCGTGGACTACGTGAACCACGCCGCCCGCGTGTTCCCCATTGGGCGCCTGGACAAGGACTCGTCGGGCCTGATTTTTCTGACCAGCGACGGCGACATCGTGAACAAGATTCTGCGGGCCGGCAACCAGCACGAAAAGGAATACGTGGTGACCGTGGACCGCATCCTCACCGACCGCATGCTGGACGAAATGGCCCACGGCATCCCCATGCTGGGTACGGTCACCAAAAAGTGCGTCATCCAGAAGGAAACGCCCTACATCTTTCGCATCACGCTGGTGCAGGGCCTGAACCGCCAGATTCGGCGCATGGTGGAGCATTTCGGCTACGAAGTGGTGAAGCTCGAGCGCGTCCGCATCATGAACATCAGCCTCAAAGGCCTCCCCGTGGGCGACTGGCGCGAAATGACGCCCGAGGAAGTGGCCGGCATCATGAAAATGGTGGCCAAATCGAGCGGCACCGAAGAAGCTTCCGGCAGCCGCCGTAGCCAGCCCAAAACGGCAAAAGCCGCACCCAAGGACCATATGGGCGAAGGACGCCCCGCCCCGCGCCCCCGCAAGCCGGGCCCGCCGTCCATGTTCAACCCCTCGGGCACCGGTTGGTGGGGCCCGCGCCCCGAAAAGCCCGGCGCATCCGGTACCAAGCCCGGCCTGGGCGGCACCAAGCGCCCGGCCAAAGCCAGCCCCGGCGGCGGTTCGCGCCCCAAAAGCGGCGGCGCAAGCGGCCCGGCCCGGCCCAAAAGCGGCAACCTGGGCATGCGCCCGGCCGCCAGCGGCAAGGGCAAATCCGGCGGGGGCCGCAAAGGCCCGGCCCGGCCGCGCTAGCACGGCGGCGGAATTATCACTCCCCGGTTCGCCGTTAGCCTTCGGATGAAGCACTTTTTCCTGCTACTCTGCCTCTGGCTGTCCGGCGTGGCCGCGTGGGCCGGCCCCGCGCCCCTTCAACCGCTCGTCATTGCCCAGCAGTTTGTGGCCCCCGCCGGGTGGCCCGCCATGAAAAGCTACCTCTGCTGCGAGGTGGCCGGCCAGGCCAAGCGCCAGACATTGGGCCAGCAGATTCCGCCCCGCGTGCAGCGCGCCTGCCAGCTGGTGCGGCAGGACTCGGCCACAGCCGTGGTGGCCGTGGAGCTGCGCGACTCGGCGAGCCGCCGCGACTTCTACCTGCACTTTCGCCGCGAGGCCGAAGGCTGGAAGCTCGGGGCCATCCGCAACCTGGCCATGACGCACCTGGGGCCGCCCATGGTAGCGCTGCTGGCCGCCATGCCGGCCGCCGAAGTAGCCGACTATAACCGCAAGCACCCCGACGCCAGCCACGCCTTCACCATCGGCAACCTGCGCCTCTGGACCAGCGCCGATGCCGACATTGCCGCCCACTTTTACCAGCACCGGGCCGCTTTTCAGGAAGTGTTGAGCCGCGTGCAGAACGGGCAGTTTTTCGACACCACAATTGATGCCGACGAAGCCAGCGACGAGCAGGCCGCCAACGCCGACCCCGCCGTGCACGCCTTGCTGCGGCAGCTCTACCTGGGCCGCGTCACGCGGCGCGCTACCGCCTGCGGCAGCTGCCTTGAGTTCGTCATCGGCGGCAAAATTGATAGTACGGTGGGTTTGCTCTACCAACCCGAAGCGGCCCTGCTGCCCGCCATGCAGCCCGATGGCCTCATCGTGCTCCGGCCGCTGGGCGACGGCTGGTACCTCTACAAAACGACTTAATTACCCTTTTAATGAAGCCTGACGCTA
Organism: Hymenobacter terrigena; assembly: GCF_054776515.1. NCBI lineage: Bacteria > Pseudomonadati > Bacteroidota > Cytophagia > Cytophagales > Hymenobacteraceae > Hymenobacter > Hymenobacter terrigena. The sequence continues at coordinate 731,801 of NZ_BAAHBU010000002.1, forward strand.
CGCCTCCCCTCGCCGAAAAAGACCAGCTGCACCCGCGCAACCCGCACCGCGCGCCCTACGATTTCCCGCTGCTCAGCAAGGTTAGTCCGGAGCTGGCGGCCTTTGTGCGCCCCAACCCTCACGGCAACCTGTCGATTGATTTCGCCAATCCTGCCGCCGTGAAAGCCCTGAACCGCGCCCTGCTGCGGCATTTCTACGGCATCGAGCACTGGGATATTCCGAAGGGCTACCTCTGCCCGCCCATCCCCGGCCGGGCCGACTATGTGCATTACCTCGCCGATTTGCTGGCCGAAAGCAACGGCGGCGCACTGCCGCCCGGTGAAGAAATTACGGTGCTCGATGTGGGCGTGGGGGCCAACTGCATCTACCCCATCATCGGCCGGCGCGAATACGGCTGGCACTTCGTGGGCTCCGACATCGACGGCGTGGCCGTGCGCGCCGCCCAGCAGATTGAGGCCGCCAACCCCGCCCTGGCCGGGGCCATCGAGGCCCGCCTGCAGCCGGCGCGCACCCGCATTTTCGACGGCCTCATCCAAGCCGGCGAGTTGTTCGACCTCACCATGTGCAACCCGCCCTTCCACGCTTCGGCCGCTGCGGCAGCGGCCGGCTCGCAGCGCAAAACCACCGGCCTGGGCACCGGGCGCGGCCCCCGGCCGGTTCTGAATTTCGGCGGGCAGAACAACGAGCTGTGGTGCGAGGGCGGCGAGGCCAGCTTCATCCGGCGCATGGTGCAGGAGAGCGGGCGGCGGCCCCGCACCGCCTATTGGTTCACGTCGCTCGTCTCCAAAAAAGAAACCCTGCCCGGTGTGTACCGCGCCCTCCAAACGGCCGGAGCAACTGAAGTACGCACCATTGAAATGGCTCAGGGCCAAAAGAAAAGCCGCCTCGTGGCCTGGACTTTCCTCACGCCCGCGCAACGGGAAACCTGGCGAAAAACCCGGTGGGCCGCCCCGCAATAGCGCTGTCTGCCCACAGCCTTTATATATTGCGTATCTTCGTAACAACACACCTGTTCACCCCCCGCGACTGCTTCAGCCGGAGGGGCCAGCCACAACAGATTTAGCAGCACAACACTATGGGTAGGTCTCAAGAGACATTTGGTAAGAAGGACAACGAAAAGAAGCGCGCGAAAAAGAAAACCGAAAAGGAAGAGCGCAAAGCCGAGCGCCAGGCCAACGCCAAATCCGGCGCGGCCTTAGAGGACATGTTTGCCTACGTTGACGAAAACGGCAACATCACCTCCACCCCGCCCGACCCCACCAAGAAGCGTGTCATCAAAGACGAGGACATCCGCATCAGCGTGGCCAAGCAGGAAGACCGCGAGCCGGAGGACACCGTCCGTACCGGTTCGGTGACGTTCTTCAACGACTCCAAGGGCTACGGCTTCATTAAGGATTCGGTGACCCAGGAGAGCATTTTCGTGCACGCCAACGGCCTGGCCGGCGGCCCCATCTCGGAAGGCGACAAAGTAAGTTTTGAAGTAGAAATGGGCGCCAAAGGCCCCAACGCCGTGCGCGTGAAAAAAGCCAGCGCCACGCCGCCGGCTGCTCCTGCCGCCGAGTAGCAATTGACTTCTACAGCAAAGCCCCGCTTCCGACGCTAATGCAGCTTCGAAAGCGGGGCTTTGCTGTGAACAGGGGTTTTAGGCGTTGCCGTCCAGCGCGGCCAGGTTGCCCTCGGCCGCGGCGGCATCGGGGCCGTGGGCTTTGCCGTTGCGCTTCGCCAGCATGCCCAGGCCCACGGCAGCGAGCGCTGCGCCGGCCAATACCTTTTGAGTGGTGCTGAGCTTGCTTTTGCGCAGCTTCTTGAGGGATTTGGCGGCTCCCCCGAGCAGGGTATTCTTCTTGGCGGCCTTGTTTTTGGCGGCTTTGTCTTTGGTCTTTTTCATGGCGCGGGTTGGTTGAAGGTGACGCGGGAGCAGGCGGACATTTGCCGTCGGCTATTCTTCGGAAAAATGCTGATGCTTCGGGGCTTTGTGGTGGCGGCTGGGCGCGGCGGGCGCATTCGCGTCATTGAGCAGCGCCGGGGTGGCGTGCTCGTTGGGCACGTCGTCTGTTTCGCGGGTAGCCAGGTAGACCAAGCCAGCCGCGGCCAGGGCCAGGCTGCCCACCACCTTCTGGCCGGTGCTAAGCTTGGAAATTTCCTTGGTCACCTTCCGAAATTTCTTGAGCGACAGGGCCACGGCGTCCAGAACATCTTCCGAGGTCTGGTCCTTTTTCGAGTGCTTCTTTTTGTCCTTGCCCATGAGAAGTTGCGGTAAAACGGTTTCTAACAGGAATTGAAGAGGGAAAGCCATAGCGATAAACGGCAAGCGCACACCCAGATGAGGCTGGCGGCGCAGCTATTTTAGGGTATTCGCAAGGGGCAGCCGGAAGGTTGCCATTTTGGTAAGGCAAGTGCTAGCTCTTCACAGCAGCAGCACGTCAATCTTGTGCGCGTGCACCTGCTGCAAGGACTCCGACCACGCGAAGACCGTAAAAAACCCATCTACCGATGCCACCAGGGCAATGGCATCGTGCTGGTCGTGCACAAACTGGGCGGCGGCCAGGTGGCGGGTGCCGCCGTTCTGGGCCGGGTGCAGTTGCAGGGCCTCGCTGCCCACTACCGGTTCGGTGAGCATCATCATGCCCACGGGGGTGCTGGTGCTGGCCCGCGTCACCTTCGCCCCAAAGGCCAGCAGGTGGTAGTCCTGGGTGATGACCGTGGCGCCGTCCACGGCGGTGAAGCCGCCCACTACGCCGATGCTGCGGTGCAAAACGTCCTGCCGACGACGGCGCGACTGCCCCGGGCGCCGCCGCAGCGTGATGCCCTTGTAGCTCGGCGCCACCGGGTACGTGAGCGGGTGCACCACCGACTCCAGCCACTTATCGGAGCCGGGCGGCACCACCAGCACCAGACCGCCGCGGCCGTGGGCGCGCATGGCGGCGGCCAGTTCCAGCAGCACGTTGTCGGCCTCGCCGGAGCCGGCCGAAGGCAGGCTCCGGCCGGGCAGAAAGGCGCGCAGGGCCGGGCAGTCGCTCAGGCCGCCGTGCTCTTCGTCCACGAGTTGCAGGCGGTCGCCGCGCAGCACGGCCACGTTCACATACTTGCCGAAGCCGCCGATGCGGCGGTGCTTCACCACCAGCAGGCCAGGTTCTACCACTTCGAGCACCAAGCACAGCGGGGGAATGGAATTGGTGGTGCCCCACAGGTAGAGGCCGTCGGCATCGTGCCACACCCCGAGGTGAATGCCGGGCTGCTCCACGGCAGGGGCCAGTTTGAGCAGGTTGTAAGGTGTGAGGCGGCGCTTGTGGCCGAAGAGCAGCGGCCGCCGGGTTTGCTCGGGCGGCAGCAGGGCCAGCGAAATGCGCGGCGGATGCCCCTCCTCCCGACGCAGACTGGCCCAAAAGGCCGCGTCAATTACGGCTTCCACCCACTGCGCTTCGGGCGGGGAGGCGAGGCGGGTTTTGTCCTCCATGCTGGCCCCCCGGTGCCGCGCAAAGTGAGCTTCAATCATGGGGGCGGCCATGCGGGCCGTAAGGTAGGTGGGTTCGGAAAGCATGAGGCAAAGATGGGGACGGGCGGATGTAGCGACGCAAGGGGGCGTGCCGCTACACTTTCCAGAACAATCTGACGTGAACAACTTCTATATTTAGCGTAACAATTCCCGCTCCTGCCATGCGTCGTCCCCTCGTAGTTTTCCTGCTGCTTTCGGCTCTTTCGGCCACCACCGCCCGCGCCCAAAGCCCGCCGCGCAAAGCCGAGCCGGCCAAACCGATGCCAGCGGCCCCGGCCCCGAAGCCACTTACCAAGGATGCGCTCTACCAAACGGTGGCCCGGCTGGACACGGAAATGTTTGCCGCCTTCAACGCCCACGACGTGAACAAGCTCATGGCCTACTTCGCCGATAACCTGGAGTTTTACCACGATAAAGGCGGCCTGGGCAACTTCGCCCAGACCAAAGAAGGCTTCGCGCGCCTGTTTGCCCAAAGCCCCGACATCACCCGCACGCTGGTGCCGGGCACCCTGGAAGTGTACCCCGTGAAAGACTACGGGGCCATGCACATCGCCACGCAACGGTTTTGCCACATGGAAAACGGCCGCGAGGACTGCGGCAACTCCAAGTTCGTGATGGTGTGGCAGCAGCAGGCCGGCACCTGGCGCATCACCCGCGTCGTGAGCTACGACCACTGATTGAAGGTTTGTGGTCCGGAGGGAAGGTTTGTTGTCCGGACGGAAGGTTTGTGGTCCGGAAACGGTTGGCGGGCGTCCCGAAACGGTTGGCGGGCATCCGGAAGCGTTTGGCGAGGCTCCGGATGCCAAGGTTTGTGGTCCGGAAGCGTTTGGCGAGCGTCCGGAAACGGTTGGCGAGGGTCCGGAAGGGAAGGTTTGTGGTCCGGAAGCAGTTGGCGGGCATCGGGAAGCCGCTGGCGGTGTCAGGGAAGCGGTGAGCGGCTGTTTAACTTGAGCTAACGACAATTTGCAACTATGAATCTATATCGTTCATACAGGCAGCATGTGCATTTAAAATTCACGCTACTTTTACAAACACATATCATCCCAAACTAAAATCACCATGGAAAAAACATCATCAACATTTCAAAAATTCGAAGTATTCATTGAAAAACTACTTAAAACCATTAACTTCAAAGTCATACATAATCTAAGAGCCAATAATATAGACTTATTTGCTAATTGGGAAGCGGAAGATATTGCCACGGAAAAATTTGCCATAATTGTCAAGTTATATACCACAAAGAATACAGATATAAAAAGCATAGAAAGAGCTGCCTATATTTTATCGAACGCTATCAATATTAATCACATAGCCACAAGAGGCATTTTAATCACCTCCTCAATTGTAGAACCGCTTATGCGTACTACGATTGAAGATAAAGCAGGTGTCATCATAATTGACAGGAATATCCTACATAAACTGACAGATGGAAAACCTTCTTTAAGAAGTGAGTTGGACGATGTACTATTAGAAACCAAACAATTACTGGCAGAAGACATATACACCGGCCTATCAGACCTAGCCGAATTTGATTTTAATCAGCATTTAAAACGGCATAATAGAATTCTGAAAATTGACAACATATTACTTGACGAAGGCGAAAATTTATCTAGAAGACTTGCCAACATTTTGCCTGGCCGGGAAGATGCCGCATCATATGAAAAGCTTTGTCAAGCGATATTAGAGCATCTTTTTGCGGAAGATTTCGACAAATGGACTAAGCAAAACACCACAACTGACGGATTACACCGCTTCGATTTAATTGCAAAAATCAAATCCGACAATGATGTAATTAGGTCACTAGGACTTGATTTTAATAGCAGATTCCTAATATTTGAATTTAAAAACTACCAATCTACTATTAAACAAAAGGAAATATACAGCACTGAAAAGTACCTATACCATACAGCTTTCAGAAGAATTGCAATAATAATTTCTAGAAAAGGCGCTAGCACCAACGCAAACAAGGCAATATGCGGAGCATTACGTGAAAGTGGCAAGTTAATAATATCACTTTCTGACGATGATTTAAAAGAAATGCTCAAACTCAAAGACAATGCTGGTGACTATCACAAAATAATCGCCGACCGGGTTGATGAAGTATTAATGACACTTTCAAAATAGTCCAGTTGAGGTTGATAGTATCTTAATATGGCATATTGCCATTAAGATACTATCAACCTATTAAATCTGCAACCACAACAACAAACGCAAAAGAGGCTGAAGCTCCCGTAGCTTCAGCCTCTTTCCGTTTCTGCCGCTGGGCGGCAACAATTACATGTGAATAGCCCGGTTCTCCGTAGCCGCCAAACACGCTTCTTTCATGGCCTCGGCGTAGGTGGGGTGCGAGTGGCTCATACGGGCCACGTCCTCGGCGGAGGCGCGGAACTCCATGGCGGTCACGGCTTCGGCGATGAGGTCGGCAATGCGCGGGCCAATCATGTGCACGCCCAGGATTTCGTCGGTGGTTTTGTCGGCCAGCACCTTCACGAAGCCGTCGGTGTCGCCGCTGGCGCGGGCGCGGCCGCTGGCTTTGAAGGGGAAGCTGCCGATTTTGTAGGCCTTGCCCTGCTCCTTGAGCTGCTCCTCGGTGTAGCCCACGCCCGCCACTTCGGGCCAGGTGTACACCACGCCGGGGATAAGCAGGTAGTTGATGTGCGGCTTCTGGCCCACGATGGTTTCGGCCACGAACACGCCTTCTTCCTCGGCCTTGTGGGCCAGCATGGCGCCCCGAATCACGTCGCCGATGGCGTAGATGCCGGGCACGTTGGTTTGCAGGTGCTCGTCGACCTTGATGCGGCCGCGCTCTTCCATTTCAACGCCCGCGGCTTCCAGGTTGAGGCCGGCGGTGTAGGGCACGCGGCCCACCGCCACCAGGCAGTAATCGCCCTCAAATTTCACCTCCTCCCCTTTCGGGTTGGTGGCGGTCACGGTCACGCTGTCGCCCGCGCGGGTGGCGCCGGTCACTTTGTGGCTCAGGAAAAATTCGATGCCGATTTTGCCCAGCACGCGCTTCAGCTCCTTGCCGAGGCCGCGGTCCATGGTCGGGATGAGCGAATCGAGGAATTCAATCACCGAGACTTTCGCGCCGAGGCGGGCGTACACGGAAGCCATTTCGAGGCCAATCACGCCGCCGCCAATCACAATCATGTGCTTGGGCACTTCGCGGATGTTCAGGGCCTCGGTGCTGGTGATGATGCGCTCCTTGTCCTGGGCGATGAACGGCAGCACCGTGGGCTTGGAGCCGGTGGCGATGATGACGTTCTTGGTTTCAATCTGCTGGGCTTCGCCGCCTTCGCGGGGCACGATGCTAATGTGGTTTTTATCCACGAACGAACCGACGCCGGTGATGACGTCGATTTTGTTCTTCTTCATCAAGTAGGAAATGCCGTCCACGTTGGCCTTCACCACGCCGCCCTTGCGGTCAATCATGCGGTTCATGTCCACCGTCAGGTTGTCGAGGCCAATGCCGTGCTCGGCAAATACCGAATGAGCATTGTGGTAGTGCTCGGAGGAGTCGAGCAGGGCCTTGCTGGGGATGCAGCCCACGTTGAGGCAGGTACCGCCCAGGGTGGGGTATTTCTCGATGATGGCCGTTTTGAGGCCGAGCTGGGCGCAGCGGATGGCCGCTACATAGCCGCCCGGGCCGGAGCCGATGACGGTGACGTCGTATTGATTCATGAGGAGGGTATTCTATGATTGTACGCTCGTGCGAAGGTAAGGCACAGCGGATACGGGTGAAGCGGTTTTTTGTATCGTGGTCGTACCCGAAGGGACTCTGCAAGTCCCTTCGGGTACGACCACGATACATTCAGTCAACCAGCACGCCGATGTAGAAGTTGAACGTGTCCACTTCCAGATTTTCCTTGGTGGCACCCGCCAGCTCCTTCATCTCCGCGAACCGGGTGCTGGGCTTGATGAACTGGTATTCGCCGCCCTTCAGGCGCACCCGCACCGGCATGTCGAACTTGTCCACGTCGGCTATCCAGCGGGCCAGGGTTTTGCCGTCCTCGAAGCGGATTTCCAGCGTGGGAATGTTGCGGTGCTGCTGGTACTGGGCGAATATTTTGGTGAAATCGCGGCCGCTTTCCTGGTTGAAATAGTCGATAACCTGCTGGCCGGTCACGGTCTGGTGGTAGAACTTGGCCGAGAGGCCACGCAGCAGCTGCCGCCACTTGGCATCGTCGTTGAGCACGGTACGGATGGTGTTGAGCATCATGCTGCCCTTGTCGTACATGTCGCCGGAGCCTTCCTTGTTTACGCCGTAGGTGCCGATAATAGGCGAGTCGTTCGAGATGTTGCGGCGCTGGCCGTGGATGTATTCCTGGCCAGCCTGCTTGCCAAACTGGCTTTCCACAAACAGGGCTTCGGAGTAGGTGGTGAAGCTTTCGTGCACCCACATATCGGCGATGTCCCGGCTGGTGATGTTGTTGCCGAACCACTCGTGGCCGCTTTCGTGGATGATAATAAAATCCCACTTCAGGCCCCACCCGGTATTGCTACGGTCCTTGCCGAGGTAGCCGTTCTGGTATTTGTTGCCATAGGCCACGGCGCTCTGGTGCTCCATGCCCAAGTGCGGGGCATCCACTAGTTTGTAGCCATCCTGGTACCACGGGTACGGGCCAAACCAGCTTTCCATGGATTTCAGCATGGGTTTCACGTTGGCGGCAAACTGGGTTTTGGCCTTGGCCAGGTTCTCGGGCAAGACCCAGTAATCAAGCGTAAGCGGCCCTTTCTCGCCTTGGTACGAGTCGTAGAAATGCTGGTAGTCGCCCACGTTCAGGGCCACGTCGTAGTTGTTGATGGGGTTGCGCACGGCCCAGTCGAAGCGGGTGTAGCCGTCTTTGAGCTTGGTGGTTTTGCGCAGGCGGCCGTTGGAAACGTCCTTCAAACCCTGCGGCACGCTCACGCTGATGAGCATGGAATCGACCTCGTCGGCCTGCTGGTCTTTGGTGGGCCACCAGATGCTGGCGCCCACGCCCTGGCAGGCGCTGGCCACCCAGGGCTTGCCGGCGGCATCGGTGGTGAAAACCAGGCCGCCATCCCAGGGGGCTTTTTTGGCCACCGTGGGGTTGCCGGAATACTGCACGGTGAACTCGTCCTTGCTGCCCTGCGGAATCGGCTTCGGAAAGGTGACGAACACCGCGTTGACCTCGCGGGTGAAGGGCACGTCCTTGCCATGATAGAGCACCTTATCGACTTGCAGGTTGGCAAAGAGGTCGAATTGCAGCCGCGTGAAATCACGTGTGGCGGTGAACCGGAAAAGGTTGGAGCCGCTGATGAAGCGCTTGGCCGGGTCCACCTTCACGTCGAGGTGGTAGTAGTTGATATCGTAGCAGGTGCGCAGCGGCGTGGTGAGGCTGCCGCGCAGGGTGTCGGCGCGGGTGAAATCGGCCTTGGGCTGGAGCAGCTGGGCGGCGGCGGGATTCAGCAGCGCCAGCAATGCCAGCAGCGGGAGGAGAAATTTCGCTTTGTTCATCATACAAAGCAACAACAGCAAGTAGCAAGACCAGCGTTTGCGCAGCGCAAATAGTAGCGTGAACGAAAAGTTCGTGCTACAAGCCGGGCGTAATTTTGTGGCAGTTCTTGGTGATTTTATGTCCGACCCCACTTCTACCGCCGCGCCCTCCAAGGCCGCGCTATTCACAGCCTTTGCGCTGGTTTACCTCATCTGGGGCTCTACTTATCTGGTGATGAAATTCGCCGTGGCCAGCATGCCGCCGCTGCTCATGGCCGGCACGCGCTACGGCATCGCAGGCGGGTTGCTCTACGGCTTCATGCGCTGGCGCGGCGAGCCTGCGCCCACGCTGCGCGGCTGGGGCTACGCGGTGTTTATCGGGGTGTGTTTGCTGGGGTTTGGCAACGGCGGCACCACACTGGGCGTGATGTATCTGCCCAGCGGCATCACGGCGCTGCTGGTGGCCACAGTGCCCATGTTTCTGGCCGTACTGGGGTGGCTGAGCGGCGTTTCGGCCCGGCCCACCAAGTGGGTAGCGCTGGGGCTGGGCGCGGGCATGGCGGGCATGTACCTGCTGGCAGCGCACCCCACAGCCACCCCGGTGAAGATACCGGGCCACCAGGGCCTGGGCATGGTTGTCGTGCTGGTGGCCTCGCTGGTATGGTCCATCGGTTCGCTCTATGCCAAGAATCACCAGCCCGCGCCGTCGCCCTTCGCCTCGGGCGGCATGCAGATGCTGTGCGGCGGCGTGGCCATGCTCATCGTGGGTTTCGTACGGGGCGAGGCCGATGGCTTCACGCTGGCACAGGTTACCACCAAGTCGTGGGTGGCGTATGCTTATCTGGTCACGTTCGGCTCCATTGTGGCGTTCACGGCCTATATCTGGCTGCTACGGGCCGTGGAGCCGGCTTTGGCGGGCACGTATGCTTTCGTGAACCCCGTAGTGGCCGTGCTGCTGGGCTGGGCCTTCGCCGGCGAAAGCCTGAACCCCGAGATGCTGGGCGGCGCGGCGCTCATCGTGCTGGCCGTGGCGCTGGTGCTGCTGGGCGGGCGACGAAAAGCCGGGTGATAGTGGTTAATGGTTAATGAACCCCCGATGCCTCAGTTCATATTATTAGCCGTTCACCATTAACCATTAATCATTAACGCCATGTCTTCCCTCCTCCCCGACCTGCACACCGAAGCCGACATCATCCAACTGGTTGATGCCTTCTACGCCCGCGTCGATGCCGACGACTTGCTGCGTCCAATTTTCCACGACGTAGCGCAGGTGGACTGGCAGGCCCACCTGCCCAAGATGTACGATTTCTGGAGCAGCGTGCTGCTGGGCACCAGCCGCTACAAGGGGCGGCCCATGGCCCGGCACTTTCCGCTGCCCATTCAATCAGCCCACTTTCAGCGATGGCTGGCGCTGTTCACCGCTTCCGTCGATGCCCTTTTCCTCGGCCCCAAAGCCGACGAAGCCAAAACCAAAGCCCAGCACATCGGGGCCATGTTCGAGCACCGCATGACGCCGAACCCGCTCTCCCTGCTCGGCGGCTAGGGTTTTACAGCGGCCGCCATTCGCCGTGCGCCGGCTGCACGCCGCGCAGCAGGGCCGCGCCACTGCCTACCACCAGCGCATCCTCGCCCACGCCCACCAGCGCGATGGGCGTGTTCGTCTGCTTGCTGATGCCCGTGCGCAGCGCGAAGCTCACAAACGTGGCAGCCACCGCGGCCAGGCCGCCCAGCACGCCGCCGCTCAGGGCGCTGCCGTGGCGCGACTTGTACCAAGCCGCCCCTACCAGCGCGCCCGAGCACAACCGGCCCAGTAGCACCGGCGGAGCCGTGCGGTTGGGCGTGGTGGGCAGCTTATCCATCACCATCTCACCAGCAGCGAGGGCTTTCAGGATTTGCGCGGTCACGGGCTTTTGCAAAAACCGCAGTGGCGACCTCTCCAGACCGGCATGCGGCTGCCGCGAGAGGTAATGGCTGAGGAAGGCCGGCGCGCTCATGCTGCGCATCCCGGCGATGGTGGCGAAGCCCATCACGGGCCAGAATTTAGCGGAACGATGCGTCTTGGTCGATTTTTTCATAGTACAGGGAAGAGAATGTCCTTAAACGCCAACCAGCAAAATTGGGCTGGCCCGAACATGAAAAAAGCGGCCGACAATCAATGCCGGCCGCTTTCCAATCTATTCCACGAAGCTTATACGCCCAGCAGCAAACGGGTGGGGTCTTCAAGCAACTCCTTCACGCGCACCAGGAACGACACCGACTCGCGGCCGTCGATGATGCGGTGGTCGTAGCTCAGGGCCAGGTACATCATGGGACGAATCACGACCTGCCCGTTCTCGGCCACGGGGCGCTGGATGATGTTGTGCATGCCCAGAATGGCCGACTGCGGCGCGTTGATAATCGGGGTGCTGAGCATGGAGCCGAATACGCCGCCGTTGGTGATGGTGAACGTGCCACCGCTCATCTGCTCGATGGTGAGCTTGTTGTCACGGGCCAGGCCGGCCAGGCGCACCACTTCCTTCTCGATGCCGTCGAAGCTCAGCTGCTCGGCGTTGCGAATCACGGGCACCACCAGGCCTTTGGGGGCCGATACGGCGATGCTGATGTCTGCAAAGTCGGAATACACGATTTCGCCGTTGTCAATCTGGGCATTCACGGCGGGCCATTCTTTCAGGGCCACACACACGGCTTTGGTGAAGAAGGACATGAAGCCCAAGCCCACGCCGTTTTTCTCTTTGAATTTGTCTTTGAACTTGTTGCGCAGGTCCATGATGGGCTGCATGTTCACCTCGTTGAAGGTGGTGAGCATAGCCGTCTCGTTCTTCACCGTCACCAGGCGGCGGGCCACCGTTTTGCGTAGATTGCTCATGCGCTCGCGGCGCACTTCGCGGCTGCCGCCCGTAGCAGGCGCGGCCGGAGCCACAACAGCGGGAGCCGAAGCAGCCGGCGCTGCCGCCGGAGCCGCAGCAGCGGACTTGGCCTGAGCATTCTGGGCATCCTCTTTGGTGATGCGGCCATCGCGGCCGGTACCGGCCACATCAACGGCAGCAATGCCTTTCTCCCCGAGAATCTTGCCAGCAGCTGGCGAAGGCACGCCGGTAGCATAAGTAGCTGCGCCACCAGCCGCGGGGGCCGAAGCCAGCGCTGCCACGGGAGCAGCGGCAGTTGCCGCCGGAGTAGCAGCCGGAGCCGGAGCAGCTGCGCCGCTACCGCCTTCGATGCGTGCAATCACGGCCCCGATGCTGATGGTTTCGCCTTCCTTCACGGCGTGGCGCAGGGTGCCGGCCGCTTCGGCGGGCAGCTCGAACGTGGCTTTGTCCGATTCCAGTTCGGCAATAACCTCGTCGCGGCTCACCTGGGCACCGTCTTCTTTCAGCCATTTGGCCACCGTCACTTCCGTGATGGATTCGCCCACGGCCGGAATTTTCATTTCCACCGAGCCACCGCCAGCGGCGGGAGCGGCGGCCGGAGCCGCGCCACCTGCTGGCGTGCCGCCGTAGCCGGCTTGGTCGCTGGCGGCGGGGTTTTCCTCGCCTTTGTTGATGGGGTCAGCAGCCGAAACGCTGGCCGCCGGGGCAGGCGCAGCGGCGGCCGGAGCCGGAGCCGCACCAGCGGCGGCACCGTCCAAATCAGCAATCACGGTACCGATACCGATGGTTTCGCCTTCGGCCACGCGGATTTTCAGGACGCCGTCGGCTTCGGCAGGCAGTTCAAACGTGGCCTTGTCCGATTCAAGCTCGGCAATAACCTCGTCGCGTTTCACGGCCTCGCCGTCTTTTTTGAGCCACTTGGCAATGGTGACTTCGGTGATGGATTCGCCAACGGCGGGAATTTTGATTTCGAGGGCCATAAACTAGGGTGGCGTGGGAAAGTGTAGTTTCTTCTGATGTTGATATGAAATGGGCAGCGCAAAGGGCTGGTACGGCAAGCCAACGCTTACCACACCGGCTATTCCTCCTTCTTGGCTACTTCCACCGTGGCTTTGATGTTGGCATCAGCCACGGCCTCTTTGGGCTTGTCGAAGGCGCGGGCTACAAGCTCTTTCTGCTCTTTAACGTGGATTTTGTTGTAGCCGGTGGCCGGCGAGGCCGAGGGCTTGCGCGCAATCACGTCTTCCAGCTCGCGGCGCATGTAGCGGAGCATGAAATTCCAGTAGCCCATGTTTTCGGGCTCTTCCTGCACCCAGTACACCTTGGCTTTGGGGTACTTGGCCAGCTCGGCGTCAAGCTGCTTTTTGGGGAAGGGATGCAACTGCTCCATGCGCACGATGGCCACGTCCTTGCGGTCAGAATTGCGCTGCTCGTCCAACAGGTCATAGTAAACCTTGCCCGAGCACAGCAGCACGCGCTTCACCTTTTTGGCTTCGGCAAAGTCGTCGCCCAGTACCTCGCGGAAATGCCCGCTGGTGAACTCCTCCACCGGCGACACGCACAGCGGGTGGCGCAGCATCGACTTCGGCGACATCACCACCAGCGGCTTGCGGAAGCTCCAGGTGAGCTGACGGCGCAGGGCGTGGAAGAAGTTGGCCGGCGTGGTGATGTTGGCCACCACGATGTTGTTTTCAGCGGCGAGCTGCAGGAACCGCTCAGGACGGGCGTTGGAGTGCTCCGGGCCTTGGCCTTCGTAGCCGTGGGGCAGTTGCATCACGAGTCCGTTCATGCGCTGCCACTTGCTCTCGGAGCTCACCACAAACTGGTCAATCATGGTCTGGGCGCCGTTGGCGAAGTCGCCGAATTGCGCTTCCCAAATCACCAGGGCCGTGGGGTTGGCCATACCGTACCCGAATTCAAAGCCCAGCACCGCGTACTCGCTCAGCAGCGAGTTGTAGATGCTGAGTTTCTCGTTCTCGCCCTCCATGAAGTTGAGCGAGTTGTACGGCGCCGACGTTTCGGCGTCGTGCAACACCGCGTGGCGGTGCGAGAAGGTGCCGCGCTGCACGTCCTGGCCGCTCACGCGCACAATGTGCTTCTCGCTCAGCAGCGAGCCGTAGGCCAATAATTCGCCAGCGGCCCAGTTCAGCACGCGCGTTTCGTAGAACATTTTGCGGCGCTCCTTTAGCAGGTTATCAATCTGCTTGATGGGCTTGAAACCTTCCGGAATCGTGGTCAGGGCTTTGGCCACCTTCTCCACCGTTTCGGCCGAAATGCCAGTTTCAGGCGACTTTTCAAAATCCTCCGGTGTGCTGCGACGCAGGCTGCGCCACTCATTTTCCAGCGCCTGGTACTTATAAGGAAGTGGAGCCTGCTTCACCAAATCGAGGCGGGCCTGGAGCGTATCGCGGAACTCCTTGTCCATCTGGGCAGCCAGTTCGGCGTCTACGTCACCGCGCTGCACCAGCATGGCGTTATATACTTCGCGGGGGTTCTGGTGCTTCGAGATGAGGTTGTAGAGCGTAGGCTGCGTGAACTTGGGCTCATCCGACTCGTTGTGGCCGTGGCGGCGGTAGCACACCATGTCGATAAAGATATCGGCGTGGAATTGCTGGCGGTACTCGGTGGCCAGCTGCACGGCAAATACCACGGCTTCGGGGTTATCGCCGTTCACGTGCACCACCGGCGCATCAATGATTTTGGCCAAATCCGTCGAGTAAATCGACGAGCGGGCGTCTTCAAAATCGGTGGTGAAGCCCACCTGGTTGTTAATCACGAAGTGGATAGTGCCGCCCGTCTTGTAGCCTTCCAGCTGCGACATCTGCGTCACCTCGTAGCCAATGCCCTGGCCGGCCAAGGCCGCGTCGCCGTGGATGAGGATGGGCAGAATCTGGTGATAATCACCGCCGTACTGGTGCTCGATTTTGGCGCGCACGAAGCCTTCCACCACCGGGTTCACGGCCTCGAGGTGCGAGGGGTTGGGGGCCAGCTTCAGGTTGACTTTCTGGCCGCCGCTGGTTTCCACTTCCGAGCTGTAGCCCATGTGGTACTTCACGTCGCCGTCGCCCATGGTCAGGTCGGGCACGGCCGTGCCTTCGAACTCCGAGAAAATCTGCTCGTAAGTCTTGCCCATGATGTTGGCCAACACGTTGAGACGGCCGCGGTGGGCCATGCCAATCATCACTTCCTTCACGCCCAGCTCCGCGCCTTTGCCAATAATGGCATCGAGCGCGGGAATGGTCGTTTCGCCACCTTCGAGCGAGAAGCGCTTCTGCCCCAAAAATTTGGTATGCAGGAAGTTCTCAAATACGACGGCCTCATTCAGCTTCTTCAGAATGCGCTTCTTGTACTCCACGCCGGGGTTGAAGGCCAACGAGTCGTGCTCCACTTTGGCGCGGAACCAGTCCAGCACCTGCGGGTCGCGGATATACATATACTCGAAGCCGATGGCGCCGGTATAAATCTTCTCCAGCGCCGCCACGATGTCGCGCAGCTTGGCCGGCCCGCCCAGGCCCAGCACTTCGCCGTTGCGGAATACGGTATCCAAATCGGCTTCGCCCAGGCCAAAATCGGCGAGGTCGAGGCGGGGCTTACGGTCCTTGCGCTCGCGCACCGGATTGGTTTTGGCGCGGAGGTGACCGCGGCTGCGGTAGGCGTGGATGAGGTTGCGCACGGCCGTTTCCTTGTCGGCCGCCACTTCGCCGCTGGCCAGGGTGCCAGGGGCATTATTGGTCGAGGCAGGGGTATTGAGCACGCCGTAGTCGTCGGCCTGCGGGGCAGTGCTGGTGGCAGCTTTCGCAGCAGCAGCGGTGCCATTGGTAGCAGGCGCGCCATTGGTAGCCGCGCCGGGCACTACGGGCGCACCCTCGGGGAACTGCTGCGAGAAATCAAACCCTTCAAAAAACTTGCGCCACCCGAAATCCACCGATTCCGGGTTCTGCTGGTACGCCTGATACAGGGTTTCGATGGCCGCCGCGTCGGCGTTGGCGATATAGGAATAAGAGTCCATTGGGAATTCAGCTTAGGTAAGGCTGCGTAAAAGTAATAGGCTTATTACACAGGTAAAAACCTGTATGCGGGTATGCAAATTTTTCTGATAGTCAATCTAATGACCTTACCCCCACTTGGTTCGTGCAGTCGCTTGGCTGGTCAATTTATCGAAAAACGACAGGATGACGAGTTTTAATTTCTACGCAGCCCCGCCTGATACGGTCATGTCACCGAGCTGAAAGCAGGGAGCACAAGGCCGCGGCAGTCTCATGAATCATATAAACTTTTTACTATATAACACCCTAACGCGCCGTGCAAGCTATTTCCGAATTGTACATTCTGATTTATCAAAACTTATCTACTAATCAAACCGTTAATAATTTTCTGTCCGTTTTTTAAGCTCCGGACAGGGCCTATACCGCCGGGCATTTTGGCGGGTGGACGAATATCAATTGGATGAACAATGTTAAGTTATTAGCCGACCTATTTATTGCTGCGGCAGCCCTGACTACGCCGCTTTTTCATAGCGCACCCGCCGCCGAAGCCAAGGGACTCAAGGAGTTTCTGATACCGCACCGAACCATGTTGCGGCACGCAGCTAAGGCGAAAAAAATGGTTACCCACGTTCTCACCTATACTGTGACGGCTACCGCCTACCAGGCCGTGCCCGGGCAAACGGACAACGAGCCGTTTATCACAGCCGACAATTCCCACATCAAACCGCATTATGGGAGCAAAAAGCGCTGGATGGCTCTGTCGCGCGACTTGCTGAAACCCTGGGGCGGCCCTTTCAATTTTGGCGATAAGGTGCGCGTGCGCGGCATCTCGCCCAAACTCGACGGCGTGTACACCGTTCATGACACCATGAACCGCCGCCATCACCACTGCATGGACGTGCTGACCCACCCCAGCGAGAAATACGATATTTTTCAGAAGGGCGTGAAGATTCAGCCACTGGCAGCGCTGTAAAAACAACTATTGCTATTCTATAAAGGCACAAAAAAGCCGCACCTGACTATGGTGCGGCTTTTTTGATTTTTGATTATTTCGCCGAATGGCTTATTTCGGCAAAGCCATTTTGAAGATGCGGAAGGGCTGGCGGGGCTGGCCCACGCCCTTGTTCCAGTTGGGGGTTTTGTGGATGGCGGAGTTGGCCACGTACAGGTTGCCATCGGCGGCAAAGCTGTAGGTATCGGGCCATTGCAGGCGGGAATCTTTGGCAACGGTTTCGATTTTGCCGGCGGGCGTGCGGCGCACCAGGGCGCTTTGCTCGAAGGACGTAATATAGACGTTGTTGGCGGCGTCGATTTCGAGGCCGTCGGAGGCGGGGATTTCGCCTACGGTTTCCACTTGCTGGGCCAGTTGGGCTTCGCTCAAAGCGGCATCACGCAGGGCAGCGGTTTTGATGCGGTAGAGGGTGTGGCCGGTGAGCGGGCAGTAGTAGAGGTAAGCATTATCGGTGCTCAGGGCGATGCCGTCGGCGTTGAACTGAGCGGGCTTGCCCTGCGCGTCAATCATTGGGTGGCCTTCGGCTTTCAAGACCAGGCCTTTCACGGCTTTGGTGGATGGGTGTTTGGCCAGCAGACGGCGCGATTTCAGCGTTTTCAAATCGGTGACCACCAGCGCGCCCATGCCCGATTCGGTTAGGTAGGCGTAGTTGTTCTGCAGGTCGATGCGGACGTCGTTGAGGTAGGATTTGCGCGGGGCCACATCGGCCGGAAAGGGAATGGTGAGCAGAACCTTACCGGTTTTGGGGTCGGTCTTCACCAGTTTGGGACCGCCGGGCACGGTGAATTTCAGGCCGGGTGCGGCGGGGTCGAGTATCCAGACCATGCCGGATTTATCGGCAAATACGGTTTGGGGGCAAATCCAATGTTTGAGTGGTTCCGATTTCACGGAGTCGTTCCACATACACCAGCTGGCGTTGGGGTATGGCGTGAGGGTGTTGTTGGGGCCGACTTTGGCGATGGGATACACGGGGTTGTAGTCCCAGCGCGGAAAGCAGGCGAACATTTCGCCGCCCGGGGCCACGGCCACGCCCACCATCTGCGGGTCGGTGAATTCGGCCACCACTTGCAGGGGCGAATGGGCGGCGGCCGTATCGGTGCTGGCGCTGTTCGAATTGGCGGCGGTGCCGGTGGCGGCCGTTTCGGTTTTGCCGCTGGGCGATGAACAGCCCGCCAGTAGCAGACCAGCCGCGGCGTTGAGCAATAAGAGTCGGGAAAGCAGCATGGTTGCGGTGTTTAGGAGGACGGATAAGCGCAAAAGGAAACCCCAGCCGGTGCGGGCTGGGGTTTTCATACGGCCAAACGGCCCGCACGTTGAAGCAAATCGGAGTAAGCTCGCCCGTGAAAACAGCTGGCTTATTGGCGCGCAGCCGAATCCGAAGCAGTTGGTGGCGACGCAGTTTCGACAGAATCTGAACGCGTAGGCGTGGTGCGGGGCTGGATAACCGGCGCGGGATGCGCGGGGGCCACGCGCACGGTTTCGGGGGCGGCTGCGGTGGCGGGCAGCGGCTCGGCCTGCGGACCGGTTTCAATGGGCGCGGCCAGCGAGTCGGCCGCCGTTTGGCTGGTGCTGGAAATGTGCTCCGACGGCGGCCGGTTCAGATTCAAATACAGCACCACCGCCAGAAAGGCCAGCACGCCGCCGATGGCAAAAACCAAGGCCAATGGGTTGCGGGCCGGCTCCTCTGCCATAGGCGGAAATTCGTTGCGGGTTCGCCAGGCGGGTTCGGGCCCGGGCAGTGGCTCGGGGCCGGCCGTGAAGTGCACGGGCCCGGGCTCAGGCAACGCTTCGACAAGCGGCAAAACCGGCTCTGTGGCCACGGGCGGACGGTCGAAAACGGGCGGCGTGGGCGGGACCACGGGCTCGGGAACGATGGATGCGGGAGCGACAGGAGTAGCTGACGCCGTGGGCGTAGCGGGCGCGGTGAACACGAGTCGTTGCTTCAGGGCTTCGAACTCGGTGGGCGTGATGGCCCCGGAATCCAGCATTTCCTTGAGCTGGCGGAGGGTATCGAGGGGCGAGTTGGGGTTGTCCATGACCAGAATACGGCCGGCGGCGGGGCTAGTTTTTGCGGTCGAGGGCCGAGAGGCGGTCGCGGCGGCGTTGCAGGCGCAGGCGGCTTTCGTCGAGCAGCTTGTTGTTTTTGAGTTGCGAGGCCGAATCGGTGCGCGATTGCAGCAGGTTTTCGGCGTTCTTTTTCTTCAGCTCTTCGATGCGGGCCAGGTTGGCTTCGGTGTTGCTTTTCAGCGAGGCCTGCTCCTTTTCGAGGCGGTCTTTTTCCTTTTCGGTGGCTTTGAGCTTCTTCTCGGCTTCGGCAATCATGTCGCGGTATGCCTTAAGGCGGGCAGCGCCGGCAAAGTTCTGGGCCACGGCGCGCAGGGCATCGTACTCGGCCTTGGTGCTGCTGGGGTCGAAGAACGTGTTGTCATCGAAGCCCCCGAAAATGGCGACTTCGGACACCGAATCCGACGGGGCGATGATGGTGGCGTACAAATCCACGAGCTTGCCCGAAATGGTGCTGGCGGGGGTTTGGCGGGCCACCAGCACGTCGCTTTTGCCCATGCCCAGCACGCCGCCGGTCTTGAACTTCACGTTGTAGCTGCTCTTCATCCAGTCCTGGAAAAACTCGCGCACGTCGGTGGCCTTGCCATCGACCTGCACTTTGAGGGCGGCACGGGGCTTTTTGTTGTAGTTCACGTCGCCGGGACGCACGTCGTAGAGCTGGGCCGCGGCCGGGGCGGCCGAAAGCAGACCGGCCAGCATCAGCAGCAGGAAGTAAATTTTAGACATAACGCGGGGGATTGAATCAGCGGTTAGCGCAGCTCGTGGCGGTCGAAGGCGGCCTGCAAATCGTCGCGCATGGCCTGGAAACGGGCAATGGCGGCGGCCAGGAACTCGTCATCGAGCAACTCGCGAACCTCGGCATCGGAGCCGGTGAGCAGGTCGAGCTCGGCCACTTTGTAGGTCTGCTCCAGGTTGCCCTGCTCCAGTTTTAGCAGGAACTTGCCGTTCCAGGCCAGGAGCGTGATTTTGACGGCGGGATGAGGGATGTCGGCGACGTGGCGCATATAAAAAAGAAAATGGCCGGAACCGGGTACGAAGGTAGTAAGCTCGGCCTAACTCATCTCCTGCCTCGTGCGTAAAAA
Source organism: Hymenobacter terrigena (assembly GCF_054776515.1). Lineage (NCBI taxonomy): Bacteria > Pseudomonadati > Bacteroidota > Cytophagia > Cytophagales > Hymenobacteraceae > Hymenobacter > Hymenobacter terrigena. Next base: position 751,766 of record NZ_BAAHBU010000002.1, read on the forward strand.
AAACCGGTGGCCCGACACTACGGGCCGTGTTCTTTCCATTTTTATTTCACCATCATCATGCCTCAGGGAGATAAATCGAAGTACACCGACAAGCAGAAGCGCCAGGCCGAGCACATCGAAGAAGGCTACGAGAAGAAAGGCGTTTCGGAGAAAGAAGCCGAGGCCCGCGCCTGGGCTACGGTGAACAAAACCGACGGCGGCGGAAAAAAAACCGGCGGCTCAGGCCGAAAAAAGGCTGATATTTGATTCCTTGGTCCGTTTCGACGACACCAAGTGGCTGTCACCCTACAAAAGAAAAACCTCCTGCAAACGATTGTGGGAGGTTTTTCTTTGATTTTACTGCTGGCTACAATGGCTTTTGGGCCACCATTTTTACCAGCCGCAACTGCTGCTTGGTGAAGTCGGCAGTGCCGATGGGCTCTTCGTAGCGCACGATTTTGAGGCCAGCGGCGGTATATAATTTTGGCAATTCGTTGGTTTTGAAAAATACGCGGTAGTCGCCGCCCACCACTTGCAGCTTCTCGGTGGCGTCCATGTGGAAGGCTTCGAGCACGACCAGGCCGCCCGGTTTGAGGGCGCGCATGATGCGGTCGGCGTAGTCGCGGCCGCCGGCGTAGCTCAGCACGATGAGGTCCCATTTGCTGGTGCCCCAGTCGTATTTGGCCATGTCGGCTACTTCGGTGGTGATTTTCACACCCAGCTTGGCGGCCCTTTTTTGGGCGTAATCGAGGGCTTTTTCGGCCACGTCGGCGCCCGTCACCTGCCAGCCTTGCTGGGCCAGGTAAATGGCGTTGCGGCCCTCGCCCATGTCGGCGTCGAGGGCGGTGCCGGGCTTGAGGTTTTTCACGGTTTCGACCAGCAGGGCGTTGGGCTGCTCGTTGAGCACCCGGGCCCGCATCAGCGAATCGGTAAGCAGGTAATTCCAGCGGACGCGGGTGCGCTCGGCCATTTCGCGGTTGTAGGCGGCCCGCTGGGCAGCGGTGGGGTTGGCGGGCAGGACCGGTTCGGGGCCAAGGCCGGGGATGGGCGGCAGGCTGCGCTTGGCGGGCGCGGGGCTGGCGGGCTGCTGGGCGCGGGCAGAAGCGGCAATCAGCAGCAGGGCCACGGCGAATAACAGGCTGGCGGGCAGTAGCCGACGGAGGAAAACTGATTTCATATGGCGTTCAGGGCAAGTGGATTAGTATAAACGTACTTATTAAATAGTAAATAATATATATTGCCTCAGTGAGCTCACTGCCGCGCCATGTGCTGGTAGTCCGTAATTTTCGGGCATGAACAAGCTCTTTCTTGGCGCGCTGGCTTTGCTCCCACTCGCAGCGGCCGCCCAAACCCCTCCCCCATCGTCCGTCCTCACCCCCGAAAAGCTGTGGCAGCTGGGCCGGCTGGGCGAAATGCAGGTGTCGCCCGATGGCAAGACGGTGGCCTACACCGTGACCAAATACAACCTGGCCGAAAACAAGGGCAACGCCGACATCTGGACGGTGCCCGTGGCCGGTGGGCAGCCCAAGAAAATCACCGACACGCCCGGCTCGGAAAACACCCTGAACTGGCGGCCCGATGGCAAACTGACGTTCATTTCGGGCGAAAGCGGCACCGACCAGCTCTACGTCATGAGTGCCGACGGCACCGGCAAAGCCAAGCTCAGCGAATTTCCCGACCAGGGCCTGAGCAACCTGAAATACGCGCCGAAGGCCAATTTCATCCTCTACACACAGGACGTAAAATCGAGCCCGACCACGCTGGATATGTTCCCGGACCTGCCCAAGGCCGACGCCAAAATCATCGACGACTTGAACTACCGCCACTGGAACGTGTGGGACGACCACCTCGCCAGCCACGTTTTCTTCCAGCCCCTGAACACCGACGGCAAGCCCGAAGGCTACGGCAAGGACCTGATGCCCGGCGAGAAATTCGACTCGCCCCTGATGCCCGACGGTGGCTCGGAGCAGCTGGCTTTCTCGCCCGACGGCTACCGCATTGCCTACACCAGCCGCAAGCTCACCGGCCGCGCCGAGGCGGAGAGCACGAACTCGGATATCTACCTCTACGACATTCACGACCAGAAAACCGTGAACCTGAGCGAGGGCCTGGGCGGCTACGACACCGAGCCCAACTTCTCGCCCGATGGCAAGCAAGTGGCCTGGCTGAGCATGGCCACGCCGGGCTTCGAGTCGGACCGCAACGGCATCGTGGTGTATGATTTCGCCAGCAAAAAGCGCGTCGACATCACCAAAGGCTCGGAGCTGAGCGCGGCCAACGTGCGCTGGAGCGCCGACGGCAAAACCATCTACTTCGCGGCCGTGGTGACGGGCGCCGAGCAGCTGTTTGCGGTGCCGAGCAAGGGCGGTAAAATTCGTCAGATTACGAATGGCGCGCAGAACTACAACGCGTTTGAGCTGGTGGGCAAGGACCAGGCCGTGGCCAACCGCACCACCCTCTCGGCCTTTGCCGACATCGTGCGGCTGGATTTGAAAACGGGCAAGGAAGCGCCCCTCACCACCATCAACCAGCAGGAGCTGGCGGGTATCAAATTCGGCAAGGTGGAAGACCGGCGCGTGACCACCACCGACGGCAAGCAGATGCAGGTGTACGTGATTTATCCGCCCGATTTCGACCCGGCCAAGAAGTACCCCACGCTGCTCTACTGCCAGGGCGGGCCGCAGTCGCCCATCACCCAAAGCCAGAGCTACCGCTGGAATTTCCAGCTGATGGCGGCCAACGGCTACATCATTGTGGCCCCCAACCGACGTGGGCTGCCCGGCTTCGGCCGCGAGTGGAACGACGCCATTTCGGGCGACTGGGGCGGCCAGCCGATTAAGGACTACCTCTCGGCCATTGATGCGGTGAGCAAGGAAAGCTATGTCGATAAAGACCGGCGCGGCTGCGTGGGCGCCAGCTACGGCGGCTACTCGGTGTACTTCCTGGCTGGCCACCACGAGGGCCGTTTCAAGACCTTCATCGCCCACGACGGCCTCTATAACCTCACGAGCTGGTACCCCAGTACCGAGGAAATGTTCTTCGCCAAACACGACATGGGCGGCGCGCCCTGGGACTCGCCCCAGCCCAAATCCTACCAGGAATTCAACCCCCAGATGTTTGCCAAAAACTGGGACACGCCCATCCTGGTCATCCAGGGCGGCAAGGATTTCCGGGTGCCCGAGGGGCAGGCCATGGAGGCGTTTGGCACGGCGCAGCTGCGCGGGATTCCGAGCCGGTTTCTGTATTTGCCCAACGAAGGCCACTGGGTGATGAAGCCGCAGAACTCGGTGCTCTGGCAGCGGGTGTTTTTTGAGTGGCTGGGCCGCACGCTGAAGCCCGACGGCACAGCCGCGAAATAGCGCTTAGTAAATACAAATAAGAAAGCCCGTTCGGTCGCCCGGATGGGCTTTCTGGCGTAATGCGCGGCCGTTCTAACCCGCCGGAATTGCCCGCTTGCGTTTATCTGTATTTCCGAACCGGGTAACCATCAAGGTTATGGTGCTGAAGTAACGTTAAGGACGGCCAGCACTTGAGTAAAAAGCCTTACCTTGCATACAGCTATTTTTCTGTAAAACAATTATTTAGGATTTAGCTTATAGCCGCCTGCGGTATACCGGGATTTTTAGTGGGCAGACGCCTTTTCGTCCCGCCTTCCAACCAGTCGGCGCCATTATAAACCAGCTAATACTTGCCTTCCGGGCCAGTCCAATTACTCCCATGAAGGAAAGCGAAAAGCGTTACCGCCGGCTAATGGAAGCCAGCCAGGATTTGCTGGTCACCGTGGACCTGACGGGTCACATTATTGACACGAACGAGGCAGCGGTTAAGAGTACGGGCGTGGACCGTGACACGCTCATGGGCTCCGTTTTCTTTGCCTATTTCGCCGAGCCCGTCGTGGTGGAGCAGATGTACCGGGAAGTGCTGGCTACCGGTGCAATCACCAACGTGGCCTGCACGCTGCTCCACGCCAATGGCGCCCCCACGGAGGTGCTGCTCGACGGCACGGTGAACCAGGACGACCACGGCCAGGTGCTGGGTGCGGTGCTGGTGGCCCGCGAAGTGGCCGAGAAAAACTGGGCCACCGAGCTGGGCATCGCCAACAAGGAACTCGCTTTCCAGCACAACGAGAAGGAAAAACGCGCCGATGAGCTAAGCATTGCCAACGAAGAATTGGCTTTCCAGAATGATGAGAAAGAGAAGCGTGCGGCCGAGTTGAGCATTGCAAACGAGGAACTGGCCTTCCAAAATGACGAGAAGGAAAAGCGCGCCGCCGAGTTGGTGATTGCCAACAAGGAGCTGGCCTTCCAAAATGATGAGAAGGAAAAGCGCGCCCAGGAGTTAGGCGTGGCCAACACTGAGCTGGCCTTCCAAAATGATGAAAAAGAGAAACGCGCCGCCGAGCTTAGCATTGCCAATGAGGAGCTCGCTTTCCAGAATGACGAAAAGGAAAAACGAGCGCAGGAACTGGGCATTGCCAACACGGAGCTTGCTTTCCAAAACGACGAAAAGGAAAAACGAGCGCAGGAGTTGAGCGTAGCGAACACCGAGTTGGCGTTCCAAAACGATGAGAAGGAAAAGCGGGCGCAGGAACTGAGCATTGCCAATACAGAGCTGGCGTTCCAAAATGACGAGAAGGAAAAACGCGCTCAGGAGCTCAGCATTGCCAATATTGAGCTGGCGTTTCAGAACGACGAGAAGGAAAAGCGGGCTGCTGAATTGGTGATTGCCAATAAGGAGCTGGCTTTTCAGAACGATGAGAAGGTGAAGCGGGCGGCCGAATTGCGCATTGCCAACTACGCCCGCAGCCTGATTGAGGCCAGCCGCGACCCGCTGGTGACCATCAGTCCCGAGGGCAAGATTACGGACATGAACATGGCCACGGTGTACATCACCGGCATTGAGCGCGAGCAGCTTTTGGGCTCCGATTTCTTCACTTATTTCACCGAGCCGCAGATGGCGCGCGAGGTGTACCAGGAGGTGTTTGCCAAGGGCACTGTGGCCGATTCGCCGCTCACGCTGCGGCACAAAGACGGCAAGCTGACCGACGTGCTGTTCAACGGCTCGGTGTATAAAAACGACGAAGGGCACGTGCTGGGCGTGGTGATTGTGGCCCGCGACGTGACCGACCAGAAACGCATTGCCACGGAGCTGACGGAGGCCAAAATTGCCGCCGAGCGCGCCACCGTGCTGGCCGAGGAAGCCCAGGCCAAAGCCGAAAGCGCCACCGGCATCGCCGAAGATGCCGTGAAAGCCAAGCAGCAGTTCCTCAGCAACATGAGCCACGAAATCCGTACGCCGATGAATGCCATCATCGGATTCACGAAGGTGGTGCTGAAGACGGAATTGACCGAAAAGCAGCAGGAATACCTCACGGCCATCAAGCTGAGCGGCGACACGCTGATTGTGCTGATAAACGACATTCTGGACCTGGCCAAGGTGGACGCCGGCCGGATGACGTTTGAGCAGATTCCGTTCAAGCTTTCGGCCTCGGTGGCGGCAATGGTGCACTTGTTCGAGACCAAAATCCAGGAAAAAAACCTGGAATTGGTGATGGAATACGACGAGAAAATTCCGGAAGTGGTGGTGGGCGACCCCGTGCGCCTGCACCAAATTATTCTGAACCTGGTGAGCAACGCCGTGAAATTCACCAGCGAGGGCAGCATCACGGTGGGCGTGCGGATGCTGGTGCAAGACGCCGAAAAAGTCATCCTAGAGTTTGCCGTGACCGATACCGGCATTGGCATCGAGCAGTCGAAGCTGGGGACGGTGTTCGATAATTTTCAGCAGGCCACCAGCGGCACCAGCCGCCTGTACGGCGGCACGGGCCTGGGCCTGGCCATCGTGAAAAACCTGGTGGAGCCGCAAGGCGGCACCATCAACGTGAAAAGCAAGGTGGGCAAGGGCTCCACGTTCAGCTTCATTCTGAGCTTCAATAAAACGCTGGAAAAAGCCGACGCGGAATCCAACCTGACCGTGGAGCTGGAAACCGGTTTCAAAGATGTGCGCATCCTGGTGGTGGAGGACATTGCCCTCAACCAGTTGCTGATGAAAACGCTGTTGGAAGATTTCGGCTTCGAAATGGAAGTGGCCGGCAACGGGCAGATTGCCATCGACAAGATGCGTACCATGCACTTCGATATTGTGCTGATGGACTTGCAGATGCCCGTGATGAACGGCTTCGACGCCACTGAATACATCCGCACGCAGCTGCATTCCAACGTGCCCATCATCGCCCTCACGGCCGACGTGACCACCGTGGACGTGGAGAAATGTAAAGCCGTGGGCATGAACGACTACATCTCGAAGCCCATCGACGACAAGCTGCTCTACAGCAAAATCATCAAGTACCTGAAAAGCTCGGGCTACAACAAGCCCACCGACGAGCCGGACCAGATGGATGCCGAGCCGCAGCCCATGGTTACCTGCGTCAATTTCGACTACCTGCGCCGCATCACCAAGAGCGATTCGCGCATGGCTGAGATGATTTACCTGTACCTGCAGGAGATTCCGCAGCTGGTGCAAACCATGAAAGCGGCCATTGAGGCGAACGAATGGAGCGCCCTGAAATCGGCCACGCACTCCATCATCCCTACATTTGCCACCGTGGGCATCAACCCGGAGTTCGAAGACAATGCCAAAGCCTTGCAAGCCCTGGCCGCGCTGCTGATTGCCAACGAGCCCGGCGATGCCGGCCGCGCCGAAAATATGGCTCAGGTGCACGCATTATTCTCGACCATTGAAGCCGTATGCGAGCTGGCCGCCCGGGAGTTGGAAGAGAAGCTGCAGCGGCTGTCGCAAACGCTGCAGCTGGCCCGGGCGAAGGCCTAGGGAAGATTGGCGCGCGAGCGGCACCGTTCCGGAGCCCCGCCCCTACTTCGCCAGCACCTCCGTTATTTTCCCAATATCCCCGCTCACTTTCTGCAGGAACGTGAGCTGCTCCAGCAGCAGCTTGTCGTCGGCGGCGGCGACGGAGATGTTAGGCTCGGGCGCGGCCAGCTCCACGGCAGGCGGGGCAGTGGCGGGCGCGATGCGGGCTAAACTTTTGCTAAGGGCGGCCACGGCGCTGGTAAGAGCGCGGCGGCTCTCGGGCGGGAAGGGCGGCACGGCGGGCGCGGCCTCGCGCAGGGTGCCGGTGAGGGCCGCGATGTTGGACGAGAGAATGTGGTTCAGCACCACAAATTCGTGGGTTTCGGTGGGGTGGTGCTGCTTGCTTTTGGGCTCGGTGAGCATGCGCTGGAAGGCGGCGGCGAGGTTGGCCCCGCTCACGTACACTTCCTTGCGCAGCAGGCGGTAGTTGTTGGCCGATAGCGGGCGGCCGGCGAGGCGGTCGGCCAGCTGGCGCAGGTAGGCCAGATTGGCGCGCAGGGCGGCGGCCATGTAGTCGGTCAGCTGCTCCGATTCCCAGCTTGGAAACAGGAAATAGCCGGCCGAAAACGCAATGGCGCAGCCCATGAGCGTATCGATGATGCGCTCCTGCGCCACGCCCAGGTAGCTCAGCCCCAGAAATCGGAACATGATGAGCAGGTAGGCCGTCAGAAACACCACCGTGACCAGGTACACGGTGCGCTGAAAGCTGTACGCCACCACCATAAACACCACCAGAATGGCAAACCGGGCCTCGGGCCACGGCACCGCCCACAAGATGAGCCCGCCCAGCGCCCCGCCCGCCAGCGTGCCGATGATGCGCTCGGTGTTGCGCTGCCGCGTGAGGCTGAACCCGGGCTTGAGCATGATGGTCACCGTCATCAGAATCCAGTAGTTGTGCTGGCCGTGCCACAGGGTTTCGGCCACGGCATAGGCCACTAGGCAGGCCACCATCATGCGCACGGCGTGGCGGAACACGGCCGATTTCATGGTGAAGTTCTGGCCCAGGGCACGCAGCTCGATTTCCTGGGGGGCCACGAACTGGGTGTGCTCGGCGGCGCGGCTGGCGGCGGGCGCGGCGGCCGAAAGGGCTTCATCGAAGTAGCGGCGGATGTTGCCCACGCGCCGGATGATGTCGCGCAGGTTCACCAGTATTTTCTTCAACACCAGCGTGTTGCCGCTGCCCGCCGCGCCTTCGAGGGCGCTGATGCGGGCTTGCAGACGGTCCCACTCGGCCGTGAGCACGGGGCCGGTGCCGGGGTGGGCATTGTTGGTCTGGATGGCCACGCCGAGGTGGTCCAATTCAGTAGCCACGTGCCGGATGAGCCGGGCCACATCGTCCAGAATGCCGGTGTGGCCATAGCTTTCGCGCACGGCCGAGTAGTCGTAATACCCCACCGTGATGCGCTCGTACAAATCCACCGTTTCCACGAAGGTGAGGACCAGACGGCGGCCGGTGGTGGTGGTTTCGTTCACAATCTGGCGGGTGCGGAAGAGCAGGTCGCGCACGGCTTCCTGCTTTTCGTTCACCACCACCTGCTGGGCTACGAGCTGGCGGTAGTCTTCGTCGAGGTCGGTGGCGGTGTTGTAGAACTTGGCTTTGAGGTCCAGAAAGCGGGCCAGGGCATGAATGCACTCGCCCAGCGCCTGCTGGGCCGGGCGGTAGGGCCGCACCTGGTAGGCCAGCATGGCCAGCCCCGCGTACCAGATGCCGCCCAGCAACAGCAGGCCCGCATGGGACAGGGCATCGGCCAGCGCGGGCGGGTGGGCCAGCAGCAGCACCACGTTCAGCAGGGCGGCGGTGCCCACGGCCCCGGCCCGCGCGCCCCACACCAGCAGCATGGTCAGCCCGAAGCTTAGCACTCCGACTTCGAGGGCCAGCGTCCAGACGTTGAGGGCGGCCACGCTCGTGAGCAGGGCCGTGGCCCCCACCAGTACCAGGGCGGCCAGCATGCCGTTGCGGCGGTGGGCGGCGGGGCCGGGCGTGTCGGTCACGCTCACGCACACGGCCCCGGTCGAGATGCTCAGCCCCTCGGCAAAGTGCCCCCACTGCCCCAGCAGCACCGCCGGCAGCAAAATGGACACCGTAATGCGCACCCCATCGGAAAAATTCTGGCTGGAAAAAAAGTAGCGGAGGCGGCGCGTCTGGTGGTTCATGCAGCGAAAGCGGGTAATGCGGCAATTAACGCGAAGAACGGCCAAATGGGTTAGCGCTGTAGCACGCCCGTACCGCTGGTTCGCGCTACAGCTGCTTTAGCGCCGGGCGCTCGTCCTCGTCGTAGGCCGTTGAATCTCCGTCGTCGTACACGGCGCTTTCCAGGTCGCCGACGCAGGTTTCGAGCTCGGCCACTTCTTCTTCCTTATCGGCCAGCTGCTGGCGCAGGCGGGCCAGCTCGCGGGCCTGTTGCTGCTGCACGGCTTCGAGGCGGGCCAGGCGCTGCTGGTCGGCCTGGCAGGCGGGCAGCACGAGGGCCAGCCCAGCCAGCAGTGCGGCCCTCCGGCCCCGAGCTAAAGTCAAGGGAAGTTTCATGATGCAAAATTACGGCTCCTGCGCGGCAGAAGCGTTGCCGCGCAGGTTCTCGGGCATCTACCGCAGCCGCTGCCCCCTACTTCCCTTACCTACGGCCAGCAGGCCTTAACTGCGTCAGACAGCCTGAGCAGCCTGACGCTACACGGCCGCCAGCCCTGAATTGGCCGGGCCGCTGAGCAGCTCGCCCAGGGCCGTGAAGCGGGAGCCGTGGCAGGGGCAGTCCCAGCTTTTTTCGAGGTTGTTCCAGTGCACCACGCAGCCCAGGTGAGGGCAAATGGCCGAGCATTCGTGCATAGCGCCCTGGTTGTCCTTGTACACCGCCACTTTGCTGAGGCCGCGCCGAAATATGGCACCCTCGCCAACGGGGATTTCGTCGGGGGTCTTCACATCGCCGCCGGTGAGCAGCTCGGTGTATTCCAGGGCCACGTTCACGTTTTCGCGGATGAATTCCTGGGCGCTTTCGCGCTTCACAGTCACGCGGCCGGGGTCGTAGAGGGCGGCCCAGGGGTTGGGGCGGCCTTGGATGAGGTCGGTGATAATCATCGGCCCCAGCGTGCCGTGCGTCATGCCGTGGCCCGAGTCGCCGGTGATGATGAACACATTGTCGGCGTCGAGCGGGTTGCGGCCGGCAAAGGCCAGGCTATCCTGCGGCTCCATCACCTGCCCTGACCACCGGTATTCGAAGTCTTGCACCATGGCGAACCGGGCACGCACCCACTCCTCCAGGCAGTCGAGGCGGGCTTCGGGGTGGTCGTCTTGGCCGGTTTTGTGGTCCTCGCCGCCCACAATGAGCAGGTCGTAGCCGGCCGCGCCGCGGGGGCCGGCGGCCACCTCCTGCAGGCGGATGTAGTGGTACGGGTCGGCCGTGTCCCAATACAAGGCCTTGGTCACCGAGCCTTTGGGCACGCGGGCGGCCACCACGTAGGTGCGGTAGGCAGCTTGCTTGGTGTGCATCACCACCCGGTCGTTGAAGGGCGTGTTGGTGGCCACAACAACGCCTTTGGTGGCTTTGGCTTCGATGCCGTTGGCAGTAACTACGCGGGCATTGGCCCCGCCGTGCACCTCGCTCACGTGCGTGTTGGTGCAGATGCGCCCGCCCTGCCGGGTAATGGCAGCCGCCAGCCCGGCCAGGTATTTCAGGACGTGAAACTGGCCCTGCCGGGGCCAGCGCAGGCATTCGCCCGGTTCGAAACCCGCGGTGCTGGCCTCCGACAGGTGCTCTACGTGGGTGAGGCCGGCGCGGTGGGCGGCGGCCAGCTCATCGCTCAGCTCCTGGCTGCGGCCGCCCTTGGGCAGAAACAGGTAGCCGTCGAGGCGGGTGAAGTCACACTCGATTTTTTCCTTTTCCACGATGTCCTCAATCGCGGCAATGGCCACGGTGTGGCTGTCGGCGGCCAGGCGGGCGCCCTCCTTCCCAAACAGGTTTTCCAGCGTCGTGTACCGGTCGTCGAGGGCGTTGGACAGGTGGGCCGTGGTGCGGCCGCTTTCGCCGCTGGCCAGCTCGCCGTCTTCCAGCAGCAGCACTTTCGCGCCTTCCCTGCTCAGCAAATACGCGGTGGTGAGGCCGGCAATGCCGCCGCCCACAATCACCACGTCGGCGGTGGTGTCTTCGCCGAGCGGCTCAAAGGTGGGCAGGCTGGGCGCGGTGCCAAACCAGGAAGAGGTGGTGAGGCCCGAGGTACGGGCGGGATTGGGAAGCTTGGGCATCAGGCGTTCGGAAAAGGATGACAGATGCCATTCCTTACGCCGGAGATGGGTTTCCGTTAGGTCGAGCTTAGTTTGGAAGCGCTGCTCCAGTCGCTTACCAATCCATCCCCCGTTAATACATCACGTCATTCACCGGCTCAATCCGGGGCGGCATCTCCGTTTCTTCGAGCAGCTCGCGCAGGTCGATTTCGATGCTGCGGCAGATGGAGGTCATGGGCACGTCGTAGATGTCGTTTTCGAAGGGGTTTTCGCTGGTGTGGCCCACCACTTCAATCACGTTGAACACCCACGACACGAGCACCGAAAACGGCACCATCAGCCAGACGTGGTACTGGCCCAGGGCCAGGCGGCTGTCGAATTCCTCCACCAGCCCCAGCGGCAGAATGGCCGCAAACACCCACACAAACACGAAGCTGAAGTAGGCAAACTGGCGCGGAAACGGTGTGTTTTTAATGCGCTCGCAGCCGCCCTGCGCGTTCAGCAGGTCCTGAATGGTCTGCATCAGGGCCACCTGGCGGAACTCGGTGAGCAGGCCGCGCTGGCAGAGCTCGCGCAGCTCCACGCTCTGGCGGCGCAGCAGGTGGGTGGGCGGGTTGCTGAGGTTTTTGGCCTGTTCGGCCTCGGATGGGGGCAGGAAAGGCGCTACTTCGGTGTCCCAGAGGGCGGCGGTTTGGCGGCGCAGGTGCAGGCGCAGGGCATTCACCCAGGCAATCTGGCGGTAGAGCAGGCGGCGGTGCAGCTCAGTGATGTAGCGCGGGTCGGGGCCCACGCCATCGGGCACGGCCTGCACGAAATCGAAGGTGCGGATGGCCCACACGCGGCTTGTGTTCACGATGGTGCCCCACAGCTGGCGGCCCTCCCAGAACCGGTCGTAGGAGCCGTTGCTCTTGAAGCCGATGTAGAAGGCCACGGCCGTACCGAGCAGCGCCACCGGCTGCCACGGAATGTCAAGAACGTGCACGTTGAGCGGCCCGTAGAGCAGGCATATCAACGTGTTGTAGACGACAAAAATGAGCAGGCTGCGACGCGTCAAGCGCCATACCACGCTCCAGCGGAGGTTTTTACGGATGTACATTGGGGCCAATAACCCCTAAATTTCTCCGCGTGTTACGCCGAAAGCATTAAATCCCCATTAATTCGGCAGCGCGGCAATGCACTTCAACTCGATGGCAATGGGTGTGGGCAGGCAGTTTATTTCGAGGGTGGTACGGCAGGGCTGGGCCGTGGCAAAGTACTCGGCGTAGAGGCGGTTGTAGGTGGGGAAGTCGTCCTTCATGTTGGTCAGGAACACGGTTACGTCCACCAAATCATCCCACTCGGCCCCGGCTTCTTCCAGAATGTAGCGCACGTTCTGGAACACGGCGCGGCACTGGCTTTCAAAGTCGTAGCGCAGGATATTGCCGTCTTCGTCCAGCTCCACGCCGGGAATGGCCTTCTGGCCGCGCTGGCGCGGCCCCACGCCGGATAGAAACAGGAGGTTGCCCACACGGCGGGTATAGGGGTAGGCGCCCACGGGTTCGGGGGCGCGGCTTTCGGTGCTCATGCTAAATTATGCGTTGGGAGATGCAGTATTTCGCTTCAAAGAACGTCATAATAGCAGGGAAGGCGAAACCAGACGGGGCGCGGGCTGCCGTTCTTTGCGCAGCACGCCGGCACTATTTCGGCGGGCACGGCCTTTGCGCTGCAACTGTCTTTTTCATTTCCCTCTCTCCTTCCCCCTTTTCTACGCATGAAAATCCCGATGCTCCTGCTGCTTGGCGGCCTTAGTTTCTTCAGCCTGTCGGCCCACGCCCAGAAGCGCAAAATGCCACCCAAGCCTTCAGCCAATGCCGTGTACGACTCGGTGCAGCAGCCCGCCGTGCCCCTGGGCGGCACCGAGCGCTACGCTCAGTTTCTGGCCGCGCACCAGAAATACCCCGCCAGCGCCATGCAAAAAGGCATTCAGGGCACGGTGAAGGTGAGCTTCGTGGTGGAAAAAACCGGCACCGTGAACGAGGTGAAGGTGGAAACGCCCGTGTCGCCTGAGCTTGATGCCGAAGCCATTCGCCTCATCAAAAGCGGCCCGAAGTGGACGCCCGCCAAGCACCGCAACCAGGTGGTGCGCCAGCGCGTGGTGGTGCCGGTGTCCTTCGTGATGTCGCCGGGCAGCACCGTCACCATCGGCGGGCCGGCCAAGGAGCGCCCCATTACTACTTCCGCCGCCGACATTGCCGCCTCGGCCAACCCCGACCGGCCCGCCGTGGTGGCCCCCGACCGCCCCACCCAGCCCGTGGGCGGCAACCAGGCTTTTTTCGATTGGATTGAGAAAAATCAGAAGTACCCCGACCTGGCCCGCAAGCGCAAAATTGAGGGCAAGGTGATGGTCGAATTCATGGTGCAAAAGGATGGTAGCCTGACCGATGCCCGCGTCATCAAGAAGATGGGCTCCGGCCTGGATGAGGAGGCCCTGCGCCTGATAAAGGCAGCCCCAAAATGGGAGCCCGCCATGTTTCAGGGCAAGCCAATGAAGCAAAAGATGGTGTTGCCGGTTCTATTCCAGTTGTAAACTGAAATTCCCTTTCTGACCAAGGAGGGGAGTTTTCTTCGCCTTTCGCCCACCCCACCATGCTCTCCTCCTGCTCCTTCACTGCATCCAAGTTACCGGCTGTCATCGCCCCGCCGGCCCAAATCTGGCCCCACCAGGTGCGCTACCGCGAGGGTGCCCAAGCGCTGGCCCAGGACCTTTTCGACGCCCTCGATGACGACCTGAAACCCTTCGTGCTGCTGCTGGCCCTGCCCGCCGATGACGCGCACCCCGCCCGCTGCCTCGAACCCGTGGACACCGGCCTGCCCGCCGCCGCGTTTTCCGACGCCGTGGCGCGGGGCCGCGTGAAGCAGCTCACCACGCCCTGGCCCTTTCCCGACCGCGACGACGTGACGGCCGCCACCATCCGGCGCAAGCACCAGGGCATCGGCATTCGGGATGCGGTGCAGGAAACCCTCAATGAAATTGACGAACAGGGCCACTACCAGCATTTTTCCGGCTGGCCGGTGGAAATCAACGGCTACTTTGTGGTGACGGTGCTGCGCCTGGTGCGCAAGCCGCTGCGGGCGTATCCGTCGCTACAGCCCTCCCGCTACTACACCGACGGCAAGCCGCTGGCCCCGTCGCTGCTGCTGGCCGCCATGTACCGCTTCAACGAAGAAGGCGTGAAGGCCCTGAGCGAGGCCGAGCCGGGGGCCAGTATCTTCGTGCGGCCCCGCGAGAGCGAGGAATTGCTGCGCGCCGCCGGCAAGACCTTCCTCGATACGCCCGCCCAGGCCCTGGGCCTCGACCCTTCCGTCATCAAGCTGTTTGCTACCTGCAACACCATCAGCAGCCTGCGCTACGAGGGCGCCGAGGGCGTGGGCAAGCTGCTGCTGGCCCGCCGCGGCCACCCCAACATCGAGGAAATCTTCGCCCTCACCTGCCCCACCGAGCTGACGGACTACCGCGCCGTGCGCAAGCTCCTAGAGATGACCACGCCCGACGTGCACCTGCTCGCCGACGGCGAAAACGTGTATGCCCTGGGCAAGCAAGTGGGCCATTACGACGCCGTGCGCGAGGATTTGTTCGTCATCAACTTCGTGACGCACTACGCCTGGGAGCTCCAGCACGCGGGGCACGTCCTCATGCGCTCGCACTACGGCCTGCCCGGCCTGCCGCGCACCCGTCTCAGCCGGACGGCCTTCCGCAAGTCGCTCAAGCGCACCTTCGCCCTCACCGATGCGCCCAAAGTAGAGCGCCTCTGGGACGTGGTGCTCGAAGCCAGCCGCCAGAAGCACGGCACGCTCCTGGTCATCACCACCGAGGCGCTGGCCGAAGCCGACCGCCTCAAGCTGCAATGCACGCTCATTGAGCCCGTGCCGCTCACGCCGCTCATCACCCGCCTCGTCACCAGCATCGACGGGGCCGTGCTCCTCGACCCCGAGGGCTACTGCTACTCCATCGGGGTGATTTTGGATGGTCGCGCCTCGGGCCGGGGCGACGGGACCCGGGGGGCCCGCTACAACTCGGCCCTGCGCTATGTGGAGAGTTCGGATTATCCCTGCATCGCCGTAGTGGTGAGCGAGGACGGGATGGTAGATGTGATAAGCTCGGTGCAGGAGTAAACGGCTGTCATGGCGGGGAGGCCCGGCGAAACCATGACAGGGCCTACTTCTTCGCCCGAAATGACCAGGTCAATTTGAACACCGCCACCACGTCGCCGGCCTCGTCCACGCCGGTGCTTATGCACACCACCGTGCGGCCTTCGCCGGTGGCGCGGCTCTCGGCAATGGCCTGGGCAATGAGGGGGCCGTCGGGACAGGTGAAGGCGATGAGGCCCACGGCTTTCTTGGTGAAATCACCCTGGATGCCCACTACCAGCATCGAAACCGGCCCGCCGGCCTGCACGTGCATCATGGCCTGCACCCCACTGGCAAATTCCGCCGCCATCGCCAGGCAGGCGAAATAGAGGCTGCGAAAGGGGTTCTGCGTAAGGTATTTGTAGCGGATGGTGACCGTAGCCATTTCCGGCGTGAGCTGCGTGAGGCGCAAGCCCGCCAGCCACGCCATGGGCAGCTTGCGCAGCATAAACAGCCGCAGCTTCAGCGGATTCAGAACCTGACGGCGGAAGGCGGCGGCCTGCGGGGTATCGGTGGCGGTGGTCATGGGACGAAGGTACGTTTTAGTGCTTGCGCGCTTTGCCCTTCTCATCGGCCGGGCTGGGAACTGGGCCGGGAGCGGGCCGCACCACTAACTCCTGATAGCCAAACGTGTCGTCCTTCTCGCGCCGAAACTCCAGCTGCGGCAGCTCGCCCAGCACGATTTCGGCCGTGGTATACACCTTGCAGCCATCCAGCAAATGCCCGCCAATGGTGCGTCCGGTGCTGTCCGACACGGCCAGATGCAGGTGCGAGCCATTGGTAGAAAGCGTGCCGACCAACGACACAATCTCGAAATGCCCTTTATAAACTGAAGGGCCTTCCTGATTAGCCAGCCGCAGCGTGGCCACCGTGAGGCTGCCCACGCAGGTAATCATGGTGCCGGCCAGGATGTGGTTCTGCTGCGCGAAGGCGGTGAGCTGCTGGCGCAGGTCGTCGCCGGGACGCAGGCGCAGGGCGTAGGTTTTCAGGGCGGAGTGTTGGGCGGCGGGCAGGGCGGACATGGGCGGCGGAATAGCGGGCTGAGCCAGCAGCGGTCCTGCCACCAGTCCCAGCCCCGCTAGAAGAAGCAATTTCATGGCCGAAGGTAGTCAGCGCTGCCCCTCTCCCACCTTATCCTAAAACAACAACGCCCCCTAACAAAAGCCAGGGGGCGTTGGGCAAACAAGGACAAATGGCGGTTATTCCTTCACCACCTTCAGGTGCTGAGCGGGCTGGCCGGGCAGGGCCAGATGCACGAAGTACACGCCACTAGCCAGGCTGGCCAGTTCGAGCAGCTCCACCTTATTTGTACCGGGCAGCAGCGAGGCCGTGCCCTGCTTCAGCAGGGAGCGGCCGGCGGCATCGGTCAGGGTAAGCTGGGCCGGGGTAAAGGCCGTGCCCAGGGGCACGTCCACGGTCAGGGTGAGGGACTGCCGGAACGGGTTGGGCGCGGCCGTCAGGCGCAGGGCCGGGGCCTCGGCCGGGCCGAAGGTAACGGTGCGGACGGGCGAGAACGTGGCCGTGCCATCCAAGTCAAGCTGGCGTAGGCGGTAGTAGCGCAAGCCGGCTTTGCTGGCTTCCTGGTCGAGGAACGAATAGGCGTGCGGGGCGGTGCCGCTGCCAGCGCCGGCCACAAAGCCCAACTCGCGGAAGCTGCGGCCGTCGGTGCTTACCTGCACGGCAAAGCCGCGGTTGTTCTTCTCGCTGGCGGTGGTCCAAGCCAGGGCCGCGTTGGTGCCCTGGCGCTCGGCCACGAAGCTGCTCAGCTCCACAGGCAACGGCGCCTCGGCATCGCCCAATGTCCAGACGGACAGGTGGTCCAGGTCAGTCCTGCTCACTGTATGAGCCGTGGTATTCGGGGTGCCGCCCGCGTAAGCAAACGGGCCGGCAAGGGCCGGAGCGCTGAAGAGGCGCAGGCTGGTTTCGCTGATGTTGTTCAACTCAAACGCCGAGTTGTTGTAGCCAAACACCATGTCCACGTTCAGGTTGGTATCGTTGACGGGCGTGATGGTGAAGCGGCGGCGGATACTGCGGCTGCGGGTGCCCCCAGCCGGCGTCACGCCGTAGAGAGGCGTGCCGGTGCTGCGCATTACCGTGGTCAGGCCCGGCAGCGCGGCCGGGGTGGCGTTGTCGGTTTTCAGGGCGTGCGCGGTGAGCGTGAGGCCCAGGCCGGAAAAGCTGCTTGTGCTGTTGTCGGTGCTCAGGTCGGCGGCGGGCACCTCCACATCGCCCAGCACGAAGCTGGTGCTGGTTTCGGCGATGGTGGCGCTGCCGGTCAGGCTGATTTTGTGGCTGCTGGCCAGCACGTAGGTTTTCAGAATGCCGTTGGTCAGCACCAGGGCATTGGCCACCGTTTGGTTGGTGTTCACGTGCAGGGTATCGGCCTTGTTCACCGACAGCTGGAAGAAGCTCAGCGGCTGGGCACCGTCCAAGTTCTGGGCCACGCTGCCCACAAAGGCCACTGCGCCCCCGGTCAGGGTGGCGTTGGCGGTGGGCGTGTTGCTGGTCAGGTTGCCATACACGTTCAGCAGGCCGGCGCTCTGGGCCAGCTGGGCACCGTTGTAGAGCGTCAGGTTGCGCACTTCGGCGGTGGCCGTCGTGCTCAGGTTCGGGTAGTTGGCCAGGCCGGCTGGCACAAGCGCGTCCACGGTGCGGGAGGGCACGCAGGCCGTCCAGTTGGCCGGGTTAAACCAGTTGCTGCCGTCGCCGGGCGCCGCGCCGGTGTAGGTGGTGGCGGTGCAGGCGGCGGTGCCCACCGCCACGGTGGTCGTGGCTGTGCAGGCATTGGCGTCGCGCACCGTCACGGTGTAGCTGCCGGCCATTACGCCCGTGAAGGTGTAAGCACCGGCCGTGGCCGTGGCAGGTACGAAGTTCGTCCCGTCGAGGCTATACTGGTAGGGACTGGTGCCCCCGTTGCCGGTGGCCGTCACCGTGCCGTCGTTGGCACCGGCGGCGGTTTCATCGGTTTCGGTGGTCGTCACGGCCGTGGCCGAAGCCGGGCCCGTGATGGTGACGGACTGAACCGCCGCCGCGCAGAACTGGCCCCGCACCAGTACCTGATAGGTACCAGGGGCCAGGCCCGTGAACGTGTAGGGGTTGGTGGCGCTGGACACATAGTTCGCGCCGTTGTCGATGGAATACGAGTAAGGCGCCGTGCCGCCCGCCGCCGTCACGGCGATGCTGCCCGAGTTACCCCCGAAGCAACTCACGTTGGTTTGTGTGGTGCTGAAGGTGGGCAAGGGCCGCACGATTACCTGCTGAGTCACCGTTTTGGCGCAGCCGCTGGGGTCAGTCGTGGTGATGGTGTAGGTATTGGTGCCCACCGGGGCATTGGTCACCGGGGCCGTGGCATTGGCGTTATTGGTGCCCGAGTAGCTCACCGCCCCCACCGTGCCGGGGCCGGCAATAGTGGTGGTGAAAGGCGTGGGAATGCCCGCGTCGGTGATGGACAGGCTCCAGTTGGCTAGGGTACCGGCATCGCCCGATACAACGTCAAACAGCCACAGCTTCCAGGCGCCGTTGATGCTTGCCCCATTCAGCACGCCGGTAGGCAGGCTATACAGGGTGGTGTATGTGGCGTTGGCGGCTTGGCCGGTGGTTTTCTCAGGGGCATAGGTCCCGGTGAAGGGCGCGTCGGCGGCAGCAACAGTAGAAATACTGGTGGCCGCCCCGGTGCGCAGCACCGTGTTGGTAAAGTTATGGCCGCTTGAGCCCTTCTGGTCGATGAGTTCCAGGGTGCGGGTGTTGCTGGGGTCAACCAGGAAAATGCGCAGGTCGCCCACATACGTATGGTTGATGTTGAGCGTGACCTGAACCGTGCTGCCAGAACTGATGGCAGCGGTGCCAACCGTAGCCAGGGTGATGGCCGACGATACCCCGGTGGTAGAATTATCGGGAATGGTCACGTTAGGGCTTACCGAGCCGCTCACGGTTCCCACAAACGTCTGGTTGCTGCTGTTGGCCGCCGAAATGCTGAACGAGTTGGTGGGACCGCACTGCGCGGGCACCGGCGTGGTCGTTAGCACCGGGTTGGTGCTGACGGCCGTCACGGCGGCCGTGCTGTTGTTAGAAGCCGTCTGGTCGCCGGCATACGCCAGGGTTGGCGTCAGGCTGTAGGTGCCGGCATCGGTCATGTCGAAGCTAGCGGAATAGGTGGTGGTAGCGCCGGCGGCCAGGCTGCCCGTCGTCACGCTGATGGTGACGGGCACCACCGTGGCATCCGGCCGGGTCACGCTCACCGTGATGGTGAGCGGGTTGCCGGCCGAGAAGGTCTGGGCGCAGCCGTTGTTGCGCAACTGCACGCTCAGAGGCTCAGCGGTGCTGCGGCAGGCGGTGCCGGTGGGGGCGGTCAGGGCCAGCAGCTGCAGGTCGTTGGTCGGCGTGGGCACAAATTCCAGGGCCCCCAGGTCGGGCGGGGTGCTGCGCAGCGTGTTGGCGTAGTCGAGGTAGTTGGTCGCAGTCAGCGGGTCGATGATGCTTACGCCGGCTCCGTCGAGGGCGCAGGCCGTCGGCAGCAGCGTAGCACCCGCGAAGATGGGGTCGTTGCTGATGGAATTGGCGTCTTTGCCGGTGGTGGTGCGCCACTGGGCCAGGGTGGTGTTCGTGGTAGAAGTGTAGCCGTTCACCGTGGCAAACCGCGCGTTGGCCCCGCTGGTGTACAGGTCGTTGTAGTCCGAAGCCAGCGCCGTATAGGCGGTGTAGTTCAGGCCAATGGCGTAGCTGCTGCCGGTGCCGGCCGTGGTCTGGGTGTTCACCAGAATGTTGTCGCGCACGTTCACGGTAGCAGCGGCCCCGATGGCCAGGGCCAGGCTGGGCGAGGTGGTGCCCGCGCCCCGGTCGCCGGTCAGGCTTACGGTGTTGAAATACACGTTGGTAGTGGAGCCGCTGATGCCGCCCAGGTATAGGCCCACGGTCACGTCATTCACAGTTGAGTTGCTGGTCACGCCCGAAATCTGGTTGTTGACCACCGTGTTGGTGCCGGTGGCCGCCCCTGCCACCAGGATGCCCACGGCCGAGCTGGCACCGCTCGCCACCACGCCGCTCACGTTGTTGCGGCTGATGGTGGCGTTCACTACCTGGTTGCCGGTAGGGCTGGCATTGCTGATAGATGACACGGCCCCTACGTCGATGCCTGCGGCATCAGTGTTGAAGCTGATGCCCCCCACCAGGTTCTGGCTGATGACAATGCCATCCTCAAAACCCACGTAAATGCCGAAACGGCCCACGTTGGCGGGCGAGGCACTGCTCAGGTCGTTGCCGACGATGATGGTGCTGGTGTTTTTATTGGCCAGCGTGGCTCCCTGCGAGTAAATGCCCGCCTGCACGGCCCGGATGCTGTTGTTCAGCACCTGGTTGCCATTGTTGCCCGTGCCCAGGCTGGTGAGCCCGGGCGTAGTGCTGCCGAAACCGATGCCCATCAGAGTCTGAGTCGGGCCACTGCCTACCACGTTCAGGTTTTGCAGGGTGTTGAGGGTGGCGGGATTGGTGCCGGAGCTAGCCGTCTGGCCGTAGATGACGGTGCTGCTGCTGCTGGCGCTGGTGTTGCTGATGGTCAGGCTGCGGTCGGTACCGGCGGCATTCGAGCCGTCGATGGTCACGTAATCGGCCCCATCGAGCAGCAAAATGGCCTTGGCATCGGAACCCGAAATGGCCGCCACCACGCCCGTTTGGGGCCTGATGACCACCCGGCGAGCGGCCGAGCTGCCCGCCACCGCGCCAATGGTGAGCGGGAACGTCTCGCCGCCGCTGGCAGCGTCGTAGCTGCCGGTGGTGGCCGCGTTGTTGGTGAGCAGCAGGCGCACGCCGGTGTCGCCGGCGTTGGTGCGCAGGCCGCGCAGGCCCAGGTCGGCCAGAGCCAGCTTGAGGCTGGCGAAGTCTTCGCCAGCCGCGCCACTGCGGTTGGTGCCAAGGCCGGTGCGGCCCACGGTGTAGTCGCCAAACAGCGGCCCGAGGACGGTGCGGCTGCCGGCCGGGTCGCCGGTGGTGGCGGGCACGGGGCAGCTGATTGCCCCTACCGTGACGCCCGTGAGCACCCCGTCAACCACATCGCCGGTGGCTCCGGCAGGCACGTCGTAAGTCAGGAAAAAGTAGTTGGTGCCCGTTTGCAGCGCCTGGTTGCCCGTGAAGGTGAAATCGGGCGCGAAAGTAGGCGCGGCTACCGTGGCACCAAAGGCCGTGGTGGCCGCAAAGGTGCTGCTGCTGCCGGTGAAGTAGAATTTGGCGTTGGTGATGTTGGAAGGCGTGCCGCTGCCCGTGGTGCCACCAGCGTTAAAGCTGAAGCTGGTTGCGCTCAGGGTGCCGACGGTGCCGGTAACGGCCAGGGCCACGCGCAGCACGACCTGGTTGGTGGTGCCGGCGTACACGTTGGTAGTCGTTTGCGTCACGGCCACGCCGGAGCAGGCAAAGGCCAGCGCCGGAGCCGGGGTGCCGGCGTACTCATCGGAGCCCAGGTCGGGGGCCGTGCCGGTGCCCGCGTAGCCGGGGCTGCCCTGACGGATGTCGCCCTGGTAGTCGTTATCAACCGTACCGGCCAGGGCAATGCCCCCCGATTCGATGGGCGAAACCACCGTGGCGAAGCTCAGCTTGATGGCAAGGTCACCAGCTAGGGGGGCGTTGAAGAGGCCAGCCGCCGCGCCGCCCACTTCCGGGGCCGTGGGCAGGTAGTAATAAGAGTTAGCATCGCCGGCCGAGGCGGCTTTCCAGCCCGCTAAGTCGGAGCCGGTGCCCAGCCAGTTGCTCACTTTCGCGTTGTCGGCCGTCACCAGCAGGTTGTAGTTGGAGGCCCCAGCCGCCCAGCCGGTGGCGGCGCCATTGGTGTTGCCAATGGCGTAGTTGGCCACGGCGGTGCCGCTGGTCACGGTGCGCTCGTTGTAGAAAATGTTGTTACGCAGCGTGACGGCAGACGTGCCGTTGCGTTGAAAAGCAAACGTGTTGCCCAGGCCATCGCCGGCCGCGAGGTATACCGAGTTGTAGTAGTAGCCCACCGTGCCGGTGCCTACGTCCAGCATGCCGCTGATGAGCCCTGACTGCCCATTGGTGCCGGCAGGCAGGGAAACCTGATTATTGGCGACGGTAACAGAAGCAGCACCCGCTATTTGCAGGCCGTTCACCACATCGGCCACCGAACCCGTGCTCACACTCGACGCCAGCACGTTCCAGATGCGGTTGCCCGTGGTCAGGCTGCCCGCGCCCGCGCCACTTACCGACAAGCCCGTCACCCCGTTGTTGACTACGCCGCTGGAAGCAGCCGTGCTCAGGCTTTGCACGGCACTTATCTGGTTGGCCCGCACGGTGGTCAGCCCGGTGCTGCTCACCAGAATGCCAATCGTGGAAGTGGAAAACGCCGGCGAAGTGTTGATAACGGAGTAGTTCAACAGATTACTTATCTGGTTGCCCTCCAGTACCGGCGTAGCGGCCGCACCACTGGTTTGGATGCCGCGCAGCGTAATGCCTTTGCTTTTGGTGGTGCCATCCAGCGCCCTGATGTTGCTGATGGTATTGTAGCTGATAGTGTGGGCGCTGTTGTTGGCGCCGCTCGCCAGAATGCCGTAGAGCGAGGCGTTGGCCGTGGCCGTGCTGCCGCTGGTGGTGCTGCTCAGCATCAGGTTGGTGATGGTGTTGTAGCGCACGTTGGCCGTCGCGGCAGCTGAGGTCAGGTTGATGCCGTAGCTGGTGGCGCTGGCCGTGAGGCCCAACGTGGCCGTAGCATCGCCGATGGTGTTGCCGCCGGTAGTGCCGGTAGCCGGGCCAATATTCACGGCCCCGGCCGTGGCCGTGATGCCCGTGACGGCCCCGGCCGTGGTCGAGGCGGTGATGTTGCGCACCAGGTTGCCCTGCACGGTGGTGCTGCCCGAAGCCAGGGTGCCGCCCACGGCCAGGCTGATGCCCGTGACAGCGGCGGTGCTGGTCAGGGGCGTGCCCGACGCATCGGCCGCAGCCCCGCCAATGGTGTTGTCGCTCACGGTGTGGCCCGTGCCGCCGCCCGCGAGGGCAATGCCAGTGAAGGCCGCGCTCAGCGTGCCCGCCGCCTGATAGACGCTGTTGTAGCGAATGGTGTGGCCGTTGCCGGCTTGCAGCTGAATGCCGATGATGGCCGTGGTCCGGCTGGCCTCCTGATAAATCCGGTTCCCATCGGCCGCGGTGCTGCCGCCTACTACCCAGCCGTCGCCGACTGCGCTGGAAGCCACGAAAATGCCCGCCCCCGAAAAGTTACGGATGGCATTGCCTTTGATGGTCGTCGCCTGGTTGGTGCCGCTGGCGTAAAAGCCGTTCAACGACACGGTACTGGCGGCATCCGAACGGTCGCGCACGTCGTTGTAGGCAAACGTGTTGCCGCTGTTGGCCGTGCTGCCGTCCAGCGTAATCGTGCCCGCCGCCGAGTTCACGAACGTACCCTCCACGGTGGCGTAGGTGAGGGTATTATTGTTGGCCCCGTTCAGCAACAGGAAAACCGGCGCACTGCCCGTATTGCGGAAACGCAGGTACTTGCCGTTGTCGGTGCCCGTGAAGGTCACGTTGTCGGCCCCGTTCAGGCGAATCAGGCCGTTGAGGCTGGCCGTGCCGCTGCTGGCGTAGCTCCCGCTGATGAGCCGCTCCGTGGTGCCATCCGGCTGAATGGCGAGGGTGTAGCCGGCCGCAAACTGGTTGAGTGCCACTGTGCCCGGCTCCGTCAGGTTGGCGGCGATGCTGACGGTCAGGTTGCCGCCCACTACGTTGTTGTTGAGTTGGTCGAACAAGCCGCCCGCGCCCGTGAGGGTCGGGAAATCGGTCGGGATGGTGTAATTGCCGCTGTAGGTGATTTGGATGACGTAGGCCGCGGGGGTGGCCGGCGGGCCACTGCCGGCCGCCGAGCCCCCGGTGCTGGTGCTCACCGCCGAGTTGCCGGCCACGTCCTGGGCCACCACGTAGTATTCCACCGTGTTGCCGCCCGTCAGGCCGAGGGTGCTGACGGGCAGGGTAAAGGTGTAGGTGCCATTGGCGGCAGTGCCGCTGGCCAGCGTGCCGGCCGTAGCGGCGTAGCTGCCGCCCGCCTTGCGGTAGTACAGTAGCACCGTGGCCGGGGCCACACCCGAGCCCGCGTCGGTTATCGTCGCGGTCAGGGTGCGGTCGGCGGTGGAGGGGGTGGTGGCCAGCGGGGTGAAGCTGATGGTGGGCGGCGTCAGGTCGTTAACTGTGAAAGTGCCCTCATCGGCACCGATATCGGACGGCGAGTTGCGAGTATCTCCATCATAATCGGTGGTGATGCCGCTAATGGACTGGCCGCCGCTTTCCACTTGCGTCGCCACGGCGGGGTTGATGTGCAGAAAGCTGCTGGCCGTGCCGGTAGTGCTGGCAAAGGGCGGGTTTTCCGTTATCGAAACCGCGTCGCGGGAGCTGACGCGGGTTTTGTAGGCCGCCAGGGTCTGGTCGCTGCTCGTGCCATCGTTGAAAACAACCTGCGTAGCCGCCGGCGTGCCGGCGTAAAACAGGTTGTTGTTCGAGCCCGTGGCGTAAGTGGTGAGCGTGGTGCTGCTACGGCGGTAGGCGGCGGTAAGGGCAGCGCCCTTGGCCGTGGAGGTATTCACCACAATGTTGTTGCGCAGGTCCACCGTGGTCGTGGTATTGGCAAAAATGCCCGAGGTGCCGAAGGTGGCCCCGGTGCTGGTGGCGTTCAGGTAAATGGTGTTGTAGTAGGCATTGACGGCCGTGGCGCCGGTGATGTTCAGGCCCGCAATGGCCGTGGTGCCGGTGGCGGCCGGCGTGCGCAGGTCGCCAATCAGGTTGTTGTTGATGGGGTAGGTGCCGCCGCCACCTATCGCAATGCCGAGGGCAGAACCACTTGCCCCGGACGCGCTCAGGTCGTAAATCTTATTGCGGGCAATGCTGGTACCGGTAGCACCACCGGTGGCAAGGTTTATTCCTCCAACCGCTCCGCTGCCGCTGCCGCTAATGGCCAGCCCGCCAATGGTATTGCCGGTGATTACCTGCACATCGGTCGAGCCAGTATTAATGTTAATTCCTCGCACCGTGTGGCCGGTGGCCGTACCCGCGCCCCCAATAGCCAGGCCGGTAATAGTGTTGCCCGTCAGGGTTTCTGCGGTTGAGCTACCAAGATTGTAGTAGCCGTAGACAGACGAGGAAGTAGAGCCCGTCGTGTTAGGAATCGTATTGTTGGTGATGGTGTTGTTCGTAGCTGAAACCGTGGTAGCGTAGTTGCTGGCTGTACCACCCAAGATGCCATAAAGTGTCCCTTGAGCCCCGGCAACCTGGTTTCCGCTGATGGTGTTGCCCGCCACGGTCGGCGTGCCCGCGCCCAGCATGATGCCCACCGTAAGGGGAGCAATGCTTATCGTGGAACCCGCCGCACTAAGCCCGTTGACGGAATTGTTGCTGATACTCACAGTGCCCGAAGCCGCGGTCGAAATGCCAACTACTGTGCCCCCATTATTTGAAGGAGTGGCGCTGAGGCCATTGGCCAGGGTAGCATCACCGATGGTGTTGGCGGTGGTAGTGCCTACCTGCGCATCGCCGGCGCCGGCCACATAAATGCCGGCCAGCACTCCCGAACCAGTAGCAGCCCCGCTGCTGGTGGTAAGCGAAATGCGACGCACCGTATTGCCCTGAATGCTGCTGGCCGCTCCCGCGGTGAAAGTGCCTTGAATGCCGGCAAATCGGGTGGCTACCGTGCTTGTTAGCGTGAAGGTGCCGCTGGCTGCAAACGCCGCCGTACCCCCAATAAAGTTGCCCGTAACGGTATACCCCGCTCCGGTACCGATGATGATGCCGTAATGCAGGGCGC
Organism: Hymenobacter terrigena; assembly: GCF_054776515.1. NCBI lineage: Bacteria > Pseudomonadati > Bacteroidota > Cytophagia > Cytophagales > Hymenobacteraceae > Hymenobacter > Hymenobacter terrigena. The sequence goes on from NZ_BAAHBU010000002.1 coordinate 777,769, forward strand.
TGGTGGTGTAGGTGCGGGCTACCGTCTGGTAAATGCTGTTGCCGCTGATGCTCCAACCCGTATTACCATTCGGATTGGTATTGGCCAGGTTAATAGCCGATGAACTGGCCCCCGCGTTAAAGAAGTTAAACAACTCGTTGTTGAGCACACTATTGGCCCGGTTGGCAGCCGTCGTGGTGGCCGAGCCCACCGAGTAGATTAGGTTATTGGGCGTGGTGGCCCCGTCGCTAATCCGGTTGTTCTGAATGGTGTTGTTGCTGTTGCCGCCCGCAGTCGCCGTGCTCGTGAACGTGATGACGCCGCCTGTAATGGAAGTATTCACGCCTTTCACCTGGCAATACTGCACGATGTTGTTGTTAGCGTCGCTGGTAAATTGAATGGCGACGCCCGAAGTAGAAGTATTGGCGACTGTCAATTCGAGTGCCGTGCCCGTGCCTCCGGGGCGGCCGTCCAGCACGAGGTATTTGCCGCCACTAATGTTGAAGGTTTGGGCAGCCGCGCTCGCAATGGTCAGGTTCGTGGCCCCGGCCGCTGGCCGAATGGTTACGGTGTTCGTAGCCGTAGCTCCGCTGTAACTATACGTAATGCCGCTGGTTGTTTCAGTGGCGGTGGGGGCATAGCCCACCTGCAGTTCCAGCACGACAGGCCCGCTCATGCCCTGCGCTGCCAGGTCGGCGAAAGCAGCCGTGAGCGAGGCATAATTACCCGGAATGGTCTTAGTGCCAGAAAGCTGCGCCCAGGTACTGCCTGCGTTGACCAGCAGCAGTACCAGCACCGCCAGTAGCCGCCCCCAACGAGCCGTGTAATTGAAAGGCCGCTCCAATTGGACCGTATTTTCACACTGTAAAGGTTTTTGCATATTAAATCTTGAAGGGTTGAAGATTATGTTTTGGTCCAATTATTATCCAATGCACTATTTGCTTAGCCACAAAATTTACAAAAATGCGGGTCCATCGGGTATGGCAGCATGGCCAAGCGCACCCGCACTGCCCCGCTACCAGTCAGGCAACACAGCATCACAGGCAACGCCTACAATTGCCCCCACTCGCCAATGGTCCGCATTTATTATCAATTAATTACTGCTAATTATCTGCACTACAAAAACGAAATAACCGTGCAAAATCATTTGGCTAAGCCCGTACTAATAAGACTCCGGCAACAGCTTGACATCGGTAATTGGTGTTTGCACCGTACCGAAGCATCAGGCAAGCTAAGCCCAAACGCCGCAATCGCCAAACACCTCCGGCACACCAGCTTGCGCCAATGGAGCTTGCAGGCAGCCAAACGGTGGCAGCAGCCCTGCCAAAAAACCAGGCCCTGATTCCACACTTTTCAACTGAAACATCGCTTTCGCTGCTTAGCTTCGGGAAGCAGATTTAATCTCGTAAAAGCCATATTTGCAGAGCATAGTCTGCCACTAACTCTACACGCAGAAGCGCCACAAGCAAACAGACGACTTTGAGCCGTCTGTTTGCTTGTGGCGCTTCTGCGTGCGGTGCCAGCCCCGCCCCTACTTGCTGAACCGCACCGTGCCGTAGCGCACTTTGATGTTCACGTTGCCGGCTTTCCGCGCCGGGGCGGCCGCCCCGAAGGTGCCCAGCACGTCGCTGGTTTGCGGGCCGTTTTCCTGCGAGAGCACGCGCACCAGGTTTCTATCGACCAACAGTTGGCCTTGCTCGGTGCTCACATCGAAGCGGAAGGCCGGAGCCTCGGCGAAGCCCAACCGGATGGTGCTGAAACCACCGTCGAGGTTTACCTGGCGGAAATTGGCCCCCATGTCGCGCACCACGAAATCGGGGCAATAGCGCAGGGCCATGTCGAGGGCTTCGTCCAGTTTTTCGATGGTGAAGCGCGAGTAGCCCGACGAGCCGCGCAGGTTGCGCACGGTGCCCAGGGCCACGTCGCCGTACTTGCTGTGCACCGTCAGGTCCTGCACGGTGCCGATATCCACGTCAGAATAGTTGTTGCGCAGGTCCACCGTCGTGCCCGTATCGAGGCGCAGTTGGGCGTAGCTGGCATCGATGCTGGCGCGACCGGCGAAGGCAATGCGGCAGTCGCCATTGCCGATACGCACGAGATTGCGCGGCCCTTCGAGGCGGGCGGTGCGCAGGGTTCCATATTCCACGGCCAGCTCGGTGGGGCCGCTCACATCGCCGGCCAGGGTCACTTCGCCGAAGTTGTTGTAGATTTTCAGGGCCGTGGTGCGGGGCAGCCACACGGTGTAGTTCACCTCGTAGCGGCAGCCGCCAGCCCGGCCGCGCAGCGCGGGGCCAAACTGCGTGCTCACGGCCACGCCGCCGGTTTTGGCGTCGTAATCGAGCCACTGCACGCCCAGCGCATCGAGAATCTGGCGGGCCCCGGCGTCGCTTTCGGAGCGCGCCACCAGTTCGGCATCCACCTTGATTTCCTTCTTATTCCAGGGGTTGATTTGCACCCGGCCGTAGCGCGTATCGAGCGAAAACGGCCGGCCGGTTTTCGGCACCGCGTAGCTGCGCACGAGGTGGCGACGCTGCTCCACCTGCAAGCTGGCGCTGCCCTGGTCGTCCGTCTGGTCCACCAGCGGGTTCTGCTGCTGGGGTTGGGGCCCTTGCTCCTGCTCATCACCAAACAGGGCAGCTTCGGCCCGGCGCGCTTCGGGGGAAAGAATATTGATGGCTATGCCGTGGCCGACGACCACCCATCGGGTCGGGCGGTCCTGGGCTTGAACGCCAAGCGGGGTCAACAGCCCCAGCAGCCCGCCGCTCAGCGCCAACAGGCGGCCTAATCGGAAAACCAGGGACTGGTTCATTCGGCTTGGCGCCGGCTGTCGGCCAGCACGTAAGAACTGTTGTTGGGAGCAGCTTGGGCGTTATTGCCCAGGTTCAGTTGCCGGTCCAGAATGTCGAGGCGGATTTGCAGGTTGCGGTTCATGGCCGTGAGCACGGCATCGGGCTGCGGGTGGTGCAGCAGCTGCTGCTTGAGCTCGCGGTAGCTGGAATCGAGCGACACCAGCTCGTGCTGCCAATCGGCGTTCATGGCGGCCATGCCGGGACCGTTCAGCTGGCTCAGTTCGGTTTGGCGGCGGGCCAGTTGGTTGGTGTAGTAGGCTTCCATGCCGCGCACGGCGCGCACCAACTGGCTGTCGGCCCCGGTGGTGTGCTCGGCGGCGGTGAGGGAAAGCGGGTTGCCACCCTGGTACAGGGCGGCGTCGGGCTCATTAGTGGCACTGCCGAGCGTCGCAGCCGGTGCGGCTGCTACAGCCGTTTCGGGCGCGGCACTGCGAGACTTCCAGGCTTCGCTGGCCCCGGCAGCGAACACAAGCAGGGCCAAAGCCGCCGCTACACCGTAGCGCTGAAACCAGCGGAGACTGGCTTCGGGCTGATTTACAGAAGCCGCAACCGCCACGGTGGGTGCCACCAAAGGCACTTCCGAAACTTCGGCCAGGCGCATGGCCGGGGAAGCGGGCATGGCGGCGTTGAGTTGCTCCTCCAGCGCAGCCCAGAGGTCGGGGCGCGGCTCGTGGGTGTCGAAATCGGCACGGTGCCGCTCGACGAAGGTTTCGAGAGAATTATTTTTCTTGGTATCCATGAATGAGTAGCAGACGCACGGTTCGTCCAGGTTCAGGGCGGGCCACGGGGCTATACGAAAACCGCGGCCGGGCGAAAAAGGATGAAGGGTAGTTGACGGTTAAATGACTAGTGATAACGGATAAAAACTTAGCTAAGGCCGCGCTGAGCGGCTAATTCGCGCAGCCGAACCCGTGCCCGGCTGTACTGCGATTTGGAAGTAGATTCGGAAATGCCCAGGATGCCGGCGATTTCGAGATGGTCGTAGCCTTCGAGCAAATACAGGCTCAGCACCACGCGGTAGCCATCGGGCAACTCCTGAATGCAGCGGCGCAGCACGTCGGCGCGGTAGTGCAGGTCGGCCTCGTCCTCGGGCGAATGGGCGGCGGTTTCGGCGGGCTCTTCGTGGTGCTGCTCACCCAGCGGCACCAGCGCCAGCCGCCGCTGCCGCAGGCAATTGATGCTTTTGTTCACCACAATCCGCTTCAGCCAGGCGCCGAACGAAGAGTCGCCCTTATAACCGCTCAGCTCCCGAAAAGCACTCAGAAACGACTCCTGCAGCACATCCTCCGCCTCGGCGTAGTCGCCGGTGATGCGCAGGGCGGCGTTGAACATGGCCTTGGAGTAGCGCCGGTAAATTTCGGCCTGGGCCTGGCGGTCGTTGAGGCGGCAGCGCTCCACCAGCGGAGCGTTGATGTCGACGTAGGCGGAGTGAGCTAGGGCTTCCATGCAGAAAACAAGGTATTAGAAGTGCTTAAGCAACCCATAGACCAAGCGCAGGGTTCAGGGGTTGCACGGCAAATTACGCGGCGAAAGCACGGCCGCCAAACCTTTTGCGAGGCGGGCAGTTTCATCTCCGCGAAACAAAATTTTGGCATTTCGCTTTTTCATCCTTTACATTTGCCCCAGCAACCCTCGTTTGGGGCGCTATTCATTTTTATACAGAGGCGCGGAGAGACAGGCTCGACGAAACGCCGGCAACCCCCACTAGCTGGAACGGTGCCAAGTCCTGACATATAAAAACGCTGTGAGCACATCCACCAACCGCCGCCTGCACCCCACCACCCTCGCCGCTTCGCGCCGAATGTGCTGTTGCATGCCCCGTCCCCTGGCCTGTATGCTGGGGGCAATTGCTGGTTGTTGAACTAGGGCTTCTCTTCCGGCGGCTGCTTCACGGCAGCCAACCCGCCGACTCCCGTTGTGGTGATTGACTCATTGCGCACAGCGTAGCGGCACCTTGTGGCCCCTTGGGCCTTCTCTGGTTTTTTCTACGGAAAAAAACTCTCCCCTCGTCATGGCATTACCCCTTGAAAGCCAGGTCGCTGACCTGCGCCGCTACCTGCCCGAGTGCTCGGTACCGGAAACACTGGCCCTGTTGGCCGACCATTTCCCCGGCCGCGTTTCCTTCTCCACCTCTTTTGGTCTGGAAGACCAGATTATCACCCATTTCATCTTCGAAAACGACCTGCCTATCCGGGTTTTCACGCTCGATACGGGCCGTAATTTTCAGGAGACTTACTCGACCTGGAACAAGACCCTGCTGCGCTACGAAAAGCCCATCGAAGTCTTTGCCCCCAACGGGGCGGCCATTGAGGAGCTGACCCGCCAAAAAGGCCCCAACAGCTTCTACGAGAGCATTGAGAACCGGAAAGAGTGCTGCAATATCCGCAAGGTGGAGCCGCTGAGCCGCGCCCTGGCCGGCCAGCAGGTGTGGGTGACGGGCATTCGCGCCGAGCAGTCGCAGAACCGCCAGACCATGCACCCCGCCGAGTGGGATGCTGGCCACGAGCTCATCAAAGTACACCCACTCTTCGGCTGGACCTGGGCGCAGTGCGAAGCCTTTGCCCAAGCCAATGGCATTCCGGTTAACCCATTGCATAACAAAGGATTCGTAAGCATCGGCTGTGCGCCATGCACCCGCGCCATTGCGCCGGGCGAGGATTTCCGCGCCGGCCGCTGGTGGTGGGAAGACGCGGCCGCTAAGGAGTGCGGCCTCCACGCCACTACCGCCCACCAGGGCCTCGACCCGGTGGTGGAGCGAATGCCGGGCTAGGCCCGAACCGATGCGCCGGCGGACGGACCGCTGACGCCACATTCTTCCCCAAAGGCACCTTTCGCGGGCCTTATCCCACCCACTTCTTCCGGTTTTTCAATTTCGCCCGATTTTTTCGGGCCATGACTTCCTACGCCAATGCCAAGCGCTGCTTATCTCGATTACCTCGACCGTCTGGAGGCCGAAGCTATTCATATTCTACGTGAAGTAGCTGGCCAGTTTGAGCGGCCCGCGTTGTTGTTCTCGGGCGGCAAAGACTCGATTGCTCTCACGCGGCTGGCTGAAAAAGCCTTCCGGCCGGGCAAGTTTCCGTTCCCGCTGGTGCACATCGATACCGGCCACAACTTCGAAGAAATCATCAACTACCGCGACGAGCTAGCCGCGCATTTGGGCGAAAAGCTGATTGTGCGCCGCGTGGAAGATACCATCCGGGAGCGCGGCCTGCGCGAGCCGGGCGGCAAGTACCCCAGCCGCAACCCGCTCCAGACCTACACGCTGCTCGACGTGATTGAGGAATTCGAGTTCGACGCCTGCATCGGCGGGGCGCGGCGCGATGAGGAGAAGGCCCGGGCCAAGGAGCGCATCTTCTCGGTGCGCGACGACTTTGGCCAGTGGGACCCCAAGCGCCAGCGCCCGGAACTGTGGAACATCTACAACGGCCGCATTCAGAAAGGCGAAAACGTGCGCGTATTCCCCATCTCGAATTGGACCGAGCTGGACGTGTGGAACTACATCCAGCGCGAAAACATCAAGCTGCCAGAGATTTACTTCTCGCACGAGCGGCAGTGCGTGGTGCTGCCCAGCGGCCAGCTCCTCGGCTTCAGCGAGCACCTGAACCTTGACGAAACCGACGAAATTGTGCAGCGCCGCGTGCGCTTCCGCACCGTGGGCGACTCGACCTGCACCGCCGCCGTGGAAAGCGACGCCTCCTCGGTCGACGATATTATTCAGGACCTGCTGCTGGCCAAAGTGAGCGAGCGTGGGGCGACGCGGCTGGACGATAACCTCTCCGAAACGGGGATGGAGGACCGCAAGCGCAACGGGTATTTTTAAATGATTAGTGATTAATGGTCAATGATTAACGAGCTTATAACGCTCGATTATTCCTGTTGAATCCAGCCATTAATCATTAACCGCTAACCATTAATCATTACAAAAGTGGACCTTCTCCGATTTATCACCTGCGGCAGCGTCGACGATGGCAAGAGCACGCTCATCGGCCGCCTGCTGTATGACAGCGATTCCGTGTCGCTCGACGTGCTGGCCACGCTGGAAAAGCGCCGCGCCACCACCGGCGGCGACGTGGATTTGGCCCTGCTCACCGACGGCCTCAAAGCCGAGCGCGAGCAAGGCATCACCATCGACGTGGCGCACAAATATTTCACCACGCCGCGCCGTAAGTTCATCATCACCGATGCGCCGGGCCACGTGCAATACACCCGCAACATGGTGACCGGCGCGAGCAATGCCGACCTCGCCATTGTGCTCGTAGATGCCCGCCAGGGCGTGATTGAGCAAACCCGGCGGCACACACTGTTGGCTTCGCTGCTGGGCATTCAACACTTCGTACTGGCCGTAAACAAGATGGATTTGGTGGGCCACGAGGAAGTAATTTTTCAGAAAATCGTGGCCGATTACGCCGCTATTGCCGAGCAATTGAAACTACCGAATGTGGTGGCCATTCCGCTCAGCGCGCTGAATGGCGACAACGTGGTGCGTCGCTCCGATTTTCTGCCCTGGTACCAGGGGCCCAGTTTGCTCGAACATCTTGAAAGCGTGCCAGCCGCCACTGATGTCAACCCGAACGAGCCGCGCTTTCAGGTGCAATATGTGATTCGGCCGCAGACGGAAGAGCTGCCCGACTACCGGGGCTACGCCGGCCGGATTCAGAGCGGCACCTACCGCCAGGGCGACCGGGTCCGCATCTGGCCCTCGGGCCTGGAAACGGTGATTGAGGCCATTGAAGTGAACCAGCAGGAAGTAGCTAGCAGCACCGCGCCACAGGGCGTGGTGCTGCGGCTGCGCGACGATGTGGACGTGAGTCGGGGCGCTACCATCGTACCGACCAGCGCCCACCCGGCCGTGGTGCGCGAGCTGGAAGCCACGCTCTGCTGGATGGATGAGCGGCCCCTGCGCGCCGGCCGCAAGCTGCTGGTGCAGCACCACGCCGCCACCGTGAAAGCGGCCGTGACCACCATCCTGCAAAAAACCAACATTGAAACCTTTGAAAGCCAGGGCACCGACGAGGCCAAGCTCAACGACATCGTGCGGGTGCGCCTGAAAACGGCCCTGCCGCTGGTAGCCGACGAATACCGCCAGAACCGCGTGACCGGGGCCTTTATCCTGGTGGATGAGCAGACCGGCGCCACCCTGGCCGCCGGCCTCATCGCCGCCACCGACCCGGCGTATTTCACCGATGAAGTGCCCGCCGAAGCGGCTTTTTCCATCTAGCATTTGCTGAATATCATGGCTGATTCCCCTCTCTTTTTACCTCGCCTGACGGTTGTCGGGGCCGGGCCCGGCGACCCGGATTTGCTGACCTTGAAAGGCGCGAAAGCATTGGCGGCGGCTGATGTGGTGCTCTACGATGCGCTGGCGAATGACGCGCTGCTGGCGCATGCGCGGCCCGGCGTGCCGCTGATTTTTGTGGGCAAGCGCAGTGGTTTCAAGGCCTATACGCAGGAGGGCATCAACGCCCTGATTGTGCAGCAGGCGTACCGCCACGGCCACGTGGTGCGACTGAAGGGCGGCGACCCGTTCATATTTGGCCGGGGGCGCGAGGAAATGCTGTACGCCGAAGTCCACGGGCTGGCCACGGACTACGTGCCGGGCATTAGCAGCGCAGTGGCAGCGGCGGGCAGCGTGGGCATTCCGGCCACGCACCGGGGCCTTAGCGAGGGCTTTCGGGTGCTGACGGCCACCACGGCCGATGAGCAGCTTTCGACCGCCTTGCTGGAAGCGGCCCAGACGCCCAGCGTCACCACGATTATCCTGATGGGCATGGGCCGGCTGGTGGAAATCGCGGCGCTCTTTGCTCGCTACGGCGGGGCCGAGGTGCCGGCCGCCATCATCCAAAACGGCACCTTGCCCACTGCCCGCGTAGTGGCCGGCACCGTGGCCGATATCGCCGAACGGGCCAGCCGTGCTGGCCTGGGCGCGCCGGCCGTGATTGTGCTGGGCGAAGTAGTACGGCTAATGAAGCAGCCGGCCGCAGCAGCTTCTGGTGTAGCAACTGAGCTGTTGCCAGAGCTGCTGACTTACGCGAAAGTGGCTTAGGCATCAATCCCTTATCAGCCTGTTGCCTCCACTCTATTGTATTTAAACTGATTATGTCTGCTTTTCCCATCCTCCCGCCTCACCTCGACGAAGCACACCTTCAGCAACTCACCGACAAACTATCGGCGCAGCAGCTGGTGTGGCTGAGTGGCTATTTCTACGGTCAGGCCACCAGCGGCGGCGCAGCAGTTGCAGCTGCTGCGTCCGCCCCCGCCGTGGCGGCGGCCCCGGTAGGGAAGCTGACTATCCTGTACGGCTCGCACACCGGCAACGGCAAGAAAGTGGCCCAGCAGGCCGCCGAAGCAGCGAGGCAGCGTGGCCTCACGGCAGAGGTGCGCGACATGAACGACTACCCCACCCGGCAGCTGGCGCAGGAGCAGAATTTGTTCGTCATCGTGAGCACGCACGGCGAGGGCGAACCGCCCATTTCGGCCGAGGAACTGCACCAGTTCATCAGCGGCAGCCGGGCGCCGAAGCTGCCCAAACTGCGCTTCGCCGTGTTGGCCTTGGGCGATACAAGTTACCTGCATTTCTGCCAGACGGGCAAGGATTTCGACCAGCGCTTGGCTGATTTGGGCGGCACCCGCCTGCTCGACCGCGTGGATGCGGACGTGGATTATCAGGCTACCGCAAGTCAGTGGATTGAGGCCGCTTTGGCAGAACTAGATGGGTCTGCCGCTGGCATCAAGGCAGAAACTCCGGTTGCAGCCGGAGCATCGGTGCCGGCCGCTTCGCCTCAACCCGTTGAAATCGCCGCCACATTCACCCGCGAAAACCCCTGGCCGGCGCGAGTGCTGGAAAGCATCCGACTGAACGGGCGCGGCTCGGATAAGGAGACGTACCATATTGAGCTGGATTTGGCCGGCTCGGGCCTGCGCTTTGCGCCCGGCGATGCGCTGGCCGTGCGCCCCCGCAACCACGACCCGCTGGTGGAAGAAGTGCTGCGGGCCGCGCGCCTCTCCGACTCCGCGCCGGTGCAGCTGGGCGCGGAAAGCCTGCCGCTGGCCGCCGCCCTGGCCAGCCGCCGCGAGCTCACCGTGCTCACCCGCGACGTGCTGGAGCGCTACGCTGCCCTGGCCCCGCACGCCGAGCTGCACGGGCTGCTGGCCGACACCACGCGCCTCCAACCCTACCTCTACGGCCGCGACGTGGCCGATTTGCTCACCGACTTCCCCACCGACCAGCTCACCGCCCAGACCCTGGCCGACACGCTGCGTCCGCTGCCCACCCGCGCCTATTCCATCGCCAGCAGCCTGCTGGCCCACCCCGACGAGGTGCACCTCACCGTGGGCGCCGTGCGCTACGAGGCCCACGGCCGCCGCAAGCACGGCGCCTGCTCGTCGTTCTTGGCCGACCGCGTGGCGGTGGGCGAAGAAGTGCGCGTGTTCGTGGAGCACAACGAGTATTTCAAGCTACCCCAAAACCCCGGCACCGACATCATCATGATTGGGGCTGGCACCGGCATCGCGCCGTTCCGCGCCTTTGTGGAGGAGCGGGTAGAGCTGGGCGCCACCGGCCGCAACTGGCTGCTGTTCGGCAACCCGCACTTCACCACCGATTTCCTGTACCAGGCCGAGTGGCAGCAGCACCTCAAGCGCGGCAGCTTGGCCAAGCTCGACGTGGCCTTTTCGCGCGACCAGACCGAGAAAATCTATGTGCAGGACCGGTTGCTGGAGAATAGCCGCGAGGTATTTGGCTGGCTCGAAAACGGCGCGCAATTCTACGTCTGTGGCGATAAAAACCGCCTTGGTGGCGCGGTGCAGACGGCGCTGGCGCAAGTGGTGCAGAAGGAAGCCGGGCTGTCGGCCGAAGACGCGGCGGCATACGTGAAGAACCTGCGCAAGCAGCGCCGCTACCTGGAGGACGTGTACTAGTCCGAAATCGACAATCTGCTAACGGTCATACCGAGTGTAGCCTCATTTCCTTCACACCAACCACCTATGAAACCCACTTCCGCCTCAAATACCCCCTGTTGTTGTCGAATGCGCCCATTTTCCAGCCATTCATTTCCGACTTCAACCTTCCCGATTTATGAAATCCTATTACCCCGCATTCCTCCTTTTCCTCATCCTGTTTCTGGCTAGCATCAGCGCGGCTTTTGCCCAAACCCAGCTTATTGCTATCAGCGGCGTGGTGCACGAGAAGGGCACCAACGAGGCGCTGCCCGGCGTGAGCATCAGCGTGAAGGGCGCCAGCACCGGCACCCAGAGCGACGCCACCGGCAATTTCGCCCTCAAAGCCAAGCTGACTTACCCATTTACGCTCGTCTTCAATGCCCTGGGCCACGAGGCCGTGGAGTTGGAAATTCTGAGCAGCAGCCAGCCGCTGAACGTGACGCTCGAAGCCAAAGGCGTGCTCACCAATGAAGTGGTGGTATCGGCTTCGCGGGTGGAGGAAAGCCGGCTGAAGTCGCCGGTGGCCATTGAAAAGCTCGACATCCGCGCCATCAAGGAAACACCCGCGCCCAGCTTTTACGACGCGCTGGAAAACGTGAAGGGCGTGCAGATGCTCACCAGCAGCCTCACCTTCAAAGTACCCAATACGCGGGGCTTTAACATCCCCAACAACTTCCGTTTCATGCAATTGGTGGATGGCGTGGACATGCAGGCGGCCACGCTGGGCGTGCCGCTGGGCAACGCCATCGGGCCCACCGAGCTGGACATTGCCAGCGTGGAGGTGACGCCCGGCGCAGCTTCGGCCCTCTACGGCATGAATGCCATCAACGGCATGGCCAACCTCACCACCAAAAGCCCTTTCACTTACCAGGGCCTGAGCGTGTACCAGAAAGTGGGCGTGAACCACGTGGGCAGCGCCGCCGACCGCAACCCCAGCGCCCTCACCGAAACGGCCGTTCGCTACGCGCAGGCGCTGGGCAGCCGCTGGGCCTACAAGGTGAACGTGGACTACCTGCGCGGCACCGACTGGCTGGCCAACAACCAGACCGACCAGAACCCGCAGGGCCTCTCAACTTCCAACCCCGCCTTTCCGGAACTGTCGGGCACTGCCAACCCGGCCGCCGATTTGTGGAACCGCTACGGCGACGATACCAACTCTTCGCTCACGGTGACCATCCCCTACCAAGGCAAAAACCAAGCGTTTACTGTGACGCGCACCGGCTACTACGAGAAGGATTTGGTGAACCCCATCGTGCGCAACATCAAGGCCGATGGCAGCCTGCACTACAAGCTGACGGACAAGCTGGAACTGAGCTACGGCTACCGCTTCGGGCTGATGGACGGCGTGTTTCAGCGCGGCAACAAGATTCAGCTCGACGGCGTGACCGTGCAGAACCACAAGCTGGAGCTGAAAGGCGCTGACTTCGTGGTGCGCGCCTACGCCCTGCTCGAAAACACCGGCAACTCCTACAACCTCAACCCCCTGGCCCTGAACCTGGACCTGCAAAACGGCTCGAATACCGTGTGGGGCAACAAGTTCAAGACTGCCCTGCAAAGCCAGCTGGCCGCCGGCACCGCCCTCGCCCCCGCCATGGCCGCCGCCCGCGCCGCCGCCGATGCCGGCCGCGCCGAGCCCGGCACGCCCGCGTTTGATGCGTTGAAAGCCCAAATCGTGGCCACCAACAACTGGGACAGCGGCGTGAACGTGGCCGGCGCGCCCACGCCCGGCGGCGCCGCCCTCTCGCAGCACAGCCGCACCTACCACACTGAAGGGGTTTGGAACCTGGGCCCGCGCGTGAAATTCGTGGATTTGCTGGTGGGTGCCGATGCCCGCGTGTACCAGATTATTCCCGATGGCAACAATTTCGTGGATTTCAGCCTGCCGCTGGCCGACCGCAACCGGGTCGGCGGCGACTTCGTGTACTACAAGAAATACGGCGCGTTCGGCCAGGCCACCAAGCTGCTGCTCGGCGACAAGCTGAAGCTGACCGGCTCACTGCGCGTTGATTATAACCCCGAATTCACCGCCAAAGTGAACCCGCGCCTGGCCGCCGTGTACACCGTGGCCGAGAAGCACAACTTCCGCGCCTCCTACCAGAACGGCTGGCGCTTCCCCTCGCTGTTTGAGGCGCTGTCCTTCGTGAACAACGGCAACGTGCGCCGCGTGGGCGGCCTGGCCCGCGTGAACGAGGGCCTGAACTACCTGCAAAACTCCTACACCCGCACCAGCATCGACCAGTTCAACGCGGCCGTGAACGCCTACGTGGCCGCCAACACTGGCAGCACCGCCGCCCAGGCCGCCGTCTTGCCCCAAAACCGCGCCCTGCTGCAAGTAGCCAACCTGCCTACCGAGCAGCCCGAACAAATCAACGCCTACGAAGTGGGCTACCGCAGCGTGCTCTTCGACAACCGCTTGGCCATCGACGCCGACGCGTACTACAACGTGTACTCCGGCTTCCTGGGCCAGGTAGAAGTGAGTGTGCCCAAAGACGCCAACGGCCAGCAAGTGCCCGTGGGCTCCGATGCCGCCGCCCTGGCCGCCCTGCGCAGCAACCGCGACGCCCGCCAGGACCGCTACCGCGTGTACACCAACTCGCGCCAGGACTACCACAGCTACGGCTCCACGCTAGGCCTCACCTACAACTTCTACCAGAAGTTCACCGTGGCCGGCAACGTGAACTACAATGCTTTATCCAAGAACAACCAGGCCGATGTATTCGTGACCGGCTTCAACACGCCCAAGTGGGCCACCAACGTGTCCGTCGGCAACCGCGAAGTCGTGAAAAACTTCGGCTTCAACGTGAACTGGCGCTGGCAGGACTCCTTCTACTGGGAAAGCCCGCTGGCCAACGGCCAAGTCCCCGCCTACGCCACCCTCGATGCCCAGGTGAATCTGCGCGTGCCCACCCTGAAATCCACCGTCAAGCTCGGCGGCACGGATATTCTCAACAAGCGCTACTTCCAGTACGCCGCCGGCCCCACCATCGGGGCGCTGTATTACGTGAGCGTGGTGTTTGATGCCACGGTACTGCATTAGCTGTAGCGCGGACTTTTAGTCCGCGAGTAGCCCCATCCACGCGCGGACTAAAAGTCCACGCTACATCCCTTCGCCAATGTCTGATATCACCACCGCTCCGCAGAAACTCTCCGAAGTCGAGCACGTCAAAATCGCCAGTCGCTACCTACGCGGCACCATCGTGGAGAGCCTCAACAACCGCCTCACCGGCGCGCTGAACCCCGACGACACCCACCTCATCAAGTTCCACGGCTCCTACCAGCAAACCGACCGCGACCTCGATTCCGAGCGCAAGCGCCAGAAGCTGGAGCCGCTGTTTTCCTTTATGATTCGGGTGCGGGTGCCCGGCGGCGTGGCCACTGCCGCCCAGTGGCAGCGCATGGACGCCCTGGCCGATGCCTACGGCAACGGCACGCTCAAGCTCACCACCCGCCAGACTTTCCAGCTCCACGGCGTGCTCAAGCGCGACCTGCGCCCCACCATCCAGGGCTTCAACGATGCGCTGCTGGACAGCATTGCGGGCTGCGGCGACGTGAACCGCAACGTGATGTGCAACACCAACCCGCACGAGTCGGCGGTGCACGCCGAGGTGCAGGCCGTGGCGGCCGAAATCAGCGCCCACCTCACGCCGCGCACCACGGCCTACCACGAAATCTGGCTCGACGGCGAGCTGCAAAACACCACCGAATCGAATGAAGACGCGGAGCCCATCTACGGCAAAACCTACCTGCCGCGCAAATTCAAAATTGCCCTGGCGCTGCCGCCCTACAACGATTCGGATATTTTCTCGAACGACATCGGCCTCATCGCCATCGAAGAAAACGGCCAGCTGCTGGGCTTCAACGTGGCCGTGGGCGGCGGCCTGGGCATGACCTTTGGCTTGCCCGAAACCTACCCGCGCCTGGCCGACCTTATCGGCTTCGTGCCCACCGCAAACGTGGTGGACGTGTGCGAGAAAATCGTGACCATCCAGCGCGACTGGGGCAACCGCGAAAATCGCAAGCTCTCGCGTCTCAAATACACCATCGACCGAGCAGGCCTGCCCGCCTTCGTGGCCGAGCTGCACCAGCGTCTGGGCTACGCGCTGGCCGAAACGCGCCCCTACCAGTTCCACAGTTCCAGCGACGCCTTCGGCTGGACCGGCGATGCAAATGGCCCTTCGCACCTTGTTTTATTTGTGGAGGGCGGCCGGGTGCTCGACCGCCCCGGCTACCGCCTCAAAACTGCGCTGCGCGAAATCAGCGCCTTTCACACCGGCGAATTCCGCCTCACCGGCAACCAGAACCTGATTCTGGCCAATATCGAGCCCGCCCACCGCGCCCGCATCCAAGCCATCCTCGAAGCTCACGGTGCGACGCCCCAGGCAGAGCAGCTTACCGGCCTGCGCCGCAACGCGCTGGCCTGCGTGGCGCTGCCCACCTGCTCTCAGGCCTTCGCCGAAGCAGAGCGTTACTTGCCCCAACTGCTCGATAAGCTTGATGCTGTTATCCGCGCCCACGGGCTGGCTGAAGCCGGCATTCTCATTCGGATGACGGGCTGCCCCAACGGCTGCGCCCGGCCTTACCTCGGGGAAATCGGGCTGGTGGGCAAAGCCCCTGGCCGCTACAACCTTTACCTCGGCGCCAACCACGCTGGCGAGCGCCTCAACAAACTCTACCGCGAAATGCTCGACGAGGACGGCATTCTGCGCGAGCTCTCGCCCCTGCTGGCCGCCTACGCTGCCGGGCGCCAACCCGCCGAGGGCTTCGGCGACTTTGTGGTGCGGACCGGTGTTGTGAAAGCCACTCAGTACGGGTTGGACTTTCACGCCTGATTTTATTATCTTTCTGAGCTATGGATTCCAATTTCCCCAATCCTGTCGGCCCGGCGGTGGTCACCCCGCCGCCGGGTACTGCCCCACCGGCCAACAACCTGTTTCCCATCTTCCTGAAGCTGGAAAACATGCGCGTGCTGCTGGTGGGCGGCGGCAATGTAGGCCTGGAAAAACTGGGGGCCATTCTGCGCAACAGCCCTGCCACGGCCGTGACCGTGGTCGCGCCGCACATCCTGCCTGAGTTGCGTGAGCTGGCCGCGCGCCACCCCAAAGTGCAGCTGCACCAGCGCCCCTACCAGGACCGCGACCTCGACGACAAAGACCTCCTGTTCCTGGCCACCGACGACGTGGCGCTGCACCGCTACATCGGCGCGGCGGCGGCGGCCCGCCAGCTCCTGACCAACGTGGCCGACACACCGGAACTCTGCGATTTTTACCTCTCGTCGGTGCTGCAAAAGGGCGATTTGAAAATCGCCATTTCCACCAACGGCAAGTCGCCCACCGTGGGCAAGCGCCTGCGCGAAGTGCTGGCCGAAGTGCTGCCCGCCGAACTGGCCTCGGTGCTGGGCCAGATGACCATCATCCGCAGCCGGCTGCAGGGGGATTTCGCCGAAAAAGTGAAGTCGCTGAACGCCGTCACCGCCGAGCTCGCCCACGGCCCCGCCTACGAAACGCCCGCCACGGTTTACTGGCGGCGCGTCGCTACGGGCGCGCTCATCACCTTCGCGGTTTTTATTTTCATTAACATCCTCTCCTACTACTTCACGCCAGTGCAGGCGTGGGAGCTGGTGCGTTCCTCGGGCACGTTCTACACTTTCGTGGCCGTGGGTTTCCTGGCCCAGATGGTGGACGGCGTGCTGGGCATGGGCTACGGCGTGGTGTCGGCCATCAGCCTGATGTCGCTGGGGCTGAGCCCGGTTTCGGTGAGTGCCAGCATTCACACGGCCGAGGTGTTTGCCAGCGGTGCGTCGGGCTACAACCACTACCGCTTCGGCAACGTGAACAAGCGCCTGTTTCGGGTGCTGCTGCTGCCCGGCATTGCCGGGTCCGTCAGCGGCGCGCTGCTGCTGTCGCACTTCGGCGAAACCTACGCCGGCTACGTCAAGCCGATTCTGGCCGTATACCTGCTGTTTCTGGGCCTGCGCATCATCACCAAAGCCTTCCAGAAAGTGGCAAAGAAGCGCAAGAAGGTGAAAAATGCCGGCTGGCTGGCCGGAGCCGGCGGCTTCCTCGATTCCTTCGGCGGCGGCGGCTGGGGCCCGCTGGTGACCAGCACGCTGATTACGAACGGCCGCACGCCGCGCTACGTCATCGGCACGGTGAGTCTAGTGGAATTCTTCGTGACGTTTGCCAGCGCCTTCACGTTTTTCACCATCCTGGGCATTTCGCACTGGCAGATTGTGCTGGGCCTCATCGTGGGCGGGGTGGCTGCTGCCCCTATCGCCGCCAAGCTGGCCGGCCGCCTGCCCACCCGCTGGATGTTCGTGGGCGTGGGCCTGATGGTCATCGTCTGGAGCCTGTGGGCGCTGCGCAAACTGCTGTAGCACCCGGTCGAAGTTCCATTTTTACCTTTGACGCTTTCGCATCACCAATCCCTTTCCATGCGTCAGCGTTTCCTACCCATTCTACTCCTCGCCACCCTGCTGGGATGCAGCAAGTCCGACTCCAACCCCATCGTTGATTTTGGTGAGTGCGAAGGCATCACTTATCGTAACAGCAGTAACATGCCTGCCGGCCCCAGCGACCCCACCGACTGGACTTCCGACGGCGAATGGAACAAACAGGAGCGCGCTCTTTTTTCCGACCTCGGCTTCGACTTGAACGGCGCGCAGCAAGCTGGTGGTTTAATAAGTTCTTCTCCCGCTTATCCTAACCCTTCGGCCGGCCAAGCTAGCTGGTCCCTGAATGCCCAACGTCCGGCTGGCGGCCTAGCCACTATTTATTCGATGCGCGCCCTGTTGGTGAACCGTCAATATAAAATCATGCGCCAGTTGGGTCCTACTGAATTTGTCAATGGCATAAGGTTTTCGCTGGATTACATCGGCGCGGGCCTCGGCCCCAACGAACTATATCGGCTTTACTACGTGGTATACGATGCTACTGGTCTCGTGTACAAAGGCCACGGCGACGTGCGATACAGCCCACAATAACCAGCTACGCCCAGACGCAAAGAGGCCCCGCCGATGAATTCGGCGGGGCCTCTTTATTGTTCCGGCGCAAGCCGAAGCGTGCGCTACACGTCGAACTTGATGCCCTGCGCCAGCGGCAATTCCGTCGAATAGTTAATCGTATTCGTCTGGCGGCGCATGTACACCTTCCAGGCGTCGGAGCCGGATTCGCGGCCGCCGCCGGTTTCCTTCTCGCCGCCGAACGCGCCGCCGATTTCGGCCCCGCTCGTGCCGATGTTCACGTTGGCAATGCCGCAATCCGAGCCGCTGGCGGCCAGGAAAGCCTCAGCCTCGCGCATGTTCAGCGTGAAGATGCTGCTCGACAGGCCCTGCCGCACATCGTTCTGCAGCGCGATGGCCGTTTCCACGTCGCCGCTGTACTTGATGAGGTAGAGGATGGGCGCGAACGTCTCCTCCTGCACCGTGTGGTAGTGGTTTTCTACTTCCACCAGGGCCGGGGTCACGTAGTGGCCGCCGTGCAGCTCGGGGCGGTTCAGCACCTCGCCGCCGCTCAGCAGCTTGCCGCCTTCGGCCTGCACGGCTACCAATGCTTGCTCGAACATCTTCACCGCATCGGCATCAATCAACGGCCCCACCAGCGTGCCCGTTTGCAGCGGGTGGCCGATGGGCAAGTTGGGATAGATGGCCAGCAGGCGGTTTTTTACTTCCTCAAACACGCTGTCTTCGATGATGACGCGGCGCGTGCTGGTGCAGCGCTGCCCGGCCGTGCCCACCGCCCCAAACACGATGGCCGGGATGGCAATTTTGAGGTCGGCGTTTTTGGTCACGATGATGGCGTTGTTGCCGCCCAGCTCCAGCAGGGCGCGGCCCAGGCGGGCGCCCACTACCTCGCCCACCTTGCGGCCCATGCGGGTGCTGCCCGTGGCCGACACCAACGGAATGCGCTTATCAGCTGCCATTGCCGCGCCAATGCTGGCATCGCCGATAATCACGCTGAACACGCCTTCGGCAATGTCATTCTCGGCCAGCACGTCTTTGATAATGTGCTGCACGGCTACGGCCGTGAGGGGCGTTTTCTCCGAGGGTTTCCAGATGCTCACGTCGCCGCACACGGCGGCTAGCATGGCGTTCCAGCTCCACACGGCCACCGGGAAGTTGAAGGCCGAAATGATGCCTACGATGCCGAGCGGCTGATACTGGTCGTACATGCGGTGCGCGGGGCGCTCCGAGTGCATGGTGAAGCCGTGCAGCTGCCGGCTCAGGCCCACTGCGAAATCGCAGATGTCAATCATCTCCTGCACTTCGCCCAGGCCTTCCTGGAGGATTTTGCCCATTTCGGCGCTCACCAGCTTGCCCAGCGGCTCCTTGAACTCGCGCAGCTTGTTGCCAATCTGGCGCACAATTTCGCCGCGCTTCGGGGCCGGCACCAGCCGCCAGGTCTTGAAAGCCTCCTGGGCCGCTTTTACTACGGTTTCGTAATCATCGGCGGTGGCGAAAGCGACGCTGGCAATGCGGCGGCCATCGGCGGGCGCGTTGATGACACGGCGGTCGGCATTAGCATCGCCGCCCCAGGCGCGGCCGGTGCTATAGGCGGCATTGTCGGCCTGCACGCCGAGCTGGCGCAGCACGTCCTGAATGCCGTGGGGGTCGTGGTGGGGGTGCGGTACCGTTACGTCGGGTGCGGTGGCTTCTTCGAGGGCCTGTTTCATGGGGTGGTTGGGGTGGGATGTTGCTGCGGCAAAGCTACGGTTTGCCGCGGAGTTGGCCGAGGTATGGGTCAGGGCTGTACTGCCCACTTCCCCAAAACGGTCATTCCGACGCAGGAGGAATCTGGGCTAAGCCGTTTCAGTGGCTTGACTCAGATTCCTCCTGCGTCGGAATGACAAATACCGGGCTTTTCTACACCTTGCGCGGCTCCTGCGCCAGCAGGTGCAGGTTATTGAACACGTCGAGGCTGTTGCGGCGCATCCCGCGTACTTCCTCATCCGAGAGCTGACGAATTTTAGTATGAAAGTCCTTGTAATACACCACAAACACAGCCAGTTCGGGCACCCGGTTTTCGTAGGGCACCATGTTTTCAAGCACCGCATCAAAAAAGCCGGGGCTGTGCGTGGTCACAAAATATTGGTTGGTTTGCTGGGTGGCAATGCGCTCGGCCAGCTGCGTCACATACAGGGGGTAAGAATGGGCCTCGGGCTCCTCCAGTAAAATCACGGTGTTGCGGTTCGATTCCATGGCCGCCAGGTGGAAGGCGTACCGCTGCAACGTGTCGCCACTGCTTGAGTACGGGTAGGCAAAGCTCAGGCCGTCCAGCTCCTTCATCACCTCGAAGCGGTTGGTGTCGGGGCGCACGCGCAGGCGCAGGTTGTGGTCGGCAAAGAGCGTGGCGAATTCGTGGCGCAGGTCGGCGTTGGCTTCCAGCACCTGCACCAGGTTGTTGCCGTGGGGCGGGCGCAGCGTGGTATCGGCGTAGCGGCGGTCGAGGTGGGTGTTGCGCTTGAAACGGTAAGATTTCACGGCCCGGGGCTGCCAGGCCGGCCGCGACGCCAGGTAGCGCCCATCCACTCCCGGCCGGTCGGTCAGCCCGTCGCGGTCGAACTCGGTATAGATAAAGCCGGGCTCGGGCAGGGCGGCAGCACTGGCGAGGTGGCCGTGCAAGCGGGCCAGTAGTTGGGCATCGTCGCTGGTACGGGTGCGGCTCCGACCTTCCAGCAGCGGCAGGCCCAGTTGGGCGCGCAGCAGCAGGTAGGCTGTCTGGCTGAACGCTCCATACTGGAAGCGCTTGCTCTCACCCTCGCCTACGCGGCCCAGCAGGCACACGTCGCGGTCGGTTTCTACCCGAATGGGGGCCGTCATCAGGCTGTCGTGAAACAGCTGCGCCGGCTTCTCATACCGGATAAAGCTGCGCATAAACCGCTTCTTCTGTTCAAATGGAAAGCTCCCCAGCAGGCTCATGGCCTCCAGCACCGTCGACTTGCCCACGTTGGGCTGCCCGATGATGAGATTGACCCGCCGCGGGTGCAGCACGGCACTCCGAATCGACTTAAAGTTCTGAATATAGAGGGTGTTGATTACGTTTTCCATTAATCAAGAAAAAGCGGCGCACGCCGCAGAGGTACTTCTCCCAATCTGGGATAACAATTACGTTAGAAATCACCAATAAGGACTAACTACGCAGACCTAAAAAGGCTATTTTTTCTTATTATTTTCTCTGAACATCAAGCCCCTACTTTCGGGCTGACAAGCACAGATTACCTGCTGCCGGTTCATGGTACCGGAAATTAAAATTTATCCCAAAATGGGAATTAGCCACTGTAATCCAGTGGTCAATAAAAAAAGCCCCTGCCAATGCGGCAGGGGCTTTTTTCACTTCACTTAAGGCTGTCTATTCCTGCCCGATGGGGTAGTACGCCTTGCGGCCGTCGGGGTACACGCCCTCTACCAGCGCGCCCGAGTTTTCGCGGGCCTGGTCGAGGTAGCTCTTCACGTCGGCCGGCTTGGTCACCTGGTTTTTGTCGATGCGGGTGATGATGAAGCCATCAGCCATGCCCGTCTCGCGGAAGTTGCTGCCCTTGATGCCCGAGATTTTAGCTCCGCCTTCCAGGCCGAGTTTGGCCAGGTCACGGGCCGGCACGGCGGCGATGGTCGCACCCTCGTACTTGATGGCGGCCGCCATGGCATCCTCGCGCACAATGCCGGTAGTGCCGGTGGCGTTGCGCAGAATGGCCTCGGCCAGGCCGGCCGTGCCGTTGCGCAGGTAGCTCACCTTAATCTTGTCGCCAGGCCGGAAACGGGCCACTTGCTCCTGCAGCTGCGACGAGGTATTCACGGCCACGCCGTTGATTTGGGTGATGATGTCTTCCTTTTTCAGGCCGGCCTGGGCCGCCGCGCTACCGGCCGTCAGGCCCTGCACGTACACACCATTCAGCGTATTCAGCTTCTTCTCCGAAGCCAGCTTGGCGTCCACTTCCTGGATTTGCACGCCGAGCAGGGCGCGCTGCACCACTTTGTATTTCAGCAAGTCGTCCACCACTTTGCTGGCCAGTGAGCTGGGAATGGCAAACGAGTAGCCTTCGTAGCTGCCCGTGTGCGAGGCAATGGCCGAGTTGATGCCGATGAGGTCCCCGTTTAGGTTCACGAGGGCACCACCCGAGTTGCCGGGGTTCACCACGGCATCGGTCTGGATGAACGACTCAATGCCCATGTTGTCTTTGCGGCGCAAGATGTCGATGTTGCGGCCTTTGGCCGAGATGATGCCGGCCGTTACGGTCGAGTTCAGGTTGAAAGGGTTGCCCACGGCGAGCACCCACTGGCCTACTTTCACGTCGTCGGAGTTGCCGTACTTCACGAAGGGCAGGTTGTCGGCCTTCACTTTCAGCACGGCCAGGTCGGTGTTGGGGTCGGCGCCCACCAGTTCGGCGTCGAACTTGCGCTTGTCGTCGAGCACCACCTCAATCTTGGAGGCTTTGTCGATGACGTGGTTGTTGGTCACGATGTAGCCGTTGGCGGCGATAATCACGCCCGAGCCCGAGCCCTGGCCGCCGCCCTGCGGCTGCTGGCCATGAAACTGCTCCAGCTGGTCGCCAAAAAACTGGCGCAGAAACGGGTCCATCTGCTGCTGGCGCTGGTCAACGGACGGCGCGGCGTATTCGGTCATTACGTGTACTACGGCCGGGGTTACGGCGGCAGCAGCGGCCACGAAGTTCAGGCCTTCGGGCACGGCGTAGGGCGTGCTCCGCATCTCGGAAGTGTAACGCACCTGGGGGTCGGCGGCTACGGCCTGGGGTGCCACGGGGGCCGGCTCAAGCAGCTTGTACCCCCCCACGGCCACGCCGCCGCCGAGAATGGCAGAACCGAGCAGGCCGAGCATCATTTGTTTTGCTTGCATGGGTAAGGGAAAAATTTGAAAAAGGGTGAATGGGTGAACCAGGAGCCTAATTTAGCATCAGCCGAATGAAAACCGGATGAGTCCGGCCCGGTTATTTTCAGCTTAACGCAGAAAGGATTCGCTTTCGCGTCCGAAGGTTGCTTGTTGCAGAAAACAGGCCAGAACCAGCTTGTCAGGAACCCAACGCTGGCAGCTGTAAAAAAGGCACCCCGGGAGGTGCCTTTTTTTACAAACCGGCCCGCACTTAGCGGATTTCGATGTGCTGGGCGGTCACTTTCTCGGTGTCGAAGGGCAGCGTCACGCGCAGGATGCCATCGGTCAGCTCGGCGGCAATGGCCTTCACGTTCACCGTATCGGGCAGGCGGAAGGTGCGCGAGAAGTGGCCGTAGTTGGTTTCGACGCGGCGGAACTTGGGCGCGGCCGGTGCCTCGGGGGTTACCACGGCGGGCGTGTTCTCCTCGCCGTTGGCCGAAGCCTCAGTGGCGGTAGCAGCAGCTTCTTTGGCAACAGTGGCCGGGTTGGGCCGGGTGCCGGATACGACGAGCTGGCCGTCGAGGAATTCGAGGTTGACGGATTCTTTTTTCACGCCGGGCAGGGCCAGGTGCAGCTCAAAGCCGGTAGCCATTTCGAGGATATCGGCGGCGGGCACGAAGGCGGGCGTAGGTTGTGCGGCGGCCGTTTGCGGCTCGCGGAGCATGTCGGCCAGCATGGCGCTCAAAGCGCGGCTGGGACGGAGGGAGGGTCGGTTATTATACAGCAGGGTTGCCATGATGATAGAATATTTGGGAAGTGTGAAAGAATGACGGCCGACCAGCGGCACATCGCACTTCCTTAAATTCTATACCAAGTCGATTATCTTTTAATTTTATGACAATTTGTCTTATTTTTAGAAATCCAACTATTGTCACCCAACAGCAGTGGCTGACGAAACATCAAACAAGGCATCAACAAAGCAGTATTCTGGCTAAAAGCAAACCTGAAATTTTGTCACCAACACCGCTTGCCTGTCTGCTGTAAATACGCATAAGCGCCCTTAGTGCTGCGTGGGTAACTGCTGGCGGGTGTCGGCGCTCTGGCCCTGAAGGATGGTGAAGCGTAAGTCAAGCCCCAGCACCGGGGTCACAGCGTTGAGCTTGCCGCCGGAAGTCTGGGTGCCCATCGAATTATACTGCGGCAACGTGACCAGGTAACTGGTCTGGTACGCAAACCAGGGCGTGAAATCGAACAGGCCGGCTACCCGGAAGCCCACCTCGCCGCGCAGGCTGGTGAACTGAATGGTGCGCTCGTCGGGGTCGGTGTCGGACGTGAGGAGGCGGATGTGGGTGGCGGCCTCGTAGCTTAGGCGGGGGCGCAGGGCAAAGCTGCCGCTACCAATGGGCAGCAGCTTTTCGAGGTCGACGCGCAGGCGGGCGTTGGTCTGGCCCTTGGCCCCAGTGGCGCTGGGAAAGGTGCGCTCCACGCTCAGGCGCTGGCCGAAGGTGAGCGGGCCGAGCGGACTGCGGTGGCGCAGCAATGCCTCGGGTATCAGCACGTAGTCCTTGCTGCTGGCGCTGAAGTAGCCCAGAGTGCCACCCACGCTCCAGTGCTCGCTCAAGAAATGCTCGTAGGCCAGGTTCAGGCGCTGCTCATCGAAACCTAGCACGCGCTTAGGGTCGGCCCCGAGGAGGTGGTTGTTGTCGGTATTCTGCTGGCCGCGCGCGGACAGGAGCAGGTAGTCGTTGCCGGGCAGGGCCAGCTCGGCCTGCACTTCGGGCCAGAGCTGCAGGCCGGAGGTGGAGCGGCGCGTTTGGGCGGCAGCGGGCCGGGCGAGCAGGGCGGCCAGCAGCAGAGCACAGGGCAGAAATCGATTCATAGTGAAAAGTAGCGCAGACTTTTAGCCCGCGAATGGAATAGCTTGGGTAGTTCACTCGCGGTCTAAAAGTCCGCGCTCCAATTTTACTCGCCCAGCTCTTTAATGGCCAGCCAGGCCATGAGGCCGGGGCCAGTGGCCAGCGCCTGCTCGTCAATATCGAAGGTGGGCGTGTGCACGGAGGCGGCGAAACGGCCATCGGCATGGCGCGTGCCGAGGCGGTAGAAGCAGGCGGGCGCAGCCTGCGAGAAGTAGGCGAAGTCCTCGGCGGCCATCCACTGGTCAAGCTCGACCACGTTTTCGGGGCCGAGGTATTCTTCGGCGGCGGCGCGGACGCGGGCGGTGAGGGCGGGCTCGTTTTCCAGATACGGGTAGCCGTGGCGGATTTCCAGCTCACACACCGCGCCCATGCTTTCGGCCAGGCCTTCGCAGAGCTTGCGCAGGTGCTGGTGGGCCTCGGCGCGCCACTCTTCGTTGAGGGTGCGGAAGGTGCCTTCGATGTAGACTTCGTTGGGGATGACGTTGGTGGCGCCGTTGGCGATGACCTTGCCGAAGCTCAGCACCGAGGGGATTTTGGGGTTGGCGCGGCGGCTCACGATTTGCTGGGCGGCCACGATGATGTGGGCAGCCACCAGCACGGAGTCAAGGTTCATTTCGGGCATGGCGCCGTGGCCGCCCTTGCCTTTTACCGTCAGGTACAATTCATCAGTGCTGGCCATGTAGCGGCCGGGGCGCAGGCCGATTTTACCGGCCGGCAGGTGCGGAAAAACGTGCTGCCCCAGCACATGGCCCACGGCGGGGTTTTCCAGCACGCCTTCTTTTATCATCAGCGACGCGCCGCCGGGCAGCCGCTCCTCGCCGGGCTGAAACATGAGCTTCACGGTGCCTTTGAACTCGCCCTTCAGCTCCGTGAGGATGCGGGCCGCGCCCAGCAGCGAGGCCGTGTGCACGTCGTGGCCGCAGGCGTGCATCACACCGGGGTTGGTCGATTTGTAAGGCACGTCGCTGGTTTCCTGGATGGGCAGCGCGTCCATGTCGGCCCGCAGGGCGATGGTGGGGCCGCCGGGCTGGCCTTCGATGAGGGCCACCACGCCAGTGTTGGCAATGGGCTGCGGCTTCAGGCCCAGCTTCTCCAGTTCCCGCGTGACGAAAGCGGCGGTGTTCACTTCTTCGAACGAAAGCTCGGGGTGCGCGTGCAGGTGCTGGCGAATGGCGATGGTATCGGCGGCGTGGGCAGCGGCGAGCTGCTGGATGCGGGGGATGAGAGTATCGGGCATGGAAACGATGGGTAGTGCAGTTTTAGGGCAGAAAGAACGGTCATGCGGAGCGCAGCGAAGCATCTTTACCGAGGCAGTAATCCTCTCGATTGGATTGCGTTGCGCGGTAAAGATGCTTCGCTGCGCTCGGCATGACCGTTCTTTCCTGAGGCAAACGCCCCTACGGGTTCTTGTTCAGCAGTACTTGTGTGGCTTCGAGTTCCAGCTTAGGGGTGAGGCCGCGCAAGCGGGCCATGGCACGAGCCGCGTCGAGCTTGGTGAGGTAGTCGCCGATGTAGAGGCGGTAGACCGGCGATTTGAAGGTGATGTAGTCCGTCTCATCCGGGTAGCGGCCGATGACGGTGCGGCGAATGGCCATCACCTGGTCGCGCTCCAGGCCGAGGTACACCAGCAGGCGGTAACCCTGGGCGTACTTCACGTTCTGGTTGGTGAAGGCCTGGTCGCGCAGGCGCTGCTCTACCGGGGCGTTGACGTGGTTGGTGGGCAGCACCGTGGTTTTGGCGGGCGCTGTGGCCAGAATGGGCGTGGTTTTGGGAGCGGCAAACACCGGCCGGTACTTCGTCACGTCCTCGGCCGGCAGCGCGGCCGTAGTGTTGGCCTTTTTGAGGGTAGTATCGGCGGGAGTACTGGCGTGGGGGGCCTGCGGGGCCGTGCCCGCGCAGGCAGCCAGCCCGAAGAACAGGGAGGCGACGAGCATCTTAGGCAGCAGTCGGTTCATCGGATTCAGCAATCAGGGCCAGGCTATTGGACGAGCCGATGCGGTCGGCGCCGGCGGCCACCAGGGCCAGCGCAGCTTCGCGGGTACGGATGCCCCCGGCAGCCTTGATACGCATGGTATCGGGCAGGGAGCGGCGCATGAGCTCGATATCGGCCGCCGACGCGCCCCGGCTGGCGAAGCCGGTGGAGGTTTTCACAAAATCGGCCTCGCCGCCCACGCACAGGCGGCAGGCCAGCTCAATCTCCTCCTCCGAGAGCAGAGCGGTTTCGATGATGACCTTGAGCAGGGCCTGGTGCACATGGCAGAGGTCGGCCAAATCCAGGATTTCGGCCTGAATGGCATCGGTCTTGCCCGATTTCAGGGCCGAAATATTGATGACCATGTCCAGCTCTGTGGCCCCGTCGTACAGGGCCACTTCGGCCTCCTTAAACTTCACGGCCGGCATGGCATAGCCCAGCGGAAACCCGATGACGGTGCAGATGCCCACCGCCGTGCCCGCCAGCCGGCCGGCGGCCAGGGCCACGTAGCAGGGCGGCACGCACACCGTGGCGAAGCCGTGGGCGGCGGCTTCCTCGCAGAGTTGGATTATCTGAGCCTCGGTGCAGTCGGGGCGTAAGAGGGTGTGGTCGATTCGTGCGGCGAGGTTCATGGGGCAAAGGTACGGGGTTCTGCCCCCCTACTCCACCACCAGCCGTTGGGTGGCGGTGCGGCCGCCGGCAGCCACCCGCACGGCGTAGAGGCCGGGCGCGAGGCTGGTGAGGTCGAGTACGGCGTGGGCGGTGGCCACGGGTTGGGTGCGCACGGCCCGGCCCAGCGCATCGAGCACGGTGAGCGTGGCCGTGGCCGCGCCGGGCACGGCCGGGAGCTGCACGGTGGCCGTGCCGTGGGCCGGGTTGGGACTGAGGCTGAGGCCGACCAGCGCCACGGCATCGGCCGTGGCCAACGGACCGGCGGCTAGCGAGGCCAGGAAGCCCACGCTGGCCGGGACCGCCGTGGCAATGGACTGGCTGCCAAACGTAGCCGGTGGCGTGGCGGTACCTCCCACATATAAGGTGCTGCCCAGCACAGCCACGGTATTCGCCCCGTCGCCGCCGGTGCCGCCGGCTTTCTGGGCCCACACAAACGTGCTGGCCGGGCCGGTGTCGTTTAGTCGGGTTACAAATACATCGGCCGTGCGGGCGGTGGCCCCCGAGCTATTGGCCAGGCTGATGGCCCCGAAGGTGGCGGCCGGGCTGGTGAAAGCCCCAGCCACGTACACGTCGGGGCCGCTCACGGCCAGGGCGGCGGCGGCATCGGTAGCGGTGCCGCCGGCCTGCTGCGCCCAGGTAAAGGTGCTGCTGGTGCCAGCATCGGCCAGCTTGGCCACAAAGGCGTTGGCCGTACCGGCGCTCACTACGGCATTCAGGTCGAAGATGGCGAAGCCGCCAAAGGCCCCGGCCACATACACGCTGGTGCCGCTCACGGCCAGGGCCTGGGCCAGGTCGGCGCTGGTACCGCCCGCACTCTTGGCCCAGGCCAGGGCTGCGTTGGCACCGCCATCCATGAACTTGAGGATGTACACATCGCGCCCTCCGCTGCTGCTGAGGGTATTGCTGCCGCCCAGGTTCAGGTTGCCGGTGTAGTCGCCGGCCAGGTACACGCTGCTGCCGTTCGCGGCCAGAGCAGCGGCGGCATCATCAGCCGCATTGCCCCCAAAGGCCCGCGCCCACACAAAGGCGGCCGTGGTGCCCCCATCGGTGAGCTTGGTGATGAAGATGTGGGCCAGACCGGCTGTGGTGGCCCCGGCAGTGGGGTTGTTGAGGCTGAGGCTGCCCAGCGTGGCCGTCTGGCTGCGGAAGGTGCCGGTGAGGTACACATTGGCCCCGCTCACGGCCAGGGCCGTGGCCCGGTCCTCGTTGAGGCCGCCCACGGATTGCGCCCACACAAAGCTGGCGCTGTTGCCCGCATCGCCCAGCTTCACCACGAAGCCGTCGGTGGCCCCGGCCGCCGTCAGGTTGAGAGTACCAAAGCTGGCCGCCACGCCAAACGTGCCGGCCACGAATACGCTCTGGCCCCGTACTGTGAGGGCCAGCGCCTGGTCGTTGTTGGGGCCACCGGCCCGCTGTACCCAGGCGAAACGCTGGTTGGCTATGTTCCACTTGCCCACAAATACATCGGTGGCCCCGGCACTGGTGAGCAGCGCCCCACCCATGGCCACGGTGCCCGCGAAGTAGCCGGTCACGTACAGGTTGGTGCCGGCGGCATCGGGTGCGCTGGCCGTCACGGTATAAGCGCCGTTGCTGGCCGTGGCCACGGCTGTGGCCGTTTGCCAGGCGGGGGCCTGGGCGTGGACGGCCTCCAGGCCACATTTTCCAAACAGCAGCGCAGCCAGTAGCAAGCGGCGCATCAGGGTAAAGGGTTGTTTCATAAAAACAGGGAATTCGGAGTTGTGCGTATTCCCGTTGACCATCGCGGCAGCAGCTGGTTTAATCATGGCCCCACAAAAACGCCCACGCCCCAACCGGTTGGTCGGAGCGTGGGCGCAGGTAAGGCTGCCCGGCAAGATATTTTACTCTACCACCAGCCGGCGGGTGGCGGTGCTGCCGCCGGCGGCCTTGCGCACGGCGTAGAGGCCGGGCGCAAGGCCGGTGAGGTCGAGGGTGGTTTGGGAATTGGCAGTGGTGAAGCGGCGCACGGGGCGGCCTATGGCGTCGAGCAGGGTGAGGGTGGCGGGGCCGGTGATAGAGGGCAGCTGCACGGTGACCATGCCGTGAGCAGGATTGGGGAAGAAGGAAATAGCACCCAGCGCAGTGGCGGGCGTAGCGCCGAGCGCTGCACTGCCCAGGGTGGCCAGGAAGCCGAACTGGTTGTTCGTGCCAATACCAACGGGAATGGTGAACGGGCCAAAAGTCGCGGGTGGGCTGATAGTGCCAGCCACGTACAAGCGCGAGCCGCTTATTACGAGACCTTGTGCCTGGTCAAACTGCACACCGCCCAATTGCTGCCCCCATACCACGGTGGCCGATGTAGCGGTTTCGGCCAGCCGCGCCACGAACCCATCATAGGAACCTGCGCTGGGTAAGATATTCGGCCCAATCACAGAAGTGCCGGTAAAGGCCCCCGCTACGTAGATGCTGCCGCTGTTGAGCGCTATTGCGCTGCCCCAATCTATGCCGCCGCCACCCAGCCGTTGCGCCCAGGCGTGGGTGGCCGAAGCGCCCCCATCGGTCAGCTTTGCAACGAAGACGTCCTCGAGCCCGGCACTGGCGAGTACCGTTGTGCCGAAGGTAGCCAGACCGTAGAAAACACCCGTAACATATACCTGCGTGCCATTCACAACCAAGGCGCGGCCCTGCTCGTCATCGGTGCCACCGGCGCGCTGCACCCAGGCAAACGAGACCGTAGCCCCGGCGTCCGCCAGCTTTGCCACAAACACGTCGGAGCGTCCCAGGCTGGTGAGGGAGGTGGAACCAAACATGGCTAGGGCATTGAAATAGCCAGTCGCGTACACCATGTTTCCCGCCACTGCGAGGCCCAGCACCCGGTCGCTGACGGTACCGCCCAGGCCCTGCGCCCAAGCAAACGAGGCCGTTGTGCCGGCATCGGCCAGCTTAGTCACAAAGCCATCGGTATTGCCCAGATTTGCTACGGTGTAGGGCCCGAAGTCGGCGGCACCGTTGGTAAAGGACCCACCCACATACACGCTGGCCCCATTCACGGCGAGGGCTACGCTAGCATCAAACCCCACCCCGCCCATGCGTTGCGCCCAAGCCACCGTGCTGCTGGTACCGGCATCCACCACCTTCGCCACGAAGCAATCGGTCAGCCCTACGCTGGTGAGCGTGGTGGTGCCGAACGCGACGCTGGTGCTAAAGTCGCCCGCCACGTAGACGCTGTTCCCGCTTACGGTAATTGCAAAGGCTTCATCCTGTCCGATATTGCCAAAAGGCTGCACCCAAACAAAGCTATTAGTAGCGGGGCTCCACTTGGCTACAAATGCGTCGGAGCTGCCGCGCCCGGTCAGCGTGATGCTGCTTAGGACGAGGGTGCCCGAGAAGTACCCGGCTACGTACACATTCCCGGCGGCATCGCTAGCCACAGCAGTTATTTGCGATGAGCTACCACTCGCCCCTACTGCCGTTTGCCAACCGGGTGCCTGTGCCCATGCGGTAGTAGCACTCAGCAACAAAAATAAGAAAAACGGCTGCCTACGAAGCAGACATAAAAGAGCGAAAATGTGCTTCATATCGTAAACGGAGTACATACTCTTGCTTTGCAATAAGTTTTTTATTGAAGCAAATGTACTTTCCTTTCTGACTGCCGGGACCTACGCTATACACCAACAATGTAAACGCCCCGACCAACCGGCCGGGGCGTTTACATTCAATCCAATCAGGCGGGCTAATTAGTCCACCAGCACGGCGCGGCCGCTTTCCACGTCCTGCTCCACTGATTTGTATTTCACATCGCGCTTCACGGTGCCGTCCATGTACTGCACGTTCACTTTGTCGTTGCGGTTGGCCACCTTGTGGCTGCGCACGGGCACCTGCTTCTCGGCTACCTGAGGCGACTGATAGTCGGGACCCATGTCCTCGGGGCCGGCACCGAGCGAGTCGAGGCTGGACTCGTGCTCCACGGTGAAGTTGGTTTGCTGCTCCTCGTCGTCGAGGTAGTAGTCCTGCTCTTCGTTGGTGCCCACCATGCTGGTGTTCACCGGCACGTCGGCGTGGAAGAGGAAAGTGGTGGTTTCCTCGTTTACCTTGCCAATCATGCGCTTGAACAACTCGAAGCTCTCGAACTTGTACACCAACAGCGGGTCTTTCTGCTCGTACACCGCGTTTTGCACCACTTGCTTCAGGTCGTCCATCTGGCGCAGGTGCTGAGTCCAGGCCGTGTCGATGACGGACAGCACCACCACTTTCTCCATCTGGCGAAGGATGTCGTGGCCGCCGGTGGCTTGGGCGCGGCGCAGGTTGGCAATGGCCTGCACCTGCTTTTTGCCATCGGTGAAGGGCACAGCGATGTTCTCGTAAGGCGCGCCGTTGCTCAGCAGGTCGTTCACCAGGGGCAGCGAATTCGAAGCAATGTGCTCGTTCTTGCTCTGGAAGTAGCCCAGGGCCTCGTCGTACAGCTTCTGCGTCAGGGCGGGCAGCGGCAGGCTGGTCATTTCCTGCGCCGTGATGTAGGTGTCGTAGCCAAACACCTTGATGACGTTCAGCTTGAAATCCTCGAAGTCGCCCGTGATTTTGTGGCCGCTGGCGATGTCCTCGCTCACGTCGTAAATCATGTTGAGGATGTCGACTTCCATGCGGTCGCCGTGCAGGGCGTTGCGGCGGCGCTTGTACACCACCTCGCGCTGGGCGTTCATCACGTCGTCGTACTCCAGCAGGCGCTTGCGCGTGCCGAAGTTATTTTCCTCCACCTTCTTCTGGGCCCGCTCGATGGAGTTGGTAATCATCGAGTGCTGAATCACTTCGCCTTCTTCCATGCCCATGCGGTCCATCAGCTTCGCAATCCGGTCGGAGCCGAACAGGCGCATCAGGTTGTCTTCCAGGCTCACGAAGAACTGCGAAGTACCCGGGTCGCCCTGGCGGCCGGCGCGGCCCCGCAGCTGACGGTCGACGCGGCGGCTTTCGTGGCGCTCCGTGCCGATGATAGCCAGACCACCCGCCTCACGCGAGGTTTCACGCAGCTTGATGTCGGTACCGCGGCCGGCCATGTTGGTGGCAATGGTCACGGTGCCGGGGTAGCCGGCGGCGGCCACAATCTCGGCCTCGCGCTGGTTCTGCTTGGCGTTGAGCACCTGGTGCTGAATGCCGCGCAGCTTCAGCATGCGCGAGACCAACTCCGAAATTTCTACCGAAGTGGTACCCACCAGCACGGGGCGGCCGGCTTCCACCAGCTTCTGGATTTCCAGGGCCACGGCGTTGTATTTCTCGCGCACCGTCTTGTACACCTGGTCGTCGGCGTCTTTGCGCGAGATGGCGCGGTTGGTGGGAATCACCACTACGTCGAGCTTGTAGATTTCCCAGAACTCGCCGGCTTCGGTTTCGGCCGTACCGGTCATGCCGCCCAGTTTGTGGTACATGCGGAAGTAGTTCTGCAGCGTCACCGTGGCGTAGGTCTGGGTGGCGTCTTCCACGCGCACGTTTTCCTTGGCCTCGATGGCCTGGTGCAGGCCGTCGGAGTAGCGGCGGCCTTCCATCACGCGGCCGGTTTGCTCGTCCACGATTTTCACCTTGCCGTCTTCGGTCAGGATGTACTGGTCGTCCTTCTCAAACAGCGTGTAGGCCTTCAGCAGCTGGTTCACGGTGTGCACCCGCTCGCTCTTCTCGTTGTAGTCGCTCATCAGCTTGTCTTTCTGCTGGAGCTTCTCCTCGGCCGAGAGGGCATTGTTTTTCTCAATTTCGGCAATGGCCATGCCGATATCGGGCATGATGAACAGCTTGGGGTCTTCGCCCTGGGCCGTAATCAAGTCAATGCCTTTTTCGGTCAGCTCAATCTGGTTGTTCTTCTCGTCGATGGTGAAGAACAGCGGCTCGTCGGCCTTGGGCATCTGGCGCGAGTTGTCGGCCAGGTAGTGGTTTTCGGTGGCTTGCAGCACCTGCCGGATGCCGGTTTCCGAGAGGTACTTGATGAGGGGCTTGCTCTTGGGCAGGCCGCGGTAGGCGCGGAACAGCAGCAGGCCGCCGATGCCGTTTTTGTCGGTGTCCTCCACGCCGGTTTTGCCTTCGGCGATGAGCTTGCGGGCCTGTACGAGGTAACTCTGCACCAGCTTCTTTTGCTCGTCCACCAGGCGCTGAATGCGCGGCTTGAGCTGGTAAAACTCATGCACGTCGCCGCGCGGCACCGGGCCTGAGATGATGAGCGGCGTGCGCGCATCGTCAATCAGCACTGAGTCCACTTCGTCGACCATGGCGTAGTGGTGCTTGCGCTGCACCAGTTCCTCGGGGTCGCGCGCCATGTTGTCGCGCAGGTAGTCGAAGCCGAATTCGTTGTTGGTGCCGTAGGTAATGTCGGCCTGGTAGGCCTTGCGGCGCTCCGGCGTGTTGGGCTGGTGCTTGTCAATGCAGTCCACGGTAATGCCGTGGAACTCGAACAGCGGCGCGTTCCACTCCGAGTCGCGCTTGGCCAGGTAGTCGTTCACCGTTACGAGGTGCACGCCGCGCTTCGACAGCGCGTTGAGGAACGACGGCAACGTCGAAACCAGCGTCTTGCCCTCACCGGTGGCCATTTCGGCAATTTTGCCCTGGTGCAGCACCACACCGCCAATCAGCTGCACGTCGTAGTGCACCATGTCCCAGGTGATTTCGGCGCCAGCAGCCGTCCACTTGTTGCTCCAAATAGCCTTGTCGCCCTCAATCACGCAGTTGGGGTGCGTAGCGGCGTATTCGCGGTCGTGGGCGTTGGCCGTCACCACCAGCTGGCCGTTTTCCTTGTATCGGCGCGCCGTGTCCTTCACGATGGCGAAAGCCTGCGGCAGTACTTCCAGCAGCACGGCTTCGAGGTCTTTGTTGCGCTGCTTTTCCAGCGCGTCAATTTGCTCGAACAGCACCTCTTTCTGGGCCACGTCCAGCTGCAGTTGCGTGTCGATTTGCTGGTGCAAGCCAGCAATCTGTCCGTCGAGGCCGGCAAGGCGCTCGGCAATGCGGGCACGCACGGCGTCGGTCTGGTCGCGCAGCTGGTCATCGGTCAAACCGGCCAGTTTGGCATATTCGGCATTAATCAGGGCCACGTAGGGCACGATTTCCTTTAAATCGCGCTCCGACTTGGAGCCAAATATTTTGGCGACGGTCTTGCCTAGGAATTCAAACATCAGGTAGTATTTATAGCGATAAGCGCCGTGGCGCACCTCAAATTTACGCAGCCTTCCGCTAAAACCGTCCCAAAACAAAAAGCCCCGCCAAATTGGCGGGGCTTTTTTGTAGCGCGGACTCGCAGAGTCCACGCTACAGCACTACTCCTGCTTCGGCGAGCGGCTCACCAGCTTCTCCACCAGCGCAGTGCTACCAGAGATGGCGGGCAGCGCGGGCTTCGCAGCTTTTTCTTTCTCGGTCAGCTTCTTGTAAAGCGTCAGGGCCTGGGCCACTACCTGGTCCATGTTGTAATACTTGTAGGTAGCAAGGCGGCCTACAAAGTGCACATTGGGCGTCTCATCGGCCAGCTTCTTGTACTTGTTGTACAGTTCGGCGTTTTCGGGCATCGGGATGGGGTAGTACGGGTCGCCCTCGGCCTGCGGGTACTCGTACACGATGGCCGTTTTGGGGTGGTCCTGGCCGGTGAGGGCTTTGAACTCGGTGATGCGCGTGTAGGGGTGCTCATTGGGGTAGTTCACCACGGGGGCGGCGAGGTGCTTTTCCTTGTTCAGCGTCTCGTGCTTGAACTCGAGCGAACGGTAGGGCAGCTTGCCGAATTTGAAGTCAAAATACTCGTCTACGGGACCCGTGAAAATCATTTCCTTGAAGGGAATGAAGTCCATGATTTCGTGGTAATCCGTGTTCAGCATCACCTTGATATTCGGGTGGTTGAGCATGTTCTCAAACATCCGGGTGTAGCCGTGCAGGGGCATGGCCTGGTAGGTATCGGTGAAATACCGGTCGTCGCGGTTAGTGCGGGTGGGCACGCGGCTGGTCACCGATTTATCGAGCTGCGAGGGGTCAAGGCCCCACTGCTTGTTGGTATAGTTCTTGAAAAACTTATTGTAGAGCTCACGGCCTACTTTGCTCACCACCACGTCTTCCGAGGTCTTGATAACATCGACTTGCTCAGCCACCGAAGCAAAGAACTCTTCGACCTCGAAGCTGGTCAGGTTCAGGCCGTAAAGCTTGTTAATGGTATCCAGGTTGATGGGCATCGGCACATGCTGGCCATCAACGGAGGCGAGCACGCGGTGCTCATAAGGGCGCCAGTCGGTGAAGTTGCCGAGGTAGTCAAAAACGTCTTTCGAATTGGTATGAAAGATGTGTGGGCCATACTTGTGCACCAGGATGCCGTCTTCGTTGTAATGGTCGTACGCATTGCCGCCAATGTGGCTACGCTTGTCTACTACGAGGACTTTTTTGTTGCTACGGGTGGCCAGCCGTTCGGCGAGCACGCTGCCGGCAAAACCGGCCCCAACGATGAGGTAATCAAACATAGCTCAGGGTATGGAAATGAAGTAAGGAAAGAACGTTAGAGGGAGGGAATCGATGTATTAAAAATCAGGCAAACAAGGCAATACGCTTACCGAACAGGCGTGACGGGCGGCAGGTACACTTCCGAAACCTTGGTGGCCATGAGGGGCGCACCGGCCACGGTGGTGGTGGAGGCATCGGGCTTTTTAGCCCACAGGCGGTCCTGCATCAGGTCCACCATCTGCTGCCAGGTCTGGTCCCAGGAGATGGTGGCCAGGTAATCATCGGTGCGCTGGCGCCAGTCGGCATCGTCGCGCTGGGTGAGGGCCTTTTCGATGGCCTTGCCGAAATCGGCAGCGTTGTCGGCAATCTGCACGAGGTTCAGGTCGCCGTAGGGCCGCACCACATCGCGAATGGGCGTGCTCACTACGGGGTTGCCGGCGGCCAGGTACTCTGGGGTTTTAGTCGGCGAGATGAACTTCGTACTCTCGTTATCAGCAAATAAAAGCGTTGCTACATCCCAACCCTTCAAATAGGCGGGCAGTTCCTTGTAGTCCTTGCCGCCCAGGTAATGCACGTTGGCGGTGCGGGGCAAGGTGGCAGGGTCAATCTTCACCACCGGCCCAATGATGACAAACTGCCATTCGGGGTGGTTTTGCGAAAGCTGACGCAGCAGCTCAATATCCAGCCGCTCATCCACCACGCCGAAGAACCCAATGCGGGGGTGCGCAATGCCGGCCTGGTCGGCGGGCTCGGCCATGGGGCCACGGGCCTGGCCGAAGTGGGCCTTATCGATGCTGCTCGGGAAAGGGTGCGCGTCGGGGTGCTGCTCGCGCTTGGATTCGTAGAGCGTGTGGCCGCCGGTGAACACAAGGTCGGCCTTGGCGAACAGCTCCTGCTCGCGCTTTTTGAGTTCGGGCGGGGCAAATTTGAAAGCCGCCAGCTCGTCCATGCAGTCGTACACGGTGAGCTCGGGTTGGAACTGACGCGACTTGCCCAAGGCCATGGGCGTATAGTACCAGAAGATGTACTTCGTGACTCCCTGCTCAGCAAAATAGTGGGTCAGGACCTCAAATTCGGCCTGGTCGGCGGCTTCGGCGTCGGCGCGCAGGCGCTGGGGCAGGTGCACCACCACCACTTTCACGCCATTGTCGCGGTCTTTAACTTCAACGTGCGGCTCGATGAGGTCGTCGTTGTGGTAGAAAGCGTCTTCGACGTAGAATACCCGGCCCTGCTGGGCAAAGCGCGACATGAGGTGCTGCGGCCGCTGCCACACAAAATCCCAGTGCAAGTGGGCAAAGCACACCAGGTCGGGCAAGGTATAAGGATGTTTGTTTTCGGCAGCTGATTCGCTGGGCCGGCCAGCGTTGGCAGAGGCACGCAGGAGCGCATCCACCGTCGAAGAAGGGGGCATGAAGAATGGCAGGAAAAAGAAGTTTCGCGCCGTGCCGGAGGGAGTCTCAACCTACCCGTCCTGGACGCTTGCTACCCTATACGGAGCCTGCCAGCCAAAAGATATAGCCCAGCTTACTTTGCTAAAGCTCACCAATTCTTCACTTTACCAACTACATATACGGCTATGTTAATTTTTTAGCTATCCAGCAGGCACTGCCACTCCACGGCATCCTGCCAGCCCGTGGCGGTGCGCAGCCACGCCTGCCGCGTGCCCACCTTCCGGAATCCGGCAGCAGCGAAAAGCCTCATGCTGGGCAGGTTGTGGGCACCTACGGTGGCGTAAATCTGGTGCAGGCGCAGGATGGTGCGGGCGTGGTTTTTCAGCATCTCCAGGGCCTGCCGGGCGTAGCCGTGCTGTCGCTCGCGGGCCAGAATGGTGATGCCCACGCCGGCCCGCTGATGCAGCGGGTCGTAGTCGAACAGGTCGACGATGCCCACAGCCGGGCTGCCAATTTCAGTAGTAATGACGAGGCGCAACTGCCGCACTACGTAGAAATCCGTAGCGGCGTGTTCCAGATACGCACGCAGGGCATGGCGCGAGACGGGCGCAAGCGTGTCGGACACGCCCCAGATATCGGGGTCGTTTTCGAGGGCGTAAAGGAATTCGAGGTCGTCGGGTTCGAGCGCGCGCAGGTGCATGGTGGGGTAAAGGTAAAGCCTATGCTCAACCGCACTCCGCGCCAGGATGGCCAAGAATGGAAATACGAAAAAATAAATTGTGCACAATCAAACATTATACAACCATTATCCGTTTGCCTTTGCGAAACCACATGGCCACCTCCCCCACCCCATCCGCCCCGAACTCGCTGCTGAAGCTGGAAAGCCAGATTTGCTTTCCGGTTTATGCCGTGTCGCGGCTCATTACCAAAGCCTACCAGCCGCTGTTGCAGGCCCTCGACTTAACCTACCCACAGTACCTTGTGTTTCTGCTGCTGTGGGAGCATGAGCACCTGACGGTAAAAGAATTGGGTGAAAAGCTGCTCCTGGATTCGGGCACGCTCACGCCGCTGCTCAAACGCATGGAGCAAAAGCAGTGGCTGAGCCGCCGCCGCGACCCGCGCGACGAGCGGTCGGTCATCATTGCGCTGCTGCCGGCCGGCCGAGCACTGGAAGCGCAGGCCCAGCAAATCCCGATGCAGATGCTCGACAAAATGCAGATGTCGGAAGCCGAAATAGTAGCCCTGCGCACGCACCTCACGCACTTACTTACCCAGCTGGCTTAGCCGCCCGCGCTTATTGCTTACCCACTTTTCTTACCAATTCCCGATGAAAATCGAAAAAATCTTCACTGCCCAGGCCAAAGCCAAAGGCGGCCGCGACGGCCAGATTACCTCCAACAACCAAGTGCTGGACCTGACGCTGAGCACGCCCAAGGAAATGGGCGGCCCCGGCAAAGCCGGCTCCACCAACCCCGAGCAGCTCTTCGCCGCCGGCTATGCCGCCTGCTTTGAAGGTGCGCTGGGCGTGGCCGCCCGCCAGGCCAAAGTACGCCTCGACAACGTGACCGTGGAAGCCCTCATCGGCTTCGGCAAAGCAGAGGACGGCGGCTACGGCATCTCGGCCGATTTGCACGTCAACCTGCCCGGCATCGAGCAGAAGCAGGCTGAGGAGCTGGTGGAAGCCGCCCACGGCATCTGCCCCTACTCGCGAGCCACCAAGGGCAACATCGAGGTGAACCTCACCACCACGACCAACGCCTAAGCGCAGTCGTTTCCGTTTTTAACTTGTTCTCACAAGGCCTCGGTCTACGCCGGGGCCTTGTCGTTTCCAGCAAGATTTTCCGTTCATCCTTAATTACTCATCCCATGAAAATCGCCATGATTTTGACCTCGCACGACGAGCTCGGCAACACCGGCCGCAAAACCGGTTTCTGGCTCGAAGAATTTGCGGCCCCCTACTATACTTTCGTGGATACCGGGGCTGATATCACGCTTGCTTCGCCCAAAGGCGGCCAGCCGCCCCTCGACCCCAAGAGCAACGAGCCCGGCGCCCAAACCGAAGCCACCGAACGTTTCAAAAAAGACCCGGCCGCTCAAAAAGCCCTGGCCAATACGGTGACGCTCGACACCATCAAGGCTGAGGATTTTGATGCCGTGTTCTATCCCGGTGGCCACGGCCCGCTGTGGGATTTGGCTGAGGACGCGCAGTCCATTGCCCTTATCGAAAGCACTTTTGCCGCCGGCAAGCCGTTGGCGCTGGTGTGCCACGCTCCCGGCGTGTTGCGCCATGTGAAGGCGGCCAACGGCGAGCCGCTGGTACGCGGCAAGGCAGTAGCCGGCTTCACCAACACCGAGGAAGAGGCCGTGCAACTGACCAACGTGGTGCCCTTCCTGGTTGAAGACATGCTGAAAGAAAATGGCGGCAACTACTCGAAAGGGGCCGACTGGCAGCCTTACGTGGTAACGGCTGGCAACCTGATTACGGGCCAGAACCCGGCATCGTCGGAGCCAGCGGCACAGACGATGCTGAAGATGCTGGCGAAGTAAGCCAAGCATCTTCAACTGAGCATACAAAAGGCTTCCTGCATCAGCGGGAGGCCTTTTGTATGTTGTATTGGTGAGTAAACAAGGTTAAATTTCCCCGCCAAATACCCGCACCGCCGGGCCGCTCAGCCACACGTTGGCAAAGCCGCCATCGGGGCGGTGCTCGAAACTCACTTCCAGCTCGCCGCCCATGGTTTGCAGGCGCACTGGCGACACCGCGCCGCGCTGGGAGGCCGCCAGCGCCACGGCCGTGACGCCGGTGCCGCAGCTCAGGGTTTCGTTTTCGACGCCGCGCTCGTAGGTGCGCACGGGCCAGGCATGGGCAGGGTCGGCGGGCACTTCCACAAAGTTGACGTTGGTGCCGGCGGGGTCGTAGGCCTGGTCGTAGCGGATGTCGTGGCCGGTGCCGTACACGTCGAATTCGGCCAGTTTATGGCCTTCTTCGGGGTCGAGGAAGTGGATGTGGTGAGGCGAGCCGGTGTGCAGGAACACGTCTTCCTCCCCTATTTCGGCTTCGATGGGCGCGTTCACGTCAATCATGCGCAGGCGCACGGTGCCGTCGGGCTCCACGCGGGCGTCGTGGGGGCCATCCACGGCCAGAAAACGGGTTTCGGCCCCGATAAGGCCGAGGAATTTGGCGAAAGCCACGGTGCAGCGGCCGCCGTTGCCACACATGGAGCTGGGCCGGCCGTCGGCGTTGAAGTACACCATTTCGAAATCAAAATCGGGCTTGTTGCGCAGCAGAATCAGGCCATCGGCCCCGATGCCGAAGCGGCGGTGGCAGAGCTGGGCAATCAGGGCGTGGTCGGTTTCGTCGAAGGCGCGGGCGCGGTCGTCAATCATCACGAAGTCGTTGCCGGTGCCCTGGTATTTGTGGAATTGCATAGTTTAAGTCTCTGTAAGAACGGTCATGCAGAGCGCAGCGAAGCATCTTTCCCTCGGAAGCAAATCAAATTGCTATTGCAGTAAAGATGCTTCGCTGCGCTCTGCATGACGTTCTGTTTTAATCTGCAAAGAAACCGCCGCGGCCCCTTATCGTTCATCTCCTCAATGGCCCTGCTCGGCCAAATCGCCGCAACGGAGCCAGTTTTCCCAGCGCTTGCGCTTTTGGGCGATTTTGCCGCGCAGGTATTTTTCCATAATCAGGGCGGCGCAGGGGGCGGCGGAGAGGCCGCCGAAACCGGCGTTTTCGATATAGACGGCCACCACGATTTTCGGCTTATCGGCCGGGGCGAAGCCGGCGAAGGTGGCATGGTCGTCGCCCTCGTCGTTTTGCACGGTGCCGGTTTTGCCAGCTACCGAAATGCCGACGTCGTCGAGGTTGGCCAGCTCGGCGGTGCCGCCGCGGCGCAGGGCAGCCACCATGCCGGGGATGAGCTCGGCAAAATGGACGCTGTCGACCAGCGTGCGGTGCATTTGCCGGAAGCGGGCCAGGGGGCCGCTGGTGCCCACGCTGCGCACAAAATGCGGGATGTAGTAATGGCCGCGGTTGGCGATGATGGCCTGCACGTTGGCCATTTGCAGGCCGGTGAGGTTGATTTCGCCCTGGCCGATGCTGAGGGAATAGATGCTGCCGTAAGTCCAGCCGCAACGGCCGCGACGGCGGTCGTAGTAGGCGGGCGTGGGGATGAAGCCGGGGCGCTCCTGGGGCAAATCGACTCCCAGCAGCGTGTCGAGGCCGAAGGATTTGACGTGGCGCGTCCAGGCGGCCAGGTTTAGGTGGCGTTGGGCGCAGGTGTCCACGGGCTGGGCCAGGGTGTCGGGAACGTTGTTCACCACGTTGCGCATCACCTGGTAGAAGTAGGGATTGCAGCTGTATTTGAGGGCCTGGGTGAGGTTGCGGGCGTTGGGGTGCTCGTGCACGCAGTTGATGAGCGACTGGTCGCAGCGGAAGCCGGTGGTGGCCGTGATGCCGCCCAGCTGCAGCGCCACGGCCGCGTTCACCAGCTTGAACACCGAACCCGGCGGACTGGCTTGCAGCGCGGCGCGGTTGAGTAGCGGCATGTCTTCGCCCAGGAGCAGGGCGCTGCGCTCGCGGCCCCGGCCGAGGGCAGTGATGGTGGCGGGGTCATAGGTGGGGGCCGAGACGTAGCAGAGGATTTCGCCGGTAGCGGGGTCGAGGGCCACGATGTAGCCCTTGCGCTCGCGCATGATGCGCTCGGCGTAGGCCTGCAGCTCGGTGTCGAGGCTGAGGTGCAGGTCCTGGCCGGGGTGATAGGTGGTGTCAGGGGCCCAGGTGCCGTGGGGCTGGTTCAGCACGTCGACTAACGGGTGGTAGGCGCCGAAACTGCCTTTTAGCAGGCCATTGTAATAGGTTTCGAGGCCGCCGTTGCGCAGGCGGTAGAAGCGGCCCCACGCCAGCCGTTGCGCCTGGTACAGAAAGGGCTGAGCATTGGCATAGGCGTAGCCCAGCACGGGCGCGGCCACGTGCGTGGTGTAGTTGCGGGCCGTGTATTCGCGCAGTTTGAGCTTGGGCCACTCGCTCTGGTGGCGGCGCAGGATGGCGTATTCGGCAGCCGTTAAATCCAGCTGCAAGGGCAATTCGCGGCGGCGCAGGTCACGGCTGCGGTACTCGAAAGCGCTATCGGGCCAGCCCAGCAGGCGGTTGAGACGGGTGGAATCAAGCCGGCCCCAGGCCGGCAGCACCAGCAGGTAGCGCTGCTCAGTGTAGGCCAGCACCGAGTCGTTGCGGTCGAGAATCCGGCCCCGATGCGGCCAGAAGGCCTCGCGGCGCGGTGTGTAGGTGTCGTGCGGCAGGATGACGCCGATACCGGGCACGGGCGTACGTCGCCACCACAGTACCAGAACGAATCCGGCCAGCAGAAGAACAAGTAATGCGGCTAACTTCTTGCGGTTGGCAGGCAGCATCCGGCAAAGCTAGTGTTCTGCCAGCGGGTTGGCCCGCCGGTTTCGATGAACAGGGCCTGCCACCTCACGAAGCCTGGCTGCGAGCGGGAATTTGGCCACGGCATTAGGCTACGGCTTTGCGCAACAGTGCAATTTGCCCGGCGTGGTAGAGGTAATGCTGGGCCACGCCGTGCAGGGTCACGTAAATGGAAGAGCCGTAGCCCACCCGCTCATCGATAATGGTATTGATTGACCGGTCGAGGATTTCATCGGTGATGGTTGTCGCAGCGGTCAGCAGTTGCCCGTGCGCCGTGCGCAGGTCCGCCAGCACGGCTTGCCAATCAGCAGCGGTGGGGTTTCGAGGCTGTGGCGGCCAGTCTTCGACGTCGCTTACCTGTACCAGCTTGCCTTCTACCAGTCGGCGCCGGGCCACATCGGCCCACACGCCGGCGTGGCGCGTGATTTCCCAAACACTGTGGGCAGTGGCAATGGGGCGCTGAGCGGCTTGGGCGGCCGTCAGGCCTTTGAGGGTATACAGCAGCGAAGGGCCGGACCACGGTTCGCCATCGAAAGCGCGGCGGAGCTGGTCGAGCAGGCGGGTGATTTCGGACATGATGAAGAGAAGGAATGGTGGAATGAGGTAAGCTGAAATACGGCAGCCGCATCGGAAAAGCTGCGGCCGTGGCGCCTCGCCCCTACCGGGCACGGCCCCTACCTTTGCGGCCTGCTTATGTACGACTTCCTCACCACCTCCCCCTGGCCCGATTACGAGCTGATTGATTCCGGCAATTTCCAGAAGCTGGAGCGTTTTGGCAAATACATCCTCGCCCGCCCCGAGCCGCAGGCCATCTGGGACCCGCACCTGCCGCTCAAGGAGTGGGAAAGGGCCGATGCCGCTTTCGCCCGCGCCCCCGGCTCTACCGAAAAAGGCCAGTGGCGCCTCAAGCCCAGCATGCCCGAGCAGTGGGTGATTGCCTACGAGCGGCCCGATGGCCTGAAGCTGAAATTCCGGCTGGGTTTATCATCGTTCAAGCACGTGGGCCTATTTCCGGAGCAGGACCCCAACTGGCAGTTCATCTTTAACCAAACGAAGAAGCGCCGCGCCAAGCTCCCGCGCGTGCTCAACCTGTTTGCCTACACCGGAGCCGCCACGCTGGCCGCCCGCGCCGCCGGGGCCGACGTGACGCACCTCGACTCGGTGAAGCAGGTGAATTTCTGGGCCCGCGACAACATGGAAGCCAGCCAGCTCGACGGCGTGCGCTGGCTGGTGGAAGACGCCATGAAATACGTGCGGCGCGAAGTGAAGCGCGGCAGCAAGTACCAGGGCCTCATCCTCGACCCGCCCGCCTATGGCCGCGGCCCCAACGGCGAGAAATGGCAGCTCGAAGATGAGCTAAACGAAATGCTGAAACTCAGCCAGCAGTTGCTCGACCCCGAGGACCATTTCTTCGTGGTGAACCTGTACTCGCTGGGCTTCTCAGCCCTGATTCTCGACAACCTGACCACGGCCATCTTCCCCGGCGAAAAGGCTGTGCGCGAGCTGGGCGAGATTTACCTGCACGATGCCGGCCAGCGGAAATTGCCGCTGGGCACGTTCTGCCGGTTTGCCACGTAGCGCGGTCGTCTCCGGCAGGGATTTTAGTCCGCGCCGGCTCATCAGCCGTATTGCCTCACTGCTTCGCTAAACTCGCGGACTAAAAGTCTGCGCTACTTCCCTTATGCACACGCCGCACGCCCATCGCCGCCTTGCGCTCATTGATTTGGGCACCAATACCTTCCACCTGCTCATCGTGGAAATCCCCAAAACGCCTGGCGAAAAGCCGCTGGTGCTGCTGCGCACCAAAGCCGGCGTGCGCCTCGGCGAGGGCGGCATCAGCCGGGGCATCATCGCACCCGAGCCCTATGCCCGCGCCCTGCACACGCTGGCCGGTTTCAAGGAAGAAATGGAGCTGCACGAAGTGACGGAGGTGCGCGCCACGGCCACCAGCGCCATGCGCGTTACCAAAAACGGCCCCGAGCTGGTGCGCGACATCTTCGAGCAAACCGGCATTCAGGTCAACGTCATTCCCGGTGAGCGAGAGGCCGAGCTCATCTGCCAGGGCGTGCGCCAGGCCGTGGATTTGGGCGAAGAAGCGCAGCTGATTATGGACATCGGCGGCGGCTCGGTCGAGTTCATCATTGCCAACCAGCACACCATTTTCTGGAAGCAAAGCTTCGAAATTGGGGCCCAGCGCTTGCTCGACAAGTTTTTCCCCGACCCCAGCGGCGTATTTCCCGCCGAAGCCGTGGAGGCCGAGCAGCGCTACCTCGGCACCGTGCTGGAGCCGCTCCTCGAAGCCGTGCAGCGCTACCGCCCCGCCAGCCTCGTGGGCGCATCGGGCAGCTTCGATAGCCTAGCCGACATGCAAATCGGCCAGCTGCGCCCCGAAAGCCAGTTGCCGCCCTGCACCGAACTAACGCTGGAATCCTTCCAAACCAGCTACCGCCACCTGCTCAGC
Organism: Hymenobacter terrigena; assembly: GCF_054776515.1. Taxonomy (NCBI): domain Bacteria; kingdom Pseudomonadati; phylum Bacteroidota; class Cytophagia; order Cytophagales; family Hymenobacteraceae; genus Hymenobacter; species Hymenobacter terrigena. The sequence continues at coordinate 822,603 of NZ_BAAHBU010000002.1, forward strand.
GGCAACCATGAGCAGCGCAAGGCCCTGCCCGGCATCCTGTCCATGCGGGCCGATATGCTGGTGGTAGCAGCCGTGCTCATTGATTTCGTGCTGGGCATTGCGGAAATCACGCGCATCCGCACCTCGGCTTACGCGCTGAAAGAAGGCCTGTTGGCGGAAATGCTGCGGCCGTAGCATCTGCCTGTAGCGTGGACTCTGCGAGTCCGCGCATCGCCTATACCGCCGCCCACGCGCGGACTCGCAGAGTCCACGCTACATCTATCCTCCTCCATGTCCACCTTTTCCTACAGCCAGCTTTTCTCCTTCACCGAAAGCATATTCCGCAGCATCGGCTGCTCCGAAGAAGACGCCACCCTCGCCACCGAAACCCTGCTCTCGGCTGATTTGCGCGGAGTAGATTCGCACGGTGTGGCCCGCCTCGTGGGCTACGTGCGCCTGTGGGAGGCCGGCCGCATCAACGCCACGCCCCGCGTGGGCGTGACCTACGAAACGCCCAGCACTGCCGTGGTAGATGGCGACGGCGGCCTCGGCCTCGTGGTGGGCCCCAAGGCCATGCGGGTGGCCATTGAAAAGGCCCGGCAGGTGGGCACCGGCTGGGTTTCGGTGAAGAACTCCAACCACTTCGGCATTGCCGGCTACCACGCCATGCTGCCCCTGGCCCACGACATGATTGGCATTGCCATGACCAATGCTTCGCCATTGGTTGCGCCAACTTATTCGCTTGACCGCCTGCTCGGCACCAACCCCATTGCCGTGGCCGTACCCGCCGGCGAACAGCCCGATTTTGTGGCCGACATGGCCACCACCACCGCTGCCAATGGCAAGCTCGAAATTGCCCAACGCAAAGGCACTCCTCTGCCCGAAGGCTGGGCCCAAACCGCCGACGGCCAGCCCAGCACCGATGCCAACGCCGTGAAAAACGGCGGCGCGCTGCTGCCCCTTGGCGGAGCCACCGGCTCGCATAAAGGCTATGCCCTGGGTAGCATTGTCGATATTTTCTCGGCGGTACTTTCCGGCGCGAACTACGGCCCATGGGTACCGCCGTTCGTGGCTTTCCTGCAGCCTTCGGCCAACCCCGTGGGCCAGGGCCTGGGCCATTTTTTTGGCGCCATGCGCGTCGATGCTTTCCGGCCCGCCGATGAGTTTAAAGCGCACATGGACAACTGGATTTCGACTTTCCGCAACGCCCAGGCGGTGGAGGGCAAAAAGGTGCTCATCCCCGGCGACCCGGAGCGTGAAATGGCAGCCCACCGCCTATTGGAAGGCATTCCGCTGCTCGATGCGGTAGTGAAAGACTTGGAAGGCGTAGGCGCGAAGTTTGGCGTGAAGTTGTAGCCTGAACCAGCCATTCAAAAGCACAAAAAGGCCCTCCGCATCAGAAGAGGGCCTTTTTTATATAAAATCTATCAGCGCTTAAGAAACACCATTACTTGTAGCATGGGGCACCAGCGCCGCAATAGCCACATCCTGGTTTAGGTACTGCGAAGTATATCCGGCGTCCGACTTATTTAAAAACAAGCAGGTTCCGCCGTTCACCGCGTCAATAATCTGTGCGTATTGGTCCATTGGCAGGGCCGGGCAGCCAAGGCTGCGGCCCAGGCGGCCGTTTTGCTTGATGAAATCTTCGCTCACGTAGTCGGCCCCGTGCATCACCACCGAGCGGGCGGCGGCGTTGGTGTTGTAGCCTTCGTCCAAGCCTTCGAGGCGGAGCGAGTGGCCGTGCTTGCCCTCGTACTCGCTACCCGTGGCGTAGAAACCGAGGCTGCTCATGTTGCTCTGGTCGGTATTGGAGAAGTTGGTGGCTTCGTTCTCGCCCGAGTTGTGGCCGTGGGCCACAAGGGTGTGAAACAGGATTTCGTTTTTGGCCAAATCGAGCACCCAGAGGCGCTTTTCAGTGCTGGGCAGGTCGAAGTCGATGACCGTCAGTAGCTGCTTATCCTCGGCCAGCTTGCCATCCTGACGCAGGTTGAGGTAGCCAGTCATGGCTTTGGCAAAGGTTTCGAAACGCAGGCCTTCCTGCTCGGCCCCGAGGGCGTTGTAGGTAGCCCGCAGCTCCTGGTCGAACTGCACTTTGGGTGAGAAGTTCATCTTGGGCATCCGCACTTCGTTGCGCGAGCCAGCCACCGACTGCTGGATATTACCCGCCAACGGCGTGGCCAGAAACAATGACGCCAGGAAGGGCAGAACGCGACGCGCCAGGCGCTGACGGCGCAGGCTCTTGCGTTTGCGCTGAACAATGCTGGGCTGGTGCTGGTGCATAATCGAAGTGGCTGGTGAAGAAACAAAATGAGCCGATGCAAACGCAATAACTCACTCGATACCATATACGGAATAGAAATCCCGGTGGTCGTTCTTAAACGCCCTACCGGCCTAAATGATTCCGTTTCCGGCCCCGGCAAAAAGGCACAGCAGTCCCTATTGTTGCGCGTAGAACTCCAGCACGCCATCGATTACGCGCTGCTGCAAGTCAGGCGTAAGCTCGTAGTACAGCGGCAGCCTTACCAGACAATCGGTGTAGTGGTCAGACCAAGGCAGTTCGCGGCCGTCGTGCTGAGCCGCGTAAAAAGGGCTCTTGTGCAACGACAGGTAGTGAAACACGGGCATTATTTGTTGCAGCTTCAGGTGGTCAATTAAAGCCCCCCGCTCTGCCAGGCTGCGGGTTACCAGATAGAACATATGCCCGTTATTGGTGGCATATGCCGGTATCGCTGGCAGGCCCACTCCCTGCGGCACCAGCACATTAAATGCTTCAAAGTACCGGTTCCAAATGGCTTTGCGCTGGGTCTGAATGTCCGCCAGATGTTCCAGCTGCGCCCACAAAAACGCCGCAATGATATCAGAAGGCAAAAAGCTGGAACCAATGTCTACCCAAGCATATTTATCAACCTCGCCCCGAAAAAAAGAGGAGCGGTTAGTGCCTTTTTCCCGGATAATCTCGGCTCGCTGCGCGTAGCGAAGGTTGTTGATGGCAAGCATCCCGCCTTCACCAGAAATAATGTTCTTGGTTTCGTGGAATGAAAAGGCGGCCAGGTCGCTGAGGGTCCCCAGCGTTTTGCCTTTGTAGTAGCTGTCGATGGCCTGCGCGGCATCTTCTACCACGGCCAGCCCGTGCCGGTCGGCCACGGCCTGAATGGCATCCATGTCGCAGGCAATGCCCGCGTAATGAACCGGCACGATGGCCCGCGTACGGTCCGTTACCAAGCCCGCGAGCGATGCCGTATCCAAGTTAGGATTTTCGGCGGTGCTGTCGGCAAAAACGATTTTTGCGCCCCGCAGCACAAACGCATTGGCAGTGCTCACAAAGGTGTAGGCGGGCACGATGACCTCGTCACCGGGTTGCAGATTCAGGAGGATGGCAGCCATTTCCAGCGCATCGGTGCAGCTGGTGGTGAGCAGTGCCTTAGCAAAGCCTAGCTCCTGTTCGAAAAACTGATGGCACCGCTTGGTGAAAATGCCGTCGCCCGAAATTTTGCCGGAGCGCACAGCGTCCTCTATGTAGCGCGTTTCCGGTCCCGACAAATAAGGTTTATTAAAGGGAATTGTAGTGGGCATGAACAGTGCGGATGAGCACCACAAAGGTATATCGGCCCGTCGCACCACCACGCGCCTTAGCTAGTCCAGCCAGAGGTGATAAAGGTGCTCCTCGTGGCCGATAGCAAAGCCGCAGCTTTCGTAGAAGTCGCACGCCACTACGTTAGCCCGCTGCGTCACGACTTGTAATTCGGTATAGCCGGCCCCAATTGCCCAGCGCCGGGCCTCGGCTACCAGGCGCTTGCCCACCCGCTGGCCACGGGCCTGCTCATCCACTGCCAGCAGGCCAATGTCGGCCCGGCCATTTTTCTCACCCAGCGTCAGCAGGCCCAACTCCTTGCCCGCGGTATTGGTCAGCGTGAATACTGCCCGCGCGATATTCCCATTCAGGGAGTTGCGCAGCCATTGGCTATACAATTTCCGGAAGGCATCGGCAGGCAAGCGCTTGTCCAGCGCAAAGCGCGAATACTCCCCGCTCTGCCAAGCCAGCGACTCCAACTGCGGCGTAAGGACGGTAATGGGCACAATGTCGGCATCGAGCGGGGCGGCTTCGACGGCGCCTAGGACCATTGCAAAGGTCACTTTGCGGTCGGCCAGCCACGCATTGTGCTGCTCCGCAAGTTGGTGGGCCGCCAAGTCGTGGTAGGGCACGTGCCAATACACTAGCCGCGTGCCGGCGGCGCGGCACATGGCCAAAGCCGTCCGTACTTCATCGGCGGTAGGGGTTTCACACAGAATGCGGGCTACCCCGAAACCGAAAAAGCGGCTATCCCAATCCAGCAACTGCACTACCGCACTCATGATAAGCTGGTTGTATCGATAAGAAATATAGGCCGGTTTTTCGCCTGCTCAAAGGTTTTGCCGATGTACAGCCCCACTACCCCCAGCACCGATAGCAGCAAGCCCGCAAAAAACCAGATGGATACGATGAGGCTGGCGTAGCCCGGCTCCCAACTGTGGCCCAGCAGGTAGCGGGCCAATGTGATGAGCACGAAGCCGAATGCGGCGGCCGAAATGGTCAGGCCCAGTTTCACGGTGAGGCGCAGCGGCTTGTCGGAATAGGCCAGAATAATGTCGAGGGCCAGATTGATGTTGCTACGCAGGTTGTAGCTGCTGGTGCCCTCCGAGCGCTCGGCGTGGGTGACGGCAAGGCCCCCGCTGCGGAAACCCACCCACCGGACCATGGTAGGGAAATAGCGGATGCTTTCCCGCATAGTCAGCACCGCGTCTACCACCTTGCGGTGATAGATTCCGAAGTTGGCGATGGCCGGGTCCTGCTTGGTTTCGGTGAGGTAGGACAACACCCGGTAGAATGCGCGGGAACCGGTTCGCTTCAGCCAGGAATCCTGGCGCTCGACCCGGCGCGCGAAGACCAGGTCGTACCCCTTCAGCGCCTCGTGGTATAAGCCAGGGATTTCTTCGGGCTGGTCTTGCAGGTCGCAGTCCATCACCACAATCCACTCGCCGCGGCACTGCTCCAGGCCGGCCGTGATGGCCCGGTGCTGCCCAAAATTGCGGGATAAGCGAAACCCACGCACCCGCTCATCCGTGGTTTGTGCCAAGATGGCTGCCCACGAATTATCGGGGCTGCGGTCGTCCACCAGAATAATCTCAAAGGGCCGGCCCAAAGGCTCGACCGCGGCTATTATCCGGCTCACCAATTGCGCAACCAGCGTATCGGCCCGGTACACCGGGCTCACGATAGAAAAATAAACTTCTCCGGCTTCGGTACTGCTGTTGTTCACTTATTTCCACATCACTAAATACACGGCAAATTTCCTTCCTACTGCGCTGCGCTACTCCCCGGATTTATGCTCCGCACACAGGTTTTACCTAAAATACGGCATGGGCTTGATTCACCCAATGGGTTAAGTTCTTGCTCAAGTCGGTTAGCAAGCTCGTTCGGGGCATGCCGATAATGAGGCCAGCAGCAGGCCCACATGCTCGGGGATACTATTTAGTTGATAGCGCCTGAGTTGTTACCAGCCAAGTTGCCTGACCTTGCCATCCGTTGAAAGAAGGCAAAAAAAGATTTGTGCCCATACAATTGTCAGCAAATATGCACCCGCTGACGCGATATTATATTAGCCACAAGGCGGGGCGCAGGACTGCCGCACCAGCACAACACGCTTTTCGGCGCCGGGGCTGTTCCAGCACCTTCAGCGCCAGCCGCGCTGCAAAAACCGCCGCCCGGCGGCCCCGCCGTCCAGCCACCGCGACGCCAGCCCCGGACCGCTCACGAGCAGCATGCTGCCCACCCGCAGCGTAGCAATGATGTCCTTGAATTGCTCGGGCGGCAGCGCCGGGCAGCCCCGGCTGTAGCCAAGGTGGCCGTATTTCTCGATGTATTTGGGACTGGCATAGTCGGCCGCGTGCAGCACCACGTAGCGGTCGAAGGCGTTGGTGTTTTGGCCCTTGTCGAGTCCTTCGATGCGGCGTGAGTAGCCGTGGATGCCGTCGTAGGTGCCGGCCGTGCGGTAGAAGCCCAACGAGGTGCAGGCCGAAGACTCCTGGTTGGAGAAGCGGCGGGCTCGCAGGTGGCCCGAGCCTTCGCCGTGAGCGACGAGGCTGCGGTGTATCACCTGGGCATTCTTGAGGTCGATGACCCAGAGGCGCTCGGTGGTGTTGGGCAGGTCCATGTCGGCCACGGCCAGCAGGCCGGCACGCTCGATGCGGCCGGTGGGGTGCAGCGTGAGGTAGCCCACGCAGGCCTGCTCCAGCACTTCGGGACGTAGTTCGGCAGCGGCGGGACCGAGGGCGATGTGCAGTTGCCGAATGGCTTGGTGCAGCGTATCGGGCACGGCAGCCAGCGCGGGCACTGGCGTGAGGCGGAGGGAATCGGGCACATCGGCCGGGGCCGTCGCAACTGGCGCAACGGCTGGCACGCGGGGCGCTACGGCCGAGACAAGTTTTTGGGATGGCGTTTGCGACTCTTCGGCCCGCAGCTGGCAGCCAGCCACGGACAGTGCCGCCGCCAGGCAGCTAACAAAGTGCGCCCTTTTGGCGGCCGTTTTGGTAATGTCCCATGTTGCTCTCGACCTAACCATGCGTCGAAATTACGGCAGGCCGCTACAGCTACCGCAAACTGGCCAGCGCTTTTGCCCAAATTTAGGCTGAGCGGCAGGCGGCGCGAGGGCAACAGCTAAAGCGCGTCACCCACGCAACCCACGGCTTGATGAACAATAAATGCCCGCATAGCACAATTATTCGAAAAATGCAATCGTATGCACAAATAATATTTTGTCATTTCAAGGTCATACAAACCATTTCTTCTACCTTGATACCGTCAATCAGCAATAAAACCCGTGTTTTTGGGTGGCGGCTGACTGGCGAGCCACACTTCACTTTTTCTTCATAAAACCCAAATTCCCACACATGATGCACTTTTCACCCCATTTTCCATTCCGCAAACGATTCCGGTTCACACTGGCCCTGGCGATGGCCCTGCTGGGAGCCGGCAACCAGAGCGCCCACGCCCAAAAAGTAGTGATGCAGGGCTTCTGGTGGGATTTCTGGAACTCAAACTACCCCAACGGCTGGGCCAACTATCTCGCCGACCTCGCCCCGCGCCTCAAAACCATGGGCGTGGACGCCATCTGGATTCCGCCGACCATCAAAAACGCCAACCAGGGCAACGGCTACTCCCCTTTCGACAACTACGACCTGGGCGATAAGTGGCAAAAAGGCTTCCTGGCCACGCGCATGGGCACCAAGGACGAGCTGCTGCGCGCCGTGGCCGTGCTGCACGCCAACGGCGTGGAAGTTATTCAGGACGTGGTGCTGAACCATAACGACGGGGCCGGCTCATCGAATGGCGCGGGCGGGCAGGACCCGGCCGCCTGGGAAGACAACACGACCAGCAAGTACAAGAACTTCCGCTACGTGAGCTACGCCAAGCCCGTGACCGACGAGAGCGCCGCCGACTACTACAGCCGCTCGGGACGCTTTTCGAAAAACTGGGAGAACTTTAACCCCAACCAGGGCAACAACTCGACCACGGGCGACTGGAACGCGCCCTACTTCGGGCCGGACATCAGCTACTACCCCGGCTCCTACGGCCAAAGCTCCAACGCCACCACTTACAACCCCGCGCAGGCCAGCGACTACATGCGCACCGGCAACCGCAACTGGCTGATTTGGTACAAGAAGCAGGTGGGCTTCGATGGCGTGCGGATGGATGCGGTGAAGCATTTCCCAGACTTCGCCAGCGAGGATTTCCTGTATAATCTGCAGAGCAACGCCGGCTGGGCCAGCGGCGGGGCCACCATGTACGCCGTGGGCGAATGGGTGGGCTCGGCCTCGCAGATGGATGGCTGGGTAGCCAACGTGAACAACCGCGCCGGAACCTTCGATTTCTCGCTGCGCAATGGCTTGTACCAGATTGTGAGCCAGGGCGGCAGCTTCGACATCGGCACCCTGCCCACTTACCAGCAGAATACCCGCGTGGTGAACATCGGCGGGACGTACGTGCACCGCACGGTGCCCTTCGTGAACAACCACGACACCATGCGCCCCCAAGTGGACGCCAACGGCAACTACACCGGCTGGAACACCGGCTCGGAGCTGGCCCCGCACATCGACCCGTTCGACCCGCGCCTGTCGGCCGTGTACGCCGCCGCGCTGGCCATGGACGGCTCGCCGATGCTGTTTTTTGAGGATGTGTTCAACGTGGGCAACACCAGCAAGCGCTACAGCCACAGCCCCAAAAGCACCGTGGACCTGCCCACCCGCGACGACCTCGTGAACCTGGTGTGGTGCCACCAGAACCTGCACTTCAAGGACGGCGCGTACAAAGTGCGCTGGCAGGCCGCCGACCACCTCGTGATTGAGCGCAGCACCAAGGCCATCATCGGCATCAACGACAACTACACCACTTGGCAGAACAACACGGTGAGCTGCGATTTCGCCCCGGGCACCGTGCTCAAGGACTATTCGGGCGCCAACGGCACCGCCACCGTGACGGTGAGCGCCTCGCAGACGGTGGCCATCAACACGCCGCCGTGCAACGGCACGGCCGCCGGCGGCCGGCGCGGCTACTCGGTATGGGCCCCCACCAACGCCACCACCGGCTACACCCGCCCGGCCCTGACCACCACCCAGGAATGGGAGCTGGCCGACGACCTCGGCGACTCCGACAGCCGCTCGCTGGGCCAGGGCGGTGCCCTGCCGGCCGCCAGCACGGCCTACCGCACGGCCGGCCGCATCTACATGGCCGCCAACAAAAGCGTCACCTATAACCTCTACCCCGTTGATGCCACGCGCAGCCTCACGGTGGCCGTGCTCAACAGCGCCGGCACCGTGGTGAGCAGCCAGACCGGCACCGGCACCCTTACGGGCACCTACACGCCCACCACCGAAGGCTGGTACACGCTCAAAGCCAAAAACGCCAGCACCGCCAACCCGAGCCAGGGTGCATTTGTGAAGGTGACCTACACCGCCCCCACCGTGGTAACCGGGGCCATGACCGGCCGCCGCGACGCCAACGCGCTGGCCACCACCCAGGAGGCCGCCGCTGCCGAAGTGCTGGTGTACCCTAACCCCACCGCCGCCGACCGCATCGATGTGGTGATTACTGCCAACCGCGAGCAGGCCGCCACCGTGCAGCTGCACGACCTCACCGGCCGCCTGGTGCACCAGGAAACCGTGCGCCTCTACAACGGCTCCAACGAGTTGCGCCTCGGCGTGAAGAAAGCGCTGCCAGCCGGCATCTACCAGCTCAGCGTGCCCGAGTTCCACGTAAGCCAGAAGGTAGCGGTGCAATAAGCCTCCCTCATTCTGCAACAAAAAGCCTCTCCGGTTTTCCGGAGAGGCTTTTTGTTATGTTATTCACGCCGTCCCGCTGGCGCGCGTCAGTGACGCACGCCAGCGGAATTAGAAAAACACGCTCACATTTAGCTTGGCGTAGAATGGCGTGCCGGGTGTAAAGTGCAGCTCGTCGATGCCTTCGAGGGGCTCGCGTTTGGGCGTGTTTATCAGGCGGGTCTGGGTGGCGAACTGGGCCTGGTTCCATTGCACGTTCAGCAGGTTTTCGGCCGAGGCCCCGATTTGGAATCGGGGTGTGGTGTAGGCCAGTACGGCATCGAGCAGGAAATAGCCGCGGGCGGTAATGCTGCCATCGTCGTTGGCCGGGCGTGAGTCGATGTGGCGGTAGCGCAGGCTGCCGCTCAGGCCCCGGGGGGCCTTGTAGGTGATGCCGCCGGTGCTGGTGAAGGTGGGCGCGAGCGGAATGTAGCTGGCCTTTTCGGGCGCATCGAGTTGGCGGCCGTGGTTGTAGTTGAAGTCGCCATCGACAAACACGCGGCTACCCAGCTGGTAGCGCACCGACAAATCGAGGCCATAGCGCTGGGTGGGGCCGGTGCTTTCCACCACGGCCTCGTCGCCCACGTACACCAGCTCATCCTGCAAATGCAGGCTCCACAGGGCCGCATTCACCACCAGATTGGGCAGCGGCTTAAACGTGCTGCCGATTTCGGAGCCCACGGCCCTGGGCAGCACGTTGGCATTCACGCCCTGAATCACGCCCCGCGCGTCATTGGAGTGAAACCCGAAACCAGAGCGGGCAAACAGCTGCACGGCCGGCGTGAGTTGGTAGTAGAGGTTGAGCTTGGGCGACACGCGGGCCCGGGCCACGCGGCCGGCCAGCGGGGCGCGCGCGCCGGAGCTCTCATCGGTGAGCAGGCCCCGGAAATCGAAGGTAAAAAAGTCGGCCCGCACGGCCGCGTTCACCGTGAGGCGGTCGGTCAGGGTCAGGGTTTCGTCGAGGTAGGCGTTGATGTTTTGCTCGAAGAGGCGGCCCGTGCTAATGGTATCGAGCACCTGCCGGCGCACGGTGTGGCGCAGGCCCAGGGTCGAGAAATCGTTGCGGGTGCCCACGCCCAGCGTGCTGTGCAGGCTGCGGCTGCCGAGCTGGTCGTCGCGCTCGTAGGTGGCCGTGTAGCCAAACAGGTGCCGGTCGTCGGTCTGGTTGATTTCGTCGCCATTTATCGAGTCGTGCAGGAAGAACGTAAAGTTGGAAAACAGGCTGAAATCGTACTTCGAGCAGTAGGCCTGCTGGCGCAGCACGGCCTCGTGGGGCAGCGCGGTGGTGAACACCACGCTGGCGTTGGTGCGGCTGGTGCGGCCGCCCTCGGTGGGGTCGATGCTGCCGTAGCGCGAGATGATGCCCTCCCGAATGCCGCGCTCGGGAATTTGCCCGCTAGCATCCCAGTTTGAGGTAAAATGCGAACCCAGCAGCGTGAGCGAGGTTTTATCCGAGAGATGACCGGTGTATTTGGCCATCCCATTGAAGCGCTTGAAGTGCTGTGGCTGGTCGAAATACGAGTTGGTGAAGTTGTACTCGGCCGCCACGTAGGCGCTTTCCGGCTTTTTGCTGAGCAGGTGGTGGTTCTGGCCCAGCAGGTCCACCATCACCAGCGCCCGGCGCGTATCAAACTGGCCCACTTCGAGCTTTACCTGACTGTGCTCGAGCCGGGTTTTGGTGCTGAACTCGCCCGCGCCGGCCGTGGCAAAATCACCAAACCGCGCCGTGTACGGGCCTTTGTACACCTTCAGCTGCTCCACCGTTTCGGGGATTACGAAGTGGAAATCGGCGTAGCCCTGGCCGTGGGCGTGGCTCACCATGTTCACCGGCAACCCGTCCACGCTCACCGCGAAGTCGGTGCCGTGGTCGCAGTCGAAGCCGCGCAGGAAAATCTGCTCGGCCTTGCCCCCACCCGCGTGCTGGGCAATGAACAGGCCCGGCACGAGGCGCAGCAGGTCCTGGGCCGAGTTCACAGGCCGCAGCAGCTGGTCGATGTGTGAGATGGCGGCCAGGCTCTGGTTGGGGTCGCGGGGCTGGCTCACGGTCACTTCGGCCAGGCTGAGCGTGGTGGCGGCCACGCGCAGGTTTAGACGCGGGCTTTCGCCGGCCCTTAGCGTCACGGGCACGGTCTGGACGCGGTAGCCCAGCGCACTTACCCGCAGCGCGTAGCTACCGGGTTTCAGGTTGGTCAAGCGGAAGTTGCCCAGCGCATCGGTGGCGGTGCCGCCGGGCTGGCCCAGCAGGCCCACGCTCACGCCCGCTACCGGCTGGCCCGAGAGCGAGTCGGCCACGGTGCCGCGCAAGGTGGCGGTGCCTTGCGCCTGCGCGGTCTGCATTGGCAAAAACAGCCCGAGAATAATTCCCCAGACCGAAAGTGCAGTAAGAAGTTGTTTCATCTAATCTGGCAGCAAGGCCAGCAACAGCCGGCGCTTCGGGGCCGGCTGTTGCTGACTCATTTACGTGGATGGAAAATTGAACCCGTTAGAAGTTAGCCTTGCTCATGCAATTGGCGCGGCACTGCACCTGGTGCTGCGTGCGCTGCTGGCCCAGGTGGCCGCGCGCAGGGCTGCGCAGGGCCGCGGCGGTGCCAGGCAGCACAGAACGGCCGCTTAGGCCAAGGGGATTGGTGGCAATGTGGCCCGCCGTGGGCAGCTGCACACGCGAAGCAATGCCCGTAGCGCCCGCTACGGGTTGGAAGGGATTGGCCCGAAAAATCATGGTATAAGGAGTTGAACGCGCCCGGGCACGGTGGCCCGCAAGCTGCGTCGGATGGTTGGATAAGATGAGACAGCACGGCTCCTTATCGGCAGTCGTGCGCAGTGCCCCCGTTTGAATTCGAACCAACTACTTAGCAGTTCGAAGCCAAAGCTCAACTTATCCCCGACAGGGCGGCAACTCAACCTGCCCCCGGTAGCCCACGGGCACGGCCACTGCACAGGCCGCCCGCCGGACCTCGGCAGCACTAAAAACGGGCCGGGCAAACACCACCCGCGTTTCCGTCAGGCAGTGCGTGTCCAGCCCTTTGAAGGTGGAAAGCAGCTGCTGCAAAGGCAGGCGCTCACCGTTTTTCTGCACCGTGTACTGCACGCCGTTGCAGTCGTCGAAGCAGCCCAGCCGCAGCGTATGCTTCAGCTGGCAATCCGAGCTGTGCACATAGGCAAAGGGCCGGTCAATCACCTTTGCCGGGCGCTCCACGAGGCCTGCCCCCACTACCAGCAGGTAGTTGAGCAGCAGCAGCAGCGTGAGGTACGGGCGGAAGGCCATGAGTGCGGGACAAGGGTGGCGCTATCTACGGCGCAGTTGATGGGATAGATGGAGATGGTAAAACTTCAAGCAAAAAACACGCGCTCTACGGTCCAGTAAGCCGCTATCAGGCCGATAACCACCGACACCGGCACCACCACCCGCTGCTTGTACCAGCTTTTGTTGGCGGCCCAGCGGCCTACCAGCGCCCAGCACAGCAATATCACCGACACCTGGCCCAGCTCCACGCCCACATTGAAGGAGATGAGCGAGCCGAAATAGTCCTTCTGCGGCAGCCCCAGTCCCGTGAGGGCGCTGGCGAAACCCATGCCATGCACCAGCCCGAAGCCAAACACAATGAGCAGCCGCCACGGATTGAGCTTATCGGTGATGATGTTCTCGATGGCTACAAACAGGATGGACAGCGCGATAATCGGCTCAATAACCGACGACGGCGGCTGGATAAACCCGTACATGGCCAGCCCCAGCGTGATGGAGTGCGCCACCGTGAACGCCGTGGCCTGCATGAGCACCGGCTTCAGGCGGGGCTCCAGAATGTAGAGGCTGATGATGAACAGAATGTGGTCGAACCCCAGCGGAATGATGTGCGTGAAGCCCAGCTGCAGGTAAGTCCAGAAAATTTCCGTGCGCGAGAGCTTGCTCAGGTCCGTGTTGAGGACGTGCGCGGCAGCGGGCAGCGCCAGCAGCACCAGCAGCGGCAGGGCCACCAGGGCGCGGCGCATTTCACGGGACAGTACGAGGGGCTTCATAAGAGGCTGTTTCAAAGCAATGTAGCGTGGACTCTGCGAGTCCACGCTACAGTTTTACCGAGCGGCCAACAGCTTCTTACCCTCAGCCTCTACCTCGGGGTTGAGGTAGGGCGCGGTTTTCAGCGAGCTCTCAATCAGGGTCTGGCCTTCGGCATTCTTGCCGAGCTTGGTGAGGATGAGGCCGGCGCGGCACAGCAGCACCGGGTTTTTCGAGCCCGTGCGGCGGGCCACCTGCATGTATTTCTGGGCCTCGGCATACTGGCCGCGCTTGTAGAGCACCCAGGCCATGGTTTCGTTCACGTCGATGTTGTCGGGGCGGCGGGCATACTCGATTTTGGCGTGCTCCAGAGCCTTGTCCAGTTCGTTGGTTTTGAGGTAGGCGTAGGCCAGCTCGCGGTCGGCGTAGTGGCCCATCTGCTCGTTGCTGTCGGCTTCTTTGGCCGCGTTGGCCAGCATATCGATGGACTCCTTCGCCATTTTGTCGGCCTCCGCCGGCTGGCCGTTGAGGCGGTACAGGTCGGTCAGCTCATCGGCGAAAGCGTAGTCCTTCACCGTAATGCGGGCCTCCTGATAAAGCTTGATGGCCCGGGCATAATCCTTATGCGCCGCCGCCATACGGCCCAGGCCAGCCAACGCATAGGCGTAGCCGGGGCGGGCCACAAGCGCCATGAGGTAGTAGCCCCGGGCGCGGGCCGTGTCGCCGCTCACTTCGTAGAGGTGGCCCAGAGCCACACGGGTCCACTCGGTTTGCTCCAGGCCAATGTAGCCGGCTTTGGCGGCCATGTCCATGGCCTGAATGGCCCCGGGCACGTCGCCGTAAATCTCGCGCAGGTAGCTCACCCGGGCGTAGGCGGGCAGGTCGGGGCGCACGGCGTTCATTTTGTCGGCCATCTTGATAGCCTCTTCGTAGTGGCCCATTTCCACGTTGGCATCGGTCAGCAGGCCGTAGACGAAGCCGCTGTTGGGGTTCAGTTTCTGGGCCTGCTCGGCAATGCCGAGGCCCTGGGCGAAGTGGTGCTGCGTGAGGCAGAGCGAGGCTTTGCAGCACAGGGCTTCAAAGTTTTCGGGTTCGGCGGCCAGCACTTGCTCCAGCAGGTCCATGGCCGCGCCGTCGTAATACGGATGGTCGCCGGTGACGCGCCCTTCCTGCATGTAGGCCTGGGCCAGCAGCAGGCGGCTTTTCTGGTCCTTCGGATTGGTGCGCAGCTTGGCCAGCAGGCCCTCGATGGCGGCTTTGGTGTTCAGCCATTCGTTGCCCACCGACAGGCTGCCGCGCCGGTCTTTCAGCTCCGGCGTGCGAACCTCCGGCTTTTTAAACAAGAATATGGCGGCCGCCATTACGCCGAAAACAACCAATAAACCGGGGTATAAGTACTTTTTCAAAACAGAGAAAGATGACTGAGTGGAGGAGTAGCGTAAACATAACGCCTAAAAAAGAGCCGCCGCCAGTCCAAACGAGGACCAAACGACGGCTCTTTTTAATCAGCTTCCGGCGCTATTACTGGCGCTCGATGCGTACCGATTGCACAACCGTGCTGCCGTTGTACAGCGTGGCGATGTACTGGCCGGGGGCAACATCGCGGCCGGGCGTCCAGGCCAGCTCGTTGGCACCGGCACCGAAAGACTTATCCTTGGCAATGGTAGCCACCTTGCGGCCGGTCACGTCGCTGATAACAACGCTCATCGTGCCTTTGGTGGGCAACTCAAAGCGCAGCGTGGTGCGGTCGGCGAAGGGGTTCGGGTAAGCATTAGCCACCGTCAGGTTGGGCGACAAGCCCAGGCTGGCCGAACGCTGAGCCAGAGCCGTGCGCTGGGCAGTAGTGCCGCTCCAGGGCGTCTGCGAGTATGGGAAAGCGGCTCTGAACGTGGTATCGTTGGCCGTAACGCCCGCGTTGAAGTTCAGCACGTTGCCCAACTGCGCGGTAACAGGGCTCGTCGAAGTCGGGGTGTAGTCGTCGTACCACAGGCCAATGGCGGCCAGCACCGCACCACCCACGGCTTGCAGCTCAATGCGGGTCACGTCATCCTCGAGGCGGCGGCCGTTGGGGAAGCCGTCCATGTTGGGAATGTTTTGGACGGTCGTGGTGGTATTGTAGGTAGCATTCGTCAGGCCCAGCACGGCGGCAGCCAGCAGGCCTTCCGAACTGAAGCTAGCCGAGTTGCGGGCCGTCGGCGGCACGGCCATGTTCAGGCGCAGCATGTCGCCGCCGGGGTTGCTGGCCGAACCACCCACCAACAGGAAGTTGTTGATGAAAGGCTTGCCGGCTGCCAGCGGGTTGCCGTTTTTGCCGGTAGCCAACTGGTACGGAGCCAGGTTGGGAACCCCTGTGTGGAAGATGGGCAAAATATCCACCGAGCGCGGCTTGCCGGCGCGCAGCAGGTACGGGCCATAGGCATTAGCGGCCAATGCCGTGCCGTTCAAGGCAGTGTTGCCGGCCAGGCCGCTCAGGCCGGCCGCACCGTTGCGGAAGTCGAAGCCAGCGAAGCTAGCCCCGCCCAAACCACCCAGGGCCTGGCCAGCCAGCGACTTGCTCTGGATGCGCAGCCCATTGAGCGGCGTACCGGGAGGCGAAATAGCTTCCCCGTAGTACGTTTGGTTAGCAGGCTTGGGAGCAGCCGGGGCTACTGGCACGTTATCAGCCAGGTACAGACCCAGCTCGGGGTTCGACAGGTAGTCATCCGTAGCAGCAACTTCCGCATAAGGAGTACCGGAGTTCCAAGCATCTTTAGCCCCAATGGGGTTGATAACTTCGTTCAGCAGCGGCATGCCGATGCGCGACACTTGCACGTAGTTGCCCGACGTGGTAGGCGCAGCCCCCGTGGCCGACAGCACGCGGGTAGAAGGCCGGCTGGCCGAAGCCCACACGCCGATGATGTAGTTCGAATCCAGGATATTGGTGGTGCTGGACAGGGCAGCAGTACCGGCCTTAGCCAGAACAGTCACCGGGATTTGCAGGGCAATGGCGTGGGTGTTCTTGCGGGCCAGGCCATCGCGGGCCGCGCCGGGGGCGCGAATGCCACCCAGGTCGAAGATGCCGCCGAGGTCCGCAAAGAATGGGTCATCCGTTGGGCCGCAGAATATTTTGGTACCATCCGACAGGGTCTGCAAGTAAGTAGCGCTGGTCATCAGCGTGCCATAAGGAGCCGACTGATTCAGCCCCGCGGCACCGTTGATGGAGCGCGGCCCAATGTTAGGCGGCGGCACTGCTCCATTGCTCAGGATAGTTGTGAATGCACCATTGCCCACGCTTTTCTCGACGATGTAAGTCGTTTTCAGGTTCTGAAGGCCTAGCCGGATATTGAAAAAAGTACCGTTGGCGGCTTCGTTGGTTCGGGTGAACGTGAAACGGTACGTGATGTCATCACCGGACGTAGCCGGGTTGTTTTTCACGTGGATTTCGTAGTGGATATTTTCGCCAAACGTGTTGTAGTTCGGGCCGCCCTGGGGCAGTTCCAACGGAATGTAGTTGGCAATGATGGTGACGCTGGCGTTGCCGTCGTTGTTAGGCGAGTCGGGGCTACGGAAGGCGTAGAGGTCGGTGTTATCGGCCAACGGGTCGTCGGCGATAAGCGGGGCTTCGCGGTGGCTGGAGGCCTCCAGCGTGTTGTGCTGGCTGCTCAGAGCCACCACTCCTCCGGCCGCGGTTGCGAGCAGAGCAGCCTGGAAAAGAGGGCGAGTAAGTAGATTTTTCATAAAAAATGTCTGGAAAAGGGTTAGGAGGTGAAGGTGTAAGGCAAGCTAAAAAAGACTCATAAGCTGAACAGTATAGCCCTGAAAACCCCATGTGATGTGGCCTTTTTGAACCCGGTTGCGCAGTTGTACTTTCCTTACGTTCGGACTCGCGGCTCCGGTTTGTTTTTTTCTAATAATAATTTCAACAAGATTTTGGCTTGTCTTAATCGCACGCCCCAAGGCCTTTATTGCTCCGGCAATGGCGCGGTTTAGCCCGTACTTTTGCACTGCGCTTTTCGGCGCCATCAATTTTCATTTTTCGGGCCGCCGATAGTGGCCGCTCCCCGTTTATATGGCTACAGTAGCAATCAACCTGGCCACCGGCAGCCTTCAGCAAGAAGAAATCATCGTCGGCATCGACCTCGGCACCACCAACAGCCTCGTGGCCTACGTGCACCCCGAAAGCCGCCAGCCCGCTGCCATCAATGATTTGGGCCGGGGCACCATCGTGCCGTCGGTGGTGCATTTTCCCGCCGATGGGGCCGACCCTATCGTGGGCACCGAAGCGCGTGAGTATCTCCTCACCGACCCGCAGCGCACCATCTACTCGGTAAAGCGCCTGCTGGGCAAAAGCTACCGCGACCTGGGCCAGCACGCCACCCAGCTCGGCTACAAGGTTATCGACGACAACTCCGAAGGCCTGGTCAAAATCCGGGTCGATGACCGTTTCTTCTCCCCTATCGAGTTGTCGGCCGCCATCCTGCGGGAGCTGCGCGCCCGCGCCGAGCATGCCCTCAAAACCCCGGTAAACCGCGCCGTTATTACCGTGCCGGCCTATTTCAACGACTCGCAGCGCCAGGCCACCCGCGACGCCGGCCGCCTTGCCGGCCTCGAAGTGCTGCGCATCGTGAACGAGCCCACGGCCGCGGCTCTGGCCTACGGCATTGGCCTCGACCCCGACGAAGAGAAAACCGTGGCCGTGTACGACCTCGGCGGCGGCACGTTTGATATCAGCATTCTGCGCATCCAGCAGGGCATTTTTGAAGTGCTGAGCACCAACGGCGACACCTACCTCGGCGGAGACGACCTGGACCGCGCCGTGGTGGACCACTGGACGGCCACCTTCGGCCTCTCAGATGCCTTCCACACCAACCCGCACCTGCAACAGCAGCTGCGCCTGGCCGCCGAGATGGCCAAGAAGTACCTCAGCCAGCACGACGATTTCACCACCCACCTCACCGACGAGGCCGGTCAGAATACCACCGTCACGCTCACCCGCGCGCAGTTCAACGGCCTCATCCGCCCGCTGGTAGACCGCACCATTGACGCCTGCCGCCAGGCCCTGGCCGATGCCAAGCTTGAAACCAAGCTTGATGCGGTGCTGCTGGTGGGCGGCTCTACCCGCGTGCCGCTGGTGTATGAAGCAGTTTCGGAGTTCTTCGGCCAGCCGGCGAATAATTCGCTGAACCCCGATGAGGTGGTAGCGCTCGGCGCCGCCATTCAGGCCGATATTCTGGCCGGCAACCGGCGCGACGTGCTGCTGCTGGATGTGACGCCGCTCACGCTGGGCATCGAAACGCTGGGCGGGCTGATGGACCCCATTATTCCGCGCAACTCGAAAATCCCGACCAAGGCCGGCCGCCAGTACACCACCAGCGTGGACGGGCAAGTGAACCTGAAGATTGCCGTGTACCAGGGCGAGCGCGACCTCGTGAGCCAGAACCGCAAGCTGGGCGAATTCACCCTGACCGGCATCCCGGCCATGCCCGCTGGCCTGCCCAAGGTCGACGTGAACTTCCTGCTGAACGCCGACGGCATCCTGAAAGTAGAAGCCATTGAGCTGCGCTCGAACACCCGCCAGCAGGTGGAAATAAAGCCGCAGTACGGCCTTACCGACGACCAGGTGGAGCAGATGCTGATGGACTCGCTGGTGAATGCCAAAGACGACGTAGCCGCGCGCCTGCTCATCGAAGCCCGCACCGCAGCCGAGCAGTTATTGTATCAGGTGAATAACTTCACCCGCAAAAACCGCCAGCACCTCACTGAAGCCGAGCTGACTGCTACCGAAGCCCAGGTAGCCACGGTGCAGGCCGCGCTGGCCGGCACTGAGCGCGACCCCATTCTAAAAGCCATGGACGAGCTTGATGAGCTCACGCGCCCCTACGCCGAGCGGGTGATGAACATCTCCATCCAGCAAGCCATGGCGGGCAAGAAAATCGAGTAGCAACCCAGCAATTGGCACAACGGGGCACAAACCGCTTTTTATACCTTCGCAAAAGTTCTCAAAGGCCCACCCTTGAATCCCTACCTCGCTCGCCTTTTCGCACTGGCCCAGCAGCCCAGCCGTCGCATCATCGGCCTGATGTCGGGCACTTCCCTCGATGGGCTGGATGTGGCGCTGTGCCGTTGTGAGGGCCACGGGGCCGGGATGCACGCCACGCTAGAGCATTTTGCCACCCTGCCCTACTCGTCAGAATTCCGGCAACGGCTGCGCGCCATTTCGCAGCCCAATGTGGCGTTGCAGGATGTTACTATTCTCAATGCCGAAGTGGCCCGGCAACACGCAGAAATGGTGCTGGTCTGCCTGCACTCCTGGCAGGTAGCAGCGGCGGAGGTCGACCTCATTGCCAGCCACGGGCAAACCATCTGGCACGCGCCGCGCCACCAGCACCAGCAGGCCCGTTTCCCGCACCACGCCACGCTCCAAATCGGCGATGGCGACCACCTGGCGGCGCTCACCGGCATCATCACCGTGACCGATTTCCGGCAGAAACACGTGGCCCACGGCTTCGAGGGTGCCCCACTGGCCGGCTATGCCGACCAACTGCTGTTTTCCTCTCCCAACGAAAACCGTCTGCTGCTCAACCTCGGCGGCATTGCCAACTTCACCTACTTACCGGCCCAGCCCGTCGCCGGTCTGCCTCTCACCACCGATACCGGCCCCGGCAATACCCTGCTCGATGCCGTGACGCGGCGGCATTTTCCGGGCCGTGAGTATGATGAAAACGGCACGATTGCGGCCAGTGGCACCGTTCACACAGCATTGCTGAAGGAACTGCTGAGCCACTCGTTTTTCGCCGCGCCGCTGCCCAAGACGACCGGTCCGGAACTGTTCGGACCCGACTACCTGCACGAGGCTCAAATCAAAACCGACACCGCTTCCCTTTCACCCGCCGATGTACTGGCCACGCTGGTTGAGCTAACTGCTACCGGCGTAGCGAGCGCCGTTTCGCAGTGCCTTCCAGAAGCCGAGCGGTCCAATGTAGCCTGCTACGTGAGCGGCGGCGGCAGCCACAACGGCGCGCTGCTCCAGGCCCTGCAGCGGCACCTGCCCACCGCCCGTTTTGCGCCCATTGATGCGCTGGGCATTCCGGCCGATGCCAAGGAAGCCGTGTTATTTGCTGTGCTGGCCAACGAAACCATGGCGGGCAATCCGGGCATCAGTCTGGGCAAAATCTGCCTGCCGTAGCCCTTCAATGTAACTAGGGTTCATGTGGGAGAGTCGGTCGAATTGAATACTACCGGCTTAATGGATTTTCCCAACTTGCTTGTGTGGCTTCACAATGGCACTGGTGCGCAGACCAAAGCCCAGAATCGCCCGCGAAGCCGTGTCCCGAAACGTTACCTCCAGTACATCTGATGGGACTCGTAGGCTGGAATCAGCCGCGAAAGAAAAGCTGTAGAATAGTCGCGAACTACCCCCATCGCCTAAGCGCACGCCCAGTTTGTAGAGTTCGATGGCGGTACCGCGCCCGGGACGCTGGCCACTTTTCCAAAGCGGGCGGGCCGCCGTAGTAAACCTCGCTAGGCTAATGCCCTGCCGGACTTCCGGTGCCAGCCTGCTGTAGGCGAACGAATAATTGGCGCGAAGTACGGCCCGTAGAAACTGGCCGGCTGCCTGCCCCTGGCTGAGCGGCGGGCCGGTTTGCGCAACCTGCCGCGCCCTCCCCAAGCCACCGCCGACCAATCCTGCCGCAACAAGCACCAGCACCAGCAGGCTTGTCCTGATGCTGATTTGCCACCGCATTTGTCTCAGGGCCGTAAGTGCTTGCATGGCCAAAAATAAGCGGGGGCGGCTGGCCCGGACCTTGGTCCGGGCCGCCGCCCCCGCTCCGGCCTTTGGTGGGGCCGGTTAGCTTGCGCAGGTTATTCGATTACCACACGGCGCGTCACGTTCAGGTTAGTGCCGGTGAGGTGCAGCACATATACCCCGGTGGCCAGGCCACGCGTCGAAATCTCGGCCTGATTGGAGCGGCCGGTACCCAACTGCATTTGCTGCGTGCTCACCCGCTGCCCCAGGGCATTGAACAAGTCTACCGAAGCAGCACAATTGGCTCCCACGCCCGTGAACTGCACGCGCAAAGCGTTGCCATTGGCCACGGGATTGGGTGCTACAGCCACGTTGTAGCCAGCAGTTTGCTCACGGCTGGCCAAGCCAGTGGTTACCGTCACGGCCAGCGAAGCCAGGTTGTTGGTTTCGTTGGTTTCGGCTACCACGTTCAGCGGGTCGGCCACAAACAGCACGTAGTAAGCACCGGGCGTGGTGCTGGCTGGCACGGCCGCTGACAACTGACGGTTGGCACTCACGCTCGCTGCCAGCGAGGTACCGGCGCTGGTGCCCAGCAAGACGTCGCTGGCATCCAGCGTCTGGTTGGTCGAGAGGTAGTAGCCCACAGCCGAGCTGGCCGCTGAGCCACCGCCCTGGTTGGCTACAGTAGCGCTCAACAACAGGTTATTACCGGCAGGTACCGACGAAGGCGAAGCGCCTATCTGCGTCAGCAGCAGGTCGGGCAGAATCGTGGGGGCAGTCACGCACGTCACGGCCGCATCAAAGCCCGAAGCCGTTACGCTGCCATCGCTGGTGAACACCAGCGTGAGGGCGCCGGTCGAGTTGGTCGCCATAATAGGCAGCGACGGCATGGACGTGAGCGTGGCCAGGAGCGGCGACTGTGCGTTCGGACCATCGTAAATCATCAGTCGGTCGCAGCAAGTCTCTACCACAAACGAGTTAAACGAAAGCTGGATGCGGCTGTTGGCCGTGCCGGGGTTGATGGTCAGCGTGCCATTGGCATTGTCTGAGTAGTTGCCGAATCCGCCATGGTCATACACCGTCGTGCTGCAGGTGGTCACGGTATTAGTGCCCGAGAAAGGCACGATGGTGCCCGTGAAGGGTCCCGTCACGGTGAACTGATAAGTGCCGACGTTATTGGTTTCGTTGGTTTCCGTTACGACGTTTAGCGGGTCGGCTACGGCCAGCAAGTAGTAGGTGCCTGCGACCGTACCTGTCGGGATGGTCACGTTGCTGTACGAAGTGGACGACTGGTAAGCACCCAACTGCCCGCCGGTGGTGGTGCTCAGCAGCACATCGTTGGCATCCAGCGTGGCGTTGGTCGAGAGGTAATAGCCCACGCTGCTGCTCGGCGAAGTCGTGTTCCCCGCGTTATAGATGTAGGAAGTGGCCGCCACCGGAGTACCGGGTGCTACCGAGGTGAGGTTCATGAACACCTGCGAAATCAGCAGGTCAATGCCCGGAGCCGTTACGATAAGGGTGGTGCTGGCCACGTTGTTATTCTCGTTGGTTTCTGTCACGGCGTTGGCCGGGTCGGCCACGAACAGCAGGTAGTACGTGCCCGAAGCTGTGCCGGTCGGTACCGTGATGGGCGAGTAAATGCTCAGGTAGCCGCCGCCGGTCAGCGTGGGATTGGTTTGGCTGCCCACCAGCACATCATTTGCGCTGAATACGTTGTCCGTCGACAAGTAGAAGTTAATGTTGGCTGGGGCGGCCGTGCTGTTGCCCAGGTTATTGAGATAGCACGAAGCGTTGGCACCGGCCCCCGCCGCCACTGTAGTCGGCGATACATACGGATAGCTCACCGTCAAATCAATCGTGGGGGCCACTACCTGAATAGTGGTGCTGGCGACGTTATTATTTTCGTTGGTTTCCGTCACGGCGTTGGCCGGGTCGGCCACGAACAGCACATAGTAGTACCCCGGTGTCGTGCCCGTCGGAACCGTAGCCGAAGCCGTACGGTACGAGCTGCCATTGGCCGCCAGCTGGGTCCCGGCTACGGTAGTCAGCAGTACGTCATTGGCATCCAAAGTCGAGTTAGTCGACAGATAGTAGCCCACGGTGCTACTCGGCGAGGCGATACTGCCCGTGTTGTAGATGTACGAGCTCAGGTTCAGCCCGCCACCGGCCCCAACGGTGTAGGGCGTGGCGTACACCTGGCTCATTTGCAGGTCAATGCCCGGAGCCGTTACGATAAGGGTGGTGCTGGCCACGTTGTTATTCTCGTTGGTTTCTGTCACGGCGTTGGCCGGGTCGGCCACGAACAGCAGGTAGTACGTGCCCGAAGCAGTGCCGGTCGGCACCGTGATGGGCGAGTAAATGCTCAGATAACCGCCGCCGTACAGCGAGGTATTGGCTTGGCTGCCCACCAGCACATCATTCGCACTGAAGGTATTGTCCGTTGATAAATAGAAACCGACGTTCGCAGGGCTAGCCACGGCATTGCCCAGGTTGTTGAGGTAGCAGGAGACGTTGGCACCGTTCCCCGACGCCACCGTAGTCGGCGATACATACGGGTAGCTCACCGTCAGGTCAATCGTCGGGGCAACCACCGTCAGCGGCAAGCTGCTCACGTTGTTGGTTTCGTTGGTTTCCGTCACCACGTTCGTGGGGTCAGCCACAAATAGCACGTAGTAGCTACCCGCCGCTGTGCCTACTGGCACCGTCAGGTTGGCCGAGCGGTAAGCAGACAAGTTAGCGGCCAATGAACCACCTGTCACGGTCGACAGCAGCACATCGTTGGCATCCAGCGTGGTGTTGGTCGAGAGGTAAAAGCCCATCGTGCTGCTCGTGGCCGTCACGTTGCCTTGGTTATATATCGAAGCCGAGGCCTGCACCGAGCCCCCGGCCACGGTAGAGTTGTAATAGAGCGAAGGCTGCTGCACTATCAAATCCACGCCGGGAGGTGCCACCGTAATGGCAACGGAAGCAACGTTGTTCGTCTCGTTGGTTTCCGCTACCTGGCCCTGATAGTCGGCCACAAATAAAATGTAGTATGTGCCAGGCGTCAGGCCCGTCGGAATAGCAGCCGTGCCGTAGCGCGACGACGAATACGTCGTCGTGAGCGCCCCCCCATACTGGGAAGTCAGCAGGATGTCATTAGCGTCCAGCGTCGTGTTGGTTGAGATATAAAAACCAACGCTGCTGCTGGTAGCCGTGGCATTGCCCGTGTTCAGGATGTAGCAGCTCATGGATATCGGCGTGCCTACAGCCGTAGTAGTCGGCGTTACCGAAGGCTGCAAAATGGTCAGGTCGATGCTCGGTGCCGTCACCGTCACGTTCACCGAGGCCACATTATTGTTTTCATTGCTCTCGCTTACCTGGCCCAGGTAATCGCCGGCAAACAGAATGTAATAGCTGCCCGGAGCAGTCGTAGCCGGGATAGTGACCGAGGCATAGCGGCTGCTCGACAAGCCCGGGTTCAGCGCGTAGCCCGTCGAATTGCCCAGTAGCACGTCGTTGGCATCCAGCGTGGCATCCGTCGAGAAATAATAGCCGACGCTGCTGCTGGTGGCCACCCCGGCCCCAATGTTGTAGATGGAGCAGCTCACTGACACCGGATTACCCGCCACCGTGCTCAGCGGGCTCACCGAAGCCCCCTGCACGGCCAAATCGGCCTGCGGTACCGTAGTCACGCACGAAACAGCCGCCTCAATACCGCTCGCGGTATAGTAATAGTCGCTTTGGAGCACCACCGTTAGGCTACCCGTCGCGTTGGTGGCATACACCGATGCTGGGGGCAGGTTGTAGTTGGTATACTCGCCAATCAGCGGAGCCGAGGTCGAGCTACCGTCATAAATCCGCACCACATCGTAGTAAGGGTCGATGTTGAACTGGTTGAATTGCAGGCGGATTTTATTACCGGCCGTGGCGGGCACCAGCGTAGTGCCCCCCAGTGCGTTGCTCGAATATGGGCCCGATGCCCCACCATCGTCATAGAGTGTGCCCGCACAAGTAGTTACGGTAGTAATGCCCGATGTGGGCAGCAGGTAGGTCTGCGCATTCGCCAGCTGGCTCCAGAGCAGCACAGCCACCAATACGCACCAGCGCAAAGGTTTCCGAAAAATCGCATCGTAGGATTGTTTCATGTGAAAAGGATTAGGAGTGAAAAGAGAATTAGTAGTACTGTCAGAAGTAGAGAGGCAACAGTTTTCGCACAGCAATATTGCTGTGCTATTGCATTATCTCAGTTTCCCGCTATTGATTTTCGCTTTGAGGCACCAATACGAACACGTCCTCACCAGGGCGCTTCATCAGGTATTTTTCCCGCGCAAATTTTTCGAGCAGCGCCGGCGAGCTCATCAATTCGGCCCGGTCTTTTTTTACCACCTCAATGTTATCGAGGTAATATTGCTTCTCATTACGCAGCTCTTTCCACTTCTGGTAGATGTCGAACTGCTTGCCCACATCGTTGGCGTCGAATACCAGCATCCAGACTAAAAAGCCCATGCCGGTCAAAAAATAGAAGCTGCGCACTACCCGAAGTATCGGGCTAATGAAGAAAGGTAGATTCATCGATATAAAGGTAATACAAACGGACAATTTCGCTAATGCGAAATTGGCCGTTTGTGCTCTTAATCACTGAAATAATTACATCTTCTTGCCGGGGAAGTACGCCACCTCGCCCAACTCCTCCTCAATGCGGAGCAACTGGTTGTACTTAGCCATCCGGTCGGAGCGCGAAGCCGAACCCGTCTTAATCTGACCCGTGTTCAACGCCACGGCCAAATCAGCAATCGTGCTGTCCTCCGTCTCGCCCGAGCGGTGGCTCATCACCGACTTGTAGCCGTTGCGACGGCCCAGGTTCACCGCGTTGATGGTTTCGGTCAACGTACCAATCTGGTTTACCTTGATGAGGATGGCGTTGGCGATACCCTCATCAATACCGCGCTGCAAACGGTCCACGTTGGTCACGAACAAGTCGTCACCCACCAGCTGGGTTTGCTTGCCCACGCGCTCAGTGAGGGATTTCCAGCCGCTCCAATCGTCTTCGTCCATGCCGTCCTCCAGGCTGATAATGGGGTATTTCTTCACCCAGTCAGCCCAGTAGTCCACCATCTGGCTCGACGTCAATTTATCACCGGTGCTCTTTTTAAAGTGGTACACACCATCCTCGTAGAACTCCGACACGGCCGCGTCCATCGCAATGAACACGTCCTCGCCGGGGCGGTAGCCGGCCGTTTCAATGGCCTGCAATACAATCTTAATAGCGTCCTCGTTCGACTTGATATTCGGCGCAAAGCCGCCCTCATCACCTACGTTCGTGCTGAAGCCTTGCTTCTTCAGCACGTTCTTCAGGTGGTGAAAAATCTCCGTACCCCAGCGCAATGCTTCCGAGAAAGACGAAGCACCCGTGGGCATAATCATGAATTCCTGGAAGTCAATCGAATTGTCGGCGTGCGAGCCACCGTTCAGGATGTTCATCATCGGCACCGGCAGCGTCGAGGCCCCTACCCCACCGATGTAGCGGTATAGCGGCATGCCAGCATCCTGCGCGGCAGCGCGGGCGGCGGCCAAGCTTACGCCCAGAATGGCGTTAGCGCCCAGGTTCGCCTTGTTGGGCGTGCCGTCCATTTCCAGCATAATCTTATCGAGCAGCGCCTGCTCGTACACCGAGAAACCGACCAACTCCTCGGCAATGCGCGAATTCACGTTATCTACGGCCTTCAGCACGCCCTTGCCCATGTACATGGACTTATCATCGTCGCGCAGCTCTACAGCCTCGTGTTTGCCCGTGCTAGCCCCCGAAGGAACAGCGGCGCGGCCTACGACACCGGAGTCAAGCGTGACGTCAACTTCTACCGTCGGATTACCGCGGGAATCAAAAATCTGGCGAGCGTGAATTTGCGAGATGAAGCTCATAGCAAGTCGTTTTGTAAACAGTTAAATATGCTGCAAACGTACGCGAATCAGCCGGCATAAGCACGCTCACGGTATTAAAAGAACGTTTTGCAACACCTCCCTCTTGCTTGCGCTAACGATTGAATCGGCCCCAAATGGCAATCTGATTTACTCCCGTTCATCTAAAATTTCGCACAAAAAAGGGACGCCCCTCACGGAGCGTCCCTTTTCACTTTGCAGCAACTGCTACGAATTAAGCACCAGCTTCGTCAGCCTTAGCTTCTTCGCGGCTCTCGCCGTCTTTCACAGTTTCCGTAGCCGTGTCAGCCGGAGCCGACTGTTCTACTACTGCGGCCGGAGCAACAGCTTCGCCTTTCACTTCGGTAGCCGAAGTAGCAGCGTCGCCCGAAGCCTTCTTGCCACCACGACGCGAACGACGGGTAGTGCCAGCAGCAGCCTTGTCGGCAGCAGCCTGCTTCGACTCAATCAGGGTCTCGTTGAAGTCCACCAGCTCGATGATGCACATCTCGGCGTTGTCACCCAGACGGGTATCGCTCAGCTTCAGGATGCGGGTATAGCCACCGGGACGGTTAGCAATTTTGCCCGAAATGTTGCCAAACAGCTCTTTAATCGACTCTTTATCCTGCAGGGCAGCGAACACCATGCGGCGCGAGTGCGTCGTGTCTTCCTTCGACTTGGTCAGCATCGGCTCCACGTACTTGCGCAGGGCTTTGGCTTTGGCCACAGTCGTCGTCAGACGCTTGTGCAGGATGAGCGACGAAGCCATGTTCGACAACATGGCATGGCGGTGGGCGGTAGTCCGGCCCAGGTGGTTGATTTTTCTTCCGTGACGCATCGGTCGTTTGAAAAAATGTGTGCTTGCGGGCGGCGACCACGGCGGGCCTCAAGGCCTCATTAGAACCGCTGCCCCTTGGGCACACTGGTGAAATAGTAAATGGATAAAAAAAGAAGATGTGCTAACCCGCTGAACAAGTTCAGCCAATCAGCACATCCGGTATTCTAATGCTAGTCTTCGTCCAAGCGATACTTGCCCAGGTCCATGCCGAACTCCAAACCGCGCTCTTCCACGAGGTTTTCTAGTTCGGTCAGGCTCTTCTTGCCGAAGTTGCGGAACTTCATCATATCGGCAATTTCGAGCTGCACCAATTCGCCCATCGTCTTGATGTCGGCCGCCTTGAGGCAGTTCTTAGCCCGTACGCTGAGCTCCATATCCTCCAGGGGAGTCTTGAGCATCTTGCGCATCTGCATGGTTTCCTCATCAATCGGCTCGTCTTCGGTCACGCGCGGACCTTCAAGGGTCATCGTGTTATCCGAGAACAGCATGAAGTGCTGAATGAGGATGTTGGCCGCACCTTTCAGCGCGTCCTCCGGGTGAATCGAACCATCGGTCTGAATCTCGATAACGAGCTTCTCGTAGTCGGTTTTCTGCTCCACGCGGGTGTTCTCGATGCTGTACTTCACGTTCTTGATGGGCGTGTAGATAGCGTCGATGGCAATCTGACCGAAAACCTGGTCAGCCGGCTTGTTCTCGTCGGCGGGCACGTAGCCACGGCCGCGCGCAATCGTCAGCTCCAACTCCAGCTCCACGCTGGGGTCCAAGTGAGCAATCACGTGGTCGGGGTTCAGTACTTCGAAACCGCTGGCGAACTTGGCAATATCAGCGCCCGAGAAGGTATCCTGGCCTTTCACGCGCACCGTAATTTTATCCGAGATGGCGTCGCTCACCTTCTTGAAGCGGACCATCTTCAGGTTCAGGATGATTTCGGACATGTCCTCAATCACCCCTTCGATGGTCGAAAACTCGTGCAGCACGCTGTTGGTGCGCACCGACGTGATGGCGAAACCCTCCAGCGACGACAACAGAATGCGACGCAGCGCATTGCCGATGGTGACGCCGTAGCCCTTCTCGAGCGGCTTAAATTCAAACGTCCCGGTGAAGTCGTCGGATTTCTCCATCACCACTTTCTCCGGCATCTGAAAAGCTAAGATTGACATATGTGGGGCGTAAAAAATTAGAAAAAAATTGGTGAAGTATAAGCACAAGTGCGGCCCGACAAACTGCCGGGCCGCTACCAGTAGCGTTACTTACTTCGAATACAGTTCGACGATGAGCTGCTCGGTGATTTTCTCCGGAATCAGCTCACGGGCGGGGGCGTTGAGGAATTTGCCTGCCAACTCCTTGCCGTCCCACTCCAGCCACGAGAACTGGCGCGAGTTGCGAACCGACAGGCTCGTGGTGATGGCTTCCAGCGACTTCGACTTCTCGCGCACGGCCACGATGTCGCCGGGACGGAGGTGGTACGAAGGGATGTTCACCACTTCACCGTTCACGGTGATGTGCTTGTGACCCACGAGCTGGCGAGCAGCGCGACGCGTCGAGGCGATGCCCAAACGGTACACGGCGTTGTCCAGACGGGCTTCCAGCAGGGCGAGCAGGTTGTCGCCGGTGATACCGGGGAGCGCTGCTGCTTTGTGGAACAGGTTTTCGAATTGCTTCTCCAACATGCCGTACATGTACTTCACCTTCTGCTTCTCCATCAGCTGGACAGCGTACTCCGATTGCTTCTTGCGACGGCCGCGGCCGTGCTGGCCCGGAGGATAGGCTTTCTTATTGAGCGCTTTGCTCGGGCCGAAAATCGGCTCGTTGAAGCGACGGGCAATTTTTGAGGTAGGGCCGGTATAACGTGCCATTGTAATCTAATTTCTGAAGTGGAAAACTAAACGCGACGACGCTTGGGGGGGCGGCAGCCGTTGTGCGGCAGCGGCGTTACGTCGCGGATGGTGGTCACCTCAATGCCCACGTTGCCGAGGGCGCGGATGGCCGACTCACGGCCCGAGCCTGGACCTTTTACAAATACTTCGGCTTTGCGCATGCCCAGGTCGTGGGCCACTTTGCCGCAGTCGCTCATCGCCATTTGAGCGGCGTAAGGCGTGTTTTTCTTCGAACCGCGGAAGCCCATTTTGCCGGCCGAAGCCCACGAAATAACTTGACCGTTGTTGTTGGTGATGGAGATGATGATGTTGTTGAACGAGGCACGGATGTGTACCTGGCCCACCTGCTCCACCACGACAACGCGCTTCTTGGCTTTGTCTTTTCTTTTTTGTGCCATTTGGTTATCGCAAAAAATGCGGGAGGTGTTGGCGCTGGCTGTGCGAGTGCATCACTCGCCAGAGCCAGCGCCGATTCCCGGTTAAGTTTATTTCGTTGCCTTCTTCTTGCCGGCCACCGTTTTACGCTTTCCCTTGCGGGTACGCGAGTTGTTCTTGGTGCGCTGACCACGAACCGGCAGGCCTTTGCGGTGACGCAGACCACGGTAGCAGCCGATGTCCATCAAACGCTTGATGTTCGTCGTTACTTCCGAGCGCAGCACGCCTTCGGTCTTGTGCTCGGCGGCAATGATGGCACGGATGGCGCCCGACTCCTCGTCGGTCCAGTCCTTCACCTTCTTATTGACGTCGACGCCAGCTTTTACCAGAATCTTGCTGGCGTTGCTCCGGCCGATGCCGAAGATGTAGGTCAGCGAAATTTCGCCGCGCTTGTTGTCCGGGATATCAACCCCTGCGATACGAGCCATTGTGTGTGGTTATGTGTTTGCGGACAGAAACCCGGCAACTGCTTGGAAGGCGGGCCGAAGGCTAATAACCAACGACTCAGTACCCAAGGTTCCGGGGTTCTAAAAATTGAATTAACCCTGACGCTGCTTAAAGCGGGGGTTTTTCTTGTTGATGACGTAGAGCTTGCCATTACGGCGGACCAGTTTGCAGTCCACGCTACGCTTTTTCACCGAGGTTTTTACTTTCATGACCTGTGAAGGGAAACGGGTTTATTTATAACGATACTTAATCCGGCCCTTCGACAAGTCGTAGGGCGACATTTCCAGTTTCACCTTGTCGCCGGGCAGAATCTTGATGTAGTGCATCCGCATCTTGCCCGAAATGTGGGCAATCAGCTGGTGACCGTTCTCCAATTCCACGCGGAACATGGCGTTGGAAAGGGCTTCCAGGATGGTTCCGTCCTGCTCAATCGAGGCTTGTTTTGCCATAAGGGCTACTGCTGCAATGCTTTTTCGATGTATTCAAAGGAGGTGAGAATTTCCGCCTTTTCTTTTCTAACTACTACGGTGTGCTCGAAGTGCGCCGAGGGCTTGCGGTCCTTGGTGCGGATAGTCCAGCCATCTGCCTCCTGCACCACGTCTTTCTTGCCCAGGTTCACCATCGGCTCAATGGCGATGACCAACCCAGTTTGCAAGAGCGGCCCGGAACCCCGCTTGCCGTAGTTCGGCACATCGGGGCTTTCGTGCAGCTTCGCGCCAACTCCGTGGCCAACCAACTCGCGCACCACCCCGTAGCCCAACGGGCCCACATGGTTCTGGATAGCGTAGCTGATGTCGCCCACGCGGTTGCCGCTCACGGCTTGTTCGATGCCTTTGTATAACGCAGCTTTCGTTTCCTTCAGCAGCGTCAGCACTTCCGGCGCCACCTCCCCGATTGGGTAGGTGTAAGCACTATCTGAATGGTAGCCATTCAGCAACACCCCGCAGTCCACCGAGATGATGTCGCCGCTTTTTAGCGGCTCATCGGTGGCGAACCCGTGCACCACTACCGCATTTGGCGAGAGGCACAGGCTGTAGGGGAAATCGTATAAACCTTTGAAAGAGGGTATCCCGCCGTTGTCTCGGATGAATTCCTCCGCGCGCTTATCAAGCTGTCGCGTCGTCACTCCTTCCTTGATGAGACTCGCGACTTCGCCGTGAGCCCGGGACAGCAACTGGGCACTGGCCCGCATGAGGTCAATCTCTTCTTCGGTTTTGTATTGTATCGGACCTTTTGCCATTGCTTGGTTACGAGGCGATGGAAATGGGCTGGGCCGTGCGACCGCGCAGCTTACCCGATTTCATCATGCCGTCGTAGTGCTGCATCAACAAGTAGCTCTGCACTTGGTTCACCGTGTCGAGTACTACGCCCACCATGATGATGAGCGAAGTGCCGCCATAGAAAGCCGAGAACGGACGGGTAACGCCCAACAACAAAGCCAGCGCGGGGAAGATGGCGATGAGGGCCAGCGCCACGGCACCCGGCAGGGTGATGCGCGTCAGGATTTCATCGATGTATTCCGAGGTATCGCGGCCAGGCTTCACGCCAGGTACGAAACCACCGCTCCGCTTCAGGTCATCGGCAATCTGGTTCGGATTGACGCTGATGGCCGTGTAGAAGTAGGTGAAGATGATAATCAGCAGGCCGAAAGTAAGGTTGTACTGCCACGAAGTGTAGTCCGAGAACTTCACGCCGATGTAGCTGGCGGTATCGCTCTGGTTCTGCCATACTGACGCCACGATGGCGGGCACAAACATCAACGACTGCGCGAAGATGATGGGCATTACGCCGGCCGCATTCACTTTAAGGGGAATGAACTGACGCTGCGCATCCAGCTGCGTGGTGCCGCCTACCTGCTTGGCATACTGCACCGCGATGCGGCGTACCGCTTGCGTGAGCACAATAACCGCCATAACCACGAGGAACAGCACCACCATTTCCAGCAGGAAAATCAGCGACTTGTTCACGCCTTTAGCAGCAGCCTCACCGATGATGGCACCGGGGAGACGCGACACGATGCCAATCATGATAATCATGGAGATACCGTTGCCGATGCCTTTGTCCGTAATTTTCTCACCCAGCCACATGCAGAACAACGTGCCGGCCGTGATGATAATCATGGTCGAAACGGTGAAGAACGTGCCGGGATTGATGATGGCTTCGGCGTTAATCGTGGCAATGAAGCCAACCGATTGGGCCAACACAATCGGAATCGTGAGAATCCGGGTGTACTGGTTGATTTTCTTACGTCCCGACTCGCCTTCCTTCTGGAGCTTCTGGAAGTAGGGCACGGCGATGGTGAGCAGCTGCAACACAATCGACGCCGAGATGTACGGCATGATGCCCAGCGCGAAAATCGACGCGTGGCTGAAAGCGCCACCAAGCAGCGTATCCAGAATGCCAAACAAGCCTTGGGCGCCGGTCTTGAGTTGCGTGGGGTCAACGCCCGGCAACACCACGTAAACGCCTAGGCGATAGATGGCAATGAAGAAAAGCGTATTGAGGATTCGCGTACGCAAATCCTCAATCGCAAAAATGTTTTTTATCGACTCGATAAACTTATTCATTGCCGAAGGTAGCTATTAGAGCGTTACCGCTTTGCCGCCAGCTTTCTCGATGGCCTCAATAGCCGATTTCGAGAAGGCGTGAGCATGAACTTCAACAGCAGTGGCGATTTCGCCGCGGCCGAGAACTTTGATTTTGGCGTTTTTCGAAACCAGACCGGCGGCCACGAAGTAAGCGGCATCCAGGGTGGTGGCGCTGTTCTTCTCGAGAAGGCCAGCGAGCACATCGAGGTTGATGGCTTTGTACTCGACGCGGTTGATGTTCGTGAAGCCGAACTTGGGAACACGGCGCTGGAGGGGCATCTGGCCACCTTCAAAGCCGGACTTGCGCTTGTAGCCCGAACGCGACTTGGCACCTTTATGACCACGGGTCGACGTGCCACCGCGCGTGGAGCCTTCGCCCCGGCCAATCCGCTTCTCGTTTTTAGTCGAGCCGTAGGCGGGCGATAGATTGCTGAGATTGAGCATGACGATAATAGTCTTACAGTTCGGTTACTTGGAGCAGGTGCTGCACGCTCTTCACCATGCCCAGGATGGACGGGTTCGATTCGTGGGTAGCAGTGCTGTTGAGTTTGTTCAGGCCGAGGGACTGAACGGTACGCTTCTGACGCTCGGGGCGGTCAATGGCGCTGCGCACGAGCTTTACTTGAATTTGTGCCATGTCAATTAACCGTTAAAAACGCGGGCCAAAGAAATACCACGGGCTTGAGCGATTTGCAACGGGTCGCGCATTTTGGCGAGGGCTGCAAACGTAGCTTTAACCACGTTGTGAGGGTTCGACGAGCCTTTCGACTTCGCCAGCACATCCTTAATACCGGCGCTCTCGAACACGGCGCGCATAGCACCGCCGGCGATTACACCCGTACCGGCAGCAGCCGGCTGGATGAGCACAAAACCACCGCCGTAGCGGCCTTCCATGAGGTGGGGAACGGTGTGCTTGTACATCGGCACTTTCACCACGTTCTTCTTGGCGTCGTCAATGCCTTTGGCAATGGCGTCGGTTACTTCGTTGGCTTTGCCGAGGCCGTAGCCTACGTTGCCGTTGCCGTCGCCTACTACCACGATGGCAGAGAAGCTAAAGCGGCGACCGCCTTTCACCACCTTCGCTACGCGGTTGATGGCTACTACTTTTTCTTTGAAGTCGGAGTCAGCACCCATGCGGGAGTTGTCCTTGTTCCGGTCGCGGTCGTTGCTGCGCTGACGGTCTCCGCCAGGACGATTGTTGTCGCGTTCTTGCGCCATGATAGTTTAGAAATTGAGGCCGCCTTCGCGAGCACCTTCAGCCAATGATTTTACGCGACCGTGGTAGAGGTAACCCGAGCGGTCGAACACCACTTTCGTGATGCCTTTCTCCAGAGCAACCGCGGCTACCTGACGGCCTACGGCAGCGGCCAGGGCCACGCCATTGCCACCTTCGGCGGTTACTTTTTTCGACGTAGCGGCAGCCAGGGTGCGGCCGGTCGTGTCGTCGATAATCTGAGCATAAATGCCCGTGTTGCTGCGGAACACCGACAGGCGCGGACGCTCCGAGGTGCCGGACACTTTCGTGCGGATGATGCGCTGAATCCGCTTGCGGCGAGTTGCTTTATCAAATGCCATGATGCGAATTTATTTAGAGGCCGTTTTACCAGCTTTGCGACGGATAATCTCGCCCACGAAGCGCACACCTTTGCCTTTGTAGGGCTCCACTTTGCGCAGCGAACGAATTTTGGCGGCCACTTGGCCCAGCAGCTGATTGTCGATGCTGTTGAGCGTAACAATCGGGTTTTTACCTTTTTCGGTAACGGCCGTAGCGGTTACTTCGCCGGGGAGGGCGATGTACACGTTGTGCGAGTAGCCGAGGGCCAGTTCCAGCGTGCTGCCTACGAGCGAGGCTTTGTAACCTACGCCAACCAGTTCCAGTTTCTTCTCGAAACCAGCGCTAACACCGGTCACCATGTTGTTGATGAGCGAGCGGTAGAGGCCGTGCATGGCCTTGTGGCGCTTCTGCTCGGTGGGACGGGTTACGGTGAGGGTACCATCTTCCACGGCTACGGTGATGTCGCGGTCTACTTGCGTAGTGAGCGAGCCCTTAGGGCCTTTCACCGTCACCGCGTTGTTGTTGTCGACCGAAATAGCGACCCCGGCGGGGACGGAAATCGGCAGTTTACCAATACGTGACATAATTGAATTTGCTAAAGCGGTTCCGGACTAGTACACGTAGCACAGCACCTCGCCGCCCACGTTCTCGGTTTTGCACTCTTTCTCGGTCATCACGCCTTTCGAGGTCGAGATGATGGCCACACCCAGGCCGCTGAGGACGCGGGGCAGGTTGTCGGCGGCCACGTACTGACGCAAGCCCGGCGTCGAAACGCGCTGCAGCTTGGTGATGGCGGGGGCCTTCGTGGTCGGGTTGTACTTCAGGGCGATTTTGATGGTGCCCTGAACCGACGAATCATCAAAACGGTACGACTGGATGTACCCTTTGTGGTACAGCACTTTCGTGATTTCCTTTTTGATGTTGCTGGCCGGGATTTCTACCACCCGGTGGTTCGCCTTGATGGCGTTGCGTACCCGGGTCAGGTAGTCGGCAATGGGGTCAGTGTTCATTGATAATTAAATACGTCCGCTTTTTTCGGAGCGCAAAGATAAGAAAATTTCGCCCGGCTGCCAATGGCGCCTAACGAAATTTCGGGTTAAGACTACTTGGCACGTCCGGCGACGGTCCGGCCAATGGTTTCTTTTGGCAACCTGCCAAATGGTTTTTGAGGCAAGCCTCAGGTTTTGGGTGTGCAAAGGTAGCAGGCTTTCAGGGGCTTTTGCAAGTGCCTGACAGAAATATTCTTGGAAGCCAAACGGCTGTTGCCCGAAAGACATCGAATCTGCAGCGGCGCTATTGCTGCTGCAGATGCTTAAGAATGGCAATCACGTCTTCGTCACCGTGCGCGGCTTCCGCCTCCTGGAAGGTCTGGTGAACCACGTTGGCCAGCGGCGTATTGTAACCCTCGGCTTTGGCTAGGCGCAGGTCTTTCGCGAGCAGCTTGAGGGCGAAAGCGGCTTGGTAGTTCTCGTTAAGAATGGCTTCCCCCTTGATGTTGATGAAGACGCTGGCCAGGGCGCTGCTCTTGATGAGGTTGAGCAGGTCAGCCGTTTCCAGCCCGTGCTGCTGGGCGAAGACGACAGCTTCGGCTAGGCCCTGCGCTTGGAAGCCGAGCAGGGTGTTCATGGCGAGCTTAGCGGTGTTGCCCGCGCCGATCGGGCCCACGCGCAGGGCAAGCTTGCCGAGGTGTGCGAACAAGGGTTCGGCCTGCCGGAACGCCGCGTCTTCGCCGCCGACCATAATCGCGAGATGGCCGCTTTCGGCCTGCTTCACGCTACCAGATACTGGGGCGTCGAGGTACTCGTGGCCTTTAGCATGGTTTAGCGCAGCCATCTCTTGGCTGACGCCGGGCGACACGGTGCTCATGTTGACGATGAGCTTGCCGGTGGCCGACGACTGCAACAGGCCGTGCTCTCCGGTGAAAAGCTCCCTGGTGGCTTGGTCATCTGACACCATGAGGAAGGTGACTTGCGCGGCGTCGAGCACAGCGGCGGGCGTGGCGGCGACGGTGGCGCCTTCGGCGCGCAGAGCTTCGGTTTTGGCGGGGCTTCGGTTGTAGGCCACTACGGGGTGGCCGGCGGCAAGCAGGCGGCGGGCCATGGGCGTGCCCATGTTGCCCAGGCCTATCCAGCCGGTGGTGATTGGTGATTCCATGATGGGTTATAAATGGCAAACTGGCGCAGTTGCCAGCGTAGGCTATAAACGGCAAACTGGGTTGTTCCGAATGACGGAACAACCCAGTTTATTTCAGTTCCCGCCATTTTCTAACTGACCGGTGGCGCAAGCAGCCGGTGGCTAGTCGATGGGCCGGAATAGGCGGCTCCACCTCACCTTGTCCAGCAACCCCGCGTTTGGGTTGAGGGAAAGCCACACAAACACGGCTTTGCCTACAATGTGGTCTTCGGGTACGAAACCCCAGAAGCGGGAGTCCTCGGAGTTGTGGCGGTTGTCGCCCATCATGAAGTAGTAGTTCTGCTTAATGGTGTAGCGGGTCAGCGGCTGGCCGTTTTGCTGAATCATGCCATCCTTCCAGCTGATGCCTTGGTTGTGTTCGTACTGCGACACGATTTTGTAGTAAACCGCCGCATTGGCCGGCGTCAGGGTGATGGTTTGGCCTTTCTTCGGCACGGGCAGGGGGCCGTACTGGTCGAGCTGCCAATGGTTGGGCGCGGCACTAGCGGCGGTGGAGACATCGAAGTCGGCCGCATCGGGGAATAGCTGGACCTCGTAGGGCAGCACAGTAAGGGATTTCACGTAGGGCTGCTGGCGGAAGTAGCTGGCCACCGCAGCGGGGCAGCTGATGACGAAACCCGACTGCCCGGTGGTCGGGTCGGCCACGACCTGGGGGATGCCATCGGGCTCGCGGTAATCGACCACGCCATGCTCGCGCAGGGCTTGGCGGATTTCATCATTGGGCGCGGGCACGGCCATGAAGTAGGTGGTCTGAGGCAGGCCAGCCACCGCGCCCGGCTGGCCGTTGAGGAACACCTGGCCGTTGCGGATTTCCAGCGTATCGCCGGCTACTGCGATGCAGCGCTTGATGAGGTTGGTGCGGAGGTCGGCGGGGCGCTGGGGCTCGTGCGGCACGTGGAAGACCACGACATCGTTGCGCTGCACCGAGCTGAACCCCGGGAAGCGGTAGGTAGGCAGTTGAATGAGGTCGGAATAGCTCTGCGGGCCGTGCTCCCACAGGGTTTGGTGCGTGAGGGGCACCTGCAAGGGCGTTTGGGGTGTGATGGGGCCATAATGCAGCTTGCTCACAAACAGGTAATCGCCCACCAGCAGCGTGCCCTCCATACTTTCGGAGGGAATGGTGTAGGCTTCCACCGCTGACCAGCGCAGCAGCGTGGCGGCCACAATCGCAAAAATCAGTGAGTCGGCCCACTCGCGGGTTTTGGTTTTGGGCGGCTTGGGCGCTGCATTGGGGGTGGCGCGTTTGGTCTGGAAGAAAGGTATCCGCATGGGTTCTGGCTGAAGAGGGTGAGACAATAGCCACGGCAGCGCCGCAGCAACAGGAAGTGCCCTAACGCACCGATGAGTGAAATAGTACGGTAGGACAATATAGCCACGCCCCTCCCCTATTCCCCAGCTTTTCCTGCCTACTATTGAGGCGCCTGCGGGCAACAATGCCCGTGGTTTATTTACCCTATTCCCAATGGCCAAATCCCCCAACAAGCTTTTCAGCACCAAATTCCGCAACTGGTTGCTCTACCTCGTGGTGTCGCGGCAGAACTTGAAGGCCATTGCCGGCTATACCATCCAGGCCCTGGAGCAGGATGGCAAGCAGTTTCAGCCGCAGCTCGACCTGCTGCAGCCGCTCTACGACGGGTTCGATGCAAACCTGACGACTTCGGCCGGGGCTAGCGCCGGGCGCGGCTCCCAAACCCTGACGGCCGATACCGTCTTCGGCCTCATCAAGCAGTTTATGAAACGGGCCTATAAGAAGAATTTCGCGGCGCTGGAGGAAGACAACCCCGCCCTGTTCAAGGAATTCTTTCCGGCCGGGCGCACCGAGTTTTCCTCGGCCTCGCGCAAGAGCATGGGCACGGCCTTCGCCCGGTTCGTAAAAACGCTGAACGAGCACAAGGCCGACGTGCCCGATGGAGCGAACCTGCTCAAAGCCGCCCAGCCCCTGGCCGAACAATACGCCGAAGCCCGCAACACCCAGGATGCCCGCAAGAAGCTGGTGAAGTCGGCCAGCTCCGACCTCGATGCCGACGAAACGGATTTGCTGATAGAACTCTTCGGGGCCTACACCGCCCTGCTGGCCCACTATTACCGTACCCCGGAGCGCGTGGCCACCTATTTCGACTTCTCGGTGCTGCCCCACGGCCAGCACCAGCCCGCCGCCGATGCCGCGGCCCCCGGCGCGAATGCTACGGAGGCCTAGGTTTTTCTGTGAATGCCCGTAGGACGTCCTACGGGGCTCCCTATTTTTCTGTTGGTGCCCGTAGGGTTTCCTACGAAGGCCCGCATTTTTCTGTTGGTGCCCGTAGGACTTTCTACGGGCACTTTATTTTTTCTCAAGTGCCCCGTTAAATGAGTGGCGGGCATTTGGAGAAACTTGGAGTGGCGGCAGGCTCAATTGATGCGTTACCATACTGGTGCGTTACCTTTCGTTTTCCTCAATTCTACCCGATGGTCGACATTTCCAGCACCCAAATCGGCTCTTACGACACCATCAACGAACTGCGCCGTAAGGTAGGCGACTGGGTGAAAGAGCATTTCCGCGAGCCCGTGCGCAATGTCGAAACCAATACCCTCATCGAGTTCAACAAGGACAGCCGGCGGCACCCCGTCACCAGCTTGGCGCCCGGCCGCGTGGCTGATGTGGAAGAAGTGCGCCTGCTGGCCACCCTCGGCATACCCGAAGCCCTAGCGCAAGCCCACCACGACCAGCTGCTGCCCCGCAAACCCACCGATGCACCTGATGTTCTCCGCATCCACATCTTCCTGGCCCACGCCCGCATCGATGGCATCGACTACCACTTGCGCCTGCTCGTGAAGGAGAAAACCGGCGGCCACTACTTCTACGACCACATCGTGGCCGTGGCATAGAAAAACCCCCTCCGCCATAAGTACCGGGGCCGCAGACACCTTGCGGATGAGCCAGTATGGCGAAGGGGGCTAAACGGAACGAGCCGTTTTAGTGCCTATTATCTATCCAAAGATACGCTAGATACGCTACTGCCGCAGATTGAGTTCCTCTCCCGCCCGGCACGCATCTGAAGAAACTTGCAGGGGCTGGGTGCTCAGGAGATACAGCCTGAATACAAAAGAGGGTTGCCCAATAATGGAGCAACCCTCTTTTCATATCTCAACTCCTATTCTGAAAAATTATCTGGGTCTGCTTTACTCAAATACTTCTTCAGGCTCTTCTTATTTGCGAAGACTGGATGAACGGCTTTCATAAACCGATTCACAATCTCCTCGCTATCGGCATACACTAAAAACGTGTCCCCCTCTTCGTCAAATTCTAAATGGTCCAAAACCTGTGGGTCTTTCTCATCTAGTATTGCGCTGATGTGTTCCACCCATGAAGGCCCATTGCCACCAAAGCCGTATTCTTCGAATAGCTCATAATAGCCGTCAATTTCACCTACCGGCGCTTGAATACAGTAGCGGCGATTTTCTTCTTCTAGCTCGACAGGAGTAACTTTTGTTACGTCGAAAGGGAATGGGTTTTCCACAGGTGGGGCAGATGGTTTTTCAGGAGAACGTTTATCAGTACAACTGATTATTAGACAAAAGAAAAAGCCCAAGCATAGCAATGCAAGGGCTTTTTCTTTTGTAAACATATCCGTGCTGGATACTACCAGCTCGACTTCGTCACACCAGGGATTTTCCCGGCGAGCGCCATTTCGCGGAAACGCACGCGGCTGATGCCAAACTTGCGCATGTAGCCGCGGGGGCGGCCGTCAATCATGTCGCGGTTATGCAGGCGCACGGGCGAAGCGTTTTTGGGCAGCTTGTCGAGACCTTCGTAGTCGCCGGCAGCTTTCAGAGCCTTGCGCTTCTCAGCGTAGCGGGCCACGGTGGCAATGCGCTTGCGCTCCCGTGCTTTGATGGATTCTTTAGCCATGAGTTCGGAAGATTAAGCGTCTTTTTTAGCGTTGGCGAAAGGCATACCGAACGCCTTCAGCAGCTCGTAGCTCTGCTCGTCGTTCTCGGCGGTGGTCACGAACGTGATGTCCATGCCCGAGATGCCTTTGATTTTGTCAATCGAGATTTCGGGGAAGATGATTTGCTCCTTCACACCGAGCGTGTAGTTGCCACGGCCATCGAACCCTTTGTCGTTGATGCCTTTGAAGTCACGTACGCGGGGCAGGGCTACCGTCAAGAGACGGTCCATGAACTCGTACATTTTCTCGCCGCGCAGCGTCACTTTCGCACCGATGGGCATGCCTTCCCGGAGCTTAAAGTTCGACACCGATTTCTTGGCGATGGTGGCGATGGCTTTCTGGCCGGTGATAACCGTCAGTTCTTCCACGCCGTTGTCGACCAACTTCTTGTCGGCTACCGCCGCGCCAATGCCGCGGTTGATGCAGATTTTGGTGATACGGGGTACCTGCATAATGCTCTTAAACTGGAATTTCTCCTGGAGCGCGGGTACAACGTCTTTTTTATAAATGTCTTTGAGACGGGCCATGATGGTGGGGGCTGCTTAAGCCGTTTTGGCAGAGGCACGCTTGGCTTTGGCAGGGGCAGCCGGAGCTGCAGCCGCTGCGGCGCCTTTGCGCACCCGCTCACCGGTGGTGGGGTTGATAGCCTGCACGTTGCTCACGTGCATGGGCGCCTCCATCTTGGTGATGCCGCCCTGGGGCGATTTGGCGCTCGGCTTGTTGTGTTTCGTCACCAGGTTCAGGCCCTCAACGGTTACGCGCTGAGTCACCCGGTTCACCGACTTGATAACGCCGGTTTTGCCCTTTTCGTCGCCAGCAATCACCTTCACGGTATCGCCCGACTTTACGTGCAGCTGCACGGGGTCTGCTTTTCTGATAGCCATGGCTTAGAGTACTTCGGGGGCTAAGGATACGATTTTCATGAACTGACGCTCACGCAGCTCGCGGGCCACTGGGCCGAAGATGCGCGTGCCGCGGGGCTCGTCGTTGTTGTTGAGCAACACGGCGGCGTTGTCGTCGAAGCGGATGTACGAACCGTCTTTGCGGCGCACTTCCTTCTTCACACGTACCACGACGGCCTTGCTCACGGTGCCTTTCTTGGCGTTGCCCGAAGGGATAGCCGACTTGATGGCTACCACAATCTTGTCGCCAACGCTGGCGTATTTCTTGCCCGTGCCACCCAAAACGCGGATGCAGAGGACTTCCTTGGCGCCGCTGTTGTCGGCCACCGTCAGGCGGGATTCTTGCTGTATCATCGGTTCAGATTATTTAGCGCGTTCAACAATTTCAACCAGGCGCCACCGCTTGGTCTTGCTCAGCGGACGGGTGCTCATGATGCGCACCGTGTCGCCTTCGCCGCACTCGTTTTTCTCGTCGTGGGCGTGGAATTTCGTGGTTTTGGTCACGAACTTGCCGTACTTGGGGTGCTTTTGTTTCTGCACCACAGCCACGGTGATGGACTTGTCCATCTTCGAGCTCGTTACCGTGCCGGTGATTTCCTTGCGCATGTTGCGCGAGTCTTCAGCTACGGCTTGGTCTTGGGTTGTTACGTCGGTTGCCATCGGTTATTGAGCGGAGTTAGTGGACTGCTCGCTCTTGCGACGGTTCTGCTCGGTGAGCAGACGGGCGACAGTCTTACGGTTAGCCTTGAGACGGGCGGGGTTTTCCAGGGGCGAAATCGCATGAGCGAAACGCAGCTGCTGGCCCTGAGCCTGCTCGGATTTGATTTGCTCTTTCAGCTGGTCAGCGGAAAGGCCTTTGAGGTCGGTCTTGTTCTTCATCGGAATTAGGCGGCTTCGGTGTAGTCGCGGCGAACCACGAAAGAAGTTTTCACCGGCAGTTTCTGAGCGGCCAGACGGAGCGACTCCTTGGCTACTTCCAGCGAAACGCCGTCCGACTCGAACATGATTTGGCCGGGCTTCACGCAGGCTACCCAATACTCGGGCGAGCCTTTGCCTTTACCCATGCGCACCTCAGCGGGCTTCTTGGTAATCGGCTTGTCGGGGAAAATGCGAATCCATACTTGCCCTTCGCGTTTCATGGCGCGGGTCATGGCGATACGGGCAGCCTCAATTTGGCGAGCCGTAATCCAAGACACTTCCAGCGACTTGATGGCGAACGAACCGAAGTCTATGGAGCTGCCGCGGTAGGCCAAGCCTGTCACGCGACCCTTTTGCATCTTGCGATACTTGGTCCTTTTCGGTTGTAACATTTTAGTTTATTGTAAAAAGA
Source organism: Hymenobacter terrigena (assembly GCF_054776515.1). Classification (NCBI taxonomy): domain Bacteria; kingdom Pseudomonadati; phylum Bacteroidota; class Cytophagia; order Cytophagales; family Hymenobacteraceae; genus Hymenobacter; species Hymenobacter terrigena. The sequence goes on from NZ_BAAHBU010000002.1 coordinate 865,642, forward strand.
GTGTTCTTAAAAGAGAGGGGCGAACAGCCGAACATTTCGCTTCGTTCACCTGAAAGCGGCAAACGAAGCGAAATGGCTTGACTTTGTTCTAGCGACGCGGGCCGCGAGCGGCACCACCGGCAGCACCACCGCCTTGGGCGGGGCCGTTGCGACGGGGACCAGCGTTGTCGCCAGCACCACCGCGGGAGCCACGGTCGTTGCCGCCACGGCCACCGGCACCACCGTCACGACGGGGGCCACGGTCACCTTCGCGACGCTCACCGCGGGGGCCGCGGTCGTCACGACGACCACCGCCACCTTCGCCGCCACCGGGGTTGGTGAGTTGCTGGTTCGGCGAGAGGTCGGGCTTGCCGAACACCTCACCGCGCATCACCCACACCTTGATGCCGATTTTGCCATACACGGTCTGAGCTTCCGACAAAGCATAGTCGATATCGGCGCGCAGCGTGTGCAGCGGCGTACGACCCTCTTTGTACTGCTCCGAACGGGCAATTTCCGCACCGCCGAGACGGCCACCGCACTGAATCTTGATGCCTTCGGCACCAACACGCATAGCGGCCTGAATCGACATTTTCATGGCGCGACGGAAGGAGATACGAGCGGCCAGCTGCTGGGCGATGCTCTCGCCTACCAGCTTGGCATCCAACTCCGGACGCTTGATTTCGAAGATGTTGATTTGAACGTCTTTGCTGGTGATTTGCTTCAGCTCGTCCTTAATCTTGTCAACTTCCTGGCCGCCTTTACCGATTACCACACCCGGACGAGCCGTGTTGATGGTGATGGTAATGCGCTTCAGGGTGCGCTCAATCACAATGCGGCTGATGCCACCTTTCTGAATGCGCGCGTTGATGTACTTGCGGATTTTCTCGTCCTCCACCAGTTTCTCGGCGAAGTCCTTGCCGCCGTACCAGTTGGAGTCCCAGCCTTTGATAACTCCCAAGCGGAAGCCAACCGGATTTACTTTCTGTCCCATATTAACTTAGGATTTGGCGTCGGCCTTAGGGTTTTCGGTAGTGCCAACTTGCTTGGCGTGCTTGGAACCAAGCTTTTCAACCTTCGTGTCGATTTTCAGCGTCACGTGGTTGCTGCGCTTGCGGATGCGGTGGCCACGGCCCTGGGGGGCGGGGCGCAGGCGCTTCAGCTGGCGTCCTTCGTCCACGAAGATTTCGCTGATGTAGAGGTTTGCGTCCTCAATCCGCTCGTCTTCGTTGTGCTGCTGCCAGTTGGCCAAGGCCGACAGGAGCAGTTTCTCAATCTTCTCGGCGCCGATGTTGGCTTCGAAGCGCAACAGGCCAAGGGCCTGGGTCACTTTCTTGCCGCGCACGAGGTCGGCCACCAAACGCATCTTGCGAGGCGAGGTCGGCACATTGCGGAGTTTTGCTACTGCTTCCATCTTAGCGCTTGCCTTTATCTTTTTTGGCGACGTGACCACGGAAGTTACGCGTCGGGGCAAATTCGCCCAACTTGTGTCCTACCATGTTCTCGGTCACATACACCGGGATGAACTTATTGCCGTTGTGAACAGCGAACGTGTGGCCAACGAAATCCGGGGAAATCATCGAGCGGCGCGACCATGTCTTCACCACCGATTTCTTACCAGCCGTTTCGAGTGCCGTGACTTTCTTTTCCAGCCGGAAGTCAATGTACGGCCCTTTTTTGAGTGAACGTGCCATATATTACTTCTTGCCTTTGCGGCTCACAATCAGGTTCTCCGAATACTTGTTCTTGTTGCGGGTCTTCTGGCCCTTAGCCAAAATACCGTTGCGGCTCCGTGGGTGACCACCCGACGATTTGCCTTCGCCACCACCCATGGGGTGGTCGACAGGGTTCATTACCACACCACGAACGCGCGGACGACGACCAGCCCAGCGGTTGCGGCCGGCTTTGCCCATCACGGTGTTCATGTGGTCGCCGTTCGACACGGTACCAACGGTGGCCATGCAGGTAACGAGCACCATGCGCATCTCGCCCGAAGGCAATTTCAGCGTGGCATACTTCTCTTCGCGGGCTACGATTTGGGCGTAGGTGCCAGCCGAGCGAGCCATTGCTGCGCCCTGGCCGGGCTGCAACTCGATGTTGTGGAGGATGGTACCGAGGGGAATCTCGCGCAGCGGCAGGGTGTTGCCTACTTCGGGAGCGACGCCGGGGCCCGACACAATCTTCGTGCCTACCGTCATGCCGGCGGGAGCGATGATGTAACGCTTCTCACCATCGGCATAGTTTACCAAGGCGATGCGCGCAGTGCGGTTGGGGTCGTACTCGATGGACTTCACGACGGCCGGAACACCGGCTTTGTCGCGCTTGAAGTCCACGATGCGGTACTGGGTTTTGTGACCACCGCCGATGTAGCGGTTGGACATTTTACCGGAAGAGTTCCGGCCACCCGTTTTGCTGAGGGAAGTCATCAGCGACTTCTCCGGGGTCGACGTCGTAATCTCGTCGAACGCCGGCGCAACGCGGAAGCGCTGCCCTGGGGTTGTTGGTCTGAGTTTTTTAAGTGCCATTACTAGCTAGTTGTGCTTTTGCGGCGAAAAATTTGAGGCGAAGCTTGGTCGGCCTAGAGGTTGCCGTAGAAGTCGATAACGTCGCCTTCTTTCACGGTCACAATGGCTTTCTTGCCGTGGGCGCGACGACCGGAAACCTGGCCGCCTTTGGTGCCTTTCGACTTCATTTTGCCAATGGTGCGCATCGTGTTGATTTCGGTCACCGTCACGCCGTACAGCGATTCGATGTCCTTTTTGATTTGCACTTTGTTGGCGGTGCGCTCCACTTCGAACGTGTAGCGACCTTTCTCGTTAAGGCCGGTGGCCTTTTCGGTAACGATGGGGCGTTTCAGGGTGCTCATTATTCGGCGGTGCTATAGAGTTCAACCAATGAAGCCATGCCGTCTTCCGAAATCAGGAGCGTATCCGTGTTCAGCAGGTCGTGGGTGTTGAGGCCGATGGGCGTCGACACTTTCACTTTTTGCAGGTTGCGGGCGCTCAGGAGCACGTTTTTGTTGACCTCACCGGTCACGAGCATGGTCTTTTTGCCATTGTTCAGCTTGAGGCCGTCGAGGATGGCAACGAAGTCCTTGGTGCGGGGAGCAGCCAGCGAGATGGTTTCCACGAGGGAAATCTTGCCGTCTTTGGCTAGGCTCGACAGAGCCGAGAGGCGTGCTACGCGCTTGGTCTTCTTGTTCAGCTTGAAGCCGTAGTCGCGGGGCTGAGGACCGAACATGCGGCCACCACCAACGAACACACCCGACTTCATGCTGCCGGCGCGGGCACCGCCCGTACCTTTTTGTTTCTTGAGCTTCTTCGTGGTGCCGTGCACTTCGTTGCGCTGCTTGGACTTGTGCGTACCCTGGCGCTGGTTGGCCAAGTACTGCTTCACGTCCAGGTACATCACGTGCTCGTTTACTTCGAGGCCGAAGATGGCGTCAGACAGGGTCACTTTGCGGCCGGTGTCTTCGCCTTTGAGGTTATATACTGCGAGTTCCATCGTACTAGTCTATTTCTCGATTACCACGTAAGAGTTCTTCGCGCCGGGAATCGAGCCGCTCACCAGAATCAGGTTCTTGTCGCCTACTACGCGCATCACCTTCAGGTTCTGCACTTTCACGCGGTCGTTGCCCATCCGGCCACCCATGCGCATTCCTTTGAATACGCGCGAAGGCCACGAGCACGCACCGATAGAACCGGGGTGACGCAGGCGGTTGTGCTGGCCGTGGGTCTGGCCACCAACACCCTGGAAGTTGTAACGCTTTACAACGCCCTGGAAACCCTTGCCTTTGGAAGTGCCTACTACGTCCACAAACTCGCCCTCTTCGAAGAGAGTCGCGTCGATGGTAGCGCCAGCGGCGTAGGTCGATTCGGCGTCGAGGCGGAATTCAACCAGTTTTTTCTTGGGGGTCGTACCGGCTTTTTTGAAGTGACCAACCAAGGCTTTGGTGGTGTTCTTCTCTTTTTTCTCGCCGTACCCAATTTGAATGGCGGTGTAACCGTCATTCGCGATAGTCTTAACCTGCGTCACTACGCACGGACCCGCTTCGATGAGCGTGCAGGGAATGTTCTTCCCGTCCGGAGTGAAGAGGCTTGTCATACCGATTTTCTTACCGATAATGCCAGGCATTCTGTTAATGATTAAATGACACAAAAAGAAAACGGCCGAGTGCCGTTTTCGCTAAGGGAGTGCAAAGATAGAAAAAAAGCCCGGGCTATCCCAATGGTGTTCAGAAATATTTTCGCAGTGAGGCTGTTAGCTCCGTAGAATGGCACTTCTCCTACCCTTCCCTTGGATACATGGCTGCTACTAAGCGGGACGCCAAGTCAGGTCTGGGTCATCGCTGGGCAGAGAGCCTTGCAGGGCCAGCAGCAGAAAGAAGACCACGAAGGCTAGGCCAATCTGCGTTTCCAGCGTGTATTCAACGAGGAACGACATGGCAATGCTGACATATTGTGCTAAAAGCAGCGGCGCAGGCTTGCAGCGCGCCCACCAAGCCGGATAGAATAGGCTTAGGCAGAATACAAGCAACCCAATTGTGCCATAAGCCGCTAAGTTGTACAGGTATTGGTTATGAGGCAAAATGTAGAATTCCGGTGTGAGTTGCGGGTGCAGCTTCGCATAGCGTTTGGCTATTTCGCCCTCCAGGTTCGGCTTCCCCACTCCTACCAGCTTGTTATCACGCCATACGGCCAGAGCAGCTTGGTAAGAATACACCCGGGCCGAGATGGAGAAATTCTTCCCTTCAGAACTCTCCTGAACTTTGCTCACATCTTCCTGGGTATTGTATACCCTGTTGCGGAAAGTGGGAAATGCCAGGTAGCTCACCACGGGTAACAATACCAGTACTGCTGCTAAAAGGCCCGCTTTTTTCCACTCCTTCCTAGAAAAGCCCAGCCAGAATACAGCCATCGCACCCAATGCATAAAAGGTCATTTCCCCACTGCGCACGGCTAGCAGGTGCAGGAATAACGCCAGACCTATAATGGCAGCTTTAACCCAACTACGCCATGCTAGTGGTATTGCCCGATGGGCCAGCAGTAAAACAGCTGCGGCAATTGCCATGGTAATGATGATACTGAAGCGGATGTGGTCCGGCTCGGTCGGCATCACTTTGGAGTGCATATAGGACTCGTTGATTTCCCGTGCATGCAATAAGTAGTTGATGGTGGCACCAAAAGCTGCCAGCACCGTCATGGCAATAAAAATCCCCCATAACCAGCGTAAGTAGCGACTGGGCAACGGGGGCAACAGCCAAAATGAAAGCGGCAGAATCAGAAATGGCAGCTGCATTCCCAAGTCAAACCGATACTCATCCATATTATCGGCTTGCGTATGGAATCCGGCTAGCAAATGCAGCACAAAGACCATTGCGATGCTCCCAAAGACTGGCCACAGCGCACGGTTTGCAATGCGCTTATGCACCACGGCGAAAACCACACTGGTCACCGCCAGCCCTCCCATGGCAATACCCAGCGCTACCCGCAGCCAATTGACTAGGAAAATGCTGATGATAATGCAGGCACAGAAGAAGAAAGCAGAGCGGTGTAGTCGCGCAAGAGAAAAGACAGCAAGCATGAAGAATGAGTAGTGGCCCCGCAAGTTCCAAAGAAAAAGCCCCACCGCAACTCGTGCGGTGGGGCTTTAACTCAATTAAGACTGAAATCGGTGCCTCAGACTTTGATTTCTACGTCAACGCCACTGGGCAATTCCAGCTTCATCAGGGCATCAACGGTCTTCGACGAGGTCGAGAAGATGTCGACGAGGCGCTTGTAGGTGCAAAGCTGGAACTGCTCCCGGCTCTTCTTGTTCACGTGGGGCGAGCGCAACACGGTGAACTTCTCCTTTTGGGTCGGCAAAGGAATCGGGCCGCTAACGATGGCACCGGTGGCCTTCACAGCTTTCACGATTTTCTCGGCCGATTTGTCTACGAGGTTGTGGTCGTAGCTTTTCAGCTTAATGCGAATTTTCTGGTTCATTGGAATTGGTGGGGGCCGATTGCCCCCGTTAGAAAAGCTTATTTACCTCCTTTGGTTTTGGCAACAATGGCATCGGCCAGGTTGCTGGGCACTTGCTCGTAGTGCGAGAACGTGAGCGAAGCCGAAGCACGACCCGACGAAATCGTGCGGAGTGCGGTTACGTAGCCGAACAGTTCCGACAGCGGAACATCGGCCTTGATAACCTGGGCACCGGCTTTGGTGTCCATGCCCTTCATCAGACCACGACGACGGTTCAAGTCACCAGTTACGGGCCCCGTGTACTCGTCGGGGCAAACCACCTCAACGGCCATGATGGGCTCCAGCAATTTCGGGCCGGCCTTCTTGGCAGCCTCACGGAAACCGTCACGGGCGGCGAGTTCGAACGACAGGGCGTCCGAGTCAACGTCGTGGAACGAACCGTGGTAGAGGCGCACCTTCATGGCTTCGAGCGGGAAGCCGGCCAGCGGACCACGCTTCATGGCTTCTTCAAAACCTTTCTGGATGGGCTGGATGAATTCGCGGGGGATAACACCGCCTACGATGGCGTTATCGAACTCCAGACCGGGTTTCTCCGGCTCGGTTTCTTTCGGGCCCAGTTCAAACACGATGTCGCCGAATTTACCGCGGCCACCGGTCTGCTTCTTGTAGGTTTCGCGGTGGTCAACTTTCTTGGTGAGAATCTCCTTGTAAGCCACCTGCGGTGCACCCTGGTTGATTTCCACTTTGAATTCACGACGCATGCGGTCGATGATGATTTCAAGGTGCAATTCGCCCATGCCGCGGAGAATGGTCTGACCGGTTTCTTCGTCCGTGTTCACACGCAGCGTGGGGTCTTCCTCGATGAGCTTGGCGATGGCCATGCCCATTTTATCAACGTCGGCCTGCGTTTTCGGCTCGATGGCGTAACCGATTACCGGCTCGGGGAAGCTCATCGACTCAAGGACGATGGGGTTCTTCTCGTCGGTAAGCGTGTCGCCGGTTTTGATGTCTTTGAAACCAACACCTGCAGCAATGTCACCGGCCTGAATCTTGTCGATGGGGTTTTGCTTGTTGGAGTGCATCTGCATGAGGCGCGAGATACGCTCCTTCTTGCCGGTGCGGTTGTTGAGCACGTACGAGCCCGAGTCCAGCACGCCGCTGTAGCAGCGGAAGAAGCACAGACGGCCTACGAACGGGTCGGTAGCAATTTTGAAAGCGAGAGCGGTGAAAGGCTCCGAGTTGTCGGGGTGACGCTCCATTTCCTCGCCGGTCTCGGGGTTGGTACCGATGATGGCAGGCATGTCGAGCGGCGACGGCAGGTAGGCCATAACGGCATCCAGCATCGTTTGTACACCCTTGTTTTTGAAGGCCGAACCGCACAGTACGGGCGAGAATTTCATGTCGATAACCGCCTGGCGGATAACAACCATCATTTCCTCTTTCGTAATGGAATCGGGGTTGTCGAAGAATTTCTCCAGCAACGCGTCATCGTACTCGGCTACGCTCTCAACGAGCTTCTGACGCCACTCGGCCACCGTTTCAACAAGGTCCTCGGGAACGGGGATTTCGTCGTACGACTTGCCTTCGGTTTTGTCGTCCCACACGATGGCTTTGCCAGTCAGCAGGTCAACTACGCCTTTGAAGGTTTCTTCGGCACCAATCGGAATCTGCAGGGGAATGGGGTTTGCGCCCAGTTTCTCCTTGATTTCGTTCACTGCTTTGAAGAAGTCAGCACCAGCACGGTCCATCTTGTTGACGAAGCAGATGCGGGGCACTTTGTACTTGTCAGCCTGACGCCATACGGTTTCCGACTGCGGCTCAACGCCCGAAACGGCGCAGAACAGAGCCACGGCACCGTCGAGCACGCGCAGCGAACGTTCAACTTCTACCGTGAAGTCAACGTGGCCGGGGGTGTCAATCAGGTTGATTTTGTACTGCTTGGTGTCAGCAGTCGGGTCACCCTTGATGTCGGTGGGGTAGTTCCAGAAGGTGGTGGTGGCAGCCGAAGTAATCGTGATGCCGCGCTCCTGCTCCTGCTCCATCCAGTCCATCGTGGCGGCACCGTCGTGCACTTCCCCGATTTTGTGGGTTTTACCCGTGTAGTACAGAATACGCTCCGACGTTGTGGTTTTACCGGCGTCGATGTGCGCCATAATCCCGATGTTGCGGAGGTAATAGAGGTCTTTATTAACGGCCATTATTACAATGAGTGAGTTTGTGAATAAGCGAATGAGTGAATCAGTGATTAGGTTCCGTTAGGGTTAAATCACTCATTCACTCATTCGTTCATTCGCACTTGGTTTAGAAACGGAAGTGCGAGAAGGCCTTGTTGGCCTCAGCCATGCGGTGGGTGTCGTCTTTTTTCTTAACGGCAGCACCTTCGCCTTTGGCAGCAGCGATGATTTCGCCAGCCAGCTTGTCCTTCATGGTCTTCTCACCACGACGACGGGCGTACTGAATCATCCATTTGGCACCCACCGAAATGCGGCGGTCAGCGCGCACTTCAATCGGAACCTGGAAGGTGGCACCACCTACGCGGCGGCTTTTTACTTCCACGGTGGGCATCACGTTGTTCAACGCTTTGCGCCACATTTCGAGGCCGCTCTCCTTGGTGCGCTGCTCCACGAGGTCGCAGGCGTCATAGAAGATGGTGTACGCCAGGTTTTTCTTGCCGTCGTACATCATGTAGTTCACGAAACGGGTTACCAGCGTCTCCTTGTACTTAGGGTCCGGCAGCAAGATGCGCTTCTTCGGTTTTGACTTTCTCATGATAGTAGTAAGTATGTAGTAGTAAGTATTGAGTAGCGAGCAGCAGGACTGGCCTGCCACTCAATACTTATTACTCGCTACTAATTCTATTTATTTCTTTTTAGCGGGTGCGCCTTTGCCACCCTTGCCAGCTGCTGCGGCGGGTTGACCGGGCTTCGGACGCTTGGCACCGTACTTCGAACGACGCTGGGTCCGGCCGCTTACACCGGCGGTGTCCAGGGCGCCACGGATGATGTGGTAACGTACGCCTGGCAAGTCTTTTACCCGGCCGCCACGAATCAGCACGATGCTGTGTTCCTGGAGGTTGTGGCCTTCACCGGGGATGTATGCGTTTACTTCCTTACCGTTGGTAAGGCGCACACGGGCCACTTTGCGCATAGCCGAGTTCGGCTTCTTAGGCGTGGTGGTGTACACACGGGTGCACACGCCCCGACGCTGCGGGCACGAATCAAGGGCGGGCGACTTCGACTTGGTAGTCAAAGCCTCACGGCCTTTCCGTACGAGTTGGTTAATGGTTGGCATTTAGAGAATGGTTGGTTTGGAGCCGTTTGCCCCTAAAATTTGGCTTGCAAAGGTAAGAGTATTCCGGCGCAATAGCAAACAGAGTGAGGATGTTAATTTTCAAGGCGCTATCTGGCCGACCCACACGACGCCCAATTGTATGATGATAAGTGTATCGCCGTTGCTATCCACAACTGGCCAATGCGGTTTCCTTCTTCCCCAAGCGCCCAATTGTGCGAAGTATTCGGGATAATCGACCGTGAGGTATTCTCGAGCAGTCCATTGTAAGTCGTTTATGCCAGGCAGTGACCGATACTCTACAGGCAGTGGCAGGTCTAATATCTCTCCATGCATTTCTGCATAACCGTCCATCCTTTCTTGGATTGCGGCTACTACTTGAGACTCGCCGAAGGTTGGGTCATAAATCCATACTGCTAGGTAGAAGTCATCGTATCGAGTTACTATTTGCTTGTGCCATTCCTTATAATTGGCCACCAATTGGCTTACCCACAACTTTCGAATAGCAACCGGAGGCTTGCCGTTTACTCGCCAAGGCGCTAATCCTAGGTTCGCATAATCGTAATGCAGCTTATGCATCCTCTCCTCATTAAATGGCTCTTGGATTGTTGCCCGTTTCTGGTGGTTGCGCAAGTGTCGCTTTAAGCCACGAATTCGTTTCTTATCCATGTTTCGGCAGTGTTTCCTTCTTCTGATTAAAGATAGAAAGCGCCTCCACTGAAAAATGGAGGCGCTTTCGCAGCTAGGGCTTCTGGTTCAGCTTACGCCTCCCCTACCGCGCCGCCGAAGTTCATGGGGTAGCTGGGGGCTTCGCTCTGCATCTTGATGGTACCGAAGGCGGCTTCAAACCGCTCAATGTTCTCAGTGAGGGCTTGCAGCAGGCGTTTGGCGTGCTCGGGCGTGACGACGATGCGTGCCTTCACCTTGGCCTTGGGCAGGCCGGGCATCATGCGGATGAAGTCAATCACGAACTCGCTGTTGCTGTGCGCAATCATGGCGAGGTTGGCGTATTCGCCCTCGGCCATGGCTTCGGAAAGCTCGATGTTGATGGCGTTGGGGTCCGGGTTTTGGTCGGTTGGTTGCATAGTAGTTTGTACGAGGTTTCAATTAAGTTTTGGCTAATCCTTAGCCTCATGCCCTTGCAGCATTGTCGTTTCCATGTATTCGACTGCTTTCCCAACGGTGATGGAAAACACGCCGGCATGGCCAGCATCAAAGCTCTGACGCCACTCGTCGTAGCCTTCTTTAAAATCAGGAAGCTCCTTCACTGTTCCGATTTGCTTAGTCACACTTGAATCAATAGCTGCTTCAGAAAATGGCATATGCGAAATAGTCTCGCTGTATTTGTCAGGATTCGATGACGTTTTGACTTTCACATTATCCACGTAAACGTGAATGATGTTACCAATGCTGTCTTGGCCTTCTATTTTGACTATTGTCAGCTTTGCGTCGGGCTCCGATGCACGAGTATTGTAAGACCACACTTGGCCCACCTGATACTTTGATTTAGCAGCTTCTCGGAGTGGCGGATTTTTCGAATCCATAGAACAGCCCGTTAAGAGAATGAATAAACTGAAAAGTAACGGGAGTTTCATTAGCGCGAGATTTTAGGGCAAAGAAAAAGCCGACCGGGTCACCCCAGTCGGCTTTTCCATTACAAACCTACGACTGATTACTCAGCCGACACTTCGCGCTTGCCAGCACGGCTGGGGCGCTTGGCGGGAACGGCAGCTTCGGCGGCCTGGGCGGCTTGGGCAGCTTCCATCTCCTCTTTCGAGCCTACTACCTGACGCGTGTACTCGCGCAAGCCAGTACCGGCCGGGATGAGGTGACCGACGATTACGTTCTCCTTCAGGCCCAGCAGCTGGTCGGCCTTGCCACGGATGGCGGCTTCGCTCAGCACCTTGGTCGTTTCCTGGAAGGAAGCGGCCGAGATGAACGAGGCCGTGCCCAGCGAGGCCTGCGTGATGCCTTGCAGCGTGGGACGCGATACCGAAGGCTGCGCGTCGCGCACTTGCACGAGGGCAAGGTCGCGGCGTTTCAGGCTGCTGTTCTCGTCGCGGAGGCGACGAGCCGTCACAATCTGACCGGGCTTCAGGTTGGTCGAGTCACCGGCTTCGGTCACCACTTTCATGTCGATAATCATGTCGTTCTCGGCCATGAAGATGATTTTATCAATCACCTGGTTTTCGAGGAACGACGTGTCACCGGCATCCAGAATCACGACTTTCTGCATCATCTGACGCACCACCACTTCGATGTGCTTGTCGTTGATTTTCACACCCTGCAAGCGGTACACTTCCTGAATCTCGTTCACGAGGTATTCCTGCACGGCGCCGGGGCCCTGAATGCTCAGGATGTCCGAAGGCGTGATGGCACCATCCGACAGCGGCATGCCGGCGCGGATGAAGTCGTTGTCCTGCACCAGAATGTGCTTCGACAGCGGCACCATGTATTTTTTCTTCACGCCGTCTTTCGACTCCACGAAGATTTCACGGTTGCCACGCTTCACGGTGCCGTAGGTTACTACGCCGTCGATTTCCGATACCACAGCGGGGTTCGACGGGTTCCGGGCTTCGAAAAGCTCCGTTACACGCGGCAGACCACCGGTGATGTCGCGGGTCTTGCCCACCGAGCGAGGAATCTTGGCGAGGATGTGACCAGCCGTGATTTTCTCGTTGTTCTCGACGTTCAAGTGCGAGCCCACCGGGATGCTGTAAGCTTTCTGGCCTTCGACATCGCCCTTTTTGCCCGGGCGCACGATGATGGACGGGTTCTGGTCCTTGGCCTTCGACTCGATGATAACCTTCTCGCGGTGACCGGTCTGTTCGTCCGATTCCTCGCGGTAGGTAATGCCTTCGGTGATGGCATCAAACTGCACCGTACCATCAAACTCGGCCAGAATAACGGCGTTGTAGGGGTCCCAGGTGTTCAGCTCCGTGCCTTTTTCCACTTCCTGGCCTTCCTCTACCAGCATGAACGAGCCGTAGGGAACGTGGTTGGACGTGAAGACGCGGCCCGTGCCTTTCTCCACGATGCGGATTTCACCCGAGCGGCCCATCACCACGGCACCCTTCACGCCTTCGGCGTTGGTGGTAGCCACGGTGCGAACGTCTTCGAATTCAACCACACCAGCGAATTTGGCTTTGATGCTCGATTCCACCGCAATGTTGGAAGCCGTACCACCTACGTGGAAGGTACGCAGGGTCAGCTGCGTGCCGGGCTCACCAATCGACTGGGCGGCGATAACACCTACGGCCTCGCCCCGCTGCACCATGCGGCCCGAAGCCAGGTTGCGGCCGTAGCACTTGGCGCAGATGCCGCGCTTGCTTTCGCAGGTCAGCACCGAGCGAATCTCCACCGACTCAATGCCGGCAGCATCAATACGACGGGTGATGTCTTCCTTGATTTCGGAACCCGAAGCCAGGATAACCTCGCTGGTTTGCGGGTCCACGATGTCGTGCACCGTCACGCGGCCCAGGATACGCTCAGCCAGCGGCTCCACGATGTCCTCGTTGTCCTTCAGGGCGAAGGTCTCAATGCCACGCAACGTACCGCAGTCCTGCTCGTTCACAATCACGTCCTGCGAAACGTCCACCAGACGCCGGGTCAGGTAGCCGGCGTCAGCCGTCTTCAGAGCCGTATCAGCCAGACCTTTACGGGCACCGTGCGTCGAGATGAAGTACTCGATTACGTCGAGGCCTTCTTTGAAGTTCGACAGAATCGGGTTTTCGATAATCTCGCCAATCGAGCCTTGCAGCGACTTCTGAGGCTTGGCCATAAGGCCACGCATCCCGCCCAGCTGACGAATCTGCTCGCGCGAGCCACGGGCTCCCGAGTGCATCATCATGTAGATGGAGTTGAAGCCCTGGTTTTCCTTCTCCAGACGGCCCATCAACGTTTCCGTAATCTGGTTGTTGATGCGCGTCCAGATATCGATAACCTGGTTGTAACGCTCGTTGTCCGTAATCAAACCCATCTGGTAGTTCTGGGTTACGGCCGCCACGTCGGCTTGCGCCTGCTTCACCAGCTCGTCCTTCTCTTTCGGGATGTTGATGTCGCCTAGACCCATGCTCAGACCGCCTTTGTAGGCCGACTGGAAACCGAGGGTCTTGATGTCATCGAGGAACTGCGCCGTGCGGGCCATGCCCGTGCGCTTGAACACCAGCGAGATGATTTGCTGAAGCTTTTTCTTGGTCAGCAGCTCGTCCACGAAGCCTACTTCCTCGGGCACGAGCTGGTTGAACAGCACGCGGCCGGCCACAGTGTCAACCACCTTGGTCACGAGGTCGTCGTTTTCGTCGCGCACTTTGGTACGCACCTTAATAAAGGCGTGCTTCGACAGCTGGCCTTCGTTGATGGCGATAACAACTTCCTCATCCGAGTAGAACATCCGGTCTTCGCCCAGAATCTTCTCGTTTTCGGTGCTGCGCTTGCCTTTGGTCACGTAGTACAGGCCCAGAACCATGTCCTGCGACGGTACCGCGATGGGCGCGCCGTTGGCGGGGTTCAGGATGTTGTGCGAAGCCAGCATGAGCATCGACGCTTCCAGGATAGCGGCCGGGCCGAGGGGCACGTGCACAGCCATCTGGTCACCGTCAAAGTCAGCGTTGAAGGCCGTACAAACGAGGGGGTGCAGCTGAATAGCCTTGCCCTCGATGAGGCGCGGCTGGAATGCCTGGATGCCCAAGCGGTGCAGCGTAGGAGCACGGTTGAGGAGCACCGGGTGGCCTTTCAGCACGTTTTCCAGGATGTCCCACACCACGGCATCCTTGCGGTCAACAATCTTCTTGGCCGATTTCACCGTTTTCACAATGCCGCGCTCGATGAGCTTGCGGATGATAAAGGGCTTGAACAGTTCAGCCGCCATGTTCTTGGGCAGGCCGCACTCGTGCAGCTTCAGCTCAGGACCAACGACGATTACCGAACGGCCCGAGTAATCAACACGCTTACCGAGCAGGTTCTGACGGAAGCGGCCCTGCTTGCCTTTCAGCATGTCGGACAGCGACTTCAGAGCACGGTTGCCTTCGGCGCGCACGGCATTCACCTTACGCGAGTTGTCGAACAGCGAGTCCACAGCTTCCTGCAGCATGCGCTTCTCGTTGCGCAGAATCACCTCGGGCGCTTTGATTTCAATCAGGCGCTTGAGGCGGTTGTTGCGGATGATAACGCGGCGGTACAGGTCGTTCAAGTCAGAAGTGGCGAAACGGCCACCGTCCAACGGCACGAGGGGGCGCAGTTCCGGCGGAATCACCGGCACCATGCGGATGACCATCCACTCAGGCTTGTTCTCGATGCGGGTAGCGGCGTCGCGGAAAGCTTCCACTACGCGCAGACGCTTCAGGGCTTCAGCCTTACGCTGCTGCGAGGTTTCGTGGGCAGCGGAGTCACGCAGCGAGTAGCTCAACTCGTCCAGGTTGATGCGCTCCAGCAGCATGTGCAGGGCATCGGCACCCATGCGGGCGATGAACTTGTTGGGGTCCTCATTGGGCAGCATCTGGTTCTCGCGGGGGAGCTTATCGATGATGTCCAGGTATTCGTCCTCGGTGAGGAAGTCGAGCACTTGCACGCCTTCTTCAGCCAGCGTACCGGGCTGAACCACGACGTACCGCTCGTAATAGATAATCTGGTCGAGTTTCTTGGTGGGCAGGCCCAGCAGGTAACCGATTTTGTTCGGCAAGCTCTTGAAATACCAGATGTGAGCCACGGGTACCACCAGTTCGATGTGGCCCATGCGCTCCCGACGCACCTTCTTCTCGGTCACCTCCACGCCGCAACGGTCGCAGATGATGCCTTTGTAGCGGATGCGCTTGTACTTACCGCAGTGGCATTCCCAGTCCTTCACCGGACCGAAAATCCGCTCGCAGAACAAGCCACCCATTTCGGGCTTGTAGGTGCGGTAGTTGATGGTTTCAGGCTTCACCACTTCGCCGGTGCTGCGCTCCAGAATTGCTTCGGGCGAGGCCAGCGAGATGGTGACTTTGGAGAAGTCCTGAATTACTTTCTTGTTTTTTGCGAAAGCCATTTGATTGGGGTTAAGCTAGTAGCTGTGTGGCTTTGGACTGTTTGATTCTGCACCATTCGCCAGAAGGGCGCAAGAGGTTCAAACAGGTTGACGCTTAAAAAAGTGCCTTTGCGGAACAGATAGGTATGTCGAGCAAAGGCACTTTCAAAAGGTCGAAAATTTAAAATCCATTCGGCAGAACTGACCGGTGAAAAGGCCTTCGATTAAGATTCGCCGGGGTTTTGATGCTGTACTGACCATATCTCGGAACAGCCCCCGCTCCTCTTTCACCGAAGCGTTTTCTCACCTTTCATTACCAGAGTCGCTCAATCAGCGCCTCCTGTTGCCTGCCAGCAGGCTGTTAATGGTTAATTATTAACGGTTAGTGGTCAATTAGACATTAATCACTAACCGTTAATAATTAACCACTGAAACACTATTCCATCGTGATTTCGAGTGCCAGACCACGGAGTTCGTGGAGCAACACGTTGAACGACTCGGGGATGTTCGGCTTGGGCAGAACGTCACCTTTTACAATGGCTTCGTACGCCTTGGCGCGACCCACCACGTCATCCGATTTCACGGTCAGGATTTCCTGGAGAACGTTGGAAGCACCAAAGGCCTCCAATGCCCACACTTCCATTTCGCCAAAGCGCTGGCCACCGAACTGCGCCTTACCACCCAGCGGCTGCTGCGTAATGAGTGAGTATGGCCCGATGGAACGAGCGTGCATCTTGTCGTCAACCAAGTGACCCAGCTTGAGCATGTAAATCACACCCACGGTCACCGGCTGGTCGAAACGGTCGCCCGTCAGACCATCGTGCAGGTAAGCACGGCCCCAGTCGGGCAAGCCCGCCTCGGTCAGCTCACGAGCTACTTCTTCCTCGGTCGCACCGTCGAAAATCGGGGTCGAATAGGTACGACCCATTTTCAAACCGGCCCAACCCAGTACGGTCTCGTAAATCTGACCGATGTTCATGCGGCTTGGTACACCCAGCGGGTTCAGCACGATGTCCATCGGCGTGCCGTCGGGCAGGAAGGGCATGTCCTCATCGCGCACAATGCGGGCCACAACGCCTTTGTTACCGTGGCGACCGGCCATTTTATCACCCACCTTCAGCTTACGCTTCTTGGCGATGTAAACTTTGGCAAGCTGCACGATGCCGGCGGGCAGTTCATCGCCCACTTCTAGGGTGAAGCGCTGACGCTTGAATTTCGCGGTGATGGTGTTGCGGCGCT
This sequence comes from Hymenobacter terrigena, assembly GCF_054776515.1. Classification (NCBI taxonomy): domain Bacteria; kingdom Pseudomonadati; phylum Bacteroidota; class Cytophagia; order Cytophagales; family Hymenobacteraceae; genus Hymenobacter; species Hymenobacter terrigena. Next base: position 882,115 of record NZ_BAAHBU010000002.1, read on the forward strand.
TGGCGTAGTTACGCACCAATTCCAGCACCAGGCCATTCACGCGGGCATCAGCCGTCCAGCCCTCGAGAATCAGGTCCTTAAACAGGTTCACTTCTTCCGGAACGGCGTAGTTGCTCTCGTCCTTGTAGGGGTTCTTCTCCGGGAACATGCCCTCGGTGATGTTCTTGCGGTTGAACTTCACGCCCTTGGCAATCATCTCCTCGCCGAAGCGGTGTTTGATGCCCTGCGACGTTTTGCCTTCCAGCAATTGCACCAGCTTGTCAATCATGACAGCTTTAACGCCACGCAGCTCCTGTGCATAGGTCGACTTGAGGTCTTCCACTTCCTTCTTCGACTTGGCCCGCAGGTTCTTGTCTTTTTTAGGACGCGAGAACAGCTTGGTGCCAATCACCACACCCTGCAGGGAGGGTGGCGCTTTAAGCGAAGCATCCTTCACATCGCCGGCCTTGTCGCCGAAGATGGCGCGGAGCAGCTTCTCCTCCGGAGTGGGGTCCGTCTCGCCTTTCGGCGTGATTTTACCAATCAGAATATCGCCTTCTTTCACCTCCGCGCCGAGGCGGATGATGCCGTTGTCGTCGAGGTTGCGCACGGCTTCTTCGCTCACGTTCGGAATCTCCGAAGTCAGCTCTTCTTCGCCGCGCTTGGTCTCACGCACTTCCAGCTCAAACTCCTCAATGTGAATCGAGGTAAAGATGTCGTCGCGCACCACGCGCTCCGAGATGACGATGGCATCCTCGAAGTTGTAGCCCTGCCACGGCATGAACGCCACCTGCATGTTGCGGCCCAGGGCAAGTTCGCCCTGGTTGGTGCCGTAGCCTTCGCAGAGCGCCTGGCCTTTCGTTACCCGCTCGCCGCGCTTCACGAGCGGCGTCAGGTTGAGGCAGGTGTCCTGGTTGGTGCGACGGAACTTGATGAGGTCGTAAGTAACCCGCTCGGCGTCGAAGCTCACCATGATGTCGTCCTCCGTGAGGTCGTACTTCACCACGATTTTGTTGGCGTCCACGAAGTCAATCACGCCTTCGCCTTCGGCCATAATCAGCGTGCGCGAGTCGGTGGCAATGCGGCCTTCCAGACCCGTGCCCACAATCGGAGCCTCGGGGCGGAGCAGCGGCACCGCCTGACGTTGCATGTTCGAGCCCATGAGCGCACGGTTGGCGTCATCGTGTTCCAGGAACGGAATCAGCGATGCAGCGACCGATACAATCTGGTTTGGGGCCACGTCCATGTAGGAGTATTCCGACGGGTTCACCACCGGGAAGTCACCTTCAAAACGGCCTTTCACCAACTCCTGAGTCAGGTTGCCGCCCTCATCTAGCAGGGAGTTGGCCTGCGCGATGTGGTGGGTGTCCTCTTCCTCAGCGGTCAGGAACTTCACGTTCTCGCTCATGTCTACCTTGCCGCCTTTCACATCGCGGTAAGGCGTCTCGATGAAGCCCATGGCATTCACGCGAGCGTGCACGCACAGCGACGAAATCAGACCAATGTTCGGGCCTTCAGGAGTCTCAATCGTGCAAAGACGACCGTAGTGCGTGTAGTGAACGTCACGTACCTCGAAGCCAGCGCGCTCCCGCGACAGACCTCCCGGCCCGAGGGCCGATACGCGACGCTTGTGCGTCACCTCGGCCAGTGGGTTCGTCTGGTCCATGAACTGCGACAGCTGGTTCGTGCCGAAGAACGAGTTAATAACGCTCGACAGCGTGCGGGCATTAATCAGGTCCACCGGCTTGAAGTCCTCGTTGTCGCGCACGTTCATGCGCTCCTTGATGGTACGCGCCATACGGGCCAGGCCTACGCCAAACTGGGCGTAAAGCTGCTCCCCTACCGTGCGCACACGACGGTTGCTCAAGTGGTCAATGTCATCGACAATGGCTTTCGAGTTGCTCAGGCCAATCAGGTACTTTACGATGAGCACAATGTCCTCATTGGTCAGTACGCGCGACTCCTGGTCCATGCCAATCTGAAGCTTCTTGTTAATCCGGTAGCGGCCCACCTCGCCGAGGTCGTAGCGCTTATCCGAGAAGAACAGCTTCTGGATGATATCACGAGCCGTTTCTTCGTCAGGAGCCTCCGTGTTCCGGAGCTGGCGGTAAATCTGCTCAACAGCTTCCTTCTCCGAGTTGGAGTTATCCTTCTGCAGCGTGTTGTAAATAATTGCGAAATCCGCAATGTTCACATTCTCGCGGTGCAGAATAACCGACTTCGCGCCGGCCTCCAGAATCACGTCGATGTCAGCTTCCTCAATGGTAGCATCGCGCTCCAGCAACACTTCGTTGCGGTCAATTGATACTACTTCGCCGGTGTCCTCGTCCACGAAGTCTTCCGTCCAGGTGCGGAGCACCCGGGCAGCCAGCTTGCGACCAACGGCTTTCTTGAGGTTTTTCTTGTCTGACTTCACTTCCTCCGACAGCCCGAACAGGTCGAGAATGTCTTTGTCGGTGCCGTAGCCGATGGCGCGAAGCAGCGTCGTCACCGGGAATTTCTTTTTCCGGTCGATGTACGCGTACATCACATTGTTCACGTCCGTGGCAAATTCAATCCACGAACCTTTGAACGGAATAATACGAGCCGAATACAGCTTGGTGCCGTTCGTGTGCTTGCTCTGGGCGAAGAATACGCCCGGCGAGCGGTGCAGCTGCGATACGATAACACGCTCGGCGCCGTTGATAACGAACGAGCCCTTCACGGTCATGTACGGAATGTTCCCGAGGAACACCTCCTGCTCAATCGTCTCGAAGTCCTCGTTGTCCTTATCATTGCAAATCAAGCGCAGCTTGGCCTTCAGCGGAACTGAATAAGTCAAACCACGGTCGATGCACTCATCCACCGAATATTTCGGCGGGTCGACGTGATAATCGATAAAGTTGAGCACGAAGTTTTCGCGCGAGTCCGAAATCGGGAAGTTCTCGGCGAACACTTTGAACAATCCTTCGTTAGAACGACGCTCAGCGGCGGTTTCCAACTGAAAGAATTCCTGGAACGAGCGCACCTGCACGTCCAGGAAGTCCGGGTACTCGATAACCTTTTTAATCTTGGCGAAATTGATTCGCTCAGCGGCCGTTTTCTTCAGGGCAGCCGTCTTTGCTTTCGGTGTAGCCAATGCGATGGGGATTAAAAGATGGACACAGAAGCGTAATAAAGGTGGCCGGGGTGGCGGCCCGTCAGCGGTGCGGTGCACTCCCTAACCACCTCTGCAACAAGATGGTTAGCTGACATAGCAAAAGCGCGAACCGGGTAGCTCGCGCGGTTGACACGCTACAAACAGGAAAAGACCTGGCTAAGTTGCCAGGTCTAATCCTTATTCGAAGCGGGTCCGGAGATGCTTCAGGAGCAGAAATTACTTAACCTCTACTTCAGCACCGGCTTCCTCGAGCTGCTTCTTCAGCGACTCAGCCTCGTCTTTAGTTACGCCTTCTTTCAGGGGCTTGGGAGCACCGTCAACCAGTTCTTTGGCTTCTTTCAGGCCCAGACCGGTCAGGTCTTTCACCAGTTTCACCACAGCCAGTTTCTGGCCACCGGCAGCTTTCAGAATAACGTCGAATGCCGTCTTTTCTTCGGGAGCTTCTTCAGCAGCAGCGCCACCGCCACCGGCTACCATTACGGGAGCAGCAGCAGCCGGCTCGATGCCGTACTCGTCCTTCAGGATGGTTGCCAACTCGTTTACTTCTTTCACCGTCAGGTTTACCAACTGCTCAGCGAATGCTTTCAAATCTGCCATTTCTGTAGATTGTTAAAAAAATGTGTTGTTGAAAATTTGATTGGAGGGCGAAAAAGCTGCGGATTAAGCGGCCTCTTTTTCGCTGAGGGTTTTGAGGATACCGGCCAGTTTGTTGCCGCCGCTCGACAGAGCAGAGATAACATTCTTGGCGGGCGACTGGAGCAGGCCGATGAGTTCACCGAGCAGTTCCTGCTTGCCTTTGATGGTGGTCAGGCCTTCGAGCTGGTTGGCACCGATGTAGATGCTGGCATCTACGTAAGCACCTTTCAGCACGGGCTTGGGCTCAACACCGCGGGGGTAAGCTTGGGCTTTGTAGAAGTCGCGCAGCATTTTGGCAGGAGCCGAACCGCTCTCCGTGGAGAACAGTACGCCCGACTGGCCTTTCAGCGCGGCATCCATTTCCGACGTGTCGTGGCCGAGCGTATCCAGTGCTTTCCGGATAAAGGTGTTTTTGTACACCTTGTATTCCAGGCCACGGTTGAACGCCAGGCGACGGAAGTCGTTGATTTTCGCTACCGACATTACCGAAGCATCGACAATGTAGAACGAGTTGTGCGATTGCATCTTTCCGCTCAACTCATCCACGAGGGCTTGTTTTTCTTCCCGGGTCATGTTTGGTTGGTTTAATTAGCTAGCGGAATTTACTTGGCTGTCCACCGGAACGGCGGGCGACATCGTGCTGCTGAGCGTGATGCTCTTGATGTAGGTACCTTTCGAAGACGAAGGCTTCAGGCGACCCAACGTCTGGATTACTTCCAGGGCGTTTTCGGCCAGCATGCTCGGCTCGAACGATACTTTACCCACCGAGCAGTGAATGATACCGGTTTTGTCAACTTTGAAGTCGATTTTACCAGCTTTCACTTCCTGCACAGCCTTGGCTACGTCGGTCGTTACGGTGCCCGACTTCGGGTTCGGCATCAGACCACGGGGACCGAGCACACGGCCCAGGCGACCTACCTTAGCCATTACGGCCGGCATGGTGATGATTACGTCGATGTCAGTCCAGCCTTTCTCAATTTTCGAGATATAGTCGTCCAGACCCACAAAGTCGGCGCCGGCGGCCAGGGCTTCGGCCTCCTTATCAGGAGTCACGAGCGCCAGAACGCGAACGGTTTTGCCGGTGCCGTGGGGCAGGGTGGCCACGCCACGAACCATCTGGTCCGCTTTGCGGGGGTCCACGCCGAGGCGAACGTCAATATCTACCGAAGCATCAAATTTGGTGTAGGTAATGTCCTTCACCACGATTGCGGCTTCCACGAGGCTGCGCATTTGCGTCAGGTCGTGTTTGGCAAGGGCTTCCTTGCGCTTTTTGCTTACTTGTGCCATCTGTCTATTCTCCGTTTAATTATTCAGCAAAAGGAGAGTCACCCTTGATGGTAATGCCCATGCTGCGAGCCGTGCCGGCTACCTGCTTCATGGCGGCTTCCACTTGGAAAGCGTTCAAGTCGGGCATTTTCGTTTCGGCAATGGTGCGCACTTGGTCCCATGTCACGGAGCCTACTTTGTTACGGTTCGGCTCTTTCGAACCGCTCTGCAACTTGGCAGCTTCCATGAGCAGCACCGGAGCCGGTGCCGTCTTCACCACGAAGTCGAACGACTTGTCGGTGTACATGGTGATGAGTACAGGACAAACTTGGCCGGCTTTATCTTGGGTGCGAGCATTGAACTGCTTGCAAAATTCCATGATGTTCAAGCCTTTGCTACCAAGTGCAGGTCCTACCGGCGGCGAAGGGTTCGCGGCGCCTCCCTTTATCTGCAGACGCAGATAACCTCTGATTTCTTTGGCCATTTGGTTGGTTTTGGCTGTGGCTCCTGCGTCGTAACTCGCGCTTGCCTCAGTTGGTATAAACTCCTGTTTGGAAGCCCCACCGACCCGGAGCAATTAGTCGGCGTGGTATAACCGATGAGGTTAAACCTCTTTTTCTACTTGGGTGTAGCTAAGCTCTACCGGCTGCGAGCGGCCGAAGATTTTCACGACTACGTTCAGCTTCTTGCGCTCTTCAAACACTTCATCCACGTTACCGCTGAAGCCGTTGAAGGGGCCATCTACTACTTTCACGAGTTCGCCCACTACGTAAGGCTTGTCGAGGGTAGCGTCGGCTTGCTGCTCGGCTTCATCCACGATGCCGAGGATGCGATTGACTTCCGAAATGTGCAGCGGAACAGGCTTGTTGTTCGTTGCGTCCTTCTTGTCTTTGTCGCCGAGGAAACCAATCACGCCGGGCGTGCTGGTGATGATGTGGTCCACCTCACCGTGGCCGAGGTCGGCGTGGATGATGATGTAACCGGGGTAGAGGTTCCGCTCACGGACGCGCTTCTTGCCGTTGCGCATCTCAAACACCTTCTCTACCGGAATCAGTACCTGCGGAACAAGCTCGGTCAGGTTGTGCCGACCGAGCTCCGTTTCGAGGTAATTTTTGGCTTTTTTCTCCTGGCCGCTCACGGAGCGCACCACGTACCATTTCAATTCGCCCATCTTGATTGCTGATTAGCGAAACGAGTTGTAAAACGCTTTAAGCACCGACTCAAAGCTGACATCCATGATGCCCACCACCACGGCAAATACGAGCGAACCAACCAGCACGAGGCCGGCGCTTTTTTGCAGTTCCGTCGTCGAGGGCCACGTTACGTTGTAGCGCATCTCTTCGATGGTGGTGCGGAAATAATTGCTCAGCTTGTCCATTGTGATGAGAAAAACAGCGTTGCCGCTGAAATAACACGGAGCGGACCAACTGGCCCAGATTGCACGAGTGGAGAGATTCGAACTCCCATCAAAGGTTTTGGAGACCTCTATTCTACCCTTGAACTACACTCGTTTTTAAACATTCCCGCAAAGCGCATTTCGCTAAAGGGAGTGCAAAGGTAAGAGAAACAGCGGAGAAAACAAATACTCGCTTCTGTTTCAGCGTAAAAAAGCCGCTCCCGAAGTTTCGAGAGCGGCTTTTTTTACTGATTAAGCCGGAGCTTAGTCGAGAACCTCGGTTACCTGACCGGCACCTACCGTACGGCCACCCTCACGGATAGCGAAACGGAGGCCTTTCTCCATTGCCACCTTGTTGATGAGCTCAACGGTGATGGTGATGTTGTCGCCGGGCATTACCATTTCAACGCCCTCGGGGAGGGAGATGATGCCGGTAACGTCGGTGGTACGCAGGTAGAACTGCGGACGGTAGTTATTGAAGAACGGCGTGTGACGGCCACCTTCCTCTTTCGAGAGAACGTACACCTCAGCCTTGAACTTCTGGTGGGGGGTTACCGAACCGGGCTTGCAGATAACCATGCCGCGACGGATGGCTTCTTTTTCAATACCGCGGAGCAGCAGACCTACGTTGTCACCAGCTTCGCCACGGTCGAGGATTTTGCGGAACATTTCCACACCCGTAACCGTCGACTTCAGGCCGGCAGCAGCGCCCATGCCCAGGATGTCAACTTGCTCACCCGAGTTGATGATACCGCGCTCGATACGACCGGTAGCAACGGTGCCACGGCCGGTAATCGAGAACACGTCCTCAACAGGCATCAGGAAGGGCAGGTCGGTCAGACGAGCGGGAATCGGAATGAACGAGTCAACCGCGTCCATCAGCTCGTTGATTTTGGGAACCCAGTTGGCATCGCCGTTCAGGCCGCCGAGGGCCGAACCCTGGATAACCGGAATGTTGTCGCCGTCGAAGTCGTAGAACGAGAGGAGTTCGCGGATTTCCATTTCCACCAGCTCGAGGAGCTCGGGGTCATCCACCATGTCCACTTTGTTCATGAACACCACCAGTTGGGGAACACCTACCTGACGGGCGAGCAGGATGTGCTCACGGGTCTGGGGCATCGGGCCGTCGGTAGCAGCTACCACGAGGATAGCGCCGTCCATCTGGGCAGCACCCGTTACCATGTTCTTCACGTAGTCAGCGTGACCGGGGCAGTCAACGTGGGCGTAGTGACGGTTCTTGGTGGAGTACTCTACGTGAGCGGTGTTGATGGTGATACCACGCTCTTTTTCTTCGGGAGCATTGTCAATCGAAGAGAAGTCACGCTTTTCGGCCAAGCCCTGGTTAGCCAGCACCATGGTGATAGCAGCGGTCAGGGTGGTCTTGCCGTGGTCGACGTGGCCGATGGTACCGATGTTTACGTGCGGCTTGGACCGGTCGAAATTTTCTTTAGCCATTGTAAAGAGTAAAAAAAGAGGTGGTGAAGTGAATTTGAATGGTAAAAATCGGAACCTACACGAAGAAAGCGAGACTCAGCCCCTACTGTAATAGAAAACTGTGCGTCGCTTGCCTGAGAGAACCGAGCCAACAGCCAGAATAATTCCGGCTGTTGGGCTTGTGTAATAATCTGAGCCATTTATGGGATTTGAACCCATGACCTCTTCCTTACCAAGGAAGTGCTCTACCACTGAGCTAAAACGGCTTATTCTGAAAACGTGAGCGGGAGACGAGGTTCGAACCCGCGACCTGCAGCTTGGAAGGCTGCCGCTCTACCAACTGAGCTACTCCCGCAGATGGCATCATGTAAAAAAGTGGGGGTAACAGGACTCGAACCTATGAACCCGAAGGAGGTGAGTTACAGTCACCCGCAATTGCCGCTATGCGATACCCCCAGTTTTGGTGCTCCTTGGCCGATTGCCGAGAGGCTTTTCCCTTTTGATTTCCTGACTGCTGAACCAGTAGTGTTTCGTAAGGAGTCGCAAAATTAGAGGTTTTTCGACACAAGGCAAGGGATGGAGTAAAAAAAGGTTGTTCTTTTTTTACTCCATTTGTGGAAGTTGCTCCTACATAAGGTTATAAAATGCTTTGAGCCGGTCGTCGGTTTCCTTCTCGCGGATATTCTGGAGCGTGGCTTTGAGGCTGGGCATGGATGGAAGCAACAAGGTGAGGCTCTTGTAGGCACCTAAGCGGATTTCGTAGCGTGGGGCATTACGGGCGTAATCTTCCAGGATTTTCAGGCCTTTGTCGCGCTCTACGGGCGGGATGTGGGTCATGAGCGTGCCGAAGGACTGGAAATAAGCGTAGAGGTCGCCTTCGGTCACGTCGGGCAGGCGGCGCAGGAACCACGGGTACTGGTCGAGGCCGCCGTTGAGGGCATAGTAGCTGGCGATGGCGACGAGGAGCGGGCTGCTCGTGGTATTTTCGATGGCGGCTACCTGCTGGCGCGTGGTGGGCTCGGGCTTTTTGGCAAGTACTTCGAGAGCGGCAGCGGCTACCAGCGCGGAGCTGTCGCCAACAGCTTTGCCGTAGATAGCCCCATAATTACCGTCGGGGAAGGTGGCAAGGGTGGTGATGGCCTGGGCGCGGACGCGGGACACAGGGTCGGAGGCGAGGCGTTGGATGTCTTTCCGCATGCCTTCGGGCTCGGGGCCACGGTAGCGGCGGAGATGGTCGAGGGCGAGACGGCGCACGTTCCAGAATTTGTCGTTGAGAGCGTTGCGGAGCATGCTGCTTACGGACATCTGGTCGGTTTTATTCTGGAGCAATTCCAGCACTTCTGACTTTTGCTGGTAGCTCTGAGCGTGGTAGAATTGGAAAACCAATTCATCGGTGGTGCGCTCTTCATCGAACTGAGCCAGGAGCTGGCTTTCGCTGTCGAACTTGACGAGGTTGGGTTTCTGGTTGGCGGGCAGTTGGAAGGTCTGGTCGGCTTTGGTAACGGTGATGCGGTGCTCGGTGGGCTGGTTGCTACCGGTCCAGACGGCTACGGTGACGGGCAAACGGTATACAGGTTGGAAGAGCGTATCCTGGGTTTGCTGCACTCGTAGGCTTACTTGGCCGTTGGTGTAGCTGTGGGTGATGCGCAGTTCGGGGTGGCCGCGCTTGAGGAACCACTGGTTAAAAAACCACATCAGGTCTTCGCCGGTGGTTTCTTCGAAGGCGACGCGCAGCTTGGAGATTTCGACGGCGGACAGCTTATTCTGCGTCAGATAGCGGTTGAGGGAAGCGAAAAAAGCCTCGTCGCCCACGTATTTGCGGAGCATGTGGAGCACACGGCCGCCCTTGTCGTAGGAATGGCGGTCGAGCATGTCCTCGCGGTTCTGGTAGCGGTAGCGGATGAGAGGCTCGCGCTTGCTCTGGGCTTCTTCGAGGTAATTATTGATTTTGATTTCCTGCACGAGGCCGGCTTCGTCAGCGCCGTACTTGTGCTCGGCCCAGAGGTATTCGGAATAGTCGGCGAAGGACTCGTTCAGAGGCAGGTTGGCCCAGCTTTCGCAGGTCACGTAGTCGCCGAACCAATGGTGGAATAGCTCGTGGGCAACTACGAACTCAGAGGTCTGGAAATTCGCGTCGAGCAGTTCGCGCTTGGTGGCCTGCACGAAGCTGCCGAAAGTGGAGGCAGTGGTGTTTTCCATGGCCCCGCTCACGTAGTCGCGCACGGCTACCTGGGCATATTTTTCCCACGGGTATTCCACGCCCAGCTTTTTGGAGAAGAAATCCAGCATTTCGGGGGTGCGGCCGAAGACGGCGCGGGCGGTGCCGGCGTATTTCGGCTCCACGTAGTAGTCGATGGGCTTGCCGTGCCAGGAGTCGCTTACTACGGCGAAATCGCCGACGACCATTGTGGCGAGGTAGGGCGCGTGGGGCTCGCTGAGCTTCCAGCTATCGGTGCGGGTGCCGTCGGGGTTGGCGTGCGAGGAAGTGAGCAGACCGTTGGAAAGCGTTTTGAATTGCTTTTCAACGGTCATGCTGATTTCCTGGGTCATCCGCTGGTTGGGCTTGTCGATGGTGGGAAACCAGCAGGAGTTGGATTCCGTCTCGCCCTGGGTCCAGATTTGCCGGGGCTTGTTCTTTTCCGTGCCCAGCGGGTTGATGAAGTAGAGGCCCTTGTCGTTGGTGATGGCGGCGGAACCGCCCTGCGGCAGTTCGTTGGGCTTGGCCACGTACACGATGCGCACTTGGTAGGGCGTGTTGCGCGGGTACGGATGGTCAAGGGCAATGACGAGCTTGCGACGGTTGTAATTGTAGGTGAGCGGCTTGGTTTTTTTGTCGCTGACCAACTCTACTTTTTGCACGTCGAAGCCTTTGGCATCGAGCACCAACTCCGACTGCGGGTAGAAATGCGAGCGCAACGTGAGCAGAGCCGTGCCCAGCAGGTGCTGTTTCTTGTAGTCGAACCGCACATCGAGCTTGGTGTCCGTCACCTCAGTAAGAATGGTGGCGGCGGGCTGGATGGGAGCCTCCGAAGGCAGCCATGACGGCACAACGAGGCCGACTGGCGCGGGCGCAGCTGCTGGTGCGGGCGTGGCTTTTTTATGAACGGGGGCTTTACTGGGCAACCTGTCCGAACCTGACGTGCCTCTTTGCGCAACTGCCAGAAACTGTACGAATAAAAATAGGCTGGTAAGGCCCGGAACCATATACTTCATGCCAACTGCAACAGGCGAAAAACGCCTCAATTTCTGAATTAATTTGAGATTTGGGCTACCTTTAACCCCGCTTTCCTCCCACCCCATCCGCTTTCAATGTTCCAAATCAGCACCGCCCCCGACCAAGTTTGGGAAGTAGACTATCGCGCCGCCGACGCTATCACGCTCAATGGCCAGCCATTAGCCTGGGACATAGTGGATTTGGGCGAAGGTCGGTTTCATGTGCTGTACGAAGGTCGCTCCTACAATGCGGAAGTTGTCGAAATTGACCACGCCACCAAAAACATTGTGCTCAAGCTGAACGGCCAGCGCGTGGCCCTCGCGGCCAAAGACCGGTTCGACTTGCTCCTTGAACGCCTGGGTATGAGCAACGCCGCCGCCGCTAAAGTAAACGAACTGAAAGCTCCCATGCCCGGCCTCATCGTAGATATTCGGGTGGTGCCTGGTCAGACGGTACAGAAGGGCGACCCACTGCTGGTATTGGAGGCCATGAAAATGGAAAATATTCTAAAAGCGCCCGCCGATGGCACGGTGGGCAGCGTGAAAGTGACTCTGCGTGACAACGTGCAGAAAGGCCAGGTGCTGGTGCAATTCGCCTAGTGCCCGCCACCAATATTAGCTTGACCTACTCAATCCTCTCGACTTGAAATACAATCGCATCCTCCTCAAGCTCAGCGGCGAAGCGCTGATGGGCCATCAGCAGTACGGCATCGACGCCGAGCGGCTGATGCAGTACGCTTCCGAAATTAAATCCGTGGCCGCGACGGGCGTACAGGTGGCCGTCGTGATTGGCGGAGGCAACATCTATCGCGGCGTGGAAGCCGAAGCCTTCGGGCTCGACCGCGTACAGGGCGATTATATGGGCATGCTGGCCACGGTCATCAACTCCATGGCCCTGCAAAGCGCGCTGGAAAAGCTGGAAGTGAGCACGCGCCTGCTCTCCGGCCTCACCATTCAGCGGGTGTGCGAGCCGTATATCCGGCGGCGCGCCGTGCGGCACCTGGAAAAAGGGCGTGTGGTGATTTTTGGGGCGGGTATCGGCTCGCCTTATTTCACCACGGACTCGGCGGCATCGCTGCGGGCCATTGAAATTGAGGCTGATGTGGTACTGAAAGGCACCCGCGTGGATGGCATTTATACCGCCGACCCGGAGAAAGACCCCACGGCCACGCGCTACCCCGAAATCACGTTTGACGAGGTGCTGAGCAAAAATCTGAACGTGATGGACATGACGGCCTTCACGCTCTGCAAGGAAAATAACCTGCCCATCATCGTGTTCGACATGAACACGGCCGGCAACCTGGAGCGCCTGCTGAACGGCGAGGCCATGGGCACGCTGGTGAGTGCCGGCGGCACCGGCCCCGGCCGCGACGGCCGCAAGCCACTCCTCGATTCCAAGCAGAGCCTGCTTCAGCCGCTGGTGGGCAAGCTGCCGGAACAAGCGTAAGAAGTTTTGAATGTTGAGTTTTGAGGGTTGAATGACACTTTCAACCCCAACTCAACATCATTCAACATTCAACCCTCAAAATTCAACACTTCCAAAAATGGACGAAGAAATTCAGTTTTACCTTGATGAGCTCGCCGAGTCGATGAGCAAAGCGCTGGCGCACGTAAACGTGGAAATGAGCCGCATCCGGGCGGGCAAAGCCTCGCCGGCAATGCTCGACGGCGTTCGGGTGGATTACTACGGCACGCCTACCCCCATTGCGCAGATTGCCAATATCTCGACGCCTGATGCTCGCTCGTTGTTCATCAAGCCTTGGGAGAAAAACATGATTAGCGAAGTAACCAAGGCCATCCGGAACAGTGACCTGGGCTTGAGCCCGGTTTCTGATGCGGAAGGTGTACGGCTCAATATCCCGGCGATGACGGAAGAGCGCCGCCGCGACCTGGTGAAGCAGGCCAAAAACGAGTCGGAAGCGGGCAAGGTGCGTGTGCGGGGCATCCGCAAGGATGTGAACGAGTCGTTGCGCAAACTACTGAAAGAGGGCGCTTCGGAAGACGCTGTGAAAAGCGCCGAGGAGAAAGTGCAGAAAACAACGGATTCGTACATTGCCGAAGTCGAAAAAGTCCTCAGCAAGAAGGAGTCAGAGATTATGACCATCTGATTTGGTCGATTTGAAAACGAAAAAGCCCGGCGAATTCTCGTCGGGCTTTTTTTATGTGATTTTATTCCACCTAATGCTTCGCAGCGTTGCTTTACTTCACCAAGTCAGCTTCGACAGCGGCAGGCACCAGGTAGCGGATGCTACGACCGGTGCGCAGGCTTTCGCGGATGTAGGTGGCCGAGATATCGAGCAGCGGCGCAGCTACGACCTGTACGCGGGGAAACGGGGCCAAGTCGGGGCTGGGCGAGCCGGGCCGGGGATACACGTAGATATCGACTTCGGCGAGCAGGCGGGTGGATTCGTGCCAGCGCGGGAGGCCGGGGAGGTTGTCGCTGCCCATCAGGAGCACAAAATCGTGCGTGGGGTGGCGCAGGCGCAGGGCGTCGAGCGTGGCGATGGTGTAGCTGGGACGCGGCAGGCCGAATTCGATATCCTCGGCGCGCAGGCGTGGGTTATCGGCAATAGCGAGCTGCACCAGGCGCAGGCGCTGGGTGTCGGGCAGCAGGTCGGCGGCGGCTTTGAAGGGATTGTGGGGCGTGACCACGAGCCAGACTTCGGCCAAATCGGTGCGCGTGGCAAAATGCTCGGCCAGGATGAGATGGCCGGTGTGCACGGGATTGAACGAACCGAATAGCAAGCCTATCCGGCGGCCGCTCATACGATGGCCGGCTCGCCGCTGATGAACTGGCGCACCAGCTTTTCGGCGTGGTCGGTGGCTTCGTCGAGGTTGTCGTTGACGACGGTGACGTCGAAGCGGTTCTCGAAGCCCAGCTCGAAGTTGGCCTTGTATATCCGCGAAGAAATACTGGATTGCGAGTCGGTGGCGCGGGCCTGCAGGCGCTGCTCCAGAACTTCAATGGACGGCGGGCGGACGAAAATCGCCAGCGCCCGGTCCTTATAGAACTCCTTGATGCTAAGGCCACCCTTCACATCGACATCGAGAATGGCGTGCTTGCCATTTTCCCAGATGCGTTCAATTTCGGATTTCAGGGTGCCGTAGAAGGCACCCTCGTACACCTCTTCCCACTCCACAAACTCGTCGTTGCGGATTTTGTCCTGAAAGTCCTGAACGGAGATAAAATGGTAGTCCTTGCCATTCACTTCGGCCCGGCCGCGGCGGTCGCGGGTACAAGCAGAAATGGAAAAGCTAAGCTCGGGCAGCCGGTCCATGAGGCGGTGCACGATGGTGGTTTTACCAGCGCCCGAAGGGGCCGAAAACACAATGATTTTGCCTTGCATCGCGCAAAGCTACCGGTATTAGGCCATTTGCGCACCTACACGGGCCAAAATGGCATCGTGCAACGTAGCGGGAATGGGCTGCCGGGTGACGCGCTGGTTCAAAAAACCGATGAACACGCGCTGCTTCTCAATGTCGTCGAAGCAGGGCGAGCAGTCCGTGGCGTGGTCGTAGAGGTAGTCTTCTTCCTCGGCGGTCAGGGGCTGCCCTTCGATGAGTTGGTCTAGTACAGTATTCACTCGTTCGCAGTCGGGGCCATCGGTTACAATGGGGGCCGACGTATTGGTTTCTTTAGTAGCAGATTGGTTCATAATTGAAAAGGCAGGAAAGGGGTGAGAAGCAATGAAGTAGGTGGCCGAGAGTAATGCGTCCCTGTTGAAGACGTTAATTATTCTCGGCCTCGGTTAGTTCCGTATCGTCGTCGATTGCATCATTGCCATAGCCCATTGACTGGGCGTATTTCTCTAGCTTGTCCTTGAGGAAATTGCGGGCGCGGTGCAAGCGTGAGCGCACCGTACCAATCGGAATATCAAGCACTTTGGCCATTTCCTCATAGGTAAACCCTTCGAGGTCACAGAGGATGATGACGGTGCGAAAATCAACTGGCAAAGAATTTAGCGCGCTGGCAACTTCGTCGCCAATCAGGTCGCGGGCCGACTGCTGGCGCATATCGGACGAGGAAGCGCCGATTTCGCCTTCGGCCTCCACGTCGTCGGGGTTGTAGTAGCCCTCAATTTCGCTGTAGTCGACTTTGGCGGGCTGCTTGCTTTTCTTGCGGAAGTCGTTGATAAACGAATTCTTAAGAATACGAAAAAGCCACGCCTTGGCGTTAGTACCGGGCTCAAAGTACTCGAAGAAGCGGTACGCTTTGAGGTAGGTTTCCTGCACCAGGTCGTTGGCATCATCCTCGTCGAGGGTGAGGCGGTAGGCAAAATTGTAGAGCGGGTCGAGCACGGGCATCAACTCGGCCTGAAAGCGCCGGTCTTTTTCCTCTTTACTCAGTTTGACCCGTTCGGGGGAATCGCTCATACAGGTGGGCGGGGGAAATTGCAGGCCGAAACCTACGAAAGAATAGGGGATTATGACAACAGAACCAATCTATGCTGCTACTCGAAAATGAGGGTGGCCGAGTTGCTTCATACCAAAACCGCCCGCTGTGCAATGCTATTGGCAACTGTGTAGAAGCCAAAAATAGCAAAACGCAACGTGCGGCGCATTGCCCGATGTACGGATTGCAGCGTCTGCTAGGTTGCGCTACGGGGCATCAGCCGCAAACTAACTAGATGAATCGGCCATTGTTCGCCGCCAGATGGCATTTATTGTTCGACCGGCAACGGCTGCCAGGCGGCCACCCGCGCCGCCACGGCCGCCGCTTCGATGGCCCGGATGCAGGTGCAGGCGGCGGGCTGCTGGCGGCAGTCGTCGCAATTCGGCTTGTCGAAAACCATGAATTCAGCGTGCTTGCCCAGCGGGGCCCAGCGGCCGGGGTGCATGGGCCGAATGGGCGGGTAGAGGCCCAGCGCGTGGCGGCCCAGCGCGGCGGCCAGGTGCAGCGGGCCGGTGCTGCCGGCCACAAGGCCATCGGCGGCGGCGATGAAGGCAATGAACTGCGGCAGGCTGAGCTGCCCGGTGAGGTCGGCAGCGAGGAAAGCGGCGTTTTCCTGCAACCAACCGGTTAGCTCCTCCCCTTCCGCGGCCGTGCCGGTGATGAAAACACGGTGGCCGGCTTGGTGCAACATGCGGGCGAGCTGGGCGAAGTTATCGAGCCCCCATTCGCGGGCACTGCCCCGGCTGCGCGGGTGCAGGATGACGTTGAGCTGGTCAGGCTGGCGCTGCCGGAGCAACTGCTGGAGCTGCGGAGTGAGCGGCTCGGTGGCGTGCAGGCGCACCAGATGCGCTATTTCGACCAATGAAGGCTCAGAAGTATCGCCCAACGGCGCCAGAAGCTTTGCGTTCAGCTGGGCTTCGTGCAGGGGCGAGTGGCGGCGGCTAAGTGCCACCAGCCGGTTGCAGGTGAGCCAGTGCTGCCAGCGGTTGCGGGTGCCAATGCGCAAGGGAATTTTGGCCTTCTGGGCAAGGCGGGCGAGGGTTTTATTGGGGAAGACGTGAATGATGGCAGCGGCTTCGTAGGCGCGCAGGGTTTCTAGTTGGGCCGTTCCGGGCAGCTTTACTAACTCATCCAAATTCAGAAAATCATCGACCCACGGGCAGGCGGCGGCCACGGGCGCAGTGTAGGTGCGGCCGATGAGCACCACCCGGCAGCCGGGAAAGAACTGCTTAAGCCGCCCGCAAACTGGCAGGGTCAGGACCATGTCGCCGATGGCATCGGTGCGGGATACGAGGAAAGTGAAGGGTTTTTCCGGGCTCATGCTTCGGCTTGTTCGGTGCGGGTTTTCAGCTTGGCAAATTTCAGGAACACACCCCAGGCCGAGATGCCGGCGATGCACAGGCCCGCGAAACCATCGAGAAAGCCCAAGCGGAAGACGTAGCCGTGCACGAATTTCCAGAGCGGCTTGAGCAGCAGGTGGAACAGGTTGACGCTGGTCCGGCCGCGCAGAGCCAGCTCCTGGGCCGTGATGCTGGTAAATTTGTTGAGCTGACTAACGTGCTGCGCGATGCTGTGGTAGCTGTAGTGCAGGGCATCGCCGGTGAGCGGGCCGGTGGTCAGGCCGAGGTTCACTTCGAATTTTTCGTGCAGGAGCAGGCCGGTCCAGCGGCCCAGGCGGCGGTCGTAGAGGCGCAGCTTGCGGTCGGGGTACCAGCCGCCGTGGCGCACCCAGTGGCCGCAGTAGTTGGTGAGGCGCGCCAGCGAGTAGGCAGCGTGCTGCCAGCTGGCCTTGGCCCGACGGATGGACTGACGCAACTCTTCGGTCAGAACTTCGTCGGCATCCAGTTGCAGAACGTAGTCGAACCGGGCTTGGCTGGTGGCGTAGTTTTTCTGCTCCACGTAGCCGGCGAAAGCATGCTGCAGGACGCGCGCACCGTGCTGGCGGCAGATTTCCACGGTGGCATCGGTGGAGAAGGAATCGACTACGAGCACGTCGTCGGCCACGTCGCCCAGGGCCTGGAGGCAACGGGCGATGTTGGCCGCTTCGTTGAAGGTGATGATGACGACGGAGAGTGAGACGGGCATGAGCGGGCAAATATCCGGCGTTTTTACTGACCGGGGCTTCGGCCGCTTGTGCAATATTTTCGTATCGCAACCCGCCGGGCGTGCGTAACTTGCGCCCGAATTCGTTTCTCAACACATGAAAAAAACGCTCCTCCCCGGCCTGCTGGCCGCTGCTCTGCTGTCGCTCACGCTGCCTTCGTGCGGCCCGTCTGCCACCGAGGGCGACGATGACATCGCCACCACCGCCCTGCCCCCGCTGCCCGCCGCCCCCGACACCACCAAGGGCGCCAAGCAACCCGAGCAGTTCCGCGAGCTGAACTCGGTGAACGCTACGGAGGACATCAAGAAAATGCAGCCGCAGATGTAAACCACGGATTCGCTCGGATTTTAGCGGATTTCACGGATTTTAGCTGCGCTGACCTCCGGTTGTGGACAAGCTGAATGGGCAAGTTAGTGGTTTAGTATTTCTGCTTTCGATTCATTGGGCCGTTACTGCTGAGGCGGTGGCGGCCCAATTTCTTTTTCTTCTGATTCAATTCTCATGGAAAATAACATTGTGCTGCGCCGGGGCGTGGAAGCCGATTTGCCGCAGGTGCTGGGCCTGATTCAGGAACTGGCCGAGTACGAGAAAGCGCCGGAGGCCGTGACCAACACGCTGGCCGCTATGCAGCGCGATGGGTTTGGGCCGGCTCCTATTTTCGGCTTTTTCGTGCTGGAAAATGAGGCGGCTGAAATCATTGGGCTGGCGCTATTCTACACCGCTTACTCCACCTGGAAGGGCCGGATGCTCTACCTCGAAGATTTGGTGGTGACGGAAGCGGCGCGGCGCGGCGGCCTCGGTAGGCTGCTATTTGATGCCGTGGTGGCCGAGGCCCGCGCCACCGGGGCGGTGCGCCTGAAATGGCAAGTGCTGAACTGGAACGAGCCCGCCATCGGCTTCTACAAAAGGCTGGGCGCTACCATTGAGGATGAATGGCTGAACGGCAACCTGGACGAGGCCCAGTTGGGGCGGTATGAGGTGGCAGCGGTGGCCACGGCTGTAGCCACGCCAGCCACGGGGCACAGCTTGTAGCTTCCGTAGCGGCGATAAAACGACCAAACCCCGCCGGGCTCATATCCGGCGGGGTTTGGTCGTTTTATTCAACCCGATTTTATTACCAATAAATCGGTCCTCGCGCCGGCACTACGCCTACAGCCGGGTGAACGTCCGGCTGCCCGTGTGGCCCTGCGCGTCCTGCCAGCGCAATACGTAGAGGCCAGGGCGGCTATCAGGTAGGTTCAGGGTGAGCACGTTCAGGCCGGTGGGTACGCTGAGGGCAGTGGCCAGAATGCGGCGGCCCAGCGCGTCGAACACCCAGAAAACCACCGTCCCATCGGTGGCAGCGGGGAACTGGAGGCGCAACCGGGATTCGGTTACCGGGTTCGGGAAAATGCTGACATTGGTATTTTCCGAGCTGAATACGATGGGGGCGGCATTGTCGAGCGAGCCATCGGGGCGCTGCAGTCGGAGGCGATAATAGTGCAGGCCGCCGGGCGGCTGGGCATCCACGGCCTGGTACTGGCTGGCGGGCGGGCGCGCGGCCACAAGGGCAATCTGCTCCCACGCGGTGGTGTCGCCGCTCAGGCTGCGCTCTACCACGAAGCGGTTCAGGAAGCATTCGTCGCGGGTGGTCCAGCTCAGGGTGAAACCGGTACCGGCTGTGTACTGCCCGCTCAAGCCGATGAGTGGCGCGGGCAGCAGGGCCGGGCCGCTGCAGCCCAAGTTGCGGAAGCTGCGCACCCGCAGCACCTGCCGCCCGCCGGCCACATCACTAAGCGGGTTCAGCACGCGGGTATTCTGGCCAAAGCTCAGGGCGTAGTGCATCACCGCGCGGGGCAGGTTGAGGTGGTTCAGCTGCTGGGCGTGGCCCAGCTCGTGCACGGCCACCGACTCGAAATCAATCTGACTGGGGCCGGCCGGGAGCGGGCCAAACTGAAAGGACGTAGCATCGTCGAACTGCATGTCGATTTCCTTCACCCAGAATACCACGTCGCCGTTGGAGGCGTAGCAGCCTTTGTAGTAGCTGGTGGTGCGGCCCAGGACGCGGGCGGGCAGTTCGGCGCCCTGGTCGAAGGCGACGACGTTCTGGCCGTCGTCGGCAATGGTGTTGGTGGCGTTGGCGGAGCCAGCTTCCCAGTTCATGCCCGTCTGGCAGCGCCAGGTGGCCAGTGCCCGCTGCCAGGCCGCGGCCGGTGCAGCGGTGAAATTGGGTCCGAAGCGGAACGTGATGCCGCCAGTAGCATTCAGGGCAATGTGGTTGGGGCGTTGCAGAAGCTTACCGTCGGTGCTTTCCACGTTGGTGAGGGCATAGACGATGGTAACGGACGTGCTGCTTTCCACATTCAGCTGGTCGGAAGTGGTGACGCGCACAGGCCCGGAGCCGGCGGGGTGGCCACTGCTCACCGGGCTGCCGCCGCTGGCCGTGGAGGGTACCCGCACCTGGATTTGGTTATTGGTCCAGCTGAGGTACTCATCATCGCGGGCTTTCACGCGGGTCGAGCCCCCGTCGTCGGCGTTTCGAAACTCGACAAAGCCGTTGCCCCGGGCGCTGCCGAAGCCGTCGCCGGTGATGGTGAGCACGGCCCCGGTGCCGGCCGTCAGGCTCAGGGGCGCAAACCCGGCAATGGTGGGAGCCGCCGTGCCGCGCCGCACGGAGGTGGCGGCTTTGGCCAAGGCAGGGTTGGCCTGCAACACCCGACGCGCCTGCCCCGTGAGGCTGGTTATTTCCTGATAAAAGCCCGTATCCAACGCCTTGTAGATGCGAAATGGCTCAGTGGCCGTGCCTTCGGCGGGGTTGAATTGGATGAAGCCCTGCTCGCTGCCCACGGGGGTATAGCTCGTTGGGCCGGTCGGCAGCCCCGGCCACGTTGCGGCTTTTAGGAAGAAAACGCCCTGCTGGCCGGGCGTGAGTTGCAGGGTATTGGTGAGGATTTGCTGGTCGAGGCCGAGGCGGCCGCCTTCGGTGAGGATGGTAAGGCCGGTGGTGTCGGCCACCTGGCCTTTCAGCAGCGAAAACACCTGCAGCCGGTGCCGGGTGATGAGGTGGCGGTGGCCGGCATCCCAGAAGCTGCGCGCGTCGAGCACCTGCGCTTCGACCACCAGCGCCGACTGTTGGGCGCGGCTGGCCGGCTCCAGGGGCAGCATCAGGCAGCGCGTTTCGGCGGGCACGGGGGCCTGCGCCTGGGCCGGGCCGGCTGCAATTGCCAGCATTCCTAATACGCTCGCCCACTTGCGGCTTGCAACACGATTAACCAGTAACGAAAACGACATAAGCAAGACGGAAGAGCGAGGCCGCCGAAGATACGGAAAAGCCGTTTGCAGGGCGTGCGGGACGGCTTCAAAAAGTTGCCGGAGGCTTGGCTGGCTCTTTATTTCAGCCCCACCGGGGCGGGCTGGGGCTGCCACGCGGGCGAGTTGTCGGCCACGGTGGGCCAGCCGTCGGCATCATATTCCAGCCGGGCCAGGATGAGCACGCGGCGCGAGTAGCCTTCGGAATCGTCGATGGCGTCGAACGTGGGTTGGCGGGGGTCGATGGCGTGGCAGGCCAGCCAGTCCTGGCCGGCGGCATCGGTCACCACGCAGTTGTGGCCGGGGGCGTGCCAGTGGGCATTGGCGGCGAGCAAGGCGGCATAGGGGTTGGCCGTGGCGGCGGCGTAGGTCTGGAAGGGGCCGGTGGCGTGGCGGGCGCGGGCCACCAGCACGGCGTAGTGGGCGCGGGGGCCACAGCAGTTATCACCCGAAAAAAACAGGTAGTACCAGCCGTCACGTTGGTGCACCCAGGCCCCTTCGATGAGGCGATGGTAGTCGGCAGGGTCGTGCGAAACGCTGGGATGCAGTACCGCCACGGCCGCGCTGCCGGGCGCAAAGCTCAGACGGTCGTCGGCCAGTTCGCGCACCCAGATGGGGCCGAAGCCCGAGCCCCAGTACAGCAACCGGCGGCCGGTGGCCGGGTCATCGAACGCCATGGGGTCGATGCAGGTGAAGCCGGGGCCGGGCAGCATGGGCCGGCCGACGTCCACGAACGGACCGGCAGGTGCATCGGCCACGGCCACGGCGAGGCTGAAATAGTCGGCCCCATCGGGTCGGGTGGAATAGTAGAGGTAGTAGCGCCCGCCGTGCTCACTGACGTGCGGGGCCCATATTTTCTGGCTCAGCAGCGCCCAGTCGGGCTTAGCTGGCAAGCCCTCGCCGAGGTATTCCCAGGCCACCAAATTGTGCGAGCGGGCCACTTGCAGGTTGATGATGACGCCAGCACGCTTGGTCTGGGTGCCGTAGGCGTAGTACCAGCCATCGGTGGCACGGATGATGGTGGGGTCCGGGAAATTGTCGTCGATGACGGGGTTGG
This sequence comes from Hymenobacter terrigena, assembly GCF_054776515.1. NCBI lineage: Bacteria > Pseudomonadati > Bacteroidota > Cytophagia > Cytophagales > Hymenobacteraceae > Hymenobacter > Hymenobacter terrigena. Next base: position 904,020 of record NZ_BAAHBU010000002.1, read on the forward strand.
TGAACATGGGCAGCTGGTGGGTGACGGAGCAGTGTACGCGGCAACCCGGCGGGTGGCTTAGTGCTCTCGCTGCTGCTGCTGCCACAGGCAGGCCGAAGCGAGGTCGTCGAAAGTGCCCACCAGGGGGTTGCTGATGGGGTACACCCGCTCTTCGGTGGCGTGGCGGGCCTGCAGGCTGTGGGGCAGCACCCAGGCAAAGTAGCGCAGGCCGGCCGCCTGCATTTCTTCGAGCCACCGGTGGCCCCAGTGGGTGCGCGGCGAGGACGTTGGTGCCGTCGGTCAGGATTTTCTGGCAGGGCCACTGGCGCAGTTTCATCGGACTATGCCGGGGCGCAAATACTTTGCTGGCCGCGCATGCATCTGCTGCGGCCGGGCGCTAGCTTTGTGGTTCTGCTTGCGCCGGAAGTTACCCGAAAGCCCGGGAAACCACTTGCTCTCGCCCTCACTCCCACCCTCTTCGCTGATGTTCAAAAAAAGTGTTGCCCTGCTGGCTTTGTTGTGTGCCCCGTTTAGCCTGCTGGCTTGGGGCGTGATGGGCCACCGGGCCGTGGCCAAAATTGCCGAAAATCACCTTTCTGCCACCGCCAAGCGTGAAGTAGCCCGCATTCTGGGCCACGAAACCATGCCGTTGGTAAGCACCTGGGCCGATGAACTGCGCGCCGACCCACAGTTTAAGGACACGGCTCCCTGGCACTACCTCAATGTGGCTACTGGGCTCGACTTTGCCGCCTTCGTGAAGCAGCTGAACGACCCGGCCACCCTGGCCCCCGCCCCGCCCACCAACGCCTATACCGCCCTGCTGAAAGCCCGCCGCGACCTGAAAGACCCCAAGAAAACTGCTGAGGAAAAGCTGGTGGCCCTCAAATTCGTTATTCACCTGGTGGGCGATGTGCACCAGCCCCTGCACGTGGGCCACGCCGAGGACAAAGGCGGCAACAGCATCATTGTGAACTGGCGCACCAAAGAGGATACCAACCTGCACAGCGTTTGGGACACGGCCCTGATTGAATACCCCGGCTTCACCTACAGCGAAATGGCCACGGCCTACGACCATGCCACGCCCACCCAAATCAAGCAGTGGCAGAAGGACGACATGACGACCTGGCTGTTCGAGTCGTACCAGCTCTGCACGCCCATTTACGCCAGTGCGGCCAACCCGCCCACCAAGTTCGACTGGCACTTCTACCCCACCTTCGGCCCCACCGTGGAGCAGCAGGTGCTGAAAGCCGGCATCCGCCTGGCCGGGGTGCTGAACGAGACGTTTGATAAGTAGAAACATGGACTATGCACACCAATAAGCCCCGATTGCGCAAGCAGTTGGGGCTTATTGCTTGTAGAAAATCCGGAATGGCGCCGAAGCTTGTTGCCAGCATTGCACCGCAGCCAATGGTGCTGGTTAAGCTGCGCACTAGTAACATTAGGGCAACATTGCCCGTCCTAAATAGCCAATCAAACGTACGCTACTGCTTTGGCTGCGCTTCCTATGGCCCCTCCGCTGCATCAACTACCGGCTCATGTTCCCCACTCGCGCCACCGCATTCACGTGGTGGTGGAAACGCCCAAGGGCGGGCGCAACAAGTTCGCGTTCGACCCCGATTTGCTGGTGTTCAAGCTCAAAGGCGTGCTGCCCGAAGGCCACAGCTTTCCCTACGATTTCGGCTTTGTGCCCTCCACCCTGGCCGAAGACGGCGACCCGCTCGACGTGCTGCTGATACTGGCGGCGCCTGCATTTCCGGGCTGCGTGGTGGAGGCCCGTCTCATCGGAGCCTTGGAGATTGAACAAGAAGAAAAAACCGGCGAAACCGTGCGCAACGACCGCCTGCTGGCCGTAGCCGCCGACTCGCGCGAGCACAAGGGTATTCATTCGCTCGCCGATTTATCGAACGAAATGCTGCACGAAATCGAGCATTTTTTCATCTCTTACAATCAGGTTAAGGGCCAGAAGCTTCGGGTGCTGCACCGCGTAGGTCCGGAGCGAGCGCACGCCCTGCTTGAGCAAGCCCGCCATTGAGCCCCACCGCGCTATGAAAGAGCTTTGGGATACCCTATTTGGCCCGCACGCCGATTCGCACACCATCACCGCGTTGCAAATGACGGTGCGCGCGGTGCTCATGTTCTTTGCGGCGCTGGCACTGCTGCGCGTGTCGGGCAAGCGTACTTTCGGCACCAACGCCGCTTTTGACATGGTGGTAAAGATTATGCTGGGGGCCGTGATGAGCCGGGCCGTAGTCGCGGCGTCGCCGTTCTGGGGGACCATGCTGGCCGGCTTTGTGCTGGTGGGGCTGCACCGGCTGCTGGCCTGGGCCTCGTTTCGCAGTGAAACCATTGGACGGCTGGTGAAGGGCGAAGGCATGGTGCTGGTAGAGAACGGCCGGCCCAACACGGAGAATCTGCGCCGCAACAATCTCACCGAAGAAGACCTGCGCGAAGGCGTGCGCGAAAACAGCAACCTGGCCACGCCCGACCAAGCCCAAACCGTGCGTCTGGAGCGCGACGGCAATATCAGCGTGGTGAAAAAGCAGTAGTCAATTCGGCTACAATGCCGGCCGTTTGTCAAACCACGGCCGGGCCTGCTCCAGCTGCCCGGCCAGCCGAAACAGCACGTCCTCGGCCCCCAGCCGGGTGATGAACTGCACGCCGCAGGGCAGGCCGTCGGCCGTCCAGTGCAGGGGCACCGACATAGCGGGCTGGCCCGTAAGGTTGGCCACCTGGGTGTAAGGCGTTTTTTCGAGGCTCTGCTCGGCCAGCTTCTCCACGATGCCGGAGCGGCGGATGAGGCCGCCGAGGCCGAAGGTGTTCACCAGCTTCAGCAGCTTTTGCTCCAGCGGCTTGGGCTGCAGCTCGCCGATGCGCACGGGTGGCGTGGCCAGCGTAGGCGTGAGCAGCAGGTCGTAGGTTTGGTGGAAACGGCCAAAGGCCCGGGCGTGGTCGTTCCAACTCTGGCGGGCGGCGGCAAAATCGGCAGCGGTGTAGGTGCGGCCCAGCAGGCCCAGCAGCCAAGTGGTGGGCTCCACGTCGCCGGGGCGGGCGGGACGGCCCAGGTGCCGGGCCAGCGCCGCGATGCTGGCCCCGGTTTCGCCAAAATACAGCATCAGAAAGGCCGAAGCCACGGCCCGGCCATCGAAGGGCAGCGGCACCTCTGCCACCTCGTGGCCCAGGCTTTCGAGCAGCTTGGCCGCGTCGCGCACGGCGGTGGCGCACTCCGGGTGCAGCGCGCTACCCAGCGGGTGGCCCAGGCTGAACGCAATGCGCAGGCGGCCGGGCTCGCGGCTCACTTCCTCTAAATAAGGCCGGGCCGGGTTGGGCAGGAAGTAGGGCGCGCCCGCATCCGGCCCCTGCGTAGCATCGAGCATGGCCGCGCTGTCGCGCACCGACCGGCTGAGGACGTGCTCCACGGCCGCACCCTGCCACTTTTCGCCCTGCTCGGGGCCGGTGGGCACGCGGCCCCGGCTGGGTTTCAGCCCAAACAGCCCGCAGCACGCCGCCGGAATCCGGATGGAACCGCCCCCGTCGCCCGCGCCGGCCACCGGCACAATGCCCGCCGCCACGGCCGCTGCCGCCCCGCCGCTGCTGCCGCCGGGCGTGTGGCCCAGGTGCCAGGGGTTGCGGGTGGGGCCGTAGAGCAGAGGCTCGGTCACGCCCATCAGGGCAAACTCCGGGGTGTTGGTTTTGCCCAGGATGTTGAGGCCGGCGGCCTGCCAGCGGCGCACCAGCTCGGCATCCTGCGTGGGCACGAAGTGGCGCAGCGCCCGGCTGCCCGAGGTGTGCGGCGCGCCCGCGTACTGCGCCCCAAAATCCTTGAGCAGAAACGGCACGCTGCCGAAAGTACCGGCCGGCAGCCCAGCGGCGGCGCGCGCCCGGGCGGCCTCGTACAGCGGATACACTACGGCGTTGATACGTGGATTCACGGCTTCGGCGCGGGCAATGGCGGCGGCGCACAGCTCGGCGGGCGTGAGCTGGCCGGCGCGCACGAGGGCCGCCTGGGCCAATCCGTCGAGCCGGTCGTATTCGGCGGGAGAAATCATGGGCTAAATGTAGGCGCATCGGGCCGGGCAATCTAAAAAGGACGCGGTGGGCATACGCAAGACAGCGGCGCGGAAAATCACAAAATTTTCGTTATATTTCCACGAAATATCAGCACAAAACCAACACCGGCTACTCAGTTAATTATCCTGATGGTTACCCCCATTTTTCGGATTTCTGATTACCAGCAAGCGCTCGATTTTTATATCGACTGGCTGGGGTTCCGAATTGATTGGGAGGACCGGTCGGAACAGGAGCCGCTGTACATGCAGGTGTCGCGCGGCAGCATCGTGCTGCACCTCACCAGCGCCCCCCAGGAAAGCTGCGCCGGGGCCAAAGCCATTGCCGAAATCAACGGCCTGATTGCGTTCCATTACCTGCTCACCAAAAAGGACTCGGTCTTTCCCAGCCCGGCCCTGCAAAAAACCACCTGGAGCGACAGAGTGATGCAGGTGGAAGTGACCGACCCGTTCGGCAATAGTCTGGTATTTGCCGAACTCTGTGCCTGCTGACCCACTGCCGGCTACAAGCTCAGCAGCTCCCGGAACCGCACCGACTGCTGCCGCGACACCTCCACCTCGCCTCCGCCGCGCAGCGTCAGCTTTAGCGTGTTGCTGAACCAGGGCTCGATGCCAGCAATCCACTTCAGGTTGATAATCTGCTGACGGTTGACGCGGAAAAACACTTTGGGGTCGAGGCGCGCTTCCAGCTGCTGCAAGGTGCGCGGGATAAGCGGCTGGTGGTTGTCAAAATGAATGCGGGTGTAGCTGCCGTTGATTTCAAAGAGCTTGATGTCGGCCAGCTTCACAAACCAGCACCGCTCGCCGTCCTTTACAAACACCTGGTCCTGGGCCGTGAGCGGGGCCTGCGGCGCTTCCTCGGCCGGGCCGGCGGCGGCAACTTCGGCCGGCACCGGAGCCGTGATGCGGGCGCGGGCTTTGGCCAGGGCGGCGGCCAAGCGGGCTTCCTGCACGGGTTTCAGCAGGTAGTCGAGGGCGTTGACGGCGAAGGCCTGCAGGGCATATTCATCATAAGCCGTGGTGAAGATGACGTGCGGGGCCGCGTCGAGCGAGGCCAGCAGCTCAAAGCCGGTCTGGCCCGGCATCTGCACATCGAGCAGCAGCAAATCGGGCCGCAGGGCCTGGATTTGGGCGCGGGCTTCATCGGCATGGCGGGCCTCCCCCACCACCGTCACATCGGGGAAAGCCTGGAGCAGGTGGTGCAGCTCGGTGCGCGCCAGGCGCGAGTCGTCAACGATTAAAACGTTCATGGTTGGGTAGGAAGCCTGCGATTGGCGTATTGGTCAGGAAAGAAACGGGTCATGCAGAGCGCAGCGAAGCATCTTTACCGCTTCGTTGCATCAGCCTTCCCATGTTTCTAAATCAATGGGTTGCCAGGTCGGATTGAATGCCTGAATCAGCTCGTTTTTCTTGGCCCGGCTCCAGCCTTTCAACACTTTTTCTCGGGGGATGGCCTGTGATGCATCCGGCAACTGTTCAAAATAGACTAACAAATCGGCTTAATAACGCCCGGTGAATTTGCTCACATCGCCACGTGCGGTGCTGTGCTCATAAAGCCGGCGAGGCAAATCATTGGTTACGCCAATGTACAGCACCGTGCGGCCGGTATTGGTAAGAATGTAGATGTACATGGAGCAGGCGTTCTGTTCAACGAAGCGGTAAAGATGCTTCGCTGCGCTCTGCATGACCGCCTTTTTGAACAACCGCCGCCCCCACCGGCAGCCGCAGCTCGGCCGTGACAGTGTTGGCCTGCCGGGCATCATCGCCGATGACGAGGCTGGCCGTGGGGCCGAACAGCAATTGCAGCCGCTCGTGGGCATTGGGCAGGCCGATGCCGGTATGGTCGAGGGCGGCAGGGTCGGGCTGGTAGCGGCCGGGGTTGCGCACGGTGATGAGCACCTGCCCGGGCCGCTCCACCTGGGCCGAAATGTGGATATCGCCCCCGCCCGGCCGGGGCGCAATGCCGTGCTTGATGGCATTTTCGACCAGCAATTGCAGCGTCATGGGCGGCAGCAATACGTCGAGCGTAGCGGGAGCCACATCGAGGGTGTAGGTCAGGCGCTCTTCGAGCTGCAGGGTTTCGAGGGTGAGGTAATGTTCTACGATTTCCAACTCGCGGGCCAGCGGCACCTGCTCCCGGGTGTTGAGTTGGAGCGAATAGCGCAACAAGTCCGAGAGGTGCGTCATCATCTCGCGGGCGCGCACCGGGTTTTCCAGCACCAGGGCGCGGATGTTGTTGAGGCCATTGAACAGAAAGTGCGGGTTAATCTGGGCCTTGAGGGTGCGCATTTCGGCGTCGCGCACGGCGGCGGTCAGCTTCCACTTCTCAATTTCGGCCTGCCGCAGGTTGTCGAAATAATGCAGGCTGAAATACGCCGCCGACCACAGCAGCATGGAGAAAAACGAGTTGGCCGTGTAGCCCACGTATTGCAGCCACGGAAAGGCTTTGCTGCCCTGGCCGGTCGGCTCCACCACCCAAAACAGCAGCGTTACGAGCACCCCGGTGAGGGCCATGCTGCCCACCGACACCAGCAGGTTGCCCAGCAGCAGCCGGGGTAGCAGGGCCGCCAGCGGCAGGCGCGTCCAGCCGTGGCGGCGCAGGTACAGCCGTAGCAAGTGGCTGCCCAGCACCAACGAGCCCGACACGATGATTTCAATGGGAATAATTAGCGGCCTGAACTTGCCGAAAACCGCCGCCAGCACGCCACCCAGCACGCCATACGCGCCCCAGCCGCCAATCTGCAGCAGCCAATACAAACGGGGGCGGGTGGAGGAGCGAGGCATAAGCAGGGGCATTAACAAACGGCAAGTTACAGGAGTAGCGGCGGCGCATAACAGCCCGGATGCTGCCATCCGGGCTGTTGAGAGTTATTTCTTCGCCACGGCCGGCTGCTTCAGAAACGCATCGGCCTGGGCCAGAAACCACGCCGTGTCGTCGTACATCAGGAAGTGGCGGCCGGCCTCCGACATCTCGATGCGCGTCTGCGGCAGCTTGGCGTATTGCTGTGCGAAGATGGCGCGGGTGCTTTCCTTGGTCGAGCCGTATTGGGCGTAGGCGGCCCAGGCCCCCAGTACCAGCACCGGCTGCTGAATCCGGCTGATGTCGTTGCGCAGGTCGATGGTGTACATGTCGTACATGGCCTGGGCCGTGGTGGCGGGGTCCGAGGCCATGCCCCAGCGAGCAATCTGGGTTTGGCGGGCAGTGTCGGTCACCATGCCGGCCATCATCTGGCGTTGGGCAGCGGCGGGCATGTGGCCCTGCTTCATCTGCTGGCGCATCTTATCGGCCATGGGCCGCACGGTTTCCACGGTAGCGGCCGGGTTCTGGATAGCAGCCATATAGGGCAGCGAATCCACAATCACGAGCGGGCCAATGGCATTGGGCTGGGCCGCGCTCAGGGCCAGCGCCATGAAGCCGCCCAGGCTGTGGCCCACGACGGTGGGCTTGTTCAGCTTCTGGGTTTTGATGTAGGCCAGGAGCTGGTCGCGCACGGCGGGCAGCAGCGGGTCGGTCACGGCCGCCGGGGCCGTGCCGCCGAAACCCGCCAGCGAAATAACGTGGCACTGGTACTGCGATTGGTAGTGGGCCACGGTTTCGTCCCACACCGCGCCGGTGCAGTTCAGGCCGGGTATTAGCAGCATCGGCTTGCCCTTGCCCACCACCCGCACCGTGAACGTGGGATGGGCGGCGGGGTTATCAACCACGATTTTGGCGGCGGGCACAACAGTCGGATTCGTGGCGAAGGCGGACCCCGCCGCGCTCAGCAGCAACAGCGACAAGGACAGGCGGCGGGCGAAAGCAGAAGTTTTCATCGGGTAAGTGTGGGGTGAATGGTGATTGAATGACCCAAACTTACCGGCCCGTTTCAGCGGCCGAAACGCATTTTCCGCGAACGGTATTCCAGCCCGCTGAATGGTTGGATTGGCAGCTGAATGGAAACGACTGATTGCGATGAGAACGGTCATGCAGAGCGCAGCGAAGCATGACGGGCTCGCTTTATTCAGGCCCTACTTCCCCCCTATCCCCACCAAACTGTTCAAATAATTCTCCAGATTGGTGTAGCCGTCCGTAGCGCGCAGGCCGCGGTCGGCAGCATCTTTGGGGTTCAGGCCGTTGGCCTTTTCCCAGGCGTCGGGCATGCCGTCGTGGTCGGTATCGAGGGAGGCGGGGGTGGATTTTAGCACCGGCCAGGCTTTTTGCGAGATGCTGTAGGGCGTGCCGTGCGGGTAGTGCCCTTGCACGTCGATGATGGTGCCGGTGCGGGTGCGCACCTCGCGCACAATGCGCTGGTCGAGCGTGTCGCGCTGCGGGCAGATGGCACCAGCGCCGTTCAGCACGGCCTCGTAAGCCGCAGGGGCCGTTTGCAGGGCCAGCGGGCCGAGGTTGAACGGGGTTTCTACTTTCGACTGTGCGGTGTCGGCGGCGGTGCCGCCGTTCATCACCACGCCGCGCCAGTTGTGGGCCGTCACGGCAGGCGCGCCGTCCACGTAGTTGCCGGTCAGGTAGAACTTGCCGTAGGGCAGGCGGCCTTTTTCCTTGTCGATTTTGTACGGGTTCAGCACCTGGGCCTGCACCCTGGGGTTGGTGCTGGGGCCGGGCTTGTAGTAGTTATTTACGATGTTGTAGTTGCCGCCCTCGCCGGCGTACACGTTGTTTTCGCCCCAATCGTAAATCACGTTGTTGCTGAAATCGGCATTCTCGAAGCCCGCCGGGTGCGTGTAGCGGCTGCCGTTGAAGCGCGGCGTGCGGTTTTTGCAGTGCGCAAACAGGTTGTGGTGAAACGACGAATGCTGCCCGCCCCAAATGCCGCCGAAGCCGTGCCGCTCGTAGTCGGTATCGCCCTTTTCGTAGTGGTAGGAGTAGTTCAGCGGCTCCGCGATGAGGTTCCACTGCAGGGTGGTGCTGTCGCCCTCGTACACGCTCAGGGCCTCGTCGGTGCTCCAGCTCATCGAGCAATGGTCCACGATGAGGTGGTTGTTGCGCGTGCCGCCGAAGGCATCATCGCCGCCCGCGCCATCCACGAAGCCGCCGTTCTGGTTCTTATCGCCCATCCGGAAACGGATAAAGCGCACAATCACATTATTGGCCTTCACCGACACCGGATAATCGGCCAGGCAAATGCCGTCGCCGGGGGCCGTCTGGCCCGCAATGGTGGTGTTCGGCTTGTTGATGGAGAGCGGCGACAGCAGGTGAATGGTGCCCGACACCCGAAACACGATGGTGCGGGCCGGAGCCTTGGTCTCGTTCAGCATCAGGGCGTAGCGCAGGCTGCCGGGTTTGTTATCGTCGAGCAGGTTCGTGACTTCGAGCACCGTGGTGGGCACCGCCGCCGTGCCGCGCCCGCCGGTAGTGAAGCGCCCCGCGCCCTCGGCCCCCGGAAAAGCTACCAGGCCCTGCGCCCAGCTCGTCGCTGGCAGCAACAACAGGCTTAAGCCCAGCAAATGAAGCACCCGCGCCGGGCGCAGACAAGAAAAAGAACGTTCAGAAATGTTGGGCATACTGGCTGATTAAGGCAACAACTTAAGCCCCGTTGCGTGAATAGGGCGTGAAACCTCGCGTTTTGAAGCTAAGTAAAAACCGGGCCAGTTGATTACCACAGCAGCTTACCACACCCTTTCTTATCCCGGACGGAAAATTAAATTCAGCATCATTTGAATAAAAATTATACTTTTTATTATTAATAGTTAATTACTCATCGGTATCTTTATAATACTTACTACACGTTCGTTTTAACCCGCTTACCTATGCGCCAATTTTTCCTCACCGTCGCAGCCACTCTTTTCGTTGTAAGCAGCAGTCAGACCGTAGCTGCCCAAAGCGCCAGCACCTTATCGCCGGCCGGCAATGCCCAAGACCGCATCGCCATGTCGGCGCGGCCTGCGGCCAGCAGCGCGCCCCGGACGGCCATGCGCTTGGCGTGCGCGCCGCTAGCCGGCGTTATTTATGAGCCCAATGGCCGGCCCTTAGTGGGCGCTACACTCCTCATAAAAGGCACCCACGACGTATATGTAACCGATTCGGAAGGCAAGTTTCGCCTCACCGACCCCGTGTACCAGGGCCAGACGCTGGTGGTGGGCGCGGCCGGCTACACGCCCCAGGAAATCCCCCTCACCGACTGCACGCTGCCTCGCCTGGTGCTGGAGCAAGCCAAGGGCGCCCGCATCAAGCGCAGCGGCAAGCGCGCCGGCCAGGTCGTGCGCCTCAACAACCGAAGCACCAACCTGAAGTAAGCGTACGCCCGGCTAGCTCTGGGCAGCGCAGGCCTGCAGCCACTGCATGGCAGTCTGCTCTTCGGTGAAACGCTGCACATGGTACTGGCGCCCGTCGAAGTACGTGAGCGGCGGCACCGTGGGGTCGTGCTCCAGCTCGTACAAATGCGTGGGCATGAACAGGTAGGCCATAAATACGGTACCGTCCAGGCGCCGAGGCAGCTGGGGCATAAATTCTTCCATCATCCAAGGGGTGCTTTGCTGGTTGGCATGGTCGCGGCGGCGGCCATCAATCAGCCAGAGGCGGGCTCCGCAGGCCTCGGCCGCATCGAGCAGGTGGTAGTAGCCGGCGTGCAGCTCCTCATCGGTGGGCTGCCGCAGCCAGCGGCCCACCAGTACCTGAAGGTCGGACCGGAACTGGTATTGCAGATAGTCGAGGGTCGGGGACATGGGCGGCAGGCTTCTGTTATTAGGAAATGGAAGTTATGACAGAGGAGTGCATCATCTGGCGCTAAGCCGAAACCGCATTGGCCGCTTCCAGGCGCTGCTGGTGCTGGGTGCCCCACGCTTTCAGCACTTCAATAACGGGGTCGAGCGAGTGCGCATAGGGCAGCAACTGGTAGTCTACCACCACCGGCGGGCCGGGGTGCACCGTGCGGGTAATGAATTGATTTGCTTCCAAATCCTTCAATTCCTTGGCCAGCACTTTGGTGGAAATGCCCGGCACGCTGCGCTCCAAGCCGCGGAAATGCCGGGCGCCGGACAGCAGCGCCACAATAATCTGGAGCTTCCACTTGCCATTCACGACCAGTAGGGCGTGGCGCAGGGCCTGCATCGTGGGGGCGCATTGGGAATGGTCTTCGGGTACGATCATGGCAATAAGGCAAGGACGAACAGGGCTGATTACCTGCCGGTAATCAAGCTACCACCACGTAATCTGTAGTTGAGGCAAGTTACTAACAAACGCCCAGCTGATTACTTGAGGTAATCTGAGTACCAAACAACAGCTTGGCTACTCAGTGAGCGGACAGGCGCCGGTGGCCGATGGGCTACGAGTGGCCAGCCCGCAGTTTTTCACCTCATCCCCTTTTTTATGCAGATTCTGCAAATCATTTCCAGCGCCCAAGGCGCCCAGTCGTACAGCACGCGCCTCAGCCAGGGCATTATCGACAAGCTGCTGGCCGCGCAGCCGGGCAGCACCGTGGAGGTGCGCGACGTGGCCACCCATCCCTTCCCGCACCTTGAGGAAGCGCACCTGCAAGCCTTCTTCACGCCCGTTGAGGGGCGCTCGGCCGAACAGCAGGAGGCCGTGCGCCACTCCGATGAAGCCATTGCGCAGGTGATGGCAGCCGATGCCCTCGTGATTGGGGTGCCGTTCTACAACTTTAGCATTACCTCGTCGCTCAAGGCGTGGCTCGACCACCTCACGCGGGCCAACATCACGTTCCGCTACACCGCCACCGGCCCGGAGGGGCTGATTAAGGGCAAGAAGGTATACCTGGCGGTGGCCAGCGGCGGGGTCTATTCCGAAGGCCCGATGCAGGCCGCTGATTTTGCTACGCCCTACCTGCGCTTCATGCTCGGCTTCCTGGGCATGACCGACGTAACCGTGGCCCGGGCCGAAGGCATTAAGATACCAGATTTACAAGCCACTGCGCTGCAAAAAGGCATCGATAGCGTGGCCGTATAAAAGCCGGACGGCCGTGCAAACGGCTCGTTTAACTAGTTATTGGTCCCAGCAGTAGTTCCGCATTAGTGGAGCCGTTGCTGGGGCCATTTCGTTTCAGCCATCGCAGCAAGAAAATATTCCGGGGCAAAATCATTGGTTTATAGCAAGATTAAACCGGCATTAAAAACTGATTAATACAGAAAAATAAATAATTTATACTATATATCGAATAATTCATTAAATTAGCCATTATTCTCCACTCTCCGAGGCTGGGAATGATGGCTGAATATGGCGCGCAAGACGCTGCTTCGGCCTGGATTATTGCCTCGCTACGGCCAGTCTATGAGCTCATTGGTTTACTTCCGCGCTTGGGTTTTGGGGTTGCTGATGGCGGGGACGTTGCTGAGCTCGTGCGTGTCGCAGCAGCAGCTGCCTTACCTGCAAGGGAAGGACTACTCGACCCGGGCAGCAGTGCAGGTAGAGAATGAGCGGCAGGTGTACCGGCTGCAGACGGGCGACGTGCTCAGCATCCGGGTGCAAAGCGTGCAGCCGGCCCTAAACGACCTGTTCAGCGTGACCAGCGGGCAGAACATTCAGAGCGGCGACCCGGGCAACATTTTCGCCTCCGGGTATTCCGTCGATGACACCGGCAGCATCAACCTGCCCACGGCAGGCCGGCTGAAAGTTGCCGGCCTCACGGTAGAAGAAACCCAACAGCTCATTCAAAAGGAAGTGGCCCGCTTCATGCGCGAGGCCAACGTGCTGGTAAAACTCACTAGCTTCAAATTGACCATCTTAGGTGAGGTGCGTGCTCCCGGGCGCTACTTCGTGTACAACTCGCAGGCCACGGTGCTGGAGGCGCTGGGCCTGGCCGGCGACGTGGGCGAATTCGGCAACCGCACCAACGTGAAACTGATTCGGCAGACGCCAAAGGGCTCGGAAGTGGTGCTCCTGGACCTGACCGACCCCAACCTGCTGCGCTCGAAATACTACTACCTGCTGCCCAACGACGCCCTGTATGTGGAGCCGCTGAAGGCCCGCACCAGCCGCGGCAACGCCAACAACCTCGGGTTGGTGTTCGCCGGCTTATCGACCATTATTCTACTACTGAGTTTTATCCGGTCACACTGATGCGCCTGGGCGGTACGCCCGCGCCAGGTCGCCCCATCCTTTTTCTGCTTCTGACTATGGAAACCCGGCCCGCTCCTGATGAGATTGATTTGCACGCGCTGTTTTTTAAGCTGCGCACCCGGTGGCCGCTGTTTGTGCTGGCGCTGGTGCTGGCGGGCAGCTGCGCCTACCTGTATTTGCAGGTGAAGGCCCCGGTATATGCCTTCCGCTCCACCATGCTGCTCGGCGACCAGGGTACCGGCTCGAAACAGGCCCAGGAGCTGCTCCAGCTGCTGCAGGTGCACGAAAAAGGCCCGAAAATGGAGGACGAAGTGGGCGTGCTCACCTCGGCCGAGTTTGTGCGACAGGCCGTGGCCCGGCTGCCCTACGCCGTGAGCTACTACGCCCAGCCCACCACCTGGCTGAACAAGGTACGGCCGCTGCAGGTGCGCGAGCGGGCCGCGGGCGCGGTGCCGTTTCGGGTGTGGGTCGATTTGCAGTCGCCGCAGCTCACGGGTGTTCCTATTTACGTGGAGCCGGCCGGGCCGGGCCGCTTCCGGCTGCGCGCCACGGCCAAAAAAGGCGCTCTGTTCAGTCTGCCGACCAGTGAGCGCATTTCCGATATATCCGATGTGAATGTGGACCAGACCGCCGCCTGGGGCGACACCGTGCGCACGCGCCTGCTCACGGCCGTTATTCAGAAGGAGCCGGGCGTGGTGTTTGGGCAGGAGCCGGCGGCCTATTATTTCGTGCTGAATGACCTGAACGGCGCGGCCGGCCAGTACCAGGGCAGTCTGGCCGTGCGGCCCATCGACCACGAGTCGCGCATCATTGAGCTGACGACCAAAAACACGGTCCCGGCCAAGGGCACGCAGTTTCTGGACACGCTGATGGCGCAATACATCGCCGAAGACCTGCGCGAAAAGGACCAGACTGGCCGCAAAACGCTGGCCTTTCTGAACCAGGAAATTGACAAGCTCTCCGGCAAGCGGCGGCAGTCGGCCGAGGCCCTGGCCACCTTCCGGTCCACGCGCGGGGTGCTGGACGTGGCCGCACAGTCGAGCACCGGCATCCAGCGGCTGAGCGGGCTCGAAACCGAACGCGCCCAGGTGGCCACCCGCCGCAAGTACTACCAGAACATGCTGGGCTACCTGCGCGCCAACCGCAACGCCAGCCAGGTGGCCTCGCCCAGCAGCGCCGGAATCGAGGACCCCGTGCTCAACAGCCTGATAATGCAGCTCAGCAATCTGAACGAGAAGCGGGCCGAGCTGAGCGCCACCGCCAGCGGCGAAAACCCGCTGCTGACGGTGCTCGACGGCCGCATCCGCAACACCAAGGAATCGTTGATTCAGACGCTGGCCAACATGAGCCGGGCCAACGACATTGCCCTGCGCGACCTCGACAGCCAGCTGGGCCAGGTGCGCGGCCAGATGAGCCAGATGCCCGAGAGCGAACGGCAGCTGACTTCGCTGAAAAGCGCCAGCGATTTCAATGAAAAGAACTACAATTTCCTGGTTGATAAGCGCAACGAGGCCGCCATTGCGCTAGCCACGAATGCAACGGACAAGAAAATCATCGACCCCGCGCAGCAAACCAGCGCCGGCCCGGAGTCGCCGAAACCGATGCTGGCCTGGCTGATGGCCGCGCTGGCGGGCGTGCTGCTGCCTACTGGCCTGGTGCTGCTGCTGGATAAGGCCAACCGCCGCATTCAGGGCCGCGAGGACCTGGCTGAGGTCACGAGCATTCCGCTGCTGGGCGTGGTGGCGCACGGCTCAAAAACCGACAAAGCCACCATGCTGCAGGACCCCAAAGGGCCGATTGCGGAGTCGTTTCGCTCCATTCGGGTCAATTTGCAGTACTTGGCGGCGGGGCTCGATAAGAAGGTGCTGGGCGTCACGTCGTCGATTCCGGGCGAGGGCAAGACCTTCTGCGCCGTGAACATTGCCACCGAGCTGGCCATGGCCGGCCGCCGCGTGATGCTGGTGGAAACCGACCTGCGCCGCCCCACCGTGGCCGGCTACTTCGACCTCGACCCCACGCCGGCCCACGGGCTGGCCAGCTACCTGCGCGAGGAAAGCACCCTGGAAGAAGCCTGCCGCCCCAGCGGCATTGCCCACCTCGACGTGATAACCTGCGGCCAGATACCTATCAATCCCACCGAACTGCTGGAGCGCCCGCGTATGGCCGAGCTCATTACCCAGCTCCGCGCCGAGTACGACTACGTGGTGCTCGACACGCCGCCGGTGGGCTTCGTGGCCGAATACTTCGTGCTGGTGCGCTTTCTCGACGCCAACATTTACGTGGTGCGCCACAACTACACCGAGCGCACCCTGGTGAACCAGATAAACGAGTTGCATCAGTCGCAACGCATCAAGCAACTCTACATGATTATTAACGACATGCACTTCAGCCGCAACTACGAGTACCGGTATAAGCAGAAGGCTTATGCTTATGGGTATTGAGCGACTGGAAACAGGACGAAGGCGGGCCGTCATGCAGAGGGCAGCGAAGCATATTGCCCACCACCACTAATCCAATCGACAGGAATTACCACAGGGGTAAAGATGCTTCGCTGCCCTCGGCATGACGGCCTGATGATTACAGACTTATAATAGAAATACCCACCACCCCCAAAATGGCCTCCCCCAACGAACCTCAAAACCTGACCGTGGCCACCGTCAATGGTGTGAAGTGGACGATGACGGCCACCATCGTCAACTCGGTGCTGCAAGTGGGCTACACCGCCGTGATGGCGCGCCTGCTGAGCCCAGCCGCCTTCGGGCTGGTGGCGCTGGCGGGCGTAATTCTGCGCTTCGGGGTGTACTTCGCCAAGATGGGCATGGAGCGGGCCATCATTCAGAAGCCCGATTTGACGGAGCGTGATGTGCGGGCAGCCTTCACGTCGTCGGTGGTGCTGGGGGTGTTTTTTGCGGGGCTACTGATGGCAGGCGCGCCGCTGGCGGCCACCATCGTGCACCAGCCCGAAGTGGTGCCCGTGGTGCGGGCGCTGGCGCTGGGCATCCTCTTTAGCGGCCTCAACGGCACGGCCATGAGTTTGCTGCACCGCGCCATGCGCTTTCGGGCGCTGGCTATTTTCGAGATGGCTTCGTTCCTGATAAGCTACCTGGGGCTGGGCATGGTGCTGGCTTGGCAGGGCTTTGGGGTGTGGGCACTGGTGAGCGCCACGCTGGGCCAGGGACTGATAATGAGCATACTGGCCTACGGTGCGGTGCGGCACACGTTGCGGCCGCTATTTAGCTGGGAGGCCTATAAGCCGCTGCTGGCCTACGGCAGCCGGATGTCGGCCATCAGCTTCGTGGAATTTGTGACGCAGTCGCTGGATACGCTGCTGATTGGGCGGCTGCTGGGGCCGGCGGCGCTGGGCATCTATACCCGCGGCGGGCTGCTGATTGGCTTGCCGGTGTACCTGCTGTCGAGCAACGTGGCCAAGGTGGTGTTTCCGTCTTTCAGCCAGGTGCAGGCCAACCGGGCACGGCTGCGCGAGGTTTATTTGAGTAGCATCACGCTGGTGGCCATGATTATCACGCCGGTGTGCGCCGGCGCGGTAGTGGCCGCCCCGGAAATCGTGCACGTGATGCTGGGCGAGAAATGGCTGGCTGCGGTTCCCATTCTGCAAGTCATCAGCGTGACGTATGTATTGAGTGCCATCACCATGTTTGCGGGCGTGGTGTGCGATGCCACGGCCGCCCTCAGCCACAAGCTGCTGCTGACGCTGGTGTGCCTGGGGGCGCTGGCCGTGCTGCTGTTTGTGGGCAGCAAGTTTGGGCTGGTGGGAGTGGCCTGGGCCATGGTAGGCTGCGAGCTGCTGCGCACGGCACTGTATTCCAACATCATGCGGCGTGAGCTCGGCGCGGCACCCTTCGCAGTGCTGGGGGCCTACGGGCCGGGCGTGCTGGCCGGGGCCGTGGCAGCCGGGGCCATTGCGGTGGTGCGCCTGGGGCTGCTGGCCCTGCACGCGCCCGCCCTGGCTGTGCTGGTGGCCGAAGTGCTGACCGGGGCCGTGGTACTGGCCGGCCTAGTGCTGGTGCGCCCACCGGTGCAGCTGCGCAACGTGATGCGCGCCCTGCTGGCCCGCCTCACGGGCACGCACGCCACGGCTACCAACCGCCTGATACCGCGCCTGCTGCACGCCATGGCCGCCCGCCTGGCCCGGCAGGCCGGCGATGCGCCGGCCACGGTGCCCGCCCCTCCTACTGCTATTGCCATCGAACTGGACGCCGACACCCCGGCCGAGACCCAACCCACCCATTTCTCCACCGCTGAAACCGAGCTTGCCTAGCTCCTTGCCCCGGCTATGAAAATCCTGTACGAACCCGAAACGTTTTCCATCCAGGATGTGGGCGGCGTTTCCCGCTATTTCTACGAGCTCATCGACCACGCCGGGCCGGAGGTGTCCTGCGAGCTGCCCGTGGTGCTCAGCAACAACATTTACCTGAAGGACCGGAAGCACACCCGCCACCTGGGCCTGCTGCCCGGCGTGCAGGTACCGGGCCTGTGGCGCATGATGCAGTACGCCAATCGCCGGGCCTCGTGCAAAGCCATTCAACGGCAGAAGTTCGACGTGTTTCACCCCACCGTGAACGACCAGACCTGGTTCCTGGATTTGCTGGGCCAGAAGCCGTTTGTCATCACCATTCACGACATGATTCCGGCCCTGTTCAGCGAATACTACCAGCGCCCGGGCACGGAGCTGAGTACGCTGGCCAGCCGCGCCACCCGCATCATCACGGTATCGGAAAACACGCGGGCCGACGTGCTGCGCCTGCTGCCCGTGCCGCCTGACCACGTGACCGTGGTGCACCACGGCCACGCCGTGCGCCACTACCCCTACGAGGATACCGTGGTGGCCCCCGACGACTACCTGCTGTTTATCGGCAGTCGCCGGGCCTACAAGAATTTCGGCTGCCTGGTGAAGGCCTTTGGGATGCTGCACACCGAATACCCGGGCCTGCACCTGATGTGCGCCGGCGGCGGCCCCTTCACCGAGGAAGAAATGACCCAGCTGCGCGAGGCCGGCGTGGCTGGGCGCGTCCACCAGCTCGGCTACCTCACCGACGGCCAGCTGCACCACCTCTACCACCGGGCGCGGGCTTTCGTGTTTCCGTCGCTGTATGAGGGGTTTGGGTTTCCTATTCTCGAAGCCTTCGGGCAGCATTGCCCGGTGGTGCTGAGCAACGCCTCGTGCTTTCCGGAAATCGCGCAGGATGCGGCCCTCTACTTCGCCCCGCACGATGCCAACGACTTGCACGAGCAGCTCGACCGCGTGCTCTACGACCGCGCTCTGCGCCAGATTCTCACCCGCCGGGGCCAAGACCGGGTGCGCGATTTTACCTGGAACCGCACCGTGGCCGAGACGCACCGCGTGTACGAAGAGGCCCGGGAAGACTCGCCGATGGTGGCTTGCTGAGGCTGTTTGAAAGAACATCAGATAGCACCCCGTCATGCAGAGCGCAGCGAAGCATCTTGCCCGCAGTCACTAATCGGACTCCTGCAACGAAGCGGTAAAGATGCTTCGCTGCGCTCTGCATGACGGGCTAAATAACCTACCAAAACTCCTTAAAATGAAGCTAAGTCTACGGTTTCTGTACGTACTGCCGGTGCTGGGGGTACTCATCACGGACCGGGCCTTCACGGAGTTTGCGCTGGCCGATGAAGGCTCGCCTGTGCTGGCCAAGTTTGGGCTGCTGCTGCTGGCTACTTCGTGCGGCTTTTCGGTGCTGTATTTCCGGTACATGCAGCCGCTGATGCGGCGCTGGTTTATGGTGGTGGTGGCCGCGCTGGGCGGGCTGGCGCTGGAATCGTATGCCGGCTGGGGCTCATGGGCGGTGTATCCGCACGTTTTTGCCAAGCTTTTGATATTGAGCCATGTATTTGGCCTGTATGCGTTTTACCGTCGGTTTGGGCCGCCGCCGTTTGGCCTGTTGATGGGCACCGTGATGCTGGGCCTGCTGGCCGACCTGGCCGTGTACCACCCCGATGCGCTGAGCCTCTCGGCCTTCTTGGACAATGAGCGTGGCTTTGCTTCCACGTCGGCCATGATGTTGCTGCTGCCCACGCTCTACTACCTCAACCAATACCTGACGCGGGGCGGCATGATGCGGCTGCTGCTCTTTTTTATGGGGGCGGCGCTGGTCATCTTTTTGCAGCACCGCTCGGTGTGGGTGGCCATGGGCGCGGCGCTGGCCCTGAACACTGTGCTGCTGCTGTTCGGCCGCGTGGAGGGTGCCCGCCTGAGCTCGGCCCGGCTGCTGCCCATGGTGCTGCTGCCGCTGTTTGTGCTGATTTCGGGCGGCCTGGTGGCCCTCAGCGACCCCAAGGTGGTGAGAAAGCTGGAAACCAGCATAGGCGACATCATGCACCCCGACAAGCAGGGCACCGGCAGCTGGCGCCTGAAGCAGTTCGAGGCTTATAAGCCTTTTCTGGAAGAATACCCCATTGCCGGCATGCGCCTGAAGGGCTTTGAGCTGCCGGTGCAGTTCTACACCCTGGCCGAGGACGGCGGCGGCCAGGTGCAGGTGTGGGCCGACGGCACGGGCCACCATTTCCACAGTTTCTACGTCGACCGGCTGTTCTATTTCGGCATTCTCGGGCTGCTGCTCACGGTGCTGGTGCCGCTGCTGCTGCTGGGCCGCCGCCTGCTGAGCCGCGCCCCGCTGCCGCCCACTTCGGCGGTGCTCATCGTGTACAGCATCAGTTCCTTGGTCTACAGCATTTCCTACGACTGGCCCCTGTACTTCTTCGGCCTGCTGGGCCTCTCGCTGGCCGCGGCGGCCGAGCCCGGCCGGGTGCCCGTGCCCGCCCCGGCCATTCCACAGCCATCCCGCCAACGTCTGCCCCAATTCGATTCATTCGCTACCGCCCGCCATGCCCACGCTCCCAACCTCGCCCGCCCCTGAGCTGGGCACGCCCGTGCTGCTCATCGTGTTCAACCGCCCGCAGGCGGCGCGGCAGGTGCTGGCCGCTCTGCGCCAGGCTCAGCCGGCCCGCCTCTACGTAGCGGCCGATGGCCCCCGCCCCGGCCGCCCCGCCGATATGGCCCTCTGCGCCGAAACCCGTGCCTTGGTAACGGCCGAAGTCGACTGGCCCTGCACCGTTCAGACGCTGTTTCGGGACGAAAACCTGGGCTGCGGCCTGGGGCCTGCCTCGGCCATCGACTGGTTTTTTCGGCAAGAGCCGGAGGGCATTATTCTGGAAGACGACTGCCTGCCCACGGCCAGCTTTTTCAGCTTTTGCGAGCAGCTGCTACGTCGCTACCGCTACGATAGCCGCGTGATGCACATCAGCGGCAACAATCTTTCCCGCGAGGCCCGGCTGCCCGCCCCGGTCGCGGCCGACTCCTACCACTTCTCGGGGCGGGTGCACAGCTGGGGCTGGGCCACCTGGCGGCGCGCCTGGCGACACTTCGACCTTCACCTCACGCTACTCACCGAGCTGCGGCGGCGCGGCGAGCTGGAGAACATCTACCCCGCCTGGCTGGAGCGGCAGTACTGGCTGCGCAAGTTTGAGGCCGTGCGCCTGGGCCCGCAGCCGCCCCACATCTGGGACTACCAGTGGCACTTCGCGGTGGCCTGCAACGGCGGTCTTACCGTCATCCCGGCCGTGAATCTGGTCACCAACATCGGCTTTGGCGACGAGGCCACCCACACCTTCGACCCGCACGACCAGGACGCCCACCCCGCCGCGCACGAGCTGGATTTCCCGCTGCGCCACCCGCCCGCCGTGCTGCGCGACGCCCGCCGCGATGCCCGCCATTTCCGCGAGCACCTGGCTGGCCGCGCCTGGGCCACGGTGCGGCGGCTGCTGGCCCGGCTGTTCCCGACGACCAACACCGTCCCTGCCCCGCCGCCCAAGCCCGTAGCGGCCCCGGTTGCTCATCCTCACCCTGTTTCTGCGTTATCGTTATGAATGTTCTCGTCTCCTCCTACGCCTGCAACCCCGCCCAGGGCGGCGAGTGCGGCAACGGCTTCCACTGGGCCTGGGGCATGGCACAGCGCGGCCACCGCGTGTGGTGCCTCACCACGCCGTATGGCCGGCTGGGCATCGCCACTTTTCTTGCTAATAATGCCCACGAGAGCGCGGCCGGCCGCATTCAGTTTCTGTATCCGAAGGTACCCGGGTGGGTGCAGTTTCTGTACCGCTGGCAGTTTGGGGTGTACCTGCACTACTTCATCTGGCAGTACACGGCCTGGCGGCTGGCGCGGCGGCTGGACGCAGAGGTCAACTTCGACCTGGTGCATCATGCCACTTATAGCAGCCTGAAAATGGGCTCCTGGCTGTGGCGGCTGGGCAAGCCGCTGGTGTACGGCCCGGTGGGCGGTGCCCAGAAAGCCCCCATCGCCTTCCGCCAGTACCTGCCCGACTGGTTCCAGACCGAAACGCTGCGCTCGGCCTTCACCTGGGTGCTCACCACCTTCGACTACAACCTGCGCCAAAACCTGCGCCACGCCGCGCTGGTGCTGGCTTCCAATGATGAATCGGCCAACCTGGCCCGGCGGCTGGGGGCCAAACGGGTAGAGCTTTTCCTCGACACCGGTCTGTCGGAAGCCTTCCGGGCGGCCGAGTTTCCGGAGCGGCCGGCGCGGCCCGAGCTACAGTTGCTGTGGGTGGGCCGGCTGTACCCTAACAAAGCCCTGCCGCTGGTGCTTGATGCGCTTTCGCAGGTCGATAAGCGGGTGCGGTTTCACCTCACCGTGCTGGGCGATGGGCCGATGCGCGACCTCGTGCCCGGCTGGATTGCCCAGTACGGCCTGGTGGGCCGCGTGACCTGGCGCGGCAGCGTGCCATGGGCCGAAGTGCACGCCGCCATGCTCAGCAGCGACGTGTTCCTGTTCGGCTCGCTGCGCGATTCGTTCGCCTCGCAGTTTATGGAAGCGCTGGCCACGGGGCTGCCCATCATCACGCTCAACCACCAGGGGGCGCGCACTTTCCTGCCCGATGCCGCCGCTATCAAAGTATCGGTGGAGTCGCCGGCCGTGGCCACTGCTGCCATGGCCCGGGCCGTGGAATACGTATATGACCACCCCGAGGCGCGCCGCGCCATGGGCCGCGCCGGCTACGAGTTTGCCCTGCGCCAAACCTGGCCCCAGCGCCTCGACCGCCTCCTGACCATGCTGCGCGACCTGAACCTGGCTCCGGCCGGCCACTCCCTCACGCTCGGCCGGCGGCGCAGGCTGCCGCTCTCGCGCCTGCGCCGCCGCAAGCGCCGCCCCGAGGCCGTGCAATCCCGCTTATCGGCCTGATTACCGCACTTTCCATCCTTTCTTCTGCAAGCCTTCTTATGCTGTACGTCGTCATTCCGGTTTTCAACCGCCTGCCCTACACCCGCGCCTGCCTGAACTCACTTCGGCAGCAAACCCGCACTGATTTCCGCATCGTGGTGGTTGATGACGGCTCGACCGACGGCACGGCGGAGGTCCTAGCCAACGAGTTTCCGGAGGTGGAAGTAGTGACCGGCGACGGTAACCTCTACTGGACGGCCGGCGTGAATGCGGGCATCCGCCGGGCCCTGGCCCTGGGCGCCACCCGCGTGCTCACGATGAACAATGACGTGCTGGCCCTGCCCGACTTCATCGAGCGAATGCTGGCCTACGCCGACCAGCACCCCACCGCCATATTGGGCGCGCTGGAGCTCGACGCCGCCACCGGCGAGCCCGTGTACGGCGGCGAGCGCCTGGACTGGAGCACCAACACCCGCCACGACCTGCTCAAGGAGCTCACGCCCGCCGAGCGCCACGGCCTGCACCCCGTTACGTACCTGCCCGGCCGGGGCCTGCTCATCCCGCTGGCCGTGATTGAAGCCATCGGCCTCTTCGATGAAAAGCGCCTGCCCCACTACCTCGCCGATTTCGACTATACCAGCGTAGCGCGCCGCCACGGCTTTCCGGTGTTCTGCAACTACGACGCCCGCCTCAGCACCTACCCCGACGAGAGCGGCCAGGAGCAAACCCGCCGTCAGCGCACACTGCGCGGGTATTTGCAGCATTTGTTTGGCATCCGGGGCGGTGGCAATCTGCGCAATTTCACGCATTTCTCCCTCAAAAATTGCCCCCGGCCTTACCTGCCCTACTTCCTGCTAAATGGCTACGCCCGCCGGCTGGCCGGGTATTTCCTGCATTAGATGTACGGTGTAGGGTGCGGGGTCGCACCCTACCTCCACCTAACAGTAGGAATGCGCTATTCCGACAAAACTCATTTCCCTTCACTCTCAATTCCTTCCTCCCGCTATGGTTATTCTGACCCAGGACCCCAACGGCTTCGGCAACTGCCTGCTGCTCACTTCGCACTTCTTGGTGAATGCCGTGGAGCACGACTACGAGCTGGCTATTCCGGTTTTTGAGAACTATGCAGCCTATTTTGAAGGCACGGTGGGCCAGCGCACCAACTTCTTCGGTCGTCTGCCGGTGCGCCTCTACCCTGGCCAGCCCGTGCCTGACCTACTACATCGCGTGCTGCAATGGCGCTTGGGCGCTCCCGTGCTCATGCGCCTGCCCTGGCTGCCTCGCCTGCTGGGCGTGCACCTCGTGGGCGACCGGCCCACCGGCGATGTCGACCTCAACAGTGCCGACTACCTGGCCCAGGCCCACGGCCCGCGCCATTTGATGGTGCACGGCTGGCAATACCGCGACAAACCCAACTTCGCCCGCCACGCCGACCTGCTGCGGCGCTTCTTCCGCCCCATCAAGCCGCACCGCGATGCCGTGGCACAAGTGCTGACCACCAACCGCGCCCACGCCGACGTGCTGGTGGGCGTGCACATCCGGCGGGGCGACTACGCCGGCTGGTACGGCGGCGCCTACCTCTATACTAATGCCACCTACGTGCGGGCCATGCGCGAAATGCGCGCCCTGTTCCCCGCCGAGGCGAGGGTACGCTTCCTACTGTTTTCCAACGAGCCCATCCCCGCCGAGGACTTTGCGGAATTTGACACCGGCCGCTCCACCGACCACCCGCTCGAAGACCTGTACGCCCTGGCCGGCTGCAACTACATCATCGGTCCGCTGAGCACATACTCGATGTGGGCGTCTTTCTACGGCCGTGTGCCGCTCTGCCACCTGCACCGGCCCGACCATCCCATCAACTCCCTTGACCAGTTCGTGGTGTTCGAAGACCAGGAAACCGTGCGCTGGGAATCGGAAAAAGTGGCCCTGGCATGAGGCCGCCCACTTCCTGGCCGCGCCCGGCGACCCGCGGCGTCCTTATGCTGGCGGCGCTGACCGGCGCGGGCCTGCCGGCGGGCTGCGGGCGGCACCCCAGCGGCCCGGCCCAACTCATCGTCCGCCACGGCGGCACCTACACGGGCACTTTCGGCAGCACCGATTCCAGCTTGCCCTGCATCAGCATTCAGACCACCGAGCCCGTCACGCTCAGCGGCTGCGTGCTGGCCGGGGCCGGCAACCTGATTGAGGCCACCCGGGGCGGGGCGCAGCTTACCGTGGTCAATTGCCAGGGCTACGGCCTGGCCCAAAGCGTGGACAACATCCGTCACGGGCATTTTCTGGAAGCGAATTCGGCCAAATCCGTGCGCGTCGAGCACAACTACTTCGAGCACACCAGCGGCATCAGCATCTATCAGTGGAGCGGCGACGGCACCCCCGCCCAAACCCTCACCGTGCGCTACAACTCGGCCCGCAACATCGACGGCCGCTACCGCAATGGCGGCAGCACTCCCGTCAATTTCTTGGGCCTGAACGGCCTGCCCAACCTGGCCAACATCGAAGTAGCCTGGAACCAGGTCATCAACGAGCCCGACCAATCATTGGTCGAGGACAACATCAACTTCTTCAACTCGGGCGGCACCCGCACCAGCCCGGCCCGCCTGCACGACAACTACATTCAGGGGGCCTACCCCTGCCCGGCCGTTGGCGCCACCTACGCCGGCTCGGGCATCACGCTGGACGGCACCGGTCGTGCGCCCATCACTACCACGGCTTGGGTGGAGGGCTACGACAACCAGCTGGTGAGTACCTGCGCGGCCCTGAACATCGCCTCGGGCCACGACAACCACTTTCACGACAACCGCATTGTGACCAGTGGCCTGCTGCCCAACGGCACCAAGCTAGTGGCCAACTACGCCGGCATTGGCGTCTGGAATGCCTATAAGCAGCCGCCCACCGTGTTTTTCCACAATCAGGTCAGCAATAATGTGGTCGGCTTCGTGCACTGGGGCGGCAGCCGCCCCCTGCCCAACCGCCAGGACCTAAGCCCCGATGCCTGCGCGCCCTGCACCGGCACCGTGCACCTACCCAACCCCATCACGCTGCAAACGGAGCAGGACGAGTGGAACCTGTGGCAGCACAAGCTGCGGCAGCAGCACCTGCACGTAGGACCCGCTTCGGCCCCGGGCCAGCCCAAAATGCGCCATCAACAGTCTCACAGTGCTGATAGTGGGTCTCCAAGGAGCATAATGACTTCATTTCGGCCAAAGTCCGTTGGAGAGGCCAACCAGAATTAATCCAACTAATATTGGGTATTGCCCATTTAAAGACCAATACTAAATATTTAATATTTTTAATATTTACCCTTCACTCATATTGCACTTTGTCAAGCTACACATATTTTATTAAGCTCAAATAATTAGTTTGACTAAGTATATATAGTGGTTATATCAACCCTGCAAAGGCGTTTTTAGGTGAATATGCCGGCCGCTGTCCCAGCGCCTCCCGGCGCCAGCCGCCGATAGGCAAAGGCCTCCAATTATGTTTAAATGCGCTTTATAGGGGCAACTTTGATGAAGTTTGCTTGCCCGGCAATGGCGTACCGAAGCACTACTCTCATTCTGGGAAACCTGTCCCACAGCGGCAATGGTGCTAACAGGCAATTTTAAATTGCATTTTATGATATATAACAAATTCCATCAGAAGGCTTGGAACAAATAGATTTTTGGCTGGGTTGAAGGGGCCATTGCCAATCATTTTTTTCGTTTCAAGTTTTTCAAGAATGCAAAAAAATCTCAAGCACACCTTCGCTCTTTCCCCTGTATCGCGTCCTCTTACCGGTATTCTTTCTGCGGCCCTCGGGTGCTTCCTTACGGTAGCACCGGGTCTGAATCCGGCTATGGCGCAAGCTCCCAACGTTACTTATTCCGGTCCGCTCACTATTACGCAGGGCGGTACCTATAGTGGCAACTACCGCAGCACCGACTCCAACGTGCCGGTTATCACGATTCAGACCACGCAGCCCGTCATCATCGAAAACTGCGTGCTGGCCGGTGCCGGCGATTTGATTGACGCCAAAAACGGTGGCGACAACCTCATCGTGCGCAACAACAAAGGCTACGGCCTGGCCCAGAGCGCCGACAACACCCGCCACGGCCGCTTCCTCGAAGCCAACTCGGCGAAGTCGATTGTCATTGAGCACAACTACTTCGAGCACACCACGGGCATCGACATTTATCAGTGGGGCGGCAATGGCACGGCCTCGCAGACGCTGACTATCCGCTACAACCAGTCGAAAAACTTGGACGGCCGCTACCGCAACGGCGGCGGCACTTATTGCAACTTCCTGGGTATGAACGGCGCGCTGGGCCTAGTGGGAGCCGAGATTGCCTGGAACGAGGTGCTGAACGAGCCCAACCAGTCGTTGGTGGAGGACAACATTAACTTCTACAACTCGTCGGGCACGGCCAGCAGCCCCCTGAAGCTGCACGACAACTACGTGCAGGGCGCCTACCCCTACCCCGCCACGGGGTCGAGCTACACGGGTTCGGGCATCACGATTGACGGCGACGCCCAGACGGCCAGCGGTGCCACAGCCTTTATTAATGGCTACAACAACCAGCTGGTGAGCACCTGCGCGGCCATGAACATTGCTTCGGGCCACGACAACCACTACTACAACAACCGCATGGTGACCTGCGGCCTGCTACCCGACGGCTCGAAGATGCCCGCCGGCTACGCCGCCGCCGGCCTCTGGAACGCCTACCAGCAGTCGGGTTCGGTGTTCTTCAACAACGACATGACCAATAACTTCATTGGTTTCTACTACCAGGGCGGCAACACGCCCTACACCAACCGCCAGGACACCAGCCCCGGTGCCTGCCCCACCTGCACGAGCATCACGCACATTGCCGACCGCCCGCTGACGCTGGCCGATGAGCAGGCCGAATGGACCTTCTGGCAGCAGAAGCTGTCGCAGAACGGCATCACGCTTGGCGTGGGCGGCACCAGCACGACTACCCCCACCACGCCCACGGCTCCTTCGGCCCCGACCGTTAGCCTGAGCGCGCCGAGCACCGGCACCGTGGGCACGGCCCTGACCCTGACGGCTTCGGCCGCCTCGACCAACGGCACCATCTCGAAAGTGGAGTTCTTTAACGGCGCCACCAAGCTCGGCGAAGACCTGGCCGCTCCTTACACCTTCAGCTACACGCCCACCGCGGCCGGCACCCTCAGCCTCACCGCCCGCGCTACTAACAACGCCGGTGTTGCTACTTCCACGGCTGTTTCTTCGGTAACCGTAACGGCTGCTACGACTACCACGCCGCCCACCACGGGCACGCCTAGCGGCACGACGCCGACTAACGCCACCTTCGTGCGGGCTATTAACGTAGGCGGCGCGGCTGCCACCGTCGACGGCCTGAACTTTGAAGACGGCACCAGCGCTGCCAACTTCCAAATCAACGGCTCGCCCTTCTCGAACCAGAGCGTGACGCTGAACCCGGCCACCGACGCGGCCCGCGCCACCATGATTCGTGACGCCGTGTACGACCCCAACATTGCGGCTTCCGTGAGCGGCGTGGCCAACGGTACCTACAGCGTATACCTCTACATGTGGGAGGATAACAACCCCGTGACCCTGAACATCAGCCTCCAGGGCCAGACCGTGCAGTCGAACTATAGCAGCGGCTCGGCCGGCCACTGGGACCGCCTCGGCCCCTTCACGGCCAACGTGACCAACGGCACCATCAACATCGGTACTTCGAGCAGCAACAACAACAACCTGTCGGGCATCGAAATCTGGAAGCAGAACGCGGGCACTACCACGCCCACGACTCCGACCACTCCTACGACTCCGACCGCTCCTTCGGCCCCGACCGTTAGCCTGAGCGCGCCGAGCACCGGCACCGTGGGCACGGCCCTGACCCTGACGGCTTCGGCCGCCGCCGCCAACGGCACCATCTCGAAAGTGGAGTTCTTCAACGGCGCCACCAAGCTCGGCGAAGACCTGGCCGCTCCTTACACCTTCAGCTACACGCCCACCGCGGCCGGCACCCTCAGCCTCACCGCCCGCGCTACTAACAACGCCGGCGCGGCCACTACTTCGACGGCTGCTAGCGTGACGGTAAGCGCTGCTACGACCACCACGCCGCCCGCCACCACCGCGCCCACTTTCGTACGGGCCGTGAACCTGGGCGGTGGCGCCATCACCCTCGATGGCAAGAGCTGGGCTGCCAGCGCCAGCGCCCCCAACTTCAAAACCACGGGCCTCAGCGCCTTTGCTAACCAGAACGTGACCCTGACGCCCGCCACCGACGCCACTCGTGCCAGCATGATTCGCGCCTCGATGTACGGCAGCAGCACCGGCATTGCCCTGAGCGGCGTGGCCAGCGGCACCTACAGCGTGTACCTCTACGTGTGGGAGGATAACAACGCCGAGACCTTCAACATCTCGCTCGAAGGCAAGACCGTGCTGAGCGGCTACAACAGCGGCTCGGCCGGCCACTGGGACCGCCTCGGCCCCTTCACGGCCAACGTGACCGATGGCACCGTGAACGTGAACACCACCGGCGGCATGGCCAACCTCTCGGGCATCGAGCTCTGGAAGCAGGCTACCCCGCTGCCCTAGTCGGTTCGCTCAATTGCGCAACGCGCACCTGCTCAAAAGCCTGGCCCCTGCGGCCAGGCTTTTTTGGTTTCGGGCCGATTCGCTGTAGCACAGCCTTTTTGGTCCGCGTCTGCGCGCCGTCAGAGCAGTTCTCATGGAGCAGAGACGCGGACCATAAAGGCCGCGCTACAATAGCTCCTCGGTAGAATAACGGGTTTTATTTGTCAAAAAAATAAATTAATCAATGAACAATATATGAATGTTGATATAAATTACTATCTTGCTATCACCTACTCTATTCGGGGTACCTGCACGTCATCTCTTACCTCATTTTAACCGCTGCTTATGAAATGCGCATTAATTACTGGAATTACGGGCCAGGACGGGGCCTATCTGGCCGAGCTGCTGCTGAGTAAAGGCTACGAAGTACACGGCATCAAGCGCCGCTCGTCGATGTTTAACACCGACCGCATTGACCACTTGTACCAGGACTTGCACGAGAAAGACGTGCGCTTCAAGCTGCACTACGGCGACTTGTCCGATGCCACCAACCTGATTAGAATCGTGCAGGAAGTGCAGCCCGATGAGATTTACAACCTCGGGGCCATGTCGCACGTCAAGGTTTCGTTCGACACGCCCGAGTACGCGGCTGATGTGGATGGTCTGGGCACCCTGCGCCTGCTGGAAGCCATCCGCATTCTGGGCCTGGGCAAGAAAACCCGGCTG
This sequence comes from Hymenobacter terrigena, assembly GCF_054776515.1. Lineage (NCBI taxonomy): Bacteria > Pseudomonadati > Bacteroidota > Cytophagia > Cytophagales > Hymenobacteraceae > Hymenobacter > Hymenobacter terrigena. Next base: position 933,561 of record NZ_BAAHBU010000002.1, read on the forward strand.
TACCAGGCCAGCACCTCCGAGCTGTACGGGCTGGTGCAGGAAGTGCCGCAGCGCGAAAGCACGCCCTTTTACCCCCGCTCGCCCTACGCCGTGGCCAAGCTCTACGCCTACTGGATTACGGTCAACTACCGCGAAGCCTACGGCCTGTACGCTTGCAACGGCATCCTGTTCAACCACGAAAGCCCGCGCCGGGGCGAAACCTTCGTCACGCGCAAGATTACGCGGGCCGTGGTGCGCATCGCGCTGGGGCTGCAGGAACGCCTGTACCTGGGCAACCTGGACGCCAAGCGCGACTGGGGCCACGCCAAAGACTACGTGGAGGCCATGTGGCGCATGCTGCAACAGGACGAGCCGCGCGACTACGTCATTGCCACCGGCGTGACGACTAAGGTGCGCGAGTTTGTGCGGCTGGCCTTTGCCGAGCTCGGCATTGAAGTAGACTTTGCGGGCGAGGGCGTGGCCGAAGTGGGCTACGTGGTGGCCTGCCACAACCCCGATTTCCAGTTGCGGGCCGGCCAGCAAGTGGTGGCCGTAGACCCCACTTACTTCCGCCCCACGGAGGTGGAATTGCTCATCGGCGACCCCAGCCGGGCGCGGGCCGAGCTTGGCTGGGTGCCGAGCTACGACCTGGCCGGCCTGGTGAGCGACATGGTGCAGAGCGACCTGACGCTGTTCCGGCGCGATACCGTGCTGCTGGAAGCCGGCCATGCCGTGCTCAGCTACCACGACGAATAGCCGGCCGGCGCGGGCCTTGAGTTGCCGCGCCATTCCACCGTTCCGACTTCGCCTTTTTACTCATGGAAAAGAATTCCAGCATCTATATCGCCGGCCACCGGGGCATGGTGGGCTCGGCCCTGCTGCGCGAACTCACGCGCCGGGGCTACACCAACCTCATCACCCGCTCATCGGCCGAGCTCGACCTGACCAACCAGGTCGCCGTGGCCCGCTTTTTTGCCGAAACCCGGCCCGAATACGTGCTGCTGGCCGCCGCCAAGGTGGGCGGCATCCACGCCAACAACACCCTACGGGCCGATTTCATCTATGAAAACCTGATGATTACGGCCAACGTGCTGCACGAAAGCCACCGCTCCAGCGTGCGCAAGCTGCTGTACCTGGGCTCGTCGTGCATCTACCCCAAGCTGGCCCCGCAGCCCATTCGGGAGGAGTATATCCTCACCGGCCCACTGGAGCACACCAACGAGCCCTACGCCATTTCCAAAATAGCGGGCGTGAAGATGTGCGAGGCCTACCGCGACCAGTACGGCTGCAATTTCATCACGGTGATGCCCACCAACCTCTACGGCCCCAACGACAACTACGACCTGGAAAGCTCGCACGTGATGGCCGCCCTGCTGCGCAAGTTTGAGGAAGCCGTGCAGCACAAGCGGCCCCGCGTGGACGTGTGGGGCACCGGCACCCCGCGCCGCGAGTTCCTGCACGTGGACGACCTGGCCGAGGCCTGCCTCTACCTGATGGACCACTACAACGAGGCCAGCCCCGTGAACGTGGGCACCGGCCAGGACCTGTCCATCCGCGAGCTGGCCGAACTGATTGCCGAGCTCACCGGCTTCGCGGGCGAAATCCACTTCGACTTTTCGCGGCCCGACGGCACCATGCGCAAGGTGCTCGATGTGAGCCGAATCCACGCCTTAGGCTGGCGGCACCGCATCTCGCTGCAAGCTGGCCTGCGCCAGGTGCTGGCCTCGGCCGAGTGGCAGGCCTCAGGCCAGGGCGTGCCCGTGGAGTAGCCCCTCGCCACACCCTCATTCTTCGCTTTTAGCCTTTTTCTGCTGTGAAAATGCCTGACATTCTGAACCGGGGGCGGCAGCGGGCGGGCCGCCTGCTGCGCGAGCTATTGCCCCGCCGCCAGCACTTTCGCCCCGTGGGCGTGCACCCCAGCAGCCGCAGCTTGGCCACCCGGCCCGGCAGCGGGGCCAGCTATACCGAGGCGTACCCCGCGCAGGTCTCGTACCTGAGCGTAACCCCCGACCTCTACGCCCACACCACCGACTACGGCGGCCTGCACGCCAAGCCCAACCGCGTGGAGCAGGCCCCGGCCGCCTTCGTGCTAAGCCTGGTAGAAGGCCGCCTGCTGGCCGACAACGCCCTGAGCGTGGCCGTTATCAGCCCCGACAACCGGCTGGTGGGCGATGCCTCGTTTCAGTACGACCCGCTGCGCTCGGACCTGGCCCGGCCCGAAGAAAACAACGTGTTTGCCCAGCGCTGGTTCTCGGAGCCGCAACGGGTGCGCGGCACGGTGGCCAGCCTGCTCTCGGGCGGTGGGGCGGCCGTGGGCAACTACTACCACTGGCTGATTGACTCGTTGCCGCGCCTGCGTTTGCTCAAAAAAGCGGGTTTTTGGGATGAAATCGACTATTTTCTGGTGTACGATGGGCAGCGGCGCTTCGTGGCCGACTCGCTCCGCGCCCTGGGCATCCGGCCCGAGCAGGTGCTCGACCTGCGTACCCACCGCCACTTCGTGGCCGACCGCCTGCTGGTGACCTCGCCCGTGCGCGGCGCGGGCACCCACACGCCGCAGTGGGCTTGCTCCTTCCTGCGCAACGAGCTGCGCGCTGCCGCCGCCCCCCAAACCTTCAGCCCCTACGTGTACCTGAGCCGGCGCGACGCCCCCGCTCGCCACGTCCTCAACGAGCCTGATGTGGAAGCGCTGCTGCGCCCCTACGGCTTCGAGACGCACGTGCTGAGCGACTACAGCTTTGAGCAGCAGCTGGCGCTGTTTGCTGGGGCGCGGGCCGTGGTGGCGCCCACCGGCGCGGGCCTGGCCAATTTGGTGTTTGCCCCGGCCGGCACGCCGGTGGTCGAACTGTTCCCTAAGCACTTCACGGTGGTGGAATACCCCGAGCTGTGCTACCGCCTGGGCCTGCGCCACCGCTACCTGGTGGCCGATGCCGCCGATGGCCCCCTTACCTCGCGCCGCGACGGCTGGCGCGAAAACCTCACCGTCGACCTCCACGCCCTCAGCAGCTGCCTGCACCAGGTGCTCTGATGCCGGGCCACCCTCATTGGGGCCTTACCCCTCCCACCAACTAACCTTTCTGAACTATGCAAGACCTCTTTACCCGAGCCCAACGGCGCACCGGCCGGCTGCTGCGGGACTTGGTGCCACACAACGAGCACCTCCGCCCCACCGGCGTGCATCCCACCGCCAAAGCCCTGGCCGCCCGCCCCGGCAGCGGCGCGCACTACGTGGAAGTGTACCCCGGCTACACCTCGCACCTCACCGTGCCCAACGAGTTTGTGGCCCTCGCCCCGGCTTATTACGACCGCATTGCCGAGCAGGAAGAGGTGGGGGCGGCTTTTGTGCTGCTGCTGCCCGATGCCCGCATCAACGCCGACCATTTTGGAAGTCTGGCCGTGATAGCGGCCGATAACCACCTGGTGGGCGATGTGTCGCTGCAGTTTTCGGCGGGCAATTTTGCGGTGGCCCCGCCGGCCGAAAACCCCATTTTCCGGCAGCGCTACTTCCGGGCGCCGGGCCAGGTGTCGGGCACGGTGTGCAGCCTGCTGTCGGGCGGCGGCGCGGCCATGGGCAACTACTACCACTGGCTGCTCGATTCGCTGCCTCGCCTGCATCTGGTGGAAGAAGCCGGCCTGTGGGACCAAATCGATTACTTCCTGATTTATGACCGCGAACAGCATTTCGTGATGGAAACGCTGCTGGCCCTGGGCATTCGCAACGAGCAGATTATTGACCTGCAAACCACCACGCACCTGCGGGCCCAGCGCCTGCTGCTCACCTCGCCGGTGCGGGGCACGGGCCGCCACGCCCCGCGCTGGGTGGGCGAGTTCATGAAGGATGCCTACCGGACCATGACGGCCGCCGCGGCCCGGGCCTCCCGCTTCAGCCCGCTGGTGTACGTGAGCCGGCGCGATGCTGCCTTCCGCCGCGTGCGCAACGAAGCCGAGGTGGAAGCCCTGCTGGCCGAATACGGCTTCGAGAGCTACGCCCTTACCGAGCTGAGCTTCCGCGAGAAAGCGGCTTTATTTTCTGGAGCGCGGGTCGTGGTGGGGCCGGTGGGCGCGGGCCTGGCCAACATCCTGTTCTGCACCGAAGGCACGTCGCTCATTGAGCTGCTCCCGCGCAACCTGGTGGTGCCCGACTACCTCGACCTCACTGCCCGCCTGGGCATGCCGCACTACCCCATTATCTGCGCCTTGGAATCAGCCTCGGCCCAACGCGCCACCGCCGACCGCCAAGACGACCTCACCGTCGACCTAACCGCGTTGCGCCAAGCCGTGGAAATGGCCCTGCGCCAGCCGGTGAGTGCGTGAGGTACTGGCCTTCAAGAACGTCAAACTAAAGTCCGTCATGCTTCGCTGCGCTCTGCATGACGTTTTGGATAACAGTGCAACTCACTCCAACTGCCATGCCTTCCGTTCTGATTTCCGTCGTCACCTGGAACAGCGCCGATGTCATCGAAGCCTGCCTGCGCTCGATACTGACCCAGACGTATGCCGATTTTGAGGTGTGGGTGGTGGACAATGCTTCGGCCGACGACACCTGCGCCCGCGTGGCCACCCTGGCCGCCACCGATGCCCGCGTGCGCCTGCACCCGCTGCCGCGCAACACCGGCTTCTGTGGCGGCCACAACTACGCCCTCGACCGCACCACTTCCGAAGCCGTGCTGCTGGTGAACCCCGACATTGAAATGGCCGTGAACTACCTGGGCCGGGCCATGGCCACCCTGCGCGCCCACCCCAGCGCGGGCACGGTGTGCGGCCTGCTGCTGCAAAACCCGGGCGCCACCCCACGCATCGACAGCACCGGGCTGGAGGCCCTGCCCGACGGCCGCTTCCGGCTGCGCCACCACGGCCATCTGCTGGCCGAAACGCCCCTCATTGCCGGCCCGGTGGACGGGGCCGATGGCGCGCTGCCCCTCTACCGCCGCGCTTTTATTGATGACTTGCGGGTGGACGGACAGTTTTTCGACGAGCGTTTTTTCGCCCACAAGGAGGACTGGGACATTGCCTGGCGCGGCCGCCTTTATGGCTGGAGCACCTGGTTTGAGCCCGCCTGCCGGGCCCTGCACCCGCGCGAGTTCCGGCCCGCCGACCTGCGCCGCCGCCTGCGCCTGAACGGCACCATTAAGGCCGATGCCGTGAAAAACCAGTGGCTGCTGCTGCTCAAGAACCCGCCCGCCCGCCAGCTGCCGGCGCTGTGGCTGCGGGCGCTGCCCCGGCAGCTCGGCATCCTGCTCTACTGCCTGCTGCTGGAGCGGCCCTCGTTGCGCGCCTACCGCTATGTGTGGCAGCACTGGGGCGGCATCTGGGCCACGCGGCGCCTTGTGCAGGCGCGGGCGAAGCAACCGGGGCCGGCAACAACGCCGGCTACCCCGGTTGCCCGGCAGCCCGCTCCCGCGTCGGCTGCTGTCTAGCGGCGGGCGCAGCCTCTTTTTCATCCAACTAATAGACTGTTTATCATAGCAATTACTCAAACCACGGGTTGATGAGCTACGGTGTGCCCTGGCAGGACGTGGTTGGTGCGCAGCGGGCTCGCCACCACCAAGCCAGCCACCTCAAAAAGTGCTACGAACAAAACACTATTATGAGAAAATTCATGTTTTTTACTTAATTATATATATTATATTTGTTATAACTCATCTGTGGATACTGGTCCTGATTGCCAGTCTCCAGGCGAGCCGATGAAGTGTCCACTTTAACGCCTCCCTGTTATGAAAATCAAGTTCTACTTATCATTGTTAATCAGCATTTTCGCCTGGACCAATACACTACTACCCGGCTGGGTGACGGGCACGGGCTCCAGGGCAGCGGCGGCCTCCATCACCGGTTTCACGCTGGTGAATGCCGACACCGACACCGACCTTTTTGCCATGACGCCGGGCATAGTCATAGACCTGGCCACGCTGCCCACCCGCAACGTCAATATCCGGGCCGATACCGACCTGCCCCTGCCGGGCAGCGTGGTCATGAACCTGACCGGGGCCCAAACGCGCAACGAAACGCAGGATTTTGCGCCCTACGCGCTGTTCAGTGACTATATGGGCGACTATTTTCCGTGGTCGCCGCCCGTGGGCAGCTACTCGCTGCTGGCCACGCCCTTTGACGACCCGGGCGGCACGGGCAATAGCGGCGCGCCCCTCACGCTCAGCTTCACGGTGGTGAATTCGGTGGGCGGCATTACGAGCTTCACGCTGGTGAATGCCGATACCGACCTCGACATCCAGACCCTGACGTCCGGCACAACCCTCACCCTGGCCGCGCTGCCCACCCGCAACCTGAACATTCGGGCCAACACGACCCCAGCCATCGTGGGCAGCGTAACATTCGACCTCAGCGGCCCCGAAACCCACGCTGGCATCGAAAACCAGGCTCCGTATGCCCTGTTCAGCGATTTGAACGGGGACTATGCCGCCTGGACGCCACTGAACGGCACCTACACGCTCACGGCCACTACGTTTGACGCGGCGCAGGGCGGCGGCACGCAGGGCTCGGGGCTGACCATCAGCTTCGTGGTGGTGGCCCCGCCGCTGCCGGTACGGCTCACGGCGTTTCTGGCCGAGCCGCTGGGCCCCAGCGCCGTGCAGCTGCGCTGGAACACCGCCACCGAGGAGCAGAACAAGGAATTTGTGGTGCAGCGCAGCACCGATGGCAAGGACTTCATTGGCCTGGCCCACCTGCCCGGGCACGGCAACACCACGCTGCCGCAAGCCTACCAGTACGCCGACAAGCAGCTGCCGGCCAACCTGAGCAAGCTCTACTACCGGCTGCAGCAGGTGGATGTGGACGGCACGAGCACCTACTCGCCGGTGCGGGTAGTAGACGTAGTGCTCGGGGCAGCTCCGGCCATGCTCCAGGCCTACGTGGCCACGCCGCCCGATGGGTTGCTGCACTACACCTTCGCCGGCCCGGCCACCGGTGCCGAGGAGCTGGTGCTGTATTCCATTATGGGGCAGCGGCTGGGGCGGTATCCGCTGGCGGCCTCGGGCAGCGGCACGGTACCGGTGGCCGGGCTGGCGGCCGGCACCTACGTGCTACACCTCGTGAACGCGGGCGGCCGCTACGCGGGGCGCTTCGTGCTGCCGTAGCGGTCTAAAAAAGCAAGAAAACCGGTCATCCCGAGCGTAGCGAAGGACCTTATCACGGATGGAGTCGCCATAAAAGCACGCCATTCCGCCGTGATAAGGTCCTTCGCTGCGCTCGGGATGACCGAGTGCTTAAAACCTCCCGGACATCCTCGCGGCGGCAATCCAATCTCAGAACCTATTCGCGCACAAACGTGCGCCGCACGCGCCCGGCGGACGTTTCCAGCTCTAGCAGGTAGAGGCCGCCGGGCAGGCCGGCCAGCTCTACGGTGGCCTGCCCGGCGGGCATGAAGCCTTGCCGCAGCAGCTGCCCCAGGGAGTTGCGCACGTGGTAGGCCGTGGCGGCCGCCCCCGCGATGATGAGCCGCTCCCGGGCCGGATTGGGATAAAATGACACTGGCTCGGCCGCCGGCCCCACCGCCACCACCGGCGAGAAAGTGCCCGCGCCGTCCACATCTACCTGCCGCAGGCGGTAGTAGAGCGCGGCCGGCGGAGCCAGCGCATCGAGGGCAGTGTAGGTTGTGGGTTGGAATGAGGTGCCGCGCCCCGGCACGGTGGCAATGGTGGCAAAGGCCACGCCGTCGGGGCTGCGCTGCACCTCGAAATAGGCGTTTTGCTGCTCGCTGGCGGTGGCCCAGCGCAGGCGCACCCCGTCGGGCTGGCGCTGGGCGGCAAACGCGGTGAGCACCACGGGCAGCGCCCCGCCGGCCCCGAACACCTGCTGAAACGCAATTTGCTGCAAGGCCACGGCAGTAGGGCCAGTGATGTCGAGGGCCACGGCAGCCTTCTCGGCAGGGCCCAGCATGCGCGGGTCGAGGCCGGTGAGCTGGGCAAACAGCACGCTGGCGGCCAGGTACGAGCCCCATTTGCTGGCGTGCAGGTTGTCGGTGTCCCAGAGGTCGAGCTGGCTGGGGTTGGGGTTGTACGGGTTGCGTACGGCAATGCCCGCCTGAATGGCTCGCAGCCAAGCATCCCCCACAGGAGCCACGGCAGTAAAGTTCGGATTATGAGCGGCCAAGTAGGCGTAGGCCCGGCGCAAGTCCTGCGCCATGGTATCGATGGGCAAGCCCGAGTACAGCTGGCCGGCCGGATACGTCATATCGGCGCGGGCCCAGTTCTGGAACAAGTAAATGCGGGCCGCCGGACTATTGACGTGCACGGCTTGCTCAAGGCGGGTGGCATACGTCAGAAAGTCGGCCGGATGGCCGGTGCGGGCCACGGGCAGGGGCTGGGTGCTGTTTTCCTGCAACACCACCTGGTTCCAGGGGCCCTGCTGCATCACGGCCAAGGCATTGGTGTAGTGGTAGGTGAGCGTAGCCGCGCTTATCACTTCGATGTGTACGTCATAGTTCCGGCCGGCCTGGTCGGCCATCTGCTTGAAAATGCCCGGCACCCCGCCCCAGGGGCCGGGCATGGTGGGGTCGGCCTGGTAGCGGGGGCTGCTGGGTGGCAGGCCATAGTTTTCGTCGATGACGGCGGCAGCGTTGTAGTTCAGCACCGGCGCCGACCGGCCGTGCGTGAAGCTGTTGCCAACGAATAGAATGCGCGTTTGCGCGGTAGCCGGCCCGGCCAGCAGCCCGGCCCAGCAGCTCAGCAGCCAGAAGTAGTGTAAGCGATGCACCATACCAGAAGACCGATGAGGGAGAAATAAAATGGGGCGAAAAAAGCCCTCGTGGCCCGGCCGGGCCACGAGGGAACAGAATTCAGCCACGGCAGCTACTGCCGCAGCAGCTTGAGCCGGGCAGCGGCGTGGCTGTTTTCGAGCAGGAGGTAGTAGAGGCCGGTCGCGTTGATTTCGTGCGAAAAATCGAGCCGCTGCACTGCGGCATCGGCACCGGCCGGGAGTGTGCCGGTGGCCACCGTGGCCCCCAGCGCCGTGAGCAGCCGGTAGTGCACCGCGCCCTGGAAGGCATCGGGCAGGCGCAGGTAGAAGCGGCCGTCGGCGGAGGGGTTGGGGTAGGCGACAGCCTGAAAGAGGCCTTGCCGGGCGGGAGGCGCAGCCGCGGTAGTCGCCGCGACGCGGGCCGCCTGGTTAGTCACCGTGAAGCTGATGCTGAGCGGTGTGCCGGCCGTGCCGCCGTTGTCGGCGGCGGTGTAGGGCGTGGCCGTGAGGGTGTAGCTGCCCACGACGATGGCCGGCATCCAAGGGTAGTAGTCGCCGTTAGAATCGGCAAATAGAGCGTAAGGGGCCAGGTTTTCGTTGTGATTCACGGTTTGCGCACCGCCCAGCACAAAGAGCACGCTGCCCACCGTGGCCGGGCTGGTAGTGGCCCGCACGGTGAGGTTGACCGTGGGCAGGCTAGCCAGGTTCAACACCGCGCCGGTGGTCAGTGCCTGGATGTCGAGGTCGGTATCGGCATTCACCAGCGTGAAGGCCGTCACTTTCTGGCCATTGGCGGTGAAGGTGGCCGTGATGGACTTGTTGGCCGTCATCGTCACCGTAAGCGGGTTGGTGGTACCGGTGGCCCCACCGCTCCAGCCGCTGAACTGGTAGCCGGCGGCGGGGGTGGCCGTCAGGCTCACGGTGCTGCCGCTGGCATAGGTGGCCGTGTTCGGGTTCTTCGTTACCGTGCCGCTGCCTACCACGGCCGTGGTGAGGGTGTAGGTGGTCGTAGCCTGGTCAATAACGCTGAAGGCCAGCGTGAGCGGGGTGCCAGCCGTGCCGGCGCCCCCGGCACTGGCAAAGGGCGTAGCCGTGAGCGAATAGCTGCCCACTGCCGGCGTCCAGGGATTATAGGCCCCGCCATTGTCCGAAAACAGCGCGTAGGGCGCCACCGATTCGGTCTGGCTTCGGGTTTGGGTACCGCTGAGGGCGAAAACGACGCTGCCCACGGTGGCCGGGTTGGTGTTGGCCCGAATGTTCAGGTTGCGGGTGGGCAGCGTGGCCAGATTCAGAGTAGCTCCGGCCGCCAGGGTCTGAATGTCAGCGTTACTGTCGGCATTCACCAGCGTATAGCTCGTGACCTGCTGTGCAGAAGTGACCGCCGTGAAGGTGGCGGTGATGTTCTTGTTGGCCGTCATCGTAACGGTGAGCGGGTTGGTGGTGCCGGTGGCTCCGCCGCTCCAGCCCGTGAAGGCGAAGCCCGCCGCTGGGGTGGCCGTAAGTGTCACGCTCGTGCCGTTGGCGTAGGTGCTCTGGTCAGGGCTTTTGGTGATGGTGCCGCTGCCAAACACGGCCGTAGTGAGCATGAACGGTCCCGGCGTGCCGGTATCCGTCACCGAAAAATTGATGGACAGCGCCGCGCCCGGCGTGCCCGTGCCGCCGCTGCCCGAGTACGGCGTGGCCGTGAGCGAGTAGTTGCCCACGGGCGGCGTCCAGGGGTTGTAGCTGCCGGCGCCGTTATCGCCAAACAGCGCATAGGGCGCTATCGATTCGGTCTGGTTCTGGGTTTGCGCCCCGCTCAGGGCCAGCACCACGCTGCCGGTGGTGGTGGGGTTGGCATTGGCCCGGATGTTGAGGTTGCGGGTGGGCAGCGTGGCCAGATTCAGGATAGCACCATTGGTGAGTGACTGAATGTCCACGTTGGCATCGGCATCCACCAGCGTGAAACTGGTAGCGTTGCAGTCGGGGTTGAGGCGCACTTCCTGAGTAGTCGAGAGCCCCCCGGCATCGGTCACCGTGAGCAGGATGCGGTAGTAGTAGGTTTCGGCCCCGCAGCCGTAGGGCACAATGGTGGTACTGGTCTGGCGGGTGGTGTCCACGGGGTCGGGGTGCTCGTGGCTCTGGTGGTGCAGAATGGTCTGCCACTGGTAGCTCAGCAGGTGGCCGCTCTGCTCGGCATCGGTCACGGTGGCCCGCAGCTGGTAAGTCGTGTTGCTGGTGAGCGGGTAGAGCGTGCCGGCCGCCGGGCTGGTGATGGTGACCTGCGGCGGGGTGTTGTTGGCCGAAATCTGCACCGTGGTCTGGTTGGTCAGGCCCTGCGGGTTGGTCACGGTCAGCGTCACGGTGTAGTTGGTGGGCGCTGAAGTAGGCGGCGAAAACGTGTGGCTGGGGTTAGCGCTGGTGCTATTCGCCGTGCCGTCGCCGAAGTTCCAGCGGTAGGTCAGCGCCCCGCCGTTGGGGTCGGAGGAGTTGCTGCCGGTGAACTGCACCGTGAGCGGGCCGGGGCCGTAGGTTTTGTTGGCCGAAGCCACGGCTACCGGCGGACTGGCCGTGGTCACGTAACTGATTTTGCGGATTTCCGAAGGGTAGAAATTCACGTAGAACAGCCCTGTTTCGCCTGGGCTGGTGCCGAAGAATACCGGCACGGCCCCGCTGTCCACGAAGTTGCGCACGGCGCTGGGTTGGTTGCTGGCGTTCACGGTCATGCTCTTTATCCAGCCGCCCACGTAGTCGCCAAAAAAGTACGTATTCCGGTACTGCAGTGGGAAGTCGGTGTAAGGATAAAACACCCCACCCGTGGACGCGCTGCCCCCAAACTGCGAGCCCGCCACCGGTGAGCCCGTCGCGCCCAGGTTGGTGGTAGTTGCCGTGCTGCCGCTGAAGGTGCCCGTGCGCGACGGCCCCGTGGCCGGGTGCCCCCAATCAATGAGGGGCCGCACATGCACGAAAGTGGGGATGGTACCGGGCACGGTCTGGGCCGTGTTGCAGATGTTGGGGAACGTAGCGGTGCCCGTGGGCGTGGCCTGCTTGATGAGGTCCTGGAAGTAGAAAAACTGCTTGGTGCAGCCCCCCACGTTGTAGAGCGGGTTGGGTGCGTCGCGGTTGTACACGTTGGAGGTGGTGAAGGCGTCGTAGGCCGTCAGGCCCTCAAACAAGGGCCAACCGAAATTCTGGCGGGGGCCGGTCACCACGTCCACCTCTTCCCAGCTGGCCGCGCCCACGTCGCCCAGGTAAATGGTGCCGGGGTTGCCCACCGTGGGGTCGGTGCTGCCCGTGCCGGGCTTCAGCGTCATCCGAAACGGGTTGCGGAAGCCCAGCGCCCACACCTTGGAGCGGGGTGCGCCGGGGTTGGCCGCGTCGTAGTACGGGTTGCTGGGCACGCCGTTGCCGTTGCTGGGGTCGAGGCGCAGGATTTTGCCGTTGTAGCAGTCCACCAGCTGCGAGCGCAGCGAGCCCACGTCCTCCTTGGCTTTGATGATGCCATCGGCCAGGGCCTGGGGCGCGTAGGTGGCCGTCCAGGCCCCGAAATCGGGGTACGGGTGGGCCCCGTCGCCGGTGGCCACCAGCAGCGTGCCATCGGAGCCGAACTGCAGGGCCGCCGTGACGTGGCCGTTGAAAGTGGACGGAATGCCGTTGGTTTTACTCGACCCAATCAGGATTTTGCGGCTGGCCGGGTTCACGGTGTAGCCCGTGCCGCTGGGCGTGGCCGTGTAGCGCGTGAGCCGCCCGATGGTGGCGCTGTAGTAGTCGTTGGTGGTGGCGCTGTAGTTGGCCGTGCCGAAATTCATCAGGTAGTGCCGGTCCACCACATACAGCAGGTACATGTAGCCGTTGGTGTCGAAGTTGGGGTCGAGGGCAAAGCCCAGCAGGCCCTGGTCTTCCCAGGCCCCTACTTCTTCGGTGATGTCCAGAATTTGCTGGCGCTGGCCGTTCACCACCACCCATACTTTGCCCGGCCGCTCCCACACAAACATCTTGCTTCCGCTGCTATTAAATGTAAGCCCCACCGCCTCGTTCCAGCCCGAAGACACGGTGGTGGACGTGAAGCCCGTGGGCGGTGTCTGGGCCTGCGCCCGGCCGCAACAGCAAGCCAGCAAAACAGCCAGCAGAAAACAGGTAAGCGAAGATTTCATGTGACTTGGGATGGGAAAAAGGTTTGCAGAAAAAAGGCGGGACTAAAAGCGGAATTAAAAAGAACGGTCGGGTCGTCCAAACCGGTCCTACTGACGCAGGAGCTTGATTCGGGCCGTCAACCGGCCGTCGTCGAGCAGCAGGTAGCTCAGGCTGGTGCCCGAGAGCGGCTGGGCAAAATCCAGCTCGGCCGCATGGGCCCCGGCCGGCAGCGTGCCGCTGGCCAGCGTCTGGCCCAGCACCGAAAGGAGTCGGTAGCGCACCGCACCGGTGAAGGTGGCCGGCAGCAGCAGGCGGTAGTGCCCGTTGGGCGAGGGGTTCGGGTAGGCCACGGCCAAGGCTAGCGCTTGGCCGGAACTGGTGGTGGCCGCCGCCACGCGCGCAGCGGCGTTGCTCACGCTGAAGCTGATGGTGAGCGCCGTGCCCGCCGTGCCCGTGCCGCCTGCGGCGGTGTAGGGCCGGGCCGTGAGCGTATAGCTGCCCACCGCCGGCGTCCAGGCATTATAGGTGCCCGCGCCGTTATCGCCAAATAGCGCATAGGGCGTGGCCGTTTCGGTTTGGCTTCGAGTTTGGGCGCCGCTGAGAGCGAAAACGACGCTACCCACTGTGGCGGGGCTGGTGTTGGCCCGCACGTTCAGGTTGCTGGTGGGCAGGGTGGCCAGGTTCAGCGTCGCCCCGTTCGCCAGGGGCTGGATATCCGTTCCCGTGCTGGCATTTATCAGCGTAAAGCTGCTCACGCTTTGTCCGCCCGAGGTAGCCGTGAAAGTGGCCGTCAGGCTCTTGTTGGCGTTCATCAGCACCGAGAGCGGGTTGGTGCTGCCCGTAGCCGCCCCGCTCCAGCCCGTGAAGGCGAAGCCCGCCGCCGGGGTGGCCGTCACGCTCACGGTGCTGCCGCTGGCGTAGGTGGCCGTGTTCGGATTTTTCGTCACCGTGCCACTGCCTATTACGCTGGTCGTAAGCGTGAAGGGACCCGGCGTGGTGCCGCCATCTGTCACGCTGAAGCTGATGGTGAGTGGGGAGCCGGCCGTGCCCGTGCCGCCTGCGGCGGTGAAGGGCGTACCCGTGAGCGTATAGCTGCCCACCGCCGGCGTCCAGGCATTATAGGTGCCCGCGCCGTTATCGCCAAACAGCGCATAGGGTGCCACCGATTCGGTCTGGTCGCGGGTGGCCGCGCCGGTCAGCGACATCACCACGCTGCCCACCGTGGCGGGGCTGGTGTTGGCCCGCACGTTCAGGTTGCGGGTAGGCAGCGTGGCCAGGTTCAGCGTGGCCCCGGCCGTTATGGTCTGGATATCGGTGGTGTTATCGGCATTCACCAGGGTGAAGCTGCTCACGCTCTGCCCGCCCGAGATAGCCGTGAAAGTGGCCGTCAGGCTCTTGTTGGCGTTCATCAGCACCGAGAGCGGGTTGGTGCTGCCCGTGGCCGCCCCGCTCCAGCCCGTGAAGGCGAAGCCCGCCGCCGGGGTGGCCGTCACGCTCACGGTGCTGCCGCTGGCGTAGGTGGCCGTGTTCGGATTTTTCGTCACCGTGCCACTGCCTATTACGCTGGTCGTAAGCGTGAAGGGGCCCGGCGCGGTGGCCGTGAAGGTGGCCGTGATGTTCTTGTTGGCATTCATCGTGACGGTGAGCGGGTTGGTGGTGCCCGTGGCATCGCCGCTCCAGCCCGTGAAAGTGTAGCCGGCAGCCGGGGCGGCCGTCAGGCTCACGGTACTGCCGTTGGCGTAGCTGGCCTGGTTCGGGTTTTTCGTCACCGTGCCGCTGCCCGTGGTACTCACCGTGAGCGTGAAAGGGCCGGGCGCGGTGCCGCCATCTGTCACGCTGAAGCTGATGGTGAGCGGCGGGCCGGCCGTGCCGGTACCATTGGCCCCGCTGAAGGGCGTGGCCGTGAGCGTGTAGCTGCCCACGGTCGGGGTCCAGGAATTGTAGACGCCGTTCAAATCCGCGAACAGCGCGTAGGGGGCCACATTCTCGGTCTGACTTCGCGTTTCGGCCCCGCTCAGGTTCATGACCATGCTGCCGGTGGTGGCGGGGTTGGCATTGGCCCGGATGTTGAGATTGCGGGTGGGCAGCGTGGCCAGGTTCAGCACGGCCCCGTTCAGCAGGGGCTGGATGTCTACATCGGTGGTGGCATTGGCCTTCACGAGCGTGAAGCTGAGCGTGTTGCAGTCGGGATTGAGGCGCACTTCCTGGGTGGTCGAGAGGCCTTCGGAATCGGTCACGGTGAGCCGGACGATGTAGTAATACGTTTCGGCCCCGCAGCCGAGCGGCGCAATGGTGGTGCTGGTTTGGCGGGTGGTATCTATCGGGTCGGGGTGCTCATGGGTGTTGTGGTGCAGAATGGTTTGCCAGGCATACGCGAGCAGATGGCCGCTCTGCTCGGCATCGGTCACGGTGGCCCGCAGCTGGTACACGGTGTTGCCGCTGAGCGGGTAGGTACTGTTGTTGGCCGGGCTGGTGATGGTGACCTGCGGCGGCGTATTATTCACCGAAATCACCAGCGAGGTTTGGTTGCTCAGGCCCGCCGTGTTGGTCACGGTCAGCTTCACGGTATACTTGACCGGGGCCGAGGTGGGCGGCGAAAACGTGTGACTGGGGTTGGTGGCCGTGCTAGTGGCCGTGCCATCGCCAAAATCCCAGAGGTAGGTGAGGGTGCCGCCGCTGGGGTTGGTGGAGGCGCTGCCCGTGAACTGCACCGTGAGCGGCCCGGGGCCGTAGGTTTTGTTGGCGGAGGCCACCGCTACCGGCGGGCCATTCACGTTGATGTAGCTGATTTTGTGGACCTCGCCAGCGGAGAAGTTCACGTAGAACAGGCCCGTTTCGCCGGGGCTGGTGCCGAAGAATACCGGCGCGGCCCCGCTGTTCACGAAGGTGCCCACGGCGCTGGGCTGGTTGCTGGCGTTCACGGTCAGGTTCCGAATCCAGCTACCTCCATAATCGCCGAAGAAATACGAATTGGCGTACGGGGCCGGGAAATCGGAGTAGGGATAAAACACGCCGCCCACGGAGGCAATGCCGCCAAACTGCGCCCCGCTCACCGGCCCCGCCCCGATATTGGTGGCGGTGGCCGTACTGCCACTAAACGTGCCCGTGCGCGCCGGCCCGTCGGGGTGGCCCCAGTCAATCAGCGGCCGGGTGTGCACGAAGGTGGGAATGCTGGCCGGAACCTGCTGGCTGGTGTTGCAGGAATTTGGAAACGAAGCCGTGCCGCTCGGCGTGGCCTGCTTGATGAGGTCGGGAAAGTAGAAAAACTGCTTGGTGCAGCCCCCCACGTTGTAGAGCGGGTTGGGCGCGTCGCGGTTGTAAACCGTTGAGGTGTAGAAGTCATCGTTAGGCAACAGACCTTCAAACACGGGCCAGCCCAGGTTCACGCCGGCATGGTCTACCACATCCACCTCCTCCCAGCAGCACGACCCCACATCGCCGATGTAGAGCGTGCCGGGGTTGCCGGCGCTGGGGTCGGTGCTGCCCGTGCCGGGCCGCAGGCTCATCCGAAACGGGTTGCGCACGCCCAGGGCCCACACCCGCGAGCGGGCGGCGGCGGGGTTGGCCGCGTCATAGAAGGGGTTGCTGGGCACGCCGTTGCCGGTGGCAGGGTCCAGGCGCAGAATCTTGCCATTCAGACAATCAATCAGCTGGGCCCGCAGCGAGCCGATGTTTTCCTTGGTGGTGAGAATGCCGTCGGCCAGGGCCTGGGCATAGTAGGAATCCGGAGAACTCCCCGAATCGGGGGCGGGGTCGGCCCCATCCCCGGTCGAAACGAGCAGCGTGCCGTCGGCCCCAAACACCAGCGAGCCGGTGAGGTGCGAGTAGGAAGTGGACGGGATGCCGTTGGTTTTGGTGGTGCCCAGCAGGATTTTGCGGCTGGCGGGGTCCACGGTGTAGCCCGTGCCGCTGGGCGTGGCCGTGTAGCGCGTGATGCGCCCAATGGAAGCGCTGAAATAGTCGTTGGTGTTGGGGTCGTAACTGGGCGTGCCGAAGTTCAATAAGTAATGCCGGTCTACCAGGTACATCAGGTACATGTAGCCGTTGGTGTCGAAGTTGGGGTCGAGGGCGAAGCCCAGCAGGCCGTGGTCGTGCCAGCCCCCCACTTCGGGCGAAATGTCCAGAATTTGCTGGCGCTGGCCGTTCACCACCACCCACACCCTGCCCGGCCGCTCCCACACAAACATCTTGCTGCCAGTACTATTGAAGGCCACGCCCACGGGTTCATTCCAGCCCGAAGACACGAGCGTATTGGTAAAGCCCGAGGGTGGGGCCTGCGCCCGCAATGGCGGGGCGCAGGCCCACAGCAGGGCCAGCAGTAAAAAAAGAAATGACGTTTTCATAGCGTTTATTTTCTAAAAATTATTCCCACAGGATAATTCTCACCCTAAACCCGTCTTATGCCCGGCCTAGGAGTGTGGACCAGAGCAGTCAGCTTCCGGGACAAGCAGACAGGAATAAAGCGCGCCGCCTGTGGAGGCACTGCCTCCGAATGATGAGCGGCAAACCGGCCGCTCCAGGATTCGCCGTAGCCGCTCCAGTGCGGCTAAAGGTGCCCGCAGGCAAAACCGGATTGCTGCTGAGCCAGCCGGCCAGTAGTCAACGGCACTTGTTGGCCTTGAAGCCTGCCGGGGGCATTTGGGACCGTACCGGCAGGCAACATGCCAATAGAATGACCAGCTGGAAAGGAATGGTCAGGGATTGCAGGGTGGTAGAGCTTGTGGAAATACGTTAGCGTGAAGCGGGCCAAAGCCGGGGCTACTGGCGCAGGAGTTTGATTCGGGCGGTCAGCCGGCCGTCGTCGAGCAGCAGGTAGCCCAGGCTGGCGCCCGAGAGCGGCTGGGCGAAATCCAGCTCGGCGGCCTGGGCCCCGGCCGGCAGCGTGCCGCTGGCCAGCGTCTGGCCCAGCACCGACAGGAGGCGGTAGCGCACCGCGCCGGTGAAGGTGGCCGGCAGCAGCAGGCGGTAGTGCCCGTTGGGCGAGGGGTTCGGGTAGGCCACGGCCAGCGCCACCCCGGAGGAGCCGGTGGTGGCCGCCGCCACGCGCGCAGCGGCGTTGCTCACGCTGAAGGTGATGGTGAGCGGCGTGCCCGCCGTGCCACTGCCCCCGCCGCCGGTGTAGGGCCGGGCCGTGAGCGTGTAGCTGCCCACCGGCGGCGTCCAGGCGTTGTAGGTGCCGGCGCCGTTATCGCCAAATAGCGCGTACGGAGCCACTGATTCGGTCTGGTTTTGGGTCTGAGCTCCTGACAAGGCGAAAACGACGCTGCCCACCGTGGCTGGGCTGGTGGTGGCCCGCACGTTGAGGCTGCTGCTGGGCAGCGTGGCCAGGTTCAGCGTCGCGCCCGATGTCAGGGGCTGAATGTCGGTGCCATTCGTGGCATTGACCAACACATAGCCGGTGAGCTGCTGCCCGCCCGAGGTAGCCGTGAAGGTGGCCGTGATGGTCTTGTTGGCTGTCATGGCCACGGTCAAGGGGTTGGTGCTACCCGTGGCGCTGCCGCTCCAGCCCGAGAAGGCGAAGCCCGCCCCCGGCGTGGCCGTGAGCGTCACATTCGTGCCGCTGGCATACGTGGCCTGGTTTGGGTTTTTCGTCACCGTACCGGTGCCCACTGTGTTCACCGTGAGCGTGTAGCTGGTCGTAGTAGCGGTGAAGGTGGCCGTGATGTTCTTATTTCCCGTCATCGTGACGGTGAGCGGATTGGTAGTCCCGCTGGCATCGCCGCTCCAGCCCGTAAAGGTGTAGCCGGCGGCCGGGGCGGCCGTCAGGCTCACGGTGCTGCCGCTGGCGTAGGTGGCCGAGTTCGGGTTCTTCGTCACCGTGCCGCTGCCCACCGTACTGGTGGTGAGTGTGTAGCTGGTGGGCGTGCCGGCGCCTTGCTGCCAGAGTTCGACCCCCGAGAAATTGGGCCAGCCGCCGGTGCTGGTGAACGCCACCGTGCCCGTGGCCGCCAGGGTCACGTTGTAGGGCCCCAGCCGCGCCCAGGTGCCGGCCGGGCCGGTGTTGTAGTTGGCGCGCACAAGCTGCCCGTTCAGGGACAGGTCAATTACCTCGGGACTGTTGTCCTCCCATACGTAGAGGTAGGCTTGGTAGCTGCCCGCCGGCACGGCCGAGAGCGTCACACTCAGGCTCGGACCGAACACCGCCGCCCGAATCATGCCCGCCCGCGTGGCATCCGTGGCCGGAATCAGCGTCACAGCTTGGTTCTCGAAGGCCGTGCCGTTGGTGGAGTAGTTGGCCGCTGTGCTGCCGCCCCAGGCGTTGCCATCCAGCGTGAGGGCCGGCCCGCCCAGGTTGATGGCCCGGTAGAAGGTGTAGCCGCCCCCGCCGCCCGAGGTAGCCGTGAAGGTGGCGGTGATGTTCTTGTTAGCATTCATGGTTACCGACAAGGGGTTGGCCGTGCTCGTGACATCCCCGCTCCAGCCCGAGAAAGTGTAGCCCGCTCCCGGCGTGGCCGTGAGCGTCACATTCGTGCCGCTGGCGTACGTGGCCTGGTTCGGGTTCTTGCTCACCGTACCGGTGCCCGTGGTGTTCACCGTGAGCGTGTAGCTGGTGGTCGTAGTAGCGGTGAAGGTGGCCGTGATGTTCTTGTTGCCGGTCATCGTCACGGTGAGCGGGTTGGTGCTGCCCGAGGCGTCGCCGCTCCAGCCCGTGAAGGTGTAGCCAGCGGCCGGGGCGGCCGTCAGGCTCACGGTGCTGCCGCTGGCGTAGGTGGCCGAGTTCGGGTTCTTCGTCACCGTGCCGCTGCCCACCGTACTGGTGGTGAGCGTGTAGCTGGTGGTGGGCGTGCCCGAATCCGTTACAGTGAAGCTGATGGTGAGGGGCGGGCGGGCAGTGCCGGTGCCATTGGCCCCGCTGTAGCCCGTGGCCGTGAGCTGGTAGTTGCCCACGGGCGGCGTCCAGGGGTTGTAGACCCCGTTTACGTCGCTAAACAGCGCGTACGGGGCCACGTTTTCGGTCTGGTTCTGGTTCTGCGGGCCGGTGAGGGCGAAGACCACGCTGCCGGTGGTGGCCGGGTCGGCATTGGCCCGGATGTTGAGGTTGCGGGTAGGCAGGGTGGCCAGGTCGAGAATGGCGCCATTGGTCAGGGGCTGAATGTCGACGTCGGTAGTAGCATCGGCATTCACCAGCGTGAAGCTGGGCGTAGAGCAGTCGGGGTTGAGGCGCACTTCCTGAGTAGTCGAGAGCCCCCCGGCATCGGTCACCGTCAGCGAGATGGTGTAGTAGTAGGTTTCGGCCCCGCAGCCGTAAGGGCCGATGATGGTGCTGGTTACGCGGGTGGTATCCACGGGGTCGGGGTGCTGGTGCGTGAGGTGGTGCAGAATGGTCTGCCACTGGTAGCTCAGCAAATGGCCGCTCTGCTCGGCATCGGTCACGGTAGCCCGCAATTGGTAGGTGGTGTTGCCCGTGAGGGGGTAGGTACTGTTGTTGACCGGGCTGGTGATGGTGACCTGCGGCGGGGTGTTGTTGGCCGAAATCTGCACCGTGGTCTGGTTGGTCAGGCCCTGCGGGTTGGTCACGGTCAGCGTCACGGTGTAGTTGGTGGGCGCTGAAGTAGGCGGCGAAAACGTGTGGCTGGGGTTGGCGCTGGTGCTATTCGCCGTGCCGTCGCCGAAGTTCCAGCGGTAGGTCAGCGCCCCGCCGTTGGGGTCGGAGGAGTTGCTGCCGGTGAACTGCACCGTAAGCGGGCCGGGGCCGTAGGTTTTGTTGGCCGAAGCCACGGCTACCGGCGGACTGGCCGTGGTCACGTAACTGATTTTGCGGATTTCCGAAGGGTAGAAATTCACATAGAACAAGCCCGTTTCGCCCGGGCTGGTGCCGAAGAATACCGGCACAGCCCCACTGTCCACGAAGTTGCGCACGGCGCTGGGCTGGTTGCTGGCGTTCACGGTCATGCTCTTAATCCAGCCGCCCACGTAGTCGCCGAAGAAATACGAGTTGGCGTACGGGGCCGGGAAGTCGGTGTAGGGATAGAAAACCCCACCCGTCACCGAATTACCGCCAAACTGCGGCCCGCTCACCGGCGAGCCCGCCGCCCCGATGTTGATAGTGGTAGGCGTACTGCCGCTGAACGTGCCCGTGCGCGACGGTCCGCTGGGGTTGTGGGTCCAGTCAATCAGCGGCCGGGTGTGCACGAAGGTGGGAATGCTGGCCGGAATCGTTTGCGAGGTATTACACGGGTTGGGGAAGGTGGCCGTGCCCGTGGGCGTAGCCGGCTTGATGAGGTCCTGGAAGTAGAAATACTGCTGGGTGCAGCCGCCCGTGTTGTAGAGCGGGTTGGGCGCGTCGCGGTTATACACGTTCGAGTTGGTGAACGCCGCATAGGGCGTCAGGCCCTCAAACAGCGGCCAGCCCAGGTTCACGCGGGGGCGGTCCACCACCGATACTTCTTCCCAGGTAGAGGCCCCCACCACGCCCACGTAGAGCGTGCCGGGGTTGCCCTGGGTGGGGTCGGTGCTGCCCGTGCCGGGCCGCAGGCTCATGCGGAAGGGCGTGCGCAGGCCCAGGGCCCACACCCGGGAGCGAGGCGCGGCGGGGTTGGCCGCGTCGTAGTACGGGTTGCTGGGCACGCCGTTGCCGGTGGCAGGGTCCAGGCGCAGGATTTTACCACTTAGGCAGTCTACCAGCTGGGCGCGCAGGGCGCCCACGTTTTCCTTGGCGGTGATGATGCCATCGGCCAACGCCTCCGCGTAGTAGGTTTCGTTGTAGCTGCCTAAATCCGGCGCCCAGTGGGCCCCGTCACCGGTTGAAACCAGCAAAGTACCGTCTTTGCCAAACACCAGCGAGCCGGTGCAGTGGCCATCGTGAACGGAAGGAATGCCCGTGGTTTTGGTGGCCCCGAGCAGAATTTTACGGCTGGCCGGGTTCACGGTGTAGCCCGTGCCGGCCGGCGTGGCCGTGTAGCGCGTGATGCGCCCAATGGTGGCGCTGAAATAGTCGTTGGCAGTCGGGTCGTAACTGGCCGTACCAAAGTTTAGCAGATAGTACCGGTCCACCACATACATCAGGTACATGTAGCCGTTGGTGTCGAAATTCGGGTCGAGGGCGAAGCCCAACAGGCCGTGGTCGCCCCAGGCCCCTACTTCTTCGGTGATGTCAATCAGCTGCTGGCGCTGGCCGTTCACCACCACCCATACTTTGCCCGGGCGTTCCCAGACAAACATCTTGCTGCCGCTGCTATTGAAAGCAAATCCGACAGCTTCATTCCAGCCTGAGGATACAACAGTGGACGTGAAGCCCGCAGGAGGTGTCTGGCCCCGCAGCGGCTGGCCGCCCACCAGTAGCAAGGCGCAAAAAATGACCATAAAAACGTTTTTCATGACGGAAGGGGTGCGGATGCATCGGGTATAAGTGTGAGGTGGATAATGGAATAAATGCAGTTCGATGGCCGTCGCAAGGCCCGGCCTCAGCCGGATGACGGCCTAGTCCTCGTCGGTGAGGAAGCGGTAAATCTTGGTCATGGGGTCGCCCAGAAAAGCGCCCACGCTGGTATCGCGCAGCGAAAACTGCACGTCGTCGGGCCGGCGCACGCGGCGGCCGTAGCGGTACTTGAGGTAGTTGGCAAACGGGATGTAGCGCCCCTCGCGGAACGGCGCGGGCACCACTGCCCGGCCGGCTGCCACCTGGCAGGCCAGCACCGGGAAGTTCACGCCCGCCGCCAGCGCCGAGCCCACCACCGTGAGCCAGAAGCGGGTGTTGATTTCGATGACCTTGATTTCGCCGGTGCGGACATCGAAGCGCAGGTCGAGGTGGGCCACGCCGTTCCAGCGCAGGGCCTTCATCAGGCGGTCCACCACGGCCAGCACGGCGTCGTGATGCACAAATTCGATGGCTTCGGTGGGGGCGTATTCATCACCCGTGGCCACCAAGCCCTTTTGAATGGAATGGGCAATGAGCTGGCCGTTCTGGTACAGCACATTGCAGTCGATGTCGTAGCCCTCGATGCAGGTCTGGATGATGTAGCGGCTGCTATTGGGCAGCGCGGCCACGGCGGCCAGCACCGCCTCGGGCGTAGCGTAGCGCACAATGCCCCGGCCGCCGGCTCCCTCAATGGGCTTCAGCAGCACCGGAAAAGTAAAGTTTTTCAGCTTGGCCGCTAGGTTGTGGCGGATATCGACGATGGTATCGGGCGCGGGAAGGTTGTGCTCCTGCATGAACGCGCCCAGCAGGCCCTTGTCGGTGGCAATTTCGTAGTACGCGGCGGCCGGCAGCGGCAGCAGGTGCGTGGCGGCGGCCAGCGCCGTGCGGTGCGCAATCACAAAGCGCATGCCGGGCACGTCCACGGGCAGCAGCACCTCGGCCCCGGTGGCCCGGGCGGCATTCTGGATAAAGGCCACGAACACCTCCGCCGGCCGGTCGGGCGAGAGCACATGAAACGAGTGTACGTAGCTCGAAAACCGGTACGGGCTCCGCGCATCGCGCGAGAGCAAATGCACCCGCACCCGGGCCTGCCGGCTTAGGCAAAACAGCACCGCCCCGGTGAGGCGGTACTCGCCCTCCAGCACCAGCACCGTGAGCGGCGCCGTAGCGGGGCGCGGGGCCGTTGTTTCGGCCGGTGCAGCGGGGGCATTTTGCCGCGTGGATAGCGGGTCGGAATGCTTCAGAAACTCAACCAGGGTGGGATTCATGGCGACGTAGCTTCGGGGTAATTAGGAAGAAAAAGGCAGTTTTGGCTGAGTTAGAGGTTGGCCAGGGCGAAATCGGCGGGCACGAGCGGCTCGGCGGTGGCGGCCAGCACGGGCGGGTTGAAGTGGACTTCCTGCTCGCGGCGCAGCTGGTCGATGAGGCGACCGGGCGGCAGCGCCACGTCGTTGTAGGTCAGCACCTGGTCTTTGGGAATGTCGTGCAGCAAGCGGCAGCCCTCGGCCACGCCGATGGGCAGCAGGTTTTCGGCCCGGGCGGTGGTGTAGTTCTCGGCCAGCCCGTAGGTCATGTAGTGGCCGATGCCGTCGAGCGTGTCGCCGGCCCGCAGGTCAATTTTGGCGGCCGTAATTACCTCCACCTTGGGGGCGCCGGCCGGAGCCAGGCAGGCATCGCCAAAGAGCACCGCCCGCGCCACCGACGTCGGCGTTTCGAAATGGCACAGGTGGTAGGGCGTGTAGAAGCAGTACAGCGGCCCCGGCCCCAGCTTGTACAGCTTGAGGTAGTGCTGCTGAATGGGGTCGTCGTGCGTGCCCAGGATGAACACGCCGGGGCCGGGCTCGGCCCCCACCACGTAGTCCACGATGCCGGGGCCGCCGTCGAGCAGGCGCTCGGTGGGGTACCACTCGGCGGCCTTGCTGATGGGCGTGCCCGGGGCCACGGTGGGACCGTACATGCCGCGCCGGGCCACTTCCATGCCCAGCGCGTTGGCAATCACGGCTTGCTCGAAGCTGATTTTGCTGCCGTCGGCGAAGCTCGTCACCATGCTCGGGTTCTGGCCCCACTGCCGGGCAAAGCCCTCCTGCGTGGTGGGGTTGCGGTAGGGGTCGTGCAGGCCTTTGATGTTGCCGCACAGCACCGGCTTCACGCCCAGGCCCAGCACGAAGCGCGCCAGGTTGAGGGTCACGCCGGGCTGGTCGCCGTCGCTCACGGTGTACACCACGCCGGCGCGGTCGGCGTACACTTTCAGAATGGCCCCGGCCGTACCGTCGAGCTCGGCGTTCAGCAGCACCACGTGCTTGCCGTGCCGGATGGCCTCCAGCACCACGTGCGCGCCGTGCTCTACCGCTCCGGTCACCTCAATGATGGCGTCGATGCCCTCGGCGCGGCTCAGCAGCAGCGCATCGTCGGTAATGGCGCGCTCGCCCCGCTGAATGCAAGCTTCCAGCGCGTGCACCGAGCTTACCTCGGTGGTTCCGAGCTCACCGGCCTCGTGGTAGGCCCGCCGGGCCTGGCTGATGGTGCGGTTGGCAATGGCTACCAGCTCCATTCCGGGCACGTAGCGGCAGATTTGCAGGGCCACGCCCCGGCCCATGAAGCCCGCGCCCACCATGCCCACCCGAATGGGCTGGCCGGCTTGCTGGCGCTTCTTCAAGGCGTTGTCAACAAGTATCATAATGCAGAAAAAAAGGTGAGAAAAGCAGGGTTACAGCGTCCACGCTACATTGCCATCGGCACGGCCAGCCCCTGGAAATCGGGGTGCGCCTGGTCTTTCGCCGAAATGAGCAAAGGCTGAAAAGGCCAGCGGATGCCGACGGCGGGGTCGTTCCAGCGCAGGCCGCGCTCGGCGCCGGGCGTGTACTTGGCCGACACCTGGTAGCACACGTCGGTGTTGTCTTCGAGGGTGAGGAAGCCGTGGGCAAAGCGGCCGGGCACGAACAGCATCCGGTAGTTATTGGCCGTCAGCTCCACCCCTATCCACTTGCCGAAGGTGGGCGACTCCTCGCGCAGGTCCACAATCACGTCCAGAATGGCGCCCCGGGTGCAGCGCACCAGCTTGGTTTCTTCGTAGGGGGCCAGCTGATAGTGCATGCCGCGCAGCGTGCCCCGGCGCGGGTTGAACGACAGGTTGGCCTGCTGCGGCGGCATGGCAATGCCGTGGGCGGCAAACTCGTCTTCGCACCAGGAGCGGGCAAAAAAGCCGCGCTCATCGCTCAGCCGGTCTACGTCGATAATGAAGGCCCCTGCAAGGGCAGTTTCGGTAAATTTCATCGCATTAAAAGCAAGGTGAAGGGTAAGTTGGGATGTTGACTTCTGGCCGTCCTGCTGAGCGCCGCCAAAGCATCGCTAGCGCTTCGGTGAATCGAATGAATTGCGTTGCGCGGTAGCGATGCTTCGGCTGCGTTCAGCAGGACGGTCTTTTGATTGACGTTTTCATAGCTCAGAAGTCTCAGACTACCACTAGTTCGGGCCGGTAGAGGGGCACGGTGGCCTTGGCCGGGCCGGGCGCCCAGGTCAGGTCCTCGGTCAGCTCGTCCTGCTCGCGCAGGGCGGCCAGCACGCGCAGCCGCATCAGGCGGGAGGCGCGGAAATTGGGGTCGCGGAAGCCCATTTCCACCAGCTTGCGCTGGAGCTCGCCGATGGTATCGGCCAGGGTGTGGATGGGCTGGTGGTCGGGCGCAAGGCGGCGGAAGAGGCTGAAATCGACGCGGTACGAGCGCAGGTCGGGGGCGGCGTCGGGGTTGAGGCGCACCTGGGTGCCGGGGATGGCGGCGGCCACGGCTTCGGCCAATTCGCGCACGCGGTAGTTCCAGCTGTTGGCCCCGGCATTCACGGCCACGAAGGCACCGCCGTTGCTGGCCTCGCGCGTCACGGCCCAGCCAATGGCGCGGGCCATGTCCAGCACATGGATGAGCGGCCGCCAGGGCGTGCCGTCGCTCAGGATGCTGATTTCGCCGGTAGCCACCGCCCCGGCCACGAAGTCGTTCAGCACCAGGTCGAGGCGCAGGCGGTCGCTCCAGCCGCAGGCCGTGGCGAAGCGCAGGCAGGTCACCCGAAAATTATTATCGGCCAGCGGGGCCAGGTCGCGCTCGCTGGCCACCTTGGAGCGGGCGTAGGCCGTGAGGGGGTTCAGGGTGGAGGTTTCGGTTTTGGCGTCTTCGCCGCCCAGCCCGTACATGCTGCACGAGCTGGCAAACACGAAGCTTTTCACGCCGTAGGTTTTGGCGCGCTTGGCCAGCGCAATGCCGGCGCGGTAGTTCACGTCCATCGTCACGCCCTCGTAGGCCGTGCCCATGGGGTCGTTGGAAATGGCAGCCAGGTGCACCACGGCGTCCACGCCGGCCAGCAGGCCCGAGGGCAGCGTGCGCACGTCGCCAAACACCTGACGGTCGAGGCGCGACTCGGGCAGGCGGGTGGCTCCGGTGAGGCAGTGGGCGAAAAAGCCCATGTCGTAGCCAATCAGCTCGGCGTTGGGGTAGGTCTGTCGGAGGTGGCGCACCACGCCGGGCCCCACGTAGCCCATGTTGCCGGTGATGAGAATGCGGGAGGGTTTCATGCGGTATTCCATTAGAAGTGAGGTTTCTTACAGTCATCAATCAACCAGAATGCCATGCCGGGCGCGCCAACCCACCGCGGCCGTGGGAATGGCTCCGTTCTATCTCAACGGAGCTGCGGCAATGCGCTGGCGGCGCTCAGCACGGCGTTCGGGGCAGGTGTTTTCAGTCGCTGGGCATCAGTTTGGTGGTTGCCGCGCGCCCGCGTCCGGCCGGCGCGGCCAGCGGCGCGGCCAGAATGGTTTCGAGCACGGGCGCGGTCACGGGGGCGGCGGGGGCCTGGTCCCAGAGCTTCCATTCGGCCTTGCCGGCCTGCCACAGCTCCTCCAGCATGTTGCGGTCACGCAGCGTGTCCATGGGCTGCCAGAAGCCGGCGTGGCGGTAGGCAGCCAGTTGCCCGGCGGCGGCCAAGCGCTCCAGCGGGGCTTTTTCCCACACGGTCTGGTCGTGGTCGAGGTAGGCGAAGATGCCCGGTTCCAGCACGAAGAAGCCGCCGTTAATCCAAGGCGTTTCGCCGCCCTCGGGCTTTTCCATGAAGTTGCTCACGTGGCTGTCGCCTTCGCTCAGGTTGAACACCCCGAAGCGGCCCGGCTGCCGCACCGCCGTGAGCGTGGCCAGCACGCCCTGCGCCCGGTGGTATTCGATGCTGGCCGTGATGTCGACGTTGCTCACGCCATCGCCGTAGGTCAGGCAAAACGTCTCATCGTCCAGGTATTTCTGCACGCGGCGCAGGCGGCCGCCGGTCATGGTTTCCAGGCCAGTATCCACCAGCGTCACGGTCCAGGGCTCGGCGTTGTTGCGGTGAATCTGCATTTCGTTGCGGTCCATCCGGAAGGTCACGTCCGAGTTCAGCAGGAAATAATCGGAGAAATACTGCTTAATCATGTGCCCCTTGTAGCCGCAGCAAATCACAAAATCGGTGATGCCGTGGTGGGCGTAAATCTTCATGATGTGCCACAGAATGGGCTTGCCGCCGATTTCCACCATGGGCTTGGGCCGCACGCCGCTTTCCTCGCTGATTCGGGTGCCATAGCCGCCCGCTAGTATCACTGCTTTCATATTAAATGGGTGAATTGGTGAAGGGTCGAATGGGTGAATGGCCTGCTCAGGCCACGGCGGGCAGCCGGCTGGCCAGGTTTTCGAGCGTGGCGCGGGCCATCAGGTACACGAAGCGGGTGTTGGTGACGAAGTAGCGGCGGGCCAGGCGGCGCGGCTCCTGCCACAGCCGGAAGGCCCATTCCAGCCACAGCTTGCGGGCCCACGCCGGCAGGCGCGGCTCCAGGCCGGCATACACCCGGAAGGCCTGCCCCACCCCCAGCATGCACGCCCGGACGCGCCCCTGGTGGGCCGCCATCCAGCGCTCCTGGCGCGGGCAGCCCAGCGCCACAAAAAGCAAGTCCGGGTCGGCCGCGTTGATGGCGGCTACCTCGTCGGCATCTTCCTCTGCCGTGAGCGGGCGGAACGGCGGCGCATAGGCCCCCACCACCCGCAGCGTGGGCAATTCCCAGCGCGCCCGCCATACCATGGCCTGCAAAACCTCATCGGTAGTGCCGTAGAAGTACACCGACTGGCCGCGCTCGGCGGCGCGGAGCAGCAGCTCGGGCAGCAGGTCCATGCCCGCCATGCGCTCCTGCGCCGGCCCTTGGAACCAGCGCACGGCCGCCGCTACCGGGCTGCCATCGGGCGCGGCCACGGCGGCGTTGTTCACAATCTGCCGGAACTCGGCGTTGCGCTCGGCTTCCACCAGCATGTGCACGTTGGCAAAGCACACGTAGGCCGACGCCCGCGCCGCACCCAATCCCAGAATGGTATCAATGAAATCAGCGGTGCGCCCCGTCGAGATATTGGCGTGCAGAACAGCGTGTTTGGGTAACATGGCAGACTGGGGTTGAAGTGCTAAAACTCTCGTTTCGGTCCTCTAATAGGCATTCTCCTCGCCGCGCACCATGTTGCGCACGGTCTTGCCGATGATTTGCAAATCGAGCCCGAACGACCAATTCTGCACGTATTTCAGGTCGTACTCCACGCGCTTTTCCATGGCGTTGGGGGCGCGGGTTTCGCCCCGGAAGCCGTTCACCTGCGCGTAGCCCGTAATGCCGGGCGTCACGGCGTGGCGCAGCTGGTAGGTGCGGCTGCGCTTGGAGTATTCCTCCAGCTGCGACACCATATTGGGCCGCGGCCCCACCACCGACATATGCCCCAGCAGCACGTTGAAAAACTGCGGCAATTCGTCCAGATTGTATTTGCGCAGGTACTTGCCCACGCGGGTCACCCGAGGGTCGGCCTTGGTGGCTTGCAGCTCGGTCTGGCGGTGGTCGGCGCGCATGGTGCGCAGCTTGTAGCACGGGAATAGCTTGTTGCGCTTGCCCGGCCGCATCTGCTTGAAAAACACCGGGCCCGGGGAATCGAGCTTAATAAGCAGCGCCAGCACCGGCAGAATAATGGGAAACAGCCCCAGAATCACGAACAGCGAAAACCCGAGGTCGAACATCCGCTTCAGCACCTGGTTGGTGCGGAAGCCCAGCGGCTCCTGCCGCACCACGAGAATGGGCAGATGGTCGTGGAAATACACGCCCACGTCCTTGCCCACCGTGCCCTGGTAGTCGGGCACGATGCGAAAGGCCAGGAAATGGTCCTCCGCGAAGCGCGACAATTCCTCAATCAAGTCGTGCCGGTCGAGCGGCAGCGCGTAGTAGATTTCGTCCACCGGCGTGCTCAGGCAGTAGTTCATCAGGTCGGCCACGGCACCGCGCCGGTGCGCCCGCAGCGAGGTGGGCAGCGGCTCATCCGTAAAAAAGCCCTTGAACTGGTAGGTGCCCGAGTCGTCGGCCGTGAGGGCGTGGTACAGCTCCTGTCCGCTCTGGCTGGCCCCTACTATCACAAAGCGGTTGTGGGCCCGGGCAAAATACCGCAGCCAGGCGCGGTAGCAAAACGTGACCGCAAACCGGCCCACCACCACGCCTGCCACCGCCAAGCCATACACCGCCGCCAGGTAACGCGTCGAGAGGTAGTTGATGCGCAGCGCCACCACCGTGCCTACCACCAGCACGCCGTGTATCAGAAACGCCTTGAGCAAGTTGCGCAGCTTCTCGCCGTAGGTAATGCGCCGGTCGAGCCGGTACACGTTGGCGTATTGCCGCGAAAGCAGCCACCACAGCAGCGCAAACGCAATGATGAAAAAAGGCGTCTCGCCCTTCATCGACCACGAGTGCCATACCACGAGCTCGGCCAGGTGAAAGGCTAGCCAGATGAGGCCGCCATCTACGGCCATCAGAATAAAGCGGGAAGTATCCGAATATCGTACATAACGCTCCATAGCTCAGGAAGTAACAAGTTGCTTACTGCACCCCCGCAGGCTTCTGCCCCGGAATGAATATGGAAGTAAGTTATAGATTTAATATTTAATTATCAATATTTAATATGATTAAATATTTTTCGAGTCATTTTCCTCAGTGAAATAATCATAATACTTGCGACTGAATCACAAGCTGTTAATGTTTATAATATTCATTATTTAATATATAAAATCTTTACTTCCATTCTGCCTCATTTTTATCGTACCGGGCCGGCGCAGCTATCGGGGCTACTCGCTCCCTTGCATCAATGAGCTGCCACCGCTGTGGGCAGGGCATTGCCCGCGCCGGGTTTGCCGCGCCTACGACATCATATAGTATATCCTATTTTTTGAATCAAATTAATATGCAATATGTAATGATTAAAATTACATGTATATTTGAGCAACTTGCCAGCTTAAGTAGCTGTGGCCCTTTAGCTCCGGCCACAGTATATCCCAGCCCGGCTCGCTCCGGGCATCCTGGCTGCCGACGGCTCTCCGCGCCACCACGGCCAGTGCTGCTGGCAGCCACGCACCGCTTTTTTTGGCAAGCCTCTCGTTCGCATTTCTTACAGCCGCCGCCGCGGCTTCAGTCGCCTCCCCGTCATGGGCTTGTATCACCTTCTATATCAGAGCCTGGCCCTGGCGAGCTTCAGCTTGTCCGAACTGCTGGAGCTGCTGCAAAAATCCCGCGCGCACAATGCCGCCCAGGGCATCACCGGCATTCTGCTGCACGCCCCCAACGGCCAGTTCCTGCACCTGTTGGAAGGCGAAAAGGGCGCCGTGCAGCACCTGTATTACCACCGCATTGCCACCGACCCGCGCCACGAGCACCTGGTGGTGCTAAGCGAAGGCCCCAGCACCGCGCCCATGTTTCCGGACTGGAGCATGAGTTTTCGCTCGGGCACGGGGCCATTGTCACTGCCGGGCTACCTGGCCCCGAGCGCGGCCTACTTCCGGGTGAGCAACCTGCCCAAGGCTCCGCCCGAGCTGAAACGCCTGCTCCTTGATTTCACGGCTGGCTACGACGACAGCCCCCTGGCCGAAAGCATGATTGGCAGCCGGCGCTAATAAGGTAGCGCGAACGTTGATGTTCGGAGCCGCGAACTAAAAGTTTGCGCTACGTACCTGCCGTGCAAAAAAACACCGCCCGGCCATGGTGGCCGGGCGGTGCAGCATGCCCAGGAAGTAAGCTTGGTGTGCTTAACGCGAGAACACCGAGGTATACACCGAGCCCTTGCCGGCAGCGCCTTCCGAATGGCTGAGGCGCAGCGTGGTGGCAGTCAGTTCGGCCACGGCGAAGCGGCGGGTGCGGTCGGCTTGCGTGAGGATGAGCGAGTCGGCCGAAGCCGTCAGACGCCAGGTGCCGCTCACGGGCTCGGCGGTTTGCTTGCCGGGGCGCGGGCCACGCAGCAGCGTGTAGGTGCCGTCCGACTTATACACGGCGCTCTGCACCAGCATAGAAGGCTTGGCTTGGGCAAACAGGTCGGAGGTAGCGGCCGGGGCCGTGCCTTCGCCGGCGGTGCTTACGGTCAGGCCGGTCTGGTGCCAGGGGCCAGTTGTGAGCAAGTCCGGCTTAGCCAGCGTGGAGGCTGCCGAGGACGATTGGGGAGAGCTATTTACTTGCTCGAGCTCTTTTTCGCAGGAGGCTAAAGTCAGCGCGGCGAGGGCCACACCCAGGAACAGGGGCATTCTTTTCATGCAAACAACTTTTGGGGGTTACGCCGCCCCGAACCCGGAGCGAGCATAGTGAAACATATAGTTATTTAATGGGCAAGCATTCAAATCCAGCATCAGGACTATATCCGATACTCGGGAGCCTAACTTTTGCCGTTTTATTTTGGTTCAGCTCTTCGCGGAAAAAGACTATTATTAGAATTTTCTATTTGTAAAATCACATTGAATAAACTTGCATAAAATTGCTCTATTGCAGCATATTACAAATATAAAACCTGGCTGTTTGGCAATCCAGTCCTTACTACCCCCAGGCCAATATTGGTTTTGTTTTAAATCGGTTTTTGCTATTGAATAGCTGCCGGCACGGTTTCACCGGTAGCGGCCGGCATTAGCCGGCCAGAACACGCCTTAAGGGCACGCCGGCGCCGGCCAGTTGCGGGGCTCGGCCAGGCATTGTTCGGCGCCGTGTCAACTGCCCCACATTCACAGCAGGCCACTATTTTTTCCTCAAAAAAACTTATTATCAAAAAGGACAAATAAATATGCAAAGATATTATTATATTTAAGCCACATTTCTTAACGTTACTGCGATGGTCAATCCTTACCTATCCACCCCACTCGTTGGGTCTACGACTCCGGCTCCCGCAACGGGCCAATTGCTACCAATGTTCAGCACCTTTGTGCACCCCCGGGCAGCCCGGCGCGTGGGCAAAGTTTTGGCCAGCACCTATTTGAGCGAGGGCAAGCTGGTGCAGGAATTTGAGGCCCGGCTGAGCGCCGAGCTGGGCATGCGCCACCCGGCAGCCCTGAACTCGGGCACCAGCGCCCTGCACCTGGCCCTGGAAGTGGCCGGCATCGGGGCGGGTGACGAGGTAATTATGGCCCCGCAAACCTTCATTGCCACGGCCCTGACGGTGGTGCAGGTGGGGGCCAAGCCGGTGTTTGCCGATATCCAGTACGAAACCGGCAACATCGACCCGGCCGACATTGAGCACCGCATCACGGAGCGCACCAAGGCCATCATGGCGGTGCACTGGGGCGGTTACCCCTGCGATTTGGCCGAAATCCAGGCCATTGCCGACAAATACGGGCTGGTGGTGATTGAGGACGCGGCCCACAGCCCCGGCGCCAGCTATCGGGGCCAGGCCATCGGGGCCATTTCGGACTTTACCTGCTTCTCGTTTCAGGCCATCAAGCACCTCACCACCGGCGATGGCGGCGCGCTGTGCGCCCGCAGTCCCGAACACGCCCGTGAGGTATTTCGGCGGCGCTGGTTTGGCATCGACCGGGCCAGCTCGCCGGTGAATGAGCTGGGCGAGCGCGAATACGACCTCACCGATGTGGGCTACAAGTACCACCTCTCGGACTACGCGGCCGCCCTGGGGCTGGCCAACCTAGACGGCTTTGCCAAGCGCATGACGGCGCGCCGCGCCCGCGTGCAGCAGTACCGCGACGGCCTGCGCCAAGTGCCCGGCCTCACGCACTTCGTACACCAGCCCGACCGCGAAAGCGCCCACTGGCTGTTCGGTTTCCACGTCGAAAACCGGCTGGAATTCATTCGGGCGCTGCGGGCAAAAGGCGTGGCCTCGTCGGTGGTGCACGACGGCATCGACCACAACGCGCTGTTTGGGGGCAAGCGCCCCGACCTGACCCGGCAACGGCGCTTCGACGAAACCCAGATTCATGTGCCCCTGCACGATGCCCTGAGTGCCGAGCAGGTGGCGTATATCGTGGACACAATCAAGCAAGGATGGTGAGCCGGGCCATGAAAGTCGTACTGTTTGGCCACACCGGCTTTGCCGGCCGCAACATGGCCCGGGAGCTCTGCCAGCGGGGCGTGGCCTACGTGGGCGCGTCGCTCAGCACCGGCCTCGACCTGCGCGACGCCGCCGCCACGGCCGCGTTTCTGCGCACCCATCGCCCTACGCACATCGTGAATTGCGCGGCCCACGTGGGCAGCCTCAACTACGTGACCGAGCAGGCCGCCACCGTGATTTGCGACAACTCGCGCATGATTCTGGGCATGTACGAGGCCGTGGCCCGCGAATGCCCGGAAGCCCTGGTAGTGAACCCCATTGCCAACTGCGCCTACCCGGCCGATGCCGATATCTTTGAGGAAAGCGGCTGGTGGAACGGCCACCTGCACCGCTCCGTGCTGAGCTACGGGGCCAGCCGCCGCCTGCTGTGGGCCACCGCCGAGTGCTTCGAGATGCAATACGGCGTGCGCAGCGTGCACCTGCTCACGCCCAACATGTACGGCCCCTACGACTCGACCGACCCCAACAAAGCCCACGCGCTCAACGCGTTGATTTCAAAGTTTGTGAAAGCCGAAAAAATGGGCCAGCCCGAGCTTTCCATTTGGGGCACGGGCCTGCCCATCCGCGAGTGGCTTTACGCGTCTGATTTTGCCCGCCTGGTGTGGGAAGTGCTGCAGAACCCCGACCGACCGGGCCTCGACGAGCCCACCAACCTAGCGCAGAACGATGGCCTGAGCGTACGCGAGCTGGTGGGCATCATCCAAACCAAGTTTGGCTACCACGGCCAGCTGCGCTGGGATGCCAGCAAGCCCGACGGTGCCCCCAAAAAGGTGATGGACAACGCCAAATTCCGGCAGGTATTCCCGCTGTTCCGCTTCACCGATTTTCAGGACGGCATTGCCGAAACCATCAAGTATTACGAGTCGGTGTTTCCGTACTGAGGCTGCTTGGGTGGCTCTAAAATTGCTTTCCGCATCCATCAAGCAGCGCTTTTAGAACCAACCAAGTGGCCTCAGGACCAGAGCAAAAGCGGCAAATGCGCTTGGATTGGCGCATGCAAGGACTTTTTTGCCCCTTATCCACGTAGTAAGGGCCATTGTTACTTGCCAACCCATGCACCATTTCTTTCGAGATTTCCGCTTTCCCGCGCTCGCCCTGTTTCTGCTATTAGCCGCTTGCCAACGCGAAACCGTAGCGCCCAGCGGCCCCGATGCCACTACCCAAAACCTGCCCGAGCACCTGACGCTTGGCAACCCCAGCGGGGCCACCGCCGACCTCTCGCAACCCACTAATTACCTCCTGCTCAAGCCGCAGTACGCCCTGAGCTACCACCGCGACCGGGGCATTCCGAACTGGGTGAGCTGGCACCTGAGCCTTGACTGGCGCGGCAGCGCCGCCCGCCAGGACGACTTCCGCCCCGATAATACCCTGCCCGCCGGCTGGTACCAAGTGCAGGCCACGAGCTACACCGGCTCGGGCTTCGACCGGGGCCACAACTGCCCCAGCGCCGACCGCACCAGCACCGTGGCCGACAACTCGGCTACTTTTCTGATGACCAATATGATGCCCCAGGCCCCGCGCAACAACCAGCAGACCTGGGCCAACCTGGAGGACTACTGCCGCACGTTGCTCGACTCCAACAACGAGGTCTACGTCATCTGCGGGAGCTACGGGCGCGGCGGCACGGGCACCAACGGCTACGCCACCACCCTCGACCAAGGCCGCGTGACCGTGCCGGCCCGCTGCTGGAAAGTGGTGGTGGTGCTGCCCACCGGCACCAACGACGCGGCCCGCGTCAGCACCAGCACCCGGGTCATCGCCATCGATACGCCCAATGACAATACCGTCAGCACGACGTGGGGCAGCTACCGCACCAGTGTCGACGCCATCGAAACCGCCACCGGGCTCGACCTGCTTTCGGCCGTGCCCACGGCGGTGCAGCAGGTCATTGAGGCGCGCATCGACACTGGCCCCACTAACTGAAGTGCGCTTTTTTACTTCGACATCCGAAACCAAAACGAGCGGGCCAGATGGTCCGCTCGTTTTGGTTTCGAGGCGCAAAAACCTAATAAAAACGACTAGGAGTGCGGCTCATTGAGCAAGCGTTGCAGGTCAAACAGGCGGCGCTCTACCTGGGCCAGCAGGTCGGCGGGCACGGGGATTTGCACACCGTGGCGGGTGAAGAGGTAGCGCACCAATGCTGTGAGCTCGCGCAGCTCTTCCTGAAGCTGGACGCGCAGCCGCTCCCACTGCCCCGCACCGGCGGGCGGCTGGGCCAGGCAGGCGTGCCGCACGGCAATGGTTTGGCTTACCACGGCGGCTATGTGGTCGAGCACCTGCTGCTCGTCGGCGCTGAAGGTGCGGGGCTCGCGGTCGATGATGCACAGGGTGCCGAGCAGGCGCTGGTCGGGCAGGCGCAGCAGGGCCCCGGCGTAGAAGCGCAGCTCGTTCTCTTCGGCAGCGCGGGCGGCTTCGGGCGTGATGGTCGCGCTGCTTTCGAGCACCAGGTCGTGGTATACCACGGCACGGGCCTGCTGGATGGCCGTGGAGCAAAGCGCTTCGACGCGGGGCTGCTGGTCGTTGCCGGGCATGCCGTGGTTGGCGGGGTAATACACCTCGTCTGCCTCCACCAGGGCAATGAGGGAGATGGGCAGGCTGAACACTTGGGCGGTGAGGGCCACGAACTCATCAAACAACGGCTCGGCAAGGGTCGGCAGCACATCGTAGGCGCGGAGACTTTGCAGCCGCTCGGTTTCGTTGGCGGGCAACAAGGAGGCAGGAGTGGCAGGCATGGGCACAGGGCAAATGGCAGGCTACAAAAATAAGGCACTTACTCCGGTAGCGCGCCAAGAGTAAAAACGGACTTTTAATGGGCCGCTCCGTCTTTGTTCATTCCTCGGCACTACATAGACTTCAATAGCCGTTGGGCTGAATCAAAAACGTCCCCAAAGCAGGGCACAAACGCAAAAATGCCCGCCGGTTAAGGCGGGCATTCTCGTTGTTGGCGCTCCCTCCTGGGCTCGAACCAGGGACCCTCTGATTAACAGTCAGATGCTCTAACCGGCTGAGCTAAGGAAGCTTTTTCTAGTCCGAAACCCGGTTGTTGTTGTTTCGGAGTGCAAATCTACAACGGCCTTTTGAAGATACACAAGCTTCAATCCGTTTTTTTTCAAAAAAAACTGTGGCCGCTCAGTTCGTAATGTTGAGGATATTGCCTTGCAGGCTGGTACTGTACTGTTTAAGCGGCCGGGGCGTGGGTCCGCCGGTTATTTGCCCTTGCAAATCAAATTGCGAATTGCAGCACGAATCGCGCATAAAGAGCCGTGACCGGTCCAGGCTGACGGTGGCGCAGGCGTCGTACGGGCGGTAAGGGCAGTTGCGCTCGAAGGCCAGATATGTGCTGGCATTTTGGCGCACCACAATCACACCCTTCACGCCGCCATTGCCGGCCGGGCCTTTCACGGGCAGCGTCACGGCGCCGTTGTTGGCGCGTAGGTTCACGTATTCCTGGTTGGTGAGCACCAGGCTTAGATTTACCGGGGCGTAGGGAATGAGTGGCTGGTCGTCGTTTTTCGAGCCGCACGCTGCTACAATCAGCAGCAAGCACAAAGTCAGGAATAGCGGGAGGCGCTGCATAGGAAATTGGGATGAATGCGTGGCTTGCTAAGCGTTTGCGGAGACGCAAAATTCCCGGTGGCCCGCTCGTCACCAACGCAAACCGGTCATGCTTATTTCTTAAACAGCGAATTGACGAACGTGTGGCGGTCAAACAACTGCAAGTCGGTCATCTTCTCCCCCACCCCAATGTAGCGCACTGGAATGCTGAACTGGTCCGAAATGCCAATCACTACGCCGCCGCGCGCCGTGCCGTCGAGCTTGGTGATGGCCAGAGCCGTGACTTCGGTGGCCTTGGTGAACTCCTTGGCTTGCAGAAAAGCATTCTGGCCGGTGCTGCCATCGAGCACCAGCAGCACTTCGTGCGGCGCGTCGGGAATCATCTTCTGCATCACGCGCTTGATTTTGCTCAGCTCGTTCATCAGGTTCACCTTGTTGTGCAGGCGGCCGGCGGTGTCGATGATGATGACATCAGCCCCCATTTCCACGCCGGTTTTCACGGCATCGAAGGCCACGGAGGCAGGGTCGGTGTTCATGCCGTGGCTCACCACGGGCACGCCCACGCGCTGGCCCCAGATGATGAGCTGGTCGACTGCAGCGGCACGGAAGGTATCGGCCGCGCCCAGCACCACCTTTTTGCCAGCGGAGTGGAAGCGGTGGGCCAGCTTGCCGATGGTCGTGGTTTTGCCCACACCGTTCACGCCCACCACCATGATGACGAAGGGCTGGCCGGTGCTGCCGGCGCGGTCCAGCACGGCGGTAGAGCCGGACTTGTTGTCGTCCAGTAGGGCCGCAATCTCCTCGCGCAGGATGCGGTCGAGTTCGCCCGTGCTCACGTACTTGTCGCGGGCCACGCGGGCCTCGATGCGGTCGATGACCTTCACCGTGGTTTCGATGCCCACGTCGGCGTGCACCAGCATGGTTTCCAAGTCGTCGAGCACGGCCTCGTCCACGGTGCTTTTGCCCACCACGGCCTTGCTCAGCTGCTCGAAGAAGTTGGTTTTGGTTTTTTCCAGGCCGGCATCAAGCGAGGCCTGCTGGGCAGGAGTTTCCTTGTCCTTTTTAAAAAAATCGAAGAGGCCCATAAGGGAGGGTATGAGGGTAGGAGGGCAAGAGTATAGGAGGCGTCACAAGATAAGGACACGCCGTAAGGCAACGGTTTGTGCCCTCTTAAACGCCTATTCTCATACCCCCATCAACTAAAAAAGTCCCACGAAGGTGGGACTTTTTAAACTTTTACAAAGCCGAAGCCGGTCAGCAACTATTTGTTGCCGGTAGCCAGGTACTCCTGCACTTTGTCGAGCAATACCATTTCCTCGCGGAAAGTGTAAGCGCCGGTCTTCTCCGATTTCACGGCACGAATCA
Organism: Hymenobacter terrigena; assembly: GCF_054776515.1. Classification (NCBI taxonomy): domain Bacteria; kingdom Pseudomonadati; phylum Bacteroidota; class Cytophagia; order Cytophagales; family Hymenobacteraceae; genus Hymenobacter; species Hymenobacter terrigena. The sequence goes on from NZ_BAAHBU010000002.1 coordinate 972,003, forward strand.
CCTTAGCCCAGTTCTTGGCGTTTTCGGTGGTTTTCAGCGTAGCAACTACTTTCTTAGCCATTGTTCAGGTTATTTAATTTCCTTGTGAACGGTCATTTTCTTGAGGATGGGGTTGAATTTCTTCAACTCGATGCGCTCAGGGGTGTTCTTGCGGTTCTTGGTGGTGATGTAGCGCGAGGTGCCCGGCATCCCCGAGTTTTTATGCTCGGTGCATTCCATGATAACCTGCACCCGGTTTCCTTTCTTGGCCATCTCGACGGGGGTGTGTGTTTTTTTAAATTTAGGACTGCAAAGGTACGGGGATTTTTGGAAATTACAACCCCCTAAGTAGCATAAGCTTTAGCTAATGGCGAGCAATGCGCGCAAAACAATTATTGGGCGCAGCAAGCGAACTCGCTGCGCTCGTCATCGGCCGAAGCTTATGCTGCAAGTTACTTCAACTCTGGCAGCTTAAAGCCTTCCAGCGCGCTGGGCTCGGCCATTAGCTTCTCGATATCGGCCACCGTACGCGGCGCTTCGGCCGAGAGGTTTTCGTAGCCGGTGGCCGTAATCAGAGCGTCGTCCTCAATCCGCACGCCGATGTTCCACCACTTGGGGTCGCAGGGCGAACCGGCGGGGATGTAAATGCCGGGCTCCACGGTGATGACGTTGCCGGGCATCAGCGGGCCGTAGCTGCCGCTGTCGTGCACATCGAGACCGAGGTAATGGCTGGCCCCGTGGGGGTAGTATTTGCGGAACTCCTCTTTCTTTTTGATGATGCCGAGCTTCTGCAAGCCGGCGGCTACCACCTCCTGCGTGGCCTTATTAGGGGCATCGAAGTTGGCGCCGGGGCGGCAGGCAGCGAAACCGGCCTCCTGAGCAGCCAGCACCAGCTCGTAAATCTGGCGCTGGGCCGGGCTAAACGTGCCGGAGGGCGGCGCGGTGCGCGTGACGTCGGCGGAGTAGCCGTGGTATTCGGCCCCGCAGTCCATGAGCACCAGGTCGTTGTCGAGGCGCTGGCGGTCGTTGGTTTCGTAATGCAGAATGCAGCCGTTGGCCCCGCCGCCCACGATGCTGGGGTAACCCTGAAACTCAGCGCCGTAGCGGCGGTACACGTATTCGTGCAGTCCCTGCACGTCCATTTCGCCCATGTCGGGGCGCAGCAGCTTCATCACCTCGCGCTGGCCCTGAGCGCTGATGCGGATGGCGCGGCGCAGCAAGGCCAGCTCCTCGGGGGTTTTGATGGCACGCAGGTCGCCAAGCTTTTCGCCCAGCGTGGCATCGTCGAAGCGGCCGGGCGGGTTGGCGTCGATGGCGGCCTGGCGGGCGGCATCGCTGGTGGCGGCCAAGTAGGCGCGGATGAGAGGCGTGGTGCCAAGCGCGGGCGTTTCTTTCACCTGGCCGCTCAGATACTCGGCCACGCGCTTGGCATTGCGAATGCCGTTGTGGCGGATGATGTTGTTGAGTTCGGTAACGGCGGGGTTATAGTCGGCGGGCACACCGGCCTGCTGCCGGAAAGTGGCTACAAGGCTGTGCAAATCGGCGGGGTTGGAGAAGTCGTCGCGGGTATCGGCGGGCAGGCCGGGGACCAGAATTTTATCGAAATCGGCCCACTTAATGCCGACGGCGGAGAAGTCCTTGTTATCAGCGGCATACTGAAGTTGCAGTTGCCCTTTGGCCCCGGCCGCGCCCAGGCGGCGGCCGGTCCAGGACTCACGGGCGGGGTCGCGGGGCTGGGTGAAGAGGGCTTCGGTCACGCCGGGCTGGCCGCCCACGGTGCGCGGCTCTTTGAAGAGAAGCAGCACGGCATCGGGCTCCTCATAGCCGGTGAGGTAGTGGAAATCGGGGTTTTGGTGGTAGATGTAGTCCACGTCGTTGGCCCGGTTACGGACGGGCGCGGCGAATACCACGGCTACGCTATTGGGCGGCATTTGGGCCCGCAGCAGCTCGCGCCGCTGCTTGTGGAAGGCGGGCGAGAGGAAATCGGTGGGCCGGGCGGGGGCCGGGTTATTGGTCAGCGGCTCGGGGATGGAAGCGGGGGCCTGGGCCGTGGCCGCGAAGCTTAGCAGGCCCAGCAAGCCGGCAAAAACAACTGAAGAAGCTGGTGGCCACGGCCGGGACGACAGGAAGCAAGAGGAGAACCGGAGCGGCATAAGCATCATGATTTGGTCGAACAATCAGACTATCAGCCAAGATAGCCGCCAACAGACAAAGCCAGCGCCGATACAGTTGCCTCGAAAGGCAAACGTATCGGCGCTGGCTTTGAAAATTTGAAGCGAACAGCTAGCTGTTTCAGTCAACTACCGCTGCAACATCACTTTATCTAGTAAACGATGAAGCCCTGCTCTTTGGCCTTCTTCAGGACCGACATGATGCCGTTCTTGTTGATGGTGCGGATGGTGGACGTAGCAACTTTCAGGGTCACCCAAGCATCCTGCTCGGGGATGTAGAAGCGCTTTTTCTGCAGGTTCGGGTAGAACTTGCGCTTAGTCTTGTTGTTAGCGTGCGAAACGTTGTTACCAACGCGGGTACGCTTGCCGGTCAAATCACAAACACGGGCCATGATATCGGAGGGTTAAATTATTTACAAAGCAGGGAAACGGGCCGCAAATATCGGCAAAAGTCTGGCATTCACCAAACACCCCGCCCTTATTTCCGGTCGGATGCGCCCTGAGTGCCTAGTTTGGGCCGAAATTTCCAGGGACAGTGACGGCAGCCGCTCTGGCAGCAGCTGCCCCGGCGGCGGTGGTACTGCTCGGTGAAGACGAGGTAGCCTTCGGGCGTGTAGTAAAAATCGCCGGGCTGGAGCGGCTGGGGAACGGGAGCGGGCATTGGTGAATCAAAGTTAGGGCCGACGGCGTTCAAGGGCTGGGGCGTCGTACCTTGTGCTAGTGTAATTTACTATTCATTCTATGAAAACGCCTATTGGTTCCGTGTTGTCGCTCCTGGCCGGGGCTGCTGTATTGCTTGCATTCCCTGCTTTTGCCCAAGCGCCCGCACCGGTGGTATTGACGGCGGCTACGGCCCCGGCCGGCGTGCGGCCTGCCTTGGCTCGGGAGGAAACAGCCTTGGCCGACCCGGTTCGCGAGGCCCTGCGCACGCTGCCCCAGGCCAAAAAGAAATTCCTGGCCGGCCTGCCCATCGGCGACCAGTTTTTGCTGTCGGTGCGGGTGATTGCGACGGATACCAGCTTCCGGCAGGCCTCGGCGCGGGTGCTGGGCTGGCACGGCAACACGGTGCAGGCGCTGCTGCTGCCCGAGACCACGGCTTCTGCCACCCCAGCCGAGCCCACGCCGGTGACCTTTCCCGAAACCGCCGTGGTGGACTGGACGCTGCTGCGGGCCAGCGGCCGCGAAGAAGGCAACTACGTGGGCCGCTATACCGACACCGCGCACGAGGTAGAAGGCATGCGGCTGCGCTAAGGCAGCACGGCGGGTGGGGTGAAAATCCGTAATTTCGGGCCTCACCAATTCCCGCCCTTGCTATGTCAGCCACCACCACCTCCCCCACCGCCACGTCCAGCCGCGCCGCGCAGCTTATGCAGCTCGAAGACCAGTACGGTGCCCACAACTACCATCCGCTGCCCGTGGTGCTCAGCCGCGGCGAAGGCCCGCTGCTGTGGGACGTGGACGGGAAGCAGTACTTCGACTTTCTTTCGGCCTACTCGGCGGTGAATCAGGGGCATTGCCACCCGCGTATTATTGGCGCGCTTACCAAGCAGGCCCAGCAGCTTACGCTTACCTCGCGGGCTTTTTTTAATGACCAATTGGGCGCAGCAGAGAAACAGCTTTGCGAGCTGTTTGGCTACGATAAAGCCCTGCTGATGAACTCCGGGGCCGAGGCTGTGGAAACCGCCCTGAAGCTGGCCCGCAAGTGGGGCTATCAGGAGAAGGGCATCGCCCCGAACATGGCCCGCATCATCGTGGCCGAGCACAACTTCCACGGGCGCACCACGGGCATCATTTCCTTCAGCACCGACGGCGACAGCACGGGCGGTTTCGGGCCGTACATGCCGGGCTACCAGGTGGTGCCTTATGATAATTTGGCGGCCCTGGAAGAGGCGGTGAAGGAGCCGCACGTTTGCGCGTTTCTGGTGGAGCCTATTCAGGGCGAAGCGGGCGTGATGGTGCCTTCGGAAGGGTATTTGAAGCAGGCGGCGGCCATTTGTCGGGCCCATAACGTGTTGTTTATTGCCGATGAGATTCAGACCGGACTGGGCCGCACGGGCCGGATGCTGGCCTGCGACTACGAGGGCGTTGACCCCGATATTCTCATCCTGGGCAAGGCGCTGAGCGGGGGCGTGATGCCGGTGTCGGCGGTGCTGGCGAATGATGTTATCATGCTCACGATTCAGCCCGGGCAGCACGGCTCCACGTTTGGCGGCAACCCGCTGGCCTGCGCCGTGATGCGCGCCGCGCTCGATGTGCTGACCGAAGAAAAGCTGGCCGAAAAGGCGTTTGCGCTGGGCGAAATCTTCCGCGAGCGGATGCGCAAGGTGCAGGCCCAGTGCCCCGAAGTGGTGGACCTGGTGCGCGGCAAAGGCCTGCTCAACGCCGTGGTTATCAACCCCGCCGAGGACGGCCGCACCGCCTGGGACGTATGCGTGACGCTAATGGAGCGCGGCGTGCTGGCCAAGCCCACGCATGGCGACATCATCCGCTTCGCCCCGCCGCTGGTGATTACGGAAGCGCAGCTGCACGAGGCCTGCGACGTGATTGAGGCGGTGATTTTGGCGTTTTAATTCAGTGCCAACGGCCAACCTCTCTCACTGGGAGCACCAGTCCTTCTTCGGGCCGGCCGAGGTGGCCATCATTGGCGCGGGGCTGGTGGGGCTCACGGCGGCTATTTATTTGAAGCAACAGCGGCCCGCGTGGCGCGTGGTGGTGCTGGAGCGCGGCGCGCTGCCCAGTGGGGCATCGACCAAAAACGCCGGCTTCGCGTGCTTTGGGTCGATTTCGGAATTGATAGAGCAGGAAAAGCGCGGCGATTTGCAGGCCGTGGTGGCCGCCCGCTGGGCCGGACTGGCGCGGCTGCGCGAGTTGCTGGGCGATGCCGTGCTGGACTACCAGCCGGTGGGCGGCTACGAGCTTTTTCGGCACGAGGAAGCGGCGCTGGCGGCCGATTGCCGGGACAGAATTGACTACTTCAATGCGCTGCTGGCGCCGGTGGTGGGCTACGCCCGCACCTTCCGCGATGCCAGTGCGGAGGCCGGGCAGTTTGGTTTTGGCGGCGTGGGCACGCTGCTCCAAAACGAGCACGAGGGCAGCTTGGATGCCGGCCGCATGATGCGCGCCCTGCTGGCCCGCGCCTGGGCTGCCGATGTGCCGGTGCTCACCAACTGCGCCGTAGAAAACGTGGAAAGCAGCACCACCGGCCACCGACTGCACCTGGCCAACGGCGCGACCGTGGCGGCGGGCCAGGTGCTGCTGGCCACCAATGCCTTCGCCACCGAGCTACTGCCGGAACTGGCCGTGACGCCCGGCCGCGGGCAGGTACTGGTGACCGAGCCGCTGCCCGACGTGCAACTGCCTGGCACGTTCCACTACGACCACGGCTACGCCTATTTCCGCCAGCTGGCCGACCACCGGATACTGCTCGGCGGCGGGCGCAACCTGGATTTTTCGGCTGAAGAAACCACCGCGCCCGGCCTTACGCCCAAGGTGCAGCAGTACCTTGAGGACCTACTGCACGAGGTGATTGTGCCCGGCCGGCAGCCGCGCATCGACTACCGCTGGAGCGGGGTAATGGGGTTTGGGCCGGCGCTGGCACCGATTATTGACTGGGTACGGCCGGGGGTGCTGGCCGCCGTGCGCTGCAACGGCATGGGTGTGGCGCTGGGCGCGGGCATCGGCTGGCAGGCTGCGCAAAAGCTGGCCGCCGGGTAGCGGAAACTGGCCAATATTCGTACAGCCCTGCTCAGACCTTACCTCCGCCTTCTTTCTATGTTTTTTGCTACGCGCCCCCGCTTGTTTCACTCCCGTTTGCTGGCGTTGCTGGTGGTAGCTGGCGGCCTGGCCAGCGGTTGCCAAAGCACCCGCCCCAGCTTCTCGTTCCAGCCGATGCCGGGGCGGGTGCGGGAAGGGAAAGCGGTTGCGACAACAGCCCCTGCGTCGGAATCGGCCGCAACGCCATTAGCTGCGGCACCTGCTAAGCCAGGTACTCAATCGGTAATTTCTTTGCCCTTAACTCGGAAGCAACGCCACGCGCTGCCGCTGCCCAAACCAGCAGTGGCATCAACTGAAACCATAACTATTCCTCCCCTTTCCACGCTGCGCCCGGCCGCCCCGCACCGACGCCCCATACTGGCCCGGCCCCACGCCACGGCCGAGGCCGGCCTGGGTACCACGGTGCTGGGCGTGCTGGGGCTGGTGGTGCTGCCCATTGCCCTGCTGGGCCTGTTGCTGAGCGGTGGCGGGCTGGTGTGGGGCATTGTGGCGGGCGCGGCGGCGCTGGCGGTGCTGGTGGCGTACATTGACCCGTTTGGGCGGCGGTAGGGTTTCGGGCCGAACTTTACGGCTTCGTTTTGCTTTTTAAGCATCGTCTCTTTTCATTTTTACCCGCCCAAGCCCTTTGCCTGGGCCTATCAATACATGCTCCCAACCCACCGCCCCCGCCGCAACCGCAAGTCCGCCGTCATTCGTGACATGGTGCAGGAAACCCGCCTCACCGCCCACGATTTCATCTACCCCGTCTTCATCACCGAAGGCCAGAACCAGACCGAGGAAATCAAGTCGATGCCCGGCATTTTCCGTTTCACGGCCGACCGCGTGATTGACGAAATCGGGCAGTGCGTGGAGCTGGGCGTGAAAGCCTTCGCGCCCTTCCCCAACATCAACGAAGTGCTGAAGGACCCGATGGCCCGCGAAAGCACCAACCTCGAAGGCCTCTACCTGAAAGCCGTGGCCGACATCAAGCGCCAGTTTCCGGAGGTCGTTATCATGACCGACGTGGCCATGGACCCTTACAGCTCCGACGGCCACGACGGCGTGGTGGACCCCGATTCGGGCGAAATCCTCAACGATGCCAGCCTGGAAGTGCTGGGCCAGATGGCCCTGGCCCAGGCCCGCGCCGGGGCCGACATCATCGGCCCCAGCGACATGATGGACGGCCGCGTGGCCTGGATTCGGCGGGTGCTGGACGAGAACGGCTTCTCGCACGTCAGCATCATGAGCTACACGGCCAAGTATGCGTCGGCCTTCTACGGCCCGTTCCGCGATGCGCTGTCTTCGGCGCCTAAGAAAGGCGACAAGAAAAGCTACCAGATGAACCCCGCCAACCGCCTCGAAGCCCTGCGCGAGCTGGCGCTGGACGAAGCCGAAGGCGCGGATATGGTGATGATAAAGCCCGCACTGAGCTACCTCGACATTATTCGGGAGGTAAAAAACCACACCAACCTGCCCGTAACGGCCTACAACGTGAGCGGCGAGTACGCCATGATTAAAGCCGCCGCCCAAAACGGTTGGGTCGATGGCGAGCGCACCATGATGGAGGTGCTCACCAGCATCAAGCGCGCGGGGGCCGATGCTATTCTCACCTACTTTGCGAAGGAAGCAGCGGCTGTGCTGCGGCGCGGCTAAGTCGGCATTTTCAATCACAGTTTTGGGCAAATTCGGGGGCAATGCCACCGGATTTGCCCATTTTTGTTGGTGCGTTTTCCTTTCCTGATTTAATTATTGCCGTGCGTTTATCATTCTGCCGTTGCCTGATGCTGGGGCTGCTGGGCTGGGTTGGCCTTGTCCGGCCGGCCCAGGCCCAGCGTGCCAGGCCCAAACCAACGCCCCGGCCCGCGGCCCCGTACCAGGCAGTGGATGCCCGCATGCGGCAGGTGCCCGACTCCTCGGCGCGAACCGTGGGCGGGCTGGCGCGCTTCATCACGGCCTCTTTTCCAGCGGAGGGCGACCGGGCGCGGGCGGCTTTCGTGTGGGTGGCGCGAAACATTCGGTACGACGTGGAGAATATGTACCTGCTCGAGTACGAGCGCCCCGCGGCCGTAGTGGTGCAGGAAACCTTGGACAAGCGCGAGGGCGTGTGCCGGCACTATGCCGAGCTCTACAGCGCCGTAGCCAACCAGGCCGGCGTGCTTACCTACGTGGTGCCCGGCTACACCAGCCTGCTGGCTTCGGTGGGCCATGCCTGGTGCGCCAGCCGCATCGGGGGCAAGTGGCAGCTACTGGACCCCACCTGGGCCGCCGGCCAAATTGTGAACCACAAGTTTGTGGCGGCGCTCGACAACGCGTACTTCTGCATGCCGCCGAAGGCTTTTATTGAGCTGCACATGCCGTTTGACCCGCTGTGGCAGCTACTGCCCGCGCCGCGCACGCCTCAGCAGTTTCAGCAGGGCGTTGTGCCGCCCATGCCCCACCCGGCTTTTGCGTTCGCCGATTCGCTGGCCCTGTACGCGCAGCAAACGCCCAAGCAGCGAATACATGCCACCAACCGCCGCATCGCGCAAAACGGTGTCAAGAACGGCCATACCTATACCTACCTGGCCAACAACCGGGGCCGGGAAGACAACCTGCACATCGATACCTACAATGAGGCATTGAACGAATACAATGAGGGCGTGAAGCTGGTGAATGCCTTCGTGGAGTTCTACAACCAGCAGTTCCAGCCCCGCAAAACCGACGAGGAGTTGCGCCAACTGCTGCCGCCCATTCAGGCCCATTTCGCGCAGGCCCGCCAGCTGGCGGCCACGGTACAAAGCCAGAACCCGGCCCTGCTCGCCAGCATCAAGGAATTCAACACCTCACTGCAGGAAGCCGACGACAAGCGGCAGAAGTGCCAGACCTTTATGGACCGCTACCTGGCCACCGGCAAGCTGCTGCGGCCCGCCCTGTTTCTGAGTTTTAATGTACTGGACGAACGGCGGTAGCGGCGTTCATTCCGTTTTTCAATCATTATTTTTCTCTTTATGCCGACTACCCGCCGCGCCACCGCTACCGACATTCCGGCCATCCTCGCCCTCGTGCGGCGCGTGGTGCCCCTGATGCAGGCCAGCGGCAACTTCCAATGGTCGGCCGACTACCCGAACGAGGCCGTATTCACGGCTGATATTGCGCAAAACCACCTCTGGGTGGCTGAGCTCAATGGCGCGGTGGTCGGCGTGGCCGCCCTCACCCAGGACCAGGACGCCGAATATGCCCAGGCCGACTGGGACGTAACCGAGCCCGCCCTTGTCACGCATCGCCTCGCCGTGGACCCGGCCACGCAAGGCAAAGGCGTGGCGCTGGCGCTAATGGCCGAAGCCGAGCAGCAAGCCATCACGCAGGGCTTACGCACGTTGCGCGTCGATACCAATTCTGAAAACGCGGCCACGCAACGGCTTTTTCCGAAGCTGGGCTACCGGTTTGCAGGCGAGATTACGCTGGCGTTTCGGCCGGGGCTGCGGTTCTTTTGCTACGAGAAGCGGCTGGGGTAATGGAGCTATTCCGGCTCGGTTTGGTGCTTGGGCTACTGGGGCTGGGCATGTTCTACAGCGTGCGGGCCCGCAAGCTAACCACGGCCGCCGCCGCAACCGGCGGCGTGCTAGGCGTGCTGATTTACCTCGGCAGCGGCTTTACGGGACTGGCGTTGCTGGCCCTGTTTTTCGGGCTGGGCACAGCGGCCTCCGGCTGGCGCGTGGCCGACAAGCGCCGCCTCGGGCTGGCCGAAGAGAACAAAGGACGCCGCACCGCCGGCCAGGTAGTAGCCAATGCCGGCGTGGCGGGCCTGCTGGGGCTGCTGGCCTGGCAATACCCACCCGCCGCCCCGATGGCCTGCCTGATGCTGGCCGGTAGCTTCGCCGCTGCCACCGCTGACACCCTTTCCTCGGAATTGGGCAACCTGTATGGCCGTCGCTACTACAACATCCTCACCCTGCGGCCCGACACGCGCGGCCTCAACGGCGTGGTGAGCCTGGAGGGCACGGCGCTGGGGCTGGCCGGCACGGCCGTGCTGGCGGCGGCTTACTGCCTGGGCTTCGGCTGGGGTCCGGCGTTTGGGTGGCTGCTGGTGGCGGGCACGGCCGGTAATCTGGCCGATTCGGTGCTGGGCGCTACGCTGGAGCGGCGCGGCGTACTTAGCAACAATGCCGTCAACTTCATCAATACCCTGACCGGCGCGCTCGTGGCGGGCGGGCTCATGCACTGGCTGAGCTAGATTTCGGGAATTTCGCGGTAGCTAAACCGAGCTTACTGCGCAAATGGCCACCGCCTCAAGCTACGGCTCCAGAGCAGAAACGCGCCGGTGCCCAGCGCCATCATGCCCAGCGCAGCCAGCTGGAAGTAGAGCTTGAAATGCACGCCGCCCCACGTCACCTCGGCCGGGGCGATGCCCACGAACACGAACAGCCACACGATGATGGCCACGATGACGGGCAGGGGGTAAAGCGGCATTTTGAACGGCAGCGCGCTGGTGCCGCGCCGCTTGCGTAGCAGCATCAGGCCCACGGCCTGGCCCACGAACTGCACCAGAATCCGCATGGCCAGAATGGCCGAAATCACTTCGCCCAGCCGGAAAAGCAGGCTGAACACAAAGCCCACGCCGCCCAGCAGCAGCAGCGACACATATGGGAACTGCTTGGTGGGGTGCAGCTTGCCGAACACGGGCAAAAACTCGCCATCGGCCGCCGCCGCGTAGGGAATGCGCGAGTAGCCCAGCAGCACCGCAAACAATGACGCAAACGCCACCAGCAGCACCATGGCCGTAGCCACGGTGGCCGCCGTGGGCCCATACAGGCGCTCCATAAACACGCTGATGATGAACTGCGACTTGTCGCCGGCGCTAGCCTGCCAGCCCTGCACTTCCTCCCAGCCGATGACCGTGCCCACGCTCCAGTTTAGCAATAAATACAGCGCCGCGATGCCCAAAATGCTCAGGAAAATGCTGCGCGGAATCACCTTTTCCGGCCCTTTGATTTCGGCCCCGAGGTGGCACACGTTGTAGTAGCCCAGGTAAGAATAGATGGTTTTGACCGCCGCCTGGCCCATAGCCGCCGAAATCAGCAGGCCCGGCAGCGCCGAAAAGCCACCCGCCGGCAGAATGTCGACGTGGTGGTTGGGGTGCGTGACGCCGCCAAAAATCAGCCAGCCCATGAGGCTCAGCACGCCCACCCACAGCGCAACGCCCAGCTTGCCAATGTCCTCGATGCGACGGTAGAGCAGAATTATCAGCAGCAGCACCACTGCGCCGGCTACGGCTTTGGGCTGCCACCACTCGGTCATGGGCACGAGGTAGCCGAAATACTGGGCGAAACCAATGGCGCCCGACGCCAGTACCAGCGGCGACTGAATCAGCGTTTGCCACACGTAGAGAAACGACATGTAGCGCCCCCACTTCTGCTCGCCGTAGGCCAGCTTGAGGAAGCGGTAGCTGCCGCCGGCTTCGGGGTAGGCCGCGCCCAACTCGCTCCAGATAAGACCGTCGACCGAAGCCAGGGCCGCGCCCACCAGCCACGCCAGCAGGAAATTTGGCCCCATGAAGCCCATCACGAGCGGTAGGGTGACAAAGGGGCCAATACCCACCATGTCAATCATATTAAGAGCAGTAGCTTGAACCAGGCCCAGGCGGCGCTGCAAAGTGGGTGCGGACATGAGAACGAAAGTAGCGCGGACTTTTAGTCCGCGGCGGTGAGTGAACCGGTATGTGGCCTAAAAGTCCGCGCCACTTTCGACTATTTCTACCCACCAGTCCTAAATTGCCCTATGCGCCCGCTTCTCCTCACCTTCTGCCTCGCTGCCCTCCCTTTGCTCTTCGGCTTTTGGGTAAATGAAACGGCCTCGCACCCGCCTACCACAGCCTACGTGGCCACTCGCTGCACCCGCTACTGTTACGCCCACGCCTGCCCACACGCCACGGCGGCCAACAGTCCGGCCTATGTCCGGCTCCGGCCGCTGTATAGGTTCACCATCGCGGCACTGTCGCTGGGCGGCGGGGCGCTGTACAGCCTTTTCAACGTGGCGTTTTACTTGATTTTCGCTCCCATCCTGCTGCTGTGGCTTATTTACGGTGCCCTGCGCAACGCCCGGGCGCTGCGGCAGCTAAAGCAGCGGCGGGCATGAGCGCGCTCGTTCAGCTGGCGGGCCGGCTGGTGCACGTCGCTTTCTGGTACTGCGTCGATTTCATGGTCAATCTGGCCAACCTCACCCGCACCAGCTACCCCGAAGCCAATACCTGGGTGTTGCTGCTACTACTGCCAGGGCTGCTGGTGGGGCTGATTGGGGTACGGGTGGTGCAGGCGGCAGCGCTGCGGCGGGCCCGACGGCGGTAGCGGCCCACCAACCCCGGCTGCCGCCCCCGCGTAAGCCGGGCCATGAGTTCACCGGGTTCTTCTTCCAAATTCGCCATTTACGGAGCCATTGCCGCCAACGTGGCCATTGCCGCCAGCAAGTTTGTGGCAGCGTATTTCACGGGCTCGGCGGCCATGCTTTCCGAGGGCATCCACTCGCTCGTGGACAGCGGCAACGGCCTGCTCATCCTGCACGGCGTGCGCCAGGCCGAGAAGCCGGCCGACAAACGCCACCCCTTCGGCCGCAGCAAAGAGCTGTATTTCTGGGCCCTGATTGTGGCCATTCTGGTGTTTTCGGTGGGCGGCGGCATGTCGCTCTACGAAGGCATCGAGCACCTCAAATCCCCCGCCGCCCTCACCGACCCCACCTGGAACTACTGGGTGCTGGGCCTGTCCATGCTGTTTGAGGGCATCTCCTGCTTCCTGGCGTTCAAAGCCTTCAATGCCGGCCGCGGCGAGGCCGGTTTCTGGGACACCCTGCGCCGCAGCAAGGACCCGTCGGTGTTCGCCATTCTGCTCGAAGACCTGGCCGCGCTGCTGGGCCTAGTGATTGCGCTGGCCGGGGTGTATTTGGGCCATCTGCTCCATAATCTCTACCTCGACGGCGCGGCTTCCATTACCATCGGCTTGCTGCTGGTGGGCGTGGCGCTGTTTCTCATCTACAAAACCAAGCGCCTGCTGGTGGGCACCGGCGTTGACGATGAAACGGTGGACGCCATCGAAGCCCTGGTGCGCGCCCAGCCCAACATCGACCAAGTAGGCCCGCCCCTTACCTCCTATCTCGGCCCGGCCGATGTGATTCTGGCCCTCGACGTGGAGTTTGCCCACCACCTCACTTCCGAGGAAATCGAACAGGCTATTGACGGCTTGCAGGATGTTATTCGGGCGAAGTACCCAGAGATGAAACGCATTTTTATCGAAGCCAAGTCGCTGTCGAGCCGCGCGGCGTAGCCTCCCTGCTTTTCTTTGAGCTTTACTATTGTCATTATCCCGCCTTATGGCCGACGCTAACGCCTCCAAACTTTCCCTCTACGGCGGCATCGCTGCCAACGTGGCCATTGCCGTCAGCAAGTTTGTGGCGGCGTATTTCACCGGCTCCTCGGCCATGCTTTCCGAGGGCATTCACTCGCTCGTCGATACCGGCAACAGCGGCCTGCTGCTCTACGGCACCGCCCAAAGCCAGCGTCCGCCCGATGCCGAGCACCCCTTCGGGCACAGCAAGGAGCTGTATTTCTGGGGCCTGATTGTGGCCGTGCTCATCTTCGCCATCGGCGGCGGCATGTCGTTCTACGAGGGCATCAAGCACATTCAGCACCCCGAGCCCATCGAAGACGCGGGCTGGAACTACGTAGTGCTGGGCCTCTCCTTTCTTTTTGAAGGCATCGCCTTTTACCTCTCGGTGAAGGCCCTGCTGGCCCAATCAACCGGCAACGTGGGCTTCATCAAAATGCTGCGCACGAGCCGCGACCCGGCCGTTTTTGCTTCGGTGATGGAAAACCTGGCCGCACTGGTGGGCCTGGCGGTGGCGGGCCTCGGCGTATTCCTGGGGCACTTGCTGAACAATCCGTATTTCGACGGCGGCGCGTCCATCGCCATCGGCTTGCTGCTGATGGGGGTGGCCATCTTTCTGGTGGGCCGCACCAAGGGCCTGCTGGTGGGCACCGGCGTGGATGCAGCCACGCTGGCCAACCTGGAGCGCATTGCCCGCGCCCAGCCCCAGGTGTGCGAAATCCGCTCGCCCCTGTCCATGTACCTGGGGCCAAACGACGTGATTCTGGCCCTCGACGTGCAGTTTGCCGACGACCTCACCTCGGGCGAAGTAGCCGGCGCCGTCGAGCAGCTCCAAGACGCCATCCGGGCCGAGCACCCCGAGGTGCAGCGCATTTTTATCGAAGCCAAAAACCTGGCCCAGCCCGCGCAAATGCCATCTAAATAAGCCCGGCATTAACAAAAATGCCGTTTTTAGGGTAAAGGGAGCGTGCGCCCGCCACAGCTACTGGGCTGACGCGGGCGGCCGCTTGTTTCACGCAGCCCCTTCACATGAAAGTTACTACCCCCATCGCCTCGCCCTTCCGCTCCTTCTGGTGGGGCGGCTACGAGTGCACCGACCAGCTCAACGCCTTCGGCCACCGCGTCGATTTCCTGCCCCTCACCGGCCATTTGCAGCTGATTGACGAAGATTACACCGCCCTCGGTCCGTTCAACGTGCGCACCGTGCGGGAGGGAATCCGTTGGGCGCAGATTGAAAAAACGCCCTACCACTACGATTTCAGCACCGTAAAAACCATGCTCGACGCCGGGCAGCGCCACGGCATCCAGCAGGTTTGGGACCTGTGCCACTTCGGCTACCCCGACGACCTTACGCCGCTGCATCCCATGTTTGCCCGGCGCTTTGCCGCGCTCTGCCGCGCCTTTGTCGATTTTTACCGCTCCGTACGGCCCGACGACGTGCTCATCGTCACGCCCATCAACGAAGTCAGCTTCATCAGCTGGCTCGGCGGCGATGCCCGGGGCACCTCTCCCTACTGCCACCACCAGGGCTGGGATGTGAAATACGGCCTAATGCGCGCCTACATCGAAGGTGCTCACGCCTTGCGCGAGGCCGACCCCAGCATCCGCATGCTCAGCACCGAGCCCCTGGTGCACATTGTGCCGCCGCTGCACGCCACGCCCCGCGAGCGCCGCTGGGCCCGCGAAGCCCACAACAACCAGTTCCAAGCCACCGACATCCTCTCCGGCCGCATGTGCCCCGAGCTGGGCGGCCGCGAAGACCTGCTCGACATTGTCGGCTTCAATTACTACTACGACAACCAGTGGCAGAACGGCACGCCTAACAAGCTGGGCTGGAACGACCAGGTGCCCGACCCGCGCTGGGTGCCCCTGCGCAACCTGCTGCGCTCGGCCTATAAGCGCTACCGCCGCCCCTTTGCCCTCACTGAAACCAGCCACCCCGGCATCGACCGCCCCCTCTGGCTGCGCATGATTGCCGAAGAGTGCGCCGCCATCCTCCGCGAGGGCCTGCCCCTGCAAGGCATCTGCCTCTACCCCATCATCGACCGCCCCGACTGGGACCACCTCGACCAGTGGCACCAGTCCGGCCTCTGGGATGCCGACCTCGCCCAGCCCGGTCCCGCCCGCGTGCTGCACCAGCCCAGCGCCGAAGCCCTGCTCGCCGCCCAGGCTGTGATAACCCAAGCCGTGCCCGTGCGCAAGCCCCGAGCCGTACTGGTGTAGCTCAACTACCCGTATTTTTGGGCAATGGACGCCACGGTTTACCTGCCTTCGCCCCTCGGCCCGCTCGCCCTCATCGGTTCCGATGCGGGCCTGCGGGCCGTCTCGTTTCTTAATGATGCGGAAATAGCCGCCACGCCGCTCGCCACCATTCCCGCCTGCCTGCGCCCCGCCCACGAGCAGTTGCAAGCCTATTTTGGCCGCGAGCTGCGCGAGTTCGACCTCACCTACGCCACCGGTTTCGGCACTGATTTTCAGCAGCAGGTGTGGCGGGCATTGCTAAACATCGGCTACGGCCGCACGGCCTCTTACCTCGACGTCGCCAAACTGTTGAACAATCCCAAATCCGTGCGGGCCGTGGGCGCGGCCAATGGCCAGAATCCGCTGGCCATCGTCTGGCCTTGCCACCGCGTCATCGGGGCCGATGGCAGCCTCACGGGTTACGCCGGCGGCATGCACCGCAAAAAGTGGCTGCTCGAATTCGAGCAGCCTACGCGGCAGGGCGGTCTGTTTGGGTAAGCAGTAAGTTGGCCGGTTGGTGAATGGTTGGATTTCACAGACTTCCACCAACCGGTCCATTTACTATTCCGCTTACTATTCCACCTCAAGCCCCCACCAGCTTCAGCAGCCCCTGATAAATGATATTGTGCTGCCAGTATAGCTGCAACACCATCGGAATGTGATGCCGTCCGGGAATAATCGTGTACGGCGCAGGCTGCCCCGTTGCCTTCAGCCTATCCCGAAACCGCCCCGAGCTCCTGCTGATGCTCGGGTACGTTTCGCCGCCGATGTAGAAGATGAACGGCGGCAGGTTCGGCTTAATTTTATAGATGGGCGACATTTCCTTCCAGCCCGCAGGGTCCTTGCCGAAAGGCACGAGGTACTGCGCGTCGCCCTCATACTTCATTTCCTTGAGGTAGGAGTACATATCCAGCCCTGCCGGGTCGTCCATGATGGCCCCCTTCACCGGATTCTGAGGCAGGCCGTTGGTAGCTAACAGCGCATCATCCGTCGCCAGCAGCGCAGCCAGCCCGCTGCCGGCCGAGTGGCCCATCACGAACACGCGGGCCGGGTCGCCGCCGTATTGGGCGATGTTGGCTACCGTCCAGGCCAGGGCGCGGGCGCAGTCGGCGGCCTGCTCGGGCACGTGCACCGGCGGCGCGAGGCGGTAGTTAATTACCACGGCCACCACGCCCTGCTTGGCCAGCCGCCGCCCGATGAAGGTGTAGATGTTCTTGTTCCCGCTCGTCCAGCTGCCCCCGTGGATGAACAGCACCACCGGGTAGCCCGCTGCGTTCGGGGCGGCTTTTTTTGGCGAATACACATCCAGAATGTGCCGCTCCTTATCAAAATCAGGGGCCGAAGCCGGCACATAAGCCACGTCTTTGGTGCGGTGGCTGGGGTAGGCCACCACGTATTCGGTAGCCAGCATAACCACCACGGCCATCAGCAGCACGGCCACGGGAGTCAGCAAAAAGAAACGACGCATTAGCAAAAAGTAAGCAGCAGGGCCTGCGGCCGAATGCCGGCACAGGGGCTTCACCTACGCCCAGGCGGGGCCGGCAGTTTGCCCCGGCCGGCCCCGGCCCATGGCCGCATTGGCTTTATCTTTGTCAGAACGGCTACTGGCTGGTTTTTTGCCAGGCCGGGCTTCTCTCATTTATTTATTTCGTACCCGTGTCGATTTCTGCTTTGTTGAAGAATAGTTTGATTTCGCCGGCCCTGGCCGCCCTGCTGCTGGCCGGCCTGCTGGGCACCACACCCGCCTACGCCCAGCGCAAAGGCACCGCCGCCAACCCGGATGGCAGCTTGGCCACCCCGGCCGCCGCCCCGAGCAAGCCCATTCGCCTACAGCCCCTGTTCGGCGGCCTCAATCCCACGCAGGCCACCCAGCTTATCGGCGAGGCACAGCTCAAAGCCATTGCCGCCAGCTTCGCCTCTACGGCCGAAGCCAGCACGTTTTTCACCAACAAAGGCTACGAGTACCTGCGCGAAAACCAGCCCGATACGGCCACCTACCGCTTCAACCTGGCCTGGCTGCTCAACCCTCAGAATGCTGAAGCCTACCGCGGCCTGGGCATCATCGCCAGCGGCCAGCCCACCCCCGATGCCGCCATTGCGCTCCTGAGCAAAGGCTTCGGCATTGCCCCCACCAGCACCCTGCTGATGAGCGACCTGGGCGCGAGCTACCTCATCCGCTACGGCCAGACCAAGAAGAAGAAGGACCTCACCATGGGCCTTACCCTGCTGCAGCGCGCCACCGCCGCCGACCCCACCAACGCCAATGCCTGGCAACAATTAGCCCGGGGCCTCTACTACCAGGAAAAATACGCCGAAGCGTGGGACGCAGTGCACAAAGGCCAAAACGCCAGTGTCAGCAGCCTCGACTTCGACCTCATCACCGACCTGCTGGCCAAACTGCCCGACCCCCAGGGCACCTTCAAATAAAACCAGCCCGGCCAAACGGATTTCAGCGGTTTGCGCGTTGGGCTCCGTATAGGCGGTCTTTGTTTCACTTAACCCGATAGTATGCGGTTTCGCTCGTTGATTTTTGGAGGGCTGGCGGTTGGCGCACTTAGCAGCCACACTGCCCAGGCGCAATACCACCACCCCGTCCGGCACTACAACCGCCAGGAGCGGGCCTACTTCCGGGGGCCGCTGCACATCACCCTCGGCGGCGGCACGGCTTTCTACGATGGCGACCTGGGCAACAGCCCCGGCGATAATTTCCTGGGACCGGCCCTGAGCCTAGGCGTGCTCTACCGCCTCACGCCGCACCTGCACCTGGGCAGCGAATTTTCCTACGTCGAGATGGGCGCCCGCGACAAAGCCAAGGAGCGCGGCTATGCCTTCACCAGCACCAACGGCCTGGGCACGGTTTTCTTCCGGTTCGATTTATTGCCCGACGAGTCCGTTTTCGCGGCCTCCATGGCCGAAGCGCCGGTTTTCCAGGTATTCGTGCAGGGCGGCGCGGGCCTGTTGCTCTACAACCCGCAGTCCTATATCGGCACCGAGCGCGCCACCAAAGGCACGTCCTTCCTGCCGCCCGAACGCAACGACTACCCCGCCATGGCCATGGCCTTGCCCGTAGGTGCCGGCTTCAGCGTGCGCCTCACCGACAAGCTGCGCGCCAACCTCGAAGGCAACTACTACTTCACCACCACCGACGAGCTCGACGACATCAACCTGCGCCTCGGCGGGGCCTCAGCCAATAAGGATGGCTTCGCCACGGTGATGCTCAAGCTGGACTACTCGCTGAAGTAGAAATAACGACCGTCATCCTGAGCGCAGCGAAGGACCTTATCACGTTTGAACAAGTCGTTCGGCGGTGATAAGGTCCTTCGCTGCGCTCAGGATGAGAGAAATAAAAAAGGCCCGCCAGCAATGCTGACGGGCCTTTCTCATTACCTCAGAAAGAAAACTACTCTTTCACAAAGCGCTGGTGGTACACTTGCTTGCCATCGCTCACGGTCAGGGTGTACATGCCGTGGGCCAGGCGGCCGATGCTCAGCACGCCGTTGTTCAGCGACAGGCCTTCGACGCGGGCACCGCGCACGTCGGTCACCATCACGCTCTTGATTTCGGCATTCTCCGGCAGCATCAGGTTCAGCACGTCGGTGGCCGGGTTGGGGTACACGGCAAGCAGCTTCGAGCCGTTGGCAACCGTGTTGCCCGTCAGAGCCGCAATGCCGGTACCGCCGGTGATGTTCACCGTGTAATCTTCGGTTTCGCCGTAGCTGTAAGTGCCGCAGCTGGTGGTAGCGCTGTTATCGCTCAGCACCACGCGCATCCGGGTAGCTCCGCTTTTAGCCGTGGTGGGCACCGTGAAGGACGCCGAACGGGTGGTTGCGGCCGTGCTGGCCGCGGCATTCACTACCAGCTCGCCGGCATCGGTGAACACGCCGTTCTGGTTGTAGTCGATGTACACTTTCACGTACTCCGAGTAGGCCGTGCCCGTGAAGCCGGCCGAGAAGTTGATGGTCTGGGCTGAGCCGGCTGCAACCGTGGTGCTCAGCGCCGTTCCATTGTAGTAGCCGGCATCAGCGCCCGAGGTGCGGTTGATGCTGCCGAGGTTCACGAGGTCGATGTACTCATAGGCCACGCTGGTGCCTTTGCTGGCGCAGTAGGTGGGCGTACCACCGCCACCGGCCGCCGTGATGTTCACCGTGTAGTCTTCGGTTTCGCCATAGCTGTAGCTGCCGCAGCTGGTGGTAGCGCTGTTATCACTCAGCACCACGCGCATCCGGGTGGTACCCACAGTAGCCGTAGCAGGCACCGTGAAGCTGCCAGTAGCGGCCGTAGCCGAAGAAACCGTGCCCGAGGCCACGTTCTCACCAGCATCGGTGAACACGCCGTTTTTGTTGTAGTCGATGTACACTTTCACGTACTCGGTGTAGGCGCTCGATACGAAGCCAGCCTTGTAGGTCACGGTCTGGGCCGAACCCTGGGCGATGCTCGTGGTCAGGGCCGTGCCGTCGTAGTAGCCACCATCAGCCCCCGAAGTGCGGTTGATGCTGCCGAGGGCAACCTGAGCGATGTACTCGTAAGCCACGCTGGCCCCCTGCGAAGTGCAGTAGGTGGTGCCGCCACTGCCGCCGCTGTAGGCTGCGCCGATGCCGACGGCATACCAGGCGTTGGTTACGGCTTGCGTCTGGGTCGAAGTAGCGCCGAACAGGTCGGTAGCGGCCTGGATGGAATAGGTGCGGGCGTTGGCGTAAGTCGAGCCGGCCGTCATGTACACGCTTTCCATGCGGAAGGTGATTTTAGCCGCGTCCGAGATGCCAATGGCGCCCACGTTGTAGGCAAAGCCTTTTTCGTTGGTGCCCGACTTGCCTACCGAAATCAGATAATACCAGTAGTTGAGGATGCCCGAGTTGGTGTGCACGCCGCCCTGGTCGTTGGCATTGGATGGCGACGAGGTAGTGGCCGCCCAATACGTGCCTTTGTAGTAAGCCGGCTGGCCGTAGAGGTTGGGGTTGCTCATGGAGCGCAGCGCACCGCCGGCTTTCATGATGTCTTCGCCAATGTCCCAGGTCGACTTGGTGAGGCCCAGGGCCGCCGTGGTGTATTGCTCGATGCTGGCGCCCCAGATGTCGGAGAGGCCTTCGTTCATCGCGCCCGACTCGTTGGCGTAGGTCAGGTTAGCCGTCTTTTCGCACACGGCGTGGCCGATTTCGTGGCCGCACACGTCCAGCGCCGTCAGGGGCTTGAAGGTGCTGGCACCGTCGCCGTAGGTCATTTCCACGCCATCCCAGTAGGCATTCTCGTAGCCCACGCCGTCGCCGGGCGTGTCGTCGAAGTGCACGTAGCTCTTGATTTTGGCCCCGGCGTTGTCGTAGCTGTTGCGGCCGAACACGTTTTTCCAGTAGTCGTAAGTGGCCTGCGCGCCGAAGTGGGCATCGCCGGCCACGTTGTCGTAGTTGGCGTTGTTGTATTCGGCGGCCGTCCAGTTGTTGTCGGCGTCCACGAAATCGGTGGCGGCGGTGTAACTGTTGCTTTTCTTGCAGTTATAGGTTTCGATGCCCAGGCCGCGGGTGTACTCCTTCAGGTGCCAGCCGCCGGTGGTGGTTTCGTTGGCCAGCGAGCGGGTGCCGCTGTAGGCCGTGGCAAACGTGGCCGTGCCGGCCGTGTGTTTGATGATGTTGTCCTGCAACACCACCTGGCCGGTGCGCGCATCCACGTAGATGAACGCGCGGCTGATGGGCTGCGAGGCGTATACGTTGAATTTCCAGGCCAGCACGAGCGGGCCGGTTTCGGAACTCACGCGGGCATCGCGCACAATCACCAGCTCGCCCTTCGGCAAGAATGATTTTGCATCGGCTTCGTTGGACTGCCACTTGTACTGGCGCGCACCTACGTGCGCCATGGCGCGGTCCAAGGCCGCGCTTTCGCCCAGCGAAGGCGTGGTGTTCAGGCCCGAGATTTTCTCGAAATCACCGCTGATGCTTTCCACGGTGCCGGCTTTGGAGTGCACCGTATAGTCGGCGTGCTCCACGCGGATGCCCTGGTAATACTGGGCAAATTTCTGGTGAACGAACCCGAGCTGGTCGGTTTCGGCGGCGCGCTGCACCATCTGGTCGGCATTGGTGAGGGCCAGTTGCTGGCGCAGCACCTGGTCGCCGCTCATGCCCCGGGAGGCCATTTTGGCTTCGGCGCTGAGCTGTACCAGCACGGGCTGGTTGTCTTCGCCTAATACTTTGGATTGAACGCGGGCAGCGTCCTGGGCATTGGCCGTGGTGGCGACCAATCCGCCGAGCATCAGTAATGCAGCAGCTGAGTATTGTTTTCTCATGTAACTAAATAGGTTGTTGGTGGGACTCGAAGCCAGTGCAAATTTTAAATATTTTGCATCTAAGCAGCCGCAACGTAGTAACCTTTATCAGTTTTATGAGCTTTTTGCCATGAATCTGTCAATAATACCGAAATTTTGTACGTTTGATGAACATATCATGAAGAGGCAATTGCATTTAATCAAATTGCAATATTTCTTTAACCTGAATAATTATTTGGATTGGTTTTTGCTAACAATTCCCGTGCTGAGGTAGTCGGCGGCCAGGGTGGCTAAGGTCTTCACGCCCAGCGTGAGGCCGCTTTCATCGATGCGAAAACCGGCCGTGTGGTGGTCGGCGGCGGTGGCGGGGTCCTGCCCTTTGGTCATGCCGCCCACGAAGAGGAACAGGCCGGGCACCTTCTCCTGGTAGAAGGAAAAATCCTCGGCCCCGGTCACGGCCTTTATCTCCCGAACGTGAGTCGCGCCGGCCGCCGCTTGCAGCGTGGGCAGCATCTGGGCCGTGAGGGTGGGGTCGTTGGTGGTCACGGGCACGTAGGGGTCGATGGTCACGTCGGCGGTGGCCCCGGCGCTCTCGGCAATGTTGGTGGCAATGCGGCGGATGCTGGCCCAGATTTGCTTTTGCACCTCGGGGTTCAGCGCCCGAATGGTGCCCGACATCTCCACATCGGGCGGAATGACGTTGTAGCGCACGCCGCCGTTGATGGTGCCCACCGTGACCACGGCCGCGTCGTCAATCAGCTTTACCTGCCGGCTCACGATGGTTTGCAGGCCCACGATAATCTGGGCGGCGGTTACCACCGGGTCCACGCTGTTCCACGGATAAGCGCCGTGTGAGCCTTTGCCGTGCACCTTGATGGTGAAGCGGTCGGAGCTGGCCATTTCGCCGCCGGGGCGATAGGCCAGATTGCCTACCTCGGTCTGAGCGTTGATGTGCACGCCAAACACAGCATCGACCTTGGGTTTGTCGAGCACGCCTTCCTTCACCATGAGCTTGGCCCCGCCTTCCACACCGGGCAGCGAGCCTTCCTCGGCGGGCTGGAAAATGAACTTGACGGTGCCGGGCAGGTCGGCTTTCACCTGGCTCAGCACCTCGGCTGCGCCCATGAGCATGGCCACGTGGGTGTCGTGGCCGCAGGCGTGCATCACGCCCACGGGCTGGCCCAGGTAGGTGGTTTTTACTTTGGAGGCAAAGGGCAGGTCGTTGTTTTCGGTGAGAGGCAGGCCGTCCATGTCGGCGCGCAGGGCTACCACGGGGCCGGGCTTGCCGCCGCGCAGCACGCCCACCACGCCGGTACGGCCCACCCCGGTTTGCACTTCCAGGCCCAGCTTGCGGAGGTGTGCGGCGATGATGCCAGCAGTGCGGGTTTCCTGGTTGCCGAGTTCGGGGTGCTCGTGGATGTCGCGCCGCCAGGCAATGACTTTGCTTTCTTCCTGGGTGGCGAGTTGGGCAATGCGGGCATCGAGGGCGGCATTCTGGGCGTGCGCGGCGGGTGCGGCGGCCAATGCCAGCACGATGCCGGCCGGCAGAGCAGAAAGTAAAAAGCGCGTCATAAAGTCGGGGGTGATGAATGAAAGCCAGACGGCACGTTTCGGCCGGTTGGCAATGTTACGTCGCCGTTGCCAACCAGCGCGCTACTGTTCAGGCTGGAACGTAATTTTGCGCGTTGGTTTATTGCCTTTCCGTTATCCAGACCAGTTATTTTTTGTGGCCACGATTCTGACTCCTTCTCCCCTGCCCCACCCCGTAGCAGACCAGCCCCGGCCTTCTCGCCGGCGCTCCTGGCCGGCGGCCTGGGCTTCGATGAGTTTCCGACTGCGGCTCGGCGCGGTGCTGCTAGGGTTGATGGGGCTGTTGCCGGTGGTGCCGGGCTTCTACCACTTCATTCAGGCACGCCCCGGCCAGCGGCTGGCCGACCCATTGCTGGAGCTGCTGCCAGTGCACGACGTTTCGGTGCTCACGTTCGCGCTCATCTACGGAGCCATTGCGGCCACGCTGGCCTACCTGCTGCCCCGGCCGCAACGGCTATTGCAGGCGCTCTGGGCCTATTATTTCCTGCAGCTCATGCGTATGGTCACGCTATGGCTGCTGCCCCTGGAGCCGCCCGCCACGCTGGTCGTCCTGCACGACCCGGTGATGGACCGCATTTTTGAAGTGACCACCCAGCCTATCGTGCGCGACCTATTTTTTTCGGGCCACACCGCCACCATGGTGCTTCTCACGCTGGCCGGCCGGGGCCGTAAATGGCGCTGGGTGCTGGGCCTGATGAGCGTGGCCGTGGGCCTGCTGGTACTAGTGCAGCGCGTGCATTACTCCTACGATGTGCTGGCCGCGCCGTTTTTTGCCTGGGCCGCCTACTGGCTGGCCGGGCGCGTGTGCCGGAAGTAATGTAGCGTGGACTCTGCGAGTCCGCGTATCGTTGATTCCTGTGGCCGGGATGTTCGTCCAAGCGCGGACTCGCAGAGTCCACGCTACAGCCTACAAGTACTTCTCGTAAATCCCAGCCGCAATCTTTTCCACGATGCCCTTGGGCACCACGCTGGTGAGGCCGGCCGATACCTTGTTGAGCACGCCGGGGATGATTTCGGCTTCGCCCGCCAGCAGGCCGGTTACGGCAGCCTGGGCCACGGCTTCGGGCGTCATCGAGACTTTATTGGCAGTGGCTTGCAGCTCGGCGCCCATGCCGGCGCGGTCGGCAAAGTTGGTGGTGGTAGCGCCGGGGCTCAGGCAAGTCACTGAGATATTACTGGTTTTCAACTCGTAGCGCAGCCCCCGGCTGAAGCTCAACAAAAACGCCTTGCTGGCGGCGTAGAGCGAGAGCGAGGGCACGGCCTGATAGGCGGCGGTGCTGGCCACGTTCAAAATGTAGGCTTTGGGGGCCTTGCGCAGGGCGGGCAGCAGGGCATGGGTGAGGGCCACGGGCAAATGCATGTTTAGCTGCATCATGTTCTGCTGCTCCGTCAGGCTGAGTTGCTCAAACCGCCCCCAGAGGCCATAGCCGGCGTTATTCACCAATATGGCCAGCTGCTCGGCTTGCTGAATGGCCCAGGCGGCCACGGTTTCGGCGGCGGCGGGGGCAGCCAGGTCGGTGGCCAGCACGTGGGCCTGGCGCTTGTGCCGGGTGCTGATTTCGAGGGCCAGATTGGTGAGCTGGTCTTCGGACCGCGCCACCAGCAGCAGGTCGTAGCCGCGTTGGGCCAGCAGAAGGGCAATGGCGCGGCCAATGCCGCGCGAAGCGCCGGTAACGAGGGCGTAGGCCATTGATTGACTGAGTGGTTGAGCGACTGAGTAAATGAGCCGAGATAAAAGCGGAATGGACTTCCACTCAGCCGCTCAGTCATTATTTATTTAACGAGATGCAAAAAGCGCAGGTAAAACGGCGTGGGGCTGTCCTCGCTCTTAGGCTGGTACTTGCCCGAAATAATAGGCACGTACATCACGCGGCGGCGGCTTTCCGCGCCCACCAGCGGCGACTGGGCCACGCGGTGCCACATGCGGCCGTCGTGCACGGTGAGGTCGCCGGGTTCGGTTTCGATGGCCACCTCGTTGGGGTCGTAGAACACGTCCTTGTAGTATTTCTTGCGAAACAGCATCTTGTGCAGGCCCTGGCGGTGGGTGCCGGGAATCACGCGCAGGCCGCCGTTGGTGGCCTTGGTGCCGTCGAGGTGCAGTCCTACGTTGAGCATAGGCCCGATGCGCTTGCCGTAGAACACGTCGCGCAGCGAGTCGGTGTGCCAGCCCATCTGACTGAATTCGGAGCCGGGCACGTTCACGTAGTGGTTCACCACGAGGCCATCTTTTTCATTCTCGCCCACCCGGCCGCCTTCGGCTTCGAGGAGCGGAAAAAGAGCTTTAAAACGCTCGTCCTGCAGCAATTCGTGCAGCACGGGGTGATGCTGGGAGGCAAAGGCGAAGCGCTGCACAATGCGCGAACCGTCGACGTCGTGGCCGTACTTAATGGGCACACCGTTCACTTTTTCTACGCCTTCGGCCAGCCATTTGGCTTGCACCTCCTCCGTCGCTTTGAGGATTTGCTGGACGTATTCGGGCGAGGCAAAGGGCCGGAAATGCAGAAAACCGTATTTGGTAAAAAAAGCTCGCTGCTCGGCGGTGAGGGTGCTGCCGAGCGTGAAGCGTGGATAGTCAGAGGATAGGGCCATAGCAGGAAATTGGCGGCCGCCGGGTATTCCCGGGCGACACACAAAGGTAATACGTCCGGCGTGGCCCCTGCCGGTTTTTGGGCGGAGGCATCCGGGCAGCACGGCGGCTATAACCGCGCCGCCGCACGGTAGTTTTGGGAAGGCAAATACGAAGTCTACGGGTGAATAGATGGTGAACTGCCGCTCCGGCGCGTACCCGCGCCAACGGCTATTACAGGGCAATACTTTAACGCTCAGCAGGTATTTCGGCGCTGGTCTCCGCGCCGGCTACCTGCCGCCGAATCTGTTTCGCACAAGAAAAGGGAAATAGGGCCGTTACATAAGCCGCGCTAACCACGAAAATTTCTATCTTTTCCCGCTTCTTTTCATCCAGTCATGCTTCTGCTGCCCACCTTCAATGCCGTTTTACAGCCTTGCACCGTCGGGCCGGCGGCTTTCCGCGCCCATGCGCAGGGGCATTTTTGCGACAGCTGCCAGCGCGTGGTGCAGGATTTCAGCCAATCGGAAAACCCCGTAGCCGACCTGGCCGCCGCCCGCACCGCCGCGCCCGATGGCCGGGTGTGCGGCAGCTTCCGGGCCACGCAGGTACAGCAGTCCCCGCCTACGCTGACGTGGTGCTGGTGGTGGGCCAGGGCCTAACGGCACGGGAGGCGCTGGCGCAGGTCCCTAAAACACCAAGTGCCCCGAAAGCAACTACAGTTTCTGATACTACGGTGTACACCTATGTAGAGCAGATGCCACAGCCACCGGGCGGAGGCGGTAATGCGGTCATTGTAGCCCTCATCCAGAAAGGTGTTCACCTTCCGCTGTTTCATGGACAATATCCGGAGCGAAGCCGAGTGATGGTTGAATTTACAGTGACGCAAACCGGGACTGTGCAAAACATTTGCATTCGCCAAAGCATCAACCACCAAGTCGATGCTGCTGTGGTGAAAGCGGTTCAGGACTTGCCTAATTTCACGCCCGCTCGCCAGTACGGCCAACCAGTTAGGGTAAAATACACTATGCCCATTACCTTTCACTGGCAATAATTGCGTGGCTTGCTTACGCATTCCGCCCAAAATTCCGCACCTTCACCCCCGCTCTGCGCCCCTCTTCCAATTCCCACTTCCTCCATTTCCTTCGCCCGATGGTTTTCACGCCCAGCCCCATGCTCCTCAAGCTGCTTTACACCCGCGGCAGCCTGCACAACCTGCCCGAAAACGCGGGCGTGGCCTTCAGCCTCAAAAACCGGCTCGATACCGTGAAGGTGACCGGTTTCAAGCAGGTGCAGGTGGGCGAGGTGGTGGTACCGGCCGATAAAATCCGGGTCGATTTGGGCAACGGCGAGCAGCGGGCTGCCACGGCCATCGATGCCGACGGGCAGGCCGTCGAACTGCCCGTGGGCCGCGCCATCACGGTGATGCTCGACGTGCCGCCCCTGCCGGAGGGCATCCACCCGGTGCAGATGTGGTTTTCGACCGATGCCTTCGGCGACTTGCACGTAGAGGTGGAAGACGCCATTGTGGGCGTAGCCAACTCCAAGCCCCGCATTCCGCGCTCCGAGGAAGACGACTATTCCGATGCCGCCATCGCCGCCCGCCAGCGCTTCGCCGAGCAGTTTTCGGGCAAAGAATTCAAGCACCTCAAGCACTATTCCTTCGATGCCCACCAGCTGCAGGGCAACTGCGAGCATTTCATGGGCGTGGCCCAGATTCCGGTGGGACTGGCCGGGCCGCTGACCGTGAACGGCGAGCACGCGCAGGGTGATTTCCTGATTCCGATGGCTACTACCGAGGGCACGCTGGTAGCCAGCTACAACCGTGGCATGCAGGTGCTGAACTTATGCGGCGGCGTGAAATGCACCGTCATCGGCGATGCCATGCAGCGGGCGCCGGTGTTCGTGTTTGATGATGCGCGCGGGGCGCGGGACTTCGGCAAATGGGTAGAAGACACCATTGACCAGATTCGGCCGCAGGCCGAAAGCACCTCCAGCGTGGCCAAGCTGCAGTACATCGACACGTATCTGAGCAACAAATTCGCCTACCTGCGCTTCAATTTCAGCACCGGCGACGCGGCCGGGCAGAACATGGTAGGCCGCGCCACCTTCGCCGCCTGCTCCTGGATTCTGGAGAACTACAAGGGCGCGAAAATCGAGCACTTCTACCTCGAATCGAACTTCGCCACCGACAAAAAAGCCTCCCAAATCAACGTGATGCGTACGCGGGGCAAGCGCGTAGTGGCCGAAGCCGTGATAAAGCGCGATATTCTGATGCAGCGCATGCGCGTGACGCCCGAGCAACTGGCCTACCACGGGCAGGTGAGCAATGTGGGCGCATTCATTTCGGGGGCTAATAACAACGGCGCGCACTCGGCCAACGGCATCACGGCCATGTTCATCGCCACGGGCCAGGACGTGGCCAACGTGAGCGAATCCTCGGCTGGCATCCTGTATTCCGAAGTGAACAAGGACGGGGATTTGTACATCAGCATCACCATTCCTTCGCTGATTGTGGCCACCCACGGCGGCGGCACCGGCCTGGCCACCCAAAACGAGTGCCTGCAAATGCTGGGCTGCGTGGGCCGGGGCACGGTGCGCAAATTTGCCGAAATAGTGGCTGGCGTGGTGCTGGCCGGCGAGCTGAGCCTGGGTGCCGCTATTTCGAGCTCCGACTGGGTGAGCAGCCACGAACAATACGGCCGCAACCGCTAAACGCGACGGGCTTAGCCCATTTTCTACCTTTCCAATTTCTCCATGACTACTACCCAAAAAACGGGAGTGGGCCTGCTACTGGCCTTCCTGCTGCTGGCCTCATCCGCCCACGCCCAAACCCAGCGCGACCTCACCGAAATCGGCATGGACCTCTACCAGCGGGCCAATGCGCCCGATGCCCTGGCTCGCATGCGCAAAGATTTGGTGAATGCTCCGGAGGCCTACCTCATCCGCGTGGACCAGCCGGGCACGCTAGTCCTGCTTGACAAGCGCCGGGTGCGAGTGCCGGCCCTGAAATACAACGTGGCCCTGCGCCTGCTGGAAGTGCGCGACTCGACCGGCAGCCACGTGTGGCCGCCGGGCAGCCTGGACGGCTTCTACCTAGGGCGGGGCGGTGAGGCCCGGCACTTCCGCAGCAAGATGGTGCGCAACGGCAGCACCAAGCTCGACTTTGTGGAGGTGCTGACCCAGTCTGATAACAGCCCGTTGGTCTTGGCCCTGCAGCACAGCTACCACCACGAAGATGCCCAGCTCGACCCCATTCTGCGCACCGAAACCCGACCGGAACGTACCGAAATCGGCCAGACGGTATTGGCTGGCACCGACTTGGTGGCCAAAGACCCGCTGCGGGCGATATCCCTCAACCGAAAGAGTGTGAGCGAGCTATTTGGCTCGCGTGCACCCGAAATAACTGCCTGGGCTGCCAATCAAGGCCTGAGTTACACCGACTTGGGCCAGGTGCTGCGCATGGTGGAATATTATAATCAGCTTTCCTTTAAGCAGCCTTGAGGCATATCATGTAGCGCGGACTACAAAGCCTGTGCTCCTCTGGATTTTAAATCCCAAGCTGGCACGGTGCTTGAAAACAAGGCCCATCAGTGCGCAACGACTCGATTATCGTATTTTTGACGCCCCTATATCGCCCACCATTTTTTAGTGACTTTAGTGAAACTCCACCACTACTTATTTACTATTTTTTTACTTGCTGGTGCACAGCAGGCCAATGCCCAAGCCGCTAAGGAACAAGCTGAAGCCCGCGCCATCTACGCCCAAAGCAACCGCAACCCCACCGCCGCCACCCTGCGAGCCGGCCTGAAGAGCCAAACCACCGGCTTCCTCGGCGATGGCACCTTTAAGGTGGGCGCCCTGCGCACCTTCGACGGCCGCTACCGGCCCGTGCCGGGCCTGCGCTTCCACGCCGGCATGCGCCTACTCGAAGCCCAGGATTCTATTAACACCGATTCGACGCACCTGTGGCCCGTAGGCAGCCTGCGTGGCTTCGACATTGGCGAAATGGGCGGCACCGGGGCCGATGCCCTGCGCCGCTTCCGCCCCCGCCTGGTGAAAGAAGGCAGCGCCGGCACCCGCCGCGAATTCGTGGAAGTGCTCACGGCCGTGGATGCCGGCCCGCTGCTGCTCGCCCGCCTCTACTCCTCAGGAGCCGATGCCACGGCCGGCCGCCTTTCTATGGCCCCCCTGCTGCTGGTCGGCGTCGGCAACGAGCCCACCGAACCCCTGCACCCCATTACCCTCAACCAGGCCGATGTGCTGCGCCTGTTTGGCAAGCGCGAGAACGAAATCAGCACCTTTGCCAACGCCCAGCACCTGCAATACGACCAGCCCGCCGACGTGGCCAAATTGATTGACCACTACAATCGCGTGGCGGTAGTGAAGTAGCGGGCTTCGACTCACGTTAGAACATGAAAAAAAAAGCCCTTTCTGCGCGTGCGGAAAGGGCTTTTTTGATTTTGCGTGCAGCTACAGTGGGTCGGCCGTTACCTTAAAGCGCGTGTCCGAACGGATGGTGAGGGAATCCATAATAAAGTAATTCGGCCGCTGCCGGCTGTACACCGTCAGCTCGTACGTATCCGCCTTCAGGTAGTCATCGAGGCGGTCGGTGGTTGGAATGAGCATCAGCGTTTTGGCACCCTTGGGCGGATTGTAGAGATGCGCGAGCAAAACCCGATTATTAACCTTGGGCGTATTGATGTAAACCCGCAGGGTATCGAGGAAGTCGAAGTTGAGCGCGGCCGGGCTAACCAGGGTAAGCTGCATCTGGTCGAGCAGCACGTTTTTGACCTTGTCGCGGGTGGTCTTGTTGTTGCGAAACGAGGTTTCCGAATTCGTGATGATGGATACCGGCCGGGGCAGGCCCGTGTAGAAAATGCTGGGCGGGGGGATTCGGGAGTTCTGCGACACATCCACGGTAAACGTCAGGAGCTGGTCAAGCAAGTTCTTTTTGCAACCGAACACCGTCAGCAGCATCAGTACGGGGGCGAGGAAAAGTAGCTTCTTCATAGATTGTCGGGCTATTGATGAGTAGGGCTCGGTATACGTAACCGGGTCGCTAAAGAGTCCGGGGGCAACCGCTACGGTAGTTCTTCAAAGTTACAACCAGCGACCTAATCCATCATATCCGCCGATTTGGGCGGGTCGGGCACGAAGCCCGGGTTCCAACTCATGGGGTAGCGGCCGTCCACGTAGGGCAGGGCCGTTTCGGTGAGGTAGAGCGGGCGGAAGGTGTCGAGCATCACCGCCAGCTCGTGGGTTTCTTTTTTGCCAATGCTGGCCTCCACGGTGCCGGGGTGCGGGCCATGCGGCAGGCCGGTAGGGTGCCAGGTGAAGGACGCCAAATCAACCCCCTTACGCGACATGAAATTGCCGGCCACGTAGTACAGCACCTCATCGGAATCGACGTTGGAGTGGTTATAAGGCGCGGGGATGCTGAGCGGGTGGTAATCGAACAACCGCGGCACGAAGGAGCAGATGACGTAGTTGTGCCCCTCAAACGTCTGGTGCACGGGCGGCGGCTGGTGCAGGCGGCCAGTTATCGGCTCAAAATCGTGAATGCTGAAGGCGTAGGGGTAGAAATAGCCGTCCCAGCCCACCACGTCGAACGGCGAGTGCGCGTAGGTCAGCTCGTGCAGCATGCCTTCTTTTTTGGTGTGTATCACGTAGTCGCCTTCGGGATACTCCTCCGTGATGAGTTCCGATGGCGGGCGCATGTCCCGCTCGCAGTAGGGCGAGTGTTCCAACAGCTGGCCGAAGTGGTTGCGGTAGCGCCGCACCGTTTCCACCGGGCTGAACGACTCGATAATCATCAGCCGCACCGGGCCTTCTTCGAAATGCAATTGGTGGATGACGGTGCGTGGCACCACCACATAGTCGCCTGGCTCGAAGGCTACTTTGCCCATCTGACTCCACAGTTCGCCCCGGCCTTCGTGCACAAAAATCACCTCGTCGGCCTGGGCATTTTTGTAGTAATAGTCCATCCGCTTGGCCGTGGGATTGCAGATGCTCATGGTCACGTCGGCATTGCCGAGGAGCGTTTGGCGGGCGGCCAGGTAGTCGCCGCCGGTGCTGGTCTGGGCCAGCGTGCGCAGGTGCTCGGGCTGGAGCGGCCGGTCCTTAATGAACTTCGGGGCGAAGGGCTTGGGCGTGCCCACATGCTTTATCTGGGTGGGCGGGTGCACGTGGTAAAGCAGCGACGACACGCCGTGAAAACCGAGCGTGCCCACCAGCTGCTCCGAATACAGGGAGCCATCGGGCTGGCGAAACTGGGTGTGCCGCTTGCGCGGAATCTGGCCGAGGCGGTGGTAATGCGACATAAAATCAGGGGTGGGATTGGAGCCGTGAAGTTACGGATTGCCGCGCTCCGCTCCACTCCACTCGCAATAACAGCCTCTCCCCTATTTCCCCAGCAGCGCCAGCTGCGCGGTGCTGTCGCTCACCACGTGCAGGGCGCGCTGCAATTCGGCATCCTGCTCGCGGAGCACGGTATAATAGGCCACGGTGCCGTAGGCGCTGCGGGCAATGTAGGCTTTGAGCTGGTTGCGCAGCAGCGGCGCGCAGCGGCGCACGGCGGCAGCGTCGGCCGTCACACCGTCCTGGGCGGCCTGGGTGGTCAGGCTCATCAGCTGCGTATCCGAAATGCGAAAGGTGGCGTTGAACTGCTCGAAGCGCAGGCCTTCCAGCTCGGCTTTGTGGCTCTGGTAGAAGTTCAGGGCGAAGGCGCGGGCCACACCGTGGCTTAGCAGCTTGGTGAAATAGAGCGAATGGGCCACCGAATCGCGCGGCACGAACACATCGGGCATGATGCCGCCGCCACCGTACACGGTGCGGCCGTGGTCGGTGCGGAAGCGCAGCTTGTTGGAAAAGTGGATGCTATCGGCCGATTGCAGCTCGCCGCGGGCCGAGCGGCCGCTCAGTTCAGCGCTGTATTCGGCGTAGTTGGCGCCGTAGGGTTTCTGAATGGAGCGGCCGGCGGGCGTGTAGTAGCGGGCAATGGTGAGGCGCAGCTCGCCCCCGTCGCTTAGGGAAATGGGCTGCTGCACGAGGCCTTTGCCAAAGGTGCGACGGCCCACCAGCGTAGCGCGGTCGTGGTCCTGTAACGCGCCGGCCACCACCTCGGCCGCCGAAGCGCTACCCTCGTCCACGAGCACCACCAAGGAGCCTTCCTCAAATTCGCCGGCTACTTTGGCATAGGTCTGCGAGTCGTATTGCTCGCCCTTGCCGTCGGTGTACACGATTTTGCGCGAGCCGCCAATAAACTCATCGGCCAGCCGGGTGGCCCGGTCGAGGTAGCCGCCGGGGTTGCCACGCAGGTCCAGCACGAGGCGGGTGAGGCCCTGCCGGCGCAGGTCGGCCAGCGCCGCCTTGAACTCGTCGTAAGTATTGGAAGCAAAGCGGCTTACCTTGATGTAGCCGGTCTGGTCATCCACCAAATATGCAGCGTCAATGGAGCTATTCGGAATGCGGCTGCGGGCTATGCTAAGGCGCAGGGGCTGGCCCTGGTGCCGGCGGCGCAGCTCGATGGCCACGCTGCTGCCCCGGGGGCCGCGCAACAGCTGCGAAAGCTGCCCGGACGTGAGGTGAGCGCCCGATACGCGCTTGCCGCCGATGCTCAGAATCTGGTCGCCGGGCTGCACGCCGGCCTGCTCAGCCGGGCCGCCGCTGAGCGGGGCCACCACCGTCACGGTATCGCGGAAGGTGTTGAATTCGACGCCGATGCCATCGTAGTCGCTTTGCAGGAAGGAATCGGTTTTTTCGCGGTCGCGGGCCGGGATGTAGACGGAGTGCGGGTCGAGTTTTTCCAGCATCTGGGCCACGGCGTAGTCGGCCAGGCCTTCGGTGTCCACGGAGTCGGCGTAGTCGCGGTCCACGTAGCTCAGGATTTCCTTGAAGCGCAGGTAGCCCCGGGCCGTGGCGTCGGGGTTTTCCGACGACGGCCGGAAGGGATTGTTGGCCACCAATACGCCGCAGCCCATAGCCAGCATTAACAATAAGCCTTGCCGCAGCCAGCCGCGCCGCCGCAAGCCGACGGGCACACCAGTTGCCCGGTTAGCAGGGATAGAAGTGGGCATAAGCGGTAAGTGTAGAGGTAATAATCAATAGGATAATATTAAATAGGATTCAAAACTATTGAAATTTTCCCAGTTTCAAGAGCGGAAAGGTAGTCATTTCTTTATTTCCTAAATTTATGCAATAATTTACAATAAAAGGGCAAAATATCGGCATTTTTATCGGCAAATTACAATTCAATCTTCTCGGATAAGTCGTTTTAAAGCGGCTGCAATTTATAATTTTACCTATAAGTTTTCGGGCACCTTTCGCTCAGCCCTGGTCTTTGCCCGTTGGATGGGGCTTTTTCCGGTGCGAGCGCAGCCACCGTCAGAACTCGGAGCAAATACGGCTGGGGTTGCCCGGCGGATTGGGAGCTTTCAGCCCGCCGTATCTTTGTACCCGGCCGCACCGGCTGGCTCTTTTCACTTCTTTCGTTTTACCCCGCCACCACATGGGTCGCATCCTCGCCATCGACTACGGAAATAAGCGCGTGGGCCTGGCCGTGACCGACCCGCTGTGCATGATTGCCTCGCCGCTGGAAACCATTCACAGCAAGGATTTGCTAGCTTATGTAAAGTCTTACCACCAGCGCGAGCCCCTGCGGGCCGTGGTGGTGGGCATGCCGCGCACGCTGCTCAACGAGCCAACCGACGTGACGAGCGCCGTGGTGGGCCTGCTGCGCACGCTGCGCCGTGAGCTGCCCGAATTGCCCGTTCACGAGCTCGATGAGCGGTTTACCTCGCGCATGGCCCACGCCACCATGCTGGCCGGCGGCCTGGGCCAGAAGGCTCGGCGTGACAAAGCGACGGTGGACCGCATCAGCGCCACCATTATTCTGCAATCATTTCTCGAATCGCCGCTCATGCGGGAAGTCTGAATCAATGATTAATGGTTAATGATGAATGATAAATCACCAAGACAGAGTTTTCATTAACCATTGACCGCTAATCATTAACCATTAAAAAAGATGATTTACTCCATTGTTGCCATCGGCGACCCCGTTCTCAAGACCAAAGCCAAAAGCATTGCCGCCGACCTGCCCGCCGCCGAACTGAAGCAGCTGATTGCCGACATGTATGAAACCATGTATTCGGCCAATGGCGTGGGCCTGGCGGCCCCCCAGGTGGGCAAAGGCGTGCGGCTGTTTGTGATGGATTCCGGCCCGATGGTGGAGCTGGACGAGGAAGACCTGGCCGAGTTGGAAGAGGGAGAAGTGCCCGAACCGGCCGTGAAGCGCGCCTTCATCAACCCGCAGATGGTGAGCGAAACCGGCGAGGAATGGGGCTTTGAGGAAGGCTGCCTGAGCATCCCGGGGGTGCGCGAGCTGGTGACGCGCCACGCCGATATCGTGCTGCGCTACGAGGACGAAAACCGCCAGGTGCACGAAGAGGCTTTTTCAGGCATGGCCGCCCGTGTCATCCAGCACGAGTACGACCATTTGGAAGGTATCCTGTTCACTGATAAGCTCTCCGGCTTCAAAAAGCAGCTGTTGAAGGGCAAGCTGGCCCGCATCAGCAAGGGCGACGTACGGCACGACTACCGCATGAAATTCGTGGGCGAGGGCCGGCGGCGGTAGCAATCCAACAATTCTGTCATCCTGAGCGCAGCGAAGGACCTTATCACGCTGGAATGTTCTAGCGTGATAAGGTCCTTCGCTGCGCTCAGGATGACAGACAACTCTTTGCAGTGATTGATTCTCGGACTTGAATCGTACCTTGTTAGCCGTGAAAAAATACGGCTACCTGCTTCTGATTTGTTTGCCCTTACTTTTCGTTGCCCGTCAGGCACAGGCGTGGGGGTTTTTCGGCCATCGCCTGCTAAACCGGCTGGCGGTGTACACGTTGCCCCCGGGCATGATTGGCTTTTATAAGGCCAACATTGATTACCTGACGGTGAACGCCACGCGGCCCGATTCGCGGCGCACCGTGGTGCCGGGCGAGGCCCCCAAGCATTTCCTCGACGTGGACCGCTACGGCGACAGTGCCGAGTTTAAGCTGCCCCGCAAGTACGCCGACGCCGTGGCCCGCTACGGCGAGGACTCGTTGCTGCGCCACGGCATTGTGCCCTGGAACGTGGTGAGCATGAAAAACCAGCTCACCGCCGCCTTCAAGGCCAAGGACACGGACCGCATTCTGAGCCTTTCGGCCGACCTGGGGCACTACGTGGCCGATGCCTGCGTGCCGCTGCACACGACCCGCAACTACAACGGCCAGCTCACGGGCCAGCGCGGCATCCACGGGCTGTGGGAATCGCGCCTGCCCGAGTTGCTGAGCGCCGATTACGACCTGTTCAGCGGCAAGGCCGAGTATTTGGAGCGGCCCAGCGACGCGATTTGGTCGGCCGT
Source organism: Hymenobacter terrigena (assembly GCF_054776515.1). Lineage (NCBI taxonomy): Bacteria > Pseudomonadati > Bacteroidota > Cytophagia > Cytophagales > Hymenobacteraceae > Hymenobacter > Hymenobacter terrigena. The sequence goes on from NZ_BAAHBU010000002.1 coordinate 1,008,307, forward strand.
TATCCGCTCGCACGCGGCGGTGGATTCGGTGCTGCGCTTCGAGAAACAGCTCACGGCCGAGTATCAGGAAGACCAGAAATACGGCTACGAGCAGCGCGGCAGCCAGACGGTGCGGGCGTACTCGCGCGATTTCAGCAAGGCTTACCACGCCCGGCTCAATGGCCAGGTGGAGCGCCAGCTACGCTACGCTTCGGCCCTTATCGGTGATTTCTGGTTTACCTGCTGGGTCGACGGCGGCTCGCCCGACCTGCGCCAGCTGCAATACACCCCCTCGGCCAAAGAGCAGCAGCGGCTGGAGTTGGAAGCCAAGCAAACGGCCGGCGCACCGGCCACAACCGCACCCGGACACGACGAGTAACGCCCGTTCTCTTGAGCGCAGCGAAGGGGCACAGCTTTTAACCATCCAACGCCTCCGTCATGTGCACCATATCCAAATCGACCACGGCGATACCATCTTCGCCTACTTCGTAGGCGCGGATGAAGCGGCGGTGCCATTCAATCTCGTCGTGGGTGTAGGAGTTGCGGGCGTGCACGTCCTGGGCGAAGGTGTCGTCGTAGGCCTTCAACTGGATAATGATTTCGACATCGAGGCGCTCATAATCAGCGGGCAACAGATTATAAAGCGGGCTTTGGGGGGTGATGTCGTGCACGATGGTCCAACTCAGGGGAAAGAAGCTGATGGCGTCGCGCTCAAGCGGCAGCAGGGCGTAGGTCTGGTCGTTGGTGGCGGGGTTCACGGTCTTGAGCAGCACGCGGGCCTGCAGGTCGATGAGGATGTTGTTGCGCTGGTTGGCGATGCGGAACTGCAGGCAGGGCGTGCCATCGGGCCGGCGGCTGATGATGGCCGTGCGGCTGAAATGAATGCGCGCCGTGGGCCGCGAAAACCGCCCGTATAGCAAGCCCGTGGCCAGGGCGAACGTGAGCACGCCCACCAGCGCCTCCACGCTGCTGAGGAAACCGGTGGCGTTGGTGCCCGGGTACACGTGCCCGTAGCCAACGGAAGTGAAGGTTTGGATGGAGAAAAACAGGGCGCTTAGAAAATCCTGCACGCCGCCCCGCGGGGCGGCCACGCCGGGCAGGTCTTCGAGGCCCAGGCCCATAAAAGCAAGGGCAAAGGCCACGTTCAGCACCGTAAAAAACACGACAACCAGGCCGATAAACGGATACCAATCCATCTGAATGAGCCACTGGTACGGGTCGTGGCGGTGCGGGCCCCCACGCCGGCGCACGTTGAACGAGCCGTCGTGGTTGATGGCCCGCTTGGTGCGGCGCGAGAATTTTTCGCCGATGCCGGGGTCTAGCGTGGGCATGAGGTGGAGTGGGAAATTGGTGAATTCGTGGACTAGCCGAATGTTGGCGGAGCCAGCCAACCCGCAAGCCGACACAAAACAATCATCCGCACCGCAATAGTAAAGCTGAACCATTGGACGGGTTGCGTAGTAGAGATGCCGGCCTGCAACGTATTAGCCCAAGCCAGTCGAATCACCAGTTCATCAATTCACTTCATGAAAGGCGTTTATTCCCTCCTGCTGCTCACCATCTCTAACCTGTTTATGACGTTTGCCTGGTACGGGCACCTGCACTTGTTCAAGAAAATGGCTTGGTTTGCCAAACTGGGCCTGTTTGGCGTCATCATGGTGAGCTGGGGACTGGCCCTGTTCGAGTACGTATTTCAGGTGCCGGCCAACCGGCTGGGGTTCGAGGAAAACGGCGGGCCGTTCAGCTTATTCCAGCTCAAGGTGATTCAGGAGGTGATTACGCTCACGGTATTCACGCTGTGCGCGGTATTCGTGTTCAAAACCGACAAGCTGGGCTGGAACCACGTAGTAGGCTTCATCCTGCTGGTGGCGGCCGTGTATGTTATTTTCAAAAAGTGGTAAGCCGATAGCGCTATTCGGCTTTTAGCACCCGCAGCACCTCTGTGCGGCCTTCTTCGGCAAACCGCAAGTGCAGGCTGTACACGCCCACGGGCAGCCCGGCGGTGGGCAGGATGAGCTGCCGTGCCCCCGCCGGCTGCGATGTGGCGGCCATTTCCCGCACCTGGCGGCCCAGGGCATCGTGCAGCGTCAGGCCCACCGACTGCGGGCGGGCCAAGCTGAAAGCCACCTGGATTTCGGCGCCGAACGGGTTGGGGAAAGCGGCCGTGGTGCTGGCCGGGCGGCTGGCGCGCACGGGCAGCAGCTGCGCGAAAGTGGTAAGCTGGCCCCAGGTTTCGGTGCCCTTGCGGTAGCCGAGCAGCTCGGTGGTTTCGGTGGTGAAGCTGGTGTATTCCTCCTGCGTGCGGCCCAGGCCGGCGGCCGTGAAGACGGCATAACCGGCATCGAGGTTGCTGGCATTGAGCAGCGAAGTGCTGTCGGCCGTAGCAATGCCGCACTGCATATAACCTGCGTGCTGCTGCACGAGCCGGCCGTTGTAGGCGCCGGTGCGCCAGGCGGGCAGGTGCACCAGCCCGGCCGTGCTGGTCGAAGTCGGGCGCTCCCAGAAGCCGGTAGGTTGGTCGAGATGGTCGGTGGTACGGGTAATGTGCAGCGCTTGCACTACGGGCGCACTCAGCACGGGCGCACCGGTGCAGTTGCGGGTGAGGGTGCGGCGTTGCAGCTGGTAGTCCAGCGCATCGCCGCTGGCACTGAGGGTACGGCTGATGATGCTGTCGCGCGTCCAGATTTGAGTCTGGCATACCACGCCCGGCCCCAGCGCGTACTGATTCACATTTTTGCGCAGGAATACATCGCCGGGCTGAAAGTCATACACCGCAAAGGCTCCCAGCTGATTTATGCCCAGCCCCAGTTCCGGCAGCGCGGTGAGGGTGAGCACGGCTTGCGGCAGTCGGGCATTGAGGTAGTGCCCCAGCGCCGGGCCATTCACCCAGCCCAGGCGCTTGCCGAGCGTTATCACGGCTCCATCCGATAGGGTGATGGTGGCCAGCGAATCGGCCTGCCCCAGCACCGTGCCCAGCGTGCGGGCCGTGACGCGGGCCGTGAGGCCGCCCGTAGTGGCCGCCCATGCCTGGTTCAGCACGGCGCGGGTGCGCAGCGTGAAGGTGCGGCCGTTAGCGGCCGTGAGGACGTACTCGGCCCCGGGCCGCTGCGTTAGCGAGGAGCCAAATAGGTTGTCGTTGCGCTGTGTGTAGTAGCCGCAATTGCCTTGCTGGGACAGGGCGCGGCCCCGGCTGGTACGCTTATCAAACAGAAACAAGGAATCTGCCCCCTGCGCCTGTCGGCTGGCCAAGCGCAGCAGGTGCGTGGTGTCGCCGGGCGTGGCGGCGGCGCTGAGCTGATAGGTAAGCCCGAAGCGAAACGGCCGATAAGCCTGCGCATGGGCAGTGGTGGCCCACAGGCCGGCGGCCAGCAGCAAAACCAGCGAGGAGAAGTGTTTCATGCGGTTGTGGAGTGAAGGAATGGAATAAATTTGGCCGAACGGGACGAGGTAGGCGGCTGGGGATAAATATATTGAAAGAAAAACATTAACCGGATTTTGGCCGAAAACGCTGCCGATTATTCACCTGAAGAAAAATTAATGTGACCTTAAGGCCGGCTTCAGGGCACGATGGAAATTTTGTATCGTCGGAAGAGCAACCGGAGCTCGCCGACGCTTACTGCCCAACTTTTCATCCTCCTGTCTTTTTCGTCAATCCCATGAACAAGCCCTTTTATTCGGTGGCCCTGCTGGCTGCCGCGCTGCTGGCCGGCACCATTCAGGCCGATGCCCAGACCGTCACCAAAGTCAAAACCAAAACGTCGAAATCGGCCAAAGCCACCACCGGCAACTTGGCCACTCCGCCCCCGCCGCCCGCTGAGGGCGAAGGCCCCGACGGCCCGGATGGCCCCCGCCCGCCCCGTGGCCCGCGTGGCGAGCACGGCGGCCCGCACGGAGAACACGGCCCCCAGGGCGGCCCCGGCCGGCGCGGCGGCCTGCAAACCATCACCGACGTGCGCGGCACGCTGAGCAGCTACGTGGCCCACAACGATGAGCAGGTGTACGATGCCTTCATTCTGCGCCCCGAAACCGGCGCGGTGGACACCGTGCGCTTCCCGCGCCATCTGGGCCAGCAGCTGCTGGCCGCCGCCAAACCCGGCAGCCCCGTGACGGTGAGCGGCGTGCGCCACACCGGCCCCGACGGCCGTAGCCACTTCCGCTTCGTGAGCCTCACCAGCGGCGGACAGACGATTAACGATGCGCCGCCCGTGCGCCCCACCACCCCGCCCACCCCGGAAACCACCACAGCCAAAGGCAGCATTAAAGAACTGCGGCGCGACCCCAAAGGCCACATCCGCGGCGTGGTGCTGAGCGACCAGACCGTGGTGCAGCTGCCACCCCACGCCCTGGAGCAGCTGAGCGACAAGCTGACCGTGGGCGCGACGCTGGAAGCCACCGGCAACCTGCGCACCGCTCAGCCCGGCGAAGCCCGCGTGGCCGGTACCACCGCCCCCCGCGTGGTGCACGCCCAAACGCTGGCCCTGGGTGGCGTGAAATACCTGGTGCGGTAGGTGGGTTAAAAAGTGTAAACGGCGCGGAGCAAAACTCCGCGCCGTTTTTTCGTAGCGTGAGCTCGGCGAGTCCGCGCATTTGCATAGTCATTCATCCAGGCGCGGACTCGCCGAGTTCACGCTACGTATTCCCCTCATGCGCATTCTCATCGTCGAAGACGAAGCCCGGCTGGCGGGCTTCATTCAGCAGGGCCTTACCCAGGCCGGGCACGTGGCCGACGTGGCCGCCACCGGCCCCGAAGGCCTGGAGCAAGCCGCCACCACGCCCTACGACGCCGTGCTGCTCGACCTGATGCTGCCCGGCCAGAGCGGCCTCGACGTGCTGCGCAACCTGCGCGAGTTCGGTATTCAGACGCCCGTGCTCATCCTCAGCGCCCTCACCGATACGCAGCACGTGGTGAAGGGCCTCGAAGCCGGGGCCGTGGACTACCTGCGCAAGCCGTTTGCGTTTGATGAGTTGCTGGCCCGCCTGCACATCATCGGCCGCAAAACCGCTGGTCCGGCCGGGGCCGACGCCCTGCGCCTAGCCGACCTCGTGCTGGACCCGCTGGGCCGGGTGGTGACACGGGCTGGCAAAACCCTCAGCCTGACCAACCGCGAGTTTGCGGTGCTGGAATTGCTGCTCCGCAACGCGGGCCGTGTGGTAAGCAAAACCCGCCTCGCTGAAAAGGTGTGGGACGTGGATTACGACATGGGCTCGAATGTGATTGAGGTACACATCTCGCAGCTGCGCCGCAAGCTCGACCGGGATTTTGCGCCCGCACCGGCCTTGCTGGAAACGGTGATTGGGCAGGGCTACCGGCTGCGCGAGCCGGGGGCGGCGGGGTAGTCTTGAGTGAAAGAACGTCACCGGCTGTCAGTCTGCTCCTTCACCCCATTCCCAATGTCCCCTACCACACCCCCAAGACACCGTTTCCGCCTGGGCCTGCGCGGACAGCTGTTGCTGGTGTTCGGGCTGGTGTTTGGGCTGGCCACGCTGGCGGCGGGTGGCTACCAATACCGCAGCCTGGGCCGCCTGCTGGCCCGCGCCGACGACGACCGCCTGCGCCTGCGGGCCAGTCAGCTGCTGGCCCGCGTCAGCCTCGACCCCGAGCCTACGCTGCCCCTCCCCGACCAGAGCGGCGAAACTATGCGACTCGTGTTTGAGGAGCCCGGCCAGCCAGCCCGTGAATTGTTCCGCTCGGCCCGGTGGCCGGCAAGTGACACGGCCGGGCTGCCGCGGCCGGCCGCGCCGGGCGGACGGTTGGACCACGGCCGCGTAATAGCCGTGGCCCGCCTGGCCGCCCCACCCGGCCCGGGCGCCGACTACGCCGAGCCCACCGGCCGCCTCACGCTGTGGCTGGCCCACCCCGCCGCGCCCCTCGAAAAAGCTCTGGCGCGGGTACGGCGCACGCTGGCGCTGGGCCTGCTGGGCAGCGCGGCGCTGGCCGGCGCGCTGGCACTGCTGGTGGCGGGCGTGGTGCTGCGGCCCCTGCGGCGCATGGCCGCGCAGGCCCAGCGCATTCAGCAGGCCACCGATATTGCGCCGCTGCCTGTACCCAACACCGGCGACGAGGTGCAGGAGTTGGCCGAAACTCTGAATCAGCTGCTGGCCCGCCTGCGTGGCCAGGCCACGGCGCAGGCCAACTTCCTGGCTGCCGCGGCCCACGAGTTGCGCACGCCCTTGGCCACTTTGCAAACCGGCCTCGACGTGAGTGGGCGCGACCCCAGCCTGCCGCCCGCCACTCGCGCCGCCCTGGCCGGCCACGATGCCGAGCTGGCCCGCCTAGGCCGCCTCGTGGACGATTTTCTGCTGGTGGGCCGGTTGGGTAATGGAGCTGATTTACCCATCAACCGCAGCCCGGTTGCACTTGATGAGCTGCTGCTGGCGCTGGCCGACCGGGAACTGCCGCGCTTCCGTACGGCAGGTCGCGCCCTTACCATCGAGTTGCCTGCTGATGACGAACCAACGGCAGCCCTCACCATCGAAACGGATGCCGACCAACTCACCACGCTCCTGCTGAACCTGCTTGACAACGCCCGCAAGCACGCCCGGCCCGGCACCGGCGTAACGCTGCGCCTGCAAGCCGCTGCAACGTCCTACGGGCCCGTTATCAGCATCGTAAATGAGCTGGCGGCCCCACTGGGCGAGCATCTGGCCCAGCTCACCACCGCCTGGTACCAAGCCGACCCGCTGGCCCCTGGCACCGGCCTGGGCCTCTGGATTGCCGGGCGGCTGGCCCACAGCCTGGGCTTGCAGCTTGAGTTTCGGGAGCAGCAGCTGCGGCTGATGGTGACGCTGGGTTTCCCGGCGTAGGGTTCGGTGCCGACCTTTGCAGGCTCCGGCCATCCCCTTTTCGCCCATGAACATTCTACTGGTTGAAGACGACCCCCGGCTTTCGGCCCTCATCAAGCGAGGTTTAGAAGAAGAACAGCTGACCGTGACCGTGGCCGCCGACGGCGAGCGCGGCCAGGAGTTGGCCCTCGCCCAGCCCTTCGACCTGATTATTCTCGACGTGATTCTGCCCCACCGCAGCGGGCTGGAGGTGCTGGCCGCCATCCGGGCGCAGGATGCGCGGGTGCCGGTGCTGCTGCTCACGGCCCTGAGCACCACTACGGACAAGCTCCAGGGCTTCGGCAACGGGGCCGATGACTACCTCGTGAAGCCCTTCGATTTTGCGGAGCTGATGGCGCGGGTGGGCGCCCTCACCCGGCGCGGCAACGCCCAGCCCCACGGCGCCCGCCTGGCCTTTGCCGACGTGCTGATGGACACCGCCAGCCGCACCGTGACGCGGGCCGGGCAGCCGCTGCGCCTCACCACTCGCGAGTTTAACCTACTGGAATTGCTGCTGCGCTACCCCGGCCGCGTACTCAGCCGGGGCGAAATCGCGGAGCATGGCTGGGACGAGTCTTTCGACGCGGGCAGCAACGTGATTGACGTGTATGTGAGTTACCTGCGCAAAAAAGTGGACCACGGTTTTCCAACCAAGCTCATTCATACCGTGACGGGCGCAGGCTACGTGCTGCGGCAGGAATAGCTTTTTTGTGAACATTTGGATTTGCCTGCCATCCGTCTCTCATCCTGAGTGCAGCGAAGGACCTTATCAGGCCTGCATGCTTCGTGCTGACGTGATAAGGTCCTTCGCTGCACTCAGGATGAGAGACAAATTCAAAACTCAACATTCAACCCTCAATCCTTCGCAATGACCATCCGCAACCGCCTGACCTGGCTCTTCGTGGGCGTGGTGGCCTTCATTCTGCTGGGGGTGCTCACCACGGCGTTTTTGTTGCAGGCCGATTACAGCCGGCGCGATTTCCGGCAGCGCCTGCGCGAGCGGGCGGTGGTGGCGGCCTACATCTACCTGGAAAAGGATGAGCTGCGCAGCTCGGCGTTCCAGGCATTCCAGAAACAGTTTCAGCGCACGCTGCCAGAGGAGATTATTCAGCTTTACGATGCCCGGGGCGAGGTGCGCTTTGTGCACGAGGATGCCCGCCTGGAGGTGCCGTCCGATGTGCTGGCCCGCATCCGGCAGGGCCACGAGGAATATTTTAAAGATGGCTCGCGCGAGGCGGTGGGCATTTTCTACCGCGACAATCAGGGCCAGTACGTGGTGGTGGCCGGGGCCGAAAACATTCGCGGCGAAGCCCGCCTGCAATACCTGGCCACGATTATGGCCACGATTTTTGTGCTCAGCCTGCTGCTGATTTACGGGGCCGGGCGGCTGTTTGCGGGCCGGGCACTGGCCCCCATCGCGGCCCTCAACGACCAGATGGACAGCATCTCGGCCCACGACCTGCACCGGCGCGTGGCCGAAAACCTCTCGGGCCGCGAGCGGGATGAGCTTTCGCGCCTGGCCCACACCTTCAACCGCCTGCTCGACCGGCTCGAAAGCAGCTTCGACGGCCAGCGTGCCTTCGTGCGCAATGCCTCGCACGAGCTGCGCACGCCGCTGGCCGCCAGCATCGGCGAGGCCCAGCTGGCCCTGGCCCGCGAGCGCGAGCCCGCCGCCTACCGCGCCGCCCTGCACGCCCTGCTCACCGACCTCACCCAGCTCAACGCCTTGCTCAACCACCTGCTGGAGCTGGCCCAGGCCGAAACCCCGCTGCCCGAGCACGACACCCGCATCCGGGTGGATGAGCTGCTGGCCGAAGCCTGCGCTGCTATCGACCCGGCCCAGCGCCCGCGCCTGCACCTGCACACCGGCCGCCTGCCCGCCGAGCCCGAGCAGCTGGAGCTCACCGGCAACCGCGCCCTGCTCAGCCGCGCCCTCGCCAACCTGCTCGAAAACGCGCTGAAATACTCGGAGTACCAGCCGGTGGCCGTCGACCTCGAATACGAGCCCGGCGGCGTACGCCTGTGCATCCGCGATGAAGGCATTGGCATTGCGGAAGCCGATTTGCCGCAGGTGTTCCAGCCGTTTTTTCGGGCCGGCAATGCACGGCCGGTGGCCGGGCACGGCGTAGGCCTGCCGCTGGCCCGCAAAATCATCGAGCAGCACGGCGGAGAACTGGAATTGACTTCGCAGCTGGGCCACGGCACCACCGCGCTGGTGCGCCTGCCCACGGCGTAGCTACGTAGCACGGACTTTTAGTCCGCGAGCTCCAGCCCTTTGCTTCCCTGGCTGTGTTGTGAACTCGCGGAATAAAAGTCCGCGCTACGTTTTTCTAATCGCATTCTAATGACTTGCCGGTAGCCTTGCAGCAGTTTCACCACTGCTGCACTCCATGAACCTACCAAACTGGCTGCCTGCAAACCTTCGCAACCACAAGAACGCCCTCGCCTTTACGGCCGCACTCGGCTTGCTGGCCTTCACCGCCTGCTCTCCTTCCGATGCCGATGCTCTGGACGAGCCCGCACCTCAGGAAGTCGTAACCGAATCAAAATCAACCCCCAACACCGCCCCGCAAGAACTGGTGCTCAGCGGCGAAATCGCGGCCGATGCCAACCGCACGGCGCGGGTATTCCCCCGGGTGGGCGGGCAAGTGCTGCGCGTGGGCGTTGACTTGGGCGATGAGGTAAAACAAGGCCAGGTACTGGCCGTGTTGCAGAGCCGCGAAATTGCCGAGCTGCAAAACCAGAGCACCGCCGGCACCGCCGACCTGGCCGTGGCCCGCAAGAACCTGGCCGTGGCCGAAGAGCTATTCCAAAATGGCCTGGGGGCCGGGCAGGACGTATTCCGCGCCCGCGCCGAGCTGGCCCGCGCCACCGGCACCGCCACCCGCAACCACCGCCAGCTCGACACCTACGGCATGGCCCGGGGCGGGCAATACGAACTGAAAGCACCCGTCTCGGGCTACGTCATCGAGAAAAACGTGGCGGCGGGCCTGCGCTTCAACGCCGCCGACATGCCGGCCGCTTTCACCGTGGCCAACCTGGACAGCGTGTGGGTGATGGCCAACGTGTTTGAATCGGACCTGGCCCAGGTACACCGGGGCCAGGCTGTGGAAATTACCACGCTGAGCTACCCCGACAAGCCGCTGCAAGGGCGCATCAACCAGGTTTTCCACGTGCTCGACCACGACAGCAAAGTGATGAAGGTGCGCTGCACGCTGCCCAATCCCGGCCACTTACTTAAACCCGGCATGCACGCCCAAGTGCGCGTGCTGGCCACTTCCACCAACTAATTACGGCATGGCTATTCTCATCATCGAAGCCGAGGAAAAGCGCCTTAATTCCGTGCAGCGTTTTTTGCAGCGCGCCGGCTACGTCACCGACCTCGCCTCTACCCTGGCCGCTGCCACCGCCAAGCTGGCCGCCCGCCATTACGAATTTGTGCTCCTGGCCCAAACCCTGCCCGACGGCGAGGGCCTGACGCTGCTTTACGACGCCCAGCGGCGCGGTTCCCGAGCGTCCTTTATCCTGCTGATGGCCACCGATGCGGTGGAGGACCGGCTGCACGGCTTCGCGGCCGGGGCCGACGACTGCGTGGCCAGCTCCACGTCGCTGCTGGAGCTGGAGCGGCGGCTGCGCAGCATTGCCCGGCAGCGGTTTGGGCGGCCCCGGCCGCGCATCAGCTTCGGGCCGGGATTTGAGTTGGACCTGGCGGCCCGGCGCCTGCGCCACGGCTCGGACGCGGTGGACTTGAGCCGCTCGCAGTTCGACCTGCTGCACCACCTGCTCCGGCACCGGGGCCGGCCCCTCACCCGCGAGCAGCTGGGCGCCCACATCGGCAAAGGCACGGATGGCTCCAACTACATCGACGTACATATTATGAACGTGCGCAAGGCCCTGGCCCGCTTCGCCCCGCCCGATTTCCTGCAAACCGTGCGCGGCATCGGCTACCAGGCCGCGTAAAAAGAGGTAGGAGCGGGGCTTGCCCCCGCCCCTACCAGTGCCAATCCAGGGGCAAAGCCGCCGGCCTTTCACCCCGCAAAAACCCCACGGCCCGGCCCGGCGTACCAGCGGCAGCAGCGCAGTTCCGGCGCTGGTCACTTCCGGCCCCTATGCGTCACTTCTGCACCCGTTTCCCGCTGGCTTTGCTGCTGACGGCGTTTTCTGTTTTCACTGTTTCGGCTCAGAAAGTGGGCTTGGTGCTCAGCGGCGGCGGGGCCAAAGGGCTGGCGCACGTGGGCGTGCTCAAGCAGCTCGAGAAAAACCACATTCCCATCGACTACATTGTGGGCACGAGCATGGGCGCGGTGATTGGCGGCATGTACGCGGCCGGCTACTCGCCCGATGAGATTGAGCAGATTGTGCTAAGCCCCGAGTTTCAGCGCTGGACCTCGGGCAAGCCTTTGGAAAGCAAAACGTTCAACTTTCTCACGGCCGAGCCGTCGCCCTCGGCCCTGCGCCTAGGCATTGCCATCGATTCCACGTTCAAGGCCCGCATCAGCACCAACTTGGTGAACGATTTGAACCTGAACCTGGCCCTGGCCCGCCTGCTGGCCCCGGCTTCGGCCAGTGCCAACTACGATTTCGACAAGCTGTTTGTGCCCTTCCGCTGCATGGCTTCGGAGGTGTTTACGCGGCAGGTGGTGGAGCAGAAAAGCGGGTCGCTGTCCGACGCCATTCGCAACTCGATGTCGTTTCCGCTCGCCTTCCGGCCCATCCGCAACCTCGACGGCAAGTACTACTACGACGGCGCGGTGTACGACAACTTCCCCACCAACACGATGAAGAAAACCTTCGCCCCGGACATCATCATTGGGGTGAACGTGGGCGACGTGGCCTTCAAGAAATACCCCAAAAACGACGATGCGCTGCTGGCCAGCACCGTAGCCTTTCTGGGCACGAGCGTGGCCGATACGGGCAGCGTGGGCAAAAACGGCATCTACATTCAGCCCGATTTGGAGGGTATGGGCGTGGGCGATTTCGACCGCGTGAAGGACTTCATTGCCGAAGGCGACACGGCCGCCCGCCGCAACATGGCCAAAATCAAGGCCCGCATCGGCCGGCGCATCGATTCGACGAGCCTGCAGCGGCGGCGGCTGGCTTTCCAGGGGCTGGCACCCAAGCCGCGCTTCATCGACGTGCAGGTGCGCGGCCTGCGGCCCGACCAGAACGAGTACGCGGCACGCTTTTTCCCGCGCTCGGGCCGCGAGTATTCACTCGATGACATTGAGGAAGGCTACTACCGGCTGGCGGCCGACGACTACTTCAAGAACATCTACCCGCGCATTCGCTACGATGCGGCGCGCAAGGGCTACATTTTCAGCGTCGATGCGCAGCGCAACAACAACGTGAGCACCGAAGTGGGCTTCGTGCTCAGCAACCGGCCCATCGACAACCTCTTTTTCGGGCTCGAATTCCGCTACCTGCGCCGGCTGCTCTACACCGCCTCGGCCGATGTGAGCCTGGGCCGCTTCTACAACGGCGCGCACGGCTCGTTCCGCATCAACGTGCCGGCCCGGCTGCCGTTCTTCTTCGAGCCCGAAATCACTTATAATCAGTGGGATTTTCAGAACACGGGCGGCGTGCTGGGCCGCGACGTCATCAACACCCAGGTGCGGCAGCAGGACACCAAGCTCGGCGGGCAATTTGGCATCAGCCCCACCTTCCGCAGCCGGCTGCTGCTCGACCTGGCCACCTTCGTCACCAAGGACGAGTACACCAACTCCAAGGAAATCAATTCCTCCGATGTGCTCGACGCCACCGTGTTCCGGGGCGTGACCGGGGCGCTGCGCCTGGCGCGCAATACCCTGAACCGCAAGCAGTATTCCACCAGCGGCCACCGCTACGTGTACACGCTGCGCGGCGTCACGGGCTCGTCGGACTACACGCCGGGCTCCACGGCTCAGCAGCCGGGCAGCTCGCAGCACCGCGAGTGGCTCCAGTTCCGGGCCACCGTAGAGCGCTATTTTGCCCTGGGCAAGGAGCGCCACGCCTGGGGCTATTTCGGCGAACTGATGGCCAGCAGCCAGCCCACGTTCACCAACTTCCGCTCGTCGCAAACCATGTCGCCGGTATTTGCGCCGCTGCCCGACTCGCGCACGCTGTTTCTCGATACCTACCGCTCGGCGCGCTACGCCGCCGTGGGCCTGCGCTACACCCAGCCCTTCCTCAAAAAACTGGAGTGGCGCTCCGAAGTGTATGTGCACCTCAACGCCCAGCCGCTGGTACAGGGCGACCTGCAACAGGCCGTGCGCAAGTCGGGCTTCGACCGCCCCCGCGTGACGGCCAGCACCGGCCTCATCTTCCAGACGCCGGTGGGGCCGCTGGCCCTACACGCCCGCTTCTACGACGACCCGGCCGAGCGATTTGGCATCTATGGGCACCTGGGCTATCTGCTTTTCCGCAGCCGGGCGCTGGAATAGGGAGTTGAATCCGACCTAAAACGGTCATTCCGACCGAAGGGAGGAATTTGAGTATGTTTTGCTCAGATTCCTCCCTTCGGTCGGAATGACCGTTTTTAGCCCAGCGCCCGGCGCACCTCGGCGGCGGCTTCCAGCGGCAGCAGGTGCCCGGTGTTCGGCACCACCTCAAACGGAGTGCCGGCCGGCAGCAGCGGCAGCGTGAGGCAACGCTGCGAATCGGGCGTGATGGACGTGTCGCCATCGCCTACCAGCAGGTGGCAGGGCACGTTCAGCGGCGGCATCAGGGCGCTGATGTCTTCGCGGGCACCTTTTAGCAGCCAGGTGTCCCACGCAGCTTCAGTACTCCGCAGGTTATCGGCGATGACGTGGGCGCGCAACACCGCCGAAAGAGGCTGACGGGTGATTCTACAGAAGGTTTTTTCAGCTTCTTCCGGCTTGCCGTAGGCGGCCAGCAAAGCGGCCCGGTCGGCCTCCGACATGGGCTCGCCGGCCGGCGGCGAGGGCGAGAGCAGCACCAGCCGGCGCAGGCCCGCCGGCTGGCGGGCGGCCAGGGCCAGCGCCATCTTGCCGCTCATGCTATGCCCGATGAGGGTAAAATCCGTCACCTGCTGCTGTTGGATGTAGGCGAAAATCCAGTCGGCGTAGGCCCGCACCGAATAGTCGAACCCCAGCGGCACCGGCTGCGCGCCAAAGCCGGGCAGGTCCGGCGTAAGGAAGTTGGTTCCGAGCAGCAGCGGGCGCAACACGTCGTATTCGCGGCCGGAGCCAGCCCAGTAGTGCAGGGCGATAATGGTGGGAGGCATAAGCTACATCGGTTCTAACCTGTACGGGGAGGCCATAGCAGCGGCTGGAAAACCGGCTGCGGCACATGCTGGTAGGCTTATGCAAGGCTGCCATTCAGCGCCTTTCGCTGCCATTTTACTGATTTTTCCGGCAAGGATTCAAGCCTGGGTTAATGCATAAAAACCATTGAATTAACCAGTCTACAATGTTCTGGTTTGATACCGGCGTTTTTTTTCAGTTGCGCTGGCGCAATCCGGCTTTGGGAATGCGCCGTAGATTCTGGCTCAACGGCTAACCGATTATTTATTCATTATCCTAAATTTTATCACTAAATTATAATTCTCACCCCTAACCTGCTGCTTATTTCCGCATACGCTACTATCCTTCCTCGTTTATCCTGATAATCAGGCACTTGGTCTGGACCGCGGTTGTGGTCTATTAGCCAAGTTCCTTCATCCTCCCCTGTATGAACAACACTCCGACGTTGCTCCCCGCAACGGACGAAGAAATTCTTGTGCAGCGCCTGCTAGCGCGCGACGAGCAAGCCCTACGGGTACTACACGACCGTTATTCGCGCAACTTACTGACAGTCATCATCCGTCTGGTGCGCGATGAGTCGCTGGCGCAGGATGTGTTGCAGGAAGGCTTGCTCAAAGTCTGGCTCAGCATTGACCGCTACGATGCCACGCGTGGCCGCCTGTTTACCTGGATGGTGCGGGTGTGCTGCAACCAGGCCATCGACGCTATGCGCAGCCCCCGGCACCGCTTCAACAGCAGCAATAAGTCGCTGGAAGTGGGCGGGGCGCAACTGGCCCAGGCCCCTGCCACCTTCAACCCCGAGCATATTGGCCTGCGCGAGCTTACCCTCAAGCTCAAGCCCAAGCAGCGCGAGGTGATTGACCTGCTCTACTTCGGTGGCTGCACCCAGTCCGAAGCCGCTGAGCAGCTTGGCATTCCGCTGGCCACCGTGAAAACCCGCGCCCGCGCCGCCCTGGCGGTGCTGGCCCAAATGGCGAAGTAAGTTTTATTTTTCAATTACTTACGCCCTCACCTTGGGCATTCCTCCCGCGTCAGGCTTTCGTTGATGACAATGGCGGCGCGATTGCCGTCGGCCGCGGCCAGCAGGGCTTGCTGGGTACCGGGCTTGGTGTCGCCGGCCGCGTACAAGCCCGGAATGGAAGTATGCAGCCGGGAATTGACCCACACCGCGCCATTACTGGTGAGGCGCGCCCCCAGATTGGCCGCCAGCGGCGTGCGCTGGTGCTGGGGCGCGTGCAGGAACAGCGCCGCCCGCTCCAGTTGGTCGCCATTGGCAAATTCGATGCAGCGCAGGTCGCCGTTTTTGGTCCCGATGAGGCGGGTGATGGGCTCTTCCCGAATGCCGATTTTTTCGCGGCGCAGGCGGCGGCGGGCATTGGGTGTGAGGTGGCCGGGGCCATCGGTCACCACAATTACGTCGCGGCTCCAGCGGCTCACCAGCAGGGCCAGGCCCGTCACGGTGCGGCCCTGGCCGTACACGGCCAGCGGCTGGTTGCGCACCTCCCAGCCGTGGCAATACGGGCAGTGCAGCACGCCCCGCCCCCACAGCTCGCGGAAGCCCGGCAGCGGCGGCAGAATATCGCTCACGCCGGTGGCCAGCAGCACCCGCCGGGCCGTCACCGTAATGGGTGCATCATCGGCGGTGCCGTGGCCGGTGGCGCAAAAGCCGTGGGCCTGCCGCGTGAGTGTATCGATGTGCAGGCACTGCATTTCCACGGTTTCGTAGGGCGCTAGCTGCTCCTGGCCCAGGCGCAACAGCTCGGCCGGCGGGATGCCGTCGCGGGTGAGAAAGCCGTGCACGCCAGGCGAGGCCGCGTTGCGCGGCGGCCCGCCATCGGCCACCAATACCCGCCGCAGGCAGCGCCCCAGCGTGAGGGCCGCCGACAGCCCGGCGCTG
Organism: Hymenobacter terrigena; assembly: GCF_054776515.1. Taxonomy (NCBI): domain Bacteria; kingdom Pseudomonadati; phylum Bacteroidota; class Cytophagia; order Cytophagales; family Hymenobacteraceae; genus Hymenobacter; species Hymenobacter terrigena. The sequence continues at coordinate 1,024,246 of NZ_BAAHBU010000002.1, forward strand.
CCCGCGCCAATAATCAACACGTCGTAATCCAGTTCCATAACAAGCAACAGCTGGTAGCCGTCTGGTTTAACCCCGATGCTGCGGCGCAGGTTATGGAACTGCTTCAGTTTTACGCAAAAAAGCCCTCCCCGTGCGGGGAGGGCTTTTTTGTATGCAACGGCCGGGGGCCGGGGCCTCATCAGTTATTCCTTGATGAGGCGCTTGGTCAGGTTGATGTTCTGGCCGTTGGCCTGGCCGCGCACCAGCACGTTGTAGCTACCGCTGGCAATGGTGTTCAGGTCCAGGGCGTGGGCCAGGCCGGCTTCGAGCGTCGTGTTGAGCACGATGCGGCCAGTGGCGTCGAGCACGCTCACCTGGTAACGGCCGGTGGGCAGCTGGGTCAGGTCGAGCTGAGTGCCGGAGGTGGTGGGGTTCGGGAACAGCGTGATGGCCGGTACCAGCGTCGTGCTGAAGGTCACCGTGCGCACGGGGGAATAGCTCGTTTCACCGTCCGTATCCACCTGCTTCAGGCGGTAGTACACCAGGCCTTTGGCCTTGGGGCCGATGCCGGCATCGGTGAGGGCGTACTCGGTGGCGGTGGTTTTGCTGCCCTGGCCTTTCACTTCACCAATTTTCATGAAATCCGTGCCGTTGAGGCTGCGCTCCACTTCGAAGTGGTCGTTGTTCTTCTCCTGGGCCGTGTGCCACAGCAGCGCCGCGTCGAGGTTTTTCACCGCCGTGGCCGTGAAGTCCGTCAGCTCTACCGGCAGCGGGAAGTCGCCGATGGTGTAGGAGTAGGTCAGCGTATTGGTGCCGCCGTTGGCGTCGATGGTAGTCACCGTTATCGAGTAAGTACCCGAGCGCAGGGCGGTGCGGTCCGAAACGTAGAGCTGGCCCGTGGCGGCATCCATGGCCAGGCCGGCGGCCAGCGTACCGCCCGTCTGCACTACGCTGGTGAGGCCGCCATTGGTCGGCGTTGGGTTCACGCTGCGGTCGGCCAGGTACTTGCCGAAGGGCAGCGAGCCATCGGCGTTGTATTTCACCGTGTTCAAGTCAATCAGGTTCGCAACAACGTCGTTATTCTGGTATTTCACCGTGCGGCCTTTGGTGGCAGAGGTTACAGCGGTCGATTTCTCGTCCTTGCCCACCGCGATGGTGTACAGGGCCGGGGGCGAAGTCAGACCAGGCGTGTCGGTAGTCGTGTAGGAGAAGGCAGCGTTGCCGACATACGTCGGGTCCGTGGGCAGGATGGTGCCGCGCGGGTCGAAGTACAGGTTGGCAGCCTGCGTAGCCGAGTAAGCTACGCCGGTCTGGGCAGGGCTGGTACCAGCGGCATCCAGATACAGAATGCCCGTAGTGGCAAGCGGCAGCGAGGTCAGCGTGTAGGTCAGCGTGGCGGTCTGGCCGGCATCGGCATCGGCGCCCACCAGGGGCGAGATTTTGATGGGGCCGGCCGTGCTGCCAATAACACCGGTCAGGAAGCTCGGTAGGGTATTCACTACGTCGTAAGTCGTAGGAGCCTGGTCGACGGCCGTAGCGAAGGGCGTGGCCACCGTGTTGTTGCCGGCGTTGGTGTCGCCGGGGGTGCTGGCCGTGGCCGACACCGTGTAGTTGGCGTTGGGCGCGTCGAAGGACACGTAGTTCACCACATCGCCGCCCGGGGTCACGCTCATGGTGTTAATCAGCGGGAAGGTGATGGTGATGGTACCGCCCGAAGCCGCGGCCTGGGTGCTGCCCGCCGGGAAGCTGATGTTGGTGGCTGTAGCTGGGATGGTCACCGTCTGCGTCACCACGCCAGAAGGCGAAGGGCCGTTGTTGGTCGTCACCACGGCGTAGGTTACGCGGCTGCCAGCCAGGGCGGCCACGGGGCCTTTCACACCGGTAGTCACGTCAACCTGCGAGGTCACGGTGATGGTCGTGCTGTTGGCATTGTTGCTAGCTACGGCATCGGCCACGGCCGAGGACACGAAGGAGGTACCGGTTACCGAACCGCTGGCCGGGGCCTTGAAGGTCACGTTGTAGCCTGTGAGGGCGGCTGCGCCCGAAGCGAGCGAGTTTACCGAGTTCCAGGTTACCAGCCCCGTCACGTTATTGTAAGCGCCACCGGCACCACCGGATACGGTCACCCCGTTGCCGCCGTTGGCCAGGCCGGCCGGGAGCTGCACCCGGGGCACCACCGTGGTAGCCGTGATGCCGCCCGTCAGGTTGCTGAAGGTTGCGTTGAGGGTCACCGAAGTGCCGGGAGTTACCGTGCTCACGCCACCCGCAATGCTGATGGTCGTGCTCAAATCAGCCGTGCCCACTACCGCAGTATTGGTGATGGTGGTGAGCGCATCCGCGCGGTTGTTGCTGAGGTCGGTGTCGATGGTGGCACTGCCGACCTGGGCCCGGGCTACGGGCACCAGCTGTGTCACGTCGGGCATCTGCACCGTCACGGTGTTGGCCACGCTGCCGCCGTTGGGCAGGTTGCTTACCGTAGCGAAGGTGACGAGACCGGTCGCATTGTCGTAGCTGGCTCCGGCGGCGGTGCCGTTCACCAGTACCGTGCCGCCGCTGGTGGTCAGGCCGGCGGGCAATTGCAGGGTTGGGATGATGGAAGCGACCGGCACGGGGCCATTGTTGGTCGTCGTCACGCCATAGGTCACGGGGCTGCCGGACAGGGCCGAGGTCGGGCCGCTTACGGCCACTACCACATCAGCGGCGGGCGTCACGGCCAGCACTGTGGCAGCCGAGTTGTTGGTGCTGCTGGTCTCGGTGGTCGAGGTGCGCACGGCGGCCAGCAGGGCCAGCTGGTTGCTGCCAGCAGTGGCGGCCGAGGGGTCGGTAATCACGCTGCCGGGCACCGTGAAGGTGAGGGTGTTCACTTGGCGGCTGCCAGCAGCCAGGGGGCTGGTCAGCATAAAAGTGGCTAGGCCCGTCGCGTTGTCATAGGTACCGGTGGTGGTACCGGCGAAGGTCACGCCGCCATTAGCGTTCAGGCCGGCGGGCAATTGCACGGTCTGCACCACGTTGTAGGCGGTGTTGGCCCCGGGGTTGGCGGTGGTCACGGCGTAGGTCACGGCCTGGCCCACGGTGGCAGTGGCCGGGCCGGCCAGCGAGGTGCTCACGTCGGTGGTCGTGGCGATGTCCACTTTCACTTCGGCTACGTTATCGGCCGGCACGGGGTCGGTGTTGGCCGAACGTACAGTAGCGGTAGCCAGCACCGGGCCGGCGGCCGGAGCGTTGAACTGAATGGTGAAGGGCGACGGGTTGGTAGCCTGCGGCGTGAGGCTGGCAATGTTGTTAAAGGTCACAATGCCCGTAGTCGAGTTGTATGTGCCGTTGTTTACGACAACAGTTCCACCGGTGCCCGGGCCAGTGAGGCCGGCGGGCAGCTGCACTTGCTGTACCACAGTGGCGGCAGTGCCTGCGCCGCGGTTACCAGCCACCACCGTCAGGGTTACGGTAGTACCAGCGGTGGTCACCGACTGGTTCGAGCTGATAGTAGTGTAGACGTTGGCAGGGGTGCCCGCGCCGGCAATTACCGTCGTGCTCACCGTAGCCGCGTCGTTCGAGGCGGCGCCCGTATTGGTATCGCCGGGGTTGGAAGCGCCCGGAGTGGCGGCGCCGTTAGCCTGCACGTTGGCCGTGGCGTTGTAGGAAGTGCCGGCTGTGATAGCCGGTGCCGCGAAGCTGATGGTGTTCATCACCGTCTGGCCGATGGGCAGCGTGCTCAGCGTTGGGAAAGTCACCACCGTTTTGTTGGTGCCCGAGTTATAAGCCGCGGTGCCGCCGTTCGAGATGTAGAGGCCGGTAGCCGAGCCGTCGGCCGCCACGGTCAGGTTTCCGTCGAAGGTCACCGTCTGAATGACGTTGGGCGCCAGCGAAGCTGCACCGGCCGCGTTGGTGGTGCGCACCAGGTAGGTAACAAGGCTGCCAGAAACCACCGAAGCCGCTGCACCCGCGCCGTCTACCGAGCCCACGATGCTGGTCGATACATCGTAGGAAGGCGTAATGTTCACCGTGTTCGTGGCGAAATTGTTGGTGCGGTTCAGCTCCGGGCCGTTGCTGCCGGCCGTGCTGCCGATGTTGGCCGTGGCCGTAATCGGGCCGCTGGCGGGCGCTTTGGTGAAGTTGGCCACGTAGGTGTTCGTGGTGTTGGCCGCCAGCGCAATGGGCGTGGGGGTGAAGTTCACGAGGCCCGTCGTATTATCATAAGTAGGCGTACCGCTGGTCGTGCCATTGATGGTGAAACTCACCGTACCGCCATTGCTGGTTAGGCCGGGCACGAGCTGCAGCGTCTGGGTCACGTTGCTGGCCGCAATGGCACTGGCGTTCTGGGCCGTCACGGTGTAGCTGAGGGCGGCACCGGCGGTCACGCTGCTGTTGTTGGAAGGACCGGTGATGGCAGTTACCAAATCCAGCACCGGCGTTACCGACACGGTTAGATTGGCCTGGTTCGATACCACGCCTTCGCTGTTGCTGATGGTATAAGGAATGGTTACGTTACCCGTGAACGTGCTATTGGCCGGCGTGAATTTCACCGAGCCGGCGGCTACGCCCGCGGTGGTGAAAGTGCCCTGGCCGGCCACCGTGAAGGTGGTAGCCGACTGCCCGGCAATGTTGTTCGGGTTCAGGTTGATGCTCGTGCCCACGAGGGAGCCGTCGGCCGGGGTGTCGTTGCCGATGGCGCTGAAGGTGACCGGTGCGGCCGGGTTGGCCGTGGTCGTGGCGAAGTCGTTGTTGGCCGTAGGCGCTTGCAGCACCGCAGCGGTACCCGAGAACTCCGAAGTGCCCTGGTTGCCGTTAGTGAGCGTGGCCAGCGTGGCCGTGGCGGTTAGCTTGGCATTGGTGGTGTTCAGCGCACTCAGTTGGGCCGCACTCAGCGAAGACAACGGAATGGTGAACAGGAAGCGCTGCTGGCCCGTCTCCGTGCCCTGGTTCAAGCCGTTGACGTTGGGGGCGTAGCTGCCCGTGGTGGCATCGCCGTCGTTGCCGGCCAGGCCTTCGGTGCGGCTAGCCAGGTAGGTTTTGCCTTGGCCAAAGCTGTTCGTGGTCGTAAGGTTGTCGGCAACGAACAGCTCCACCACCGAATTCTGAGTGGCAAAGCCGGTTACTATTAGGTTGCCGTTGCGGATGGTGGCCGACTGAATTACGGGAAAGTTAATCAGGCCATTGCCGCCGGTATCGCTGTCGCCGTTGTCGTTAACGGTTACGTTCGGAGCGGTGCCGCCTGTATTGATGTCGCCGCCGGTTGGTACCAGGTCGATGCCCAGCTGGCCCGAAGCTGCGGTGCCGTTCGAGGACACCACAGTGCCATTATCGAAGATGGAGTTCTGCGTGATGGTCGTGTTCGAGGCCGTGGGCCGCACCAGCACGCCAGCGCCGTAGTTGCCGTTGATAACGTTCTGGCTAATGTTGCTGCCCGAGCCGTTTACCCGAATGCCGGGGGTCTGGCCCACGCCGGCGGCGTTGCCCACGCCGTTGCCGCTGATGGTGTTGTTATACACCACCATGTTGGCCGTAGTAGCCAGAATGTCAACGCCCGGACCGGCGTTGTTCGCAAACAGGTTGTTGCGCACGATGCCGCCGCCAACCGAGGAAGATACCCCATCACCGGCCGTCGCATAAATAGAGCCGTTGCGGATTTCGTTGTTTTCCACGAAAATGCCCGTCGAAGTGCCGGCCACGTACGCGCCGGTAGCGGTGCCGTTGCCCTGCGCGAGGTCGCGGATTTCAACCCCGCCCGTGCCGTTGTAGCCAATCAGGTTGTTGCTGACCAGCGCCGTAGTGAGCGTAGCATTGGGGTTGCCGGAGAACAAGATGCCGTAAGCCGTGGTGCGGGCCGTGGTGCCGGGGTCGGTGAAGCTGTTGGCTGCCGTACCAATGACGTTGCCCGTGAGCGTAATGCCCGATACGGCCCCCGCACCCACTACAATGTTCGCAGCTTGGCCGGTGTTGCCCGTGCCGGCAGCACCGCCGCCGGTGTTCCCGAAGCCGTAGATGGCAATGCCGGTCACCGTAGTGCTATTGGCCAGAATGTTGAGGCCGATGTCGGAACCGGTCGCACCCTGGGTGCCCACAATCTGCACTTCCGGGCCGTTGAGTTGGCTCAGCGTAGTGGCCGCTGTGCCCACCTTTATGCCGGTGGCACCGCCCGCGCCCAGGGTCGTATTGTTGGTATTGCCGACGTTCTGCGTCTGCGTCGTGCCGTCGATGCTGGTGTTGGCATCGGTGATGGACGGCAAAGCGCTATTAGCAGCCGTGATGACGGCCACCCCGTTTGCACTCAATCCTGAAATCAGGCCGGGGTTGGTCGTGGCATTGTAAGCCGTGAGGCCCTGGTGGCCCAGCCCGTCCGGAATCATGAAGATGCTCGTCTCTATACCCGCTGCCGGGTCGGCCCCGCCGGTGCTGGCCGGCACTTGGTTCAAATTGATGTTCGACAGCGCGTTGGCGTTGAGGATGAACTGACGCAGCGAGCCCTGGGCGTTGTTGCCGGTAACGGTGGCCACGTCGTTGGTATTTACCACCGTATCGAAGTTGAAGCCAAAGTCAATTCCAGTCGTGGAAACGGCGCTGAACGATGCGGTGTAAATCGACTCGGGTGTAACGCTGCCGCTGCTCAGGCTAGCCAAGGTCTGGCTGCCGGTGTTGGCAGCCGCATCAACATACTGTGGGTATTCGCCACCCACCCGGTTCGCGTTGCCGGCCACGTAGGTCTGCACCGGCACCACGCCGGTAGCTCCCGGCGTGCGCACCGAAGTCACGGTCGAGTTCACCACCCGCACCGTATAAGTGCCCGCCACCGGCAGGTTGTAGGAATACGCGCCGTTGGTGCCGGTCGTGGTCGTGCCCACGAAAGCGCCAGTGTTGGTGTAAATCTCCACCGTTGCGCCCGCGCGCCCGATGGCGTTGTTGGCGAAGCCCGAGCCCGTGGCCGAGGTGTTGGCCGTGGCAAAGCTGCGGCCCGCGCCACCGCCGTAGTTCACGTCGTCGTACACGGTGCCGCTCACGGTCACCGGCGTCACGTTCAGCGTACGCGTGCCCGAGTCGGCCAGCGTGTTACTGCCCTGGCCGGTGGTCGTGGTGGTGGCTGCCGTCAAGGTAATGGGACCGGTAGCCGGAGCCCCGATGCTGAAGCTGTAAGTAACCGAGTTGAGCGGCGCGATGCTGCCGCCGGGATAGGTAATGGTCCAGCCTGCTGCCTGGCTGCCCGTGACATTACCACCCGCAGCCATAACGTTGGGCACACCCGCCGGAATGCTCACCGTGCGGGTTACGCCGGCGGCCGTCGAAGGGCCGGCGTTGGTAAAGGTTACGCCGTAAGTCACGGTCGTACCAGCTGCTACGGTTGAGTTGTCGGCCTGGCCGCTGCTGAAGGAAGCCGATACGTCGGCCACAGCGCCCGGCGTATAGCTCACGCTGGCCGAGTTGGTGGCAGCATTGGCACCCTCGCTAGTGCCACCGGTGCCCGGGGCTGTGGTGCTAGTGGCCGCAATGGGGTTGCCGGTCGCCGTAAGCGAAGGCGTTACGGTGAAGGTGTAGCTCACCGTACCGGCCGCACCGGCAGCCACGTTGGTGCCGTCCGGGAAGGTAATTACGAAGTTGCCTCCCGTATTTGACACCGAACCCGCCGAAGGGGTGACAGCTGTTACGTAAGTGTTCGGAATCGTTACGGTGCGCGTGGTGCTGGCAGCTACCGATGGTCCGTTGTTGGTATAAGTTACCGTGTAGTTGCCTGATTGCAGGCCCGCCGTCAGCGAGCCTGGCCCGGCAAGGGTGGTAGTCAGGTCAGCAATGGGGGTCACGGCAGTCGTGACACTGGCCGTGTTGGTCGCCGTATTGGCGCCTTCGTCGTCGGTCGTGGTTGTGGCACTGGTAACAGCGATGCTGGCAACTGCAAGGGGCGTTACGGTGAAGCTGTAGCTTACAGCGCCGCCTGCGCCGGCAGCCACGTTGGTACCGGCTGGGAAAGTAATGGTCCAGCCCGCCGCCTGGCTGCCTGCTACGTTGGCACCGGCCACGGCCGTGGTCACCGCCGAAGCGGTGTTAGCGGGCACGGTTACCGTGCGCGTGGTGCTGGCCGCTATGCCGGGGCCGTTGTTGGTGTAGGTAGCCGTGTAGTTGCCCGACTGTACGCCGGCCGATAACGTGGCCGGGGCCGCCAGGGTCGTCGTCACATCGGCCTGCCCGCACCACGAAATGCTCTGGATGCCGATGGTTTGCAGACGTGTAGGGTTATTAGCGCCACTATAAGTAGTCATCTGCGTGTTGAGGTTGCGGAAGCTCAGCACCACCGTCTTTACCGGGCTGGCAAAAGTAAACGTAGTGGTTCCGTTAGCATCGGCTGCATTCGAGGTACCGTTCAACGAGTTGCCCCGCGCGCCCTGCCAAGCGGCCGTAATGCCCGCGACGCTGATAGCGCCTGAGGCGTAAGAAATGTAGTCACTGGTCTTGTTGGGGCCCCATGTAACGCCGGTGCTCGGCAAGGTAACGGCCGTGCCAGCGGCGTTCTTGGCCGAGAGAATAAACTCGTCGGTATAAGTGCTGCCGCCGTCCGGAGTGAATCCCTGCAGCCCCTTGTCAATGTCCTGCACCACAAACGTCAGGTTCGACACTTCCCGGTCAAACGTCAACGTCACGTAGGCGTTGTAAGGGCTGTTGGGGTCGTATTCCGAGTTAGCAGTACCTGCCGGCACGGTCGACGCCCGCTGTTGCCGCCAGATAAGGGCCGGGCCGGAAATTTGCGCGGCGTTGAGCGTTGAGTGTTCAAATAGGTCGAGACTGGAGCTCGCGGCATTTGCCAGGTTATAGCCACTGTATGTGAAGCTAATGCCCTGGGCCGTCTCCGTTGCCGTCTTCTTTGGCGTTGGATTAGTAGCCGGGGCCGTCGTGTAAGCTACCGAACTGGTACTAGTGCACTGGGCCTCGGCTTGCCATACACTGCCTATGCACAGCCACAGCACCGCTGCGAGTGGTAAGCTTTGTTTCATAAAAATACGCAGAATGGTAAGAGAAAAATTTATTATTAGTAAGTCGTTGTTTCTAAAGCAAAAGGCAGCATTAATCAGTGCGTAACACACCTTTTAAATCGGCTACAAAACTATCCGTAAGGCAGAGGCAGGGAAGTGAACTTCGACAAAAGGGGCATCATTCCGGACGAAAGACCGGTTTCACACCTACCAAAATGGGCAGCATCAGACAACCGACCAGGCGAAACAATTATTACTAAATAAAATCCTAAATAATTTTCCATAATTGGGAATAGCATAATCAACAACAGGCGTACAAATGCAGCAATTCACCCTCATCAAGCAGTGTTTTTCTTTGCTTTGATGTCTGCATGCAAAGTTATTTTTTCTCCTTCCCATATCAATAAGATGCCATTACATGCTTTAAATATTGTATTTAACGGGTTTTTGTGCATACGAAATCAACATCCTTATCGGATTGCATGAGTAAAATTTGTACTAGACTACAGGAAATAGCTCAGTACTGACGAGCTTTATAAAAATAAGTTTATTATAAAATAAGTTATATATTTCGACCGCAGTTCGACTCGAAATTTCATCCTTTTCTGTGCTATCAAATGGCAGTAAAACGGACTGTATATCGGCTAGCAAACGGGCAAAAAGAAACGGCCAGTCGAAATCCGACTGGCCGTTTCTTTTTGCCCCGTTTGTGGGCGTTGCCATTTAGATAGGTGCTACCCGCGCCCGCTGGCGCTCACCAATTCCCGTAGCGGCACGTTGAAGCCCACGGCGTCCACCAGTTCTTCCAGTGGGAGATGCAGGCGGTATTTCCAGAAATGGGTGGGGTTGCTGGGCACGTTGATTTGCTCGTCGTGCGGGTTGGCACGGCGCAGGTGACCGTCGATGGCCAGCAAGTCCTGGAGCGGGAAAATGGCCCACATGGCCGGCGAGTGCAGGTGCTGCACCAGGATTTCGCGCGCCACCCAGGGCTCGCAGTAGAACGGAGCCACCTCGCGCCAGTGGCCGAGGATGGTTTCGAAGAAACGCTGGGTGCGCACCCGGTCTTCCTCCCACCAGCCGCGGATGGTGCTCATGTCGTGGCTGCTGGTCGTGACCACGCTCAGGTAAGGCGCGGTATCGGGGTGACCGAACTCGGTTTCGGGGTTCGAGGGCATGCGCTGGATGTTGAGGCCCAGAATGCCGAGCTCCTTCATCACGCCGGGCACCGAGGCGGGCACCATGCCCAGGTCTTCGCCGCAGATGAGCATGTCGGTGGCGTAGCGCACGGGCGGCAGCTTCACGAGGCCCTGCTGCCGCCAGAACTCCTCGTGGCGGCGGAAGAAGAAGTCCACGTAAATGTCGTCGTAGAGGCGGCGGCGGTCTTCGTCAGAGTCCAGCTCGCGGAACGAGTAGCTCTTATTCAGGGTGATGCGCGGGTGGTAGAAGTCGTTGCCGGCGGGCACGAAGAGAACTTCATTCACCAAGGCAAACAGGCCCTTTTGCAGCCAGGCGAAATACTCGGCGTGCTCGGGGTAGGTGGCGATTTTTTGGGCGATGTAGGCTTCGATTTTGCGCTGGTTGTCGACGTGCTCCTTCAGGTGGATGCGGCCGTAGCTGGCATCGTCCAGGTACTCGTCAAACACGTTCTGAGCCTCGCCCTGGAAAATATCCTGGAGCATGTGCCAGCGGATATACGGCTCGCAAAGGCGCGAGGAATCGAACCAGCCCAGGCGGCGTTCAATCTCGTGGCGGTGCAGCGGCAGGGCCGGCGCGAAGTGCCCCAGCAAGCCTTCCACCGACTCAATGGGCATCTCCCAGATGCGGAAGAAGCCGAGGATGTGGTCAATGCGCAGGGTGTCGAAGTAGCGGGCAAGGTGGCCCATGCGCTGCTTCCACCACAGGTAGCCGTCTTCGGCCATGCGCTGCCAGTTGTAGGTGGGGAAGCGCCAGTTCTGGCCGGTGGTCGAGAAGTCATCGGGCGGGGCGCCGGCCTGGCTGTCCATGTGGTAGAGCTCGGGCTGGGTCCAGGCGTCTACCGAGTGGCGGTAGATGCCGATGGGCAGGTCGCCTTTGAGCACCACGCCACGCGAGCGGGCGTAGTCCACGGCGGCGCGCAACTGCTTGTCGAGGTGGTACTGGGTGAAGAAAAACAGGCCGTAGTCGTCGTAGTCGGGCGCGGTTTCGGCGGTGAGTTCGGCCAGGTTTTTCGGGGTGCGGAACTGCTCGGGCCACTGCTGAAAATCGGCGGTGTGGTACCGGTCGCGTAGGGCCGAGAAGGCGGCGTAGGGCACCAACCAGTCGGCCTGGCTAGTGTAGAATTCGCGGTACTCGGGGTCGGCCAGGAAGGCGGCTTTCTCCTGCTTATAGAGCAGCTTGAGAAACTTCCACTTGGCGTTCATCATCGGCTCGTAATCCACGAAATCCTTGGCGTTGAACTCGGCTTTCAGCTCGGCCAGCTCTTTGGCGGCTTTCTTGTCCTTGAGCGCGGCAATGCCTTCGAGGTGAATGAACTGCGGGTGCAGCGCAAACACCGAAATGGCGGCGTAGGGGTACGAGTCGACCCAGGTGTGGGTAGCCGTGGTGTCGTTGATGGGGAGAATCTGGACCAGCTTGAGGCCGGTTTGCACGGCCCAATCGGTCAGCAGCTTCAAATCGGAGAACTCCCCTACCCCGAGGCCGACGGCGCTGCGCATGGCAAACACGGGCAGGGCCACGCCGGCCCCGCGCCAGGCGTCGAGGTACTGGTAGGCTTCATCGTTGAAAACGCGGGCCACGGTGCGGTCCTGCGTGGCGGGCACCACGCGGTTTTCACCGCCTTCCATGTCGAGGGCGTGGCCGGCGGCGTCCCACATGGCGTATTTATAGTAGCAGTTTTCGCCGGGGTTCGTCAACGTCACGGTGCCACTCCAGGTGGGATAGTCAGCATCCGAAAGCACGAGGGCTTTGGTGTTGTCCCAGGCCCCCAGCGCGGGGTCGGAGCCGAGGATGCAGAGACCGTGCTGCGGGGCTACGCGCGGGGCCAGGAGGCGGAAAGTGGTTTCGCCGGCGGCCGTTTTGGTTGTTTGGGAATCCGGGGTTGATGCCAGGGCAGCTTCGGCCGTGGCTTTGGCGGCTTTCGTGCCTTTGGCCGCGGCGGGAGCTTTGGCTTTTTTGGCGGGCGCAGCCGGAGTTTCGGCGGCCGTGGCTTTGGCCGGACGGCGGAACAGGGCTTTGGTGAAAGCGGCGGTCAGCAGCTCGTTTTCGGGCTGGGCGGGGGCGCGCCAGTAGTCGGCCAGGTGCAGGTGCTGCGTGCGGGCGGCATCATAGGCGATGCTGCGGTTCGGACCGGCTTCCCAGTGCTCGGCACCGGTGTTGGCATCGCGCAGCAAATACTTATAGGTAAGCTCGCCGGCGGCATCGGGCATGGTCAGCTCGATGCTCCAGCAAGTGCTGGCCTCGTCGTAGTTCATGTCGGCGGCGGCATTGGGCTGCCAGCTGCCTAGGTCAGGGTGAGAGCCGCACACGGCCAGGCGCTGGCCGAATACGGTGCGGTAGGGAAGAGAAAAACGTAGGGTCATGGGCAAGCGGTGGGGTTTGGGATGCGCAAGATAGGGACTCGCCAAGGGAGGATTTATAAAGCCGGAATAGCCTTGGGATGCTCAAACGGTTGCGCACAGATGGCCGTCCGGGCGGGGGCTTACGCAGCGAAGCGGGCTCGCGTTCGACTGGCGGGACAACTGGCCAACGGCCAACCCCAGCCGTGCGTTTTGCGTTTGGGAAGCTGCCCCTGCATTGTGTTGCTGCTAATTACCCTCCGCCTTGTCCACTTTTCTGCGTCGTGCCCTCTACGGAATTCTGGGGTTAATAGCCCTGGTCCTGCTCCTCGTCATCGGAGTGGTGGTGTTCTTGCAATTCCCTTCGGGGCAGGACTTTGTGGCCGGCAAAGCCGAAAGCTACCTGCGCAGCAAGCTCAAAACGGAAGTCCGCATCGGGAAATTCCGGACCGATTTCCGCCACGCCATCAACCTCGACGGCGTGTACCTGGAAGACCAGAAGCGCGACACGCTGCTGTCGGTTGGCCACCTCGGCGTCGACCTCGATATCTGGGCGCTGCTGCACAGCCAGGTCAATATTTCCAACGTGGAGCTCAACGACGGCCGCGTGCGCCTCACGCGCACCGAACCCGATTCGGTGAACAACTACGACTTCATCATCGATGCTTTCGTCGACCCCAATGCGCCGGTGGACACCACCGCCTCGGCCCTGAAATACGACATCGGCAAGGCGCGGCTCACCAACATCTACTTCACGCAGAATGACCAGGTAACGGGTTCCGACATTCGGGCCCGCGTTGGCGAGTTCACAGCGAATATGGACGAGGTAGATGTGGATAAGTCCATCTACAAAGTGGATAACGCGGCGTTGCACCGCTCGGCCATCAGCATCGTGCAAACCAAAACGGCCCCGGAGGTGGCACACCCGGGCCCCACCAAGCCACTCACGTTACAGTTTGGCTTGAACCACGCCGCGCTCGACAGCGTGCAGTTTACCTATAAGAATGCCCCGGCGGCGCAGTTCATCAGCACCAATATCGGCCTGGCCGACATCACCGCCAAGAACATCGACCTGCAAAAGCAGCGCGTGAACCTGAGCAAGCTGACGCTCAAAAACACCACCTTCGCCTACGCCCAGAATGAGGCCGTGCCCGTGGCCGAACGCGTGGTGAACCCCGCCGAGGCCGTGCGCAAGCTGGACGAGGCCACCGACAAGGCCAAGGCCATTACAGGCCAGGCTGCCGCTTCGCCGGGCTGGCGCGTGCTGCTGGATGAGTCCGATATCAGCGGGCTGGCGGTGAAGTTCGACAACTTCAACCAGCCGAAGCAACGCACCCGCCTTCCGGCGCTCGACTACAATCACCTCAATTTCACCGACCTCGTGCTCAACACGCACGATTTGAGCTACTCTGAAAACCGTACCACGGGCAAAGTCGACAATCTGGCCGGCCAGGAACAGAGCGGCTTCCGCGTCGATTCGTGGAAGGCCAATGTGGTGTACGACTCGGTGCAGATTCGCCTGGATAGCCTCGATTTGATTACGCCGCACACCCGCATCCGGCGCACGCTGGCCATCGGCTACGAGAGCCTGGCCGCGCTGGGCAACGTGAAAAAGCTGCCCAATCTGGAGATTGAGGGCAATTTGCGGAACGTGCGGCTGGGCTTCCGCGACATTCTGTACCTGGCCCCGCAGCTGGCCGGCACCTCTCCTTTTAATACCGGGCCCAACCAATCGGTGCTGCTGAACGGGCAGATTGCCGGGCGCGTGGGCGATTTTTCGGTGCGCAACCTGGAGTTTGTGGGGCTGCGCAACACGGTCCTCAAGGCCCGGCGCGGCCGGATTCAGGGCCTGCCGAACACGGATGCGCGGCTGTATGCCGACCTCGATATTCAGCAGTTCAGCACCTCGCGGGCCGATATCCTGAGCCTTGCGCCGAAGGGTAGCATTCCGAACAACATCAGCATTCCGCCCACCCTGGCGCTGAGCGGCAATTTTCGGGGCCGGCCCACCACGCTGGCGTTCGATACCAACCTGAAGCTGCGCTCCACTTACGGCGACCTCGCCTTCAGCGGGAAGCTGGGGGCGGCGCAGGCCAACGGGCGGCAGCCGCTCATTGGCACCTTCGCGGTGGGTGGGTTCGATTTTGGCAAGCTGCTGAAGGACCCAACTATTGGGCGCGTCACGGCCACGGGCCGCATCAACGCCACGGGTGATTTGAAAAACCCGGCCTCGCTGGTGGGCCGCGTGCAGAGCACCGTGCAAAGCGCCCGCTACAACGGCTACACCTACCACGGCGTGGTGGCCACCGTCGACCTCGACCGCAACCGCTACGTCATCAACGCGAGCAGCAAAAACGACCCCAACCTGAACCTTGACCTGAGCGCCGTGGTGAACCTGCGCGACGCCAAAAACCCGACCTACGAAGTCACGAAGCTGAACCTGCGCGGGGCCAACCTCACGGCGCTGGGCTTCTACACCGGCGGCGATTTGCGGGTGCAGGGCGACCTGGTGGCCAACCTACGCGGCTCGAACCTGAATACGCTGAACGGCACGTTCAGCGGCCGGCACATTGTGATTGTGCGCGACAACCAGCCCTTCCCGCTCGATTCGCTCAACGGCCGCATCGTGCAGAATGACCGCCGCACGCTGGCCGTCATCAGCTCAGATATCGCCAATGTGAACCTCGATGGCAACGTGCACCTGGGCGATATTGCTACTGAATTGCAGCAGCACCTGGACCGCTACTTCGACGTGCCCGGCGTGAAATACGTGCCCAGTTCAGCCGACCGGCATTTCACTTACTCGCTGCAATTGAAAGACCCGAAGCTGGCTACCAAGCTGGTGCCGGGCTTGAAGAAAATCTCGCCTTTCACGCTGGCCGGCGACTACTCGCGGCAGGCGGCCCGTCTCACGGCCAACACCAGCATTCCCGTCATTCGGTATAATAACTACAAGCTCGATTCGCTGCGCCTGAACGTTGATTCGGACCCCGCGAAGCTGGATTACAGCCTGCGCCTGGCCCAGGCCGCCCAGGACACGACCCTGAAGCTGCGCCGCCCCAGCATCATCGGCAACGTGGCGAATAACAAGCTGTTTAGCCGCGTGGCCATCCTCGGCGACTCGGCCAACCGCGAGCGGCTGGCGGTGGCCGGCACTTTGCAGGCGCTGGCCCAGGGCGGCGGCAAAAACAGCAGCGTGGTATATGAATTTGTGGCTGCGCCGCAGCAGGTTATCAACTACGAGAACTGGACGGCGGGCGCCAACAACTTCGTGCGCTACTACCCCACCGGCGAGGTGGTGGCCGACGGCCTGAACCTGACCAACGGCCGCAGCACGCTGGCCTTGCAAAGCCAGAACCCGCAGGTGCGCACCTCGCCGCTGGGCGTCACGTTCACCAATTTCGAACTGGCCGAGCTGGCCCGCATCGTGCAACAGCAGGATTCGCTGGTGGCCGGCAACCTGAACGGCACGGCCCGCATCGACAACCTGGGCAAGAAAAATCAGGCCTTTACGGCCGATGCCACCATCAAAAACCTGGTGTTCCAGAAGGCGCAGATTGGCGACATTGCTTTCCGGGCCACCAACCCCGCGCCCAGCCGCTACGACGTGGACGCCCGCCTGACCGGCGGCGCGGCTGGCACCGTGGGCGGCGCGGGCAACGACGTGCAGGTGCGCGGCACCTACCTCGCCAGCAGCGCTACCCCACTCAACCTGACCGTGGACGCCAACCGCCTCAACCTGAAACTTATCGAGCCTTTCTCGGTGGGCCAGGTGCGCCAGGCCAACGGCTACGTGCGCGGCCAGCTCACGGTGACGGGCGCACCGAGCGCGCCGGTGGTGCGCGGCACCCTCAACACCTCCGACGATGCCGGCTTTGTGGTGCCGCAGCTGGGCTCACCCTTCCGCCTGCCCAACCAGTCGCTCACGTTTGATGACCGGGGCATTGCCTTCAACAACTTTACGGTGCTGGACTCGGCCTCGAACAAAGCGGTTATCAACGGCTACCTGCTGAGCAAGGACTTTATCAACTATTCCTTCGACATGCGGGCCACGACCAAGGATTTCATGGCCGTGCGCAGCACCCGTGAGGACAACCAACTCTTCTACGGCCGCCTGGTACTCGACTCCGATACCCGCCTCACGGGGCCAGTTTCACTCATTAAAGTGAATACCAACGTGACGGTGGTGGAAGGCTCCAACCTTACGGTGGAATCGCCCACGGCCACGCCCACCACGGTGGAGCGCGCGGGCATCGTGGAATTTGTGGACAAAAGCGCCCCGCTCGATACCATGCTGGCCAGAAAAGTGGCCGTGGATACGGTGAAAATGGCGGCCTCCGGCTACGACGTGACGGCCGTGGTCACGATTACGGACCGCACGCCGTTCACCATCGTCATCGACCCGGTGAGCGGCGACAACCTGAAAGTGCGGGCCGCCGGCACGCTCAACACCAACATTGCGCCGGATGGCACCATCACGCTCAGCGGACGGCTGGAAGTGGGGCGCGGGCTGTACCACATGTCGCTCTACAGCCTGGCGCAGCGGGATTTTATCATCCGCCGGGGCTCCACCATTGTCTGGGATGGCGACCCGTACAATGCCACGCTCAACATCACAGCCGTGTACAGGGTGCAGGCGGCCCCGGCCGAACTGCTGGCCGGCCAAGGCGCCGACGACCTTACCAGCGCCACGGTTGCGCGCAACCGACTGCCATTCAATGTATTGCTGAACGTGACCGACCAGATGAGCAAGCCCACCATCGGCTTCGACATCACGCTGCCCGAAAACCAGCGGGGCGCGCTGAATGGCCAGGTGGAGGCCAAGCTGGCCCAGCTGCGCCAGCCCAACCAGACTTCCGAGCTCAGCAAGCAGGTATTCTCGCTGCTGATTCTGGGGCGGTTTGTGGCCCAGAACCCCTTCCAGACCAGCAGCGGCGAGGGCTTGGTGGCCACGCAGCTGCGCGGCAGCGCCAGCGCCGTGCTCACCGACCAGCTCAACAATCTGACTGGCAAGTACCTCGCCGGACTCGGCCTCGACCTGGGCGTAACCAACCAGGCCGCCTACGGGGCCGACGGCAGCCAGGGCAGCCGCACCGACCTGAACGTGGCCCTGCGCCGCCAGCTCCTCAACAACCGCCTGACCGTGCGCGTGGGCACCGACATTGCCCTGAGCGGCAACACCGGCACCCAAAGCACCCAGGGCCAGAACAGCCCCAGCAACCTGGCCGGCGATGTGAGCCTGGAATACACCCTGCTGGCCGACGGCCGCCTGCGGGTGCGCGTGTTCCGCCAAAACAGCTACGAGGACATCGACGGCGCCATTGTGCGGACCGGCGCGGCCCTGGTATTCCAACGCGACTACCGCGACCTGCACGAACTGTTCTCGAAAGTACCGAAGGCTATTAAAACCGAGCGCAAGGCCAACCGCAAGCAGGAAAAAGCCGACAAGAAAGCCGAGAAGGATTCCGTCCAGAGCCAGCCTACGGCACGGACAGACACGACAAAGCAGGCCCTCAAGAAATAAAAATTCAGTTGGTAGTGAACGACAGTAGCATGTGTAATTGGCATACCGAAACCTTCTTACCATACCCACTGGGGGCGCCCGATGGCGTTTGTCGGGGCATACCTACTGTCCCTGGCGTGGGGGATGAGGGGACGGGAAAGAGGGGGTTGGTGCGTCGCCTGCTCAGCCTGGCCCTGTTCCTGCTTCTATCCTCCTGCTCGGGCCTGCGCTACATCCCGGAGGGCCAGAAACTCTACACCGGCAGCAAGGTCATCATCAAATCGCCCGAAAAGCTCTCCAACAAGTCGGTGCTGCAAACCGAGCTGGAATCGGTGATAGCGCCCAAGCCCAACCGCTCCATTCTGGGCCAGCGGCCGAAGCTGTACTTCTGGCACCTGGGCGTGGGCAAGAAAAAGGGCCTGGGCAAGTTCCTCGCCACGAAGTTTGGCGAGGCCCCGGTGCTGCTGAAGGACGTGAAAATCAGCGCCACCGAGGGCCTGATTACCAACCGGCTCTACAACAACGGCTTCTTCAAAGGCACGGTGGCCCACGAGGTAAAAACCAAGGGCAAAACGGCGCAGGTAGACTACACGGCCACCACCGGCAAAGTCTACACCATCAAGGAAATCCATTTTCCGGAAGGCGACACCGCCGTGAACGCCGCCGTGCGCGCTGCTCAAGCCGGCACCCTGCTCAAAGCAGGCGACCCGTATAATCTGAGCGTGCTCACCAACGAGCGGGTGCGCATCGACAACGTGCTGAAAAACGAGGGCTACTTCTACTTCAACCCCGACTACATTCTGTACCAGGTGGATAGCACGCTGCACGATAAGGTGAACGTGTACCTGCGCGTGAAAAGCAGCGCGCCGGCCATTGCCGTGCGCCCCTACTGGCTCGATGTGGTGAAGCTGAACACCAACTACATCCTGACCGATACCACCCGGCGCCCGCCGGTGCTGTACCGCAAATACGAGTATTACCCCGACGAGAAAGTATTCAAGGTCAGCGCCATTACGCGCGCCACCTTTCTGTATCCGGACAGCCTGTTCCGGCGCCGGCGGCGCGACCAGACCATCAGCCGCCTGATGAGCCTGAACACGTTCAAGTTCGTGGAAATCCGCCTGAAGCCGGCCGTCGCCGGCGACTCGGCCGGCCGCGGCCGCCTCGACGCCGATGTGCTGATGACGCAGCTCAAAAAGAAAAGCCTCCGGGCCGATTTGCAATTGGTGTCCAAGAGCAACGGCTTCACGGGGCCGGGCCTCACGGTGTCGTTCCGCAACCGCTCGGCCTTGCGCGGCGGCGAGCAGCTGCTCGTCAACGCCGTGGCCAGCACCGAAACCCAGACCGGCAGCGGCAGCGGCGGCGTGGGCCTCACCAGCTACGAGTTGGGCCTGAACGCGCAGCTGCTCATTCCGCGCCTCGTAGTGCCCGATTTGCCGCTGCTCGACGTGCACCTGCCCAACTCTGATTTTCAGCCGCGCACCACCATCGGGGCCGGGGTTCGGCTGGTGACCCGCGCAAGCTACTTCACCCAGAACTTCTTCAACCTGAACTACGGTTACTCCTGGAAAACCAAGATTACCAACGAACAGGAAATCCGGCCCATCGACATCACTTACGTTCAGTTTGCGCCCACCGACACGTTTACCCACATTCTGGACAAGCGGCCTTTTCTGCGCAGCGCGTTTCAGCAGCAGTTCATTCTGGCCAGCTCCTACCGCTACACCTACAACCAGCAGGTGCTGGAGCAGCGCCGCCAGCAGATTTATCTCAGCGGGCAGGTCGAAGGCAGTGGCAACCTGGCCCAGGGCCTGGTCAGCTCCTTTGGCGGCAGCAAGAATGCGAACGGCAAGTACACCATTGGCGGCCAGGAGTATAGCCAGTACCTGAAATTCGATTTCGAGTTCCGCGAATATTACCGCATCAGCCCGAACCCGGCCTCCGGCAACCGCATTGTGGCGCGCTTTCAGGCCGGCGTGGGCATGCCCTACGGCAATTCCGACGTGCTGCCCTATCCCAAGCAGTACGGCATTGGCGGGCCAAACTCGGTGCGCGCCTTTGCCGCCCGGGGCGTAGGGCCCGGCACCTACCGCCCCCAAACTGCCACCCAAAGCCTCAACAGCTTCTACGACCAGGTGGGCGACATTCGGCTCGAAGGCAACGTGGAGTACCGGCAGGACCTGATTCCTTACCTCAAAGGGGCCGTGTTTCTCGATGCCGGCAACATCTGGCTGGCCAACCCCGACGCCAGCCGCCCAACCGTGGACGCCAACGGTGAGCCCGATGGCAAAAATGGGCAGTTCAACGCCAGCACGTTCCTCAAGGAGCTGGCCGTGGGTGCGGGCGTGGGCCTGCGGGTCGACGTGCAGTTTTTCGTCATCCGCTTCGATTACGCCATTCCGCTGCAAGCGCCCTACGGCACGCCTACCAGCACCACCGGCCGCTTCAATCTGGCCATCGGCTATCCGTTCTAAACGAGTGACTGAGGGAGGGAGTGGCTGAGTGATTGTTTAGAACGTCACTCAGCCACTCCCTCCCTCAGTCACTCGTTTATTTACCGAATTATCGGCATCCGCTCAAACGGCCGCTCGCGGTCGAACAGGTAGCGGAAGGTGGCGTGGGTTTTCACGATGGTGGCCCCGATGGAGCGCGTGGTAACCAGCATGCGCGGGTTGAAATCGCCAATCCAGTTCATCTCAATATCGGCGTAGCCCGCGTCGATGAACGCCTGCCGGGCATACACCAGCATGGCGGCGTCCACGCCCTTGCCCTGGTACTCGGGCACCACGCCGTAGATGATGCCGAACAGGCGCTTATCGCGGCGGCGCATGAAGCGCCAGCGCGCCCACAGGAAGCGCAGCTTGCCCATGAGGTTCAGCCGCCGGCCCACGTGCCGGAAAATCTGGTTCAGCTCGGGCAGGCTGATGAAAAACGCCACCGGCTCGGAGCCGTGGTAGGCGAACCAGAGCAGGCGCTCATCCACCACGGGCTTCATCTCCTTCACGATGTTGCGGGCCTGGTCCAGCGTCATCGGCTTCACGCCCGAGTGCCTGGCCCAGGCCAGGTTATATACGTGGTGGAAGTCATAAGCCAGCTTCTCGGCATCGGCCTTGCGGGCATGCTCAAAGCGGAATTCGGCCGCGTGCTCCTTCGCCTGCTGCGCAAAACGGGCGTGCAGCGGCGCAGCCGTGGTGCGGTAGCAGGTATACTGCTTGAAGTAGAGCTGAAAACCGTACTGCTCAAACAATTGCTGATAATATGGCGGGTGCCAGAACATGCCGTAGTTTGGCGGACGGTCGAAGCCGTCAATCAGCAGGCCCCACAGGCGGTCGCGCTCGCCGAAGTTGATGGGGCCGTCCATGGCCTGCATCCCGCGCACGGCCAGCCACTGCCGAGCGGCATCAAACAGCTCGTTGGCCGCCGACTGATTGTCGATGCACTCGAAAAAACCCAGGCCGCCGGTGGGCAGGTCGGGGTTCTGCACGTCGGGCGCGTCGCGGTTGAGGAAGGCCGCCACCCGGCCGATGACCGTGCCCGTGGCATCGGTCAGCACCCAGCGAATGGCCTCGCCGTTGGCAAATTTTGGGTTTTTGATGGGGTCGAAAACGGCCTCAATCTCGTTTTCCAGAATTCCAATGTATTGCGGCACCGCCTGATGCAGGCGGGCGGGCAACTCCACAAACTGCCGCGCCAGGCGGGCATCCGTAACTTCAAGCAGCGGCATAGACTAAGACAATAAAAGCAACGCTGGCCAACAAAACCCAAACGAAAAAGGCCCAACGGGGCCGCAAAGAAACATGCGCGCCGCCGTTCGGGGCCAGCGCCGCACCGTGAGAGCAGCAACAGCACATACTATTCCGGAATGCAACCCTTGCTACCGGCACAACGGCACTTTCCGGCGGCTACTCGTAGAAATGCCGCATCCGCCGGATGGTGGCCAGCACCACCCAGTCGCCGAGCCGCGGCAGGTAGGAGTGCACCAGCACGATAATTCGGCCCAGGGCCGAAATAACGGTGCGCTGCCGCCGCTTCCGCACGTGCCGCACGATGATGGCGGCTACTTCGGCCTGCGATTTTTGCCAGCGCGGCGGGCGGTGCGCAATGGGCACGGGCTGGCCGTGGGCATCAAGCACGCGCTTTTCGGGGTCGTTTTGAGTGAAGCCGATGTGGACCACGCCAAAATGGATACCGGTATCGGCCAGTTCCAGCCGCAGGGTGTGGGCCAGGTTGGCCACGGCCGCCTTGCCGGCGCAGTAAGCCGAACCGCTGGGCATGCCATTCAGGGCCGAGATGGAAGAAATGAACGTGACGCTGCCCCGCGTGCGCACCAGGTGCGGCAGCGCCGCCTTGAGCGGATACACCGAGCCGTACACATTGCTGTCGAGCACCTGCCGGAACACGTCCGGGGCCATGTCGGCGAAATAGGCGCGCATGGAAATGCTGGCGTTGGTTATCAGCATATCGAGTTGGCCGAAGTGCTCAATGGCCGTTTGCACGAGGCGTTCGCAGGCCGCGTAGTCGGTTACATCGGCCACGCAGCTGGCTACGGTGTGGCCGGCCGCAGCCAGGGTTTGTCGCGTATGCTCCAGCCGCTCAGCGTTGCGGCCGTTCAGGACCACGGCGGCACCGCTTTCGCACAGCGTGCGGGCCGTTTCGCGCCCAATGCCTGATTCCGAACCAGTGACAATGGCCACCTTGCCTGCCAACGGCCCGGTGCGCGGCAATTGGGGCAGCCGAACCGCTACGGCAGTCAGTCCAGCGTTGCTCACCGGCTTTGAATCAAACATAATGATTGGTTTTAAACCAGTCGAACGCCTCGACCACGGCCTGCCCGATGGGAGTTTGGGGCAGGACCAGCTCTTGGCGGGCCTTCTGCACATTGAAATAATGGCCGTCGTTGGCCACAGAGGTCATGGCCGAATTCAGCTGCGCCGGGCGGCCGGTGAGCCACGCTTTCACATCGCAAAACTCGCCATAAAGCGTCGCCAGCCCTGGCAGAATAGGCCAACGCGGTGCCGGCACGCCCAGCACGCCCGCCATCAGCCCGAAGGCTTCGCGGTAGCTCAGGTTTTCATTGCCCAAGATGTAAGATTCGCCCACGCGGCCTTGCGTGAGAGCATTGACGGTGGCCGTAGCCACGTCGCGGACGTGCACATAGTTTTTGCCGCCCGGCGGATAGCCCGGCAGCTTGCCCCGCAGCAGTTCCAGCAGCAGGGCGTTGGACGTGGGCTTGGCATCCTGCGGGCCGAGCATGAAGGTGGGGTGCACCAGCACGGCGGGCAGCTGCTTCCGCGCCACGGTGCGCAGCACGAGGTCGGTGGCCGCGCGCTTGCTGTCCATGTAGTCAAGGCCGTAGCGGCGGCCGGCGTAGGGCCGGGTTTCGTCGCCGGGGTTGGCTTTGGAGCCGAAGCCGAAGACGTTGGCCGTGCCCACGTACACCAGCCGGCGCACCCCTGCCCGCCGCGCCAGCCGCAGCACAGCTTTGGTGCCGCCCAGGTTAGCGGCCCACACGGCCGGGTTGCGGGCCGGGTTCACCTGGGCCAGCGCGGCGGCATGGATAATGGCCCCGCAGCCATTGGCCGCGCCGGCCAGCGTGGCGGGTTGGGTGAGGTTGGCTTCGTGATATTCAATGTTCCAATCGACCGGGAATGGCGCGGGCGTGCCGGGCCGCAGCAGCGCCCGCACGGGGTGGCCGCGCCGCCGCAGTTCGGCCACAAGGTGCCGGCCCAGAAAGCCGTTGGCACCGGTCACGAGCACGGTTTCGGCCATTAGTAGGTGTTAAGCATGGCTTTGTAGGTGCGGGCAATGCGCACCGGGGGCACCTTGAGGAAGTAAAGCGAAAAGGCCGTCAGGTTGGCTACCTGCACGCGCAGCCAGCTGTTGTTCCGGTATTTGCGGGCCGACACCAGCACGTCCTGCGGCACAATCAGAAACGAGGCCACCCGGCGGATGCGTTGGATAATCTCGAAGTCCTCC
This sequence comes from Hymenobacter terrigena, assembly GCF_054776515.1. Taxonomy (NCBI): domain Bacteria; kingdom Pseudomonadati; phylum Bacteroidota; class Cytophagia; order Cytophagales; family Hymenobacteraceae; genus Hymenobacter; species Hymenobacter terrigena. Next base: position 1,048,191 of record NZ_BAAHBU010000002.1, read on the forward strand.
ATCACCACAAACCGCTCGTTGAACCCGCCCAGCTGCTCAAACAGCGCCCGCGTGATGAACAGTGTCTGGTCCCCGCCCCGGCTCATAATTCCCTTAAAACGGGTGCCGTAGCTATTGATGCGCAGCAGCGGATGCGTCGAATCGAACCGGAACCGGTAGCAGCCCGCCGCGTGGCCCTGCGCCACGGCCCGGCCGATGGTGGCCACGTAGTCGGGGTGAATGCTTACGTCGGCGTGCACGAAGTAGAGCACGTCGCCGGTGGCGTGAGCGGCGCCGTGGTTCATTTGGGCGGCGCGGCCGGCCTGGGGGGCCAGCAGCACGGTGGCCCCGGCCTGGCGGGCCAGCTCGGCCGTGCCGTCGGGGCTGTGGGCGTCTACTACCACTATTTCTACCGCGCCGTTGGCGTCGTGGCGGCGCAGCTCGGCCACCAGGCGGGCGATGTTGGGTGCTTCGTTGAAAGTGGGAATGATAACGCTCAGTTTCATAGCAAAGGAAGGGACGCAGGGGCAATTTCTGCATTTCGCCGCATTCGCGCGACAGGCAGTTTTCCAAGTTTACGAAGGGGCCACCGCCGCCGGTTGGAACGGGCAAAAACTTTGTCCGCCAGCAGTAGCACTGGCCGCTGCCCGAGCTCGTCAATCGGCACAGCTTTATTTCTCGTATGCTGTAAACGAACGGTTTGCCATTGGTCGGCAGCCAGGCCGCTCAAGTGCTTCATCGCTAATCCGTCTTCATGAAAATCACCCGTTCCCTTCTTCTCGCTCTGCTCGGAGCTATATTCATGAAAGCTACTGCTTTCGCCTCACCGCCCCGTTTATTGACCATACCGACGGCCGCGGCCAGCCTCACCGCAGTAGACCACAGCAGCTACGACAAGCTCCTGAAAAAATACGTGAGCGCCAAAGGCCTCGTCAATTACAAGGGCCTTAAGGCCGACCAGCAGGCGCTCAATAGCTACCTCGACATGCTCAGTAGGAACGCGCCCGCTGCGTCGTGGAGCAAGGCCGAGCAAATGGCGTTTTGGATTAACGCCTACAACGCCTACACCATCCGTCTGGTACTCGACCACTACCCCGTCACGAGCATCAAGGATATTGGCTCGAAAATCAAGATTCCCTTCGTGACCACGCCCTGGGCCATCAAGTTTTTCAGCATCGGGGGAGAGAAGATGAGCCTCGACAACATTGAGCACGGCACGCTGCGCAAGAAGTACGACGACCCACGCATTCACTTCGCGCTGGTGTGCGCCTCGATGTCGTGCCCGCGCCTGCGCAACGAGGCCTACACGGCGGCCAAGCTGGAAAGCCAGCTCGACGACCAGGGCCGCGACTTCCTGAACAACCCCGCCAAGAATAAAATCAGCGCCGCCAGCGCCCAGCTTTCCAAGTATTTCGACTGGTACAAGGGCGACTGGGAAAAGAATGGCCAGTCGGTGGAAAAGTGGGTGAATAAGTATTCCAGCACCAAAATCGACGCCAAAACCAAGATTTCCTACCTCGATTACAACTGGAGCCTGAATGAGCAATAGGCCCTACCGGGTACCACCCCGCGCCCGCCATTGGCTGGCGCTGCTGATACTATTGGGGCTGGCCGGCGGGGCGCGCTCCCAGTCCGCCCCCGCCGAAACTCGCCGCTACGCCATTGAAGTAGCCGGCCTGCGCGTAGGCACCATGACGGCCACGCGCCAGTCCCAGCCCGGCACCGCCGAGGTGGTTTCCACCCTCGTCAGCGACGTGCAGGTCACGTTTCTGTTTTATCACCTGAAGATTTACTACAAGGTCATCAACCGCGTGCGGGGCGGTCAATTGCTGCTGTCCACGGTGGAGGCCCACACCAATCAGGGCGATTTTTCGTCCCGCGCCGAGTGGCTGGGCGACCATTACGCCATCCGGGCCGACCAGTACAAGCACCATTATCAAGCCACCGAAAAGCAGCCCATCACCTACACCGTGACGGATATGTTCTTTGGCGAGCCCGGCCGCCACACCACCGCTTTTGCCGAGTATTTCGGGGATTATTTCACCCTGGCCCGCGCCGCCGATGGCACCTACCGCGCCCACCGCGCCGGCCGCGAAGATGAGTACCATTACGCCAACGGCCAACTGGTAATGCTCATCAAGAAGAACCCGCTGAAGAATTTTGTCATCCGACTGCTGCCGTAGAATAGGTAGTTAGCAAAACGCCTGTCACCCCTCGCTACGCTAAGGATGACAGGCGTTTAAAATCTGTTAATCAGCTTTAGTCCCCTATTTCGTCAGCACGACGTACCCGTAGGCGGGCAGCGCCAGCGCGGTGCCCAGCGTGACCGGGCTGGCCTGCAGGGCATTGGTCCAAACGGTACCGGCGTAGGCGGGGGGCAGGGCAAAAGAGGTGGCCGAGTTGCGGGTATTCACCACCACCAGCGCCTGCGAGGCACCCGAGGCTTTCGTGAAGGCGCATACATCGGCCGTGCTCAACGAAGCGGTGGGCGTGCCGTGCTGCAGGGCCGGGCTGGCGGCGCGGGCTTTCAGCAGCTGGCGGTAGAGGCGCGTTACCTCGGGGTGGGTGTTCCAGTTCACTTTCACGCCGGTGAAGGGGAATTTGATGGCCGTGCTCATGCCCACTTCCTGGCCGTTGTAAATCATGGGCACGCCCTTGTAGAGCGCGGCAATGACGAAGGCCGACATCGCGCCCGCATCGCCGCCAAACAGCGCCACCGGCGTTCCGTCGGAGTCGTTCACGTCGTGGTTGGTGATGTAGCGCACTACCTGCTGCGTGCCATTGGCGCCCATGTATTCGCTGTTGTTGAAGTCGTCGAGCGTAGTGGCCGAAGCGGGGTTGCTGGTGCGGTACACGCCGCGAATGCCGCCGTAGAAATTAAAGCCGAAAATGTAGTCGAAGCCCGAGGCGAAATGGCTGTTGCGGGAGCCCTCGGCCAGCAGCAGCAGCTTGTGGGTTTTGATGGTGCGCAGCGTGTCCACGGCCTGCTTCCAGAAAGTGGAGGCGCTGATGGTGGGCGCGTCGGCGTAGTCGCAGCGGAAGCCGTCAACGTTGGCCGTGAACACCCACGATTTCATGGCCGAAATCATCTCCGCGCGCATGGCCGCGTTGCTGAAATCGAGCTGGGCCACGTCGGTGTAGGTGGTGGTGGGCGGGCTGATGATGGTGCCGTTGCTTTTCAGGTACCAGTCCGGATGGTCGGTCACCCAGGCGTTGTCCCAGCTGGTGTGGTTGGCCACCCAGTCCAGCAGCACGGTCAGGCCCCGGGCGTGGGCGGCGTCCACCAGCGTGCGCAGGTCGGCGAGGGTACCGAACTCCGGGTTCACGGCGCGGTAGTCCTGCACGGCGTAGGGCGAATTCACGGCCCGCACCTTGCCCACCGGGTATATCGGCATGAGGTACACCACGTTCGCCCCCAGATTCTTAATGGAATCGAGCCGGGCCGTAACGCCCGCAAAGTTGGCGCTCTGGCTAAAGGCCCGCATGTTCACCTGGTAAATCACAGCATCCTCGCGGTTGGGCACCCCAGCGAAGGGCGTGCCGTACTGGGCCGTGGTGGGCGTGGTCGGAGTAGTAGGCGTAGTAGGCGTGGAGGGCGGCGTAACGGCCGTCGGGGCAGTGGTCATCTCCTTTTTGCAACCGGCCAGGAAGCTGGCGGCCAGCAGCAGCACCAGGCTGTTCTTGGCTAAAATACGACGAATAGACATTGAGGAAATTCTTAAAATGGACAGGAGAATAGCGCGCCGAAACGCGAAGAATTATTTCTTAACCGGCTTGAAGCTGACTGCCGCGCCGCCGCCGGGGGCCAACTGCAACGTGAGGGCCGATTTGCTGGTGACCACCTGCTTGGTGATGCGGTAGGCCGTGGGGTTTTTCTGCCAGTCGGCGCCTTTGCCGTCGGCGTAGATGGTGGCCTCGTAGCGCTGGCCAGGCGTGAGGAAATCCAGCTTAACGGGTTGCTGGCGGGCTTTTTCGTCGGTGATGCTGCCGAGGTACCACTCGTCCCGGCCCTTGGCTTTGCGCACGGTGGTGAGGTAGTCGCCGGGCTCGGCGGCCAGGATGCGAGTATCGTCCCAATCCACGGGCACGTCCTCGATGAACTGGAAGGCGTCGAGGTGCTGGTTGTAGTTCTCGGGCAGGTCGGCGGCCATTTGCAGGGGCGAGTACATCGTCACGTACAGGGCCAGCTGCTTGGCCAGCGTGGTGTGCACCAGGCGCTTGCCGGTGGGCTCAAAATTCTGCAGCTTGAAGATGCCGGGCGTGTAGTCCATCGGCCCGCCCATGAGGCGCGTGAAGGGCAGAATGGTTTCGTGCTCGGGCTGGTTGCCCTCGCTGAAGGCATTGAACTCGTTGCCGCGGGCAGCTTCGCATGCCAGCCAGTTGGGGTAGGTGCGGTTGAGTCCTGTCGGGCGCACGGGCTCGTGCATGTCGACCATGATGCGGTAGTCGGCCGTTTTCTGGGCCGTTTGCACGTAGTGGTTCACCATCCACTGGCCGTCGTGGTGCTCGCCGCGCGGGATGATTTTGCCCACGTAGCCGGTTTTCACCGAAGTGTAGCCGTGGGCATTCATGAAGCGGTAGGCATTGTCCTGGCGGCGCTCGTAGTTGGTGGCCGCGCCGCTGGTTTCGTGGTGCATGATGATGTTGACACCCTTGCCGGCGGCGTAGCGCTGCAGCTCGTCCACGTCAAAATCCGGGTACGGCGTCACGAAGTCGAACACTTCCTCCTTCCAGTTATTGGCCCAGTCCTCCCAGCCCACGTTCCAGCCCTCCACCAACACGCCGGGGATGTGGTGCGCGGCGGCAAAGTCGATGTACTGCTTCACGTGGGCCGTGTTGGCCATGTGGCGGCCGTTGGGCTTGAGCTTGCTCCAATCGGTGCCGGCCAGCTTGATGTTGAAGGTATCGGCGTAGTTCCAGCTGCCGCGGCCGGTCTGCATTTCCCACCACACGCCCACGAATTTCTGGGGCTTAATCCAGCTCGGGTCGGCGATTTTGCTGGGCTCGTTCAGGTTCAGAATCAGCTTCGAGGCCAATACCTCGGGCGCTTTGTCGCTCACCACGATGGTGCGCCAGGGCGTGTGCTCCGGGGCCTGCAAATAGGCCTTGGCGCCCGTGCCAGTGGCATCGGGCACGAGTTGGCTGGTGAGGTCAAAGGTTTTGGTGTCCACGTTCAGGTACAGGGCCGGGTAGTTCACCAAGGCCGCCTCGTGGATGTTGATGTACAGCCCGTCGTCCGATTTCAGCATCAGCGGCGTTTGCACGCGGTTGGCGGGCGCCTTCTCCTGAATGGCGTGAATCGGCGTGGTGTTCACCTCGCTCACGCGGCTGGTGGTGTAGGCGTATTCGTTCGAGTCGTAGTCGCCCGGAATCCAGAATGCCTTGTGGTTGGCGGGCAGATGAAACTCCGTGAATTCGTCCTGCACCGTGAAATACTGCAGGTGCGCCTGCCGCGGAAACTCGTAGCGAAAGCCCACGCCATCGGCAAACACCCGAAACACCACGTCCAGCTTGCGGCCATCGGCGGCCGGCTGGCGTAGGTGCACCGTGAGCTGCTGGTAGTGGTTGCGAATGTTCTTAACCTCGCCCCACACCGGCTGCCAGGTTTCGTCCACGTCCTTGGTTTCGCTACCCGTGAGCACCAACGGGCCCTCAAAGCCCTTGCCATCAGCAAAGCTCAGGCCCAGGCTCGAGGGCGCAATCACAGTTTTCGGACCGAAGGCGACGGCGTAAGTCGGACGGCCGTCGTGGCTCAGGGCCACGGTCAGGCTCACTTTATCGAGGCGGGCGGTGAGCGGCGCGGCGGCTTGCGCGTGGGCCGCCTGGGCGCCGGCCAGCAGCGCAGCCAACAGAGTTGTTCTTATCATTCGGGGGTAAATCGGGTTGCGGTGGGAGCGGCGACTTTTATAGTCAGTTTTATAGTTAGATAGTGGCAGGTTATAGCCTGCAGCAGTCCAGAGCTTGGGGAGCTTGCCAAACAAAACTAGAGCAACCCCTCACCTGCTGAAATTTTTCAAACCGCAGTATGAAAAATATTAACCCATCTTACAATCTCACCATTCACTCACAAGCACTTACAGCAGAAAATCCCAGCCAAAATATTAGCCGCATATAGCCAAATCCCCTCCTTTTTCCAGCAATAACAGGGACTCTAACCATCCTATAAAGCCTCCGGGCAGCACACATTCATTCTTCCCAAAAAGAGCTTTGCCATCCCTACTATTCACTCCGTCGCAGCGTGCTGCAAGCCGCATACCACTCCCCGACTTCACCCGGTGTGTATCCACTTACCAGTTCAAATGCTAGGTCAATAGCCGCCAATATTCCTCACTCATCGGCCGCATTTTTCAGACGGCCTGAATGGCCTGAATGCGCGCCTCGAACTCCTCGTTGGGCAGGAAAGACCGGTTCTTCACCCGGGTTTTGTAGGTGTAAATCGTGTTAATAGAATACCCCAGCAGCCGGCTGATTTGCTCACTATCAGCAATGCCCAGCCGGATGAGCGCGAAGATGCGCAGCTCCGTAGTCAGTAGTTGGTCGTCGGCCAGTTTCACTCGCTCCTCTTCGTGAAACAGCGCGTTGAACTGCGCGATGAAGTTGGGAAACAGCCGCAGAAACACCGTGTCAAACCCCTTCAGCAGCTCGTTACGCTCAGTTTTGATGTTCACGCCGTCCACCAGTTTTTGCACGGCGGCATACTGCTTGCTGGCCAGCAGGGCATCGAGCCGCTTCTTCAGTGTCTCGATTTTGTCGATGTACTGCGAATTGTTGTGGAAGTAGAAACCGATGTACTCTTCCTTAATCTTATTGGCTTCGTTCAGGTCGCCATTCAATTGCCGGAGCACCTCGTTGCGCTCGCGCAGTTCCTGGTTGGCAGCGAAAATTACCCGGTCGGCCTTGCGCACCTTCCGCAGCTGCTTGAAGCTGATAACGGCAAACCCAATGACCACGCCCGCCAATAGCGTCATGATAACAGCATACGTTTTCAGCGACTTACGCTGACTTTCGATAATGTTAATCTTCTGCCCTTCGATGACGGACGAGACGTGACTAATCTCAAGCTGCCGCTGCCGGGCCTTGTAAAACGTGGCATCCTCCCGCGCCTCCCGGATGAAAGTATAGGCGTTTTTCAGGTCGCCCTGCCGGTAGCAGTAGTCCGAAAGCTTGAAGATGGCTGTGGTTTCCTTGGTGGCCGTTTTCACGTCGGCAATGGCCGACACCAACAGCAATTCCACAGCCTTATCGGTCTGCCCGGCCAGCTCGTAGAGGTAGGCCGTGGTGCTGGCACTCACGGCCAGTTGGTGCAGCGTGAGGTGCGGCAGCCGCAAAATCTGCTGGTACACGGCCGCGCCTGCCTTCAAATCATTGGTTTTCTGTGCCCGAAACTCCTGCACCGATAAGTACTCATAGGAGCCGGGGCGAGCGTATTGCAGGGCCGTATCGGCATAGGCCAGCGCCTTGGTGTAGTACGTCGGCCGGTACGTCTGGTCCTGGTTAAAATCGCCTAAGTCACTATACGCCCGTGCTTTCAGAAAATAGAAGCTCTGCTTATCCATCTCCTTAAGCAGGGCGGGATTGATGCTATCAAGCGTGTCAAACGTTTCCTTGAACAGGCCCGACGAGAGCAGCACGAAGGCCAGCTTTAGCTTGGCTACTTCTATCTTTTCCGGCTGCTTCAACTGACTGGCCAGCCGGCTAACTTTCTGGCAGTACACAAAAGCCGAATCATACTTAAACGCCTTGTATTCATCGTAAATACGCAGACCCAGGTCAAATTTCGCCTCGTCGTTCACCTCGGCCGAAGCAAACTCGGCCGTGAGCTCGGCAATGCGGTTCAGGCGTTGCGCGTCGTATTCCTTTTTGTGGTCCAGTGCCTTGTTTAGCTCGATTAATAAGCTGTCGGTCGTGCCTGTACTCACTGCGGCAAAAGCGGGGGCCGCGCCAATAAGCAGACCACACAGAACTAAAAAGAGCTTCACGAAGGCGACAAGGCGTTTAGTCGGGCGGGAAAAGGCCAAATTTAACAGAAGTTGACGCGGTATGGGTGCCAGTCATTCCGTTCCGGCGATGGATTTACCAGTTCCTACTTCCAAGTTGCCTGTCCAAACGCTAAAAACAAAACAGCCACTCGGTATTGCTACCAAGTGGCTGTTAATCAATGTGGGAAGTAAAGGATTCGAACCTTCGACCTCTTGCGTGTGAAGCAAGCGCTCTAAACCAACTGAGCTAACCTCCCATTAAGAAAATCTGCAAGCTCTATCAGCAGTTGCAGCGGCCTTGGGGCAAACCAGGAGGCCGGCTTTAGAATAAAACAGCCACTCGGATGTCAATCCAAGTGGCTGTTTATCAGTGTGGGGGATGTAGGGTTCGAACCTACGACCCTCTGCTTGTAAGGCAGATGCTCTGAACCAGCTGAGCTAATCCCCCGGGTGGTTGTTTCCGTTTGGGATTGCAAAGATGGGGGGACTTTTTGAAAACACAAAACCTGTTGCTGCATTTGGGCGCATATTTTTTCGTTTTTTGACCTAATCTGGCAGCAACAAATTCATTTTCAGCGCAAGAAATTTTCGCTAAATTTTAGAAAAAGTCGGTTTAGCCGGCCCCAACCAAGACAAGCAACGTATTCGGGGCTGCCCCGTTAAGGGGGTGGAAACAGAATTCTCACTCAACGCTCCCCCCGATGGATACCCAACTCCTCCAGAATTATTCGGAACAAGAAAAAACCGCTTACCTGAGTGCCATTGCCAGCCTGGCCACCGCCGACCGGCAGGCCTCGGGCGCCGAAGTCCAGTTTCTGCAAGCACTGGCCCAACAGGCCGGCTTATCGGGCGGCGCCACTCAGCAAGTGCTGGCCGCCGCACAGGATGCCAGCAACCAAAGCATCCAGCAAAACCTGGACATTCTCAAAAATAGCGACCTGCGCTTTTCGCTGGTTACCGACCTCATCAGCTTCGCTCGTGCCGATGGCTCGTACGCCAACGATGAGGAGGCCATGATTAGCAAAATGGCCCAGTACCTCGGCATCAACCCCGAGCAGAAGCAAACCCTCGAAACCGTAGTAGACCAGGCTGCCACCGTTCCCCACGACCCGCAGGACCCGGCTAAAACCGGCTTCCTGAGCAGCATCGGCGACAAACTATCCAACGTGGGCATTCCCAAAGGCGCGCTCATGGCCGGCCTGCTGGGCGTGGTGGCCCCAATGGTGATTTCGAAAGTGATGAGCGGCGGCAGCCAGAGCCAAAGCGGCTACGGCGGCCAAAGCAACTCCGGCGGCGGCTTGCTGGGCGGCAGCATGGGCGGCTTGCTGGGCGGCGCGGCGCATAGCGGCATGGGCAGCCTGCTCGGCGGCTTGCTGGGCAGCGGCATGCTGGGTGGCCTGCTAGGTGGTGGCAATTCCAACGCCACGGCCAATATGCCGCAGCAGGGTTCGGCCATCGGTAGCGGTGGTTTGGGCTCGATGATGTCCATTCTGGGCGGCCTGGGTGGCCGGGCAGGTTCGCAGCCGGCCAGTGCGGGCGGCTCTGGCCTGGGCGGCTTGCTAAACGGCGGCCTGGGCGGGATGCTCGGTGGCTTATTCGGCGGCCGCTAGGACCACGGATTCGCTCGGATTAGACGGATTCCACGGATTTCGTGGATGTCTTCAAAACCCATAGTAAAAAAGGCCACCTCAACAGGTGGCCTTTTTTTAACCTTATTCTGTCAATATAGCCATCCACAAAATCCGTGGAATCCGTCAAATCCAAGCGAATCCGTGGTCAGACTTTAGCTACGGGGGCGGCCACTACGGGCGCGCCGGCGAAGGCGCCGCCGTGCTGCTCCACCACTTCGATGATGCTGTAGTTGAGGTCTTCCTTCACGTTGAGGTATTCGTCGTAGCTGGTAGTTTCCACGAAGTATTGCACGGTTACTTCCTTGCCGGCGGGCGTGAGGGCGTTGAACTTCATCTGCACGTCCTGGGTCACGAGCGGGTGGGCTTGCATGGCCGCCACGGCATCCGCAATGATGGCGTGCAGCTGGGCGCTGGTGGTTTTCTGGTCAAAGGTGAGGGTGAAGCCCACGCGGCGCGAGGTGCGTAGCGAGAGATTATCCAGGGGCTTGTCAATCATGCTTTTGTTGGGCACGGTGACGTAGCTTTTCTCGGCGGTGCGTAGGCGGGTGCTGCGGAAACCGATTTTCTCTACGGTGCCGCTCACGTCGCCGGCCGTCACGAGGTCGCCCACGCCGAAGGGCTGGTCGAGGAAGATGGTGAACGAGGCGATGAGGTTTTCGAGGCTTTCCTTGGCCGCAAAGGCCACCGCCAGCCCGCCAATGCCCAAGCCGCCGATGAGCGCCGTCACGTTCACCCCAAACACCTGCCCCAACGCCACCAGCACCGCGATGATGATGAAAAACACCTTCAGCAGGTCCTTAGCGAAGGGCAGGAACTGGTTGTCGAGGCGCGTGGGGCCGCTGGTGGTTTCGCGCAGGGCGGCCCGGCGGGCCATCACCAGCAGGGCAAAATCGACGAGGCGCAGGGCCACCCGCGCCGCCGCCACAATGAAGGCCAGCGTCAGGGTTCGCAACAGCACTACCTCGTGCCACGGCAGTTCGCCGGGGCCGGCCGTGGGGCTGTGCGGGTAGGTGAGCGTAGCGCCGGCCAGCTCCAGCGTAACGAGCAGCAGCAGCGTGGAGAGCGGCTGGATGAGCAGGTTGTGCAGTTCTTCTTCTGTGACGCCGGCGGTGTAGCGCTTGGTGAGGGAAAACAGCAGCTTGCTGAGCAGCCGCGAAAACAACCGCCGGAAAGCACTACCTACCAACAGGATAAGTATCGCAATGAGGTATTGCCCGAGGGTATTGCCCAGGATTTGGTAATCGAGAAAAGCGGGAAGCGTCATGGGTAGCGATGAATCGTAGCGCGAACGACAAAGTTCGTGCGGCGGCCGCCAATCCCTCCTCTACTTGGCCCGGATGGCAATCACGGGGTCCAGATTGGCCGCCAGCACGGCGGGCACAATGCCGGCAATGATGCCGATGCCCACCGAAATAAGCAACCCCAGCACCACCCGCGCGGCCGACATGGTGAGCGGCAGCGCATCCTGCGGAATCAGGGTCACGAGCCAGACCAGAAATATGCCGGCGGCCCCTCCAATCAGGCACAGAAATACGGCTTCAAACAGGAATTGGAATAGAATGAAGAAGTTCTTTGCTCCCAATGACTTCTGAATTCCGATGATGTTGGTGCGCTCACGCACGCTCACAAACATGATGTTGGCAATGCCGAAGCCGCCCACCAGGATGGCAAACGAGCCAATGACGCCGCCCACCAGGCCAATGACACTGAACAGCTTGCCGATAGCCGAGGCAATCATTTCGGGGCGGTTCAGGGCGAAGTTGTCTTCCTCACGGGGCTTCAGGCCACGGATATTGCGCATTACGCCACGCATTTCGTATTCCAGGTCGAGCAGGCCCACGTCCTCGTCGCGGCCCTTCACGGCGATGGTGGCGCTGGGGCCACCGCCGAAACCAGTGGTGCTGAGCGCAAACATCTTGGTAAACATCCCAAACGGGATGATGCAGTTAGCGTCGTTGCTGGAAATGGTGATGAGCTTTTTACCCTCCTTTTCCATCACGCCAATCACGGTAAAGGTCTGGCCGCGCGCCTTGAATTGCGCGCCCAGCGCATTGCCGTGCGGAAACAGGTTTTCGGCGATGGTGGCCCCGATGATGGCCACGGGCCGGGCGGCGTCCATTTCCTGCACCGTAAAGTAGCGGCCTTCCTTGATGGGCACGTTGCTCACCACCCGAAAATCGTAGCTCACGCCCTGGAGCACGCAGTCGGCCACCGAGTTGGAGCCGGCTTTTAGGGTATTGCCGCTGTTGGCGGCGAAGATGGCAATGCCTTTATTGTTCGGGCCGAGCTGCCGGCGCAGCTGCTGGTACTCGCGCGGCGTGGGCACGGGGCGCTGGAAATACTTCCACCACGGAAAGTCCGAATCGAAGGCGAAGGGCCACTTCGAGACGTAGATAATCTTGTCGCCCACAAAGTCGAGGCTGCTGCGCACGTTGGCCTCCAGCGAATCGACGATGGTGAAAACGGCGATAATGGCAAAGATGCCAACCGTGACGCCCAGCAGCGACAGGATGGTGCGCAACAGGTTGGATTTTAGGGCATCCCAGGCGAAAATAAAACTTTCGAGGGTGAGGCGCAGGTTCAACATAAGGGCGGGCGGACACGAATAAAGCTGCTTCCGGCCCCAAAAGACGGAAACCGGCGGGGAAGTTGCGTTCCTCTGTCATCCTGAGCGCAATAAGTAGGCTCCTTTTTCGCTCAAAAAAACGAAAACCAAATAAAAGCCGTACTTTTGCCTCCCCAAATTTCCGTATATTCCCCCAAATACTGCCCTATGGCGATGAAATTGCACGAGTTCAAATTTGAACTCCCTGAGGAGCTGGTGGCATTGCACCCCGCCCGCAACCGTGACGAAAGCCGCCTGATGGTGGTGCACCGCGCCACCGGCCAAATTGAGCACCGCAACTTTAAGGATATTCTCGACTATTTCAACGAGGGCGATGTAATGGTGTTTAACGACACCAAAGTTTTCCCGGCCCGTCTGTACGGCAACAAGGAAAAAACCGGCGCCAAAATCGAGGTTTTCCTGTTGCGCGAGCTGAACAAGGAGCTGCGCCTGTGGGACGTGCTGGTGGACCCCGCCCGCAAAATCCGCGTGGGCAACAAGCTCTATTTTGGCGAATCGGACATGGTGGCCGAGGTGATTGACAACACCACGTCGCGCGGCCGCACCATCAAATTCCTGTTTGATGGCACCGATGAGGAGTTCCGCAAGGCGCTCTACGAGCTGGGCGAAACTCCCATCCCGAAAGAGGTTATCAACCGCGAAACCGAGCCGGCCGATAAGGAGCGGTACCAGACCATCTACGCCGAGCACATTGGCGCGGTGGCGGCCCCTTCGGCCGGCCTGCACTTCACCCGCGAGGTGATGAAGCGCATGGAAATCAAGGGCGTGGAGCCGGCGTTTGTGACGCTGCACGTGGGCCTGGGCACCTTCCGCACGGTGGACGTGGAAGACTTGACCAAGCACAAGATGGACTCGGAGAACTTCATCGTGACGGCTCCGGCCTGCGAAGTGGTGAACAAGGCCCTTGACGCCAAGAAGAAGGTGTGCGCCGTGGGCACCACCACCATCCGCGCCATGGAGGCGTCGGTGTCGGCCAATGCCCGCATGAAGCCCACGCAGGGCTGGATTGACCGGTTCATCTTCCCGCCCCACGATTTTAAAATCGCCAACTGCCTGCTCACCAACTTCCACATGCCGGAGAGCACGCTCATCATGCTGGCGGCGGCCTTCACCGGCTACCCGCTGCTGATGGAAGCCTACAAGGAGGCCATCAAGGAGAAGTATAAGTTCTTCAGCTACGGTGACGCAATGCTGATTCTGTAGAGCGAATTGATGAATGAGTAAATGAGGGAAGGCTCGGCTGTTTGCAGCCGGGCCTTTTGCTTTGTTGAATATTTGCTTTTTACATCCCCTCTGCTCATGGCTTTGCCCCGTCCTTCCATTCACTCGTCCTCCCAGTCGCTCACGCACCGCTATGCCATCCTAGTGGCCGGCGGCAGCGGCACCCGCATGGGGGCCGACCGTCCCAAGCAGTTCCTGCTGCTGCGCGGCGAGCCCGTGCTGCTGCACACGCTGCGCCGCTTTGCCGAGCCGGCGCTGGGCGTGAGCGACATTGTGGTGGTGCTGCCGGCCGACCAGCTCGACACCTGGCAGGCGCTGTGCGCACAGTTTAGCGTGGATATTCCGCACCGGCTGGTGGCGGGCGGAGCCACGCGCTGGGCCTCGGTGAAGGCGGGTCTGGCTTCTTTGAAACCCCACGCCGAGGGCCTGGTGGCGGTGCACGATGGCGTGCGGCCGCTGGTGTCGCGGCAGGTGGTGGAGCGTACCTACGCCGCCGCCGCCACGCACGCCGCCGCTGCCGCCGCCGTGATGCCTAAGGACTCGGTGCGGCTGGTATCGGCGCACGGCTCGGCAGCGCAGAACCGCAGCCGCCTGCGCCTGATGCAAACGCCCCAGACGTTTGAAATCGACCTGCTGCGCCGCGCCTACGCCATGCCTGAATTGGCCTCCTTCACCGACGATGCGACGGTGGTGGATGACCTGTGCCGCGTGCAGCTGGTGGACGGCGACTACCGCAACCTGAAAATCACCACGCCCGAGGATTTGGTGGTGGCGGAGGCGCTGCTGGCAGCGGGGAGTTAAACGCAAAAAAGCCGCCCCTGTGAGGACGGCTTTTTTTATGAAGCTTGAAAACCAAAACCGGATACTAACGCAGGGTAATGGTGCGGGTGTGGCCATTCACGGTCACGGTGGCAACGTTGTCGCAGGCACCGCTGCCGTAGTCCAGGGTCATGGTTTTGTTGTTGGAATTGGTGATGTTAACGGTACCGGCCGTGAAGTATTTGAAGCAGGTAGAGCTCTTGATAAGCGGGTTCTGGATGGTGGTGGTGTAGCTGACGCCCTTGCGGTTGGTACCGGCGGCCATGCCGGTCACGCTGTATTCGCGCACGGTGGCAGTTGTATTGGCTGTGGGGGCAAAAGTCCAGTTGGCGGTCCAGGAGTGGGTGCCGCCGTTGTTGGCCCGGATGATGCTGGCGCTATCGACGGCTACGTTGAAGGAGCCATTGCCGAGGTCGGTGAAGGTGCGGCGGGCAATGTGCTGGTTGTAATTAACGAAGTAGTTGCGGCGGCGCACCACGGCCCCGGCAATGCGCCGGGTGACATCGGTGGTGAACTGCACCACAATCTGGCCGCTGCGGAAACGGCCATCGGCGCACAGGCAGCCGTTGTGGAAGTCGATGATGAGCGTACGGTTCTGGGCCGTGTAAGTACGCGTGACGCAGGGACCGAATTTGGCCTTGAATTCCGCTTCGGTGGTGGTGAAGCCAGCCGCGGAGTTGTCCACGTTCTGCGGCGTTGAAACCTGGTAAGCGTCGGAGCTGATGGCGGTTTCGATGTTGTCCTCGCTGCGGTCCTCGGCCGTGGTGATGTCGTCGGTGGGCGTGGCGTCGTTGTTGCGGTTGCAGCTGGTAGTGAGCAGCGCGCCGCTGGCGAGGCAGGCAAAGGCCAGGGAACGGAGAGAAAGGGTACGCATGACGGTGAGAGAATGTATATGAATGGGAATGTTGAACTGCGGTTGTGGTCGGTTGGAAGCCAAGGTACCGTGCGGGTTTAACCCGACCGTGAAAAAACTTCTCCCGGCCCGCGAAGAACCCAGTCCGGAGGGCATCGTATAGCTAGCATATAGGCCCATCTGGCTTATTATCAACTTATTTACCATGCGATCCTCCACTGTTCGTTTTCTTTTGATGTCATTGCGGCGGTTTAAATGGGCAGCCGTGGCGCTGCCGCTGCTGGCGGCCTGCTCATCGGGGGGCGGCAAGGCCGATGCCGTAGACGCGGCCATGGCCCAGAACGAAAAGAAGATTGACGCCGCCGACATTACCAAAAAGCAGGAGGCCGACGC
The DNA here is from genome assembly GCF_054776515.1 of Hymenobacter terrigena. Lineage (NCBI taxonomy): Bacteria > Pseudomonadati > Bacteroidota > Cytophagia > Cytophagales > Hymenobacteraceae > Hymenobacter > Hymenobacter terrigena. Next base: position 1,063,692 of record NZ_BAAHBU010000002.1, read on the forward strand.
CAAATTTCTGGTGAAAAGCACCAGCAACGCCCTGCTCGAAGTGGAGTTGGGCAAGCTGGCCCAGGCCCGCGCCACTTCGCCCACTGTGCGCAGCTACGGAGCGCGCCTGGTGCCACAGCGGCTGGAACTGCTGGGCACTCTCCGCGCCCTGGCCGCCGCCAAGGGCCTGACCGTGCCCGCCGCCCTCGGCAATGATGAGCAGGAGGCTTACCACGAGGCCAGCACCCAAGCCGGCACCCAGCTCGACAAACACCTGATGGCCTTGCTGGTAAAAGCCCAAAAGCAAGACGAGAATGCCTTCGACGATATGAGCGATGATGCGTACGACGGCGACATTCGCGGCTTCGCAGCCAAGTTCCATGACCCCGTAAAGGAGCAGCTCGATGCGGCCAAAGAAACGGCCGACGTAGCCAAAAAACTGCCGTAAGCTGTAGTGCTTCAGCAGTTTTTCATGTATGCGGATTCATTTTACCACTTCCACTTCACCAACCCATTCTCTCGCCATGAAACGCTCGTTCATCACCCTGCTAGGTGCCGCCACGCTGCTCATTGCCGCTGCCGGCTGCAACACCAATGACTCTGTGAAAGAGGCCCAAAAAGTGAACGAAGTGAAAGCCGACAGTGCCACGGCCAACACCGACATGGGCAAAGTCGAGAAAAAAAGCATGGACTACGATTCGGAATTTATGACCAAAGCGGCCAGCGGCGGCATGCTCGAAGTAGAACTGGGCAAGCAGGTGGCAGCCCGCGCCGTGACGCCAGAAGCGAAGAAATTTGCGGAGAAAATGGTATCGGACCACACCAAAGGCAATGCCGAGTTGATGGCTCTGGCCGCCAAAAAGAACATCACCCTGCCCACCGCTCTCGGCGACGACCACCAGAAAGTGCTGAAGGACGTGGTGGAAGAAAAGGGCGTGAAAATGGATAAGGAGTACATGAAGGAGATGCTGAAGGACCATCAGGAGGACGTGAAGGAATACACCGACGCATCCATCAAAGCCTCCGACCCTGACATCAAAGCCTTCGCCGCCAAAACCCTGCCGATGCTGAAAATGCACCTCGACATGGTGACCAAGATGCGCCCTACCGTGGAGGCGGCCAAGTAGCCTCCAAGCCGGTATTGGTTTCTGGCATGAGCCCGCTCCTACTTTACGGAGCGGGCTCTTTGGTTTTGTATCCCGTTCAATATATTGACAATCAACGGATGAGCTTATTCACGAAATAACTCGTGCCGCGCAACATCTTTTCCAGAGTCTTGCGTACTGCCTGTATTATTGGGCTTCTTAGTGCTTGCCTGTCTTTCCTTTTCACGTTCCAATCACCTTTCTCCTCACTCTTATGAAACGCTTCCTTCTTCCGCTGCTGGCCTCGGGCCTGCTCGCCCTCACGTCTTGCGGCCACGACACTAAAACCGCTGATACCGCCGCCACCGACAGCAACATGGCCAACACCCCCGCCGCCGGAGCCGATACGGCTGCCACCTCGGGCGCCATGGCGGGCGACAGCAGCGCTCAGGCTAGCAGCGGTACTGCCATGGGCGACGCCAACGGCCCCACCGGCCCGCATAAAGACGACAAAGAGTTTATGATGACGGCCGCCCACAGCGACCAGAACGAGATTCAGCAAAGCAAAATGGCCCTGGCCAAGGGCGTGACCGGCATGGCCAAGGAAATGGCCAACAAGATGATTGCCGACCACACCAAGTCGACGGCTGACCTGAAGAAGATTGCCGCCAAAAAGGGCATCACGTTGCCCACCGACATGGACGCCGAGCACAAAGCCATGGCCCCCGCCATGGAGAAGCTGTCGGGCAAAGCCTTCGAGGCCAAGTACCTAGCGCAGATGCAGGCCGACCACCAGAAAACGGCCAACACGATGATGGCCCACGAAAAAATGACGAAGGATGCCGACCTGAAAGCCTTCATTGGCAAGACGCTGCCCGTGGTGCAGCAGCACCTGGCCATGGCCCAGAAGGGCAACGAGATGAAAATGTAGCCCGGCAATAATCGGACGAAGCTCTTATCAAAGAAGCCGCTGCATAGTTCTGTAGCGGCTTCTTTATGCCCTTATGCCTTCCTATTTAGCGGCGCCCACGGCCACGGCTTCCCATTTCAGCTCGTAGGAATCGCAGCGCAGGGCGTTGATGTTCATCCGAAAGCGTCCCGTGGCGTTTTTGCCGGCAATCTGTCCGCCAACATCGAAGCACCACGCCGTGGCTCCCCCATTCGGCGGCTCGCAGAGGCGGCCGGCAATGGTGCCATTGGTGACGGTGAAACTGCCCTTGGTGGGGCCGGCGGCGCGCTGCCGTTCCAGTTTGCCGTCGCAGCGCCAGTAGCCATTGAAGGTGAAGTTGCTCACGGTTTTGCCGTCGGGCGCGAGCACGAAACTCAGGGAGTCGCCTTTCATGCCGTTGAGGAATTTACCCTTGAACAGCGTGCCCGGCTTGGGCGCTTTGGGTGGAGTGCCAGCCGTTAGGCCCAGCAGCAACGGGAATAGTAACAGTGTGCGCATAAGCAGAAAAGAAAGAGGCCGGAAAAATAGATTTTTCCGGCCTCTTTCGCAACTTCCCGCCTCAGCTACGCCGTCGCGTACTTGCTGGTCCGCAATTCCTCGGCCAGGAAGCGGGCGGTGTGGCCTTTGCCGGCTTTGGCTACCTGCTCGGGCGTGCCCTGGGCCACAATGGTGCCGCCGCCCGCGCCGCCCTCGGGGCCGATGTCGATGACGTGGTCGGCCACCTTAATCAGGTCGAGGTTGTGCTCGATGATGAGGACGGTGTTGCCTTTATCGGCCAGCTTCTGAAGCACGTCGGCGAGGTGGTTGATGTCCTCGAAGTGCAGGCCCGTGGTGGGCTCGTCGAGGATGTAGAAGGTCTTGCCAGTGTCCTTTTTGCTGAGCTCGGTGGCCAGCTTCACGCGCTGGGCCTCGCCGCCCGAAAGCGTGGTAGCTTGCTGGCCCAGGGTGAGGTAGCCGAGGCCCACCTCATTCAGCGTCTTGATTTTGCGCAGGATGCGGGGCTGAAATTCGAAGAACTCCACGGCCTTCTCCACCGTCATGTCGAGAATGTCGGTGATAGACTTGCCTTTGAAGCGGACTTCCAGCGTTTCGCGGTTGTAGCGGCGGCCTTTGCAGGTTTCGCAGGGCACGTGCACGTCGGGCAGGAAATTCATCTCAATGGTGCGGATGCCCGCGCCCTCACAGGTTTCGCAGCGCCCACCCTTCACGTTGAAGGAGAAGCGGCCGGGACCGTAGCCGCGGATTTTCGCCTCCGCCATCTCGCCAAACAGCTGGCGGATTTCGGTGAACACACCGGTGTAAGTGGCCGGGTTCGAGCGCGGCGTGCGGCCAATGGGCGACTGGTCCACCTCAATCACCTTGTCCACCAAGTCCAGCCCTTCGATGCTGCCGTAAGCCAGCGGTTCCTTCTTGGCGTTGAAGAAATGCTGGTTGAGAATGGGGTACAGCGTGTCGTGGATGAGCGTGGACTTGCCCGAGCCCGACACGCCAGTGACTGCCACCAGCTTGCCCAGCGGCACTTTCAGGGTCACGTTTTTGAGGTTGTTGCCCTTCGCGCCTTTCAGTACCAGCTCGGCGCCTTCGCCCTTGCGCTTCTTCTTCTGAATTTCAATGTGCTTCTGGCCGCTGAGGTACTGCGAGGTGAGCGAGCCGGAGTTGAAAATCTCCTGCGGCGTGCCCGAGGCCACGATGTGGCCGCCGTGGATGCCCGCGCCGGGGCCAATGTCGAGCACGTGGTCGGCGTGCAGAATCATGTCCTTGTCGTGCTCCACCACTATCACCGAGTTACCGATGTCGCGCAGGTGCTGCAAGGCCTTGATGAGCCGCTCGTTGTCGCGCTGATGCAGGCCGATGCTGGGCTCGTCCATGATGTAGAGCACGCCCACGAGCTGGGTACCAATCTGGGTGGCGAGGCGGATGCGCTGGCTTTCGCCGCCGCTCAGCGTGCGCACCGGGCGGTGCAGGCTCAGGTAGTCGAGGCCCACTTCGAGCAGGAAGCCAATGCGCTTGCGGATTTCCTTCAGCAGCTCGCGCGCAATCACGTTCTGGCGCTCGCTCAGCCGGTCTTCCAGCCCCACAAACCACTGGGCCAGCTCGTTCAAATCCATCACCGACAATTCGCCGATGTGCTTGCCGTCCATCTTAAAGTGCAGGCTTTCCTTTTTGAGGCGGAAGCCCTGGCACTCGGGGCAGGGCTGGGCCTGCGCGTACTGCGCAATCCACTCGCGGATGTTGTCCGACTCCGAATCCATCTGCCGGCGCAGGAAGGGAATAATGCCCTCGAACGGCTCCGAATACATGCCTTTGCCGCTGTCGGCCTCATCCTCCGAGATGCCGTGCAGCAGGCGCTTCAGCAGCTCCTCGGGCAGCTTATCAATGGGCGTGTTGAGGGTGGCCTTGTTTTTCTTTAGAATGAGCTGGAGCTGCTGGAAAATCCAGATATCGCGGTACTCGCCCAGCGGTGCAATGCCGCCCCGGCTGATGCTCAGCTTGCGGTCGGGCAGCACGGCTTCCTCGGTAATTTCCTGCACCTCGCCCAGGCCATTGCACGTCGGGCAAGCGCCGTAGGGCGAGTTGAACGAGAACGTGTTAGGCGCCGGGTCGTCGTAGGCAATGCCGGTGGCCGGGTCCATCAGGAAGCGCGAGAAGAACTGCGGCGCGGCCTTTTTGGCGTCGGGGTCGAGCACCAGCATGGTGCCTTTGCCGTGCGTGAGGGCATTCTGCACCGAGCCGGAGAGGCGAAACCGGTCCTCCTCCTTCACCAGCAGCCGGTCAATCACGATTTCGATGTCGTGAATTTTGTAGCGGTCCACCTGCATCTTGGGCGTGATGTCGAGGATTTCGCCATCAACCCGCACTTTGGTGAAGCCCAGCTTGGCAATCTTCTGGAAATCTTCGCGGTAGTGGCCTTTGCGGCCCTTCACCACGGGCGCCAGCACCACCAGCTTCTTGCCATCGAAGTGCTTGAGGATATAGTTGATAATCTGGTCATCGCTCTGCCGAATCATCTTCTTGCCGGTGGCGTAGCTGAAGGCTTCGGCCGTGCGGGCGTAGAGCAAACGCAGGAAATCGTAAATCTCCGTGATGGTGCCCACCGTGGAACGCGGATTGCGCGAGGTCGTCTTCTGCTCGATGCTGATAACCGGCGACAGGCCCTCAATCTTGTCCACGTCGGGCCGCTCCAGCCCGCCCATAAACGAGCGAGCATAGGCCGAAAACGTCTCCATGTACCGCCGCTGTCCCTCGGCATAAATGGTATCGAACGCCAGGCTCGACTTGCCCGAGCCCGAGATGCCCGTGAACACCACCAGCCGGTTGCGCGGAATCTGCACGCTCACGTTTTTCAGGTTGTGCTCGCGCGCACCGTACACCTCGATGTACTGCGCCTCCAAGTGCTGCGAGGCGTGGGTAGCATCGTGGGGGGCAGAAGGCGGCAGCGTCTCGGGGGTCTGGTGCTGGAGGGCGACCTTCAGACTGGCCGGATTGGGCTGGCTGGCGGCCGCAGCGTCCGGTTCGGTGAGGGCACCAGCCAACTGCCTTTTCAGCGTGGCAGTGGTGGTCTTAGGTGCTTTTGGGGCTTTGGCAACCGGAGAAGCAGTGGATTTTTTGGCCATTCAGAAACGCAGCGAATAAGTTCGCAAAACTACGGAAAGCGCCGCCCGATAGCTAGCCCGGGCCGCGAGATAAGACGAGGAAGGACGCCGCGTGGCGTCGGGGTATAACCCCAAACGGGGGGCATTTGTCCCCGGCAATCCTACGGAAAATAAATCGGCGTTGATTTCGGGCTATTGGGCGAATGTTTTGGGCCAACCAGCGGTTGGCAGGGCATCTTGGCATTTGCCTTGCATCTATTAAAACGGCAGCGCCGTTACGGGGCTAGCTTATTTTTTATCAACTCCTTATATGAAACCCCTCGCAAAATTTATTGGCGCGGCCTTGGTGGGCGCGTTTGCGCTGTTCGCGGCTCCGGCCGCCCAGGCCCAGGTGGGGGTGAATATTAATATTGGCACCCCGCCTTGGGGGCCGCAGGTTCCCTACGGCACGCAGTATTACTACATCCCCGAGATTGACGGTTACTACGACCTCTACAACCAGCAGTACATCGTGTACCAGGACGGCTACTGGGTGCCCCTGCCCGAGCTGTACGGCTACGACCCCTACCAGTTCCATCCCGTCATTGTGGATTACCGGGGCGCCCAGCCCTGGCTGCGGGTCGATTACTACCGCCAGCGCTACGCTTACCAGCCCTACCGCAACTACGGCCCCAGCCGCGCCGGCTACTACAACGGCGGCTATGGCTACGGCCCCAGCTACGGCCGCTCCCGCTACGACAACCGCGGCGGCTACTCCAACGGCCGCAACTACGGCGACCGGGACCGGGATGACCGCGGCGGCTACCGTGGTAACGACAACCGCGGTGGCGACCGTGACAACCGCGGCCAGTATCCCAGCGGCGGCTACAATACCCCGCGCGGCAACCCCATGCCCCAGCAACCGCAACAGGGCGGCGGGGGCTACAACCCCGGCCAGGGCCAAGGCAACCACGGCGGTTTCGGCGGCAACCAAGGCCAGCCCGGCGGTGGCCAGGGCAACAATGGCGGCTGGCGCGGCAACGGCGGTGGCGGACGCGGCCACGGCCGCGACTAAGCTGGCACTATAGCGTGTCCAACTTGTTGGTGCCAACTATAGTATAAAGCGCCCGGCCCAATTGGTGGGCCGGGCGCTTTGCTTTTTCCTTTAAAGTCTTTCTTATGAAACTCATTCCCACCGTGCTCTGTGCCGTCTTGGTTGGGGGCATGGCCCTTATGGCCGCACCGGCCGCTCAGGCCCAGGTCAATATCAATATCACCCCGCCCAGCTGGGGACCGGCCGTGCCGCAAGGCTCGCAGTATTATTACATTCCCGAAACCGATGGCTTCTACGACGTGCCGGCCCGCGAGTACTTGGTGCGGCGTGCTGGCCGCTGGGTGCGCACCCGCACTATCTCGGGCTACAACACGGCCAATTTCCATCCGGTAGTGGTTGATTATGTAGGGGCCGAGCCGTGGTCGCGCTACGACGAGTACCGCGCCCGCTACCCTCGCGGCGGCAACCCTAGCAATGGAGCGCTGCCGCCCGGTCAGGCCAAGAAAATGGGCTACCGCGCCAATCCCAGCAACGGCGGCCTGCCCCCCGGCCAGGCCAAGAAAATGCAGGGCCGCTACGATGATGACCACGGCCGAGACCGCGACGATGAACACGGCAGAGACCATGACGACGACCAAGGCAAGGGCCACGGCAAAGGCAAGCACTAAGCGCCGGCATCACGGCAACCAGGCCCAGCCCCACCGGCGGGGCTTTTTGCTGCGGTAGCCTTTGGCATCTTCCTTGTAAACAGAAGCGTAATACCCCATTATTCCACTTCGTAAAACGCCATGAAATCCCTCCCCAAAACCCTGTGCGTAGTGCTGGTCAGCGTGGTTGCGCTGGCCCTGGCCCCGGCGGCCAAAGCGCAGGTCAATGTGAACGTAGGACGGCCCGCCTGGGGGCCACCCGTACCCCAGGGCACGCAGTTCTACTACATCCCCGAAATCGACGGCTACTACGACCTGTATGCCCAGCAGTACATCGTGTTCCGCAACGGCCAGTGGGTGCCCGTGGCCGTGGTGGATGGCTACGACCCCTACCAGTTTCACCCCGTGGTGCTCGACTACCGGGGCCGCCAGCCGTGGGTGTACGTGGGCGCGCACCGCGACCGTTACCCGCGCCGCGTAGTGGTGGTGCAGCCCCGCCCCGTAATAGTGCGCCAGCGCGGCCTGCCCCCCGGCCAGGCGAAAAAGCTTTATCGGGAAGGCTACCGTGAAGGCCGGCAGGATGACCGTGGCCACGGTAATGGACGCGGCCACGGCCGTGACTAGATTCTCAAAGGCATAAAAAAACCGGCCTCTTTCGGGGCCGGTTTTTTTATGCCTTCATCAGCTTAAAACGCTGCGTTCTTGGGGTAACGCGGGAAGGGAATCACGTCGCGGATGTTGCTCATGCCCGTCACGAACAGCACGAGGCGCTCGAAGCCCAAGCCGAAGCCGGCGTGCGGCGCGGTGCCGAAGCGGCGGGTGTCGAGGTACCAGTCGAGGTCTTCGGCAGGTACGTGCATTTCGGCCATGCGGGTGGTGAGTTTGGTGTAGTCCTCCTCGCGCTGCGAGCCGCCGATGATTTCGCCGATGCCGGGAAACAGCACGTCCATGGCGCGCACGGTGCGGCCGTCGTCGTCCAGCTTCATGTAGAAAGCCTTGATTTCCTTCGGATAGTTGGTAAGAATGACGGGCTTCTTGAAGTGCTTCTCGACCAGATACCGCTCGTGCTCCGACTGCAAATCAGTGCCCCAGTCGACGGGGAATTCAAACTTCTGCTTGGCTGATTTCAGGATTTCCACGGCCTCGGTGTAGGTGAGGCGCTGAAAGGCATTGTCGACCACGAAGTTGAGGCGGCTGAGCAATTCCTTGTCGTACTGCTCGTTGAGGAAAGCCAGGTCGTCGGCGCAGTTGGCCAGCGCGTACTTCACCAGGCTTTGGAGAAAGTCCTCGGCCAGGTCCATGTTTTCTTCGAGCTCGTTGAAGGCCACTTCGGGCTCAATCATCCAGAACTCGGCCAGGTGGCGGGCGGTGTTGGAGTTTTCGGCCCGGAACGTGGGGCCGAAGGTGTAGATACTGCCCAAGGCCATGGCGGCCAGCTCACCTTCGAGCTGGCCCGACACGGTGAGGTTGGTTTGCTTGCCGAAAAAGTCCTGGGTGAAGTCTACGGAGCCATCTTCGGTGCGGGGCGGGTGCTCGGGGGGCAGCGTGGTTACGCGGAACATCTGGCCCGCGCCCTCGGCATCGGAACCGGTGATGATGGGCGTGTGAACGTAGTAGAAGCCGTGGTCGTTGAAGTACTGGTGCACAGCGAAAGCCAGGGCGTGGCGCACGCGCAGCACCGCGCCAAAGGTGTTGGTGCGGGGGCGCAGGTGCGCAATGTCGCGCAGGTGCTCCAGCGAGGTGGCTTTCTTTTGCAGCGGGTAGGCTTCGGCATCGGCCGCGCCCAGCACCGTTACTTCGGTGGCCTGGATTTCCACGGCCTGGCCTTTGCCCTGCGAAGCCACCAGCTTGCCCCGGATGGCCACGGCGGCGCCGTTGCTCACGTCTTTGAGGCTTTCCTCGGGGAAATTCCCGGCGTCGGCCACGGCTTGAATGGTGTGAATCGTGGAGCCGTCGTTGACGATGATGAACTGCACGTATTTGTTGCCGCGGCGGGAGCGAACCCAGCCTTTGACGAGAACTTCGCGGTCAAGGTCCTGGCTGGCCAGGAGTTCTTTGACGGTGGACCGTTTGAGGGACATAACTTGCGGGGAAGCGGATGAATCGGCAAAGGTAGAACCGTAACGTGGACTCTGCGAGTCCGCGTTTGAATGTTACCAGCCCCGGCGCGGACTCACAGAGGCCATGCTACACCAACTTTTCATGCCAAACTTTAGTAAAATTGACCTCCGCCCTCCGCTTTCCGTACTTTCGTTATTATGCAACGCCTCGACTTAAAACAGCTCCTTTCGCAAAAGCTTAGCCCGCAGCAGATTCAGTTTATCAAGCTGCTGCAAATCCCTACGGCGGAGCTGGAGACGCGCATCAAGGAAGAAATGGAGGTGAACCCGGCGCTGGAAGAAGACGAGCCCGATGACACCGAAGAGCTTGACCGCGACGACGATGCCGACGATGACAGCGACGACCCCGACGCCAGCCTCGACAACGACGAAAACACGCTGGATGAGGACTTTGACGACCGCAGCAGCAACGATTCGGAAATGGCCGACGAGATGCCAGAGCCGGACCTGGCGGCTAAGGAAGACTTGGCTTCGACCGACGACACGGCCCCTGACAACACCGACCTCGACCTGAGCGACTACCTCAACGACGATGAAATAGCGGGTTACAAGATGCAGGGCGACGGCCCCGGCGAGGAAGAGGAGCGCGACACGCCCCTGGCCGACACCAGCGGCTCGCTGCTGGATTCGCTGCTCGACCAGCTGCATTTTGCCGATTTGGACGAACGCCAGGAGGCCATTGGCCAGCAGCTCATCGGTTCGATTGACGGCGACGGCTACATCCGGCGCGACCTATCGGCCATTGCCAACGACTTGGCTTTTTCGCAGAACCTGGAGGTGACGGTGCCCGAGATTGAGGCCGTGCTGCGCGTGGTGCAGCAGTTCGACCCGCCCGGCATTGCGGCGCGCGACCTGCCCGAGTGCCTGCTGCTCCAGCTGGAGCGCCGGCCGCAGGACGAGAACACGGTGAACGCCGAACGCATTCTGACCGACACGTTTGAGGAGTTCAGCAAGAAGCACTACCCGCGCATTCAGCAGAAGCTGGATTTGGAGGATGATGAATTAAAAGAGGCCATCAACGTCATTCTCAAGCTGAACCCCAAGCCGGGCGGCAGTGGCCCCAGCGGCCTGGGCAAGACGCAGTACCTGATGCCCGACTTCATTCTGACCAACGATAACGGCATCTTCAACCTGACCCTGAACGCCCGCAATGCCCCCGAGCTGCGCGTGAGCCCGGCTTACACCGAGATGTTCCGCACCTACGACAAGGCGTCGAAAAAGGACGCCAAGATGAAGGAGGCTGTAACCTTCGTGAAGCAGAAGCTGGACTCGGCCAAGTGGTTTATCGACGCCATCCGGCAGCGGCAGAACACGCTGCTGCGCACCATGAACGCCATTGTGGAATTGCAGCGCGACTTCTTTGCCGAAGGCGACGAGGGCAAGCTTAAGCCAATGATTCTGAAGGATATTGCCACGCGCATCGGTATGGACATCTCGACGGTGAGCCGGGTGGCGAACTCGAAATCCATTCAGACCGAGTTTGGGATTTATCCCTTGAAATACTTCTTCTCCGAGGGCATTGCCACCGATTCGGGCGAGGATGCGTCGAGCCGCGAGGTGAAGAGCATCCTGAAAGACCTCATCGGCAAGGAGAGCAAGGAGCGGCCGCTGAGCGACGACAAACTGGAGAAAATGCTCAACGCCCGGGGCTACAACATTGCCCGCCGCACGGTGGCCAAGTACCGCGAGCAGCTGAACATTCCGGTGGCCCGGCTGCGCAAGGAGCTGTAGCAGCGCCGGCAGCAGCAACGGGCAGTGCGCAGCTTACCGACGGCGTTCGAGGCCGCGGGCTTTATCTTTGGCAGGCACACACTAAAGGCGGGTGTAAAACCGGGCCGATTCGCGCGAACAGTCCGCTCACAACCGCTCCCTGCTACTTGAAGACCGAACTTCCCACCGACCCTGCCGCGTTGCGGGAACTGCTGCTAGCCGAGCGCGCCCGCCGCGAGCAGGCCGAGGCCACGGCCGACCGCCTGCGCTTTGCCAGCCGCACTCCCAAGCTCAACCCCAACCCCGTACTGCGCCTGAGCGCCACGGGCCAGCTGCTGATGGCCAACCCCGCCGCCGGCCAGTTGGCCGAAGAAATGACGGGCACCGGCCCTTCGCGGGTACGGCCGCAGCTGTTGAACGCCGCCATCCAGGCGCTGCGCACCAACGAAATGGCGCAGCGGGAAATAATGGCCAATGAGCGCTACTACCTGCTTTTCACGGTGCCGCTGGTGGAAGAGGGCTGCGCCATGCTCTACCTCACCGACATCACGGCGCAACGTCAGGCGGAGGAGCAAATCCGACAGCAGCACACGTTTTATGAGTCCATCATGGCCCACCTGCCGGCCGTGGTCACGGTGCTCGACCCCGACCAGCGCTACCGCTACGTGAACGCCTACGCCGAGCCCGACCCCGCCCGGCGCCGGGCCCGCATCGGCCTCACTTTTGCCGACCACTGCACCAAGCACGGCCTGCCCCAGGAGCTGGCCGTGCGCCGCCACCGCCTGTTCGAGCGGGCCGTGCAAACCCGCTCTCTGGTGAATTGGGAAGAGCGCTGGCCCGATACCGGCACCGACGCTCACCGCCACTGGCTGTGCTACTACCAGCCCGTGTTCGGGCCCGAGGGGGTGCTGCGCCAGGTGATGTGCTACGGCCTCGACATCACCAACCTGCGCGAAGCCGAGGCCCGCACCCGCGAGAGCGAGGCCGCCGCCCTGGCCCAGCAGTCGTTTACCAATCTGGTGCTCGACCTCAACCCCAACCTCATCTGGGTGCGCGATGCCGAGGGCTATACCGTGTTCGAGAACGCCGAAATGCAAGCCTGGCGCCGCCTTATTGCGGAACTGGCCGGCGCGCCCAGCATGGAGGCGGGCATGAGCAAGGAGGAAATCCAGACCTCGATGATGGCCGACCAGCAGGTGCTGCGCACCGGCCAGCCGCTCACCATTCAAACGTCCATCACGCTGGCCAACGGCGAGGTGCGCTGGCTGCAAACCGTGCGCTGCCCGCTGGTGCTGGCCGACGGCACGGCCCAGGTGCTGGGCGTGAGCACCGACATCTCCGCCCTAAAAAATGCCCAGCACGCGGCCGAAGCCGCCGCCACGGCCCGCGAAAATTTCCTGGCCAACATGAGCCACGAAATCCGTACGCCGCTCAATGGCGTGCTGGGCATGACCAGCCTGCTGGCCAAAACCGGCCTCAACGAGCAGCAGCGCAACTACACGGCCGTCATTCAGCACTCGGGCCGGCACTTGCTGAACGTGGTGAACGACGTGCTCGACATGGCCAAAATCACCTCCGGCAACCTGGAGCTGGAACAAACGGCCTTCAACCTCTGCGACTCGATGGCCAGCGCCAGCCAGCCCCTGGTGATGCAGGCCGAGGAGAAGGGCATTCGGGTGGTGGGCACCATGCTGCGGGATTCCTGCCCCCACCCCTGGGTGCTGGGCGACTCCTACCGCTTGAACCAGGTGCTCATCAACCTGCTTTCCAACGCCATCAAGTTCACGCCAGCGGGCGGCACCGTGACGGTGGGCGGCTACTACGTGAGCGAAACCGAAGACACGCTCACCACCGAGTTTCGGGTGACGGATACCGGCATCGGCATTGCCGAGGACAAGCTGGAGAGCATCTTCCAGGAATTCACCCAGGCCTATGCCGATACCACCCGGCAGTTTGGCGGCACGGGGCTGGGCCTGAGCATAAGCCGGGCACTGGTGGCCCAGATGGGCGGCCAGCTCACGGTGCAGAGCGAGCCTGGCAAGGGCAGCTCCTTTGCCTTCCGCACCACCCTGCCCAAGGCCAGCCCCGAGGCCCGGCAGGCCGCCCAGGCTCCCCTGCCCCCGGTGCAGGAAGCAGCCGTGCGCGGGGCCCGGGTGCTGCTGGTGGAGGACAATGCCGTGAACCGCGAAGTGGCCCAGCTGCTGCTGGAGGCCCACGGCGTGGTGGTGGACGAGGCCGCCAGCGGCATCGAAGCCCTGGAACTATTCGAGCTAAACCGCTACGATGTTATCCTGATGGACATCCAGATGCCCGGCATGAACGGCCTGGAGGCCACGGCCCGCATCCGGGCCCACGCCGATGCGCGGCGGGCGGCTACGCCCATCCTGGCCCTCACGGCCAACGCTTTCCGGGCCGATGCCGAGAAGTACTTCGCCGCCGGCATGAACGACACGCTGCCCAAGCCCTTCGACGAAGCCGAGCTGCTAAGCAAGCTGGCCTCGCTGATGGCCGGCGTGCCAGGGCCGCTGGTGGAGGTAAAGCCCCCTGCCGCCCCGGAGCCGGTGCCGGCCGCCGCTCCTCCGAGCACTGCCCCGGCACCCGCCGCACTCTTCGACCTGGCCCTGCTGCACCAGACGGCCCACGGCAATGCCACGTTCATCAACCGCATCCTGACCTCTTTCCATACCAACACCCCCGGCAGCGTGGAGGAGCTGCACACCGCCTGGGCCTGTTCCAACTGGCACGCCGCCGCCGCCGTGGCCCACAAACTGCGGCCGTCGCTCAAGCTCATCGGTGCCGAGCAACTGGTGCCTTGGATGGAAGCTTTGGAAAGCAAAACCGGCTCCGAAGCCGAACGCCAGGAAGCCACCATGGCCCTGGCCACCGGCCTCACCGAACTGCTGGCCGCCCTGCCCACGGCAGTGCCCGCCGTCTGAAGCTTAACTCAGATGCCCCCGCTACTTCCGTAGCGGGGGCATCTGAGTTATAGGCCGGCTTGTTGGTGCAGAGCCATCTACCGTCGCCCCACCCGCCACTCGGCCGCCAGCTCGAAATATGGCAGCACCCGCTGCGTCTCCTGCGCCAAATCCACGGCCGTGTAGCTGCTGCCCGAAAAGCTTCCCTTGCCCATCGAATACGCCGAATACGTGCGCAGCCACTGCAGCCAAATGCTGGCCGTGAGGTTGAAGCCGGCCGTGGCCCTTCGCTCCACCGCCACTTCCGGCCCCTGCTGCCGCGTGATGCTATGTAGGTAAATAAGCTGTGAGGCCGGCCCGGTGGGGTTGTCGAGCAGCAGGGCGGCGCGGCCGTAGTTGCGCTGTTCCAGCAGGCGGTAGCCCAGGCGCAGGCTGGTGCTGCCCCGGCGGCCGGTCCAGCTCTGCCGCCCCCCAATGGACAGGTCGTGCGTCACGCTGGTATCGAGCGGGCTCTCGCGGAAGCGCGTCCAGTCGAGCTGCCCCACGCGGTTTTCGCGGCGCTGGTAGTCGGCCAGCAGCAGCAGGCGGGGCAGCAGCTGATAGGTGAGGCTCTGGGATTGTTCCAGCACGCGGCTGGCGCGGTTGCGGGCCTGCTCGGCGGCCTGGTCGCGCACCTGGTAGCTCACCCAGAGGTGATAATTGGAGCGAATGCTCCACTTGCCGGGGGCCCAGGTGAAGCCCGGCTCCCAGTGCAACAGATGGTCGCCGTAGTTCTCCGCGCTCTGACTGGCCCGGATGAAAACCGTCTGGCGGTATTCGCCGGCCACCCCCAGCGTGGTGCGGAAGGCCCCGGCCCAACGGCCCGTCCAGGTCAGGCGCAGCAGGTGCTGGGCTTCGTCGCGGGTTTGCTGGTTGTCCTTGCTGGGGGCGTCCACGCGCAGCAGTTGGGCCGTGCCCAGTAGCGCCAGTGCGTGACGCGGACTGGGCAGCCAGGTCAGATTGCCCAGCCACAGAATGGTTTGCTCCTGGATATCCTTCACCTGCTCGCGGGCCAGGGCGGCCGCCAAGAGCGGCACCGATAGCAACCGGGAATTATCGAGGTAATACGACCGCGTGCGCTCGCGGTAATTGAAGGTGAGGGACGATTGCAGCTTGGGCCGGGCAAAGCGCAGTTCCTGCCGGGTGTCGAGCTCGCGCTGGCGGTAGCCCACGTCCTGCAACGTATCGGCCCGCTCGCCCAGCCGCCGGTACCGGAAGGCCCGGTTGGGCAGCAGCAGGCTATTATCCGAGCGCAGCGTGGCAAACTCGTTGATGCGGTACGAAGCGCCCGCCTGCACCGCCACCGTATCGGACTGAATGCGCTGCACCGAACCCAGTAGGTAGTCCTCAGCCCGGTTGGTGCGGTAGCCCACGCGGCCCTGCACCACCAGCGGCGCACCTTTCAGAAAGGCCTGTTCGCCGGCGGCCTCGGCTACTAGTCGCTGCATGGTGCGGGGGCCCAGGCTGGCGCGGGTGCCCAGCACGCGCACGGCCAGCGGCGCGGTCGTGGGGCCATTCAGGAAGTAAAGCGCCGCCGCATCGAAGCCGAGGGCGAAGCCGGCGTCTTCACGGCCGTTGCGGCGGTCGGTGGCCAAGCCGCCCAGCACCGTGAGGCGCATCTGGCTCAGCGTGTCGGTGCCGGAAGCGGCCCGCAGGCGGCGCTGGTAGCCCAGGCGGCCCAGCCAGAGGCCGGTGCGGGTGGCATTGGCCCGGCTTTGGTCGTAGTGCAACTGCTGGCCCAGCTGCCAGTGGTTGGCCGCGTCGAGGGTGAATACGTCGGCCACATCGGCGCCGTAGTCCTCCCGCACGAAGGGCGGCGTGCCCCGCGAGTCGTAAATCATGTCGGTACCCACGCGGTAGCGCAGCTGCTGGCGCGCCCCGAGTTGCAGGTAGCCCCGCGCCCCGCTGGTTTGCACGAAGGTGCTCACGCCCACCCGCCGCGCCCGGGCCACCAGCAGCAGCGCCGTATCGGCCCCGGCCGGCCGCAGTCCCCGA
The DNA here is from genome assembly GCF_054776515.1 of Hymenobacter terrigena. Classification (NCBI taxonomy): domain Bacteria; kingdom Pseudomonadati; phylum Bacteroidota; class Cytophagia; order Cytophagales; family Hymenobacteraceae; genus Hymenobacter; species Hymenobacter terrigena. The sequence continues at coordinate 1,079,757 of NZ_BAAHBU010000002.1, forward strand.
AATACTGGCCCAAACGCGGTAGCGCCCACCAATACCTGCGCCCGGCCCAGTAGCGGCAACAGCACCAGCAATAGCAGCAGCCCGGCCACGCGCCGGCCAGCCGCCGCGCCCCGCGCTACGGTTGCCTTACCCGCCGAAAGCCATCGCATTACCACGTTTGCCCGGCCCCCGACTTATTCCCCCGGCGGGCCGTAGCGGGAAGGTAATACACGGCAGGGGGAGGCCCCGAAAATAGTTTTTCGTTAGGTTAGCTGTCGAAACGCGGGCCCGTCCCCGGCCGCGCTGATGTAAATTTGCCCGGGGCCCTATTGCCACTTCTGCTTTTCTGCTATCGTTACTATGAATAGTTATCTTATCAAGCGCCTGCTCACAGCCACGCCAGTGGCGCTGGGCCTGCTCGCGGCTACTTCGGCCCAGGCGCAGCACGTGCAGTGGGCCGCCCGCCTGGTGGCCGTATCGTCGCAGAAATCCGAGGGCAAAGACCCGTTCTCTCCCTCGCAGGTGCTGGGCGTGCCCAATGCCCTGCCGCTGGGCCAAATCAGCAACGATGCCTGGATTCCGCGCAAGGAAGGGCCCAATGAGTTCATTGAAGTGCGCTTTGCGCGCTCGGTGGCGGCCCAGCAGGTGACTATCGTCGAGAACTTCAACCCCGGCTCCATCACAAAAGTCGAACTGGTAGACACCAAGGGCGTGCACCACGAAGTGTATTCCAACGACAACCCCGGCCCCCTGCCCGAGCCCTCCCGCACGCTGGAAGTGAAGTTTCCGGCCGCCGAGTACCGCACCCTGGGCGTGGTGGTGCGCATGAACACGGCCAAAGTCGAAGGCATCAACCAGATTGACGCCATCGGCATCGCCGACGTGGCGTCGACGATGGTGAAGCAGGCCTTCACCGGCGAGAAAGGTCCCGATGCCGTGAAATCGACCCAGTTCGATTCTTCGCTGGTGAACCTGGGCCCGAACGTGAACACCCGCTACGTGGAAACCCACCCGGTCATCTCGCCCAACGGCCGCACGCTGTACTTCGCCCGCGAAAGCAACCCCGACAACGTGGGCGGCAACCGCGACCCGCAGGACGTCTTCGCCTCGGCCCTGCTAAGCGGCAAAAACAAGACCTGGGGCCCGGCCAAGAACGTAGGCAGCCCCGTGAACACCCCCGACGACCCCAACGGCATCGCCTCGGTATCGGCCAACGGCCAGAGCGCCATCCTTATAAATATCTACAACCGCGACGGCACCATGGACCCGCTCGGGTGCAGCCTCACCAAGCACACCCGCATGGGCTGGACGCAGCCCGTGCCGCAGGTTATCAAGGACTTCGTGAACCTCGATAAGGAGCACGTCGACTTCTTCCTGGCCACTTCGGGCAAGGCCCTGCTCATGGCCGTGGAGCGGCCGGACGGCATGGGCGGGCAAGACCTTTTCGTGAGCTTCCCGGTGCCCGAAACGAACAACACCTGGACCAAGCCTAAGAACCTGGGCCCGAACGTGAACACCGCGAAATCGGACTTCGCCCCCTTCCTCGCCGCCGACGAAAAGACCCTGTACTTCGCTAGCGAAGGCCGGGGCGGCTACGGCAAGTCGGACATCTTCTACAGCAAGCGCCTCGACGATACCTGGACCAACTGGAGCCCGCCCCGCAACCTGGGCCCGGTGGTGAACTCGCCCGATTTCGACGCCTACTACACCATCTCGGCCGCTGGCCAGGATGCTTATCTGGTGTCGTCGCGCAACGGCACGAACGGTTCCAAGGACATTTTTCGCATCTCGCTGGCCCCCGCCTTCCAGCCCGAAGTGGTGACGCTGGTGACCGGCAAGGTGCTCGACGTGAACACCGGTAAGCCCATCCGGGCCATCATTCACTACGAAAACCTGCTCACGGGTGAGGAAATCGGCGTGGCCGAAACCGACCCGGTGGATGGTTCCTACACCATCGTGCTGCCCAGCGGCGTGCAATACGGCTACCGCGCCGAGGCCAAAGGCTACATCGCCGAAAACGCCAACCTCGACGTGACGGCCAAGGACAAGTACTCCGAGCAGAAGCAGGACCTGTTTCTCGTGCCCTTCAACGTGGGCCAGACGGTGAAGCTGAACAACATCTTCTTCCAGCAAAGCAAGTACTACCTCACCACCAACTCTTACCCCGAATTGTTGCGCCTAATCCGCATCATGAAGGACTACCCGACGGTGGAAATCAAGCTCTCGGGCCACACCGACAACCAGGGCGACCCGGCGCTGAACCTCAAGCTCAGCCTCGACCGTGTGAACGAGGTGAAGAAATACCTCGGCGCCCACGGCATCAAGGCCGAGCGGGTGACCACCGAAGGTTTCGGCGACACCAAGCCCATTGCCAGCAACGACCAGGAAGAAACGCGCGCCAAGAACCGCCGCGTCGAATTCACCATCACCAAGAAGTAACCCCTGCCCCGCCAGAACATAAAAAAGCCCCGACGCGCACTGCGTCGGGGCTTTTTTTATGTGATATGGACGCTGACTATTGCCGCGCCTTGCCGGCCGCGCCCACGAAGGAATCGAGCCGGCCTTCGGAGCTTTCCAAGCCCACAATTTCCATGAGGTCCTGAAAGTATTCGGCCACCTGCTGGCGGTCGGTGACAGTCTCGGCGAGCGGGGCTATGCGGGCCAGGCCGTTGTCCAGGCACTTGAGGTAGGCCTCTTTGGTGGGCTGCTCTTTGGTCACGCGCAGGAAATCATCGGCCGAGATAACGAGGTAGCGGTTGAGGTCGGGGCGCACTTCGGCGTGGGCTTTGGTGGTTTTGCCGGCCTTGGCCACTTCGGCTTTGGTGAGTTCTTTCAGGTCTTCGAGCTGGGTGATGGCCTGGGCGGGCACCTGGATTTTGCTCGTCTGGGCATTGGCGGCCAGGGAGCCCAGCGTCAGCAGGCCAGCTAGTATGGCGTATTTCATATAATGTGGTAAAATGCTATGGAAAGACGATGAAATGGCTAAATCGAAGCTACCAGGCAGGATAATTCTCTCCGAAGGTACTAGCGGACAGGCATACTATCCTCTTCATGCCGACCACCAGGCGCAAAAAATTGTCATTCCGACGCAGGAAGAATCGGTGGAAGAGCGTTGTTCAACGACTTTCTCCGATTCCTCCTGCGTCGGAATGACAACTCAGGAATAGCCGCTACCCCGGCCTAGTAGGCGCGGGCGAAGTAGGCGCGGCGCGGGCTGGGCTTGCCCGTCACCATGCAAACGCCTTCTTCGTCGGCCTCGTTCAGAGGCAGGCAGCGCACGGTGGCCTTGGTTTCTTCTTTGATGCGCTCCTCGGTTTCGGAAGTGCCGTCGTAGTGGGCCAGCAGGAAGCCGGGCTCTTCGTCCAGCATCCGCTTGAACTCGTCATAGCTGTCCACTCGGGTGGTGTGGGCGGCGCGGAAGCTCTTGGCGCGCTCGTAGATATTGGTCTGGATATCGGTGAGCAGCTGGTCTACGCTGGCCACGATGTCGGCCAGCGGCAGGCTCATTTTCTCTTTGGTGTCGCGGCGCACCACTTCCACCATGCCGGCGTCGAGGTCGCGCGCGCCGATGGCCAGGCGCACGGGCACGCCCTTCAGCTCCCACTCGGCAAACTTGAAGCCGGGGCGCTCGGTATCGCGCGCGTCCAGCTTCACCGAAATGCCCCGCGCAATCAGCCCCATCTGAATGGGTTTGATGCGCTCCAGCAGGGCATCCAACTCACCGGTTTTGTAGATGGGCACGATAACCACCTGGATAGGAGCCAATTTGGGTGGCAGCACCAGGCCTTCGTCGTCGGAGTGGGCCATCACGAGGGCGCCCATCAGGCGGGTGCTCACGCCCCAGCTGGTGCCCCACACGTGCTCGCGCACACCTTCTTTGTTGGCAAACTGCACATCAAACGCCTTGGCAAAGTTCTGGCCCAGGAAGTGGCTGGTGCCGGCTTGCAGCGCCTTGCCGTCCTGCATCAACGCTTCGATGCAATACGTGTCCTCGGCTCCGGCGAAACGCTCGTTGGGGGTTTTCACGCCTTTCACCACGGGCAGGGCCATGTGCTCCTCGGCAAACTCGGCGTACACGTCGAGCATCTGGCGGGTTTCGGCCACAGCCTCTTCGGCAGTGGCGTGGGCGGTGTGTCCCTCCTGCCACAGAAACTCGGCGGTGCGCAAAAACAGGCGGGTGCGCATTTCCCAGCGCACCACGTTGGCCCACTGGTTGATGAGCAGCGGCAGGTCGCGGTAGCTCTGCACCCAGTTTTTATACGTGCTCCAGATGATGGCCTCTGAGGTGGGGCGCACCACCAGCTCTTCTTCGAGCTTGGCGTTGGGGTCGACGCGCAGCTTGCCCGGCTTGTCGGGGTCGGTCTGGAGGCGGTAGTGGGTCACCACGGCGCACTCTTTGGCAAAGCCTTCGGCGTTTTTTTCTTCGGCTTCAAACAAGCTTTTGGGTACGAAGAGCGGAAAATAAGCATTTTCGTGGCCGGTGCGCTTGAACATATCGTCCAGCTGGCGCTGCATTTTTTCCCAGATGGCGTAGCCGTAGGGTTTGATGACCATGCAACCGCGCACGGCCGAGTTTTCGGCCAGGCCGGCACGCTTCACTAACTCATTGTACCAAAGCGAATAATCTTCCTGGCGGGTAGGCAACTTTTTACTCATGGGAGGCATCTTAGGGATAATCGAAAAAGTTCCCGGTTTTGGTACAGGATTTGAAATGACCTTGGGGCACCGTTTCGGGGTCAAATTACGTTATTAAAGTGCGGACCTCCTTGCGAAACTGCTTTGCGCGGGCGGCGGCAGCGCCCGGCTTATTTTCCTGCATATTTTGCCGGTCTACTTCTGATTTTTAGCTGCTTCACCCCGCTTCCATCGTATAGTCCGTTACTTTACAGAAAGCCTTCCCATCCTTACTTTTTTCAATCATGAGAAACCTGCTCACCGCCTGTTTGCCCGCTTTGGCCCTATTTGCACTGGGCGGCTGCGCGAGCACCTCAGGCCTTGTTTCGTCGGAAGACGACGGGGTCTATTATTCTTCCAAGGACCGCACCACGGCCGTGGTAAGCACCGCTCCGGCCCCGGCCGCCACCAGCGAGGAGGCCAACCCGGACTACAATGGCGGTTCCACAAATTCCTCAACCCGGCAGAATAATTCCGGTTCCGACCAGTATTACGACAACACGTACACCTACATGCGCGGCGTACCGGGCTACGGCTCGTCGAGCTACTATGGCCCGGGCCTGAGTTCCTACTCCCCTTACAGCCCCTACACCAGCCTGAGCTACGGTGGCGGCTATGCCTACGGTGGTGGCGCCTGCGGCTTTTCACCGTATGCCTTTGGCTGGTGCGACCCGTTTTACAGCTCGCTGTATAGCCCGTTTGGCTATGGATATGGCTACGGCTCGGGCCTAAGCATCAGCTTTGGCTTTGGCCGCTCGTTTGGGTATGGCGGCTACTACGGGTACAGCCCCTACGGGTATGGCTACGGCGGCTATTATGACCCATTCTACTACAGCAGCCCCTTCTATGGCGGCTACTATGGCCGGGGAGGCTATTACGGCAGCAGCTATTACGGCGGCGCTTACAACAGCGGCTACTACAGCAACGGCGGCGACCGTGGCGTACGCAACTACGGCAGCCACCGCACCGACCGCGCTTCCGACGGCCGGTACTCGTCGGGGCGGGCTGGCAATATGCCGGGCGCCGGCAACCCGACCATGCCCAATGGCAGCGGCCGCACCCGCGATGAGCGCGTGATATCGAACGTGCCCGAGTCGATGCCCATGGGCGCGGCCGATGCCGTGGGCCGCACCCGTGGCGATGCCGTTTCGGCTTCGCCCGCTACCCAGCCGATGCGCTCTAATGACGCTTACAACAAGCCCGGACAGATGCAGGATGGTGCCAATCCGCGCTACCGCAACATGGACCCGCTCTCGAATGACCGTCCAGCAGTTGGCGCTGCCACGGAGCAGGGCCAGATTATGCGGGACGACAGCCGCGGCCGCACGCGCACCATGGATGCCCAGCCACAAGGCAACGGCCAGATGCAGCCGGCCGCCATGCCCCAGGAGGGCCAGCGCCGCCGCGGTGGCTTCTTTCAGAATATTCTGGGGGAACCCATGAACAGCGGCCAGGCCAGCGAGCAAACTCGTCAACGCACTTACGACCAACCTCGTCAGCAGCGTACCTACGAGCAGCCGCAGCAGCGGGCCTACGAGCAACCCCAACAGCGCACCTATGAGCAGCCGCAGCAGCGCTCTTACAGCCAGCCCTCCTACTCACAGCCTTCCTATTCCGCGCCTTCGGGCGGGGGCGGAGGAGGTGGCGGCGGTGGCCGGGGCCGTGGTCGCGGCGAATAAGGTATAAACCAAGGTTTCTGCAAAATACTTTTCCAGCGAGCCGGCCGAACGGCCGGCTCTTTTTCTTCCCACCCTATGAAAAAACGGATTTACTGGCTTAGCCTGGCCCTCGTAGCAGGGCAGGCCGGCCACGCCTTTGCCCAGGATGCCACCGATGCTCTGCGCTATTCCCGGCTGCAGTTTGGCGGCACGGCCCGCACCCAAGCCATTGGGGGTGCCAACGTGGCCTTGGGGGCCGATTTTGGCAACCTCACCAGCAATCCCGCCGGGCTGGGCCTGTTTCAGAAATCAGAGGTGCATCTCACACCCGGCATTGGCATTGGCCAGGCCGACAGCCGCGTTGACGGCGGTTCGGGCGCGGCCCAGAACGACACCAAGAACAGTTTTCACATAGGCAGCGTCGGGGCAGTTTTTGCCAGCCGCCGGCCCGATGACGACCAAACCACCAACTGGCGGGGCGGAGCCTTTGCGCTGGGCTTCACCCGGCTGGCCGATTTTAACACGGCCTTGCAATACGGCAACACCCTCGACACCCGCACGTCGGGCGGCTACACTCTGACTGGCGACGACCAGTCGTATCTGGCTTCGCTGCGCCGCACGGTAGGATACAATGGCTATACTCAAGCCAACATCGACCGGCTGCGGGCCCAGGGACAATCCGGCGACTATACCTCTCTCAATGGATTGGCCTACGGAGCCTACCTGACCACCATTGCCAAAGACCGCAACGGCAACGACATCGGGGTGGCTTCTACCACCCGCAAGGGGCCAATCGGGCAGGCGGAAAGCGTGATTTCGAAGGGCTCGGTTTCGCAGTTCGACCTGGGCTACGGGGCCAATTATCGCGACCGGCTTTACCTGGGCATAGGCGTGGGCATTGTGAGCTCGAACTTTACCCAGACCCGCAACTACACGGAAACCGAAACCGACGCCACCACTCACCTCAGCGACTATACACTGCACGATGAGTTGAAAACCAACGGTACCGGCATCAACGCCCGCCTTGGGGCCATCTACCGGGCCACGGACGCGCTGCGCTTCGGCGCGTCCATCCAGACGCCCACGTTCATGCGCATGACCGACACTTATAATGCGGCCTTTACCACAACGTTTACGGCGCAGGGCAACGACGTGGTGGCAACTTCGCTGCCCACGGGTCCGGTGGGTGTGAAGGTGCTTGACCAGGAATTCCCGCTCTACGCCTACACCATCACCACGCCGTTTCGGGCCAATGGCGGCGTGGCATACACCATAGGCAAGCACGGCTTTGTTACGGGCGATGTGGAGTACGTGGGCTATAGCCAGGCCCGCCTGCACAACGACGCGCAGAACAGCAACGGCGACGATTATTCCTTTACCGTTGAAAACAGCGACATCCAGGCCAGGTACCGCAACACCGTCAACCTGCGCTTTGGGGCCGAGGGCCGCTTCGACATTTTCCGGGTGCGGGCCGGCTACGCCCGCTACGGCGACCCGTATAAAATTGACAACAGCAACGAGCGCGCCCAGAACTTCTACACCCTGGGCGCCGGCCTGCGCCAAGGCAATTTCTTCCTGGACCTAGCCGGCGTGTATATGTCTTACAACCAATACTACACGCCCTACGACCTGGGCGGCGACGAGCCGCTGGTGAAGGTGGACAACTCACGCTTCACCACCAGCATCACGGCGGGCTTTACGTTCTAATAAAAGCACTGCGTTATTACCACAAAAAAGCCTTCCCGGGTTCGGGAAGGCTTTTTTGTGCAGCCGGCATTCGGGCTATTTCTGCACCCTGACGGAGCAAGTCAGCACCGGGGACGAACCCAGCACAAGGTCGGAAATGAGCAGCAAGCCGTAGCGGTCCGTGGTGCCGTCGCTGATTTTGAAGGCCAGCACCTGCCCTTTGGCGAGGGCACCGGTGGCGAATACGTTGGGTGTGAGCGCCGGGCTGCTGTCGTAGCCCGTAGTGAAGTCAGCGGCAAGTGCCTTGCTGAACTGGTCGCTGTTGAGCGCAGTCAGGCGCAGGCCGGTGGCGTGGCGGGTGGTCCACACGGCAGGCAGTATGCAGATGGTATCGGTATTAGCGGGCGCTACCAATCTTACGGGAGAGCCCCCGACGCCAGCCACACAAATCAGGTCCACCAAATCCTGGTTGGCCGCAACGGAGCGTTCCTGGTTCAGCACCGCGTATTTGGGCAGCACCATGCCGTATTGCAGGTTGAGAAATACGCGGCTGCGGTCGCGCACGTCCGGGGCCACTGCGGCCCGGCGCGGCACCGGCCGCAACACTGCCGTGAAGCTGTGCACGACGGCGGCCGAATCGGATTTGCGCACCGTGAGGCGGTAGGCGCGGCTGGCCGACACCTCCTTCACATCGGTGGCCGTGTATTGCCACAGCTCGGTGCCGGACGTGGCACGCGCCGCAAACTGATTGACAAACAGCAGTTCGCTGATGTCGTGGCCGTTGCTGCTGCCGGGCTTGGGCTGAATCAGGGAGTCGAGGTAGACGATTTCCCTCGGTTTAGGCGCGTTTTTGGGGTCGAAGGAGGAGAGAGGCGACGGGTAGATGATGGGCGTAATGTCGGGGGCGTAGGTAACTGTAATTTTCAGGCGCTTGAGGGCATTGTCGTTGCCCACGGCGTACACCCGGGAGGTGAGGGTATCGTTCGGCTGCACCGTCTTGTTGCTGGAAGTCAGCGTGGAAATACCAACAAAGTCGAGCCGAACCGGCCGGTCGGTTTTGGAGCAGGCGGCCAGCAGCACGGGCAGGCAAAGCAACAGGAGGCGAAAACGCATAGCGCAAAGGTAACGGGTGCTGTGGCCTGCAACCGTGCTGCCGGCCCGTGTTACCTTTAACGTTCGACACCTGTCCTTATTTCGATTTTGTTCTTATTCGCTATGCGTTTACGGTTTTTCGCGCTGGCGGCCCTGCTGGCTGCCAATGGCCCGGCCCTGGTGCCGGGCCTCACTCCCACCCTCCTGCACGCGCAGCAGAAGCTGCCCCTGACCTTAGAAGATATCTGGACCAAGCCCACGTTCCGTTCGGCCTCTGTGCCGGGCTTTAACTGGATGAATGACGGCCGCTACTACTCGGCCCTGGAAAACGGCAGCTTGGTGCAGTACGAGGTGACCACCGGCAAAGACGTGCAAACCCTGGCATCCGCCGCCGAATTGCAACTGGCCGGCGCGCCGCTGAATGTGGACGGTTACTCCTTCAATGCCAACGAGCAGAAAATCCTGTTCACGACGGGAACCGAGCCCATTTACCGCCGCAGCGCCCGCGCCAGCTACTACGTATTCGACCGCGCCACCAAGAAGCTGACGCCGCTGAGCACCGGCGGCAAGCAGGGCTACGCCACATTTTCGCCCGATGGCCAGCGCGTGGCCTTCACCCGCGACAACAACGTGTTTGTGACCGACCTGGCCACGATGCAGGAAACCGCCGTGACGACCAACGGCTTGAAGAACAACATCATCAACGGCTCGGCCGACTGGGTGTACGAGGAGGAATTTGGCTTTGCGCAGGGCTTTTTCTGGTCGCCAGACAGTCGGCAGATTGCCTTCTATACCTTCGATGAAAGCCAGGTGCCCGAGTACGACATGCAGGAATGGGGCGGACTTTATCCGAAGGAGTACCGTTTCAAATACCCCAAAGCGGGCGAGAAAAACTCCGTGGTGAGCGTGAGCAGCTACGACGTGGCCAGCAGCAAAACCACGAAAATGGACGTGGGCCCGGTGGCCGACCAGTACATACCACGCCTGATGTGGACGCGTGTGCCCAACACGGTCAGCATTCAGCGCCTGAACCGCTTGCAGAACAAGCTCGAAATCCTGCACGGCGACGTGACCACCGGCCAAACTAAGGTGGTGCTGACGGATACCAACCCTGCCTACGTTGAAATCAACGACGATTTGAACTACCTCGAAGGCGGCAAGCAATTCCTCTTCACCAGCGAGAAGGACGGCTACCAGCACCTCTACCTGCACGACATGGACGGCAAGCAGGTGCGCCAGCTCACGAAGGGCAATTGGGAGATTTCGGCCATCAACGGCTTCGACCCGAAAACCGGCTACGTGTACTACACCAGCACCGAGGGCTCGGCCCTGCAACGCCACTTGTACCGCGTGAACCTGAAAGGCGGCGACAAAAAGCGCATCAGCGAAGCCGGCCCGGGCACCGACGTGGTGAACATGAGCCCCGACACCAAGTATTTCCTGAACGTGCACTCCTCGGCGGGCGTGCCGGCCGTGAGCAGCCTACGCGAGGGCAGCACCGGCAAGCTGGTGAAAACCCTGGAAGACAACGCCAAACTCAAGCAAACCCTGACGCAGTATGACCTGGGCAAGCTCGAATTCCTGACCTTCAAAACCAGCGAAGGCGTGGAGTTGAACGCCTGGATGATTAAGCCCAGCAACTTCGACCCCGCCAAGAAATACCCCGTGCTGATGCACGTGTACGGCGGCCCCAGCTTCGGTAGCAGCAGCACCCAAACCGTACTCGACAACACCGGCGGCGGCACGGCCCTCACCAACTACCTCTGGCACCAGATGCTGGCCGAGAAGGGCTACATCGTGGTTTCGGTGGAAAACCGGGGCACCTCGGGCCGGGGCTCGGCCTTCCGCAAGGCTACCTACGCCAACATGGGCAAGCTCGAAACCATTGACCAAGGCGAGGGCGCCAAGTACCTGGCCACGCTGCCCTACGTAGACAAGTCACGAATCGGCATCTGGGGCTGGAGCTACGGCGGCTACATGACCTCGCTGGCCATGACCAAAAACGCCGACCTCTTCAAGATGGGCATCGCCGTGGCCCCGGTCACAAACTGGCGCTACTACGACACCGTGTACACCGAGCGCTACCTGAAAACTCCGCAGGAAAACCCGGGCGGATACGACGACAACTCGCCCGTGCAATTCGCCCAGAACCTGCGCGGCAAGTTCCTGCTCGTGCACGGTACCGGCGACGACAACGTGCACTTCCAGAACTCCATCGCCTTCGTCGATGCCCTCATCAAGGCCAACAAGGACTACCAAACGCTGTATTATCCCAATCGCAACCACGGCATCTCGGGCGGCAACACCCGCCTGCACCTCTACCGCCAGATGACCAATTTCGTGCTGCAGAATCTATAGTACTGGTTCTGCTCATCCTATACTAAAGGCCGACCTGAAATATCAGGCCGGCCTTTTTGTATTTATACGAACATAAGAAATGGCATAAGCCATTTTGCATTTTTTAATTATTTTATTTAATAGCATAAATCCCTGTCCCTATCCCACTGTGCTGGTTGGCAGACACATGAAATCAAATTATTCAATAATCAAGCCCATATTATTGCCATAGCAATAAATTAAATAATTTTATTTATATAAATTTTCTAACATGATACAATTAAGACAATTTTTTAATAAAAAATTTATATAAATTTGAGTATTCTAAAACACGAAGCCCAATGATTAAGGGCTTTATACTCCTAACCTCTTAACTCTTACTATTATGCGACACTCTTACATCAACACCCTTTTACTAATCGGAATTGCTGTGAGCACGGTTGCCTCTGTGTTCGCTCAGACTCCGGTTGCTCCATCTGTTTCAGCTGCAGCAAAAAATCTGACTGTAATCATTACCCCGTCCCAACCTGTGGCGGTAGTGAATGCTCAGCAAGTCAATAACGGCAGTTCTATCACTTGCGGCGCACCATCCTATCGGATGCTAAAAGATGGGCCCGTAGCCGGCTCGGTTTACGGTGCAGCCTATGAGTATTACACGCTCTCCATGACGGCCCCTGCTGGCACGACGTTTACTTCCATCGACTTTGCCAGCTACGGACTGCCAATCCCTGGGCTCGATGAGAATTTTGGGCTACCTACTACTGGCTATGCTCTTGGTTCCTGCAATGCCGCTAACAGTGTGGCCGTTGTAGGCTCGTACCTACTTGGTCAAAATAGCGCAACCATTCCGGCTGTCAATGCTACTTTCGGCATCGACCCTTGTGGCGTAGCCAAACGGCTTTACGCAAAAGCTTCGTACATTAATGGTACGCCTGTAAGCTCACTCACCTTCACTGCGGCGGGTACTTACCCTGTGGTGCTGGTCGTACAGGATGGCTGTGGCACGAGCATCGCCCGGGCTACAGTAACCGTAATAGATGCCCGGTGCGGCAACAAGAATGACAAGGTTAACCTGTGCCACAGCGGCCAGCAAATTTGCATAGGAGAAGTGGACGTACCTTATCACTTGGCTCATGGAGACAGCTACGGAGCATGCCGCACAAACTTCTCCCCTGCTACGGCTAAGGTTGCGGCTTCCGCCGCCGACATGGTGGTGCAGGCTTCGCCTAACCCCACCACCGATGGCCAGTTTCAGGTACACATGCAGGCAGCCTCGACCGGCCCAGTGCAGGTAAACCTATTTGATATGCAAGGCCACCTCGTCAGCCAGCTCTACAACGGCCGCATGGTCCTTGGTGAGGAGCGCGACTTCACTATTAACCGCCCCGATATGGTGAAAGGCCTCTACCTGGTGCGCGTAGAGAATGGCACCCAAGCCCGCTCGCTCCGGATTGAGGTGCAGAAGTAAGACTGCCCTGAACATAACATTACGCCTTACTTTGAAAAGCCCTGGCTCATAAGCCAAGGCTTTTCTTTTGGCCATCTGATAAGAATGAACCGGGAATTACCCTATTACTTTACTCCGCAGCGAGCCTCAGCCGAAAACACTCTACCGAATCTGAGCTTGCTCGGGATGGTAATAGACTTACCGACGGGTGCCACGCACCACCCGCGCCTTCCCGAACATATCGGGCAGTACGCGCACGTCCTCAAAATCATCCGGCACGAGCAACGCCGCCGTTTCAGCGCCCAGTGCTTCGTTGATTTCTAAATAAATACTGCCACCGGCGCGCAGCAGTTCACGCCCAACTTCGGCCAGCCGACGATAGAACAGCAGCGGGTCCGCATCGGGCACGAACAGGGCGGTGGCGGGCTCCCAAACCAGCACATTGGCGCGCATTTCCGGTCGCTCGCTTTCGCGCACGTAGGGCGGGTTGCTAACCAATACATCCAGCGAGCGGGGAGCAATTCCCTTGGGCAAACTATTCAGAATATCAACCTGCTCAAACGCTACCTGAGGCGCAAAGCGGGCCGCATTGCGCTGGGCCACGGCCAAAGCTTCGGTCGAGATATCCACGGCCAGCACCTCGGCAGCGGGCAGCAGGCGGGCCAGCGCCAGCGCCAGGCAGCCCGAACCCGTGCCCACGTCGAGCACGCGCAGGCCCGCCCGGGCCGCCTGTTCCTGCTTGATGAGATACACCAGTTCCTCGGTTTCGGGGCGCGGGATGAGGGTGGCGGGCGTCACCTCCAGTTCCATATCGGCGAAGTGGGCGGTGCCCAGCACGTACTGCACCGGCTCGTGGGCCAGCAGACGCGTTAATAGTGGTTCCAGCGCGGCTGCGGCACCTTCGGCAACAGGCTGTTGGGCTTGCATCATGCGCGCCAGGGCATCGAGTTGCAGCAGGTGCTCCACAACCAAAGCGGCAATGGCCTGCGCTTCCGGCTGGGGGTAAATGGCTTGCAGCGCCGTGGCGACCGAGGTGGTAAATTGGCGGACATTCATTGCGGCAAAGGTAGCGCCGCGGTCCAGCGGCAGCCCGGCGCTTACCTTCGCGCCCATGGAAAACGATGATGCCCTGTTCATGCGCCGCGCCCTCGATTTGGCGCTGCTCGGCACCGGCCACGCTCGGCCCAACCCATTGGTAGGCTGCGTAGTAACGCACGAAGGCCGCATCATCAGCGAGGGCTGGCACCAGCAATACGGTGGCCCCCACGCCGAAGTAAACGCCCTGGCTTCGGTAGACGACCAGAAACTGCTGAAAAAAAGCCGCGTCTACGTCACGCTGGAGCCCTGCGCCCACCACGGCAAAACCCCGCCCTGCGCCGATTTGCTCATTGCCAAAGGCGTGCCCGAGGTGGTGATTTGCAACGAGGACCCCTTCCCGCTGGTGGCAGGGCGTGGCATCGAGAAGCTGCGCGCCGCCGGCGTGCACGTCGAAACCGGCCTGCTGGCTGAAGAAGGCCGCTGGCTGAACCGGCGCTTCTTCACGTTTCACGAAAAAAAACGCCCTTATCTGGTGCTGAAATGGGCCGAAACGGCCGACGGTTTTCTGGCCGGGCGCTACTTTCAGCCGGTCCAAATCAGCGGGCCGCAGGCGGGGCTGCTCACCCACAAATGGCGCACCGAGGAGCAGGGCATTCTGGTGGGCACACGTACGGCCTTGCACGACAACCCCCGCCTGAGTGCCCGCGACTGGCCCGGCGCCCAGCCCACGCGCCTCGTCATCGACAAAAACCTGAGCCTGCCGCCCACCCACCACTTGCTCGACGGCTCGCAGCCCACCTTCATCTACACCTACCGCCAGCCCTACCACAAGGCCAACCTCGACCTCGTGCACCTGTCCGAAGCCGACGACCTTATGCCCCAGGTAATGGCCGACCTCTACCAGCGCCAGGTGCAATCGGTGCTGGTGGAAGGCGGCCCCACGGTGCTCAATGCGCTGATAAACGCCGGTATGTGGGATGAAATTCGCATTTTCCGCTCGCCCATGAAGCTGAACCAGGGCATTGCTGCCCCGAAGCAGGGCCACGGTGGCCTGCACTCCGTCGAAAACGTTGGGGCCGATGAGCTGTTCTGGTACGTGAATCCGTAGCGCGGTCCTACCCGGAGGGACTTTTAGTCCGCGACCACGCTTTAACCATAAATCTGTCTAACAATCTACTCGCGGACTGAAAGTCCGCGCTACAATTATGGCCGAAACCCTCGCCCTCGACACCACGCTCACCAAATCCGAGCAATACCAGCAGCTACTGCCCCAAATTGAAGCCCTCACCACCGGCGAGCCCGACCTCACCGCCAACCTCGCCAACACCGCCGCTGCACTGCGGCAGGCATTCGGCTTTTTCTGGGTCGGCTTCTATCTCGTGAAAGGCGAAGAATTGGTGCTCGGCCCGTTCCAGGGGCCAATTGCCTGCACGCGCATCCGCCATGGCAAGGGCGTGTGCGGCGCTAGTTGGGCCCGGGCCGAAACCATCTTGGTGCCCGACGTGGAAGCCTTCCCCGGCCACATCGCCTGCAGCTCCGAGTCGAAATCGGAAATCGTGGTGCCCATCCTCAAA
The DNA here is from genome assembly GCF_054776515.1 of Hymenobacter terrigena. Classification (NCBI taxonomy): domain Bacteria; kingdom Pseudomonadati; phylum Bacteroidota; class Cytophagia; order Cytophagales; family Hymenobacteraceae; genus Hymenobacter; species Hymenobacter terrigena. The sequence goes on from NZ_BAAHBU010000002.1 coordinate 1,095,242, forward strand.
AACGGCCAGGTCGTGGCCGTACTTGATGTCGACAGCGACCAACTCAACGACTTTGACCACGACGACCAAACCGCACTGGAGCAGCTGATGCAGCTGGCCACCACCTGGTTTTAACCGGTTGTTAGCTTATAAAAAAAGGCCGCTCATTGAGCAGCCTTTTTTTATAAGCTAACAACCGGTTCAGACTTTCAACTGGCAAATCACGGTCTCGCCGCCCTTCACCTTCTGGCCCAGTTCCACTTTCACTTCGGTATCAATCGGCACGAATACATCGACGCGCGAGCCGAATTTGATGAAGCCAAATTCCTCGCCCTGGCTCACTTCATCGCCTTCGTTCACGTACCACACGATGCGGCGGGCCATGGCCCCGGCAATCTGCCGGAAAAGCACCAGCGGGCCGGCATCGGACTCCACCACCACGGTGGTGCGCTCGTTTTGGGTGCTGCTTTTGGGGTGCCAGGCCACCAGGTAGTTGCCGGGGTGGTACTTGAAGTATTTCACCAGGCCCGAAATGGGGTTGCGCGTCACGTGCACGTTGATGGGCGACATGAAGATGCTGATTTGCTTGCGCTCATCCTCAAAATATTCGGGCTCAAACACGTTTTCAATCACCACCACCTTGCCGTCGGCCGGGGCCAGCAGCAGGTCTTCGTGGGTGAACAGGTGCCGGAACGGACTCCGGAAGAACTGCAGAATCAGCAGAAAGATGATGACCGTGGCCCCGGCAAAGAGCCGGTTCACCAAGTCCTGGCCCCGATTGAACTGAAACATGAGCAAATTGAGCGCCAGCAAAATCAGCAGCGTAACGAACAGGATGCGTCGTCCTTCTTTATGAATCTTCATATGGCACGGCTTGAAACGAACTCCCCGGCGTGGCTTGCGCCGTCCTGCGGTTCAGGAATTCGGTTTCAGATGAAAAAGCTACTCAGCCGCGCAGAACCGGGCCGACTGATGAGGTAAACGGTGTAAACGGAATATCCGGGCAAAGGTCGCTACAGAAATCAGAAAGGCACGAACCGAGCGGCCCGTGCCTTTCCAGGAAGCAAGTACGGAAGAACGCAGAAAAAATCTGTGCAATCCGCAAAATCACGCTAACTATTTGATTAGAAGCCGCCGCGGAACTTATACGTTTGGGCTACTTTGTCGATGCTCACCACGTAGGCCGCGATGCGCATCGGGATTTTATATTTCTGGCTGGTCTGGTACACCTTCTCGAAGGCATCGGACATGATGCGGTCGGCGCGCTCGGTCACCATTTCCTCGGTCCACTTGAAGCCCTGGCGGTTCTGCACCCACTCGAAGTACGACACCGTGACGCCACCCGAGTTGGCCAGAATGTCCGGCACTACCATGATGCCTTTCTCGTTGATAATCGGGTCGGCCGAGGCCGAGGTGGGGCCGTTGGCGCCCTCCACGATGAGCTTGGCCTTGATGTCGCGGGCGTTGTGCTCGGTAATCACATCCTCCACAGCAGCAGGTACCAGCACGTCCACGTCAGACGTCAGCAGGTCGTCGGCATCCATGGTGGTAGCGCCGGTGAAGCCTTCGAGGCGGCCGTTGTGGGCATTTTTGTAGGCAATGGCTTCGTCAATGTTGATGCCGTCGGCGTTCCAGTAAGCGCCCGAAATGTCGCTCACGGCTTTAATTTTCAAGCCTTTGTCGAAGAGCAGCTTGGCAGCCCAAGAGCCCACGTTGCCAAAGCCCTGCACGGCGGCCGATACTTCGGTCGGCTTCAGGTTCAGCTTTTTCAGCGCGGCCAGGGTCGACACCATTACGCCGCGGCCGGTGGCCTCGGTGCGGCCCAGCGACCCGCCCATTACAAGGGGCTTGCCGGTTACCACAGCGGGCGAAGTAGCGCCCACGGTTTTGGAGAACTCGTCCATCAGCCAGGCCATTTCGCGGGGGCCGGTGCCCATGTCGGGGGCCGGAATGTCGCGGTCGGGGCCAAATACGTCTTTCAGGGCCATGGTGTAGGCGCGGGTGAGGCGCTCCAATTCACCGGGGCTCATGGTGGTGGGGTCGCAGATGATGCCGCCCTTGGCACCGCCGTAGGGGATGTCGACCACAGCGCATTTCCAGGTCATCCAGGCCGCGAGGGCCTTCACCTCGTCGATGTGCACATGCTTGTCGTAGCGGATGCCGCCTTTCGAGGGGCCGAGGATGGTGTTGTGAATCACGCGGTAACCTTCGAAAACGCGCAGCTTGCCGTCGTCCATCGTCACGGGCAGGTTCACGATGACCTGCTTATCGGGCGCTTTGAGAACGTTGTAGGTTTCGTCATCAAGGCCGAGGATTTCGGCCGCGATGTTGAAACGCGACATCATGGATTCGAGCGGGTTTTCGCGGTCCATTATCGGAGCCGGCTCCTTGTACACAGTGTGAGCTGCCATTCGGGATGGGATTTAGGATGTGGATTGGGTGGGAATACGGGTACGGTTTCGCGCCGCAAAGGTATTGCTTTTGGCAGGAAGAGGAAGCCAAATGCCGCAAACGTTTGGGGAAAACTTTAACCGCCTGTCTTTGCGGGCGAAGCGCGACGACAGCCTTCTACCCCACCAGCAATTGCAGCAGCGCCAGCACCGGCAGCACCAGCAGAAACGCATCGAACCTATCCAGCAAGCCACCGTGGCCGGGCATGATGCTGCCGGAGTCCTTCACCCCCACGCTGCGCTTGAGCATGGACTCGGCCAAATCGCCGAGGGGCGCGAACACGGCCACCACGCCGGCCGCCACGAGGCGGTGCGTGAGCGGCATGTCGGGCAGCATGTAGCCAATGGCCCAACCCACTACCAGCGTCAGCACGAAGCCGCCGGCCCAACCTTCCCAGGTTTTGCCGGGCGAGATTTGGGGGGCCAGCTTGTGCTTGCCGATGGCGCGGCCCACGGCATACGCGCCGATATCGGAAGCCCAGATGAGGAAGAGCAGGGCGAAAATGCGGCGCGGGTTGTACTGACCAGCACTGTAGGCAATGACATTCAAAAGCGTCATTGGCACGCTGATATACATCAGGCCAAAAACGACTGCAGCCGCATTACCAAACGGTTGTGAATAGCGAGGCCACACAACCATCTCACGGACTAACAATATTACGGGTAGTAAGATGGCTATGCTACGCCACAGAAATTCGATATTAACAACTGCTCCAATTGCTCCAAAAAAGGCAGAAAAGCCATTGGGTTCATTGGAAGCACTAACCAAATCATGAAAAACCACCCATGACGTACCACAAAATAGCGCTAAACTTGCCGCGACCCCAATCCACATAGCCGGCGCGTAGCCGCCCGCCCGCATCATGCGGTAAAACTCCCACAGCATGATGGCCTGCACGGCGGCGAAGAACAGCCCGAACGTGAAGGGGCTGAACCAAACGCTGCCCAGCAGCAGCACGGCCCCGATGACGCCCCAGATGACGCGCAGGCGCAGGTTGCTGGGGCCGGCGGGTGCGGCAGGAGCTTCGGTAGTAACGGAAGGAATCGGAGGCGTAGAGTCGGGCAAGTTGGGAGAGCTGTAGAGACGCCTAATTGCGTCTCGTCGTTAAGGGGTGTTGTTTAAAAAGGTGCGGTTACGAACGTTCAACGCAAGCCGTTCAAATCCGAGACGCAATCAGGCGTCTCTACCGCGCACGGCCACGCCCTCGCTGCTCAGGGTGAGCATGGCGGTGGGCGGAGCCGGGGCCGTGAAGTGCCGGTGCAGCACGTAGAGCAAGCCGGCCGAGAGCAGCGCCGACGGAATCACCAGCATCCAGGGTAGGGCGTCGGTGGAATCGGGGTCGAAGCCCCAGCCGAACTGGCCGCGCTGGGCCAGATAGAGGATGAACAGCTGGAAGGCATTCTGAGTGAAGTGCGCGGCCATGCTCACCAGGATATTGCCGCTCCAGAGGTACAAGTACCCCAGCACCAGCCCCAGCACAAAGCGCGGCACGAACCCAAAAAACTGAAAGTGAATGGCCGAAAAAATAGCCGCCCCCAGCCACACGCCCACGTGCGGCGAAAACCAGCGCACCAGGTTGCGCTGAATCACGCCCCGAAACACCAGCTCCTCGGCCACGGCCGGCACCAGCCCAATCACCAGCACGCCCGCCCAAAACCGCGCGGGCGTGTTGAACTTGGTGAGGAACTTGGTGAGCACGGCCGCCTTGTCCTCGCTGGCCCGCGCCCACACTTCAAACCCGTGGAGCGAGGCCGGGAAATGTGCCCCCGCGTTCCAGGCAATGATGGTGGACATGAACGGCAGCGTCACGATAATCAGCACCGCCACCACCAGCAGCCACCACGCCGCCCCCAGCCGGCGCGGGCTGAAATACTCGGCCCAGCCGTAGCCCAGCGCCGAAGCCAGCCCCAGCGCCCCGCCCGCCAGCGCGCAGAACAGCAGCACGCCCTGCATCATCATCAGCAAGCCCCAGCCCTGTGGGTAGGTGGCCGGCTGCAGCACGGCTTGCTGCATTGCGGGTATCGACAGACCGAAGCCCCACTGCGCCCAGGCGAAGATAATGGCGTAGCCCACACAGGCCCCTGCCACCATGAAGGCCAGCAGCAGCAGTATTTGCAGGCCGGGGTGCAGCGTGCGGGGTAGGAAACCTTTCATAGCGGGGCGCAAGTTGGGAAGGCGTAAATTTGCGTAAATCTAACGTGTCATTCCGACCGAAGGGAGGAATCTGAGAAATCTGCCAGTGGCCAAGCTCGGATTCCTCCCTTCGGTCGGAATGACAACTATTGCATCCTCGTGGTCAACATAGGCAATATCCAGCTTCCCGATTTCCCGCTCCTGCTCGCGCCCATGGAGGACGTGAGCGACCCGCCCTTCCGCGCCGTGTGCAAGGCCCACGGGGCCGATTTGATGTACACCGAATTCATCTCCTCGGAGGGCCTGATTCGGGCGGCCGCCAAGAGCCGCAAGAAGCTGGACATCTTCGATTACGAGCGGCCCATCGGCATCCAGCTCTTCGGCTCCGACGTGGAGACGATGGGCGAGTGCGCCGCCATCAGCACCGAGGCCGGGCCCGATTTGATTGACATCAACTACGGCTGCCCGGTGAAGCAGGTGGCCTGCCGCGGCGCGGGCGCAGCCCTGCTCCAGGACATCCCCAAAATGGTGGCCATGACGGCCTCGGTGGTGAAGCACACCCACCTGCCCGTAACCGTAAAAACCCGCCTGGGCTGGGACGAAGGCACCAAAAACGTGGAAGAAGTGGCCGAACGCCTGCAGGACGTGGGCATTGCCGCGCTCACCGTGCACGGCCGCACCCGCGCCCAGCTCTACAAGGGCGAGGCCGACTGGCGCCTCATCGCCAGCATCAAAAACAACCCGCGCATCAAAATTCCCATCTTCGGCAACGGCGACATCGACTCACCCGAGAAAGCTGTGGAGTATAAAAACCGCTACGGCGTGGATGGTGTGATGATTGGCCGGGCCAGCATCGGCTACCCCTGGATTTTCCGCGAGGTGAAGCACTACGTGGCCACCGGCCAGCTCTTGGCTCCGCCCACGCTGGAAGAGCGCGTGGTCGCCTGCCAGATGCACTTCGACCGCAGCATTGAGTGGAAAGGCCCGAAAGTGGGCATCTTCGAAATGCGCCGCCACTACGCGCACTATTTCCGGGGCCTGGAAGGCGCCAAAAACTGGCGCACCAGCCTGGTAAATGCCGAAACGCCGGCCGACGTGCTGGAGATTTTGCAGGAAATTGCCAGCAGCAACGCCGTACTGGTGGGGTAGTATTGATTTATTAGAACAGCCCCACGGAACGTCATGCAGAGCGCAGCGAAGCATCTTGCCCGCCCCAGTAATCATTTACTACTGCGGTAAAGATGCTTCGCTACGCTCTGCATGACGTTTTTTTCTTTGACGCCTGATAATGCCGCTGCCGCTTCCGGCGTTCCTTTGCCTGCCCCGTATTCCCGTTCATGATTCCGATTTACAGTCAAAAAACCCGCATCAAAATCCTGGTGGCTGTGCTGGCGCTGCTCATCGGGGCGGCCACGGTCATCTACACCAACCTACTGGTGCAGCGTGTGTCGGAGCGGGAGCAGCAGCAGATTCAGCTGTATGCCAAGGCGCTGCAGTTTATTATTAACTCAGAATCCGAAACGAATACGTTTGTTTTCAACGAGATAATTAGCAACAACACGACCATTCCAGTCATCCTTAGTAGCGATGGCAAGGATATTACCAATGCTAAGAACATCCCGATGCCGGCCCATATCACGCCGGCCGATTCGGTGACGCTGCTCGAAAGCGAGCTGCTGCTGATGAAGAAGCAGCACCCGCCCATCATCGTGAAGTTTGGGGCGGGGCAGGTGAACTACATTTTCTACCGCGACTCGCAGCTGCTGCGGCAGCTACGCACCTACCCGCTGGTGCAGCTGGTGGTGATTGGCTGCCTGGCCGTTATTGCGTATTTCGCGTTCAGCTCGTCGCGCCGGGCCGAGCAAAACCGCGTGTGGGTGGGTTTGGCCAAGGAAACGGCCCACCAATTGGGCACGCCGCTCAGCAGCCTGGTGGGCTGGCAAAACTACCTGCGCGACTCCGACCGCTTCAAAAACGAGCCCATCGTGGATGAGCTGGGCAAGGACATCCGGCGGCTGGAAATCATCACGGAGCGCTTCTCCAATATCGGCTCGGTGCCGGTGCTCAAGGACGAAAACCTGTACCAGACCACGCGCAACGCCATCGAATACCTGCAAAGCCGGGTGTCAAAAAAGGTCGTCTTCAAGATTGAAACCGACCTGCCGATGGACACCCCCGCCCGCATCAATGTGCCGCTGTTCGACTGGGTCATCGAAAACATCTGCAAAAACGCGGTGGATGCCATGGAAGGCCGCGGCTCCATCACGCTGCACCTGCGCCGCGTGCGCACCCGCCGCAGCTGGTATCGGCGCGGTGCCCCGCCCCGCCAGGTAGCCATCGACATCACCGATACGGGCAAGGGCATTCCCAAAAACAAGCTCGAAAACGTGTTCATGCCCGGTTTCACCACCAAAAAGCGCGGCTGGGGCCTGGGCCTGGCCCTGGCCAAGCGCATTATCGAGAACTACCACGAGGGCAAGCTCTTCGTGAAATGGAGCGAAGTGGGGCGCGGCACGACTTTTAGGGTGGTGCTGAACCAGTGATTTCATTTAACAGGTATCAATTAACATTTAACAGCCGTTCTAACTGCCCGAATTGAGCAAGTAGAACGGCTGTTAAATGTTAATTGATACCTGTTAAATGACTACCGATTCGTAATTTCCACATACGCCTTGCCCGTTACGGGCTGGCCGTTGTGGGTGCCTTTCACGCGGCACATTCCCTCCCAGTAATACATGGTGAAGGCGTGGAAAAACCGCAGCGCCAGCTCCTGCTGGGGCACCAGCGGTTCCACGGTGAGGTCGTAGCCCTTGCCCGGCACCTGTACGCGCCAGGTGGCGGGGTATTTCTTTTTGGAGGCGGGGCTGGTCCAGTACGTGAGGGGCGTGAGCTGGAAATCGGGACCGGAAAGATGTACGCTGGGGCCGGTGGCGCCGCTGAAGGTCCCATTGTTGAGGTTTTGGCCGGTGGCGGAGTTGCGCAGGGTGTTCAGCATAAACTCCTCCTGCGGCTGGTCGAGCTGGATGCTGAGCCAATCCCAGCCCACATTTTTGTCCACGATGCTGGTGCAGTTCCACTGCCGGTCGTACCACAGCTCGCCGGCTACCTGGCGGGTTTTGCCGGCTACCGTGAGCGTGCCGGTGGTGCTGAGGCGCGGGAAGGAATAGTAGCCGGCCAGGATGCCGTTGCCGTAGTTTTCGTAGCCGGTGCCGCTGTGTAGCACCACGGCGCGGCTGGGCTGGGTGGTGAGGTCGAGGGCGTAGCCGGCATTGGCCTTGCCGGTGAGGGCGGCTTGCAGGTGGTAAGCTCCCTCCTGCCCATCAAATTTCCAGACTTCGCCACGCTGCTGCTCGCGCAGCCGCAGTGGCAACGAGTCGGTAAGCAGCACGGGCAGCCGGCCCAGCTTGTAGTCGAAGTGAAATTTCTGGCCTTGCGGGTCGGTCAGGGCCACGTTCACCATCTGCCAGTCTTGGCGGCCGTCTTTCAGGTTGAAGTGAAAGAAAACGTACTCCACGCCGAAATCCTCGCCGGTGGCCTGGTCGCGCAGGTGGCCGGTGAGGTACCACCATTCCAGCGAGTTTTTGGGGTGCACGGCTTCCTCGTGGGGCAGCTCGGCGCGGGTAGCAGTGGGATTGAAGCGGGTGGTGGGACGCGGAGCAGCACACGCCGCCAGCAGGCAAAGGAGGGCAAAACGCAAAACTTTCATACCCTCTCAGAAGGCATTTTGGGGCAGAAAGGTTTGGCCGAAATCAACTTAACGCTACTTCTGCGGCGGGGCCACAGGCGGCTCGGGCATGCGGATTTTGCCCATCACCTTGCCCCGGTTGGGCACCGAGTCCAGGTGCACGGCCAGCGCGGCGGGCTGGGGTGTGGCCTTCAGGTCCAGCACCACATCCTTAGGCTGAAAATCAAACGGGTTGCCCAGAAATTTGAGCGTTACACTGCCCCCGGCAATGGGAGCCCAATCGCGGGCCATTATCAGCTCGAAGTTGCCTTTCTCGTCGGTGGTGGTGCCAAATTGGGTGTCGTTGATGAGTACGCGCACGCCGGCCACGGCGGGGCCGCTGGCGCCGTCCAGCACCTGGCCGCGAATGATGATTTGGCGCGCCGGGGTCATGGCCGGGTCGGTTGCCACGGTGGCGGTAGTGGGCACGGGCGGCTGCTGGGGCGGCTTGGTAGCGCACGAAGTGGCCGACTGCCAGCCCAGCAACGCGAGCCCGGCCAGCAGCCAGCGCCGCCAGCGCGTGGCCGGGGCCGCCGGGGCCAGCTGTGCCGAATGGGCCAGGGCACACACCGGCCGGCCGCCTTGCCGGGTCATAAAAGCCAGAATTTCAGCGTCGCTCATGCGGGTGAAGTCCACCACTTCGGTGGCGCAGGCAGCGCAATGGCGGCCGGCGGCGGTGGGCGACATAGCAGCCCAGGGCTGGGCGCAGGGCTGCGGAATGGAGATGCTTTGGAGAGTGGCCATGCGGCTAAAGTAGCGGTTTTGGGGAAAGCAACGGGCAGGCAGTCCCAATATCAGCTGGGGCGGAAGGGCCGGGTGAGCCAGTATTTGCCCCAGTAGTAGAAGCGGCGCGGGTGCCAGGGTACGGGCGGCAGCTTGCGGGGAGCAATGTAAACGACCTCGCCCAGCAGCATTCCTTTCACGTCGGTTTCCAGATAAAACCGATTGGCGGGCGCGGGTTGGCCCACGGCTAATCGATGGAATTGCGACACGTAGCCGACGTAATTCAATTGAATTTCGGCGGTACCATTCACCACATACTGGGCCGGCACGGTGAGTGCGAAGGCCCCATGCTCATCAGTGGGTACTCCGATTTGGGTATGCTTCAGCAATACCGTCACGCCGGGCAGTCCCAGATGCGCGGACGAGTCGCGCACCACGCCCCGGATGACATAGCCAGCGGCCCGGGCTTCTGGAGCAGCCACCGCAACTGCTGAACCGTCGGATGCCGGAACGGGCACATCAGCCACTGGTGCCGACGGCACCGGACCGCCCCAGTAGCGGGCGCGCCACTCGGCCGGAGCTTGCGCGTGGGCCACCAGTCCGTTGCCTTCGCGCACGGCCCACAGCGCCACGGCCGCCGCCAGCCAGGCCCGCCACCGCGCCGTTGGGGCAACCGCAGCGGCGCGCTGCAACGGCCGCTCCAGCTGCCCCACCGCGAAGCGCCCGCAGGTGCGGGTGCCAGCGGCTCCGGCCAAGTAGGCCAGAATTTCGGCATCGGTTTTTAGGGTGAAGTCGACCACCGTGTGCTGGCATGCGGCGCAATGGCGGCCGGTGGCAGTGGGTGTCATAGAGGCCCAGCTTTCGGAGCAGGGCTGCGGAATGTGGATGGATTGGGCAGAACGCATAGGCGAGCGGGTGAAAGCGGTTTTTTACCCGATGCCTGCCTTGGCGGCATTGCACACGCCGGTGCCCAAAACCTAGTATCTTAGTCATCGTTCCTCGCAACCACCTTCCACTTACTACCCTGGCCATGTTCCGCACGCTACGACTCGCGCCCCTGGTGCTAACGCTTTTTCCCCATCTGGGCCACGCTCAGACGCGCACTGCCGCCGCGCTTGGGCTGGAGATTCCGGCCCCGGCGCCGCCCAGTAAGGGCCATTTCCTGGCCGGAGCTTACGTGGTGGGCAACTACACGCCGCTCCCTACCGCTCCAGGCTATGGCTACGCCATGCAGCCCTACCTGCGCTACCAACTGGGCAGCAGCCCCACTGGGCGTTTGCGGCCCTTCGTGCAGTACAGCTTCGCACCATATCGCGTGCCGGCTTACGGTACCGGCGCGTTCTACGGCCCCGATGGCGCGGGTCTCCCAGCTAGCGCGGGGTTTGCACCGCTGGCCGCGCGCAACGTTCCCTACGGCCCTTATCCGGGCTACAATAGCTACGGCAGGCTGGGCGCTTTTTCGGTGGGAATTCCAATGCAGATTGGGCGCGGCTCGGCCGTGCTGAACATCGGCGGCTCGCTGGTCGAAAGCGCGTTCATGCAGTCGCTACACCCGAGGTAGTTGGGGCCGCGCGGGCCGCAACCCGCGCCGGGGCGTTATCTTTTGCCCTTCAAACCCGCCCCTCCCACCTTAACATGAGTTCTGAAAAGTCGCTTTTCCGCCGCAAAACCATCGCGGCCATTCTGCAAAACCCACCCGCCGACCACGAAGGCCACGCCGCCGAGGGGGGCTTGGCCCGCCACCTCACCGTGCGCGACCTCACGGCGCTGGGCATCGCGGCCATCATCGGGGCCGGCATTTTCAGCACCATCGGCAAGGCCAGTCTCGACGGTGGCCCGGCGGTGTCGCTGCTGTTTGTTTTTACGGCCATTGCCTGCGCGTTTTCGGCGCTGTGCTACGCGCAGTTTGCGGCAACTATTCCCGTTAGCGGCTCGGCTTATACGTATGCCTACGCCTCGTTTGGCGAGCTGGCAGCCTGGATTATCGGCTGGGCGTTGATAATGGAATACGCGGTGGGCAACATCGTGGTGGCCATTTCGTGGTCGGATTACTTCACGGGCTTGCTGGACGGCGTAGGAATTCATATCCCGCTCTGGCTCACGATGGGTACCCAAACCGGCCACGCCGGCTACGAGGCCGTGCAGACGCTGGTGCAAAGCGGCAAGACGCTGGCCGAGGCCACGGCGGCCGTATCGCCGGCCCAGCTCGACGGCTACAAGGCCTGGATGCAGGCCCCGGCCTTGTCCGACGGCTTCCATCTGGTGGTCGACCTGCCCGCCTTCCTCATCACCGTGGCCATCACGGCGCTGGTGTACGTGGGCATCAAGGAAAGTAAAAATGCCAGCAACCTACTGGTATTGTTGAAGTTGATAATTGTTTTTATTGTAATTGTGGTGGGTGCGTTCTACGTGCAGCCGGCCAACTGGACGCCCTTCGCCCCCAACGGCGTGGGCGGCGTGCTCAAGGGCGTATCGGCGGTGTTCTTTGCCTACATCGGCTTCGATGCCATCTCGACCACGGCCGAGGAATGCAAGAACCCGCAGCGCGACTTGCCCAAGGCCATGATGTACGCCCTCATCATCTGCACGGTGCTGTATGTAATTATTACGCTGGTACTTACGGGCATGGTTTCCTACAAAGAGCTGGGCGTAGGCGACCCGCTTTCGTTCGTATTTGCTAAGGTGGGCTTGTCGCGCCTCTCGGGCCTGGTGGCCGTGAGCGCGGTGTTTGCCATGGCCTCGGTGCTGCTGGTGTTTCAGCTGGGCCAGCCGCGCATCTGGCTGACCATGAGCCGTGACGGCCTGCTGCCCACGGTATTTTCGAAGATTCACCCACGTTTCCACACCCCTTCATTCGCCACCATCGTCACGGGCTTTTTCGTGGCGGTACCGGCGCTCATTTTGAACATGGATTTGGTGGTCGACCTCACCAGCATCGGCACGCTGTTCGCGTTTGCGCTGGTGTGCGGCGGCATTCTTATCATCGACCCTTACGGCCGTTCGGAGGCGCGTTTTAAGGTGCCGTACATCAACGGGCAGTGGCTGGTGCCGCTCATTCTGGCGGTGGGCGCCTTCCTAATTGTGCGCTACAACGCCGTCAGCAACCATGAGTTCATGCTCGACATCACCGGCACGCGCGGCTGGATTGCCCACGATGCGCTGAGCGGCAAGGTCACGGGCGGTTTCGCCCACCAGATTCCGACGCTGGTGTTTTTCCTGTTCTGCGTCGGCTTGTCGGTGCTCTCGTTCCGCAAAAAACTCTCGCTGCTGCCCACCCTCGGCCTGCTCATCAACCTGTACCTGATGACCGAGCTGGGCATTAGCAACTGGACACTGTTTTTCGTGTGGCTGCTGATTGGCTTGGCCGTATATTTCGGTTACGGCTACAAAAATTCGAAGCTGAACCGGATAGCGGCGTAATTGGTTGCCGGGCAACCGAGAAGTTTTTTACCGGTTTTTTTGCCCCAACCTCATGCACCTTTCGGCCGACACTTTTCAGCACCTGCTCGACAGCAACCCCCAGACGTTTTTTGCCTTCGACGTGGCCAGCGGCCAGGTATGCTACGTGAACGCGGCCTACGAGCAGCTCTTTCCCGGCTTTCGGCGCGAAAACGTGAACGCCGACCTGCCCCAGCTGCTGAGCTGCCTGCCGGCCGATGACCAGACGTATGCCCGGCACTGCTTTGGGCAGCTGGCCGCCGGCCACCTCTGCGACGACCTGCTGTTGCGCCACCAGCCCCGCCCCGATATGCCCCTGCGCTGGCTGGCGGTGCAGGCCCAGCGCAGCACCGCCCCCGACGGCCGCGCGCTGCTCGCGGGCACCATTCAGGACGTGACGGTGGAGCAGGAATACCTGCGCAACGCCGACAAGTACATGGCCAAGAAGAACACCACGCTCGAAATATTGTCGCACGACCTGGCCGGGCCATTCAACATGCTGCAGCAGGTGGCCGAATTTCTGGAGGAAAAAACCCAGACCCTGCAAGACGCGCAAGTGCAAAAATTGCTGCGCGTGATGCGCGACACCTGCCGCGACAGCATTAACCTCATCCGCGATTTTGTAGACGGCGAGTTTATGGACTCGGCTGCCGTGCAGCTCAAGCGCCAGCGCGTCGACCTGGTTTTGGCCCTGCGCCAGGTGGTGGAAATGTACCAGTTGGGCGAGCATCTGGTTGCCAAGCGTTTCGAGTTTCGGCCTGCGCAGCCCACGCTGTTTGTCGACATCGACAACAACAAGTTTTTGCAGGTGATTAACAACCTGATGTCGAACGCCATCAAGTTTACCCGCGAGGGCGGCCACATCACCGTGGGCCTCACCCAGCACCCCGACCACGTGCTGGTGACCGTGGCCGACGACGGCATTGGCATTCCGGCGCACCTGCTGCCGGTGTTGTTCGACCGCTTCACGCCGGCCCGCCGGCCCGGCCTGCGCGGCGAAAAAACCACCGGCCTGGGCATGCACATCATCGAAACCATTGTGCGGCTGCACCACGGCCACATCTGGGTCGAGAGCCGGGAGAACGTGGGGACGACGTTTTACATCAAGCTGCCGGCCACGGATGTGGCGGCGGGGTAGCGGCGGGCAGTCCCGTGGTTCAAACTTCCTTTCTCACCTTCCGCCTGCACGGCACCATCCCCGCCGCCACCGGCCGCGCGCTGGCCGCCGAGCTGCGCCAGGCCCGCGAAGCCGGGACCGACCACCGCCGCGCCCAAAAGCAGTTTTTCGCCAAGTTCGATGCCGTGCTGGACCGCGCACCCACCGGCGCGGGTTATTTCGAGAATGAGAAAATGGCCGAGGTACTGGCCGGCGAAATCATGATGCTGGAGGAAATTGGCTTTGTGGTGCACGGCTTCGCCATTCTGCCCAACCACGCGCATTTCGTGGTGCATTTGCCCGCCAGCAGCCCCCTCTCCTTTGCTCAGGCCATCGACCTGCTGCACCTGCGCACCGGCACCGCCTGCCGCCGCCTGGTGCGCCCCAGGCTCCCGCCCGAAGCTGAATTCTGGCAGGTCGGCTGGTTTGCCTATGAGGTGCAGGATGAGGCCGAGCTCACCCGCCTGCTGGCCTACGTGGGCGGCAACGCCCGGCAGGCCGGCTTGCCCGCCCGCTTCCAGGAGTGGCCGTATGTGAATGAGTGAGTTGGCGTAAATTCCGGCTGGCGCCTGTCATGCTGAGCATGCTGCGAATCAGGCAGAAGCGAAGGATGACAGCCTTTTCCCAGCAGCTTCAATCCTCCCCACTCGTCAGCGCGTACCTCCGGCCACTCATGCGCCCGCTGTTAATCATGTTGCTATCATCGTTGCCCCGGCTGCTGCAAGCGGCGCCGGCGCCGGCCGATACCCTGCGCCCCGTCAGCCCGGCCCGGATGCTGCGCTACACTTACGCCAACGACCTGTTTTTTCGCACCGATTATTACTTCACGCAGGGCATGACGCTTACGCTTGTACACCCACTGCTGGCGCGACTGCCGGTGCGGCACCTGCTGGTGGCTGGCACCCGCAATAGCACGCAGTATCACGGCCTCACGCTGCGCTACGATGGATTTACCCCGTTGCGCATCCAGGATGCGTTTATTCGGGTGGGCGACCGGCCCTATGCGGCGTATTTATACGGGTCGTTTTTCCGCATCAGCAACCAGCCAACGCGACACCAGCGCCTCACCACGGCGCTGGAAATCGGCTTCATTGGCCCGGCGGCGGGCGGCAAGGAGCTGCAAACCGCTATCCACCGCGTCACGGGCAACGCTGAGCCGCGCGGCTGGGATTATCAGATTCGAAACGCGCCCATTATCGGCTACCGCGTGGCGTTTGAGAAGCAACTGGCCGCCAGCCAGCACCTCGATTTACGGGGCAATGCCGAAGCCTCGCTGGGCACGCTGTACACCTACGGCGGCACCGGCCTGCTCCTGCGCGCCGGAAGGTTAAGTCCCTATTTCGCCAATCTGAATGTGACCGGGCCGGGTCATAGCGCCGAAACCAAATCATGGCAGTTTTATGGCGAAGCCACGCTGGAAGGCCGCCTTATTGGCTACGATGCCACCTTACAAGGCAGCCCTTTTACCAACCACGACCCGTACACACTAGCCGTTGGCGACGTGCGCCGGGCTGTTTTGCGCAGTTCCGGCGGCGTGGTGCTGGCCCACGGCGGGCTGGGCTTTGCCGCTACGGCCACTTGGGTTTCGCCGGAATTTGTGGGCGGCCGCACGCACCGCTGGGGGCAACTGGGGGTCACAGCAGCCTTTTAGAGGGGCGCCCCCTCGCTACTTCGCCCGGTGAATAATGAGCACGCCCGCCAGAATCACCACCATGCCGGCAAAGTGCCACAGGTTAAACGCCTCGCCATCGAGCGCGCCCCAGGCCAGGGCCACGATGGGAATCAGGTAGGTGCTTGATGAAGCAAACAGCGCCGTCGATTGCTGAATCAGCCTATTGAATAACACCATGGCCACGGCCGTGCTCATGGTGGCCAGCAGCGCGATGTAGCCGAACGCCACCCAAGCCCCCGGCACAGTAGCCAGCTTGTGCAGAAACTCCGTGCCCAGCAGCAGGTACGCCAGCGCCGGCCCGCCAATGAGCAGCAACAGCACCGATGTCACGGCTACCGGCGTCAGGCCGCCCAGCTTGTGCTTGATAACGTTCACGCTCAGGCCGTAGCCCATGGTGGCAATCAGAATATAGATACCGTACCAGGCGTTGCCCTCGCCGGCAGGTGTGGCATCGCCGCCGCTGCCGCCGAGCTGCAGCATCACTACCGTGCCCACCAGGCCCAGCGTGATGCCCAGCACCCGCAGGCCCGTCAGCCGCTGCCGGAACAGCAAGGCCCCCACCAGCAGCGTGAACACCACCGTAAGGGCATTGAGCACGCCCGCCAGCCCCGAGGCCAGCCGGGTTTCGGCATAGGCAAATAGGAATGCCGGAATCAGCGTACCCACCACGCCGCTCAGCGCCAGCCACTTGAAGCGGCTGCGCTCTACCTTCCCTACATGCCGCAGGGCAAACGGCAATAGCAGCAGCGCCGCCACGCTCACGCGGGTAGCACCCAGCTCCATGGCCGAAAACACCACCAATCCTTTCTTCATCAGAATAAATGAGGTGCCCCAGATGGACGCCAGAACGAGCAGCAGCATCCACGCCACGGGCGAGGTTACGGCCGGCGCGGGAGTAGCCAGGGCCTCGGTGGCTTCGAGGGAGGCCGTTTCCTCGGCCGCGCCCGAAACGGGCAGGTCCGCAACGGCCGGCGCAGCCGGTGAGGCAACCTGGGCGGGCGTTGGCACGAGTGAGGAATGAGCAGCGGGTGGGAGTTTGGGCAACATGGTACAAAGGTACGTGGCCACCGCAGGGCGGACTTCCGGATTATTGCGCACTTGCCCGAACCGGAGACTTGCATCGGCTGTTTCGTACTTGCCGATTCCTGCCGTAATTTTGTCGTCTGGTTTCGTGCCAATTTAGTCTATGTCGCATCCGTTCAAGGCCGTCAGCCTCTCCTTTAAGAAAGCCCCGCTCGCCATCCGCGAGCTGCTTTCGCTGGACGAGGCCGCCTGTCGCCGCTTCCTGAATACGCTGCACAATGAGCTGGGCCTTAACGACCTGCTCGTGCTGAGCACCTGTAACCGCACCGAGGTGTACTACGCCGCCGAGGATGACCGCAGCCGCGAAATCATCCTCGCCCTGGGCCACCTGAAGGACCGCGCCGACATCGGCCAGTTCCTGCCCTACTTCGACCTGCTGCCCGACGCCGATGCGGCCGTGCAGCATCTATTCGAAGTCGCCATGGGCCTCGATGCCCAGGTAGTAGGCGACCTGCAAATCAGCAATCAGGTGAAAATGGCCTACCAGTGGGCCGCCGATGCCGACGCTGCCGGCCCCTTCCTGCACCGCCTGCTGCACACCGTTTTCTTTACCAACAAGCGCGTCCAGACCGAAACCAGCTTCCGCGACGGGGCCGCTTCGGTGAGCTACGCCGCCCTGGAACTGGTGGAAGAGCTGACCGCCGACGTGGCCAATCCCAAGGTATTGGTGGTGGGCCTGGGTGAAATCGGAGCCGATGTGTGCCGCCACCTGGCCGCCAGCAAGGCGTTTGGCGAAGTCACCATCTGCAACCGCACCCGCGCCAAGGCCGAGGAATTAGCTGCCGAGTGCAACATGCGCATCGTGGAGTTCGAAGACCTCGTGCCCGCTTTGAAAGAAGCCGACGTGGTAATTTCTTCTATCAACCGCGCGGAGCCGTTCTTCACCAAAGAGTTGGCCGAAAACCTCGACGTGCTCAGCTTCAAGTTTTTGATTGATTTGAGCGTTCCGCGCAGCATTGCCGCCGATGTGGAGCAGGTGCCCGGTGTGCTGGTCTACAACATCGACACCATCCAGAGCAAGGCCTCGGCCGCGCTACAAACCCGTCTCGAAGCCGTGCCACAGGTGCGCGCCATCATCGCCGAAAGCATTGCCGGGCTGAACGATTGGGCGAAGGAAATGATGGTGTCGCCCCTCATCCAGCGCATGAAAGCCAGCCTGGAGCAACTACGTCAGGAAGAGCTGGACCGCTTCCAGAAGAAAGCCACCCCGGCCGAAAGCAAGCTCCTCGACGAAGCCACCCGCTCGCTGATGCAGAAGATTCTCAAGCAGCACGTGCTTCAGCTCAAAGCCGCCTGCCGCCGCGACGATGGCGGGCAATTGGTGGAGTTACTGGGCGAATTGTTCGACCTGGAGAAGCAGAACGAGTCGGCTGTTTAAGCCCGCCTGTCGTTGCGAGCGGAGCGCGGCAAACCGTCCTCTCCAAACGACAAACCTAATAACGTGACAAAGCCTTTTTGACGAAGGCAATTCACTAAAAAGCCCCGACACTTCCCAGTGTCGGGGCTTTTTATATCTCAGGGCTGTGCAAATCGAGCGGGAAGATTGCCACGCTCCGCTCGCAACGGCAGACAGCTTACGCTTGTGCCATCATATTCTCCCGCTCCTTGATGCGTACATCATTGTTCACAGCGGTGGGCACCACCGTCACCACCACGTATTTCGAAGTGGGCGTGTTGCTCACCTTGGCCACGCTGCTGATGGGAACCAGCGGGTTCGCCTCCGGGAAATAAGCGCAGACGTTGCCTTTCGGGATGTCGTAGGGCACGGCCACGAATTTCTCCACCCGGCGCTTTTCGCCTTTGTAGTGGCTGGTGATGTCGATGAGGTCTTTGGCCTTGATGCCGCGCGACGCCATATCGTCCGGGTTCATAAACAGCACGCGGCGCTCGCCGTGGATGCCCCGGTACCGGTCGTTGTACTCGTAGATGGTGGTGTTGAACTGGTCGTGCGAGCGCACGGTCATCAAAATGAGCTGGTCGGGCGCTACGTCGTACTTCTCCAGCACGGTTTTGGTGAAGTGGGCCTTGCCGTCGGGGGTAGTGAATTTGCGTTCGCGCGGGCCGTTGGGCAGGTAGAAACCGCCGGGCCGGCGCAGCTTTTCGTTGAAGTCCTCGAAGCCGGGGATGACGCGCGAAATATGGTCGCGGATGACGTCGTAGTTCTCCGTCATGGCTACCCAGTCGGTCTTGGTTTTGTCGCCGAGCGTGGCAATGGCCGTGCCGCAGATAATGGCTATTTCGCTGAGCTGGTCGCCGGCCAGCGGCACCAGAATGCCCTTGTTCTGGCTCACTACGCCCATCGAGTTTTCGCAGCTGGTCATCTGGTGGCCGCTCTTCTGCATGTCGATGTCGACGTGGGCGAAGCAGGGCAGCAGCAGGCTGGTTTCGCCGGTGGTGAGGTGGCCGCGGTTGAGCTTGGTGCCCACAAACACGGTGAGCTTCTGTCTGCGCATGGCTTCGGCAATGAGCTCGGTGTCGGGGCCGGCGGCCAGCAGGTTGCCGCCCAGGCTGAAGTACACCCTGGTCATGCCCAGGTGCATGGCCTTGATGGCTTCCACCACATCAAACCCATCTTTGGTGGGCGGCGTGAAGCCGAATTCTTTTTGCAGCGCGTCCATAAACGATTTCGGCATGCGCTCCCAGATGCCCATGGTGCGGTCGCCCTGCACGTTGGAGTGGCCGCGCACCGGGCAGGTGCCCGCACCGGGCTTGCCGATGGCGCCCTTCATGAGTTGCAGGTTCACGATTTCCTGAATCGTCTGCACGCCCTGGCGCTGCTGCGTGACGCCCATGGCCCAGCAGGTGATGATTTTCTGCTTGGTGGCAATGAGGTTGGCCGCTTCGAGCAGCTGAGCCCGCGAAATACCGCTAATCTCCTCGATTTCTTCCCAGCTGGTGCTGCGGATATTCTGCTCAAAATCGGCAAAGCCAACGGTGAATTCGTCGATAAATTTCTTATCGACCACCTGGCCGGGGTTCAGGTCCTCGGCCTCGAACAGGTGCTTCATGATGCCGCGCAGCAGGGCCATGTCGCCGTCCACCTTCACTTGCAGGAATACGTCGGTGAGCGGGGTGCCGTCGCCCATGAGCGCGCCGAGGGCGCGGAGCGGGTTCATGAAATCCTGCGGATTTTTGAAGGCGACGAGGCCGGCTTCAATCAGCGGGTTCACGGCGATGATTTTGGCGCCGTTGCGCTTGGCCTTTTGCAGGGCCGTGAGCATGCGCGGGTGGTTGGTGCCCGGGTTCTGGCCGATGATGATGATGACTTCGGCCTCGTGCAAGTCGTTGAGCGTCACAGACCCTTTGCCCAAGCCCAGGGTAGGGCTCAGGGCCGAGCCGCTGCTCTCGTGGCACATGTTGGAGCAATCGGGCAGGTTGTTGGTGCCAAATTCGCGGGCGAAAAGCTGGAACAGGAAGGCCGGCTCATTGGGCACTTTGCCCGAGGTGTAGAACACGGCCTCGTTGGGCGACGCGCAGGCGTTCAGCTCTTTGGCGATGATGTCGAAGGCATCGGGCCAGGCAATGGGCGAGTAGTGGTTGTCGCCGGGGCGCTTCACCATGGGGTGCGTGAGGCGGCCGGCGTTGTTCTGGTCGCGGTCGGTCATGCGCGAGAGTTCGGCCAGGCTGTATTTGGCGAAAAACTCGGGGCCGGCGGCTTTGTCGTCGGCATCCGACGCGGTGGCTTTGGCGCCGTTCTCGCAGAATTCGGCCACCGAGCGGTGCTCGTCGGGGTCGGGCCAGGCACAGCTGGAGCAGTCGAAGCCGTCCTTCTGGTTCAGGCCGAGCAGGGCCTTGGTGCCGCGCCCCACGCCACCTTCCGTCCAGCTGAACTGCATGGACTTGATAACGGCCGTGACGCCGGCCGCCACGCGGGCGCGCTCTTCCAGCTTGAGGCCGGTGAGGGCTTCGGGCGGCTGGGCCAGAATGGGATGCTCGTATTTGGCGTTGGCCACGTCGGGCGCTGGAATATGGGCGTGAATGTGCGTGTCCTGCGGCTCGGTGCGGTAGTGGTCGGGGGCAGGGGCGGCGCCCTGGTCGGGGCGCTCGCCGCTTTTGGGAGCATTCTCGGCTTTCTGCTCGTGGGCTTTGCCGGCTTTGCTGGGGTCAGTTTTAGGGGAGTCTTCCATGGCGCTCATCGAAACAGAAAGGTGGGATTTTTAGTGGCTTCAGAAGTGGCTTGATGCGCTAGTGGCGGCAATCCAAGTCCTTCTCAACCAAAATATGGAGACGCTGGTTTTCAGCGAGTGGCAAGTCGTGCGAAAAACCATTCTGGTCGGTTTCGACCCAGTTTTTGGCCAATGCAAACGGCACCAGTACGGTGAGCGCACCCGGCTCGTAATGCACCTGCACGGGCTCTTCGTTGGGAAGCGTTTGGGCCGGTTCGGAACCGCGCTCCAGCGCATAGGTGAGGCGCTGAGCGGGATTGGGGCCAAAGTGCACGGCCCCTTCCACGCGGCCTTTTTCAGCAAATTCGCCTAGCTCGCCTTGGGAGACGCGCAGGCGCAGGGTATCGTCCTCGATGCGGAGTTTCATAGCGCGGAATTGTAGTTGAAAGTTAAACGGCTGGTATCGCAAGCCGTTGCCAAACTATAGCTGTTGAGCAATTTTCTTCACAGGATTTCTTCGCTGCGGAAGGCGCGTGCACGCTGCGAATCACCTACGCACCCAACCGCCAGCCGTGGCTGTAGATGTTGAACCGCTCGTTGCGCACGAACCCCACCACCGTCATTCCGAAGCTTTCGGCGGCTTGGATGGCCAGGCTGCTGGGGGCGCCCACCGCTGCTAAAATCCCAATGCCAGCTGCCGCCGCTTTCTGCACCAGCTCGAAGCTGACGCGGCCGCTCACCAGCAAAATATGCTGGTGCAACGGCAGCCACCCGGCCAGCAGGGCCGCGCCGATTACTTTGTCCAGGGCATTGTGGCGGCCCACGTCTTCGCGCAGCAGCAGCAGCTCCCCTTCCGGCGAAAACAACGCCGAAGCGTGCTGCCCGCCGGTTTGCTCGAAGCCGGCTTGGGCGGCGCGCAGCTTCTCGGGTAGTTGGTGCACCACGGCGTAGCGCAGGTGCGGGCCAGCCGTGGGCAACACGGGGCAGGAGGCCGTGCGCACGGCGTCGATGCTGGTTTTGCCGCACACGCCGCAGCTGGAGCTGGTGTAGAAATGCCGCTCCATGGCCGCAAAATCGACTTTTACATGGGCGGCCAACTCGGCCCGGACCACGTTGCCGGCTTCTTCAGCCTTCTGCACGTCGGGGCAGGGAATGATGCCGAGCAGGTCCGCTTTATCGTGGATGATGCCTTCGGTGAGCAAGAAACCGGCGGCCAGCTCTTCGTCGTGGCCGGGCGTGCGCATGGTCACGGAAAGCGTGCGGTGCTGGCGTTGGCCGTCGGTTTCGTAGCCCAGGCGGATTTCGAGCGGCTCTTCGGCGGCGAGCTGGTCGGAGGCGGGCACGGCCGGGCCACTGCCGCTCACCTTCTGGATGGTGGCAAATTCGTAGCTGGCGGCGGGGAGGAGAATGGCGGGGTCCATGGGTGAGTCAATTCTGAAACGTCATGCAGAGCGTAGCGAAGCATCTTGCCCGCAGTTAGTAAACCAATCCTTAAACGAAAAGGATTAGTGGTGACGGGCAAGATGCTTCGCTCTGCATGACGGCCTTTCAGCCCGCCATTCTTTTCGGCATGACGTTCTTGCGATGCTCTTTCAACTGTCCGTCTATCCTGCCCTGCCTATGAAACTTAAACGCCTCACCCGCAACCTTACCTTTTGGGTGCTGCTGGCCATTGTGGCCGGGGCGCTGCTGGGCCACTTCCGGCCGGCCCTGGCCGTGCAAATGGAGCCGCTGGGCAAGCGCTTCATCGACGTGGTGAAGCTGTTCATCAACCCGATTATCTTCCTGACCATCACGCTCGGCATCAGCACGATGGGGGATTTGAAGAAGGTGGGGCGTATTGGGGGCAAGGCGCTGCTGTACTTTGAAATCGTCACCACACTGGCGCTGCTCATTGGGGTGGGCGTGGCGGCGCTGGTGCGGCCGGGTGCGGGCGTGAGCACCGGCAAGCTCGATACCGGGAAAGTGGGCGAGTTCACGAAACGCGCCTCGGAGTTCTCGTGGGGCCATTTTCTGGCCGATAACCTGACCTTGCAGGTGCTCATCGTGGCCATCATCCTGGGCATTGTGCTGAGCAAATACGGCGGCCGCCGGCCCATCATTCACTTCCTGAAGGAATGCTCGAAATACGTTTTCCGGGGGCTGCACCTGGTGATGATGCTGGCCCCAATTGGGGCATTTGGCGGCATGGCTTTCACAATTGGGAAGTACGGCATTGCCACGCTGCTGCCGCTGGGCAAGCTCATGGTGACGGTTTATCTGACCATGGGCTTGTTCGTTTTTCTGGTGCTCGGGGCCATTCTGCGCTACTGCCATATCGGGATGTGGTCGTTTCTGAAATACATCAAGGCCGAATTGCTGATTGTGCTCGGCACTTCTTCTTCCGAAGCCGGCCTGCCGGGCCTCATGGAAAAGCTGGAGGGCATGGGCTGTGCGCAGCCGGTGGTGGGGCTGGTGGTGCCCACGGGCTATTCCTTCAACCTCGACGGCACCACGATTTACCTGTCACTTTCGACCCTGTTTCTGGCCCAGGTATTTCACATCGAGCTTTCGGGCGCGCAGATTCTGACGATGATGGGCATTCTTATGGTGACCAGCAAGGGCGCGGCGGGCGTAGCGGGCAGCGGCTTTGTGGTGCTGGCCAGCACGCTCACGGCCATGAAGGTGATTCCGGTGGAGGGCCTGGCCCTGCTG
Source organism: Hymenobacter terrigena (assembly GCF_054776515.1). Classification (NCBI taxonomy): domain Bacteria; kingdom Pseudomonadati; phylum Bacteroidota; class Cytophagia; order Cytophagales; family Hymenobacteraceae; genus Hymenobacter; species Hymenobacter terrigena. The sequence goes on from NZ_BAAHBU010000002.1 coordinate 1,118,401, forward strand.
CTGGGCGTGGACAGGTTTATGTCGGAAGCCCGCTCCATCACCAACTTCATCGGCAACGGCGTAGCCACTATTTTCCTGGCCCATACCGAAGACGCCCTCGACCACGAAATGGCCGTGGAAGCGCTGGGCAAACGGCTGCGGCCGCTGCGGTTCCGGCGGGATTTGACTAGCGGTGAGTACTTGGGCGAAGTAGCCGAAAAGGCCGCCGAGTAGCCTGTAGCGTAGACTCTGCGAGTCCGCGCTTGCCTGATGCCGTTGAACGGTGCGCACCGGCGCGGACTCGCAGAGTCCACGCTACCTCCCGACCTTTGCCCTTATGCAGCCCACACTTTCACCGCTCACCCCCACGCGCCCGCCCATCCGCTTCGACCGCAACGAGCTGGCCGGCGCGTTCGGCGACCTCGGCACCGACCTGCCGCTGCTCATCGGGGTCATTGCCGCGTCGGGCATCGACAGCGCGAGCGTGCTCATTCTGTTCGGGCTGATGCAGGTATTTACTGGGCTGTGGTACCGCATGCCCATGCCGGTGCAGCCGCTCAAGGCCTTCGCGGCGCTGGTCATCGCCCAAAAAATCCCGGGGCGCGTCATTTTTGGCGGGGGGCTGGCCATTGGCATCAGCATGTTTTTCCTGTCGATAACCGGGCTGATTGATGGGCTGGCGCGGCTGGTGCCCAAGGCCGTGGTGCGCGGCATTCAGTTTGGGCTGGCCTTGCAGCTGGCCACGCTGGCCCTCACCAAGTACGTGGGGGCCGATGGCGCGGCGGGCTACGCGCTGGCGGCGGCGGCCTTTGCCGTGACGGTGGTGCTGTTTGGCAACCGGCGCTGGCCGGCAGCGCTCATCGTCATTGCCCTGGGCGTGGCGTATGCGCTGGTGTTCAAGCTCGATTTGGCCACGGCGCAGCGGGCCGTGGGCCTGCACCTGCCCGCCTGGTACCTGCCGCAGTCGGCCGATATCCTGACCGGCGCGGTGCTGCTGGCGCTGCCCCAGATTCCGCTTTCGCTCGGCAATTCCATCCTGGCAACCAAGCAGGTGGCGCACGATTTATTCCCCGAGCGCGAGCCGCTCACCATCAAAAAAATCAGCTTCACTTATGCTTTGATGAATTTGGTGAACCCATTTTTCGGGGGGTTTCCGGTGTGTCACGGCTCGGGCGGGATGGTGGGGCACTATGCGTTTGGGGCGCGCACGGGCGGTTCGGTGGTCATTTACGGCAGTATTTTTCTGGTGATGGGGTTGTTTTTCAGCCAGGGCTTTGCCGAGGTGGTGCAGATTTTCCCTCTGCCGGTGCTGGGCGTTCTGCTGCTGTTTGAGGCGCTGTCGTTGGCCACGCTGCTGCGCGATGTGAGCGGCAGCCGGGCCGACTTGCTGGTGTCGTTGCTGGTGGGCCTGCTCTGCGCCGGGCTGCCGTATGGCTACCTGGTGGGTTTGGTTGTGGGCACGGCCATCTACTACGCCATGCAGCGCGGCTGGGTAGGGTTGGGAAAGCACTAAGCCACCGACTGCCCCCGCCCCTGCCTTACCAACGTTGGCAGGGCCTGCTACGAGGTCAAAGGTGGCGTTACCATCGTTGGCAACGGTGGTTCTTCGGCCAGAATGCGGACGGGCCGTTTGTGCTCATCAACGGCCACGAAGGTGAAGAGGCCGGTGACGGCCTTGTGACGGTCTTCCGAGTACATCTGCTCCACGAATAGCTCCACGCGCACTTTGAGGCTGGTGCGGCCCACGTGCTCGATGTTGGCCACCAGCTCCACCAGCGAGCCGCCGGGAATGGGGTGCGTGAAATCGACCCGCTCGGAGGACACCGTCACCATTTTCAGGCGCGAGAAGCGGGTGGCGGCGATGAAGGCCACCTCGTCCATGAGCAGCAGCGTGGTGCCCCCGAACAGGGTATCGTAGTGGTTGGTGGTGTTGGGAAATACGGCTTTGAAAATGCGCGTTTCGGCGCGGGCAATGCGGTCGGCAAGAAGCATGGGCAGGGGGATAAGAGGTGATAAACGGCCTCCGTTTGCATTCAAGCCCCGTTTTAGAAAAGCCAGCCACCGGCCACACCACGCCCCGGCCGCGCCCCAGGCGCAGCGGCACGGCACCGCCGATGCCAGCCCCAAAGCGCGGGGGCAGCATCACTCGGCGGCCGGCAGGTCTCCTGACTTGTTTCGGGCCGGCCCCGCCCTTCTCAGCCCGCTTTCCGCGGACCAATGGGCTTGCAATGGGGCCACCGGCTCCGGCCCATCGGGGCCGGGAAACTCACAGTAGCGCGTCTGTTCGGGAGTTGCACCCGATTCCCTTTTAATCTTTACCCTGGCCGAAACCAGGACTAAAAACCGTCCGCTGATTGAAGGAAATCAAACCGAGAACCAACGCGGCGAAGGTACGACCCCGCCCCTACTCTGCCATCACCGGCACCTTTTCATTGGCCTTGCGCAGCGGCAGCTCCGGCACCAGCAGCGTGAGCAGAAAGCCGCCCACGACGAGCAGAATATCCACCATATACACCCGTCGGATGGCCGTGGCGAAGGCGGCCCGCACCGCTGGGTCGGCCGCGCCGGCAGTGGTGGCGGGCACGGCCGGTCCTTCCGCTGCCACGGCTGGGTGGGCCGTAGTGGTAGTTTGCGCGGCGGCGGGCAAGCTGTGAGCCAACGTAAAGGTGAGTACGGCACCCAGGGCCGAAGCGGCCAGCGCACCACCAATCTGCCGGAAAAACTGGCTGGCCGAAGTAGCCTGGCCCATCAGCGAGGGTTCGGTAGCATTTTGCACGGCCAGGGTGTAGAGCGGCATGGTGGGCCCAAGGCCCAGGCCGCACACCGCCAGGTAAATGAGCACCTGATAATACTGCACCGTGGGCGGCATGGTGGCCAGCAGCGTGAGGCCCACGAGCAGCAAGGAGAGGCCGCCCAGCATCCAGCGCTTGTAGTGGCCGAAGCGCGACACCATCTGGCCAGCCAGCATTGAGCCCGTAACCACGCCCAGCGACAGCGGCATGAGGCTGGCCCCGGCCCGCGTGGCCGACTCGCCCAGCACGTTCACCATAAAGAGCGGCTCGAAAATGATGACGCCCAGAAAAGCCCCGCCCATGCAGAACAGCGCCGCATTGGCCGTGCGGAACACCGGATTTTTGAACAGGCCAAAGTTGAGAATGGGATTCTCGTGCCGCAGGCTGCGCACCACAAACAGCGCCAGGGCCACCGCCGCCCCGGCCAGCAGCCCCAGCGTGAGCGCGCCCGACCACGGGTAGAGCGCCCGATTGAGCTGCAGGGCCACCACCAGCGGCCCCAGCCCGGCCATCAGCAGCGCGGCCGAGACAAAATCGAACGGCTTGGGTGCGGTGCGCGGGCGCAGCGGCGGCATTTGGGTGATGATGAACCAGAGGGCCAGCGCACCCAGCGGCAGGTTCACGTAGAACACCAGCCGCCAGCCCGCCACGCCGGGAATGAGGTCGGTGCCCTTATCCGTGAGAAACCCGCCCAGCAGCGGCCCCAGCACCGACGACGTGCCGAACACCGCCCCCGTAAAGCCCTGGTAGCGCCCCCGCTCGGCCGGCGCAAACAAGTCGGCAATGATGATGAAGGCCATCGCAAACAGCCCCGCGCCGCCAAATCCCTGAATGGCCCGAAACGCCACCAGCTGCGTCATGCCGTCGCCCAGCACGGGCAGCGTCCCGAACTCGCCCGCCAGCCCGCACAAGCCCGAGCCGACCAAAAACACGCTCACGGCCACAATCTCAATGATGCGCCGCGAGTACATATCGGCCAGCTTACCATAAATAGGCACCAGCGCCGTACTGGCCACCAGGTAGGCCGTGGCCACCCACGTAAACCGGTCGAGCCCGTGCAAATCGGCCACGATGCGCGGCAGGGCCGTGCTCACAATGGTCTGGTCGAGCGAGCCCAGAAACATGGCCAGCAGGATGCCGGCGAAGGTGAGCATCTTCTGGCGGTGGGTGAGGAGCTCGGTCAAAACAGGAAGGATTGAGGCTTCAGGCAAGAGGCCATAGTGACTTGTAGCGTGGACTCTGCAAGTCCGCGCTTATAGGAAAAGAACCGCAGGCTGTTTGCTTGGACTTGGAGGGCGCGGACTCACAGCGTCCACGCTACAGCAGGGAGCGAATCCAGCCGCCATCCACCGGTATCGAAGTGCCCGTGATGTAGCTGGCCCGCTCCGAGCACAGAAACGCCGCCAGCGCTGCAAACTCGCGCGGCTCGCCCAGCCGGCGCATGGGGATTTCAGCCTCCCAGCGCGCCGTGGCTTCGGCCGACGAGATGCCTTCGCGGGCAGCGGTAGCATCGGCCAGGCCCACCACGCGCTCGGTGCGGGTGTAGCCGGGCAGAATGTTGTTGACGGTGATGCCCTGGGCGGCTACTTCGGTGGCCAGGGTGCGGGCCATGCCCGTCACGGCCGCCCGCAGGCTGTTGGAGAGCATCAGGTTGGCCACCGGCTGTTTCACCGAAATGGACGTGATGTTGAGGATGCGGCCCCAGCCCTGCGCTTTCATGCCGGGCAGCACGGCGCGGGTCAGCTCCACCACGCTGGTGAGCAGCAGGCTGGTGGCGGCCTGCCACTGGTCGGTGCTCAAAGTATCGAAGGTGCCGGCGGGCGGGCCGCCGGCATTGGTCACCAGAATGTCGATGCGGCCGAAGCGGGCCTGGCCGGCTTCTACGAGGCGGGCCACGGCGGCGGGGTCGGCCACGTCGGTGGCCAAGCCCAGCACGGGCGTGCCGTAGGTTCTTTCGATGGCGGCGCACGTTTCCTGCAGGGCCGCGTCGTGGCGGGCGCAGAGGATGAGCGACGCGCCTTCGGCGGCCAGCTCTTCGGCCACGGCGCGGCCCAGGCCCTGGCTGGCGGCGGCCACCAGCGCCACTTTTCCTTTCAGTCCGAGGTCCATAATCAGGCTATTTCAGGCGCAGGTAGTCATCCGATTTATCCAACCAGTCCTGGCGGGGCGGGCTGAAAATGTCCACGTCAAGCGTGTCCTCAATGGCCTCGGCCTTATGCCAGACGTTGGACGGAATGTGCAGCACCTCGCCCACACCCACCACGATGGGCTCGGCGTCTTCGGAGCCAATCCAGAAGCGCAGCGCACCTTCCAGAATGTAGGTAATCTGCTCGTTGTGGTGCTGGTGCAGGGGCACGATGCAGCCTTTTTTGAGGTAGACGTGGGCCAGCATCATCTTGTCGCCGGTGATGAGGCGACGCGAGAGCTGGTCGGTCACCTGTTCGACGGGCATGGCATCCCAGGTGTATTTGGTGGCGGTGGGGTTTTCCATTTGGTGGTTTTTGGGTTGAGCGGTTTTTACATGGCACGTCATGCAGAGCGCAGCGAAGCATCTTTACCGAATAACTAACCCAAATGTTAGGATTACTGCTGCAGTAAAGATGCTTCGCTGCGCTCTGCATGACGTTCTGTTTTCCTCTGCTTACTCCTAGCTTACCACTCCCCTAAAACTTACACCCGCACCCGGCTTGCCACCGCCGACACGCACAACCCCATAACGGCAATCAGCGCAAACGACACCCGCAAACTCGTGGCCCCGGCGATGAAGCCAATAATCGGCGGCCCCAGCAGAAACCCGAAGAAGCCAATGGTGGACACCGCCGCCAGCGCCATCCCGGCCGACATATGCGTGGATTTCCCCGCCGCTGAGTACACCAGCGGCACCACCGCCGACGTGCCAAACCCCACCAGCAGAAACCCCAGCATTGCCGTGGGCAGCATGGGCCAGGCCACGGCAATGCTCAGGCCAGTAGCGGTGAGCAGGCCGCTAAGCTGAATCACGCGTTTCGAACCGAGGCGGTGCGCCAGCCAGTCGGCCCCGAAACGCCCGGCCGCCATCGTACTCATAAAAGCCGTGTAGCCCGCCCCCACCCAGTCCTTATCGGCCTGAATGACTTTCCTGAAATACACCCCGCTCCAGTCGAACATGGCCCCCTCGCAGATGAGCGCACAAAAGGCAATGGCCCCCAGCCCCAGCAATTCCTTGTCGGGCTTCACGAAGATGGGCTGGTCGGGGTCGACGCCCGAATCTTCGCGCACGGTGGAGCCCGCGCTCACGGCCAACCCGGTCAGGATAAACAGGGAAATGAAAATGAAATGGATGCCCGGCGGCACCGCGTGTCCAATCATGAACGAGCCCACGGCCGCCGCCACAAACCCCGCCAGGCTCCACAACCCGTGAAACGAAGCCATAATGGGCTTGTGCTGATACAGCCGCTCCACGCCCACAGCCTGGGTGTTCACCGAAATATTGGTGAGGTTGCCGCCCACGCCGAATATAATCAGACACGGGAGCAGCTGCCAGAGGCTGCTGGCCCAGCCCAGCCCCAGCAGGGCGGTGGCGTAGAGCGCCACCGCCCACAGCACCACCCGGCGGCTGCCATACTTGGCCACCAGCCACCCTGCCAATGGCAGCGACAGCAATTGCCCCAGCGGAATGGTCAGCAGCACGCCGCCCAGCGCGGCTTCCGAAATGCCCATCTTTTGCTGCACGCTCGGAATGCGCGAGGCCCAGCTGGCAAAGCACAAACCCAACAGAAAAAACAGCGCCCCCACGGCCAGGCGGTGGGTTTTGCGAGAAATATAGCCGGCGGCCGGCGGCAGCGAAATCATGTCCATAATCCAAAAACTAGTCGGCAATCAGCCGGCACCGGGGTTCCGGTTTCGGCAAATTACAAGCTTTGCCAACGCCGGCCAGCGCCGCGAAGTTGCCCGGTTTGCAAAAGCAGTACTTCTCCGTCAACAAACGTTTCCACCTTCATTACGCCCTAACGACAAAGCAAAACTCCCTGATTACCATAATTATGCCTCACGCATCCAATAGCCATCCCACCGGAGTAAATGCAACTTCAATACTTTCGTCTGTTCCGGGCAGGGCTGCGGGGTGTCGGCGATACCGTTAGGGCTCCCTTCGGGCCGTGCCAGCCCCGCCCCGAAGGGAGCAGCCGGCACCAAGCACTTGAATTTCACAAGAGATTCACTTTGGAGATTGCATCTTGGTTTGTCGTTCAACACCTTTATAATCAACTACGCTCAACCCTCATCCCGCATGAAAACACTTCTGCTAGCTGGCTTGGTGCTGCTCTTTGGCTTTAGTCCGGTTTTTGCGCAAAGCAGCCCCGACCAGCACCTGACGACGGCCTCCCGTGCCGATAGCGTAGCCGTACTCCGGCACCTGTTTCACCACTGCCGGAAAACCGAGCAGTTCAGCACGGCGCTCTTTGTTTTCTTACTCGGCACCAATGCCTCGCACATAAATTCAGGTGAAGGACTTCGTAAGCCAATTGCGGCACTGGGCATCAGTGCCAGTTCCGCCGGCCTTGCTATGAGTATTATTGATTGGGTGCGGTTCAACCACGCCCACGAAGAGGCGGTAGTGCATCGACTCGAACAGGGCCAACCGGTGCCGCGCTACGTGCAACGACGCTTTGCACCGGCCTGGGCCGGGGAATTGGCGCGGCATCAATCGGCCGGTAGCCGCTAGCTGTTTCCGCCTGACCCAGTTCTTCCCATCCGGCTAACCCCCAATCGTGGCCATGCTCTCGAAACTAAGCTGGTGCAAGGGCCGCTGCCGCTCGGCCTCGAAGCCATTGGCGGCCCGGTGGCGGAAAGCGGCCGACAGCGCCGCTACAATTTCCTCATCCGATTTGCCGCCGCGCAGCAGGGCGCGGGTATCGAGCACGCCCTGGTCGTAGAGGCAGGTTTTGATGCCGCCCTCGGCGGTGAGGCGCAGGCGGTTGCAGGTGCCGCAGAAGGTGCGCGAGTAGGCCGCGATGATGCCCACTGTGCCCCGGTGCCCCGCTATGGTGTATTCCGAGGCAGTAGCGCCGGCCGCCATGCTTACCGGCGTGAGCGCGCCAAAATGGTCCTCCAGGTGCTGGCGGATGCGGACGTGGTTCCAGGGCAGGGAGGCGGGGCCGGCTTCGTGGCTGCCGCCGTTGAAGGGCATTTCTTCGATGAAGCGCACGTCCACGGGCAGGTCGCGGCTGAGGCCGGCGAGTGGAATGAGGTCGTCGATGTTCTGGCCGTCCATTACCACGGCGTTGATTTTCACCTGAATGCCGGCATCGAGCAAGGCGTGAAAGGTTGCCATCACCTTGGGCAGCTCATCGCGGCGGGTGATTTGGAAGAACCGCTCCCGGTCCAGCGTATCGAGGCTGAGATTTACGGCCTTCACGCCCAGGCGGGCCAGGGCAGGCACGTGCGGCGCGGTGAGCACGCCGTTAGTAGTCAGGCTGATGTCCTCAATACCCGGCAGTTGGGCCAGCTGCTCCATGAAAGGCACCAGGTCGCGCCGCACGAAGGGCTCACCACCCGTCAGGCGAACTTTGCGCACGCCCAAGCCAGCAAGCAGGCCCGTGAGGCGCAGCATTTCCTCGTAGCTCAGCAGTTCGTGCTTGGGCATGTATTTGATGCCTTCTTCGGGCATGCAGTAGAAGCAGCGCAGGTTGCAGCGGTCCGTCACGGCCAGGCGCAGGTATTCCAGCGGGCGGCCATGCTGGTCGAAAAGGGGCGTGACGGCCGGCGCGGCCGGGGCAAGGACAGATGGAAGCACGTTTATCACCAATTTTGCCCGGCTGTACGTAAGACAGCCGGCTTGTGGTAAACCCCGGACGGCAGAAAGGTGTTCAGGCCACAGCCTCAAGCGCGGCCTGCGGCTGGGTTTCGCCCCAAAATTTACGTCGAAAGATATGTCATTAAAAGTCTCCCTCTTTGGCATCACCCGCGACATCGTGGGCACATCCGTAATCGAACTGCCGGCCCCCGCCCCCGCCACCGTGGGCGAGCTGCTGGCCGAAATGCGCCGCCAGTACCCCGCCCTGGGCGACCTGCGCAGCTGCGCTGTAGCCGTGAACAACGAGTACGCCGCCGATGACCAGCCACTGCACACGGTGGACGAAATTGCCCTTATCCCGCCCGTAGCCGGCGGCTGATGTAGCGCGGACTTTTAGGAGATGAAAAGTAGCGCAGTGGAAATGGGCCGCCTTGTACGCCAACACCCCACTGCCCGATTACGGTGCAGCGCTTAAGCTAACTATCTCACGGACATGAATTACATCATGCCACGCCATGATACTGGTCATTTTAACAGAAGAGGCTGGCAGTGAATTTTAGCCTGCCGGGCTGATGGCATTCCGTTGCTGCCCGTGGTGATTCGGTGAGGCATTTTGGTCGCCGGTTTTTGATTGGCAAAGAAGTTACCGCACCCGCCACCCATCCGCCTGCCTGCTGGTTTCTGTTCACTGCTTCAGTCCATGGCCGCCCCCGATTTCCTGCTCAGTGCCCCGCCACGGGTGGTTGCCGAACGCTGGATGCAGCAGCTACAGGACGAAGTTTGCCGTCAACTAGCCCTGCTGGATGGGAGTGGTCAGGCATTTGAGCGGCAGGACTGGCAGCAGGCCAACGGGCACGGCTGCATCCGGGTGCTTCAGCACGGCGATGTGCTGGAGAAAGGTGGGGTGGCCTTTTCGGCGGTTCGGAACGAGCTGGAGGCGGCAACCGCGCGGCAACTGAGCCTGCCCACCGCTTACTTCCTGGTGCGCATGCACGCGGTGCAGTTTCCGCGCAACCCGTGGGTGCCCATTGCGCATTTGAGCATGCACTATGTGGAGGCGGAAAACGGGGAAGCCTGGTTTGGCGGCAGCCTGGATTTGACGCCCGTATATGTGGACCGGGCGCAGGCCCACTGGTTTCATGCCCAGCTGGCGGCCCTGTGCCAGGCCCACAATGCCGGCTATTACGCCCGGTTCAAGGCCGCGGCCGATAACTATTTCTACCTGCCCCACCGGCAGGCAACGCTGGGCATTGGCGGCCTGTATTTCGACCACCTCATGGTGGATAAAGACGGTTCTTTTGCCCAGCTCTTCACGTTTGTGCGGCAGCTGGGCCTCACCTACCCCCGGCTATATGGCGTGCTGATGCACCAAAATGCCGACCGGCCCTATCACCCGCACAACAAAAGCTGGCAAGTGGTGCGCTGGGGCCATTGCGCCGAATTCAGCCTCCTGCTCGACCGCGATACCCGCCTCGGGCTGGCCACCGGCGTTCCGCTCGAAAGCATCCTGCTGAGCCTGCCGCCCCAGGCCGAATGGCCCGCCCAGCTGCACATCGGCCCCACCTCCACCGAAGCCCAGACCCAACTGTGGCTGCACCCCGGCGTGAACTGGCTCGCCCCAAACCCGGAGCCGCCGGAAGGCCTGCGTTTTGGTTCTTAACCCGCCTTATTTTCCTCCTGCCATGCGCGCGCAAATTTGGTTATCCTGGTTGCTGGTCGCCGCCCTATTCTGCACCGGCTGCGAAAGCCCTCGGAGTGGTGAAGAAACCGATGCCCCCAGCCGAGCCGTGCCCGTGGCCACCCCGCTGCCCCCTGATACGAGCGGCCGGGCCCGCCGCCCGCTCCCGCCGGCGCTGCCCCTCGACACGGAGGTGGCCAGTGCCTGGACGCGCCTGCAAAGTGCCCTGCGGCGGCACGATGCCGCACAGCTCAACCAACTCATCGACCCCGCGCTGGGCCTGTGGGTGGTGGAGGATGGCAACACGGGCCTGGCTATCACGCGGGTGGCGGCGGGGGCGGCCCTTCGGAAGGCCAACGCCCGCGAACCGCTGTTGCGCCTGGAGCAGCAGCTCCAGGCGTGCACGGCGCTGCTGGCCGTGGCCCAGTTTCCGGAAATTGACTGCGGCGATTACGGCCACGGGCGCTCCGGCTTTGCGCGGGATGGCTGCTTTGCCGGCCCGGCCACCGATTTTCAGGCCCTGGATATGTGGCCCCGCGCCCGGCTAACGGGCGGCACCGCGACCCAGGGACGGGCGGCGCAGGCGCAGGTGCAGCGCACGGTGCTCCATACGCGCAGCGGCTGGCGGTTTCATTTTGCCCAGGCGCCGGGCGCAGGCGGGCGCTGGTACCTGGTGTTCGTCGACCTGCGCGCACCCTGCATCAGCTGAAGCAGCACGCCCGGTCCGTCGCCGGGTTCCATGACCAGAATCAGGGGGTTAAACTGATTGGCATCATGCCCGCCAACCGGCTATAACAGGAACTTTGGCATACCTGCGATAGTCGGCAAGCCGGGTGGTGCTAAGGTTGGTGGCGCGGCAGCATAGTGGCAACTTGAACGGAGCATAGCGGGCCGCCCGACGCTGGCAGAACCGAGGTCATCCTTTACGTAAGCACCTGTCAATCATGCGACAGAATATTGGTTCTTTCGACCGGGCCCTGCGCCTTCTGCTGGCGGCCATCATTGTGGGCGTGCTGTTGCAGCGGCAAGTAATCGGGCCGCCGCTGCTGCGCTGGCTGCTGACGGCAGCGGCGCTGGTGGGCACCGGCGCCTTCGGATACAGCCCCCTCTATGGGCTGCTGGGCATCAGCACCCGCCGGGCACAGCCCAGCTGATGCGCAATGGCTTTCACCCACTCCCCCTTTTCTCAGCCGTTATGAAAACGACCACCAAACCGTTGCGAATGCGAAAGCCGGCCCTCACGCAATGGTCGGCCTTTGGGACGAGCCTTCTGGCCGGGCTCACGGCGGGGGTGCTGTGGGCTCCGGCTCCGGGGCAGTACTCGCGGGGCCGGCTGGCGGCCCGCTTCCGGGACTGGTCGCGCAGCTTGGCCAGCCGCTGGAGCCTGTGGCAGCCCTGGCCCCCGGCCCGGCCCACCCGGCACCGCATGTCCAACGTTCCGCGCCCCGCCCCCGACCTCTCCATGCAGCCCAACCGCTTGCTGACGGAGGATTGAAACCTGGCTGCGCCCGGTATCCCGATATTCTACTTCTGCCGTCTACCCTCTTTCTATCGATTTTAAAGCGGCCACAACGGCCACTAATCCGGAATGGACGGGCAGTCTGCGATGGCTGCCCGCCCTCCGGCAATTACCGCAGCGCCGGTGCGCCAAAGGGCCGTCACACCCTCCCGGTCCTCCCTGGCTTTCGGCAAATAAGCCCTTGGCTTTTCTCCCTCTTTTCTGCATTTAACGCGCTTGTATTATGAAACGCAACGAAACCGTGGTGGCCGTATACGACACCCATCAGGCCGCCGAAGCGGCCGTGAAAGAGCTCCAGCAAGCCGGCTACGACATGCGCAAGCTGTCCATCGTCGGGGCCGACTATGAAGTTGAAGAGAAGGTGCTGGGCTTTTATACCACCGGCGAGCGCATGAAAACCTGGGGCGGAATCGGGGCCTTCTGGGGCGGCATCTGGGGGCTGCTGCTGGGCTCGGCCATGTTTATGCTGCCCGGCATCGGGCCGCTGCTGCTGGCGGGCCCGGTGGTGAGTGCCCTGGTGGGCGCGCTGGAAGGGGCCGTGGTGGTGGGCGGCGTGAGTGCCCTGGGCGCGGCGCTGGTGAGCATGGGCGTGCCCGAGCACGACGCCCTGCGCTACGAAGTGGAGCTCAAAGCCGGCAAGTTTCTGCTGATGGCCCACGGCACCGCTGCCGAACTGGAACGGGCTCGGGAAGCGCTGAATCAAGCCATACTGGTTTAGTACCAGCTTTAAATCAGTGCATTAAAAAACTCTTCACCCGCCGCCCATTCCCGGCCCAACGCTCCATTGCCATGAAACCGGCTTTTGTTGTTCTCACCGATTTGTCGGCTGCCGCCGGAAATGCGCAGGCTTACACCGCCCGCCTGGCGGCCCGCTTGCACGGCCGGCTGGTGCTGCTGCACGTGTACCTGAGCCTGGACCCGCTGCGCGACCCCGAGGAACTGGTGCTGACCACCGCCGCGGAGCTGGCCGGCCGCCAAAAAATCCAGGCCGACTTGCAGCAGCAGGTGCGCCAGCTGCCCGTGCCCGCCGAGGCGGAGCTCTCGTTCGACCCACTGGCCTCGGCCGTGGCCGATGCGGTGCGCCGCCACCAGCCGCTGCTGCTGGCCATGGGCCGCGCCGCGCATCCCGGCCGGCTCGCGCGCCTGCTGCCCCACGAGGTGGAGCCCGTGCTCCAGGCCGCGCACTACCCCCTGCTGGTGGTGCCCGAGGGCTGGGCCGAAACCGAGCTGCCGCAGCGCGTACTCGTGGCCGCCGATGGGCGGGCCTTCGCCCTGGCCACCCCGGCCCTGGCCCTGCGAGAGCTGCTACTGGCCTTGCAGCCCACCACCGCCGTGGCCCACGTAGCCCACGAAACGCACGGCCCCTCGCACGGCGATGTAGCCTTAAAATCGGTGCAGAGCACGCAGCTATTCGGGCCCATCACCAATAATAGCTTGTACGAGGTGCGCGAGGAAGCCCCGGCCGACGGCATTCTGCACGCGGCGGCTGAGCTTAACAGCCAGTTGATTGTGATGCTGGCCCGGCCCCACACCTTCCTCGGCGGGGTTTTTCATCGCAGCGTGACGGCGCAGGTGCTGGGCCGCAGCTCGGTGCCCGTGCTGGTGCTGCCCACCCTGGCCTGACGCCGTGCCACCCTAACGTTTCGCTTTGCCTCATGCTTACGCCCGTAACGCCCTCCCACCATCAGCCGCAGCCCACGGCGTCGCCCGGGGCGAAAGCCCCGGCTCCCACGCTCATTGTCCTGACCAGCTTCTTTCCGGAGAGCCGCCGGGCCCTGCGGTTTGCCGCCGAGCTGGCCGGCGCGCTGGCAGCCCCGCTGGTGCTGCTGCACATCGACGCGATGGCCGCGCAATACCCCAACGTGCCGATGGAAACCGCGCCCGCCGACAGCCGCGAGCTGCGGCACGACTTGCAGCAGCTTGCCGATGAGCTGCACCGGCCGGCCACCATCGAGTTGGCCAGCGGGATGTTGAGCCGTGTGCTGACCGACGCGGCCCACCGCCACGCCCCGGCGCTGTTCGTTCTGGGCCGCCCCGCCGACGAGCAGGCCGATTTCGAGTTGAGCCAGGCAATAGCGGCCGAGCTGCGCACCGCCCGCCTGCCCCTGCTGCTAGTACCCGAAGTGTACGCCGGCCCCGACCTGCCCCAGCACCTGGCCGTGGCCGCCGACGACGAGCCCTTTGCCCTGCACGCCGGTGCCGAGGCCGCGCGGCTCCTGCTGCGGCAGCTAATGCCCGGCCAGGTAACGGTGGTGGCCGCTTCGCCCTTGCAGGACGACAATGTGTGCGCCGCCGCCCTACACCACGTGCGCACCAGCGGCCTGCTGCCTACCCCGGGCCCCGTTCCCACCGTGGAAGGGTTTTATGCCACCCAAACCGAACAGGGCCTGTTGCACGCCATTGCCACGACGCAGGCCGACTGGCTGGTGCTGCTGGCCCACCCGCGCCGCTACCTCGACCAGCTGCTGCACCACAGCATCACGAAGCGCATGCTGCTCTGGAGCCCGGTGCCGGTGCTGGTGGTGCCCTCCCAGGCGGCCCGCAGCCGGGGCCCCAAACGGCCTACCCCGCTGGACAACGGCTTTCTGATTTAAGATTCGCAGCAAAGCAATTAGCACCCTGATATTAAACACCTTAAAAAATGGAATCAATCACAACATCCGCCCCCACGATGGCGATAGCCGAATCGACGGCCGCCTCACCCGCTCCGGCGCTCACGTCTTCGGTGGCCGAGCGGCTGGCGCAGCTCCTGAGCACCTCGGTCCACGCCTCGACCATCTACGGCACCCCCGTGGAGCGCGACGGCGTGACGGTGATTCCCGTGGCGCAGGCGGCCTATGGCTTTGGCGGGGGCACCGGCACCGGCCCCAACGCGCAGGGCGGCACGGGAGGCGGCGGGGGCGTGCGCCTCAAGCCGGTGGGCTTCATCGAATTGAAAAAGGGACGCAGCCGCTTCCGGCCCATCCGGCGCTCGGTGGTGCCGCTGGTGGCCGTGAGCGGGCTGATGGCGCTGCTGTTGCTGCGCACGGTGCCCCGGCTGCTGCCGAGCCGCTAGCGCGGTTGGGCGGGTTAGTCAGTGTCATTTTTTCTGCCTCATGCCAGCATGAACTCCCCCGGCCCGCCTGCCATGAGCATCTGGCAGATTATTAAGCGCTTGGTTCCGTATGTGCGGCCCTACCGGTTTTTGGTGGTCAGCACGCTGGGGCTCACGCTTATTGGCTCGCTCACGGCGCAGGTCAACCCCTTCGTGCTGCGCTACACCGTCGACAAGGTACAGGCGCTGCTGCACCACGGGCAAAGCCTGAAAGTAGGAATGCCGCTGCTGCTGGGCATCAGCGGCATTTTGCTGGGCAAAGAGGTACTGAACGCGGCCCTGGATTTTGGCCAGAGCTACTTCGGGGAGGAAATCCGGGTGTACGTATCCAGCGCGCTGAGCCAGGACGCAGTGCGGCGCATCCTGTCTTATCGGCTAGGGTTTTACGCGGCCGGCAGCAACCAGACGGGCAAGCTGCAAACCCGCCTCGACAAGGGCGTGGACGCCCTCATGAAGCTGGTGCAGGACTTGTTCATCGACATCCTGCCGCTGCTGGCGGCCGCGGCGGTGTCGCTGGTGGTCATGTTTGCGGCCAGCTGGCGCATTGGGCTGGTGGCGCTGGCCGTGCTGCCGGTGTATTTCTGGCTGAGCTACCGGCAGGCCGTGCGCCTGAGCGGCGTGCGGCGCGGCATGCGCCAGCTCAAGGAAGACAAAAACCACGGCTTGCTCAACCTCATGGACTCGGCCGTGGTCATCAAAAGCTTCGTGCGCGAGCCGTACGAGGAAGAAAAGCAGGGCCGCCTCCAGCACGAGCTGCGCGAAACCCAGCTGCGGATGCGCAAGACCAACTTCTTCTTCAACGGCCTGAAGTCGCTGGTCGAGCAGGTGGGGCTGGTGGCCATCATCGTGTTTACGGCTTACCTGGTGCTCTCGCACGAGCTGTCCATCGGCACCATCATGTTCAACAGCATGCTGTTCCACAACGTGTCGGCGCCCATTCGGCAGCTCCACCAGATGTACGACGAGCTGAACGAGGTGCACACCTATTCCGAAGCCTTCTTCGAGATGCTGGATGCCGACAATGCCGTGGAGCCCACCGGCGCGGTGCCGCCCACCAACCTGCGCGGCACGTTTGAGCTGCGCCACGTCGATTTCACCTACCCCAGCGGCACCCAGGCCCTGCGCGACGTGAGCCTGACCATTGAAGCCGGCCGCACCACCGCCCTCATGGGCCTGAGCGGGGCCGGCAAGAGCACGGTGGTGAACTTGCTCTGCAAGTTCTACGAGCCCCAAAGCGGCGAAATCCTGCTCGACGGCCGCCCCCTGGCCGACTACGATACCCACGCCCTGCGCCAGCACATTGGCCTGGTGCTCCAGAAAAACCACATTTTCAAGGGCACCGTGGACGAAAACATTCGCTACGGCAACCTGCAGGCCACCCCGGCCCAGGTGCAGGCCGCCGCCCGCCAGGCCCACCTGCACGACCAGCTAATGCAGCTGCCCGGCGGCTACGAAACCGATGCCCAGCAGCTCTCGGGCGGGCAGCAGCAGCGCATCGCCATTGCCCGGCTCTTCCTCAAAAACCCGCCCATCATCTTCCTCGACGAGCCCACCGCCAGCCTCGACGCCGTGACCACTGAGCAAATCAAAGCCAGCCTCGATGCCCTGAAGCGGGGCCGCACGGTGGTCATCATCTCGCACAGCCTCGCCCAGATTGTGGAAGCCGACCGCACCTACGTCCTCGAACAGGGCCGCGTGGTGGAAACCGGCGTTCACCAGGAGCTGTACGACCAGAACGGGGCCTACCGCCGCATTTTCGATGCCTCGGCCCGCAGTCTCAACCTCGCAAAGCTGGCCCGCACCATCACCTACTGAGGCCGTTGCGGATGCGGCCGGCCCCGCTGGGTGCCGTGGTTGGGCGGCAATTTCTCCCGGCGCTGCGCCTCAAAGAATAACCTTAATCAGCTGAACTTTCGGCTGTTGTCGTGCCTCCTGGAAAGACCAAGACTGAAATCAGCCCCGGGCCTGATTCTTCTCATACTCCGGGTCGAACGGTTTTTCTACTTTTAAGAAGCTGCTGGCGGGCCCTCCGGCAGGCCCTTGCGTAGCGGCAGATTTCCACCTTCTTTCAACGCCAGCTTCCCGATGAAAACCGCCGCGCACCAACTACCGCACAACCTGGCCGGGAATGCTCCGGCCAACCTGGCCGGGCCGAGTGCCAGATACGCCCGCAAGCTGGAAAAGCCCTTGGCAAACACCTTGATGAAGCTCAACCGCAAGCTCAGCAAGCTACTGGACAAGAACAATAAATCCACCCGCAAGGCTACCCGCGAGGCGGCCCGGTTTCTGGTAAAGCGGCTGTATAAATCCTTCGAGCGCCTCGGGGCGGGCCCGGCCCCGTGCCCGGCCTGACCACAAAGGCCGGTAACGTAAAAATATTGCTGAGTATGATTCCAGTTATCAGATAAAACCGGGTGGGCTGTTGATTACCGCTTCGGAGGTGCAAGCGGTGGGTAGTTTAATGGGTACCTGGCAATGGCCTGACTCACCCAGATGTGGGCGCGCCTGCCGTGGTGGCGCACGCCGCCCTGCTGCGCGCCATGAACCACTCCCTACTCTACGATTTGCTGGTTATCCTGCTGCTGTCGGTGGGCGTGACGCTGCTGTTCAACCGCATCCGGCTGCCGTCCATCATCGGGTTTCTGGTGACGGGCATGCTGGCCGGCCCCTACGCGCTGGGCCTGGTGAAGCTGCCGGCCAAGGTGGACCAGGTGGCCGAAATGGGCATTATCATGCTCATGTTCACCATCGGGCTGGATTTTTCGGTGCAGAATCTGGGCCGGATTCGGCGGGCGGTTTTTCTGGGGGGCACCCTGCAGGTGGGCCTCACGGTGACGGCCGTGGCGGTGCTGAGCATGGCCATGGGCAGCTCGCTGGGCACGGCCGTGTTCTGGGGCTTTCTGCTGTCGCTCAGCAGCACGGCCATCGTGCTCAAGCTGATGCAGGAGCGCATGGAAGTAGAGTCGGTGCACGGGCAGATTGTGCTGGCCATCCTGCTGTTTCAGGACCTGGCGGTGGTGCCCATGATGCTGCTCATTCCGCTGCTGAGCGGGCAGAACGGCGGCAACCAATTGCTGGTGCTGGGCCTGATGGTGGTCAAAATCCTGGGCGTGGTGGCCCTGGTGGGGCTGGGCGCGCGCTACCTCATGCCGCGCCTGCTGCTGGCCGTAGCGCGCACCCGCAGCCGCGAGCTGTTTCTGCTCACCATCATCGGCACCTGCCTGGGCGTGGCCGTGCTCACGGAGCAGGCGGGGCTGTCGTTGGCGCTGGGGGCTTTTTTGGCGGGGCTGATAATCTCGGAATCCGAATACAGCTACGAGGCCGTGAGCAGCGTGCTGCCGTTTCGGGAGGTGTTTGCGAGCTTCTTTTTCGTGTCCATCGGCATGCTGTTCGACGTGCACGTGCTGCTGGCCCACCCGATTGAAATCGTGCTGCTCACCATCGGGGTCATCTTGCTAAAAATGTTGCTGACGCCGGTGGCTACGGCCTTTTTGCGCGCGCCGGTGGGCGAAATCCTGTTTACCGGCCTGGCCCTCGCGCAGGTGGGCGAGTTCGCGTTTGTGCTCTCGCGGGAGGGGCTGCGGGCCGGCCTCATCAAGCCCGACAGCTACCAGGTTTTTCTGGCCATTTCGGTGCTCACCATGTGTTGCACGCCCGGCGTGATGGCCCTGGCGCACCCCGTGGTGGCGTGGGTGATGCGCCTGCCCTGGCCCCTGGAGCTGGAACAGCGCCTGCACGTGAGCAAAGACCCGCCCCCGCCGGCCGTGGCCACGGCCGGGCCCGCCCTCACCGACCACCTCGTCATCGTGGGGTACGGCCTGAACGGGCGCAACCTCGTACGGGCCGCCAAATTTGCCAAGCTCCCCTACATCATCCTCGAAGCCGATGCCGACAAGGTGCACCGGGGCCTGAAACGCGGCGAGCGCATCATGTACGGCGACGTGACCCACGAGCACGTGCTGGAGCACCTGGGCGTGGTGCGGGCCCGGGTGGTGGTGGTGGCCATTTCGGACCCGGCCGCCGCGCTGCGGGCCGTGGCCGCCATCCGGCGGCTCAACCCCGTGGGGTGCATTCTGGTGCGCACCCTGTACGTGTACGAGCGCAAAAACCTCTACCACGTGGGCGCTACCGAGGTCATTGCGCAGGAGCAGGAAACCAGCATGGAGGTGCTGGCCCACGTGCTGGCCCGCTTTCTGGTGCCTCAGGCCGACATCGAAAAGCTCATCGGCGAGCTGCGGCACGGCAGCCACGCCATGCTGCGGCCCCACTCGCTCACCCGGGCGGCCTGGGCCGGCATTCACCTGGGGCTGACGGGGGCCGAACTGGCCGCCGTGCCCGTCGAGGCCGACCCGCAAACCTGCCTGGCCGGCCAGGTCCTGTCGGAGGCCGCGTTGCGGCGGCGCTTCGGCCTGTGCCTGCTGGCCATCCGGCGCGGCGGCGCGATGCTGGAACCGGTGACGAACGAAACGGTCATTCTGCTGCACGACACGCTTTACGTTTTCGGCAAGCCGGCCCAGGTAGCGCAGCTGGTGCAGGTGGTGGAGGCCGCCTGAACCGGGCGGGTCTTTCTTCCGCCGTGCCCGATGATGTGATAAAAATCAAACAGTAAGCTGATTGTATTCAATGCCCTGCCCGCTGTAGGGACGGAACTTTACGAAGCGCTTGCCGCGCACGGCCGCGCCGGCCCTGCTCGTCCAAGCTGCGGCGCGCCGGACATTCCGGCCCGGCCGCCCGCCGCCCGGGCCGGCGTTTTTCTCTTCTTCTAATTCCCGTAAGCTCATGGAAACCATCGAACACCCGACCCCAGCCAGCACGCAGGAAAACGTAGCGGACGCCGACATCACGGCGGCCATCGAAACGCTGTTTCTCAGCAGCCGCGGAGTCACGCCGCACCTCATCGATGTGACCACCCTGCACGGCGTGGTGGAGCTGACCGGCTTCACCGACAGCCTGCTTTCCAAGCAGCGCGCCAAGGACATTGCCCTGGCCGTGCGGGGCGTGCGCAGCGTGGTGGACGAGTTGGAAATCCGCACGCCGGAGCTGTCCGATGCTGAGCTGCGCCGCGACGTGGAGCGCGCTCTGGCCCACGACCCCGCCACCAACGACTACAAGCTGAGCTGCGCCGTAGCCAACGGCACCGTGACGGTGAGCGGCGTGGTGCAAACCTGGCAGGAAAAGCAGCTGGTGCTGCGCGTGCTGCGCGGCGTGCGCGGCGTGCGCCGCATCGAAACCGACAACCTAAAGGTGCGCGGCGGTGAAATCATGAACTCCGACGAGGAAATCTCCACCGAAATCCGGGAGGTGCTCGACTGGGACGTTCGGGTAAATAGTGCGCTGGTGGAAGTGCACACCACCGATAAAGTGGTGCACCTGTCGGGCACGGTGGGCTCGGCGGCCGAGAAGGAGCGCATCATCGACGTGGCTTACCAGGCCGGGGCCGCCCGCGTGGATGCGCACGACCTGTTTGTGGCCTACTGGGCCGTGGTGGGCGATTTGCGGCGCGAGAAGTTTGCCCACCGGCCCGACGAGGACATTGCCAAAGCCGTGCACGACACCTTCCGCTACGACCCGCGCGTGCTGTCCTACGAGCCCACTGTAACCGTGCACCACGGCTACGTCACCCTCACCGGCACCGTGAGCAACCTGCGCGCCAAGCTCGACGCCGAAGAGGACGCCCGCCACGTGGTGGGCGTATGGGACGTGCAGAACCGTCTGAAAGTGCGCCCGCCCCATCCCCTGCCCGATGCGGTAATCCGGCAAAACGTGAAGGATGCGCTGGCC
The DNA here is from genome assembly GCF_054776515.1 of Hymenobacter terrigena. Taxonomy (NCBI): domain Bacteria; kingdom Pseudomonadati; phylum Bacteroidota; class Cytophagia; order Cytophagales; family Hymenobacteraceae; genus Hymenobacter; species Hymenobacter terrigena. Next base: position 1,139,017 of record NZ_BAAHBU010000002.1, read on the forward strand.
CGCGACCCCTACGTGGGCGATTTCGACTTTATGGTGATGGTTTACAACGGCAAAGTGTACCTGGATGGGCGCGTGGGCAACCACTTCGAGCAGGCGCACGCCGCCGACGTGGCCGCCGGCATCACCGGCGTGGCCGAGGTGGCCAACCGCCTCGAAGTAACCGGCACCACCTGCGCCACCGGGGTGCGGCCCTACGGCCACCCGGCCACCGGCCTGCACCACTCCCCCCTCGCCGACCCCGACCACGCCCTGGCTGAGCGCATCCGGCGGCGCCACTACTGGTCGGCCGGCCTTTACCACCAAGATGTGAAAGTGAAGGTGGAAAACGGCGTGGCCACCCTCTCCGGCACGGTCGATACCTGGTTCGACCGCGAGCAGGCCGGCTTTGAGGCCTACGAGGCGGGCGCCCGCTTCGTGAACAACGAGCTGCAGGTGCGCACGGCCGTGCACGGGTAGCCCCGGGTTTTCACGCTTCTTTCCCCCCCTTGCCATGTCGCCTTGCCTGGTTGTTCTCACCGATTTTTTCGCTGTTTCTAACCGGGCGCTGTCGTACGCGGCGGGGCTGGCGGTGCCCCTGAAAGCGCATCTGCTGCTGCTGCACGCCCAGCACCACCGCCTGCTGGCCCCCGACGCATTCGGGGCCTTCTACACCTGGGCCGGCAAAGAAAAAACGCTTCACGAGCTGCGGAAGATGGCCGCCGCCCAGGCCGTGCCCACCGAAGTAGAGTTTTCCGACGACTCCATTTCCGAAACCGTGCGCGAAGTCATGGGCGAGCGGGAGCTGCTGGCGGTGGTGCTGGGCCAGCCCGGTTTCGATGGGGCACCGCGCGGGCTGGTGGCCCGCACGGCCATGGGGCTGCTGCGCCAGGCGGCTTGCCCGCTGCTGGTGGTGCCGGCCATGGGCTGGGACCAGTTTCCGCCCCGCCGCCTGCTGCTGGCCGTCGATGGCGCCCCGTTCAACCTCGGCCCGCAGCACCGCACCATCTACCGCCTGCTGCGCGCCCTGCGGGGCACCCTGGAAGTGGTGCACATCACCGACGATGAGCACCCGCGCCCCACCGCCAGCGCCCTCCTCGAAACCGTGACCCAGAACGACCTCGTGGAAGACCCCACGGAGGCGCCCCTGCACCTGCACGAGCGGCACCACGCCCGCGTGGCCAGCGGCGCGCTGGCCGAAGCCGCCCAGCTGGAAGCCGATATCCTGGTGGTGGTGGCCCGGCACCACAGCTTCATGAGCGGCCTGTTTCATCGCAGCGTCACGGCCCAGCTCATTCAGGAAAGCCCTATTCCGGTGCTGGTGCTGCCCGCCGAAGACTGAGCCGAAGCTTTTTACGCCTACTCCTACCCTCACCTTTTTTCTGTTGATTTCCTCCCATGGCACCCTCCATTCTGGTACTCGCCAACGTATCGGCCACCGCCGAGCGGGCAGCCCGCTACGCCGCCAAGCTGGGCGCGCCCCTGCACGCCAACATCGTATTACTCAACCTACTCACGCTCAACACCTATCCGGTATTACTAACGCCGGAGCTGGCCGAAATAGAAACCCGCGAAGCCGTCCAGGAACGAAATGAGCGGCTTGAGGGACTGTGGTCGATTGCGCGGCAGTTGCCCGGCCTGGCCGTGGTAGAGGAAGCAGCCGGCCCCATGTTTGATGCCGTGACGACGGCCGTGCGCCAGCACCAGGCCCAGCTGCTGGTGATGGGCCTGAGCGCCGAGCACGGCCTGCTCGACCACCTGCTGCACAACCAGATTTTGCCCGTGCTGCGCGCCACGCACCTGCCCCTGCTGCTGGTGCCCGAGGCCGCACCGCCCCCCACTCTGCCCCGGCGCGTGCTGGTAGCGCTCGATGCCGACCCCTTCACGCCCAATGCGGCCGCCCGGCACCTGGCCCCGCTGCTGGCCGCTTGCCCGGCCACCTACACCCTCGCGCACCTGGCCGAAGAGGACGAGCCGCTCGAATTCTCCAACCAGCTGGTGCGGGCCGAACTGAGGGCCAGCATGCTCCTGCCCGAAAACGCCCCGGTCGAGCTGTACCAGATAGCGCACCAGTCGCCCGCCGACGGCATTCTGCAAGCCAGCTTCGATACCCAGGCCGATTTGGTGGTGCTCATTGCCCGGCCGCGCAGCTTTTTGGGGCGGCTGTTTCACCGCAGCGTTACGGCCCAGGTCATCAGCCGCAGCCAGAAACCGGTGCTGCTGCTCCCCGCCGAGGAATCGGACTAGCCCCCGACCTTATTTCCAATTGATTTAGCCTGCATTATCCACCCTCTTGTTATTTCTATCTATCATGAAAACGAAACGCAAATTCGTCAAGCCCGCCACCAGTGAGCCGGCCACCAAACCCCATGTCGGCACTCCCCACTACGCCACCTTCGGCAAGGAGACCGATAAACCAGCGACAACCACCGACCCGGCCCGCGATGCCGCCGCCGCCCTCATCGCGGAGGGCGGCCCCGAAGCCAAGCTTCACGCCGCCTATGCTGCCGAAGACCCGCGCTATGCCGGCGGTGATGTATTCGACCTAAAAAACGAGCAAACGAGCTTATAAGCAAGCGGTTCTAGCCGAACAACCCCGGCGCGCGCCCGTAAAACCAGGGTTGGGGCAAAGCCCTTTCCCTTGTGTACTAGCCGGCACGCCGCGTGCAGTTAGCCGTGAATGAAGACTCGTTGCTGAACCAGACCGGCTTGTTGACCCGCTTTGCCGGGCGGTTCTTCCGCGAGCTGTTCCGGCCGCATTTCGAGTGGGCCGAGCTGGTGCGCCAGTGCTTCGCGGTCGGGTATCAGTCGCTGCTGCTGGTGGGCGTCACGGGCTTTATTATGGGCCTGGTCATCACCATGCGGCTGCGGCCGACCATGGTGCAGTTCGGGGCCGAGTCGTGGATTCCGACCATGGTGGGCATCACCATCATTCGCGAGATGGGGCCCATCATCACGGGCCTGATGGTGGCCGGCAAGGTCAGCTCCAACATTGGGGCCGAGCTGGGCTCGATGCGCGTGACCGAGCAGATTGACGCCATGGAAGTTTCGGGCACCAACCCGTTTAAGTACCTGGTGGTGACGCGGGTGGTGGCTGCCACGCTCATGGTGCCGGTGCTCTCCATCCTGGCCGATGCCATCAGCCTGAGCGGGGCTTATCTGGGAGTCCGGCTGCACGGCGACACCTCCGTGCCCCTGTTTATCAACGACATTCTGAACAAGCTCACCCTGGCCGCGGTGGTGGAGTCCCTGGTAAAATGCGTCTGCTTCGGCTTCGCCATTGGCCTGATAGGCTGCTACAAAGGCTACCATGCGACGGAGGGCACCGAAGGCGTGGGCCGGGCGGCCAATTCTGCCGTGGTCGTGGCATCGCTCGTCGTCTTCGTGCTCGATTTGCTGACCGTGCAGATAAGCACCATTCTGGGCATTGATTAACCCCAGTTGCGGTATTTAGGCCATTTTGGACGGTATATTCCGGGGCGCCCTATCCGAGCGATGTGCTGGCTGGTTGGCTGGGCAGTGGGGCGGTACCTGCTGGCTTTTCGTCTGCCGCGGGAAGCAGCGTGGATGCGGTAGCTCGTGCCGCATGGGCTGGCCGGTGGGAATAGCGGCGATAAAACCACTGCTTCAGCGTTTCGGCGGCCAGCACGTAGGTGGCCACAATGCCGAGAATGGCCCCGTACAAAGCCAGCGGCAGCGGCGCAAAGCCCAGCACCCGCGCCAGCGGGCTCAGCGGCAGCAGTAGCACCACCAGCCCGACAGCCGCCGTGCTCAGCACCAACCACTTGCCCGGCGGGCTGCGGAAAAACACGCGGCGCGTGCGCACCACTAGCACGATGACGGAAGCCGAGAGCACCGACTCGACAAACCAGCCCGTGCGAAACAGCACCGGCCCGGCCCCGAACCCCCACAGCAGCAGCCCGAAGCTCACGAAATCAAACACCGAGCTGAGTACGCCAAACGTAAGCATGAAGCGCCGGATGAAGGCCAAATCCCACCGCGCGGGGGCGCACACGGCGGCCGGCTCCACGTTGTCCGACGAAATCGTCATTTCCGGCAGGTCGGTGAATAGGTTGGTGAGCAGAATCTGGCCCGGCAGCAGCGGCAGAAACGCCAGAAACAGCGAGGCCCCGGCCATGCTCAGCATGTTGCCGAAATTGGCGCTGGTGGCCATGAAGAGGTATTTCATGGTATTGGCAAAGGTGCGGCGGCCCTCGCGCACGCCCTGCACCAGCACGCGCAGGTCGTGCTCCAGCAGCACGATATCGGCCGATTCCTTGGCTACGTTCACGGCCGAATCGACAGAAATGCCCACGTCGGCCGCGTGCAGCGCGCTGGCGTCGTTGATGCCGTCGCCGAGATAGCCCACCACGTAGCCGGCCTGTTGCAGGGCCCGAATCAGGGTTTCCTTCTGGTTGGGCTCGATTTCGGCAAACAGATGCACGCGGGCCACCTGATGGCGCAGCGCCTCCGGGCTCAGCTGGCGCAGGGCCGCACCGGTCAGCACCTCGCCGGCCCCGTTGATGTCCACGGTTTTGGCCACGGCGGCGGCCACCAGGGCGTTGTCGCCGGTTATCATTTTCAGCTGAATGCCCAGCTCCTCCAGTTGGTCGAGGGTGTGGCGGATGCCCGCCTTGGGCGAATCAAACAGGGTGATGAAGCCCCGGAAAGTCATGCCTGCTTCGTCGGCCGCGGTAATGTCGCGCCGGCCGTCGGGGGCCTTGGTGGCCAGCCCCAGCGTGCGAAACCCCTGTGTGCTCAGCTCCTGAAACAGGCGCTGAATCTCGTCGGCGTACTTGGCCAGCGGCTCGGGGGCGGGGCCGCCGGCATCGGCCCACGCGCACACGGCCAGCACGTTGGGCAGTGCGCCCTTGGTTATCATCAGGGGCTGGCCGTCGAGCTCGGTGAGGATGGTGAGGCGCTTGCGGAGGAAATCGTAGGGAATTTCGTCGAGGCGCGGGCAGGCGGCCACGTCGTCGGGCGCAAAGGCCAGGATGGCGGCATCGAGCGGATTGTGGAAGCCCTGTTGCAGTTGGGCGTTGATTTTGGCCAGCCGCTGCACCGCCGGCGCGGGCTGCCCGTGCAGGTCGACGATGCGGGCCACGCGCACGGTGCCGTCGGTGAGGGTGCCGGTTTTGTCGGTGCAGAGCACGGTCATGCTGCCCAGGTTTTCAATCGAGGAAAGCCGTTTCACCACCACCTGCTGCCGGGCCATGCGGCGCGCCCCCTGGGCCAGGTTGATGCTGATGATGGCCGGCAGCAGCTGCGGCGTGAGCCCCACGGCAATGGCCAGCGAAAACAAAAATGCTTCCAGCGCGGGCTTGTGCAGCAGCACGTTGCTGGCAAAGATGAGCAGCACGAGCACCAGCGTCAGCTCCAGCAGCAGGTAGCCAAACCGGCGGATGCCGCGCTCGAAATCGGTTTCCGGCGGGGCCATTTCGATGCGGGCAGCCAGGTGGCCCAGCTCGGTGGCGCGGCCGGTGCGCACCACCACGGCCGTGCCGCTGCCGCTCACCACGCTGGCGCCCATCAGCAGCGTGTTGGGGCGGGCGGCCAGCGGGGCCTCGGCGGGCAGCACGCCGGGCAGCTTGGCCACCGGAAAGGTTTCGCCGGTGAGCGTGGCCTCGTTGAGGAACAGCTCGTTGCTGGTGAGCAGCAGGCAGTCGGCCGGCACCAAATCGCCTGCGCTGAGCGTGAGCACGTCGCCGGGCACCAGCGCCTCCTCGGGCAGCGGCTGGGGGCGGCCGTCGCGCCACACGGTCGTCGTCACCCGCACGAGGGCCAGCAGCTGCTGCATGGCGGTGGATGCCCCGTATTCCTGGCTGAAGCTGAGCAGGCCACTCACCAAAATGATACCCAGGATGATGCTGGCGTCCACTACGTCGCGCAGAAACAACGACAGCCCCGCTGCCCCAATCAAAATGAGCGAAATCGGGCTCTGAAACTGCCGAAAAAACAAGCCCCACGCCGAGGGGGCCGCGTGGGGCTTGAGGGTATTGGGGCCCGTTGTTTGTCGGATTTGCTGCGCCTGGGCCTCGCTCAGGCCGGTTTCGCGGGTATGCAGCCGGGCCAGCACCTCGGCGGCGGGCTGCGCCCAGTAGGCCGAAAGCCCGTCGTCAGCCAGCGCCGGAGGGGGAAGTGCAGCCATCAGCCGGAAGTAGCGCGGGCTACCCAAAGAAGTACGTTACACCCGAATCCGGTTTTTCTTCACCACGCGGGTGATGTGGCCGTCGCCGTCGAGAAACACCTTCTTCTCTTCCTGGCCTTTTTTGATTATCACCCGGTAAGCCACCTTGTCGTGCTGGTTGTGCACGGTGAGCTTTTCCTGGTCGCCCACTATCAGCCAGCCGGGAAACTGGGTGGCCACGTTTTTCGCGGCATCGATGGGCAGCGCTGTGTTTTTGAGGACTTTGCGCGAGCTGAGCAGGTTGCCGTTCTTGTCGTAGACGGCCGTGTAGGCCATGCCCTTGCTGCTGGCATTTACCTGGTAATACGTTGCGTTGGCCTGGCCGGCGGCAGGTTTTTCCTCATTTATCGACCATTCCTGGCCGTATAGCGTGCCCGGAATGGTGGACACGTCCTTGACGATGGAGCCGGGAAAATCCTTCTGGAGGGCCGACATCACCTTCTGCGGCTCTTCGCCTTTCTTGACGTGGATAATGGTCACGGCTTCGGCTTCGGTGGGCTCCTGGGCCCAGGCGGCGCTCAGCGAAGCACCGGACAGCAGTACAGCAATCAGGGTCGTTTTCATGGTTGAAAGATTGAAAAGTGGGAGAAAAGGGGGTCAGAAAGCCGCGCCCGTGGGCGGTGCTGACAGGGCCCCACGGGCGCTACGCCACGGCGGGCAGCACCAGCACGGGCACCTGGCTGGTGCGCAGCAGCTCCGCCGTCACGTCGTGGTGAAACAGGCTGCCGGGGAAGAAATGGGGCCGGGGCATGACCACGAGCAGGTCGGCGGCCAGCTCATTCACGGCGTGCAGCAGGCCTGCCACCGGGGCCATTTCGCGCAGGTCGTACACGCTGTTGCCGTCCAGCGGCCCAAACAGGCCGGTTTCCTGCACGGCCTGCAGGGCTTCGGCGGCGAGGGAAGGGCCGTGGGCATGGGCCGCGATGTGTACCACCGTGGTGGTGGGCCGCAGCTTGGTTAGCAGCGGGGCCAGGTCCTGGGTGGCGGCGGTCAGGGCCAGGGGCGCGCCATCGGCCGCTACCACCAGGTGGCGAGGAAGCTCTAGCCGGGGCCAGTCCTCGGGCACCAGCAGCACCGGAATGTGGGTGGCCTCCAGGGTCGCGGCCTTATGCGACTGCGTGAGCAAATGCGCAAACCAGGCGTGGGCGTGCGCCCGGCCCAGCACCAGCAGCTGCGGGTAGCGGTGGGCCAGCAGGTGGTGGAGCGCCTCGCCCATCGGGGCTTCCATCAGCTCGGCCTCGGCGGGCACGGGCAGCTCCCGGGCCTCCCGGGCCAGCTCGGTCAGCACGGCCTCACGGCTGGCATGGGGCCGGGCGTGCATCCCGGGCTGGCCGAAGGCTGGTCCCGGGGGGTAATTTGTGGGGCCAAGCTCATGGTCTTCAAAAACATGCAGCAGCAGCACCTGCCCACCCACCAGCTTGGCCAGGCGGGTGGTGTAGGCCAGGGCGACTTCCGCCGCCGCCGAAAAATCGGTCATTACGACGAACGTGGGTTGCATAGGGGCAGGGAAAATGGCTAAGGCCGGCCGGTATTAAAAACCAGATTGCAAGCGGGCAAAAGGCCGATGTGCGGAGCGCTACCGAGGCTGCGCCGGTGCAGCATTGGTGGGCAGCAAGGATGTAAAACTGCACCGGTTTCGGGCGAAAAACCATGATTTACATCAGGTACCAAATGAACCCCCTGTCGGGATTCAATCATCTGATTATCTGTTAATTAATTATTATTAACAAAGCCAGATGGCCATTAATTACGGAGCATGATAAAGCCTTGCTTTTCGGCTGACGCTCGTCATCGTCTTTGGCTCAGACACCGGCTATAATAGGCCCGGCAACCCAAGTTTGACGGTAGCCGCCTGGCTGCCCAAATCTGCCCGCCTGACCGGTCATTTACACCATATAATATTCCGCAGCCGCCATGCTTATGCCCGCCACCAGCTACACCGTTCAGCTCACGCTGCCCGACATCATTCTGCCGGGCCAGCTCGAAGTTCCCAGCCAGGCCACGGGGCTGATAATATTCTCGCACGGCAGCGGCAGCAGCCGGCTGAGCCCGCGCAACCGCTACGTGGCCCGCCACCTGCGCGAGGCCGGCCTGGCCACCCTGCTCTTCGACCTGCTCACCCCGGCCGAGGACGAAACCTACGCCACCCGCTTCGACATCCCCCTACTCACGCAACGCCTGCTGAATGCCACGCACTGGGCCCGCCAGCAGCCGGCCCTGGCCAAGCTGCCGCTGGGCTTGTTTGGGGCCAGCACCGGGGCCGCCTCGGCGCTGGGCGCGGCCGCCGAGCTGGGCCCGCGGGTGCGCGCCGTGGTGGCGCGCGGCGGCCGGCCCGACCTGGTGCTGCCGCTGCTGCCCAGCGTATCGGCCCCCACGCTGCTGCTCGTCGGCGGCAACGATGCCGAAGTCATCGCCCTCAACAAAAAGGCCCATCTGGCCCTGGGGCCGCCCAGCGAGCTGTGCCTCATTCCCGGGGCGGGCCATTTGTTTGAAGAGCCCGGCGCGCTCGAAGCCGTGGCCGCCGCCGCCACGGCCTGGTACCAGCGCTACCTGTAATGTTTTTGCTGACTGCACCCGCTAGCTGCCTTTTGCCATGGAATTTCCGTTTGCCAACCGCCAGGATGCCGCCCGGCAGCTCGCCCGGCAGCTGCTGCACCTGCGCGGGCAGCACGGCGTGGTGCTGGCCGTGCCCCGGGGCGCCCTGCCAATGGGAACCATCATTGCCCAGGCGCTGGGCTGGCCCCTCGATGTGGTGCTGACCAAGAAGCTGGGTCATCCCAACAACGCCGAGTTTGCCATCGGGGCCGTGAGCGAGCACGGCTACGTGCTCAGGCCCGACGTGCAGCTGCCCAGCGCCTACCTCACCAAGCAGGTGGCCGCCATTCAGGCCAATCTGAAGGCCCGCCGGCAGGCCTACCAAGGCCACCACCCGCCGCTGCTCCTGGCGGGCCGCCCCGTGGTGGTAGTGGACGACGGCGTGGCCACGGGCCAGACCCTGTTGGCCACCATTGCGCTGGTGCGGGAGCAGCAGCCGGCCCGGATTATCGTGGCCGTGCCGGTGTCGGCACCCGAAGCGCTCCGGCGCTTGCAGCAGGCCGCCGACGAGGTGGTGTGCTTGCTGGCGCCGCCAGAGTTCAGGGCCGTTGGGCAATACTATCAGGACTTTAGGGAGGTGACCGATGCGGAGGCCCTGGCGGCATTGCACCGGGCCCAGCGCCCGGCCGCCTGAGCTGTCGAGTTCCCATGATTAGAATCAGCCCCCGCGCTTGATTAGCGTCAATTCCCTGGCTTGGGCCAGGGCCTACCTTTGCGCTGAGCACTCACTCCTCTCTGCGGGCGGGAAGCACCGGGCTTCCTGCTCGCAGTTCTGGGAGAGCTGGATACGATGATGTTGGCTGCTGATTTCTGAGGGATTAGCAGTTGTTGATGGGTAGATATCCTGGCCGTTGCCACCGCCCCGACGGACGGCCCCAACCTTTTCCATATCGTGTTAACTTCCTGGCCAATCGAATGCAATACCCCGGCGCAGTGCCGGCGCTTTGTGCGTCAGTTTGCCCATCGGGTGGCGAGCGACCCGCTCCTGAGCCCCGCCTTTCCCGGCCAGCTCCACACGCCGGTCGACTGCGAATACGCGTGGTGGGAGCAGGCCCTGACCGGTAGTCTCTACACCGGCCGGCCGCTGCACCGGGAGGCCACCCCGCCCTTCACGGCCCGGCAAATCGGGCGCTGGTGTACCCTGTTGGAAGAAAGCCTGCACGAAGCATTCGGGGCGGCAGCGGCCACCGAGATAAAGGGCCACGTGCTCAACCTGGCCACCATGCTGGCCCACTGGCAGCTCAGCCAGCAGTGCGCCGCCTCCGAGGAGGAGGGCCGGCCATCGGAAGCGCTAACGACGGCTTGGTAGCAGGCCCACTATTGTTGATTATTAAGGGGCGAAGGCTGACCAGCAAAAAAGCGTGGGCACTGGCGGAGCGAGCCAATTGGCTGGTGCCGCTGCTTCGGTCCCGTGCGGTTGCCTGGCCGTTGTTGACCGTTCAGCCATGCCAGTTTCCATTATCATAAAACCCTATCCAGAGGCCGCCCCACCGGAGCAGTTCGATGCGACAGCAGCGCCGTGGCCTTCCGATGTGCCGCTGCCTTTGCCAGCAGATGCGCCACCGCCTTTGCCCGATGACGTTCCGCCCGACGACACCCTGACCGAGGCCGCCGGCATGGCCCGCAACGACGACGCGCTGGGCCCCTACGCCGGCTCTTTCTAACCTGTTTTCCGTGTCCGCCATGCTGCCCCCTACCCTGCTTGTGCTCCCCGATGTATTTCCTGGCAGTGGCCAGGCCCTGCCGTATGCCGCCGCCCTGGCCGAGGCGCTACAGGCCCGCTTGCTGCTGCTGCACGTGCGGCAGGATGAACTGCTGACGCCCGAAGAACACCCCGGCCTGCACACGCGGCGGCGCGAGCGGCAGTCCCTGGCCGCCCTGCAAACCCTGGCCGGCAAGCAGCCCGTGCCCACCGAAATAGTCAGCATCGAGGAGTTTTTGCCCGAGACGGTGGGCGACGTTGTGCAGCAGCATCAGCCCCTGGCCCTGGTGCTGAACTGCCCCAACGCGGGGACGGTGCCGGCCGAAATCGTGACCGGCACGGCGCTGGATTTGCTGCGGCACATCCACTGCCCGCTGCTGGTGCTGCCGCCCGGCGGCGCGGCGGCGTTTGTGCCGCATCGCCTGGCGCTGGCCGTCGATGGCCACGATTTTACCCTGCCCGACTACCCGCGCCTCGTGCCGCTGCTGCTGACCCGGCCCGGCGCCGCCCTCGACATCGTGTACGTGACGGACCAGAAAGACCCAGGCGCGGAAACCGGGCACCGGGCACTGCGCACGGTGCGCCACAGCGGCCTGGCCACCGTGCCGGAAGGCACCTGGACCCGCATTATTTACAACCCGGACACTACGCAGGGCATTTTGCAGGGAGCCGCCGAGCGGGAGGCCGACCTGCTGGTGGTAGTGGCCCGGCACCATAGCCTGTTGGGCAGCCTGTTTCACCGCAGCGTCACGGGCCAGCTGATTGATGCCCGGGCCATGCCGCTGCTGCTGGTGCCGGCCTTGGGCTGAAGATGCAGCAGCGCCGGTGAAGGCCGCGCCTTGGGCCGCCCGCCAAAGAAACCGGCCGGCTTTAGCCCTCATTTTCAATGACCTGAATCAGGCATCGGGCTGACCGGCGTCATGCGTTAGCGGCTGATTTGCAGGTAATTTCAACCGTGTTTCGGGAATGGTTTTGGGGCGCTGTGCGCAGCCACGGGCCGTTGCTTTATCGGGACCAGTGCCGGCGGTGGCCGCTTCCCGGGCAGCAGGTTTTTACTCTTTTCCTCACCTTTTTTCTCTTCCACCATGAGCATCCTGGCAACTCCTACCCCCAAACAACTGCTGGCCGACCACGACATCACGGCCGCCATCGAGCGCCTCTACAGCCGGCGGCAGGGCGTGTCCGCCACCTGGATTGACGTGAGCACTGCCGAGGGCATTGTCACCCTCAAGGGCTTCACCGACAACCTGCTGTCCCTTGACCGGGCCGAGGAAATTGCCAAGCTGGTGCGCGGGGTGCGCGGCGTGGTCAACGAGTTGGAAATCCGCACGGCGGAAGTGCCCGACGCCCAGCTGCTCGCCGACATCAAGCAGGCGCTGGCCACCAATGCCGCCACCCACGACTGCCCCATCGACTGCCAGGCCACGGCCGGCGAAGTGGAGGTGCGCGGCACGGTGCGCAGCTGGGCCGAGCGCCAGCAGGTGCTGCGCGTGGTGAAGGGCGTGCGGGGCATCCGCCGCCTCACCGACCGCCTTGCCTACGCGCCGGCCATCACGCCCCGGCCCGATGAGGAAATGGCCGCCTCCATCCGCGAGCTGCTGCGCTGGAACGTGCGCGTACACGCCGGCCTGGTGAACGTGCACGTGGAGCAAGGCGTGGTGAAGCTGAGCGGCGTGGTGGGCAGCGCCCTGGAGCGTAGCGAAGTCATTGCCATTGCCTGGAGCGCCGGGGCCGCGAAAGCCGTGGATAGCAAGGACCTGCGCGTGGAGCCCTGGGTGCCCGCCGACGACCTGCGGCAGGACAAGTACGCCTACCATTCGGAAACCGAGATTGCGCAGGCCGTGCGCGACGCCTTCGTGTACGACGCCCGGGTATTTTCCTTCGAGCCCATGGTGAGCGTGCAGGGCAGCACCGTGACCCTGACCGGCACCGTGAGCAGCTTGGCCGCCAAGCGCGCCGCCGAGCAGGACGCCCGCAACGTGGTGGGCGTGAGCTGGGTGAACAACCGCTTGAAGGTGCGGCCCGCCGGCCCCCTCGGGGATGATGCCCTGCAACGCAACGTGCAGGCGGCCCTCACCCACGACCCCTACGTGGGCCGCTACCCCCTCACGGCGCAGGCCCACAACAGCACCATCAGCCTGAACGGCAACGTGCCCACGCACTTCGAGGCCGCGCACGCCGAGCAGGTGGCGGCAGGCATCAGCGGGGTGGTGCAGGTGGATAACTACCTGCACGTGAACGCCAATACCCCGGCCTGGCTGGGGCGCAGCCAGAACGGCCTGCTGGCCCACGCCGTCAACCTCGACCAGGCCATTGAGCAGGCTATCCGGCAGGAATTGTATTGGAACGCCTTCCTGCACGACCAGAACGTGCAGGTGAGCGTGAAAAACGGCCAGGCCACGCTGCGCGGCACCGTCGAGAACTGGCACCAAGCCCAGCTGGCTATTCACGCGGCCCTGGCCGGCGGCGCCAGCAGCATCAACAACCGCCTGCGCACGACCAGCGAAGCCGGCTTCAATGGCTATTAACCCACCCGCTCATTTCGATGAGCTATAAAACTCCTCCTTACCCTTCGCCGGCCGACAGGGATTTCAACCGGTTCAGCCGATATTTTTTTTAGCGCGGCGAGGGCGGCGGTACTACCCGGCGGCCCCAGCCAAGAACTAAGCTGAGCTTTATTGCATTACTAATATATTTATGATTATTGCAGAAACGTAAGGCTCCCGCCTGCATCTGCATATGCCGGCCAAATTATACCGTAATCCGCTGACGGACATCCTCTTTGAGCAAAGCAAGGAGTTTGTGGGGCTGTACCATGTCGAACAGGGGTGGTTCACGCACGTCAACACGGCGGGCTACCGCTTGTTGGGCTACCCTTCGGCCCAGGCCTTCTACGACGAGCCGGCGCGCACCCTGCACGCCCAACACCTGACCCCGGCCGAGTGGACCGCGCTCCGCGACCGGGTGCTGCATGAGGGCTCCCACGAGTTTGAGGCCGAACTGCGCCGGCAATCGGGCGAGCTGTTTTGGGCCAGGGTCGAGCTTACCTGCCTCACGGTAGAGCAGCAGACGTATTTTCTCGTGCGCCTCACCGACACCACGCCCCTGCACGTGGCCGAGCACCGGCTGGCCGAAAGCACGAACCGCTTCGAGGCCGTGGTAAGCCACGCCACCATCGGGATTGTGATGTGCAACCGGGCCGGCGACGTTGTGCTGGCCAACAACAAAGCAAAAGAACTATTTGGCTATCAGAACGATGACATGGTGCATCAGCGCATTGAAGCGCTGGTACCCAAAGCCGCGGCCTACTACCACGAGCAGCTGCGCGAATCGTTCGACGCCCGCCCCGAAATGCGAGGCTTGGGCCAGAACCGCACCCTGCTGGCCCGCCGCCGGGACGGCTCCGAATTCCCCGTGGAAGTTAGCCTGAGCTTTTTTCGGCTCGATGGGGAGCTCTTCATCGTGGCCTACGTCATCGACATCACCTTCAAGCGAGAGGCCGAGCGGGAGCTGCGCGCCCAGCACCAGCGCATTGCCCGCCTCAACGCCGAGCTGGAGCAGAAGGTGGCCGAGCGCACGCACACCCTGGCCGATACGCTGCGCCAGCTGGAACAGCGCACCCGCGAGCTGGCCCAGGCCCTGGCCCTGGAGCAGGAGCTGGGCGAGCTCAAGACGCGCTTCGTGGCCATGGCCTCGCACGAGTTCCGCACGCCGCTCACGGCCGTGCTAACCTCGGTGGCGCTGCTCGAAAAGTACGCCGGCCCCGAGCAGCAGGACAAGCGCCAGCGCCATTACGACCGCATCCGAACGTCGGTGATGCACCTGACCGATATTCTGGAAGAGTTTCTGTCGGTGGGCAAGATTGAGGAAGGCCGCCTGGAAGCGCACCCCGGTCGGCTGGAGCTGGCCCCGCTGGTCCACGAAACCGTGGCCGAAGTAGAGGGCCTGCGCAAGCCCGGCCAGCACATCGTCTTGCAGCTGCCGCCCCTGCCGCCGCTGTGGCAGGATGCGTCGCTGCTGCGCAAAGTGCTGGTCAACCTGCTGTCCAATGCCCTGAAGTACTCCCACGAAAACACCACCGTCACCGTGCGGGCCACCAGCCAGGACCACGCGCTCCGCCTCGTGGTGCAGGACGAGGGCATGGGCATTTCAGCCGACGACCAGGCGCGGTTGTTCCAGCGGTTTTACCGGGCCCGCAACGCGGCCAATACGCCCGGCACGGGCTTGGGCCTCTACATCGTGGCCCGCTACGTGGAGCTGATGGGCGGCAGCATCTCCCTACAGAGCGAGCTGAACGTGGGCACCACCGTCACCATCACCCTGCCCTATGAAAACCATCCTGCTGATTGAGGACAACGACGTCATCCGCGAAAACACGGCCGAGATTCTGCAGCTGGCCGGCTACGCCGTGCACACGGCCGAAAACGGCAAAGTGGGCGTGGAAAAAGCCCTGGCCACCCCGCCCGATTTGGTGGTCTGCGACATCATGATGCCCGTGCTCGACGGCTACGGCGTGCTGCACATCTTCGCCCAGCACCCGCAGCTGGCCGGCGTGCCCTTCATCTTCCTCACCGCCAAAACCGAGCGCGCCGACCTGCGCCGCGGCATGGAGCTCGGCGCCGACGACTACCTGACCAAGCCCTTTGAGGAAACCGAGCTGCTGAGCGCCATCAGCAGCCGCCTCAACCGCTTCGGCAAGCTCCAGACCGCCCACGACCCACGCGCCCCCGACGGCCCGGGCAACCTCCTGGACGGTGCCACGGCCCTGGGCAACCTGCACAGCCTCACCCTGGACCGCCGCCCGCACGCGCTGCGCAAAAAGCAGGTGCTCTATGCCGAGGACGAGGAAGCCACGCGGCTGTATTTCGTGGAGAGCGGCCGCGTGAAAACCGTGCGCCGCACCCCCGGCGGCAAGGAACTGATAACGGGCGTGTATGGCCCCGGCGAGTTCTTCGGCTACCTGCCCCTGCTTCAGCAGCGGCCGCACAACGACTCGGCCGTGGTGCTCGATGATGCCCAGGTGCTCTACATTCCGCAGAAGGATTTCGAGCTGCTGCTGCATTCGCATCCCGAAGTGGGGCAGCAGGTTATTCGGCTGCTGGCCGGGCAGGTCGAGGAGCGGGAACAGCAGCTGCTGGGCATGGCCTACGACTCGTTGCGCCGCCGCGTGGCCCGCACGCTGCTGCGCCTGCAGGAACAGGCCGGCGACGACCCGCCCACCATCCGGTTCTCGCGCGATGACCTGGCCGCCCTGGTGGGCACCACTCCGGAGTCGCTCATTCGCACGCTGAGCGAGTTTAAGCAGGACGGGCTGATTGAGCTCACGCCCAAAAGCATTCACTTGCTCCAGCCCGAAAAACTGCACGCGCCCAACTGGTAGCGGTTTGCAATTGATAGCGGCTTGAGCCGAAGCGAACCTGACGCGAATCAGCCAGTAAGGTGATACGCATCAGAGTGGTATTCCTGAATAAGCAGGAGTTTTGCCCAGTTGTCAGCCCGGTTTGCCAGGGGCGACGGCTGCCAGGGCTGGTTCGCCCGCCACGCCCCCGGTTTGCCGGGCGTGGCGGGGCTTATCAGCCGTTTCTGTTATCGTTTAAGTGCATTGCGTAGCCATGAAACATGAGGTCCTTTCGTCGACGGCTTTTATGCCGCGCCCGGGAGTTGAGCAGTGGATGCGGCAGTTTCAGGATTGGCTGTGCCACCGGCTGGGGATGGCGGATGGCGGCAGCAAGTTTGTGCACAACGAATGGACGCACCCCGGCGGGGGCGGGGGCATCATGTGCGCCCTCCAGCACGGGGCCGTGCTGGAAAAAGCGGGCGTATCTTTTTCGGCCGTGTGGGACCAGATGAGCGAGCCGATGGCCCGCCAGCTCCAGGTAAAAGACCGGCGCTACTACACCGCCGACGTGAACGTGGGCCTGCACCCGCACAGCCCCATGGTGCCCATCTCGCATTTCAACGTGCGGTACTTTGAGTCTGGTGCGGGCGAGGCCTGGTTTGCCGGCAGCCTGGACTTGACGCCGGTTTACGTGGACGTGGCGCAGGCCCGCTGGTTTCACGAGCAGATTCAGGCCGTGTGCCACCGCCACGATGCGGCCTACTACCCGCGCTTCAAGGCCGGGGCCGATGCGCATTTCTTCCTGCCGCACCGCGGCGAAACCCGGGGCGTGGGCGGCCTTTTCTTCGAGCAGCTGATGGTGGGGCGCGATGGCCTGTTTGAGGAGCTGCTGGCGTTTGTGCAGGACGTGGGCGAGGTGTTCGGCCGCACCTACGGCACGCTCATGCGCCAGAACGCTCACCTGCCCTACTCCGAGCCCGAGAAGCGCTGGCAGCAGCAGCGCCGCGCCCGCTGCGCCGAATTCAACCTGACCGTGGACCAGCCCAGCCGCTTCGAGCTGGCCGCCCACGGCCCGCAGCAGTTCGCCCTGGGCCTGCCCCCGCGCGCCGAGTGGCACCATGCCCCCGCCCCCGCCCCCGGTTCGCCCGAAGCCCGGACCCAGCAGTGGCTGCGCCCCGGCGTGGACTGGCTAACGCCCACCACTTCGGCCTGAGCGCCCCCCTTCGCGCAGTACCTGCCTTGCTTCGTATCAATCCCCACCCGCCGCATGACCTTAGTAGCTACCCTCACGCTGAACCCGGCCCTGGACACGAGCACCTCCGTGGCGGGCATCGTGCCCGACCAGAAACTGCACTGCGCCGTCCCCAAAACCGAAGCGGGCGGTGGCGGCATCAACGTGTCGCGGGGGCTGCACCGGCTGGGCACGCCGTCGGTGGCGGTGTATCCGGCCGGCGGGCACACCGGGGCGCTGCTGGAAGCGCTGCTCACGGCCGAAGGCATTGCGTCCTGCGTGATTCCGACCCTAAGCGCGGTGCGCGAAAATTTTGTGGTGGTAGATACCATCACCCACCAGCAGTACCGCTTTGGAATGCCCGGCGCGCCCCTCACGCCCGATGAGCAGGGCCAGGTACTGGACGCGCTGCACCGGCTGACACCCCTGCCCGACTTTGTGGTGCTGAGCGGCAGCCTGCCGCCCGGTGTGCCACCCGCGTTTCTGGCCCAAGTGGCCCGGCAGTCCCGCGCGGCCGGCAGCAAGGTAGTGGCCGATACGACCGGGCCGGCCATGCTGGCCGTTATCGAGGCCGGGGCCTACCTCATCAAGCCCAACCTGGGCGAGCTAAGCCAGATGGCCGGCGTGCCCGAGTTGGACAACGCCGGCGTGGTGGCCACTGCCCGGCAGCTCATCGGGGCGGGCCGCTGCGAAATCGTGGTGGTGTCGATGGGCCCACAGGGGGCCTGCCTCGTCAGCCGCGACCAGGAAGACCACATTGCAGCCCCAATCGTGAAGCGGCGCAGCACCGTGGGCGCCGGCGACAGCATGGTGGCCGGCATTGTGCACGCGCTGGTGCACGGGCAGCCCCTGCGCGAGGCGGTGCGCCTGGGCGTGGCCTGCGGCACGGCCGCCACCATGAACCCCGGCACCGAGCTGTTTCACCCCGCCGATGTGGAAAAGCTCTATCGCTGCCTGTTGCAAGCCATGCCCGCGCCGCACGCCGCTGCCTGAGCGGCTGGCTTCGGCCGCCGCGCCCCTGGTCTACGGGTACTCGTCGGCCACCACTTCCTCGGCTTTCACCATGTTCGCCAAGCCTTCGAGCAGGGCGTCCGGCGTAAAGGAAATGCTGTCGATGCCCTGCTCGACCAGGAACCGGGCAAACGCTGGGTAGTCGCTCGGGGCCTGGCCGCAGAGGCCGATGGGCCGCCCGTGCGCTTTGGCCGCGTGGATAACCTGCGCCAGCAAGCGCGTCACGGCCTCGTTGCGCTCATCTAAGAGCCCACTCACGATGGCCGAATCCCGGTCGAGCCCCAGGGTTAGCTGCGTTAAGTCATTGGAACCGATGGAGAAGCCGTCGAACACCGCGGCGAATTCGTCGGCCAGAATGACGTTGCTCGGAATTTCGGCCATCACGTAGATTTCGAGGTTGTCGACGCCCTGGCGCAGGCCGAAATCGGCCATCAGGGCCACCACGCGCTGCCCTTCTTCCACGGTGCGGCAGAAAGGAATCATGGCCTTGATGTTGGTCAGGCCCATGTCGTGACGCACGCGCTTCAGGGCCTCGCACTCCAGCCGAAACCCCTCGCGGTACTGCGGGCTGTAGTAGCGCGACGCGCCCCGGAAGCCCAGCATGGGGTTTTCCTCGGCGGGCTCGAACTGCTTTCCGCCCAGCAGGTTGGCATACTCATTTGTTTTGAAGTCGCTCATCCGCACAATGACTTCGCGCGGATAAAAGGCCGCCGCCACGAAGCCCAGCGCCTGCGCCAGCTGCTCGATGAAATACTCGGGTTTGCTGGGATAATTGGCCGTCAGGGCTGTGATTTCCTCGCGGGCTTTCGCATCGGTCAGCTGGTCGAACGCGACCAGCGCCATGGGATGCACCCGAATGGCGCTGCTGATGATGAATTCCATGCGCAGCAGGCCCACGCCCTGGCTGGGGTAGCGCGCCAGCGAAAGGGCCCGGTCGGGGTCGGCGAGGATGAGCAGGGGCTTGGTGTGGGGCTGGGCGAGGTGTTCCAGGTCGATTTCGCTTTCTTCCCAAGCCAGCGCGCCTTCGTAGATGTGGCCTTCGTCGCCCTCGGCGCACGACACGGTGATGCGCTGCCCGTCCCGGATTTTCTGCGTCGCATCGAGGGTGCCCACCACGGCCGACAGGCCCAGCTCGCGCGCCACAATGGCCGCGTGGCTGGTGCGCCCGCCCTGGTTGGTGACGATGACGGACGCCTTGCGCAGCACCGCGTTCCAGTCCGGGCTGGTGCTGTTCGTGACCAGAATTTCGCCCGCCTGTAGCTGGTGCCCATCGGCCGGCGAGGCGATGAGGCGCGCCACGCCCGACACAATCTGGCTGCCCACGGCCTTGCCGGTGGCCAGCAGCGGGCCTTTTTCAGTGAGGTGGTACTCGTGCAGGCGCAGTGCCCGGCGGCCGTGGTGAATGGTTTCGGGCCGGGCCTGCACGATGAACAGGCCGTTGGTAAGGCCGTCCTTGGCCCATTCAATATCCATGGGCATGCCGTAGTGCTCCTCAATCAGCAGGCACCAGCGGCCCAGCTGCTCGGCTTCGGCATCGGTGAGCACGAACTGGACGCGGCGTTCGGCCGGGGTGTCCGTGTTTTTGATGCCGACCGCGCCCGCGGCGAGGCTGGTGGCGTAGCGCATGGTTTTGGCCTTGTCGCCCAGCTTTTTGCGCACCAGGGCGCGCTTGCCGGCGCGCAGGGCGGGCTTGAAGAGGTAAAACTCGTCGGGGTTCACGGCGCCCTGCACCACGTTTTCGCCCAGGCCCCAGCTGCCGGTGAGGTACACCAGGTTTTCGTGCCCGGTTTCGGGCTCGATGGTAAAGGCCACGCCGGCCGAAGCCAAATCGGACCGCACCATGGTTTGCACGCCCACCGAAAGCGCCACCTTCATGTGGTCGAACCCGTTCTGCACGCGGTACTTAATGGCGCGGTCGTTGAACAGCGACACGTAGCATTTCCGGCAGGCGTCGAGCACGGCCTCGGGGCTGCGCACGTCCAGAAACGAGTCGTGCTGCCCGGCAAAGCTGGCCGTCGGCAGGTCCTCGGCGGTGGCGCTGCTGCGCACCGCCACCTGAATTTCGTGCTCGTAGCCGTCCACGAGTTGCTGGTAGGCGTCTTCAATGGCCGTGGCTACGGGCGCGGGCAGCGGGGCCGCGCTCAGCAGCGCCCGCGCCTGGCTGCCGATTTCGGGCAGATTGGTGAATTCCTGGGTATCGAGCTGCGCCAGCAGGGCCGTGAGGGGCGCGCGCAAGTGGTTCTCATCCAGAAGCAACCAGTACGCCGCCGCCGTGGTGGCAAACCCATTCGGCACGCTGATGCCCTTGGCCGTGAGGTGGTTGAACAGCTCGCCCAGAGAAGCATTCTTGCCGCCCACCAGCGCCACTTTGTCGTTGGTCAACTCCTGAAAAAACAGTGCGAATGGTGCTGGTGCCATGATAAGGAGGGAAAACAGGATGTTAGAAAAATGCCCGGGCGCGCCATGCACGGCGCAAAGCGGCCCACCTGCATTGCAGCGGAGTTTCTCGTTGCCAATGGTGTCGCGGATGCAGCCGATGCGGCCCAGCTCGGTGTGCTCGCCCACGGCCGTGAGCGTACGCCAGGCGCTGCCCGAAGCGGCGCTGGTGCCCGCCGGGCCCGCTACGCCTCGGCGGCATCTGAGGCAACCGACTTATTCTGCGGCACTGCGGCGGCGGTGGGCAGCACCAGCACCGGCACGGGGCATTGCTCCACCAGCCGGGCTATGATGCTGCGATGAAACAAGTCGCTCATGAAGCTGCGCTCGCGGGCCAGCGTAATGACCAGGTCAGCACCTACTTCCTGCGTGGCGGTGAGCACGCCCTCGGCGTAGTCGCTGTCGAGATAGCCGCGCAGCTCGGGGCTGGTAAAGTCGACCAGGCCACTGGCCCGCACGGCCCGCAGGGCAATCGCGCAGCCATCATCGTCCACCACCCCGTCCGATACGTGGGCCACCACCACGCCCCCCGTCCCGAGCTGGGCCAGCAAGGGGCGCAGGGCCTGCGCGGCCGGCCCAAGAACGAAAGGTTCGCGGTCGGCCGCAATCAGGAAGCGGTGCGGCGGCTGATTGGTGGGCGCGGTGGTGGGCACGGCCAGTACCGGGTAGTGGCCGGCGCGCAGCAGCTCGGCGCACAGGGCCGTCATGCCCGCGTAGTCGGGGTGGTCGGCATCGGGCTGGCCCAGCACGAACAGGGCCGGGGTATAGCGAGTGGCCAGCTCGCGGGCAATGTCGGGGAGCAGGTCGGTGGCTATTTCCACGGTGGCGGGCACGTGCAGGCTCCGCGCAAGGTGATGCAGGGCAACCACGGTATCGGACTGGCCGGCCAGCTCCTGGCGGTGGTACTTCTCCCCCACCGCGCCCACCAGCTCGTAGGGGTCGAGCAGCGACGCCCGGTTGACGTGCAGCAGCACCAGCTGGGCATGCACGGCCTGCGCCAGCTTATCGGCGTAGTGGATGGCGTGCCGGGCGGGCTCGTAGAAACCGGACAGGACAATGAGCGTGAGGGGCATAATGAAAGCGGATTTTAGTGAGTGACCGGGATGAAGGCCCGCGTCTCGACCAAGTCAGCAACCGGGGCCGGAATGTGGGCCGAGAGCAGCAGCACCGGCACCTGCGTATGCCGCAGCACGTAGTCGATAACGCTACCGAGAAAGGCCTTGTGCGCCCAGCCGTGGCCCTGGTCGAGCAGGGCCACCAGGTCGGCCTCCAGGTCGTGCACGGCTTCCAGAATGCCCGAGCCGGGCTCCTCGCCCACTACTTTGTGCAGGCCGCAGCCGGCCATGCCGGCGGCCAGGCCGCTATGCTGCGCGGAGCGGAGGCCATCCCAGCCGCCGGGGCTGTCGGCTTCCGGCAGCACGGTGACGGCCACCACGTCCAGGTCCAGCCCGTCGAGCAGGGGCGCAACGGCCCGGGCGGCCGGGACCAGCCGGAAGGGCCGGTCTTCCACGGCCAAGGCCAGGCGGCGGGGCCGGTGCAGGGCGGTATCGGGCAGGTGCTCCGGCACGAGCAACAGCGGGCAGCCCGTTTGGTGCGGTAGCGGCGCGGCGCGGTTGCTGAACCACTCGTCGAGAAAGCCATTGGTGGCCGTGAGCCCGGCCACGATGAGCATGGGCTGATATTTTTCGAGGGCCTGCGCAATGGCACCGGGCCAGTCAGATTCCAGCACCTCGGCGGTGGTGGGCACGGGCATGGTTTCGGCCACGTGCCGGAGGCAGCGGCAGGTTTCGGGCACGTACTCCTTATCCTTGGCAGGCAGCACCAGACCGAATTCCGTGACGACGGGCACCGGCAGAAATACGTGCACCAGGTGGAGCTCGGCATCCAACGGGGCGGCCAGCACCGCGGCGTAGGCGCGGGCCCGCTCGGCGGCGAGCGAGAAGTCAGTCAGCACAACAATGTTGGGGACCATGGCAGACAATCAGCTAAAAGTGAGACAATAACAAGTGGCAGCGCGGCGCGGCTTAGCGAATGGCCGTAGCGGCGTGAGCGGCCACGGCCTGCCGGGCGGCTTCCTTCTCGGCTTCGGCAGCCAGGCCGGCCAGGGCGGGTAGGGTGAACAGGTGGCCGCGCAGCACCACCGCCTGAATCAGGCGCAGGTTGTGGATATCGTCGAGCGGATTGGCGTTGAGCAGCACCACATCGGCCACGTAGGCGGGGTGGATGCGGCCCGTATCAAAGCCGTGGCCGGTGGCCATGGCGGGGTTCACGGTGCCGGCGCGCAGAGCTTCGGCTGGCGTGAGGCCACTGGCCACTAAGCGCTCCAGCTCATCGTGCAAGCTGCCGCCATAAAAGAGGTTGGGCGTGCTGGACCCGGCATCGGACCCCGCCACCAGGCGCACGCCCAGCCGCCCAAACGTGGCCACCATGCTGCGCTGCAACGAGTCGGCCACCCGAATTTTGGCCAGCTTGCTGGCCGACAGGCGCGGCCGGTCGTGGGTGGCCTGCGCCCACTGCTGGCGCACGCTGGCCGGCACCGAACGAAAGCGGGGGTCTTCCGGGTCAGGGTCGTGCCGCAGGTCGAAGTCGTGCGCCACCAGCCCGGGCATCACGGCGGTGCGGGCCTGCCCCAGGGCCTGGGCCAGCGCCGTGCAGCGGCTGGGGCTGAAGCTGCCCACGATGTCCTGCTGCTGGGCTTTGATGCAGGCTTGCAGCGTGGGCAGGGGCCGGGGGCCGGCCAGGGCCGTGGCCCGCGCCGCCGCCAATTCAGCCTCATGGCCGGAGCAGCCCAGCAGCAGCTTGTCGGTGTGCTCAATGCTGCGCTGGCCGGCCGCGATGGCATCGAGCACCGGCACGGCCTCGGGCACGGCGCCGGCCAGGTGCACCCGCCCCAGGCGGGCGGCGGTGGCTATTCCCCCAAAGGCCTCAGCGGACAGGTACGGGCCGGCTTGCAGGTTGCACCAACCCGCCCGGATAAGGGATTCGGCCTGGGCCCGGCCCTCGGCGCGGGTGGCCGTGAGGCTCAGGCCGGTGCTGGCATCGGCCGAGCCGTCGAGTACGGGGCCGGCCAGCTCAATGCGCGGCCCCACCAGCTCGCCGGTTTCCAGGGCCTGGTGGGTGTGCAGCAGGTCGGCGAGGGGCCGGGCCGCGCTCACGTCGCGGATGGTGGTGATGCCGTGGGCCACGTACAGCGGCAGGGCCAACCGCTCGTCGGCGGCCGAGGCCAGGGCGTGGGTGTGAAAGTCCCAGAGGCCGGGTATCAGGTATTTGCCGGTGCCGTCGAGGGTGGGCACGCCCCGGCCGGCGGGTAGCCACTGGCCCACCGACACAATGAAGCCATCGCGCAGCACCACGTTGCGGCTGGGCTCGATTTCGCCCAAATCAACGTCCACCACGTTCACGTTGGTAATCACCAGCTCATCAACCGGCGGAGGCGTGATGACCGGCGGAATGATGACGACCACCGGACGCTGCCCGGCGGCCAGGTGCCCCCAGAAGCTCAGCCCCAGCAGCAACCCCAGAAAAAGACGCGGTTTCATGGCCGGATACAGGTTGAAAAGTGCGGTTGCAGACAAAAAAGAAGCCCGGCGAATCAGATTCCTTCAAACAGGCTGACGGATTCCAGGTATTCGGGCACCCCCACGTTGGGCCAGTGGCGCATGCGCAGGGCGGCGGCCAGGTCTTCGGCGGCCGGCGCCTCGCCGTGCACCACAAACGTGCGCTGGGGCGGGGCCTGGAACTGGTCGAGCCAGCGCAGCAATTCCGGGCGGTCGGCGTGGGCCGAGAAGCCGTCGAGGTGCTCGATGTGGCAATGCACGGGCACCGTTTCGCCAAATATTTTCAGTTCCTTCGCGCCGTTTAGCAGCTGGCGGCCCCGCGTGCCCTCGGCCTGGTGGCCGATGAGCAGCAGCGTGTCCTGCGGGCGGGGCAGGCGGTAGTGCAGGTGGTGCACAATGCGCCCCCCCGTGCACATGCCATTGGGCGCCAGAATGATGCCCCAGCCGGTTTTCCGGTTCAGCGCCTTCGATTCGGCTTCCTCCGTTATCAAATGCAGGCCCGCAAAATCGAACACGTTGCCGTGGCCCAGCCGGTGCGCCGCGGGGTGGCGGGGGTAAAAATCGGCCACGCGCCGGGCCAGCGGGCTGTCCACGTACACGGGCACGGGCGGAATGCGGCCGGCCGCCAGCAGCTTTTTCAAGTAATACAGCAGCGCGGGCGCCCGTCCCCCGGCGGCGGCGGCGATAAGCAGCACGCCGCTCCGGTCCAGGGCCTCGTTCACGGTACGGGCGAGCACCGTTTCGGGGTCGGCCAGGCGCGTGGTGCGGTCGCCGTAGGTGGATTCGACCAGCAGCACGTCGGCCTGGGTGCTGGCCGCGGGGGCGTGCAGCAGCGGGTCATCGTAATGGCCCAAATCGCCGGAAAACACCAGGCGCTTGCGCTGGTGTGCGCCCCGCACGTCCAGCTCGGCAATGGCCGCGCCTGGCTGGTGGCCGGCCTCGCGGAAGGTGAGCGTGAGCGCGCCGCCCAGCAGGCTGATGGGCGCGTCATAGGCCACGCTTTCGACCAGCGGCAGCACCTGCGCCACATCGGCCGGCGCATAGAGCGGCAGGGCCGGGTGGTGCCGGGCGTAGCCCTTGTGGTTGGCGTAAGCCGCTTCTTCGGCCTGGAGCCGGGCCGAATCGAGCAGCATGATGCTGAGCAAATCGGCGGCGGGCTCGGTGCACAGAATGCGGCCCCGGAAGCCGTCCTTCACCAGCTGGGGCAGGTAGCCGCTGTGGTCGGGGTGGGCATGGGTGAGGACGACGATTTCCACCTCGGCAGACGCGAGCGGCAATTCTTCGCGGTTGCGCAGGCGCAGTTCCTCCGCCCCCTCAAACAGGCCACAATCGACCAATAGCTGGTGCCGCGTGCCCGCCTCGGCCAGCGTGAGCAGGTACCGGGAGCCCGTCACGCAGTGGGCAGCCCCCAAGAATTGCAGATTGACATCCATCGCCTTGAAATAGAGGTGATTTCTATCTACAAGGTTCGTCAACCCACGTGCTCGAAGCCATGACAAAAATCAAGGCTTCGGCTAATAATGCGCAGGGCGTAGGGACACGGCGGGCCGGTTCTTTGAATTCGAATTCCGCCTTTTTCCGGCCGGATGATGGATTATTACCCGGTACGCGCGCAATCCCGCTGGCGGCAGGCCCATCCGCAGTCGCGTGTTCTTCTCCGCCGATTGCCATGACTGAGCTCAGCCAGCCCGTTTCGGTCGCCAACCCGTTCAGCCCCGACCTCGATGGGCTGCTGGCCGAGCTCACCACCGTGCGCAACGAAATGACGGCATTTGCCACGCAATGCGCTGAACATCTGCAACATATTCACCCCAATTTTCGACTGGGCGCCCGCAACCTGCTGCACTACCTGGCCCTGCGCCAGCGCGACCTGCGCCCCCTGCAGTTCCGCCTCGCCGAACTCGGCCTGTCTTCCCTGGGCCGGGCCGAGGCCCATGCCCTGGCCAGCGTGGAGGCCGTGTGGGCCGTGCTGCACGCATTGGCGCAGCCCGCCTCAGCAAAATTGGTTGAGCCGGATGAAACCTGCCCCACATTCCGCAGCGGCCCGCGCCTGCTGGCCGAGCACAGCACCGCCTGCCTGGGGCCGGTTCCGGCCGAGCGCGACGTCCGCATTATGGTGACCATGCCCAGCGAGGCCGCCACCGACTACCAATTGGTGGAAGAGCTGCTGCGGCAGGGCATGGACTGCCTGCGCATTAACTGCGCCCACGACGATGTGGCGGCCTGGCAGCAAATGATTGCGCACCTGCGCCGCGCCGAGCAGTCCCTGGGCAAGTCCTGCAAGGTGAGCATGGACCTGGCCGGCCCCAAGCTACGCACCCAGGGCCTGCCGCCCGGGCCGGCCGTGCTGCAAATCGGGCCGACCCGCGATGCTTTTGGGCGAATGCTGGCCCCGGCGCGGGTTTGGCTGACCGCCGCCGAGCAGCCCACGGCACCTCCTGCTTCGGCAGCCGTCCGCCTAGCCTTTCCCGCGGTCTGGGTGCGGGGCCTGCATGCCGGCGAGGCCATTTCGTTTGTGGATGCGCGGGGCACGCGGCGCAAGCTGCACGTAAGCAGCTGCAGCCCGCAAGGCTGCTGGGCCGAGATTCGGAAAACGGCCTACCTCACGCCGCTCACCCAGTTTCAGGGGGCGGGCGGCACGGCCACGCTTCAGCACCTGGAGTCCCTGGAGCCGTTCATTATGTTGCGGCCCGGCGATAGTCTGCTGGTGCTCCGGCGGCCGGCCGGCGGCGGGGCGCTGCCCGCCCCAGCGGCGGTGGATGGCGAAGCCGCGGCCGCCATTGGCTGCGCGTGGTCCGAGGCGTTCGATTACGTTCGGGCCGGCGAGCCCATCTGGTTCGATGATGGCAAAATTGGCGGGGTCATCGAGCAGGTCGAGCCCGAGGCCTTGCGCGTGCGCATTACGCAGGCCCGCCCGCAGGGCGAAAAGCTGCGCAACGACAAAAGCATCAACTTGCCAGAAAGCCAATTACCACTCTCGGCCCTCACGGAGAAAGACCGGCGCGACCTGGCCTTCGTGGCCCAGCACGCCGACCTGGTGGCACTTTCCTTCGTCAGCTCGGCGGCTGATGTGGAGCAATTGCGGCAGGAAATCAGCCGCCTCACCGACCGGGAGTTGCCCATTATTCTCAAAATCGAAACGCGGCGGGGCTTCGAGCAACTCCCGGCCCTGTTGCTCAGCGCCATGCAGGCCGGCAGCTGCGCGGTGATGATTGCCCGCGGCGACCTGGCCGTGGAATGCGGCTTCGAGCGCCTGGCCGAAGTGCAGGAAGAAATTCTGTGGCTGTGCGAGGCCGCCCACGTGCCCGTTATCTGGGCTACGCAGGTGCTCGAGAGCCTGGCCCGCGGCGGCATGCCCTCCCGCGCCGAAGTCACCGACGCCGCCATGGGCGACCGCGCCGAGTGCGTGATGCTCAACAAAGGCCCGCGCGTGGTAGAAGCGGTGCGCATCCTCAGCGGGATTTTGCAGCGCATGCAGGCCCATCAGCGCAAGAAAAGCGCCATGCTGCGCGGCCTGCGCGTGGCCCAGACGTGGCCGGGGGCCTGAGCCGGGATAGCCGACGATGACACGCCAGGCGGTTGGCACGGTTCGCCGCCTCATTGAGCAGTTGCAAGGGCCCGTTGTTTGCCAGCGGGCAAAATAGTGGTACAGCCGCCCAAAGCAGAAAGCCAGCCTGCCGGCTGCGCAGACGGCAGCCAGGGCGGCACACAATCCGCAGTGCACCAACGTCCTGGCACAAGCACAGGCGGCGCTTACGTTGCTGGGGCAGCAGCAGCGCAATAACTTGCCATTGCGAGACAGTAAGGGGGTTGATAGCTGTCAGCTATGGGGCATCCCAGAGCCCAGGAATTTCCCGTGCAGCTCACTGGCTCGTTTCTTTTCGCCCTACCCACTAAACACGCTCTCAGAGTCCGCGCTACTGCATGACCCCACACCTCGCCATTACCGACCAGCCCATTGACATTGCCGCTGCCCTCGCGGCCGTGCAAACCGACACTGCCGGGGCGGTCAATTCCTTTATCGGCACGGTGCGCAACCAGTCGGGTGGGCGCCCGGTGCGCCGGCTGCACTACGAATCCTATGACAGCATGGCCCTCACGCAACTGGGCCATGTGGTGGCGCAAGCCTACGAGAAGTGGCCCATGCTACAGGAAGTGGCCGTGGTGCACCGCAAAGGCACGCTGGAACTCGGCGATGTGGCCGTGGTAGTAGCGGTAGCCACGCCGCACCGAGCCGAGAGCTTCGCCGCCTGCCAGTTCATCATCGACACGCTGAAGCAGGTGGTAACCATCTGGAAGCGCGAGGAGTACGAGGACGGCACGGAGTGGGTAGCGGCGCATCCGTAAGGTTGTTTGCAGGCATGAAAAAGCCTGGCTTCTTTCGCGGAAGCCAGGCTTTTTGTTGGTAGAGACGCATACTTGCGCCTCGTCGCCTGCATCGTTCAATGACGAAATGAAAACAGGCGTTTCTACTTGCTCGGAATCAGATACCCCAACGAAAGCTGGAACGCCGAGTGACGGGCATTTTTCAGGTCGCCCTCGAAGTAGTCGTCGGATTTCACAAAGTCGCTGAAGGCGCCGGTGTAGCGCAGGCTCAGGCTCAGGCCGTTTTCGGTTTCGTAGCCCACGCCGGCCAGGTAGCCCAGCTCGTTGCGGTTGAGTTTGCTGACATCGGTTTTGTTTTCGGCTTCGGCCGTGGTAGGCGCGCCGCCCAGGGCGGGCGTGGTCGTGGTTTTGGTCTGATTGTTAGCGCTCAGCAGGTAGGAATACTGCGGGCCGGCCTCGAAGATGAGGCCCGAGGCGCGCACTTTCAGCAGCACCGGCACATCGAGGTAGTTATAGTTCACCTTGCCCTCGCGGGTTTGCTTGCCGCCAAGCAGACCGGTGTATTGGGTGGGCTTGTTCTCGAAGCCTTTCTGCGAATACAGGACCTCGGGCTGGAGCGACAGGAAGCCGTCCTCAATCAGCGGCACGTTGAGCATCACGCCCCCCAGAAAGCCGAATTTGTTGTTGTAAGTGTCTTGATTCTTAATGTTGCCGGCCAGGTTGGAATAGTTGGCACCGGCGCGCAGGCCGAGGCGTACACTTTGGGCCTGAGCCGAAGAAACAGCGGCCGTGGCCAGAAGCGCGGCAGCTACAATTGCAGTCTTTTTCATGAAAAAATAAGGTTAGTTGATAAGACGTGTCGTGGGCTCATCCTTCAAAAACGTGCCAACGTGCGCTCCTAACGCTTATCCGGCGAATAATAGTCTGAACAATAAGGCAAAAAAATAACCGCCGGGCAGGCGGTCATTTTTTTCAGATGACGTGTTGCTACCGGCCGCTACTCAGCTCCTGCGTGGCAGCGGCGCGCTCGGCGGGCGTGTTCACGTTGCGCAGCTCCTCGGGCGCTGGCGGGGCCAGCAATTCGATGTCGGAGTTAATCAGCGCCTTGCGCGGGCAGGAATAGCCCAGGCTCAGAAACCGCAGCAGCTGCCCGTAGCTGCGCGGCTCCCAGATGCTGACCAGCGGCTCCGGAAACTCGTCCCACGGGCTGCGGAAGGAGGTGGCCAGGCGCGCCGGCTGCCGGTTTGTCACGAGGTATTCCAGCGTGTCGCGGGTGAGGAAGGGCAGGTCGCAGGCCAGCACCAGCCAGGCCGCGTTCGGGTCGGCCTGGAAGGCGGAGAGGATGCCGCCCAGCGGGCCAAGATTCAGAAACGTATCGGGCAGGGCGGTGAGGCCGGCCGGCAGGTCGGCGGCCTGGTCGGGGCGCACGGATACGCGCACGTCGGGGCAGAATTCGGCCAGCAGCGCGGCGGTGTACTGGCGCTGGTCGAGGCCGTGGTAGTGGAGCGCGCCCTTGTCGGTTTGCATGCGCTCGCTGCGGCCGCCGGCCAGCACCAGGCCGCGCAGCACGGGCACCGCCAGCTGGTACCATTGCCGGATGAAAGCCGCAATTTTGGCCGTGTCATTCAGCGACAGCACGGGCGGCAGCGGGGCGGCGCTGAGATGGGCCAACAGCCCGGCCGGCAGCTCGGTCTGGCCCTCGGCCAGCAGAATCAGGCGCACGTCGGTGAGGCGGTCCAGCTTCTTGTCCAACGGCTTGCGCGGGTCGACGATGACGACCTGCTGGCGGGCGCGGAAGTGGTTGCCGTTCACCAACACCACGCTTTCGTGGGCCAGTAATTCGGGCTGCGAAAACCGGTCCAGCGCCCGCGTGAGGTTGAGCTGGCGGTAGGCAATTTTATCCACCAGCTCAGCTGAAAGGCCGTTTTCGGCCACGTAGGGCACCGGCTTGGCGGCTGTAGCTGATGATTCTTCGGCGGCGGCTGAGTCGCTGGCGGCGTGGTCGGCATCCACATAAGCCACGCGCAATTGCGGAGCCAGATGGGGCAGCAGCCGGGCCACCAGGGTTTGAATATCGCCGCAGGGCGCCCCCAGAATCGCCAGCTCGTGCCGGCCGAATTCGCCCACGTCGGGCCGGGCCAGGGCGGTGTGTTTGGCCCGCTTTACGGTTGAGTTTGGTAGACTATCCATATCGGAATTTACGAATTTTCGGCGCGATGGAAATCTTTTTTGCCCCCGGTTTTCTCGATGAGCTGCACGCCTTCGATGGAAATGTCGTGCGAAAACGCCTTGCACATGTCGTAAATGGTGAGGGCAGCCACGGTGGCCCCGGTCAGGGCTTCCATCTCCACGCCGGTGCGGCCGGTGACCACGGCGGTGCACACTACGCGCAGGGCGGCGGGGCCGTCAGGCTCGATGGTAATACTGCAATCATCGAGCCCCAGGGGGTGGCAGAGCGGGATGAGGTCGGCGGTTTTTTTGGCTCCCATGATGCCCGCCAGGATGGCCGTGTGAATAACCGGGCCTTTGTGCGAGGGCATTTCGCCGGCCTGCACGCGGCTCAGCAATTCTTCGCCTAGCACCACGCGGCAGTGGGCGCGGGCCACGCGGCGAGTGGGTGTTTTGGCGCCCACGTCCACCATCGTGGGCTGGTTGGCGGCGTTGACGTGGGTGAAGTTTTTGGTCAGCATAGGGCGTAGAGACGGATAACAGCGTCTAATCGTTGGATGGGGTGTAGCGCGGACTTTTAGTCCGCGGCACCGGGTGTCGGGTAGCGGCGCGGACTAAAAGTCCGCGCTACAATTCACTTAGCCAATTCGGCGGTGAATTGTTTCGGCGCAAACTATTGGGCTAGGCAGCCGTTTTCAACCCAGTGCCGGGCCACAACGGCCCCGGCAGCCCCGGCGAAATCCGCCCCCATCCACCCCGATTTTTATCATGACCAATACCGCATTAGTAGTGGGCGCCAGCGGCATCATCGGCAGCAACCTGGCCCAGGAGCTGCTGGCCCACGGCTGGCCCACCTACGGCCTGGCCCGCCGCCCCGGCACCGACATCGCCGGCCTGCACCCCGTGGCCGCCGACCTCCTGGACGTGGCCAGCCTCGAAACCGCCCTGGCCGACATTCAACCCACGCACGTGTTCATCACCAGCTGGATGCGCAACGATACCGAAGCCGAAAACATCCGCGTGAACAGCGCCATGGTGCGCAACCTGCTGGCCGTCCTCGGCCCCAAGCACTCGGTGCAGCACGTGGCCTTGGTAACTGGCTTGAAGCACTACCTGGGGCCGTTTGAGGCCTACGTGAGCGGTGGCGTGGCCCCGCCCACGCCGCTACGCGAGGCGCAGCCCCGGCTGGCCCTCGACAACTTTTACTACGCTCAGGAAGACGAAGTATATGCCGCGGCCGAGCGCTACGGCTTCACCTGGAGCATCCACCGGCCGCACACCATCATCGGCAAGGCGGTGGGCAACCTGATGAACCTGGGCACCACGCTGGCCGTGTACGCCAGCATTTGCAAGGCCACGGGCCGGCCGTTCCGCTGGCCCGGCTCGCAGGCGCAGTGGGAAGGCTTGTCGGACGTGACCGATGCCCGCGTCATTGCCAAGCAGCTGGTGTGGGCCGCCACCACCGAGGCCGCCCGCAACGAGGCCTACAACGTGGTGAACGGCGACGTTTTCCGCTGGAGCCAGCTCTGGGGCCGCCTGGCCGAATGGTTCGGCGTGGAGGCCGTGGGCTTCGATGGCACCATTCACCCCCTGGAAGCCGAGATGGCCGGTGACGCGGAGCTGTGGCGCGAAATTGCCACGAAAAACGGTTTGGCTGAGGCTGACTTGAGCCGTCTGGCCTCGCCCTGGCACACCGATTTGGACCTGGGCCGGCCCATTGAGGTGATGACAGACATGGCCAACAGCCGCAAGCGCGGCTTCACCGTGTTCCAAAGCACGGAGGATTCATTCTTTGACTTATTTGCGAAGCTGCGCGAAGACCGCCTTATTCCGTAGGGCGCTGCGCAGGCAGAACGTCATGCAGAGCGCAGCGAAGCATCTTTACCGCAGTAGTAAATCCTTGCGATTGGATTAGTATTGAGGTAAAGATGCTTCGCTACGCTCTGCATGACGTTCGTTTTTAACTCTTAACTCACCCACCCATGCTCACCCCCGCCGAAGCCACCGCCCGCGTCCTGGCCACCGCCCATCCGCTGCCCGCTGAAACCGTGGCTCTGCCCCACGCCGCCGGCCGCATTCTGGCCGAAACGCTGACGGCCGACCGCGACTTTCCGCCCTTCAACCGGGTGGCGATGGACGGCATTGCCGTGAGCTTCACCACCTGGGCCGGGGGCCAGACGGAGTTTGAAATTCAACACACCCAGTATGCCGGCGAGCCCGCCCGGCCGCTGCTCAATGCGCAGCAGGCCGTGGAGGTGATGACCGGCGCGGTGCTGCCCGCCGGGACCGACGTGGTAGTGCGCTACGAGGACCTGTTGCTGCATGACAACCGCGCCCGCATTCAGATTCCGCCGCCCGCCGCCCCCGGCGTCAACATCCACCACCAGGCCGCCGACCGCCGCGCCGGCGATGCCCTGCTACTGCCCGGCACCCGCCTCGGCCCCGCCGAGCTAGCCGTGGCCGCCACCGTAGGCGCGGCCGAAGTGGCCGTGACGCGCAACGCCCGCGTGGCCGTGGTGAGCACCGGCGATGAGCTGGTGGGCATCTCGGCTACGCCCCTGGCGCACCAGATTCGGCGCTCCAACGTGTACGCCCTGCAAGCGCTACTTACCCAGGCCGGGGCCGATGTTTCGCTGTTTCACCTCTCCGATAATGTGGAGGAGCTGCGCGTGGGCCTCACCAACATTCTCGCCGCTGGCTTCGATGCCGTGGTGCTGAGCGGGGCCGTGAGCAAGGGCCGCGCCGACCACCTGCCCGGCCTGCTGCGCGCGCTGCACGTGGAGGAAATCTTCCACGAAGTGCAGCAGAGGCCCGGCAAGCCGCTCTGGTTTGGGGCGCGGGCCGGCGGGCCGGTGGTGTTCGGGCTACCCGGCAACCCGGTGTCCACCTTCATCACGGCCTGCCGGTACGTGCGCCCCTGGCTGCGGGCCGTGCAACAACCCAACGGCGCGGCCGAAACAACAGCCGCGATGGAAGCGCCCGCCCCGACCGTGCTCACTGTTGATATCACCTTCAAGCCCCAGCTAACACATTTTGTGCCCGTGCGCCTGACCGTGGACGCCGAAGGCCGCCGCCGGGCCACGCCACTCCGCGTGGGCGGCTCCGGCGACATGATGGGACTGGTGGGAGCCACCGCGTTTCTGGAGCTGCCGCCCGAGCCGGTCGTGTTTGCGGCAGGCAGCGTGTGGCCGACATGGCCGCTGTAATACCAGGTAGGGTGCCGGGCTTGCCCCCGCCCGTCGTTGAAGGGAATCGGTGAGCCGGGGCAAGCGTCCGGGCGGGGGCAAACCCCGCACCCTACCCGATATTCCTATCAGACCTCGCTCCGGTCCATTTTCAGAAATTCTGAAAGCCTTCCCCGACAAGGCGGGAGCCACTTTTACAAATGCCGGAAGCAGCCCCCGCCGAGGTGGGATGCCCTTTCAAAGCTCCAAAAGCCGCCCCCACGGAGACGGGATGTACTTCCAGACTTCCAAGACCCGACCCCATCGAGGCGGGATGCATTTTCGGTACTTCAAAACCCATCCTCACCGAGGCGGGATGCTCTTTCGCAATTTAAAAAACCGGCCCCGCCTCGGTGGGCTGCGCTACGCCAGCAGCTGCCGCAGTCGCAGGTGTTGCAGCAGCATAATGGTTTTGCCGTCCTGAATTTCGCCCGTTTTCACCATCGCCAGGGCCGCTTGCAGGGGCATTTCGAGCACCTCAATTTCTTCCTCCTCGACACCGCCGCCGGCGTGCTGCTCGGTGACCGCCGAGTATTCGGCCAGGTAGAAAAACAGCCGCTCCGTGACCGAGCCGGGGCTCATATAGGCCTCCATCACTTTCTCGACGTGCGTGAGGCGGTAGCCGGTTTCCTCCTCCGTTTCGCGGATGATGGCCGTGTCCGGGTGCTCATCATCGAGCAGGCCGGCGCAGGCTTCGATGAGCATGCCCGTGGGATTGCCGTTGACGAAGGTGGGCAGGCGGAACTGCCGGGTCAGGATGACGTGGTCGGTGGCGGGGTCGTGCAGCAGGATGGCGGCGCCGTTGCCCCGGTCGTAGGCCTCGCGCGACTGCGTTTCCCAGGTGCCGTTTTTGCGTTGGTAATCGAAGGTAATTTTTTGCAGGGTAAACCAGTCATCGGATAGCGTGACCTGTTCGCGGAGGCGGATTCGTTCGTTCATGGCAGGGTCGAAAGTTCGTTTCTGTTCGTTTTTGTTTCTTTGCGATTGTTTTGAACAAGTAACGCCCCGGCGATGAATTTCCAGCTCCGCAAGCAGCATTTATTGGCCACCCTGGAGCAGCACGGCACCGTGCTCGTGGCCGAGGCCGCCCAGCAACTGGGCACCACGCCCATCACCATCCGGCGCGATTTGGCCCTGCTGGCCGAGCAAGGCCTGGTGGTACGCACGCACGGCGGGGCCGTGCGCCCCGGCATCGATAAGCACCCGGTGGCCTTTACCGCCAAAACCACTTCCCACGCCACGCAGAAGGAAGCTATTTGCCGGCTGGCCGCCCGCCACGTGGCCGAGGGCGACACCATTTTCATCGACTGCGGCAGCACCACGTTTCCACTGTGCGCCCACGTGCGCCACCGCAAAATCCGCGTCGTCACCAACTCGCTGCCCGTGCTGTTTGAACTGGCCGGTTCGGCGGTGCAGGTGGTGATGGCGGGCGGCGAAGTGGACGCCCGGCGGCAGGCCACGCACGGCGCCGTCACGGTGGAGCACTTGCAGCGCTATCAGGTAGACAAGGCTTTTATGGGCGTCGACGGCATTTCCCTGAAGCGCGGCCTGAGTGCCAACAGTGAGAAGGAAGCTTCCATTTACCAGGCGGTGGCCGCGTCAGCCGGCCACGTGTATTTGCTCTGCGATTCGAGCAAGCTGGAGCGCGACCAGTACTTTCAGTTTGCGCCCCTGGCTGCGGTGGGCACGCTCATCACGGACCAGCAAGCCCCCGCCGAACTCCTGGCCCGGTACCGCGAAGCCGGCCTGACGGTGCTCGGGTAGCACCGCTTGCGCCTGCACCCGCGCATAGCAACCCAAGCTAAAGCAGGTGCTACAAGCCCCGTTCCGTTGTATCTTCGCCCTACGCTGCTATCCAGAAAGACCGAGGGACCGGGCCCGATGACGTCTTGGCAACCTACCACGAGTAGGTGCCAACTCCCGTTTCACCGCCGTTATTGGTGAAAAAAGATGACAGCCGGAACTGTGCCTCCCCGCACGGGTTTCTTTCTGGATACGCGCTTACGTAGCTATTCGCCCCCGAAAGAAATGTCCGTTTCCGCCCCTACCCTGCCTACGATTTCCCCGGCCCGCGAAGCCTTCGCTTCGCGCTACCGCCTCCCCGAGCTGCTTCGCCAGCGCCTGCTGATTCTTGATGGCGCCATGGGCACCATGATTCAGCGCCACCCGCTGACCGAGGAAGACTTTCGCGGCACCCGCTTCGCCGACCACCCCAAGCCGCTGCGGGGAAATAATGACTTACTGAGCATTACCCGGCCGGACATCATCAAAGGCATCCACGCCGAATACTTCGCCGCCGGGGCCGACATGGTGGAAACCAACACCTTCAGCGGCACCACCATCGCGCAGGCCGACTATGGTTTGGAGCATATTGTGTACGAGCTGAACTACGAATCTGCCCGCCTGGCCCGCGAGGCCGCCGATGAGTACGCCACGCCCGAGCGCCCGCGCTTCGTGGCCGGTGCCGTGGGCCCCACCAACCGCACCGCCTCGCTCTCGCCCGATGTTAACCGCCCCGGCTTCCGTGCCGTGACCTTCGATGAGCTGGCCACCGCCTACCTGGAGCAGGTGCGCGGCCTCGTGGACGGCGGCGTCGACACGCTGCTTATCGAAACCATCTTCGACACGCTGAATGCCAAAGCCGCCCTCTACGCCGTGCAGAAGTTCTTCGACGAAGGCGGCCGCGTGGTGCCCGTCATGATTTCGGGCACCATCACCGACGCCTCGGGCCGCACGCTTTCGGGCCAGACGGTGGAGGCCTTCTGGAACTCGATTCGCCACTTGCCGCTGCTGAGCGTGGGCCTGAACTGCGCCCTCGGCGCCGACCAGCTCCGCCAGTACGTGCAGGAGCTGAGCCGCATTTCCGACGTGCACATCTCGGCCTACCCCAACGCCGGGCTGCCCAACGCCTTCGGCGGCTATGATGAATCGGCCCAGGAATTCGCCGCGCTGGTCGAAGAGTATTTGAAAGAAGGCATTGTGACGGTGGTGGGCGGCTGTTGCGGCACCACGCCCCAGCACATCGCCGAACTGAGCAAGCTGGCTGAGAAATACCAACCCCGCCAGTTGCCCACGGCCATTTCGCCGACTACGCGCCTGAGCGGTCTGGAACCGTTTACCATCAAAGAGGAAAGTCTCTTCGTGAACGTGGGCGAGCGCTGCAACGTGACCGGCTCGCGCGCCTTCGCACGCCTCATTCGGACTGGTGCCTACGAGGAAGCCCTGGCCGTGGCCCGCCTGCAAGTGGAGGAAGGCGCGCAGGTACTCGACATCAACATGGATGAAGGCATGCTCGACTCCGAGCAGGTGATGACGACGTTCCTGCACCTCATCGCCTCAGAGCCCGACATTGCCCGGGTGCCAGTAATGATTGACTCCTCGAAATGGAGCGTGCTCGAAGCCGGCCTGAAATGCGTGCAGGGCAAGAGCATTGTCAACTCGATTTCGCTGAAAGAAGGCGAAGCGGCCTTCCGCGAGCGGGCCCACACGGTGCGCCAATACGGCGCCGCTGTGGTGGTGATGGCCTTTGACGAGAACGGCCAGGCCGACTCGCTCGAACGGCGCATCGAAATCTGCCAGCGCAGCTACAACATCCTGACGCAGGAAGTGGGCTTCGACCCGTCCGACATCATTTTCGACCCCAACATCCTGACCGTGGGCACGGGCATGGACGAGCACCGCAACTACGCGCTCGACTTCATCGAGGCCGTGCGCTGGATTAAGCAGAACCTGCCCGGCGCGCTCACCAGCGGCGGCATCAGCAACATCAGCTTCTCGTTCCGCGGCAACGACGTGGTGCGCGAGGCCATGCACACGGCCTTCCTCTACCACGCCATTCGGGCTGGCCTCGACATGGGCATTGTGAACCCTGGCCAGCTCGGCGTGTACGATGAAATTGAGCCCCACCTGTTGGAGCTGGTCGAAGACGTGCTGCTGAACCGCCGCGCCGATGCCACCGAGCGCCTTGTGGAATTTGCCGACACCGTCAAGCAAAAGGACAAGGCCGAAGTGGTGGCCGACGAGTGGCGCAGCCTACCAGTACAGGAGCGCCTGTCGCACGCGCTGGTGAAGGGCATCACGGAGTTTATTGACGAAGACACCGAGGCCGCCCGCCAGGAGCTGGCCCGCCCGCTCGACGTGATTGAAGGCCCGCTGATGGCCGGCATGAACGTGGTAGGCGACCTGTTCGGGGCCGGCAAAATGTTCTTGCCACAGGTCGTGAAATCGGCCCGTGTGATGAAGAAGGCCGTAGCGTATCTGGAGCCGTATTTGCTGGCCGACAAGCAGGGCTCGGACCGCCAGACGGCCGGCAAAATTCTGATGGCGACGGTGAAGGGCGATGTGCACGACATCGGCAAGAACATCGTGGGCGTGGTGCTGGCCTGCAACAACTTCGACATCGTGGACCTCGGCGTGATGGTGCCGCTGGAAAAGATTCTCGACGAAGCACAGGCGCAAAACGTGGATGTTATCGGCCTTTCCGGCCTCATCACGCCCTCGCTCGATGAGATGGTGTACGTGGCCCAGGCCATGGAAAAGCGCGGGATGAAAGTGCCCCTGCTCATTGGCGGGGCCACTACCTCGCGCCTGCACACGGCCGTGAAAATCGCGCCGTCCTACAGCGGCCCGGTGGTGCATGTGAACGATGCCTCGCGCTCGGTGGGCGTGGCGGCCGGCCTGCTCGGCTCGGGCGAAAAAGCCTACGCCCAAACCGTGGCCGACGACTACGCCGCCCTGCGCGCCGATTACGCCAGCCGCCAGCGCGAAAAGAATTACCTGACCATTGAGGCAGCGCGTGAAAATGGCTTTAAGTCGGACTGGAACACGGTGCCCATCACCAAGCCCAGCTTCCTCGGCACCAAAGTGCTGGAGGATTATGACCTCGCCGAGCTGGCTCAGTACATCGACTGGACGCCCTTCTTCCATACCTGGGAGCTAAAGGGCCGCTACCCGCGCATTCTGGAAGACGAAAACCTGGGCGAAGCCGCCACCAAGCTGTTTGAGGACGCGCAGACGATGCTCGCCCAAATCATCGATGGCAATCTGCTCACGGCCCGCGCCGTGCTGGGTTTCTGGCCGGCCAACACCAAGGATTACGACACCATCGAAGTCTACGCCGACGACACCCGCACCACGGTAGCCACCGAGTTTTTCACGCTGCGGCAGCAGGGCGAGAAAGGCCCGAAAATCCCCAACCTGGCCTTCTCCGACTTCCTGGCACCGAAAGAAACCGGCCGCGCCGACTATTTGGGCGGCTTTGCCGTCACGGCCGGCATCGGCATCGAAAAGCTCATTGAGCAGTACGAAGCCGACCACGACGACTACTCCAGCATCATGGTGAAGGCCTTGGCCGACCGCCTGGCCGAAGCCTTCGCCGAGCGCCTGCACGAAAGGGTGCGCCGCGAGTTCTGGGGCTACGCGCCCGACGAGCACCTCACCAACGAAGACCTCGTGCAGGAGAAATACCGCGGCGTGCGCCCCGCCCCCGGCTACCCCGGCTGCCCCGACCACACCGAGAAAATTACCCTGTTCCAATTGCTCGAAGCCGAGGGCAAAACCGGTATTTCCTTAACGGAAAACCTGGCCATGTACCCGGCCTCGTCGGTGAGCGGCCTGTACTACGCCCACCCGGATTCGCGGTATTTCGGCCTCGGCCGCATTGGCGTAGACCAAGTGAGCGACATCGCCCGCCGCAAGGGCATGGAAACGGCCGAGCTGGAGCGCTGGCTGATGCCGAACCTGAACTACGAGCCGAAGAAGTAGTGTAGCGTGGACTCTGCGAGTCCGCGCCCGCACCAATATCAATCATTGCCCTAACGCTTCCATGCGCGGACTCGCAGAGTCCACGCTACTTATATGAAAGTTACCGACCACCTCGCCCAGGCCAACGGCAAAACCCTCTTCTCCTTTGAGGTACTGCCGCCCAAAAAGGGCGAAAACATTCACACGCTCTTCTCGAATATCGAGCCGCTGATGGAGTTTAAGCCGCCGTTTATCGACGTGACTTACCACCGCGAGGAGTACGTGTACCGCCACCATCCCAACGGGCTGCTGGAGAAGAAAACCGTGCGCCGCCGGCCCGGCACGGTGGGCATTTGCGCGGCCATCAAAAACCGCTTCGACGTGGACACCGTGCCGCACCTCATCTGCGGCGGCTTCACGAAGGAAGAGACGGAGAACGCGCTGATTGACCTGCACTTTCTGGGCATCGACTCCATTCTGGCCCTGCGCGGCGACCCCATCAAATCGGAAGGTCACTTCAAGCCCGAGCCTGATGGCCACGCCTACGCCTGCGACCTCATCGGCCAGGTGGCCAACCTGAACAAGGGCGAGTATCTGGATGAGGAACAGGACGATACCTGGGCCACCAACTTCTGCATCGGCACGGCCGGCTACCCCGAAAAACACTTCGAAGCGCCGAACTACGCTTCCGACATTAAGTTTTTGAAGCACAAGGTGGACCGCGGAGCCGACTACATCGTGACCCAGATGTTTTTCGACAACGAGGAGTTTTTCAAGTTTGAGCGCAAGTGCCGCGAGGCGGGCATCACCGTGCCCATCATCCCCGGCCTGAAACCGCTGACCACTAAGAGCCAGCTCACCATGCTGCCCCGGGCCTTCTACCTCAACCTGCCCGAGGCCCTGTCGGAAGCCATCAGCCAGTGCCGCGACAACGAGGCCGCCCGCGCCATCGGCATCGAGTGGTGCCTCAACCAAAGCCGCGAGCTGATGGCGCACGGCGTGCCCTGTCTGCATTATTACTCGATGGGCAAGTCGGAAAGCATCCGGCGCGTGGCGGCCGAGCTGTTTTAGGCAAATGCTTATTGCGGCCTCTCCAGCTTGGGCAGGTGCTTGCGCTAACCTTTCGGCCAGCGCGGTAGTACAGGGCACATGCGGCCGCAGTGGCCGTTATTTGCAACCTACTTACTGTGTTTGTGCCATGGATGGTGAATTGCGTAATCGGCTGGTGGGCCTGAATCTTGGCGGGGCATTGCTGGCCGCCCTACTGCTCACGGGCTGCGACTCGACGCCAAACGAGCGCCGGGAAGTAGCTCGTAAGGCCGGCCGCGAGCTGGACACCGTGGCCCGCACCGCCGCTCACAAGCTGTCCCGCATCGGCAAGGCCACGGCCACCTACGATGCCAGTAACCGCGCCCGCCGCGCCCGGCCCCTCGACCCGCGCCAGCAGCTGGCCATGGAAGCCAAGCTGATGGGCCCCTACAACGGCCAGATTAACTCCCTCACGCCCCAGGACCTGCCGGCCGCCTACGGCCAGCTGGTGCGCGAAACCCGCACCCAGCGCGCCACCTGGACCGACCGCGACTGGGACTACGCCCGCGCCGTGTACCAGCGCCTGAACGACCAGCTAAAACAGGTACGCATGGACATGCCCGCCCGCGACGAAGTGCGCGTCCGCGCCCGTCAGGCCGAGTTCGTGAGCCTGCAAGCCGGCCACGCCGTAAACGGCATCGACGCCGCGACCCGGCAGCAGCCGAAATAAGAAGTGTGTAATGTTGAGGGTTGAATGTTGAGTTGGCAATTGAGCATTGCATGCTATTGCAAATGACCTAATCAATTCAACTCTCAACATTCAAAACTCAACACTGCTAAAAGTGTCCAGCCCCGATTCCGTCGTTTTTCTTGAATCGTTTTACGAGCCGATGGCGGCCAACCTGGCCCGCACCCGGCTCGAGGCGGCGGGTATTCCGTGTTTTCTGAGCAACGAGAATCTGGTGGGGCTGCTGCCGCTGTATAGCCCCATTACGGGCGGTGTGCGGCTGCACGTGCGGCAGGCTGACGCGCAGGCCGCACTCGAAATCCTACACGCCGAACCCGCGCCCCGCGCTACCGGGCCGGACATTGCCTCCTTCGCCGCCGATGCGCCCGACCCGGTGACGCCGCGTTGTCCGCGCTGCGGCTCGTCGGACGTGGCGTATGGGCCGGCCACACGCAATACCTACGGGTTCTGGTCGGGGTTGCTGTCGGTGCTGCTGCGGTTTCCGGTGCGGGGCAACCGGTTCCACTGCTTCCACTGCGGCAACGAGTTCAAGTAGCCGCAAACCTGCTTGGGAGGTGCCTTACGGCACTTAAACCAAGTGCTTGCAAATATTCCGGCTCAAAATACCAGCCGCGCATAATTTGCGTTCTTGCAGCATGGCTTTGGCGAATGACCGGCGGCCCCTCGGGCCGCTGCTTGGGTTGCTGATGGGGCTGCTGGCAGCTCCGGTGCGGGCGCAGGCCCCGGCCGGCACTGGCATCCTGGGCGAATATTACGAAGGTACTGATTTTGAGCGCCTCGTGACGCGACGCTACGACCCTACGCTGGCTTTCGACTGGGGCCACGCGCCGCCCGCGCCGGGTGTGGCCGCCGAGTATTTCTCGGTGCGCTGGACGGGCTGGCTGGTGCCGCCCGTGAGCGGGCGCTACGTGCTGCATGCGACCGTCGACGACGGCATCCGCATCTGGCTGAACGACCAGTTGGTGATAAATGAATGGCGCCCCCAGCCGGTACGCACCTTCACCACCGGCGTCGAGCTGAAGGCCGGCCAGCCCTACAAGCTGCGAGTCGATTACTACCAGGATATCCTCGACACCAAAATGCAGATTACCTGGGAGCGGCCCGACATTCCGCTGACGCCGCCGCCCTCCTCGTGGCGCAACCTCTGGGGTATGACGGCCGAAACACCCAAGCCTGAGCCCATTCCGACGGCATTTCTGTTCCGGGCCAATCCGCGCCCACAGGTGGGCCGCCCAATTCCTGCACCCCTCCCAGCAGCAAAAGCCCCGCCAGCGCCCACGCCGCGAGTTGCCGTTAGTCCCCGGCGGCCCGCTTCGCTGCGCCGTCCAACCGCGCCGCCGCTGGCGGTGGCTAAATCGGCCGCACTGGCT
This sequence comes from Hymenobacter terrigena, assembly GCF_054776515.1. Classification (NCBI taxonomy): domain Bacteria; kingdom Pseudomonadati; phylum Bacteroidota; class Cytophagia; order Cytophagales; family Hymenobacteraceae; genus Hymenobacter; species Hymenobacter terrigena. Next base: position 1,181,658 of record NZ_BAAHBU010000002.1, read on the forward strand.
TTGCCCTCCGCTCCCGTGCCGAGTCTGCGGCTGGCCGACAGCACCGGCAGTGCTCGCCTGAGCCGCCTGGCCGTGGGCGAAACGGTGACGCTTCCGGAGTTGTATTTCAACCAGGGCCAGGCCCGCCTGCTGCCCCCTTCCCGCGCCGCCCTCGACCAATTGGCCGCCATCCTGAGCGCCCAGCCGACGCTGCGCCTCGAAGTGCAGGGCCACACCGACAACGTGGGCAACGCCGAGCTGAACCGCCAGCTCTCGCAGCAGCGGGCCGAGGCGGTTTGCCTCTACCTCACGGCCCACGGCGTGGGCACGGCCCAGCTTCGGCCGGTGGGCTACGGCGGCACCCAGCCCGTGGCCGACAACGCCGACCCTGCCCAGCGCCCCCGCAACCGCCGCGTGGTGCTGCGCCGCCTCTGAGCCACCGAGGCACCCACATGGGCAAATAACCGGGCCAGCAGCAGCCATTGGTGGGTTTTTCGCGTAAACCGGAGCATACATTTTCCAGCCCGCTATGCCTCCAAAGAAAACCCCGACCGCGCCCGCCGCCGCCAAAAAGTCCGCCGCTCCCGCTAAAAAAGCCGCTCCTGTCAAGACCGAGCGCCGCCCCACGGCCAAGGATATGAAGGCCGCCGCTCAGAAGCTGCCTTACCCGGCCAAACAGGCCGACATGAAGCTGCAACCCGACTCGGACCTGGCTAACTACAAAGCCGCTGGCAAGCTCAAGGATAAGGTTGCCATCATTACCGGGGCCGACTCGGGTATTGGCCGCGCCGTGGCCATTGCCTTCGCCAAAGAAGGCGCGCACGTGGCCGTCGTCTTCAACGAAAACGTGGAGGATGCTGAAAAAACCAAGCAAATGGTCGAGAAGGAGAAGCGCAAGTGCCTGCTGCTCCAGCTCGACGTGCGCGACCCAGAACAGTGCAAGCAGGCCGTGCGCCGCACCCTGGCCGAACTGGGCGGGCTGAATATCCTGGTGAACAACGCCGCCTTCCAGATGAGCCAGGCCAAGTTCGAGGACATCCCGGAGGAGCAGATTCGCCGCACCTTCGACACCAACATCATGGGGTATATCTGGATGGCGCAGGCCGTGATTCCGCACCTCAAAAAGGATGACTGCATCATCAATACGGGCAGCATCGTGGGCATCACCGGCATCCCCATTTTGGTGGATTATGCCTGCTCGAAAGCCGGCATTCATGCCCTCACGAAGTCGCTGGCGCTGTACTTGGGCGAGCAGGGCATTCGGGTGAACTGCGTGGTGCCCGGCCCGGTCTGGACGCCCAACATCCCCGGCACCATGCCGCGCGAGGAAATCGCCAAATTCGGCCACGAGGTCGCCCTCAAGCGCCCCGGCCAGCCCGAGGAACTGGCCCCGGCCTACGTGCTGCTGGCCTCGCAGGACGGCTCGTTCATGACCGGCAGCCTCGTGCACGTGACCGGCGGCAAGCTCAGCAGCGACGAGTAGCGTTTTCAGCACCTATACCTGTTTAGCAAACTTTTCGCGCCGCGAATAATCAACCAACGAAGCCGCCGGTTACCTTGGCACTTGTCGCCCGCTTTCAGCACGTTAGGCGCAGCGGCAGCGGCATTTCCTGTTCTCTTCCTTCACTTCAATTCCCACATTTTACATGGCCGAAAACTCCTCCTCCCTGCTCGACCGCAGCCGCACGGTGGCCGGTCCGGGCTACAACCGTTGGCTGGTGCCGCCGGCGGCCCTGGCCATTCACCTGGCCATCGGGCAAGCCTACGCCTTCAGCGTGTTCAACAAGCCGCTGGGCGCGCTCATCAGTGGCGACCCGGCTAAGCCCGCGCCCGACGACTGGACGCCGCTGCAAATCGGCATCACGTTTTCCATCGCCATCGTGCTGCTGGGCCTGTCGGCGGCCATTTTTGGGAAGTGGCTGGAGCGCGTGGGGCCGCGCAAGGCCATGCTGGCGTCGTCGCTCTGCTTCGGCGGGGGCTTCCTGATTGCCTCGCTGGGCGTGCACCTGCACAATATCTGGCTGCTGTATTTCGGCTACGGCGTTGTAGGCGGCATCGGGCTTGGCATCGGCTACATTTCGCCGGTGAGCACGCTGATTAAATGGTTCCCGGACCGCAAGGGCGTGGCCACGGGCATGGCCATCATGGGCTTTGGCGGCGGTGCCATGATTGGCTCGCCGCTGGCCAACAACCTGATGACGCACTTCAAAGGCTCGGCCCCCATGGGCGTGGCTCCCACGCTCATCGTAATGGGCATCATTTACCTGATTTTCATGCAGTTTGGCGTATGGACCATCCGTGTGCCCGCCGATGACTGGAAACCCGCCGGCTACGTGCCCAGCACCGAGCACAACGAGATGATTACCACGGCCAACGTCTCGGCCGACAACGCCATCAAAACGCCGCAGTTCTGGATGCTGTGGGTGGTGCTGCTCTGCAACGTAACGGCCGGCATCGGGGTACTCGAAACCGCCTCGCCGCTCATTCAGGCCGTTATTTCCGGCACGGCGAAAGGCAAGGGCATGGACAGCACGGCGCTGGCGGCGGCCGGCGCGGGCTTTGTGGGCCTGCTCAGCTTGTCTAACCTGCTGGGCCGCTTCTTCTGGTCGTCGGCTTCGGATAAATTGGGGCGCAAGGTGGCTTATGCCATTTACTTTGGCCTGGGTGCGGTGCTTTATGCGCTGGCTCCCACGCTGGGGGCCCACGCGCAGCTAACGCTGTTTGTAGTAGTGGCCTGCGTGATTATCAGCATGTACGGCGGCGGTTTTGCTACGGCTCCGGCCTATCTATCCGACCTGTTTGGCAAGTACCAGGTGGGGGCCATTCACGGCCGTTTGCTCACGGCCTGGAGCACAGCTGGCGTGCTCGGCCCGCTCATCGTGCATTACCTGTCCGATAGCCGCAAGGCCCAAGGCTTCACCGGCGCGGCCATGTACCAAACGGTGTTCTACACCATGGCGGGCCTGCTGGTGGTGGGCTTTATTTCCAACATCCTCGTACACGCCGTGAACGAACACTACTACGAAAAAGGCCCCGTGACGGCAGAAGCCGGTGCCCACTAAGTCACAGTCTTTCAAACCTTAACTTGACTTCGATATGAATCCGCAACCCAATTCTTCTCCTCCTCCCACCGCCGAGCCCGGCGTGGGCGGCTCATTGGTGCTGGCCTGGCTGGTGGTGGGCCTGCCCCTGGCCTGGGGCGTGTCGCAAACCTTCATCAAAGCCCTGGCGCTGTTCAAATAAGGCCCGGGTTTCTCGTGCTCAAAAAAGCCGCCGGCCCAAAGCCGGCGGCTTTTTTACTGGGTTCTGTTGAAGAAATACCGTTGAAAACCTCCACCCTTCCGGGCTGTTCCGCTCGTAAACAATTTAGCTGAGCCGTTGTCCGTGATGCTACGCCAGCCCAAGCCCGACTTATGCCCCTCCCTACTTATCCCAGCGGCACCGTGCGCGCGTTGCTCGACACGCCGCACGTGTCGGAAGCCACCCGCGCCGCCGTGCAGGCCCGCCTCGATGCGCCCGCCACCTACACGCCACAGTTTCTGGCCCCCGAAACCTATGCCCTGCTCGAAGCGGTAGCGGCCCGCCTGCTTCCGCAGCCCGACCGGGCCGACGCACCCATCGCCCTGGCCCCAGCCGTGGACCAGCGCCTGACCGAAGGCCGCGCCGATGGCTGGCGCTACGACGCCCTGCCGCCTGACCGCGAAGCTTACCGCATGGGCCTGGGGGGCATCCAGGAAATAGCGCAGGCGCAGTTTCAGGCTGATTTCACGACGCTGACTGCCGAGCAACAAGACGCGGTGCTGCAAGCGCTGGCCAGTGGCACGCCCCCCGGCGCTACCTGGAAAACCCTGAATGCCGGCCGCTTTTTCGAGGAAATGCTGGCCGAACTAACCGAAACCTATTACGCTCACCCGCTGGCGCAGGAGGAAATCGGCTACGTGGGCATGGCCGACCTGCCGGCCTGGACGAAAATCGGCCTCAACGAAAAAGAAGACCGGGAGGTGACAATGGGTGAATGAGTGAATGGGTAAAGGAGTGAATGGCACCAGCGTATGCACCACTCCCTAGCCCGTCAGTCTCCATTTACTCAGTCATCCATTCACTCATTCACTCATTGCAAAAATGCCCGACGAAGAAGTTCTCGAAGAAGGCGTCCTTAACCCCGTCAAGCCCGAAATTCAGGACCCGCTGCTGCGCTCGCTGCTGGCCGATGAGCCCGCTGCTGCCCCCGTGGCGGCCGATACACCCAAAGAGCAGCCCCAGGCCATCGAGCTCGAAGCCGACGAAGTCGACTGCGTAGTGATTGGGCTGGGTGCGGGCGGCGCGCCGCTGCTGGCCCGCCTCGCCGTTGCTGGCCTGAAGGTGGTGGCTCTGGAAGCCGGCCCTTGGCACAACCCCGAAACCGATTTTGCCACCGACGAAAAGGCCCAAGATTTCCTGTTCTGGAACGACGAGCGGCTGGCCGCCGGCCAGGACCCATTGGCCATGGGCAAGAATAACTCTGGTACCGGCGTGGGCGGCTCCACGCTGCACTACACAGCCTACACCCCGCGCCCGCTGCCCGATGATTTGCACATCAGGCGCGACTTTGGGCAGGGCGAAGACTGGCCGGTGAGCTACGAGGAACTGGCCCCGTACTACGAGGAAGTGGAGCAGTTTATCGGCGTTTCGGGGCCCACGCCCTACCCCTGGGGCCCTGCCCGCCGCAAGGGCTACCCGCTGGCCCCGCTGCCGCTCAATAGCGCCGCCCAGTTGATGGCGCGCGGCGCGGAGAAAATGGGCATTCGCACCTCGCCGGCAGCCAATGCGGCGCTCTCGGCCCGCTACTACCAGGAGGGCGTGGGCTGGCGCGAGGCCTGCACCAACCGGGGCTTCTGTCAGGCCGGCTGCTCCAATGGCGCGAAGTCGAGCATGGATGTAACCTTCATTCCCTTGGCGGTGAAGCACGGGGCGGATATCCGGCCCAACAGCTTCGTGACGGAGATTGAGCGCGATGCGCGGGGCTACGTAACCGGCGTGGTGTACACCCAAAACGGCGAGCAGAAGCGCCAGCGCTGCCGCCACCTCTTCCTCTGCGGCGGCTCGGTGGAAACGCCGCGCCTGCTGCTGCTGAATGAGCTGGCGCTGACCAGCGGGCAGGTGGGCCGCAACCTCATGGCCCACCCCGGTCTGCAAGTGTGGGGCACATTTGCTGATGAAGTGCGGCCTAACAAAGGCATTCCCGGCGGGCTGATTTCGCAGGATACCCACCGGCCGGCCGGGGCCGATTTTATTGGCGGCTATCTGCTGCAAAGCATTGGCGTGATGCCGGTGACGTTCGCGGGCCAGGTGGCGCGGGGCCGCAAGCTCTGGGGCCAGCCCCTGCGCGACTACATGCGCAACTACAACCACATTGCCGGCATCAACATTCTGGGCGACTGCCTGCCCCACGCCGACAACTTCCTGGAGCTGGCCGAGGAGAAAGACGCGCGGGGCCTGCCCAAGCCGCGCCTGCACTTCACGGCCCAGGAAAACGAGCAGCGCATGAATGCCCACGCCGAAAAAGTAATGCGCGGCATCTGGGAAGCCGCCGGCGCTACCGACATCTGGGCGTTTCAGCGCTACGCGCACGTCATCGGCACGGCCCGCATGGGCAAGAGCGGCGACGATGCGGTGGTGGATGCCAACGGCCGTGCCTTCGACGTGCCCAACCTCTACATCTCGGATAACTCCACCTTCCCGAGCGCACTGAGCGTGAACCCGGCCCTGACGATTATGGCCCTGAGCCTGCGCACGGCCGATAAGTTTCTGGAAAGCCTTAAGTAATGGTTAATGATTAACGGTTAGTGGTTAATGAATCCCGATTAACCTGCCTTATTCACTACCCAATTAACTACTAATCGTTAATCATTAACCATTATAAATGAAGTCCTTTCTCACGGAAATCAACGAGCATTTCGGCGACGGCAACTACGAGGGCGACGAATTTGGCGGCGCACGCGGGCACAACGGCAATGGCTTGCCCACGGGCCTGCCCAACAACTTTATGTTTGCCACCGGCATCGAGTGCAGCTACCCGACCATCGACGGCGGCAAAACCCGCCGCGATTTGCTGGCCGAGTGCGACCATTACAAGCGCTACCAAGAGGACTTGGCGCTGGTGAAAAGCATGGGCTTGAAAGTGTTGCGCTACGGCCTGCCGTACTATAAAATCCAGCTCAGCCCCACCAAGTACGACTGGGAATTTGCCGACCTGGCGATGGCCGAAATGCAGCGCCTGGAAATCACGCCAATTCTGGATTTGATGCACTTCGGCGTGCCCGATTTCATTGGTGATTTCCAGAATCCTGAACTGCCGGTACACTTCGCGGCCTATTGCGAGGAAGTGGTGAAGCGCTACCCGTGGGTGCGCTTCTACACGCCAGTGAACGAGATTTACGTGACGGCCAGGATGAGCGCCAAAGACGGCATCTGGAACGAGCAGTTGAAGTCAGACAAGGCCTTTGTGACGGCCCTGAAGCACATTGTAGCTGCCAGCATCATGGGCACGCAACGCATTGCCAAGCACCGGCCCGATTGCATCATCGTGCAGAGTGAGTCGGCCGAATTTACGCACGAGCTGCGCGCTGAGCACACCTATGAAGTACAGATGCAGAACAAGCTACGCTTCGCGGCGCTCGATTTACTTTACGGCCACCATCCCGAGGGCGACGTTCTCAATTACCTCTACGACAATGGGCTGACGCGGCGCGAATACGACTGGTTTATGGCCGGCGAGCCGCCCGGCTACCAGGTGATGGGCAACGACTACTACGGCCGCAACGAGAAAATCATGCTGCCGAATGGCGAAATCTGCACCAGCATGGACGTACTGGGCTGGTACAACATCACCCACGACTACTACCAGCGCTACAAAAAGCCGGTGATGCACACCGAAACCAACGTCCTCGAAGCCAAGGAAGCTCCCACCTGGCTTTGGAAGCAGTGGGTAAACATCCTCAGAATGAGGAAAGAAGGCGTGCCCGTTCTCGGCTTCACTTGGTACTCGCTCATCGACCAGCTTGACTGGGACAAGGGCCTAGAGCGCCAAGTAGGCACCGTGAATCCCTGTGGCCTCTTCGACCTCGACCGCCAGCCCCGACCAGTATCGGAAGCCTACAAAATGCTGCTCCAGGAGTACGGCCAGATTACCATCGTGCCCCACGGCGAGCTGTTTGAAGTAACCAAAGGGCCGGCCACGCTGAAAGTGGAGGTGTAGCGCAGGCTTTGCAAGTCCGCGCTACATTCACTCACGCTACACCCGCCGCGCATTCCTTGCGCTCCCATGAAACAAGTGCTGCTGCAAAACCAACTTTATCGCCTGCTCTGGCAGCACGGGCTGTTGCTGCTGCTGGGCCTGGCCCTCTACCTGCTCGATAAGCACGAGGGCCTGCCCTCCGATGTGATTACGGGCCTGCTGCTGGCGGCGGCGGCCGGCAAAACCGGCTACTTTCTGCTGCATAATTTCCGGGCCTTAGCCGCCCTGCGCGACACCTTCCAGCAATTTCTGCTGCTCGTATCGCTCAATCTGGGCATGATTGCGCTGTCCTTCGCCCTCGATTTTTACTGCCTCTACCGCGTGAACGGGCATGCCTTTGCCGGGCTGCGGCCGGGGTCGGAATTGGAAATATTTGGGCAACTATTTTACCACAGCGTGGGCACGCTCATCAGCAACTCGGGCGGCACCGTGACGCCGGCGGCTGGCACCACCCAGGTGCTGTTGCTGCTGGAAAAAATCGCCGGCTTCGTGTCCACGGTCTTCGTTATCTCGAACGCGGCCAATTACCTCGGGCCGCTGCCCAAGGCCAGTTCGCCAGAGCCCACCCCGGTACTGGAAGCCGCAACCACGCCCCCGTCTCCTTCAAATTCGTAAGCCGGACCATGACTTCCTCCGGCCTGCTCCTGCGCGTAGCCACCACTTGGCCGCTGCCGGGCCTGGGCCTGCTGGCGCTGCCCGACGGCCTCACCCCATTGCTGCTGCCTTACGCCCTGCACACGGCACTGGCGATAACCGCCCTCCTGCCCGATGGCACCCATCAGTCGGGCACCGCCACAGTGGAAGAAGTGAGCCGCCCCGACGACGCTGCCGGCCCGGTGCGCGGGCTCTTGCTCGATATGAGCACCACCAGCCCGCTGCCGCCGGGCACCGAAATATGGCTGACCGGAACCAGCGCCACCGAACTTCAGTGAGCGCCCACTCATCCATTTATCGACCCCTGATTGCCCCCGTCGACTTTCCGGGCATCTTGGTAGACGCGCCTTGGTGGCCGGGTTGCGCCCCCACTAGTTTCGATGCACCCGAAGGACGGGCCGGCCGTATGGCCGTTTTCGCATCCCTTTTCCAATTTATCTTATGTTCAAAACGCTCCTCTCGCTTCTGGTGCTTCCCTTACTGTTATCCGGCCCCACAGCCTCGGCCCAGTGCCGCGACCCCTGGATTGCACAGGCCTACAAGCAGATGGCCAACCGTGCCCCCGTGGGCCAGGGCGACGCCTGCGAGTGCAACATTCACCTCTACAACAACGGCAGCTGGGGCAACTACAACGAGCTGGCCGGCTACGTGAAGCAATACCTGCAAAGCGGCGTGCGCCTGGGCTACGCCCCGCTGTCCAACGGCAACTTTGCCGTAGCCGTGCTGCAAGGCAATCAGGTAGCCGCCATTTCGGTGATGAATTCGGGTGGCAACGTAGTGGCGGCCGGGGGTGGCAACGTGGTAGCGGCCGGCGGCGGCAACGTAGTGGCAGCCGGTGGTGGCAACTTGGTAGCTTCGGGCGGCGGCAACATCACCGGGCTGACCGCCAATACACCGGGCTTCTCATTTGGCCAGGCCCGGGGCGTGCTGGCCGCCGGCGAGCGCCGCCTGCCCACCAGCGGAGGCGGCACTCTGGTCATCCGCTAAGGTTACCAATATCCAATGTGCACTATTTGCCCCCGCTTCGGCTTCGGCTGGGGCGGGGATATTTTTAATTCCGGGCCACTCGGCTGGCTGTCCCAAATAGCTCTTACACGGTTGGTCGAGACCCGACAGCTATTCGCTTGGCAGGTTTAATCTTTCACCAGAAATTTTCCTGTTTTCGGCACGGAACTAGTTGGGAGCCGCGTGCGCTTTGCGTAAATTGCCGGACCACTTAGGTTTTTGGCATTTGGCTCTTTTATACTTCGTATGAAATTTCTTGCTCCGTTGCTCCTGGTGTGCCTCCTGGCACTGCCAGCCGCAGCCCAGCGTATTGTAATCAGTGGCCAAGTGGTGGAAGCTACCAACGGCGAGCCGGTGCCTTTTGCTTCCATCTTTATTCCTAAAAGTAGCGCCGGCGTCACAGCCGATGCCGACGGCAAATTCAAGCTCGCTACCACGGGCTCGCCCGATTCCATTGCGGCCTCGGCCCTGGGCTTTGCCACCCAGCGGCGCAAGCTCAGCAACGCGGCCGTGCAAACGGTGCTGTTCCGCATGAAAACCGGCGGCGTGGCCCTGGGCGAAGTAGTGGTCCGCCCCGGCGAAAACCCCGCCTTCCGCATCCTGCGCGAGGTGCAGAAGCACAAGTCCGAAAACGCCCGCAGCGCCCTGCAAGCGGCCGAGTACGACTCCTACAACCGCATCGAGACCAGCCTGATTGACCTGCCCAAGAGCCTGTCCAATCGCAAGGTTATCAAGGATATTCGGGCGCTGGCCGTGCGCCAGGGTGCCGCCGCGGCGGCCGATGTGGATGCACCCCTCCCCATTTTCGCTTCGGAGGTGGGCTCACGGGTGTACCAGCGCAACAACCCGGTACGCCGCCGCGAAGACCTGCTGCACAAGCAGATGCGAGGCGTGGGCCCGCGCGAAGGCTCGGTACTCTCGCAAATGCTGGGCTCGAACTTTCAGAACTTCGACTTTTACCCCAACTGGCAAAACGTGCTGGGCAAGGACTTCATCTCGCCCATTGCCGAAGGTGGCCGCATCACCTACGACTACGAGCTGCAGGATTCCATGTTTGTGGGCAAGGACTGGTGCTATAAGATTGCCGTTACGCCCAAGCGCAGCCACGATTTGGCCTTCAAAGGCACCATCTGGATTACCCAGGAAGGCTACGCCCTGCGCCGCGCCGACCTCGTGGCCAGCCCCGAAGCCAACATCAACTTCGTGAGCGACCTGCGCATCTACCAGGACCTGACTTCGCCCACCGACGGCGCGGGCCTGCCCACCCGTACCAAGCTGGTGCTCAGTGTGCGACCCTACGAAAAGCAGGCGGCCATGCTGGTCCGCTTCACCACGGTGAGCAGCAATTTTGTGCGCAACCAAGTGCACAACGAGCCCGGCTTTTATGACCAGCCCATTGTGTCGTCGCTCATGGAGCCTTCCGATAAGGAGGATGCCGGGGCCACCGGCCTGCTCAGCGGCCTGCCGCAGGGCGGCGCGGGCGGCTACTTCGACCAGCACCGCCCCGACACCCTGAGCCTGAGCGAGCGCCAGACCTTTGCCGTGCTCGACTCGGCCAAGCAGCTGCCCTCAGTCCGCAACGTGCTCGACTGGGTGGAGCTGCTGGTGAACGGCTACAAACGCGTGGGCAAGTTTGATTTGGGGCCGATTTCGACGCTCTACGCCAACAACGATTTTGAAGGCAACCGCTTCCGCTTTGGCTTCCGCACCACGCCCGAAATCAGCCGCAACTGGCTCACGCAGGGCTATGTGGCCTACGGTACCAAGGACAGTCGCTTCAAGTACGGCATCCGCACGAGCTTCGTGGCCGAGCGCCGCCACTGGACGGTGTTTACCGGCGAGTTCAAGCACGACGTGGAGCAGGCCGCCCTGCTCGATAACGACTTTCTCGACAACAACAACCTTTTTATCGCCGCCTCGCGCTGGGGACGCTTCCGCCAGGGCAAGCCCGTACTCCGCGACCTGACCGCCCTGAGCGTGCAGCGCGACCTCTTCCACGGCTTCACCCAGACGGTGACGGTGCGCTACCAAAATATCAACCCGCTGTTTGAATTTCGCCGCCGCCCCGGTGGCCCGGGGGGCCAGCCGCCCACGGAAGAACCCAGCTCGGAGATACTGCACCTGAGCGAGATTGTGTCCGAATCACGCTACGCCCCCGACGAAAACCTGGTGCAGAGCGAAACCCGCCGCCGGGCCGTGGGCCTGAAACGCTGGCCGGTGTTCAGCTTCCGCTACACCCTGGGAGCCATCGACTGGACGCAGGGCGACTTCATGTATCACAAGTTCAACCTGGCTATTTCGCACAGCGTGTCGGTGGGCCAGCTGGGCCGGCTCACTTACCGCGCCGAGGGTAATTACATTCCCACGGCGCTGCCCTACATCATCCTCAAAACCCCGCTGGGCAACCAGACGCCATTCTATAACGCCAACGCCTTCAACCTGATGAACTACTTCGAGTTCATCACCGACCGCTCGGCCACCCTACGCCTCGACCACCATTTTGAAGGCCTGCTTGTCAATTCCATTCCCGGCATTCGCGCCCTCAACTGGCGTTTAGTCGCCACCGGCAATGTGCTCTACGGCAAGCTTTCGGACCGCGCCCGCCGCGTCAACGGCGACGCACCCGAACTGCCCGGCCCCATTTCCACCCCTTATGTAGAAGTAGGCTACGGCGTGGAGAACATTTTTAAGTTTGTCCGAGTCGACTTTATTCATCGTCTGACTTACCGCGATGCCCCGGGCACTAGCAACTTCGGTGTCAAGGTAGGCGCGCAATTCCGTCTGTAGCCGCGCAGCGCGATTATTGCCTCAGCCTGAAATGCCAACGCCCGGCTGTGTTTCGACACGGCCGGGCGTTAGCATTTCAGGCTACCACCAAACATCATATAGGTGCACGGTTAGTAAACCCTCACTTATCCCAATAGTTACCTTTGCTCGGTTTCGGATTGCGTGGCTGTAAGTTGGACTTGCTTATGTTTATCAAATCTCCTTTGATTTCGCGCTTGCGAACTACCGGCAGCCACTACCCCCTACGCTGGCTGGCGGGGACGTTATTCTGGCTACTTCTGCTCCTGCCGGCTCATGCCCACGCAGCGCCCGAGGATACGCTGGCCATGAGCCCGTCCAACCCGGCCATTTATTTAGAGGAGAACTATTACAGCATACTGGAAGACCCCACCAGCCGGCTCCGGCTGGCCGATGTGCAGTCGCCGGCCTGGAGCCGCCGCTTTGTTGTGTTGCGCGGCTCCGGTCACCCTCCTAATATTCAGCACCCACGCAGTACGTACTGGCTCCGCATCACGGTGCGACACGCCCCCACCGAAAACGCCGCCTGGTACCTGGAACTGTATGATTCGCACATCGGACAGGCGGTGTTTTACGGGCCGCGGCCCGGCTCGGCCACGGCGTACGACAGCGTGGCTACCGGAGCCAGCCACTCCTTCGCCACGCGCCCGCACCCCTACAAAAACTTCCTGTTCGACCTTCCACCCCGGCCCGGCGAAACCGCCACCTACTACCTGCGCCTGCATTCCGACACGCGTACGAGCTTCCGGGCCATGCTGCACAGCGGTGCGGGCCTCATCCCGGAACTGTCGCTGCAATACTGGCTACTGGGCATTTTTTACGGCATCCTGTTTATCATGGTGCTCTACAACCTGATTCTGTTCTTCTTCCTGAAGGAGCGCGCCTACCTCTACTACGTGTTCTACGTGCTGAGCGGTACCCTGCTGTTTTTGAGCGAAGACGGGCTGGGATTCCAGTATTTATGGTCGGCTTCGCCCGAACTTAACCACTTCATTGTGGCACTGGCGCCGGTGCTGCTGCTGCTCACGTTTGCCACCTATGCCAGCGGCTTTCTGGACACGGCTTCGCGCCTGCCGGCCTTGCACCGCCTCGGGAATTGGGTGGTAGGCGGCAGCACGGCCCTGCTGGTGTTCGATGCGGCCGTAGTTCATTCGGGGTTCAGCTTCTGGCTGTATCTGCTACCGTATGGCCTGTTGTATTATGCTGCTTTTCAAGCATATCGTCGTGGGCTGCGGCCAGCCCGTTATTTACTGCTGGCTCAAGCGCTGGTGGCCATCAGCCTCACCTTTCTCATTATGCGCAAGCTGGGAATTAACTTCTACAGCAACGTATACACGGTATACAGCCTCAATGCAGCCTTTGTAGTGGAAGTCGTGATTCTGAGCTACGCGTTGGGTGAAAAGCTGAAGGGCCTGATGGACATGACCCTGCTCACCCAAAACCGTCTGCTGAAACAGCTCCGCAAAAAGCACCAAGCCCAGGACCGCCTTGTGGAACAAATGCGCGAAAACCAAGCGCTTAAAGACCAGCTTAATACCGAGCTAGAAGGCCTGGTTGCCCTTCGCACCGCTGAACTCCGCCAGCAAAACGAAACCGTGGCCGCCCAAAACCGCGAGCTGCTACAAGCCAACGGCCTGCTGGCCCTGCAATCGGCCGCCATCGAAAAGCTCAACGGCGACCTCAGCCGCGACCTTCACGCTGAGAAGGCGGCCCGCATCGAATCGAAAGAAGTGGACTTTGGTGAATTCAGTCAGATATACCCCGACAAAGGCGCCTGCCTGCGCTACCTCGCCGACCTGAAGTGGAGCCACGGCCGCTACCACTGCCGCAAGTGCGGCTACGAAAAGAACTGCGAAGCCCGCGAGCCCTACGCCCGGCGCTGCACCCGGTGCCGCTACGTAGAGTCGGCCACGGCGGGCACCTTATTGCAAAAGTGCAAATTCTCCATCGTCAAGGCGCTATACGCAGTGTTCCTGCTCCATGCCCATAAGGGCAACTATTCACCCTCCGAGTTAGCCCGCATACTGGACCTGCGCCAAGCCACCAGTTGGGCCTTTGCCCAAAAAGTGTTGCAAGCCTTGCAACGTCGACGGCTGGCCCCTGGCTATGAAGAGGGCGAAGCGTGGACACACGTGCTGCTGGATGCGGCTGCCGAAGCCGAAGTGGAGGAGAATGAGCCTGCCGAAACCGGTAATTAAGCTCACCTTATTTCCCGGCAACGTTTGTGTTGGACTCTGGAATCAATTTGTCCACCTTGCTCCATAATGGGCGGCGTTTTCGCCCACTATTAGAAAAATGGTAAATAATGTCAGCTTTTTTCGGCCAGTGACATTTTTTTTCGTTGTTTTTTAGAATACTCCCTAAAAACGGAAAACGCTTTGGCTACTTATACCAAGCGGGAATACTAAATGGGCGCGTGTGCAGCAAGCGTATAAGCCCGATTGGCACAGATGGCAAAAACGGCTAAATCAGCTATTTCAGGGCATTTATTGGGTTGCATTTGCCAAACACATGCCCATACATTTGGTCAACTGCACACCCCAGATGGCCTTGTTCTCTTCCCTGTTTCGCGTCCGCCAGCTCCCCAGGGTACGGGAAGCTCAACTCCACTCTACTGCATGGCGGAATTTGCTATTGCTGATGTCACTCGTAGCGGCCTGCCAGCGCGGGGCCGTGCCACTGGCCACCACTGCTACCCCGATTGAAACTGCCGCAGCAGAAATACAGTCGCCCACGTTTAGTCCCCGCGTGCAGCATCTGCTGGCGCAAATGACCCTGGAAGAAAAAATCGGGCAGATGACTCAGCTGAACATTTCGGCGATAAATCATACTGGCTCTAATGGCGACGTCTCGCTCGACTCAGCCAAAGCGGCGGGCCTGGTCCGGGATTTTCACATTGGTTCGTTCATCAATGGAGAGGCCGTGCCGGCCGTACAATGGCTGCGCTACTCGGCCGCGCTGCAACGCATTGCCCTGCGCGAGTCGCGCCTGCACATCCCCATGATTTATGGCATCGACCACATGCACGGGGCTAGTTACGTGGGCGGCACAGCCATTTTCCCGCATAATATCAACCTTGGGGCCAGCTTCAACCCCGCCCTGGCCCGACAGGCAGCCCGCGCTACCATCCTCGAATCGGCCGACCTGGGCCACCACTGGGTATTTGCCCCGGTGCTCGATTTGGGCTTGAATACGTACTGGCCCCGCTTCTACGAAACGTTTGGCGAAGACCCGCTGGTGGCGGCTACGCTCGGCACAGCTTTTACCGCTGAAATCCAGACCAATACCGAGATTGCGCCCTACAAAGTAGCGGCCTGTGGCAAGCACTTCCTGGGCTACTCCGACCCGCGCAACGGCTGGGACCGCACCAATGCCCTCATCCCCGACCAGCGCCTGCAGGAGTTCTTCCGGCCTTCGTTTCAGGCCGCAATCGATTCCGGGCTGAAGTCCATCATGATTAACTCGGGTGAAATCAACGGCGAGCCGGTGCATGCTTCCAAGGCTATTCTCACCGATTTGCTGCGCCGCCAGATGGGCTTCAAAGGTGTGGCCGTAACCGACTGGGAAGACATCAACCGGCTGGTGCGCGTGCAGAAAGTGGCCCCCAACGAGAAGGAAGCTACCTGGATGGCCATCGACGCGGGCGTAGATATGGCCATGACGCCCTATACCACCAGCTTCTGCCGCTACGTGAAGGAACTGGTGCAGGAGGGACGCCTGACCCAGGCCCGCATCGACCTTTCGGCGGGTCGGATTTTGCAGATGAAGGACGAAATCGGCCTCTTCGAAAACCCCATGCCCCGCGCCGACCGGCTCAGCCGCATCGGCGACCCGGCCCTGCGGGCGCAGGCCGTGGCCGCCGCCCGCGAATCAGTGGTATTGCTTAAAAATGAGCGCAATACATTGCCACTGGCTCCGGCCCACGTGAAGCGGCTGCTGGTGGTAGGCCCCTCGGCCGACTCGCGCGCCAACCTCTGCGGCGGATGGACTCTGGCCTGGCAGGGCCGCGCCGAAGACGCTTACCCCAAAGACGTGCCCACGCTGCTGGAGGCGCTGCGCCAAGAATATCCGCAGGCGAAAATCGAGATGGTGCCCTACCGCGATGCTACGGGCAAAATGCTGTTGGCCAACATTTCTGCCGCCGCTAAGCAGGCCGATGCCGTGGTACTGGCACTAGGCGAGCGGCCTTACACTGAGGGCCTGGGCAACACCTCGGACCTGACGCTGCCCGCCGACCAGCAGCAGCTAGCCCAGGCGGCACAGGCCAGCGGCAAGCCCACGGTGCTCATCGTAATCGGCGGGCGACCCACCATTGTTCGTGGCGTGGCGGAAGGCTCGTCGGCGATTATTTGGGCAGGTCTGCCAGGCTACGGCGGAGCCACGGCGCTAGCCGAAATCATTAGCGGCAAGACCAATCCGAGCGGCAAGCTGCCGTTTACTTACCCGCAGTTTGCCGGCCACATCACGAACTACCACCACGACAACAACGAGAACAGTCTCGATTTGAGCGACTTCGGCGCGGGGTACGAGCCGCATGGAGCCAAGTACAAAAGCTCGATGCTGACGGAGTTTGGCGAAGGGTTGAGCTACACCACCTACGCTTACTCCGGGCTGGCGCTGAGCGACTCGGTACTGACCGGGCCGGCCGCCCGGTTGCGCGCCACGGTGCGCGTGGCCAACACTGGCTTTCGCGCCGGCCAGGAAACCGTGCTCTGGTTTCTGACCGATGAGATTGGCCGCATTGCCCGCCCGGTGCGACTGCTGAAGCACTTTGAAAAACAGGCTTTTGCTGCCGGCCAAAGTCAGCAATTGGCTTTCGACATCGAACCGCTGCGTGACCTGAGCTACCCCGACGGCCAGGGCCGCCCGCAGCTGGAAACCGGCTGGTACACCCTGCGCGTGGGTTCCCAGATGGCGCGGTTCCGCTACGTGGCCGGGCCGGTGGCCAGCACCACCCCGGCTGGCGGCAAAACCACCGGGGCCGTGCGCTCAATTTCTGACCAACCGCGCACCGCTACGGCGGGCGTGTCGCACTAACCACTTCGCAAACTCGTCGGCTGCCTGTTCGACAGACAACTTATTCGCTTACCGCTTTTTAAAACTCCCACCATGAAGCGAACTCTTTACTTGATTGCGCTGCTGCGGCGCACCACCGTATTGCTAGCCTGCGGGCTTCCGGCGCTGGCCGCCGGTGCGCCGGTTGTGGCAGCGCCCCGCCCGGTCATGCGGCCGGCCGCCGATGTGCCCGTGACCGGCCGCGTGACCGGCGCCGACGGCACCGGCCTGCCCGGCGTGACCGTGCTGGTGCGCGGCACTTCAATTGGCACCTCTACCTCAGCCGACGGCAACTTCTCGCTGACTGCTCCTGAAGGCAGCACGCTGGTGTTCAGCTTTGTGGGCTTTGCGACTCAGACCGCTGTGGTGGCCAGTGGCACACCCGTGAGCATTACGTTGCGCGAAGATGCCAAGCAGCTAACCGAAGTAGTGGTGGTGGGCTACGGCACTCAGGACCGCGGCAGCGTTTCCAGCGCCATCTCTTCGGTTTCGGGGCATGACATTGCTACCCAGCCGGTGGCCGACCCAACGCAGGCCCTGCAAGGCCGCGCGGCCGGTGTGACCGTGACGCAGAACTCGGGGGCACCGGGTGGGGCAGGCGGCACGCAGGTGCGAGTGCGAGGCATCACGTCGGCCGGCAACAACTCGCCGCTGTACGTGGTGGACTGGTTTCCGCTGCCTTCGTCCGACGCGGGCGGCAACAGCGTGGAAAACCAGCTGAACGCCATCAATCCCAATGATATTGAGACGATTGACGTACTGAAGGATGCATCGGCCACAGCCATTTACGGCCTGCGGGCGGCCAACGGCGTGGTCATCATCACTACGAAGCGCGGCAAGGCGGGCACGGCCAGCATCACCCTGGACGGCTATCGGGGCGTGCAGCAGGTGTGGCGCAAGCTCGATTTGCTGAACGCGGAGCAGTACGCGGTTATCAACAACGAAAGTATTCTGGCGCAAGGCACGGCACCGGTGCAGGAAAAGCTGCGCGACCCCAAATCGTTGGGCGCGGGCACCGATTGGCAAAAGGCAGTTTTCCGGCCCACGGCCGTAATTCAGAGCTACAACCTGGGCGCATCGGGTGGCAGCGAGAAGGCCCGCTACGCCGTTTCGGCCGGCTACTTCCAGCAGGACGGAACACTGAATGGCTCTAATTTTGAGCGCTTTACGCTACGAGCCAACGGCGACATTCAACTCAGCAAGCGCGTGAAGATTGGCAACAGCCTTTCGCTGACGCACCTAGCCGACCGGCAGCTCGATACCGGCAACAGCGAATTTGGCGTGCTGAACAACGTGTTGCAGGCCCCGCCCACCATTCCGGTGTATAACCCCGACGGGTCGTGGCACGAGCCCTCGAAGGCGGACAATTTCGCCGAGCCCAACCCGGTGCTGCAATCATTGATTGAAGACAAGAAATTCAGCCGTAATCGGGTGCTGTCCACGGTGTTTGCGGAAGTGGAGCCGGTGAAAAATCTGCGGTTCCGCACCAACGTGGGCGTCGACATGATTTTTGATAACGGCTCAAGCTTTCTGCCCTCGCTGGGGCCAAACTCGCCGCGCTACAGCAAGTCCAGCGCCAGCTCGTTTTCCAACTACAACCCCGGCTACCTCATCGAAAACACGCTGACCTACGACCGACTGTTTGCCGAAAAGCACCAGGTGACGGTGCTGCTGGGGCAGTCTGCGCAGGAATTCAACTTTAACTCGCTGAGCGCGGGCCGCTCGCTTTACCTCAACCAGGACCTGCGCCAACTGAACAACGGCCCCCAAACCGGCCAGACCAACAGCGGCACCAGCAGCCAGACCCGCCTGGCCAGCTACTTCGGCCGGGTGAACTACGACTTTGCCGGCAAGTACATCTTCTCGGCCACGCTGCGCTACGACGGCAGTTCGGCCTTCGCTACAGGTTACAAGTTCGGCTTCTTTCCGGGGGCCTCGGTAGGCTGGCGCTTGTCGGAGGAAGGCTTCATCAAGAACATCACCGCCATCAGCAACCTGAAGTTGCGCGCCGGCTACGGCCGCGTGGGCAACCCTCTGAATGCCGGGCAGTTTGCTTACCTGGCCACCATCAACACGGGCATTACCTACCCGTTTGGTCCTAATGACGTGACCACGGGGGCCCAAACCATCAATTCGGGGGCCGCACCCACCCGCGCCCAGAACACGCAGCTGCGCTGGGAAGACAACGTGCAAACCAACATTGGCGTGGACGTGGGCTTGTTCGGCAACCGCATTGAAGCGACGGTGGATGTGTACAACCGCCGCTCGCCCAACCTGATAAACAACGTGCCGGCCTACCTCGTGACGGGTACCTACGAGGCCGTGCCCACCAACTCGCTGGTGTCGTACAACCGCGGCATCGACGTTTCCGTGTCGACCCGCAACCTGGTGGGCGGCGACCGGGGCCTGACCTGGACGACGTCGGCCGTGTTCTCGGCCTACAAAAACCAGATTGAGGACCTGGGCACCGGCGGCACGGCCTTCAACGGCGCTACCAACCGCAACGGCACGGCCCTCGTGCGCTACGACAAGGGCCAGCCCTTCGGCGCGTTCTACGGCTTCGTGGCCGACGGCCTGTTTCAGACCCCGGAAGACGTGAAAAACCACGCCACCCAAACGGTGGGGGCCAACTCCGGCGTGAGCACCGCCCCCGGCGATATCCGCTTTAAAGACCTGAACGGCGACGGCAAAATCACCGACGCTGACCGCACCTTCATTGGCAATCCGAACCCCAAGTTCACGTACGGCCTGAATAACACCGTGAGCTGGCACGGGCTGGACCTCAACGTGTTCGTGCAGGGCTCGCAGGGAAACGACGTGTACAACCTGAACCGCGTGTACACCGAAGGCGGCCTGTACAGCAACGGCAACAGCAGCACCCGCGTGCTGGGCCGCTGGACCGGCCCCGGCACCAGCACCGACGTGCCCCGCGCCGTGGCCGGCGACCCCAACCAGAACCTGCGCGTGAGCAGCTACTTCGTCGAGGACGGCTCCTACCTGCGCATCAAAACCCTGACCCTGGGCTACAACCTGCCCAAATCCCTCACCCAACGCGTGGCCGCCCAAAGCCTGCGCGTGTACGTGACCGGCCAGAACCTGGTGACCCTCACCAAATACACGGGCTTCGACCCAGAGCTTGGCGGCCGCGGCATCGACTTCGGCGTGTACCCGCAGTCGCGGGTGTACCTGGCGGGCGTCAACATCGGCTTTTAAGAGCCGGGCCGCCTTTTTCCCTTCAGTTGCCTTTATCTCTCCCACCAGATGAACTTCTTCCCTAAAACCGCCGCCGTTGGCTTTCTGCTGAGCCTGGGCCTGCTGACCACTGCGGGCTGCGGCGAAAAATTCCTTGAGGAGTCGCCCCGCGACCAACTCACCACCCAGAACTTCTACAAGAATGAGTCGGATGCCATCCTGGCCACTAACGCGGTGTACTCGCAGCTGAGCCGCAAGGGCCAGTACAACTACTCGCTGTGGGGCATCGGCGACATCATGTCGGACAACTCGAACACCGGCGGCGGCGGCGGCGGCGACGGAGCCGAGGAAATCCAGCTCGACCAGTTCAACATTCCCAGCAGCAACCCCATGACCGGGGCCCTGTGGGCGGGCTGCTACGTGGGCATTGGGACGGCCAACCTGGTCATCCAGAAAGTGCCCGGCATTGCCAACATGAGCTCGACCATTCGGACGCGGTGCGTGGGCGAGGCCCAGTTTCTGCGCGCCAAGTACTACTTCGACCTGGTGCGCTGCTTTGGGGATGTGCCGCTGCTGACTGCACCACCGGCCAGCCCGGCCGAGGCCGCTATTCCGCGCACGCCGGCCGCTAAGGTTTACGAACAGATTATCAAAGACCTGACAGACGCCAGCACCAGCCTGCCGGGCAGTTACAGCGGCGCCGACCTGGGCCGGGCTACCAAGTGGGCCGCCATGGGCCTGCTGGCCAAAGTGCAGCTCACCCTGGGCAACAAAGCTGAGGCTGCGCGTCTGGCTCAGCTCATCATCACCACCGGGCCGCACAGCCTGTGGGCCAACTACGGCGACAACTTCAAGCTGGAAAACGAGAACGGCAAGGAGTCGCTGTTTGAGGTGCAGTTTGTGACGGACCCCTCGCAATCGTACGATTTCAACCACCTGGGCTTTGTAGGCAACGAGTTTTTTGCCCCGCGCCTGCAAGGGCTGTCCCCGCAAAACGGTTACGGCTTCAACATTCCCGAGCCCAACTTCGTGGATGGCTACGAGGCCGGCGACCGCCGCCAGGCCGTCACCATCTTCAAGCCCGGCGACCCCTACCCGGCGGGCAGCACCTATCCCTCGCAGCCCGCTACGCTGCCGGGCTCGCCCAACGGCTACAACGTGCGCAAGTGGCTGATACCCAAAAGCGCTTCTAACGTGTGGGACTCGCCGCTGAACTTCCCGGTGCTGCGCCTGGCCGAAATTTACCTGATTGCCGCCGAAGGCCTTGGGCCGACCACTGACGGCTTCAAGTACCTCAACACCGTGCGCCGCCGGGCTTTTGGCGAAGACCTGACCAGCGCCTCGCCCCAGCCCCACGACCTGAACAGCAGCAACACCGCCGATTTCGCCGCCGCCGTGCTGCGCGAGCGCCGCTACGAACTGGCTTTCGAGGATGACCGGTGGTTCGACCTGAAGCGCACCAACAAGCTGCTCACCAACGCCCACCTGCTCAGCAAGGGCATCAAGCCCTTCAACGTCGTGCTGCCCATTCCGCAATCGGAGCGCGACGCCAACCCCAACCTGACGCAAAACGATGGCTACTAAGCGCGTCGGCCCATTCCCACCCATGCTTTCCTCCGTTTTTATGCGTAGTTCTTTCCGTCAATCTGTAGTGCTGCTGGCCCTGGGGGCCGCGGCGTTGGGCGCGTGCCGCAAAAAAGAAGTCGACTCGCTGGAAGGTCCCGTGCCCACTGCCGCCTTCACCGTAGCCCTAAACACGACCCAGTACCCGGTGGTGGCCACCTTCACCAACACCAGCACCGACGGCTTCCTGTACCAGTGGGACTTCGGCGATGGCTCGCCTTTAGTCACTGGCGTTAACGTGACCCACACCTACACCCTGCCCCGCACCTACCAGGTGAAACTGGTGGTGGCGGGCCGGGGCGGCACGGGCTATACGCCCGTTGATGTCACGATTCCCTCGATTTGCAGCAACGCGGCTTATTCGGCGCTCATCGACTGCGGCAAGAATAACACCACCAGCTGGACGTATTCGGACCAGCCGGGGGCCATCAAGACCTTTGCGGCCGATGGCACTACCCAGCTCAGCGCCTCGGCCGCACCGCTGCCCGACTGCCAGGGCGACGACCAGTTTCAGTTCAACCAGAACTTCGCGTACACCTACGACGGCGGTGACAACTGCGGCCCGGACCTGAATGGCACCAGCGGCTTCATCTTCCGGCCCACGGCTAACGGTCTGGGTCAGATTGTGCTGCAACGCCCCAAGTCCTTCATCGGCCTCACGGATTCGGTGGTGAACAAAACCTACGACATCGTGGAAGCCTCGGCCACCGTGCTGCGCCTGCGCGGCACCAAACCCAACGGCACCATCACGGAGGTGACGCTGATGCCCACCCCGCCCCCGCTGCTGCTCACCGAGCGCCGGCTCACGGGCGGCAGCTCGCGCACCTGGGTGCTCGACAACACGGTGGCCAACACCATCACGGTGGGCACCGAGGCGGCCCCGACTAGCTATTTCGCGGGCGGCGCACTGGGCAGCCTGCCCGGCTGCCAGGCCGACGACGAGTATACGTTTACGAGCAGCCACAACTTCATTTATGATGCTAAGGCGGAAACCTTTGTGGCGGGAGCCTACTCCTGCCAGGCTCCGCGCTCGCTCACCACGACGTTCACGTTTGGGCAGGCGGCGGGCTCGGGCGTGGGGCAGTTTGTGCTGGCCCTGCCCACATCTCCCACGGCCCCCGCGCCCTTCATCGCGGCCACCGATGCCGGCTCTGACCGCACCTACCGCATCCTGTCCATCAACAACCGCAACATGGTGCTGCGCACCTTGGGCGCGCCCGTGCCGGCTGGCACTCCCGCCACGGTGTTCACCATCAAGCTGCGGGTGAAATAGCCCTTCCATTTATCCCTTAGCCCGCCAATCTCATGACGCTATTATCGTTTTCTTCCACGCGCATTGCCCCGGCCCTGGCCGCCGTAGCCGTGGCCCTGGCCGCCAGCAGCTGCACCCAGAACCCGCCCGGCCCCACCATCACGGAAGCGGCAGCAGTGGCTGCGGAGCCCGTGAATGCCACCATTATGCCTTATAGCAGCTACCGCACGCTGGTGTGGCGCGACGAATTCGATGGCGCCGCGCTCAACTCCCAGAAATGGGCGCCCGAGATAAAGGACGTGTGGTACAACAACGAACTGCAAGCCACCACCGACTCGCGCAACAACCTGGGCGTCACCAACGGCAACCTCGTCATCACGGCCCAGCGCGAAGCCTACCACGGCCGGTCCTACACCTCGGCCCGCATCAACACCAAGGGCCTGCGCGATTTCAACTTCGGGCGCATCGATATCCGCGCCAAGCTGCCCAAGGGCAAGGGCATTTGGCCCGCCATCTGGATGCTGGGCTCGAATGACAGCCAGGTAAGCTGGCCGGCCTGCGGCGAGATTGACATCATGGAGCTGCGCGGCAGCACTCCGCAGGTCAACATCAGCACCTTGCACTACGGCGCCAACACCAGTACGCACCAGTTTTCCAGCCTGGCTTATTCCCTGGCCGGTACCCCCGATTTATCGGCCGCTTACCACACCTATACCGTCATCCGTGGCCAGGACAAAACCCAGTTCTACGTTGATAGCGTGCAGTACTATGAGCGCACCGTGGCGCAGGTATCGCCCTACCCGTTCAACAACCCGTTCTACCTGATTTTGAACGTGGCCGTGGGCGGCGACTTCGACGGTAACCCCGACGGCTCGACCTCATTCCCCCAGCAGATGCTGGTGGACTACGTGCGCTACTACAAGTACAAGGAGTAGCCCGGCCTGATACCGTCGTTCACTCCGGCCGGGGCTTGGTGAGATGCCCCGCCGGATTGGGCGTTGGCCGCCGGCCCAGTGGGCCGGCGGCCAATAGGCGCTGTTCTTTTCGGCCTTGAGGCCGCTCGGGAGTTATCCCCATTTTTTCCACTTCCCCGCATGATTTCCACCTTACTATCCGGTTTGCTGCTGTTCACCGATGCTTCGCCGGCCCCGAAAACGGCCGCAGCCCCGCCGCGCTACACTTTCAGCAAGCTGGCCTGGAGCGACGAATTCAACTACGCCGGCCTGCCCGATTCCTCGAAATGGGCTTACGACGTGGGCGGCAGCGGCTGGGGTAATAAGGAAGAGCAGTACTACACCAAAAAGCGCCGCGAAAACGCCCGCGTGGAAGGCGGCAACCTCATCATTGAGGCCCGCAAGGAGGCGCTGGTGGCCGGCAATGGCTACACCTCGGCCCGGCTGGTATCGCGCGGCAGCCAGCTGTATGGGCGGTTCGAGATTCGGGCCAAAATACCCGGCGGGCGCGGCACCTGGCCCGCCATCTGGATGCTGCCCGACAAGAACCCCTATGGCAACCACGGCTGGCCCGACAACGGAGAAATCGACATCATGGAGCACGTGGGCTACGACCCCAACGTGGTGCACGCCACCACCCACTGCAAGGCCTACTATTTCCGCATCAACACCCAGAAAACCGGCATCACGAAGCTGCCCGATGCCATCACGGCCTTCCACACCTACTCGGTGGAATGGACGCCCGAAACCATCACGGCGCAGGTAGACGGCCAAATCTACTTCGCCCACCGCAACGAGGGCACCGGCTGGGAAACCTGGCCCTGGGACCAGCCCTTCCACCTGCTGCTCAACATTGCGGTGGGCGGCGAGTGGGGCGGCCAGAAGGGCATCGACGAAGCCGCCTTCCCGCAGCAGATGGTGGTGGACTACGTGCGCTTTTATCAGATGAAAAAGGAGTAATCAACCCGACGCAAATCCCAATCCCATTTTTTCACCTTCTCACCAATTCCCACATGAACAACTTTACCAAACTACTGTGCGCCGCTGCGTTAGCTGCGGGCGCAACCCAGGCGGCTTCGGCCCAGACCCTGTACGACAACTTCGAGTCGACGCGCATTGTGTCGTACCCGGTGGTGGAGGGCACCCTAGTGCAGAATGTGGCCAACCCCGGCAGCACCGCCGTGAACAGCAGCAGCACCTGCGCCTCTTACACCCGCCTCGCCAGCGCGCAATACGCTGTGCTGGTGGTGAAGCCCAACAACGCCCGTATGGCTGACGTGGCCGCCTACGCCACGGGCGGTGCCAAGCGCATCAGCATCAAGTTCCGCAGCCCGGCGGCGGGCGTGACGGTAGGCGCGGTGCTGCAAAACAGCACCAAATCGAACACGCTACCTTACCCGGCCGGCAAGTTTGGCACCGAGTTCACGGCCGTGACCACGGTGGCCAACGCCTGGGAAACCCTCACCTTCACGCCCAGCGTAGCAGCCGGCGGCAACTTCGACGCCACGGTGATGTCGGGCGATATCGACCAGATGGTGTTTCAGGTAGCGCCCGGCACCAACAACGCCGCCACGTATTACCTCGACGACATCATGGGGCCGGAGCTGGTGGCCGTAACGCCGCCCACTGGCAGCGGCATGGCCGTGCGCCAGCTCTACGACAACTACGAGGGCACCCGCGCCATCAAGTACATCGCCTACAAAACGGCCGGCGGCCTCAAGATTGATACGCTGAACAACGCGGTGAGCACCGCCAATCCCAGCGCCCACGTGGCCCGCTACACGCGCTCGACTCAGCAGTACGATTCCTTCGTGATGCAGCCCCGGGGCGCGGCCCTGGCCGACGTGACGAACTTCAAAAACAACACCCTGCACATGACGCTGAAGGTGTTCAGCACCACGCCCGGTACCGCCTACCAGATTACGCTGCAAGACTCGACCGTGGCCGGTGCCACCAACTACCCAGCCGGCCGCAACTCGGAATACACCGCCACCACCACGGCCACCAACGCCTGGGAAACCCTCACTTTCAATTTCGTGAACGCGCCCAGCGGCACGCCCAACACCGGCCTGAACGAGATTGTGCTGCTGGTGGCCCCCAACACCACCGCCCGCCGCAAAATCTACATCGATGATTTCACTGGCCCGAGCCTGGTGGGCTATGTGCCCACCGCCACCCGCACGGTGCAAACTACGTCGGCCGCCTTCGCCCCGGCTTACCCCAACCCCACCTCAGGCCTCACGCAGCTGCCCTTTAGCCTGCAAAAGCAGTCGGTGGTGAGCCTGGCTGTGTTTGACAACCTCGGCCGCCGCGTGGCCCAGTTGATTGATGGCGAAACCCGCGCCGCTGGCCAATTCACCGCCGAGCTGAATGCCGCCAAACTAGCCCCCGGTCTCTACACCTGCCGCCTCACCGTGGACGGTGCGGCCCTGAGCCGCCCGCTGAGCGTGGAATAATTTGCCCTTTCTTTTCCACACTAAAAAGCCCCGGTCAATTCTGGCCGGGGCTTTTTTGTGCGTTTGACAACGACCAGCGCGTACTTTCGGCCATGTCTGATTTTCGCCTTCGCGTGTTCCAGGCCGTGGCCCGGCACCTGAGCTTCACCAAAGCGGCGCAGGAGCTGTTCGTCACGCAGCCGGCCGTCACCAAGCATATCCACGAGCTGGAAAAGCACTACGGCCAGCGCCTGCTGGAACGGCGCGGCAACCGCGTGGCCCTCACCGAAGCCGGCCGCCTGCTCCAAAGTCACGCCGAGGCCGTGGCCGCCTCCGCCCAGCAGCTCGACGACCAACTCCTGACCCTGCGCGACCCCGACGAAGCCGCCGGCCGCCTGCGCCTGGGCGCCAGCACCACCCTGTGCCAGTACGTACTGCCGGGTGTGCTGCCCGCCTTTCAGGCCCGCTACCCCAACGTGCAGCTTACCCTGGCCAACGCCAACTCGGAGCACATTGCCGAAGCCCTGCTGCGCGGCGAGCTCGACCTGGGCTTCGTGGAAGGCCGCTCCCGCAGCCGCGACCTCCACTACGAGTTGCTGCTGCCCGATGAGCTGGTGGCCGTGCGCCGCGCCACGCCCACCGGCCCGCCCACCACGCCCCTGCCCCTGGCCGAAGCCCTGGCCCACCCGCTGGTGCTGCGCGAGCGCGGCTCGGGTACCCTCGAAGTACTGGAATTTGCCCTGCGTGAGCTTAAAATCAAGCTCAGCACGCTGCAAGTAGCTTTTTATTTCGACAACACCGAGTCCATCAAGGGCTACCTTGAAGCTGCGCCCGAGGCCTTGGGCTTCGTCTCGCGCCGGGCGCTAGCGCGCGAGCTCGCTGCCGGCCGGCTCGAAATCGTGCCCGTGGAGGGGCTGCATCTGCCCCGGCAGTTTGAGGCCGTGTGGGTGCAAGGCAAGCCGCTGCCACGCGCGGCCCAGCGGTTTCTCAGCTTCGCTCAGCAGCGGTTGAACCCAACGGTATAACCATTGGTAATTCGGAATAACCTTTTTCAATTACCCAGCCTGCAGGCATCGCCGTAAATTTGAGGCCTCACTCTCCTGCCTCATGGCTCATCCCACCCTGTTGCCACCCACCGCGCCGGCCCCCGCCGGCCCGGCCGATACCACCGGTGTTTTCCGGCACTTCCACACGTCCCATCAAATCCTGGGCTACCCGGTTACGGGCAGGCAGGTAGTGTTTGGGCTGCTATTGGTGTTTTGCCTCACGCCGTGGGCCTCGCCCCCGGTGGCGCTGGCGCTGGGCCTGGTGCTGGCCCAAACGCTGGGCAATCCCTTTGCCTCTCAGACTAAGATGGCCACGGCCAAGCTGCTGCAATACTCGGTGGTGGGCCTGGGCTTCGGCATGAATGCCCACGCGGCGGTGCAGGCCGGCCGCGAAGGCATTTTGTTCACGGTGGCGTCCATTTTTGGCACGCTCGTGCTGGGGTATTTCGCCGGGCGCTGGCTGGGATTGGGTCGCCACGTCACGCACCTTATTTCTTGTGGCACTGCCATTTGCGGGGGTAGTGCCATTGCGGCGGTAGGCCCGGTTATTCGGGCCAAGGACGAGGAAATGTCGGTGGCGCTGGGCACGGTGTTCGTGCTCAATGCCATTGCCCTGTTTGCGTTTCCGCCCATCGGCCACGCCCTGGCCATGACGCAGCAGCAGTTCGGCCTGTGGTGCGCCATTGCCATCCACGATACCTCATCGGTAGTGGGCGCGGCCAAAGTCTACGGCGACCAGGCCCTGCAAGTCGCCACCACCGTGAAGCTGGCCCGCGCCCTCTGGATTATCCCGGTCAGCATCGGCACTGCCCTCATATTCAAGCAGAAGGGGGTCAAAATCAAGATTCCCTATTTCATCTTTGGCTTCATCGCGGCCATGCTGCTGAACACCTACGTGCCCGCCCTGCACCCGCTGGGCCCGGTGCTGGTGAGCGTGGCCAAAATTGGCCTCACGGTCACGCTGTTTTTCATCGGGGCGGGTCTGTCGGCCAAAACCCTGCGCTCGGTGGGGGCCAAGCCGTACTTGCTGGGCGTGCTGCTGTGGGGAGTGATTTCGAGCATTTCGCTCTACGTCATCCTGCACATGGTTTGATTACGGCCGCCAACGCAACCAACTTGCTTATCAGCGACTATTATAAAGGCCGCACGTAATCCGTGAAATTATCCATCTCTTCCGCTTGGCTCTCGGTTCGCCATTGCATGCGGAAGTAAGTTGGCTGTCCATGCTGTTGCACTTGTAGAAGCATTCCGTCATCATAAGGCGCAAAGGACTGAGCAATAAACGTCCACGTTTCACCTATAGCATGCCGCTGTTTGTCGTAGTCAATAAATTCCCGAATTACCTCATAGGCTGTTCCGGGACGCAAGGTGTTGATGGCTGCCATTTCAGCAGCAAAGTAACGGCGGTTACACCAGCAGCGCCAGGAAATCGGGCTGGCCGTTGAGGTATTCGAAGGCGAAGCCCTCCTCCCCCATCCGTATTTTGATGGCTTCTACGTCGTGCGGCTGCTTTACCTCGATGCCGACGAAAACGGGGCCTTTTTCCTTGTTATTTTTCTTGATGTACTGGAAGTGAATGATGTCGTCGCCCTCGTGCAGCACGTTGTTCACGAAACGGCGTAGCGCGCCGGGGGCCTGGTTGAACGTCACCATAAAGTAGTGTTTCAGCCCCTGATACTTGGCGGCGCGCTCCTTGATGTCCTCCATTCGGGTGATGTCGTTGTTGGAGCCGCTCACCACGCACACCACGGTTTTGCCCCGAATGCGGTCGGCAAACTGGTGCAGGGCCGAGATGGTAAGCGTGCCGGCCGGCTCCAGTACCATGCCTTCCTCGTTGTACATCTTCAGCAAGTCGAGGCAGACCTGGCCTTCCGGTACCAGCACCACTTCATCGAGCAATTCGCGGCACAGTTCGTACGTGAGTTGGCCGGGGCACTTCACCGCCGCGCCATCCACGAAGCTGTCGATGCTGGCCAGTGCCGCGTGCTGCTGGTTCCGGATGGCGTTGTGCATCGAAGGCGCGCCCAGCGGCTGCACCCCAATGAGCTTGGTAGTCGGACTCAATAGCCGAAACACGCTGGCCACGCCCGAGGCCAGCCCACCCCCGCCGATGGGCATGAAGCAGTAGTCGATAGTCACAGTGGTTGCTTTGAGAATCTCCAGCCCCACCGTCGCCTGCCCTTCCACGATGGCCAGGTCATCGAAGGGATGAATGAACGTGCTGCCCCGCTCGTCGCTGAACTCCTTGGCCGAGCGGAACGAGTCGTCGAAACTAGCCCCGGTGAGCACCACCTCCACGAATTCCTTCCCGAAAAGCCGCACCTTGTCCACCTTCTGGGCCGGCGTTTGGGCGGGCATGAAAATGTAGCCTTTCAGCCCCAGCAATTGGCAGGCGTAGGCCACGCCCTGGGCATGGTTGCCGGCGCTGGCGCACACTATTTCGCGCTCGCCGATGATGGGCGGCAGCGTGCTCATCTTGTGGTACGCCCCGCGAATCTTGTAGGAGCGCACCACCTGCAAATCTTCTCGCTTGAGCAGTACCGTGGCATCATACAGGCGCGAGAGGCCGTGGTTTTGCAGCAGTGGCGTTTTGTAGATGACGTGCTTGAGGTTGCGCGCCGCCCGCTCTACGTTTTTGAGCAGCACGGCGGGCGGGGCAGTGGTGGCGTTGGGCATTGAATAAGGATGATGTAGAGACGCGTATTCGCGTCTCGTCGTTGAACGATAACCGTTGCGGCGGCCCGGACGACGAGACGCGAATATGCGTCCCTACCTCGTTCAGGCTTCCACTTTTTCGGCCGCTTTCGAGCGTAGCTGGCGCACCGTCGCGCCCGTTTGCCACAGCTCCGAATCCCCTACTTCTTTCAGCTCAGCCTCCAGCTCTTTGCGGTAGTTGGGCGTGGTGCCGCGCTCGATGGTGCGGCGGGCTTCTTCGCCGCTGGCTACGCTGTCATACAGCTCATTGAGCACCGGCAAAGTGGCTTCGCGGAACTTGCCTTTCCAGTCCAGCGCCCCGCGCTGGGCCGTTACCGAGCAGTTGGCAAACATCCAGTCCATGCCGTTCTCGCCCACCAAAGGCACGAGGCTCTGGGTGAGCTCTTCCACGGTTTCGTTGAAGGCCTCGGAGGGCGAGTGGCCGCGCTGGCGCAGCACCTGGTACTGGGCCTCGATGATGCCGGCCAGGGCGCCCATCAGCACGCCGCGCTCGCCGGTGAGGTCGGAGTACACTTCCTTCTTAAAGTCGGTTTCGAACAGATAGCCCGAGCCCACGCCGATGCCCATCGCAATGGCCTTCGCCCAGGCCTTGCCCGTGGCGTCCTGGTACACGGCGAACGACGAATTCAAACCACCACCGGCCAGAAACAGCCGGCGCAGGCTGGTGCCGCTGCCCTTGGGCGCCACCAGAATCACGTCCACGTCGGCGGGCGGGATGATGTTGGTCTGGTCGTTGAACGTGATGCCGAAGCCGTGCGAGAAGTACAGCGTTTTGCCGGGCGTGAGCTTGCTTTTCAGCATGGGCCACAGCGCAATCTGGCCGGCGTCGCTCAGCAGGTTGCACACAATGGTGCCGCGCTCGGCCGCTTCTTCCAGCGAAAACAGCGTTTCGCCCTCCACCCAGCCGTCCTTGATGGCACGGTCCCACGACGGCGTGCCCTGGCGCTGGCCCACAATCACGTTGAAGCCGTTGTCGCGCATGTTCAGGGCCTGGCCTGGCCCCTGCACGCCGTAGCCGATGACGGCAATGGTCTCGTTCTGGAGGTATTCCAGCGCCTTTTCGAGGGGGAATTCATCGCGGGTGATGACGGTTTCGTTTACGCCGCCGAAATTGATTTGTGCCATGAGTTTGAGGGTTGGGTTGTAGCGTGGACTCTGCGAGTCCGCGCATGGGTTAAAAGATTTTCGTTCGATGCGCGGACTCGCAGAGTCCACGCTACATCACATCGTGAATACCGCGTCGCGGTTGTTCAAAAACTCGTTTTCGGCCACGTCCTCGCCGGGTTCGCGGCGCTCAAACTCGCGCAGCTTGCGGTTGAAGCCGTCGCTGGCTTTGATGATGGCAATGCGGGCGCTGCGCACGAACTCAATCAGCCCGTAAGGCTGCAAAACCTTGATTAGGGCGTCGGTTTCCTCGCGGTGGCCGGTGGTTTCAAACACCGTGTAATCCTTGCGAATGACCACGGCGCGGGCCCCGTTTTCACGCAGCAAACGCTCCACCGAGGCGCGCTCGGCAATCACGTCGGTGGGCACTTTGTAGAGCGCCATTTCCTGCCAAATCACGTCGGCGTTGGTGTTGTAGTACACTTTCAGCACTTCCACCTGCTTCTCAATCTGGCGGGCCAGCTTGCTCACCACTTCCTCGGTTCCGGTGATGACGATGTTGAAGCGATGGATGCCTTCGATTTCGGAGGGCGACACGTTGAGGCTTTCAATGTTGATTTTGCGGCGCGAGAAAATGATGGCAATGCGGTTGAGCAGTCCCACCTGGTTTTCGGTGTAGGCCGTGATGTTGTATTCCTGGCGGTCGGGGGTTGAAAGCATGGTTTCTGAGGTTGGTAACCGTCATGCAGAGCGCAGCGAAGCATCTTTACCGCTCAATGCAATCAAAAAATTAGTGGGAACGGGCAAGATGCTTCGCTGCGCTCTGCATGACAGGCAACTTACTCCCTCTGCCTACCGCAGCCGGATTTCTGCCACGCTGCACCCTTGCGGCACCATTGGGAATATGTTGTTTTCCTTCGCTACCAGCACCTCCAGCAGGAAAGGGCCGGGTTGCTCCAGCATCTGCCGCAGCGCGGGCTGCAATTCTTCCCGCGCCTCCACGCGGCGGCCTGCTATTCGGTAGCCCGCCGCCACGGCCACGTAGTCGGGGCTCTGGATGTCCACGAAGGAGTAGCGGCGAGCGTTGAACAGTTCCTGCCACTGCCGCACCATGCCCAGGAAGCGGTTGTTCAGGATGATGATTTTCACATCGACCCCGGTTTGCATAATGGTGCCCAGCTCCTGAATCGTCATCTGCACGCCGCCGTCGCCGATAATGGCGACCACCGGCCGGTCCGGCGCGCCAAACTTGGCCCCGATGGCGGCCGGCAGCGCAAAGCCCATGGTGCCCAGCCCGCCGCTGGTGATGTTGCTGCGGGTATGGTTGAATTTGGCGTAGCGGCAGGCCACCATCTGGTGCTGGCCCACGTCGGTCACGACGATGGCCTCGCCCTGGGTCAGCTCATTGAGCTGGTGCAGGACTTCGCCCATGGTCAACTCCTCGCCGGTCGGAAATAGCTCGTCTTTGATGACGGCATCCACTTCCTCAGTCATGTAGTCCTGGAAGCGCTGGTGCCATTCGGCGTGGCTTTTGGGCTGAATGAGGGCGGTGAGCAGCGGCAGGGTTTCCTTGCAGTCGCCCCACACGGGCACGGTGGTGGCCACGTTCTTGTCGATTTCGGTGGGGTCGATGTCGAGGTGAATGACCTTGGCCTGGCGGGCGTACTTGTCGAGGCGGCCCGTCACCCGGTCGTCGAAGCGCATGCCAATGGCAATGAGCACGTCGCACTCGTTGGTGAGCACGTTGGGGCCGTAGTTGCCGTGCATGCCCAGCATGCCCACGTTCAGCGGGTGGTCGGTGGGCAGCGCGCCCGCCCCTAGGATGGTCCAGGCGGCCGGAATGCCGCTTTTTTCGATGAAGGCTTTGAACTCCTGCTCGGCTTTGCCCAGCACCACGCCCTGCCCCCAGAGCACGAACGGGCGCTCGGCCTGGTTGATGAGTGCAGCCGCTTCGCGGATGTATTCGGCCCGTACGATGGGCTTCGGCCGGTAGCTGCGAATGTGCGTGCACGGCGCGTAGGGCGCGAAATGAAACGGCTGCAGCTGCGCATTTTTGGTGATATCAATCAGCACCGGACCGGGCCGGCCGCTGCGCGCGATGTAGAACGCCTTGGCCAGCGCCTCGGGGATTTCCTCGGCCTTGGTCACTTGGTAATTCCACTTCGTGACGGGCGTGGTGATGTTGATAATGTCGGTTTCCTGAAACGCGTCGGTGCCCAGCAAGTGCGCAAAAACCTGCCCCGTGATGCACACCAGCGGCGTGCTGTCAATCTGCGCATCGGCCAGACCGGTGACGAGATTGGTCGCCCCCGGCCCGCTGGTGGCAAACACCACCCCCACCCGCCCCGAGCTGCGCGCATAGCCCTGCGCCGCGTGGATGCCGCCCTGCTCATGCCGCACCAGCACGTGGTTCAGCCGGTCGTTGAAGTCGTAGAGGGCATCGTAAATCGGAATAATGGCCCCGCCGGGATAGCCAAAAATGGTGTCCACGCCCTCGGCCAGCAGGATGTTCAGCACGGCCTCGGCACCCGTGGAATTGGGCGCGGGCGCTTCTGAATCAGCAGTTTCAAAAGCTTCGTCAGCGGCCGAAGCAGTAGCGGTTTCCGCAGTTGCTACGTCCACTTCGGCAGCTTCAGGCAGGGTTGGTGGCTGGTTCGTTAACATGGCTTTCTTCCAATAAATCGGTGATGCAGCCGTGGCTGGCGTCGCTCACGGTGCGGATATATTTGAGGAGCACGCCTTGGGTCGCGTTGGGGCGCGGGCGTCGCCACTGGCTGCGGCGCAGCTCCAGCAGCGCGGGGTCTAGCCGGATATCGATGGTGTTGGTGGTGGCGTCGAGCACAATCCAGTCGCCGTTTTCGACCAGCGCGATGCCGCCGCCATCGTACGCCTCGGGGCAGACGTGGCCCACCACGAAGCCGTGGGTGCCACCCGAAAAGCGCCCGTCCGTAATCAGGGCCACCTTATCGCCCAGCCCCGCTCCGATGATGGCCGACGTGGGCTTAAGCATTTCGGGCATGCCCGGTCCGCCCTTCGGCCCCACGTAGCGAATCACGACCACCTGCCCGGCCTTGATTTTACCGGCCGTGATGCCTTCGTTCAACGCTTCTTCCGAGTTGAAAACGTTGGCCGGGCCTTCGAAGCGCAGCCCTTCCTTGCCCGTGATTTTGGCCACTGCGCCTTTCGAGGCGAGGTTGCCATAGAGAATCTGGATGTGGCCGTCGACTTTGATGGGGTTGTCGAAAGGCCGCAGCAAATCCTGCTCGGCGCCCAGCGGCTGCACGTCGGCGAGGTTTTCAGCCAGGGTTTTGCCGGTCACGGTCAGCAGGTCGCCGCGCAGCAGGCCAGCATCGAGCAGGGTGCGCATCACGGCGGGCACGCCACCCAGGGCCGAGAGGTCCTCCATGAGGTACTTGCCGCTGGGCTTGAGGTCGGCCAGCACCGGCACGCGGTTGCTCACAGCTTGGAAATCCTCCATTGTCAGCGGCACGCCGGCCGCGTGGGCAATGGCGATGAGGTGCAGCACCGCGTTGGTGGAGCCGCCCAGCACCGTCACCACTACCAGCGCATTCTCAAAGGCCTCGCGCACCAGAATGTCGCGGGGCTTGATGTCGCGCTCCAGCAGCAAGCGCAGGTAGGCCCCGGCGTCGAGGCATTCCTGGGTTTTCTCGGTGCTCACGGCGGGCAAGGACGACGAAAACGGCACGCTCATGCCCAGCGCCTCGATGGCCGCAGCCATGGTATTGGCGGTGTACATGCCGCCGCAAGCGCCCGGGCCGGGGCAGGCGTTGTGAATGATGCCGCGGTAATCCTCGTCCGAAATCTGGCCCTGCAGCTTCTTCCCATAGGCTTCAAAACACGACACGATGTTGAGCTGCTGCCCCTTGAACGTACCGCCTTTGATGGTGCCGCCGTACACCATCAGGCTCGGCCGGTTGAGGCGGGCCATGGCGATGAGCGCGCCGGGCATGTTCTTGTCGCAGCCCACCACGGTGGCCAGGGCGTCGTAGTTGTGCGCGCCGGCCATGGCCTCAATCGAGTCGGCAATAATCTCGCGCGACACCAGCGAAAACCGCATCCCCGGCGTGCCGTTCGTGATGCCGTCGCTCACGCCGATGGTGTTGAAGCGCAGCCCCACCAGCCCCTGCGCCTGCGCCCCGATTTTCACGCTGTCGGCCAGCGCGTCGAGGTGCATGTTGCAGGTGTTGCCCTCGAAACCCGTGGAGCAGATGCCCACGAACGGCTTGCGCAAATCCGCATCCGACAAGCCCGAGCCGATGAGCATGGCCTGCGAGGCCGGCAAGCTGTCGTCCTGGGTGTAGATGCGGCTGTATTTATTGAGAATCATCGTGGAGTTGGGAGTGGATTGGGAATCATCTGTCATGCCGAGCGTTGCCAAAGCATGACGGTCTTTTTCGTTATTCGCTAAGCATTTTGCGCTACCGTAGCGCCCGTCACCAGCGCCCGGTAGCGCTCGGCGAGCTGGGCACCCAGCGTCTCGGAAAACGGCACGCTGAATTCCAGCTCATCGATGGCGGCAATGCCCACCACTTCGGCGGCGGTGCCGGTGTAGAAAGCGCCGGTGGCACCTTCCAATTCGGCAGGCGTGAAGAACTTCTCCGTCACGCTGATACCGGCCTCCCGCGCCAAATCAATAATTGTATTGCGGGTGATGCCGCGCAGGATGCTGCCCTGCGGCGCGGTGAAAAGCTCGCCGTTTTTCTCAAAGAAGAAGTTGGCGCCGGGGCCTTCAGCCACGTAGCCGTTCATATCGAGTAGCAGGGCTTCATCGAAGCCGCGGCCTTTGGCTTCGGAGCTGGCAATGATGGAGTTGACGTAGTGGCCCGATACTTTGGCTTCGATGGGCACGGCCTGGGGGTTGGGGCGCTGGTAGGGCGAGATGCTGAGGCGCAGGCTCTGGTCGCCGAGGTACTTGCCCCAGTCCCACACGGCGATGAGCAGGTTGCTGCTGGTGGCGTGCTTCAGGGTCATGTTGGGCGTGGCAGCATACACCAGCGGGCGGATGTAGGCATCGGCGAGGCCGTTTTTTTCCAGCAGCTCATAGGTAATATCCGTCAGCTCGGCTATCGAATAATTGAACGGCAGGCCAATGCTGCGGCACGAGTAGTGCAGCCGCTCGTAGTGCTCCTCGGCCTTGAAAACGCGCGTGCCGGCGGGCGTGGCGTAGGACCGGATGCCTTCGAAAACGGCATAGCCATAGTGCAGCGACTGGGCGTAAGCGCCCACCTGGGCGGCTTCAGCTTTCACAAACTCGCCGTCGACAAAGGCCAGGGTGTCGGGGTTGAAATACATTGCGTGTTGAATCTTGAAAGAAGAGAAAATCAATAAAAAAGCCTTTCTGAGCGCGGAGCTTAGAAAGGCTTTTGCTGGGTTGCAACAAGCTGTTCCTACGCGCCCCGCGGGCCAGGAATAATGACGGCTAAGACCAGGAAGCAGCGTTTTTTCATGGGTGCATATTGGTTGATGGGGTGGGGCTGGGCCCCGCTTCATCAGTTCAGATAATCGTACTGGTGCCTATTTCCACATTGTTTTTATTCCACTGCTTCTCACTGGAATCGGCAATCCAGAAGGCGATGTAATTGCCAACTTCCTCGGTGGTATAGGGGGCAGTGGGGCTCAGCTCCTGGGTCAGAACTCCGTTAGTCAGTGCCTCGTCCACGGCCTCACGCACCAGGGCCGCCTCGGCATCCAGCTCCAGATGCTCCAGCAGCATCGCGGCCGAAAGAATCGTGGCAATCGGGTTGGCAATGCCCTTGCCTTTGGCCTGCGGGTAAGAGCCGTGAATGGGCTCGAACAGCGCCACCGCCTCGCCCACCGAAGCGGAAGGCAGCAGGCCCAGCGAGCCGGCAATGACCGAGGCTTCGTCCGAGATGATGTCGCCGAACATATTTTCGGTCAGAATCACATCGAACTGCGTGGGGCTGAGGATGACCTGCATCGCGGCGTTATCCACAAACAAGTAGTCCACAACTACTTCGGGGTACTGGGCGGCCATTTCGCGCACTACTTCGCGCCAGAGGCGGGAGGTTTCCAGCACGTTAGCTTTGTCGACGAGCGTAAGCTTTTGGCGGCGGCCGGCGGCGGCGCGAAAGGCCAGGTGCGCGATGCGCTCAATCTCGGGGCGGCTGTAGGTGCAGTGGTCGTAGGCGACCTCGCCGTCGGCGGTGCGGCCCTTGTCGCCGAAGTAAATGCCGCCGGTCAGTTCACGAAAAATGAGCATATCGGTGCCCTCGATGCGCTCCCGCTTCAGGGGCGAATGGTCCAGGAGCACGTCGTAGGCCGTAACCGGGCGGATGTTGGCAAACAGGCCCAGCTCCTTGCGCAGGCGCAGCAGGCCTTGCTCGGGGCGCACTTTGGCGGTGGGGTCATTGTCGTATTTCGGGTCGCCGATGGCGCCGAGCAGCACGGCATCGGCGGCGCGGCAGGCGTCGAGGGTTTCGGCGGGCAGCGGGTTGCCGGTGGCGTCGATGGCGCAGGCGCCCATCAGGTGCGAGCTGAGGCCAAAGTGGTGGCCAAACCGTTCGGCTACGGCTTCGAGCACCTTCACGGCTTGCCGACAGACTTCCGGCCCGATGCCATCGCCGGGCAATACGGCTATTTTCTTGCTTACCATTGTCTTAATTGCTTACCAGGTCCAGGTTCGGTTTTGTTCGTAGGCTTCGATGGCGGGCTTCTGGCTCACCAGATAGTCGATGTCGTCGTAGCCGTTAATCAGGCATTCCTTTTTGTAGGCGTCGATGTCGAAATGAAAGCTGTCGCCGGTGGCGGGCACGTGCAGCGCCTGCTCGGGCAGGTTCACCACGAATTGGGTGTCGGCGTCCTGCTCCACCAGCGCGAAGAGGCGGGCCAGTTCGGTATCCGTCACTTGCAGCGGGAGCAGGCCGGTATTCAGCGCGTTGCCCCGGAAAATATCAGCGAAGTAGCTCGAAATCACCACCCGGAAACCGGCGTCGTACAGCGCCCAGGCGGCGTGTTCGCGGCTGGAGCCGCAACCGAAATTTTTGCCCGCCAGCAGAATCCGGCCGTGGTATTTCGGGTCGTTCAGCACAAAATCCGGCTTGGGCGAGCCGTCGGCATTGCGCCGCCAGTCACAGAACAGGTTTTCGCCGAAGCCTTCGCGCGTGGTCGCCTTCAGGAAACGGGCCGGAATAATCTGGTCCGTATCAATGTTTTCGAGCGGCAGCGGCACGGCGCTGGAATGCAGGGTTTGAAACTTTTCCATTTGGGGTGTGTAGCCTGGACTCTGCGAGTCCGGGTTTTGTCGTGCGTGCGATGCCCGGACTCGCAGAGTCCAGGCTACATTCAATTCAAATACTGCGTGATATCCACAATCCGCCCCTGCACCGCCGTGATGGCCGCCACCAGCGGCGAGGCCAGCAGTGTGCGCGAGCCCGGCCCCTGCCGCCCTTCAAAATTTCGATTTGAAGTAGCCACGCAATAAGCACCAGCCGGAATCTTGTCCTCGTTCATGGCCAGGCAGGCGCTGCAACCGGGCTCGCGCAGCTCAAAGCCGGCCTCGGCCAGAATCTTGTCCAGGCCTTCGGCAATGGCCTGCTGCTCTACCTGCTTCGAGCCGGGCACGATGATGGCCTCGACGTGCCCGGCTTTCTGCTTGCCCTGCACGTAGGCCGCCACCGCCCGCAAATCCTCGATGCGCGAGTTGGTGCAGCTGCCGATGAACACGTAGTTGATTTCCTTGCCCAGCAAGGATTCGCCCCGCTGAAAGCCCATGTACTGCAATGACTTATCAAAGCTCTCCGCTTCGTTGGCCGGCACTTCGCTGGGAATGTGGCCATTGAGCGCGATGCCCATGCCGGGGTTGGTGCCGTAGGTTATCATCGGCGTAATGGCCGCCGCGTCGAAGCGGTGCTCGGCATCGAAAACCGTGTCTTCGTCCGAATACAGCGTTTTCCAGTAGGCTACGGCCTGGTCCCAGGCGGCTTCTTTGGGGGCGTAAGGACGGCCTGCAACGTAAGCAAACGTCGTTTCATCCGGCGCGATGAGGCCGCCGCGGGCGCCCATTTCGATGCTCATGTTGCAGACCGTCATGCGGCCTTCCATGCTCAGGGCGCGCACCGCGCTGCCGGCGTATTCCACAAAGTAGCCGGTGGCGCCGCCCGTGCCGAGCTGGGCAATCACATAAAGAATCAGGTCTTTGGCTGTCACACCGGGGTGCAAGTCGCCATCCACGGTAATGCGCATGCGCTTGGGACGACTCAACAACAGACACTGCGTGGCCATCACCTGCGCCACCTGGCTGGTGCCGATGCCAAACGCCACCGCGCCAAACGCGCCGTGCGTGGAAGTGTGGCTGTCGCCGCACACAATGGTGGTGCCGGGCAGCGTGAGGCCCAGCTCCGGCCCAATGACATGC
The DNA here is from genome assembly GCF_054776515.1 of Hymenobacter terrigena. Lineage (NCBI taxonomy): Bacteria > Pseudomonadati > Bacteroidota > Cytophagia > Cytophagales > Hymenobacteraceae > Hymenobacter > Hymenobacter terrigena. The sequence goes on from NZ_BAAHBU010000002.1 coordinate 1,221,147, forward strand.
ACGATGCCCTGGCGGGCGTGGCCCAGGCCGTACAGCTCCACGCCGTATTTGGCGCAGTTGGCCGTCAGCGTATCCACCTGCGAACGGCTCAGCGGCTCCGCGATGGGCAGGTGCTGGTTGCGGGTGGGCACGTTGTGGTCGGCCGTGGCGAGGATGCGCGCCGGGCGATACAGCGGCAGGCTGCGGGCTTCGAGTTCGTCGAACGCCTGCGGGCTGGTCACCTCGTGGATGAGGTGCCGGTCGATATACACGATATCCAGGCCGCCGGGCGCGGGTTGAACCACGTGGGCATCCCAGATTTTATCGAATAAGGACTTAGCCATTGGGAGGGAGAGAAGGAAAACGGGGGCTTAGCGGGTAGTGGATTCGGTGAAATTGGTGGCAGTGGGTGCTGCTTGCTGAATCACGGCGACGGCGTAGCTAATCCAATCGGCGTGGCGCTGGGGGCGCGACGCCGGTGGTTCGGGTTGGTGGTTTTCGGTGGAAGCGGTGAGGCTGGTATAAACTACTTCGTTGGCAGTCATAATGTTAATTTTCAATCAATTAGCAGTTACAAGTTTTTCCTGCTCGACCAACACGTGCAGGTCTTTATCAACTACTTCGCGCTGACGGTCGGCGAGCTGCAGGAAGCTGGCGTAAGCCTTGTTCAACTCGGGTTTTTCGAAATCATAGCCCAGCTTCTGGAGGCGGTAGGCCAGGGCGGCGCGGCCGGAGCGGGCCGTGAGCACAATCGAAGAATCGGCCACGCCGACTTCCTTGGGGTCGATGATTTCGTAGGTTTCGCGGTGCTTGATGATGCCGTCCTGGTGGATGCCGCTGCTGTGCGAAAAGGCGTTGGCGCCCACAATGGCCTTATTGGGCTGCACGGGCATGGTCATCAGGTGCGACACCATGGCCGAGGTTTCGGCCAGCAGGCGGGTGTTGATGTTGGTGTGCAGGTCGAGGTAGGGGTGCTGGCGCAGAATCATCACCACTTCTTCGAGGGCGGTGTTGCCGGCGCGCTCGCCCACGCCGTTTATCGTGCATTCAATCTGGCGCGCGCCATTCATCACACCGGCGATGGAGTTGGCGGTGGCCAGGCCGAGGTCGTTGTGGCAATGCGTGGACAGCCGCACGTTGTGAATGCCGCGCACGTTTTCGTGCAGGAACTTGATTTTGGCGCCGTATTCCTGGGGCAGGCAGTAGCCGGTGGTGTCGGGGATGTTGAGGACCGTAGCGCCGGCCCGGATGGCCGCCTCGCACACGCGGGCCAGGAAAACATTATCGGTGCGGCCGGCGTCTTCGGCGTAGAACTCCACGTCTTCCACGAAGCTTTTGGCGAGCTTCACGGCGGCAATGGCGCGGGCCAGCACATCTTCCCGCGTGGTGCAGAGCTTGTGCTGAATGTGCACATCGGACGTGCCGATGCCGGTGTGGATGCGCGGGTAGCGGGCGGGCCGCAGCGCCTCGGCGGCCACGCGGATGTCGTTTTCGACCGCCCGTGATAGGCCGCACACGGTGGCTTCGCGGGTTTGGGCGGCGATGGCCTGCACGGCGGCAAAATCGCCGGGGCTGGAAACCGGAAAGCCGGCCTCGATGACGTCGACGCCGAGTAATTCGAGCTGCCGGGCAATGAGAAGCTTCTCGTCGCGGTTTAGCTTGCAGCCCGGCACCTGTTCGCCGTCGCGGAGCGTGGTATCGAAGATTTGGATTTGCTGGGTTGCCATGCGATAATCGCCCGGAATCAGTGGGCTGCGGTGATGAATAGGTCGGCAAGAAGGGCCCTGCGCCAGCGCTGCAAAACCACGTTTTTGGAAATTATACTATTTCCAAACGCCGAACCTTATTCATCAATCAATTATTTATCAGCCACTTGCTTTATCACTTCATACAATGCCTACCAAAAATCAGGAGCCTGTTTTTCAGCTGGTAAAGTCCCTGACGCGGACCGAAAAGCGCCATTTCCGGCTGTTTACCAACCGGCCGGGCGCGAGCGAGGACCTCAAATTCCTGCTCCTCTTCGATGCCCTCGATGCGCTGGAAACCTATGACGATGCCGCCGTGATGGCCCAGGCGCCCAGCCTGAAACGCGTGCAGCTGGCCAACCTCAAGGCCAACCTTTACCGGCAAATTCTGGCCAGCCTGCGCGTGTACCACGCCGGCCAGAACCCCGATATTCAGCTGCACGAGCAGCTCGACTACGCCCGGGTGCTCTACAACAAAGGCTTTTACCAGCAGGCCCTGCGCATGCTGGAGAAGGTGAAACAGGGCGCACGCCAGGCCGAAATGCCGCACATCGTGCTGCTGGCCCTCGATTTTGAGAAGCTCATCGAAAGCCAGTACATCACCCGCAGCCTGAAGGACCGCGCCGACACCCTCACCGCCGAAGCCACCGATACCGTGGCGCACCTGGCTAACCAGCACGCGCTCAGCAACGCCTCGCTGCGCCTTTACGGGCTGTATTTGAAGGCTGGCCACGCCCGCAACCGGGCCGACCACGAGCGGGTGACGGCGTTTTTTCGGGAGAATATGCCAGCGGTTCCGGCCAACGATGGCGGTTTTTTTGAGAAGCTGTATTTCTACCAGGCGCACGTGTGGTACCACACGCTCGACCAGGATTTTCGGGCCGGCTACCGCTACGCGCAGAAGTGGGTGGACTTGTTTGAAGAAGCGCCGCACATGAAGGAGCTGCAAACGATGCTCTACATCAAGGGCCTGCATAATCTGCTGGCCTCGCTCTACAACCTGCTGTACTACAGCAAATTCAAGCAGGTATTGAATACCCTCGAAGAGTTTGCCGCCAACCAGACGCGCCGCAGCAGCCCGAACACCGAAATCCTGCTCTTCCAGTACCTCTACACCAACCGCATCAACGCCTATTTCCTCGAAGGCCGCTTCACCGAGGGCCTGGAAATCATTCCGGACCTGCTGGAGCAACTGGAGCGCTACAAGCCGCAGCTCGACCTGCACCGCACGCTGGTGCTGTATTACAAAATCGCCAGCCTGTACTTCGGCAGCGGCGAGTTTGGGAAGGCCATCGAATACCTGAACCTGATTATTCAGCACAAGGAGCTGAGCCTGCGCGAGGACCTGCAATGCTTCGCCCGCATTCTGAACCTGATTGCCCACTACGAGGCCGGCGACGATGCCAGCCTCGACTACCAGATTCGCTCGGTGTATCATTTCCTGGGCAAGATGGACGACCAACAGCCCATGCAGGTGGAGATTTTCCGGTTTCTGCGCACGGTGGGCAGCATCGCGCCGCACCAGGTGCGCGAGGCCTTCATCCGGCTGCGCGGCAAGCTCATCGTCATCGCCGCCACGCCCTACGAGAGCCGCCCGTTTCTGTACCTGGACATTGTGTCGTGGCTGGAAAGCAAGATTTCGAACGTGCCGGTGCAGGAGGTGATGCAGCGGAAATTCCGGCAGATGAAGTGATGGAGCGTGGACTCTGCGAGTCCGCGCATGGTGGGTTAGGAATGGCTCGTGCGAAGCGCGGACTCGCAGAGTCCACGCTACAGGCAGGCGTACCTTTGCGGAAGCATTCACTCTCTCAAAAACAATGTCGGCAACGACCTTCCTGCTGCTTTTCAACCTCCTCTTTGCCCTGCCACCGGCCCCGAAACCGGCCACCGTATTCCCGGTACCGAGCGGCGTGAGCAACCAGCTCTTCTACCTGCAGCGCGACCCCAATACCAACACCGTCATCTACCAGCTGAACGTGGACCGCGCCGGCCACCTCAACGAAGACGAGCCCGTGAACGTGTTCTGGATTCGCTACGACGAGCACGGCGAGCGCAAGGAGTTGAATTTCATCCAGCGCAAATTCGCCTACGGCCTCACGGCCGAAAAGCTGGCGACGGATAAGTACGAGCTAAAATTCGCGGCTTACAACAAGGTCCGGTTCTACCTGCTGCGCTCGCCGACGGACAAGGCGCTCCACGTTTACACCACCATAGCCGGCAAGCAGATTCAACTGGAGCGCGTGTTTCTGCGCATTGAGGGCGGCACATTCTGGGTGCCGAATGTGAAGTACATCGAGTTCAAAGGCCTGAATACGGCTACCCTCCAGCCGATAGCGGAGCGGATAACGCTGTAGCTGACTTGTAGCGCGGCCTTTTAGCCCGCGAGTCGAGGAATAAAAAGCCAAGTCGTTAGGATACCGCCACCGCGGACTAAAAGGCCGCGCTACCTGCTGCTCCGTGTATCTTTGGCTACGGCCGTGCCGCCTGGCCCGGCCCCTTTTCCGCATGATTTCGGCCGCTTCTCTGCAAAACCTGTTCGGCATCAAAGCCAGCGAAACCCGCACCGTGGGGCTGTTTTTGCTGCATAATTTCCTGCTCGGCATCGGCTCGGTGCTGGTGTACGTGGCGGCCAACGTGCTGCTGCTCGAGCACAACCCCGAGCACAGCCTGCCGCTGGGCTACATCGTGGGCGCGCTGGCCATGATGGCCGTGGGCAAGGTCTACACCCATTTCGAGCACCATTACCTGCTGAAAAAGCTGGCCGTGCGCGTGCTGCTGGCCGTGGTGGCGCTGGTGGGCGTGCTGGGCGTGCTGGTGGTGCTGGGGCATTCGGTGGCGGCGGCCGTGGCCATTATGGCGGGCTACCGAGTGATTTATCTGCTCACTAACCTAGAGTTCTGGGGCGTTTCGGCGGTGGTGTTTGATGTGCGGCAGAGCAAGCGCCTGTTCAGCATCATCAGCTCGGGCGACATGCCGGCCAAGGCCCTGGGCGCGGTGTTGGCGGCCCTCATTCACGGCGACGCGCAGCTGCCGGTGCTGCTGGGCGTGTCGTTTGTGGCCTATCTGGGGGCGTTGCTCACGCTGCGCGCCACGCTTAGCTCGCACGTGGTCGAGGCCACGGCGCGGCCGGTGCGGGCCGTGGCCCGGCCCCAGAAGAAGCTGGTGCAGCACCTGTTTGGCGGCAGCCAGCTGGTGCTGGCCATGTGCCTGAGTTTGGTGACCATCGCGGGCGTGATTACGGCCGTAGAATACATGTTTTTCCTGAACGTGAAGCACAAGTTTCACGCCTCGGAAGACGTGATGCAGTCCGTGGGCTGGATACTGGCGGCCACGTACCTGGCCGCCACGTTCTTCAAGCTGCTGGTGAGCCGGCAGGCGCTGGAGCGCTACGGCGTGCAGTGGTCGTTGCGGCTGCTGCCGGTGGTGGCGCTGGTGGCGCTGGCCGTGTTTGGCGGCTACAAAGTGGCTAGCGGCTACTCGCAGGCCGGGCAGCTGGCCTTCTATTGTGGGCTGTACCTGCTGCTGGAAGTGCTGCGCCGCACCGTGTTCGACCCCGTATTTCTGGTGCTGTTTCAGCCGCTGGCGCCGCCGCAGCGGCTGGCCGCCCACACGCTGGCCAAGGGCTTTTATGAGCCGGTGGGCATGGCCCTGACGGGGGTGCTGTTTTTCGCGCTACGCTCGTCGGGCCTGCTTGATGGCAGCCTGCCCTTCTTCTGGATGGGCGCGCTGCTGGTATTGTCCCTGTTGTTTTTGCGCCGCACTTACCTGAATTATCTGGCCGAATTGAAAGAGGGCCTGGGCCGTCGCTTCGCCGAAACCGCCGACCTGGCTCTACCCGATGCGGCCCGCCACGTGGTGCTGGCCCACCTGCTCAGCCCCCACCCCACCGAGGTGCTGAACGCCGTGGCCTGGCTGCGCAAGCACGAGCCCAAGTCGCTGCCCGAGCACGCCCCGCGCCTGCTGGAGCACCCCGATGAGCGCATCCGCCTGGCGCTGCTGGCCACGCCCGAAGCCCGCCCGCTGCCCGTGGAAGCCCTCCAGGCCTTGGCCCTGCGCGACCCCGCCGCTGCCGTACGCGAAGCCGCCGCCCGCCAGCTGGCCGCCGCCATCCCCGACGCGCCGGCCGTGGCCGCGCTGCTCACCGGCGCCGACCTGGCCGCCCGCCAGGGGGCCATTCGGGGCAGTCTGGAAGCCGAACCCCGGCACGCAGCCGCCCGGCACAGCCTCTACCGCCTGCTGCCGAATGCTGAAAGCAACCCCGGCCCGGCTGCCGAGCTGGCAGCCCTGGACCTGCTGTCGCTTTTTCCACTTGACATCCAAAATGAGCTGATTGAAAACCAGTTAACCAGCTCCCAGCCGGAAGTTGCACAAGCAGCCCTGCGCGCCATCGGCACCGTGGGGCACTTGGAACTGGCCCACCACCTGCTGTCCGCCATCAACGACAAGCACCGCTGGCAAACGGCCGCCGATAGCCTCGTGGCGCTGGGCCCGGCCGTGGTGCCGCTGGTGCGCGCAGCCCTATTGCGCGACGCCGAGCCGGCCCATCCGCACCGCATGTCCACGGTACTCGAACGGCTGGGTACCTCTGCCAGCCGCGCCGCGCTGGTGGAACTGGCCCGGCACCCGCACCTGTTTTCACGAGGAGTGGCGCTGCGGGCGCTGCGCCGCTTCCCGGCCCGCACGGCCGACCGGCCTACATTTGAGCATTTGCTGCGCGAAGAATTTACTCTGGCCGCGCAATTGTTGCACGGTCTGGTGACGACGGGCGGCCCGGACTTCACGGCCACTATCGACTACGAGCTGACCTTGCTGCACCAGCGTGTGTTCGGCCTGCTGGCCCAACTTTATGATGCCGAGCTGGTGGCCACGGCCCAGCGCAACGTGGCCCATGCCGCCCGCGAGCGCCAGGCCAACGCCCTCGAAATCCTCGATAATCTCATCCCAAGGCCCATTTACCAGGGCTTGCAGGCGCTGCTTGATGACTCACCCGTAGCCGAAAAGGCCCGGCTTTTCGCCAGCCTCACGGCGCGCAGTGCGCCGGCCCACCCACACCCGATGGCGGCCATGGGCGCGGCCTCGGCGGCCGGCAGCGCGGTGGCCCCGCCCCCGCATCTGGTAGCCGAGCTGCCGCCCACTACCGAAGCCTTGCCCACATTGCTGCTGCGGCGCGGCCACGTCGCCTTCACCTCCTGGACGCTGAGCGTGGCCCTGCGCCACTGGCAGCCAACCGAGCCCGATGCGCTGGAACTGCTGCGCTCCTATTTTTCTTCGCCTTACCTGCTACTGCGCGAAAGCGCCCAACTGGCCGCAGCCGCGCTGGCCGCCCACCGGGGCCAGCCCTTATCCGCCCTCAATCTTCCCGCCATGAGCCATTTACACGCCGCCGAGTCCAAAATCTCCGCCCTGGAGCGGGTAGTGGTGCTCAAAAGCACCGCCCTGTTTGCCACCACGCCCGAAAACGTACTCAGCAGCATCGTGCCCATTATGAAGGAAGTGACGTTCCGGGAAGGCGAGGAGATTTTTGCCAAGGGCGATATCGGCACCTCGCTTTTTATTGTGCACGATGGTCAGGTGGGCGTTTTCAACGGCCCACAGCAGCTGGCCACGTTCGGGCCGGGCGACTTCTTTGGCGAGCTGGCCTTGCTCGATGCCGAGCCGCGCTCGGCCACGGCAGCAGCCCTGAGCGAGGTACTGGCGTTCCGAATCGACCAGGAAGATTTTTACGACGTGATGGAGGAGCGCGCCGAGGTGCTGCGCAATATTCTGCGGATGCTGTGCCAGCGAATCAGGACGCAGAATGAGAAAATGCGCGAGCTGGCAGAGTAAGCAGTTGTAGCGCGGACTCTGCGGGTCCGCGCCTTGCCAGTTGCGGAAGGGGCGTTCAGGCGCGGACTCGCAGAGTCCACGCTACATCCTATTCCACCACTTCGTAAATTTTTACGGGCAGGGCCTTGTTCTTCAGCGTTACTTCGCTCACAAACTGGCAGTGAAACGACTCCTTTACTCGCTCGTACACGGCTTCGCTGATGATAATCTGGCCGGCTTTGGCGGCGGACTGCAAGCGTTGCGACATGTTCACAACGTCGCCAATCACGGTGTAGTCCAGGCGTTTGAGGGAGGCCGAGCCGATGTTGCCGGACACGACTTCGCCGGTATTCACGCCGATGCTCACCTGGGGGCGGTAGTCGAAGCCGGGCGGCAAGGGGGCCTGGCTCTGTTGCAGGGCGGTGCGGGCCGAAAGGGCCGCGTCGATGGCGCGGTCCAAGTGGTGCTCGCCCCGAAACACGGCCATCACCGCATCGCCCATGAACTTATCAACGTGGCCGCCCTGGGCAATGAACTCCTTCACCACCAAGTCGAAATAGGTATTAAGCAGGCCCACTACGTCGGTGGGCGGCAGCTTTTCGGCCAGGGCGGTGAAGCCGCAGATGTCAAGGAAGACTACGGTGGCTTCCACGGTTTCGGAGGCCAGGAGGCGGTTTTCGAAGTCGGGCCGCGTCATGAAATTGAGCACGGTTTCGTCGACGTACATCTTCAGGATGTTGTTTTCCTGGATGGCGCGGAGCGTGTCGCGCAGCTGGCGCACCTGGTCGGCGGTTTTTTCGATGGTGAGTTCCAGGTCGGCAAAATCGACGGGCTTCACCACGAAATCGAAGGCGCCCCGATTCATGGCCGTGCGCAGGTTGCCCATGTCGCCGTAGGCCGACACGATGACCGTTTTCATGGCCGGGTGCTCGGTGTGGGTGCGCGTGAGCAGCGTGAGGCCGTCCATCACCGGCATGTTGATGTCGGAGAGGATGACGTCGGTATCCGGGTGTTCGGTGATGCGCTCCAGGGCTTCCTGGCCGTTGGTGGCGAAAAGAAACTCGTAGGTGCTCTCCCGGATTTTGCGCCGAAACTTCTGCTTGATAAGCAGTTCGAGGTCGGCTTCGTCGTCGACCACCAGAATCTTGGTTTTCATAGGAGTTGGCAGAAGTCGAGTAATTGGACGAAAATACGTCAGAAAAGGATGGCACTCAGCGGGTCGTTGTCATTCCGACGAAGAAGGAATCTGAGGACTGTTCTTCATTGGTTTTCTCAGATTCCTCCTTCGTCGGAATGACAACTCCCCACTCGGGTAGCTGCTTAGGGCAGCAGGTGCTGGAGTTTCTCCTTGAGCACGGCAAAATCCACGGGCTTGGTCAGAAAATCATTGGCCCCCAGGCTCATGGCTTGCTGGTAGCTGGCGTTGTCGCCGTAGGCCGTAATCATCATCATGGTGGTGGGCGGCATTTCGAACTCCTCCTTGACGTGGCCGAGCAGGTCGAGGCCGCTCATGCCGGGCATGTTGATGTCGGAGAGAATAATAAGGACTTCGGAGTGGTGGGCGCGCAGATAGGTCAGGGCTTCCTCGCCCGAAAAGGCGAAGCTGAAGCTCATCTCGCCGCTGCGGATTTCGCGGCGAAAGCGCTGCAGAAACAGGTCGCGCACATCGGTTTCGTCGTCAACAACCAGGATTTGCATGGGGCGGAGGCGGGGAAATTAGTCAGGCCAAAGGTAGGGCGCGGGGCGGCTTAGGCGGGCAGGCCGATGACGAATTCGGTGCCCTTATCCTCGTGGCTTTCCACGGTGAGCGTGCCGCCGTGGCCGGTGGTCACAATGTCGTGGCTCATGGACAGGCCCAGGCCCGTGCCCTCGCCCACGGGCTTGGTGGTGAAGAAGGGCTGGAACACCTTGGCCTTCACCTGCTCCGACATGCCCGTGCCATTGTCCCGAATGCTGATTTCGACCTGCCCCGCCACCACCCGGCTGCTCACCGTGAGGGCTGGCTGATAATCGGGGCCGGATTGCTGGTGCTGGCGCTGCTGCAGGGCATGAAATGCGTTGGTAAACAGATTAATCAACACCCGGCTTAGGTCCTGCGGCACTACCGATACGGACGGCAGCGCGGGGTCGAGCCGGGTGTTGAGCTCGGCGGTGAAATCTTTGTTCTTGGTGCGCAGGCCCTGGTAGGCCAGGCGCAGGCTTTCCTCGATGAGGGCGTTGAGGTCGGTGGGCAGGCGCTGGCTGGTGCCGGTGCGCGAGTGCTCCAGCATGCCCTTGATGATGGACGTGGCGCGCTGCCCGTGCTGGCTGATTTGCCGGAGGTTCTGCTTCAGGCCGTCGAGGATTTCACGCTCCAGCGTGGTGTCGCGGGCGGGGTTGTGGGGGTCGCCGTTTATCTCGTCCACCAGCTCGGCGCTCACTTCGGCGAAGTTTTTCACGAAGTTGAGCGGGTTTTGCAGCTCGTGGGCAATGCCGGCCGTGAGCTCGCCCAGGAAGGCCATTTTTTCGCGCTGCACCAGCTGGTCCTGGGCCGTTTTCAGTTCGACCAGTGACTGCTCCAACGCTTCGCGGGCGCGCCGCTGCTGGCTTCCGTGCCGGGCCAGAATGATGGCCAGTACCAGCAGGCCTACCAGCAAGCCCACCAGCCCGGCGGTGCGGTAGCGGGCCCGCAGCGCGGCTTGGCTGGCGGCCACCTCCTGCATCCGCTGCTGCTCGCGGTAGTTGAGGCTTTGCAGGCGCATCACCTTTTCCTGCCCAAAGAGCGTGTCCTTCATCACCAGCATGAGGCTCTGGTACTTGAGGGCGCTGTCGGGGCGGTCGCGCCGCTTAAAATCCTGGGTGAGCAGCGTGCTGGCGTTGAGCACGCCGCGCAGGAAGCCGTTGGTCTGGGCGGCCTGGCAGCCCAGCCGGGCGTAGTAAATGCTGGAATCGGCCTGGCCGATTTGCTGGTAGAGCTGGGCCAGGCCCACGTAGGCGAAGTTGAGGCTGCGCAGGTGGTGCACCTTCTTCGATTCGGCAATGCTCTGGTAGTAGAAAGTGCGCGCCTGGGCTATCTGACCGCTTTTGCGGGCCACGTTGCCCAAGCCGTACAGGATGTAGTTGGTGGGCGTGTGGAGGCGGCGGGCCAGGGCGTACGCGCGTTCCTGAAAAATCCGGGACGAGTCAATCTGACCGAACAAGTCATACGCCAGCCCGATGTTGCTCAGCTCAATCACCGTGCGGTTCTCGTCGTGCAGCTGCTCGCCAATTTTCAGGGCCCGGAAATAATAGGCCAGGCCCTGGCGCTCGTCACGCAAATACACGTAGATGATGCCGATACTGCGCAGGTTCTGGGCTATCAAGCCCTGGTCGTGAGTGGTTTCGGCGATGTGCAGCGACTGCTGGAACACTTCCAGCGCGCGCGCCAGGTTGCTCTCGCGCAGGGCCGCCCCGAGGCGGTTGAGGGCCGCGCCCTCGCCCTGCTGGTAGTGGATGCGGCGGGCCAGGGCCAGGGCTTTGTTGGCGTACACGGCGGCCGAGTCGGTGCGCTGGGTCCAGAGCTGGTCGCTGATTTGGCAGAGCAGCTTCACGCGGTCGAAGTTGGTTTGGGGCAGCGTCAGGAGGTGGCGCAGGCTGTCCACGGCCGCCCCGGGCGACGACGCTCCGGCCGCACGCGGCCCGGCCATTACCGGCCCTGGGCCGGCCAGCAGCACGGCCAGCAACAGGCCCCGCCAGCCAAGCCTACGGAGAGCCGAAACCCGGGTAATAATAGGAATCAACGAGCTGGTTCTAAGGGAAAGGAATGATGAAAGCCAGTGCTTATTTAATTAAGCAACAGGCCAAAGCCCAGCCCTAACCGCTAAGTACGCGCTATGGTTCGGCGACTTAACGGCGGATGCTGACGGTAGAACCAGAAAGAGACCGGGGCGGGCAGTTAGCCCGCTTGATTAATTGGCAAGCTAATCAGAAACTCGGTAAAGCTACCCTCCTGCGACGTGACAGCGAGGGTACCGCCGTGGCCCTGAGTCACAATGTCATAGCTCAGCGACAGGCCCAGGCCGGTGCCCTCGCCGGTGGGCTTGGTAGTGAAGAAGGGCTGGAAGATTTTGGCCCGCACGGATTCAGGAATGCCCTGGCCGTTGTCGCGCACCCGGATTTCTACTTTCTCGCCCACCTTGCGCGTGCTGATGCCCACGGTGGGCGCGTACCCGGGCTCGCCGCGCAGCTGGCGCTGGCGCACGGCATAAAAGGCGTTGCTGAGCAGGTTGAGCAGTACGCGCCCCAGGTCCTGGGCAATGGCCTCGACGGGCGGCAGGGCGGGGTCGAAATCGGGCTTGAGCGTGGCGTTGAAGGTTTTGTCCTTGGCGCGCAGGCCGTGGTAGGCCAGGCGCAAGTACTCGTCGGCCAGCTGGTTGATGTCGGTGGGGGTGCGCTCGCCGGAGCTGGTGCGCGAGTGCTCCAGCATGCCGCGCACGATGCTGGCCGCCCGCCCGCCGTGCTGGCTGATTTTGAGCAGGTTCTGCTTGAGGTCGGCCAGCAGCTCGGCTTCCAGCTCCAGGTCGCGGTCGGGTTTTTGCTGCTCTTCTTCCAGCTCGGTGATGAGCTCGGCGCTCACATCGGCGAAGTTATTGACGAAGTTGAGCGGGTTCTGAATTTCGTGGGCAATGCCGGCCGTGAGCTCGCCCAGGCTGGCCATTTTTTCGGACTGCACCAGCTGGGCCTGGGTGGTACGCAGCTCCACGAGGGCGCCGCTCAGCTCCTGGGCCTGGTGCGTGAGGGCGGCGGTGCGCTCGGCCACCAGGCGCTCCAGTTCCGCGTTCTGGGCTTCGATGCGGCGCTTGGCTTTTTCCTCCTCTTCGCGCAGCACCCGTTCTTTTTCGAGCTGCTTTTTCTGACTACGGGCAATGAAAATGAAGGTAATCAGCCAAATGATGACGAAGCCCTGCGTGGTATCGAGGAAGGCATCGAAGCTCTTGGGAATCTTGCCATTGGAGTCCTCGATGATGATTTCGAGCACCTTATACACCACAAACGGGGCCGTGGCAAACAGCAGCGTACGCGCCGGGCGGTAGTGGCGCAGGGCCAGCAGCACGCCCAGCAATGCAAACAGCACCAGCAGCCAATACACATCGCCCAGAATCGGCGACTTGAAATTCAGCGCCAGGGAAACGACAAACAGCCCCGCCGCCGGCACCCAGATATAGTTCAGCGCCCGGTGCCAGCGCGGCAGCCGCTGCGGCAGGTCCAGGAACCGGTTCAGGCCGCGCATCATGCCGTACGCCATCGGGGCCAGGAAGAAGAGGTCGCCGTAACCAGCCGAGTGAGCCATAGGGGGAAGGAGCGCAGAGGAAATAAAGTAGAGCAGAAAATGGCGCACGGGCCGCCACAAAGTTGGGCAGTTCGGCCGAATTTTCCCGTACCGGGTTTCGGCCCCGCCCAAACGGATAGAAATGTACTACCCCGGCCGTTATGCTTTGCCGCCGGGCGGCAGGCTGAGGATGAATTCGGTGCCCTCGCCCTCCACGCTTTCCACGGCCAGGGTGCCGCCGTGGCCCTTGGTCACAATGTCGTGGCTCAAGGACAGGCCCAGGCCGGTGCCCTCGCCCACAGGCTTGGTGGTGAAGAAGGGCTGGAAGATTTTTTCCCGCACCTGCTCCGGCATGCCCGTGCCGTTGTCGTGCACCCGAATTTCCACGGCCCCGTCGGCGGTCTGGCGCGTGCACACCGTCACGGTGGGTTGGTAGGTGGCCGCGGTGGCACCTTCCAGTTCGCGCTGGCGCTGGCGCACGGCGTGCAAGGCGTTGGTGCACAAGTTCACCAGCACGCGGGTCAGGTCGGAGGGCACCACGGCTACCAGGGGCAAATTGGGGGCAAAGTCCTGCACCAGCGTGGCGTGGAAGGCGGGGGCCTGGGTGCGCAGGCCCTGGTAGGCCAGCGCCAGCGCATCGGCCACCAGCGCGTTGAGTTCGGTGGGCACGCGCGGGGCCGTGCCGGTGCGGGCATGGGCCAGCATGTCGGTGATGATGGCAGAAGCCCGCTGGCCCTGCTGGCTGATTTTCAGCAGGTTTTGCTTTAGGCCAGCCATTATTTCCTGTTCCAGGCCGGAGGGCTGCGCGGTGGGGCCGTGGTCGAGCAGGCCCACGCTCAAGTCGGCGAAGTTTTTCATGAACGCGAGTGGGTTCTGAAGCTCGTGGGCAATGCCGGCCGACAACTCGCCTACGAAAGCCCATTTCTCGGCCGCCACCAGCTGGCTCTGGGCAGCGCGTAACTCGTCCTGCTGCTGCTTGAGCAGCGCGTAGGCGCGCTGTTTTTCGCGGTTGTTGCGCCAGAGCACGGCGCTTAGGGTGCCCACGACCCCCAGGCCCAGCAGGGCCCCCAGCAGCAGCCAGCCTTGCTGGCGATTCTTGGTTTGGATGAGGCGGCTGTTGCTGGTGAGCATGCCAATTTGGGCCTGTTTTTTGGCCAGCTCGGCGCGGTATTCCAGCACGGCGGCCTTCCGCTGCAAGTCGCTGCTGTTGAGGCTGTCGCGGTACGCGCCAAACAACTCCTCGTAGCGGTAGGCGGCCGCGAAATCACCGCGCCGGGCCGAGGCCTGGGCCAGTATCTGGCTGGCATCGCGGCTGTACTGCCGGGCCCCGCTGCGGCGCGTGGTCTGCAAGCACCGCAGGGCGTAGAAGATGGCGCTATCGGGGCGGCCGGTGTGCAGAAACGTACGGGCCAGCACGAGCTGTGCGCGGGGTATTTCGCCCACAGACCGCAGGTGCTGCGCTAGGCGCAGACTGCGGCGGGCATTGGCAAAAGCTTCCGGATAATGCCCTTGGCGCTCTTCCATATCGCCAATATTAATTCCTTCAAACACCAGGCCGGCTTCGTCTTGCTTTAGCCGAAAGATATTGGCATCCTGCTCGTAGTTGCGCTGGGCGTTGGCCCACTGGCCCTGTGCACGGAAGAGGTTGCCCAACCCGGTGTAGGCGTGCCCGATGCTGTTCTTGTCGCCCGAGCGCTTGGCCCAGCGCAGGCCCTGCGTGAGGTAGCGCCGGGCATTATCATACTCGTGCAGGTAAGTGCTGGTGATGCCCAGTTGGGTGTTGAGAAAGGCCAGCCACTTCTCGCTGTGCGCAGCCTCGGCCAGGGCCAGGCCGCGCAGGTTGGCCTGCAACGACTTCGCATACAGTCCCTGTTCCGAGTACACGCTCGACTGATTGTAGAGGCTGCGGGTTTGGCCCAGGCGGTCGCCCACCCGCTCAAAATCGTGCCGGGCCTGCTCCGAAAAACTTTCGGCCAGGGCATACTCGCTGCGGTGGCGGTGGTAAAACCCCAGGCCCAGTTCGGCCTCGGCCGCGCCGCCGGTGTCGCCCAGCAACTGCGCCAACTGGCGCGCCTCCTCAAACAGGGCGGCCGACTCATCGGGGGCGTTGTTGCGCAGCTCCAGGGCCAGCGCATTGAGGCTTTTGACGCGGGCGGCATCGGGCTGGGGGTGGGCCCGCACTTCGGCCCGGAGGCTGTCGACGGTATGGGTTTGGGCGGTCGCCGGCACCGGACAACTGAGCAGCACCCCGCCGGCCACCGCCCCGCGCAGCCCCCAGCCCAGCACCGTGCGGCGCAGGCCCGTGAGCCAACTGGTGGCGGCGTGGGGGCGCATCCGGTTAGCTAATTTCTCCACGGCTCAGGCGGGCAGGGTAATAAGAAATTCGGTGCCCTCGCCCTCGCGAGTTTCCACGGTGAGGGTACCGCCGTGGCCCTTGGTCACAATGTCATAGCTCAGCGACAGGCCCAGGCCGGTGCCCTCGCCGGGCGGCTTGGTGGTGAAAAACGGCTGAAATATTTTTTCCCGCACTTGCGGCGGCATTCCCGTGCCATTGTCGGAAATCAGAATTTCTATCACCGGGCTGTGGGTGGGGCGGCGGGTGCGCACCGTCACGGTGGGCTGGTAGTTGGCCGGCCCGCCGGTGCTTTGCTGCGCCAGGTCGCGCTGGCGCTGGCGCACGGCGTGCAGGGCATTGGTGCACAGGTTCAGGAGCACGCGGCCCATGTCCTGCGTCACCAGGCCCACCAGGCCCAGCTGGGGGTCGAGCTCCTTGCTCAGGGTGGCGTAAAAGTTTGGGTCGGTGGTGCGTAGACCCTGGTAGGCCAACGACAGCGAATCGGCGGCCAGGGCGTTGAGGTCGCTGGGCACCGACTGGCCGGTGCCGGCGCGCGAGTGCTCCAGCATGTCCTTGATAATGGACGAAGCCCGCTGCCCGTGCTGGCTGATTTGCTGGAGGTTCTGTTTCAGGCCGGCCAGAATTTCAGTTTCCAGTGCCGGGGCGGGGCCTTCGCCGTTCATGCCCTCCACGAGGTCGGTGCTGACTTCGGCAAAGTTTTTCATGAAGGTGAGCGGGTTTTGCAGCTCGTGGGCAATGCCGGCCGTGAGCTCGCCCAGGAAAGCCATTTTCTCGGCCTGCACCAGCTGGTTCTGCGTTTGGCGCAGTTGGGCCAGGGTGCGCCGGTTCACCTGCAGCTGGCGGTAGATGAATGCCCCCAGCCCCGACACCAGCAGCACGGTCAGCAGCGCCCCCAGCAGTAGCCACTGGCCCAGGCGCAGGCGCACGGCCTGTACGGCCTGGGCTTGTTGCAAGCTGGCAATCTGGGCGTTCTGGGCCTGTTCCATCCGCTCACTTTCGTACTGCGCTACGTGGAAAGTATTCTGGGCAGCGTTGAGCGTATCGGTGAGGGCGATGTAGGCGCGGGAGTAGCGCTGGGCCTCGGCTGGCCGGTTGCGGTCATCATAAAAGGCGATGAGCTGCTTCAGGTACTCCGGCCGCAGGCGCTCGATGCGGGCGGCGGTGGCCTTTCGGTAGGCCTGCAGCCAGTGGGTTTCGGCGCGGGCATCGTCGTGCCGGGCCGTGTAGTACCGGGCCCAGGCGGCATCGAGCTCAAACTCGCCGGGCTTGCCGGTCATGGGGATGTGCAGCGAATCGTCGAGCTGCTGGGCCTGCTTTAGGAGCTCGCCGGCGGTTGCTACGCGCTGCATTTGCAGCAGCACCCGGCCCTTTTGCACCAGCGCGTAGGCCTGGCTGAGCTTGCGCTCATTGGCATCGCCGCCCCGGGCAGCCAGCACCGAATCTACCATGCGCAGAGCGGTGGTGGGGTGCTGGCCTTCGGCATACAGGCGCGACAAGGCCAGGAACGTGAACACCCGCTCCATGCCCTGGATGCGCCGGAACTCGGGCAGGCGCAGGGCCTGGCCTAGGTATTGCACGGCCTTGGCGCGGTTGCCCCAGTCGGCGTATATGGCCCCGGCCACCAGCAGCTCGCGCACGTAGAGCGGCCGGTCGTAGGTGCGCACCAGGTCGGCGGCGCGCAGCACGCTGTTCAGGGTGCGGTTGTAGTCGCCCATGCGCCGGTAGTAGCCACCCTGCGACACGTAGCACGCGGCCACGTTCTCGGTCGCCCCGTGCAGGCGGTAGTAGGCCAGTTTTTCCTCGTAGTAGCGTTTGCGCGCATCCATGCGGTTCAGCCGGTTATAGAGCGTCACCAGGTCTATCAGCAGCCACGGAATGGGCCGGCCTTGGCGGTCAAATTCCGTCACGGCTACTTTCATGGTATCCAGGGCGGCCGCATCGGCATTGCCTTGCTGCCACAGCACCAGCCCGTTGCGCAGGTGGCGGTAGGGGGCCGCGTCCAGCACTTGCAGCTGCTGGTTCAGCCGCAGCAGCTGGTCGAGCAAGGGCAGCGCCTGCACGTTGGTGGGGTGCAGGTCGAGCAGCTGCTGCACCACCCGCAGGCGGGCGGCGTCGGATGTTTGTTGCGGCAGGGCGCGGGTTAGCGAATCATAATCGACCTCCCAATAGGACTGCCGGGCAACCGCCGGCCTGCACATCATCCAGAAAATCAACACCGTAAAAATCCATCTCATGAACAAAGCTGGGTTTTGGCGGCGACAGGAAGATGGGCTGCCCACCCGAACCGCACTCCTTGGCGCAGCAGCTGCCGGAACGAAAAGCGGTTGGGGCGGTGGGACATCATTGCAGGTAGAAGCGAGTGGAAATTGGGTAAAATTACGGCCCGATTGCCGGGCCGGCCGGCATCGCCAGGCACCGGCCGCCGTTGGTCGCGCAAAGATGAATTAATTACTTCAATTCCATTATAATTGATATCAGGAATTGAAAGCACCGTCCTAATTTGCAGCAATTGGTTATCTAAAAATCTGCCTACACCAAAGCAGGTCACCGCTTCATAAAATAGTAGCCTAGTGCTATATTTAATCAAGGTAGTAAATAATCCTGCCGCGCAATAAATCAATTCTCAGTTTATTGCATTGCCTACTTTTTTCAGGAGTGGCGTAGTAGTTGCTGGCGGCTTTCCGCATTTTGCTTTTTCTGTTGCCGGCAGCCCCGCCGGGGTTCATCGTTTCACCGCGTCCGTTCCTTCCGTATGCGAGCCTCATCTGCCGAAGCGTTTATCGTGCGCGAGTTGCGCCGGGGCCTGGCCCCCACCCTCTACTACCATAGCCTGGACCACACCCTCGACGTGACGCAGGCAGCCCAGGCACTGGCTGCCGCCGAAGGCATGACCGATTCCGAAAGCCTGGCGTTGCTTCGCACGGCGGCCCTGTACCACGATGCGGGCTTCCTGCATACGTATGAGGGCCACGAGGCCCGGGGCTGCGAGATAGTACGCGCTACGCTCCCGAAATTCGACTATTCGCGGGGCCAGATTGAGCAGATTTGCGCCCTAATCATCGCTACGCAATACCCGCAGGAACCCCGCTGCCACCTGGCTCAAATCCTGTGCGATGCCGACCTCGACTATCTGGGACGCCCCGATTTCGTGCCCATCTCCACCAGCCTTTTCCGCGAGCTGACGGCCCGCCAGCTCATCGCCAGCGAGCACGCCTGGTTTCAGCTACAGGAGCGTTTCCTCACAAGCCACCAGTACTGGACGGCCACGGCCCTGGCCCGGCGCGGCGCGCCCAAACAAGCCCGGCTCGACCACATCCGCGCCCGCCTGGCCGCCTGGCCCGGCTGCGGCATGCCTACGGCCAAGTAGCTTAGTAGTCGGCCAGCCCGTTGCGGAGCGAATACACTTCGGCAAAGCCATTGGTGAGCAGCAGCTGCGCCGCTTTTTGGCTGCGCACGCCGCTGGCGCAGTGCACCACCACCAGCACATCGGGCTGCAAATCGGCTAGCTGCCCCGCCAGTTGGCCCAGCGGAATCAGCTGCCCGCCAATGCTGCGGCGGGCGTGCTCGTGCGGCTCGCGCACGTCGAGCAGCTGGAGTGGCCGGCCGCTGGCCTGCCAGGCTTTCAGCTCGTCGGCCGAGATTTCGGGGGCGCGGGCCGGGACGGTTTCGAGGGGCGCTTCGCCGCAAAAGGCCGCGTAATCGGACGCCAGTGCGGTAAGCTGCTGGTTGGCCGCCACAGCCCGAAAGCCGATGGCTTGGAAGCGCATGCTGAGGGCATCGACCAGCAAGAGACGGCCGCTCAGCACCTCCCCTATTTCGAGAATAATTTTCAGGGCCTCGTTGGCCTGCATGGTGCCGATGAGGCCGGGCAGCACGCCCAGCACGCCGATTTCGGCACAATTGGGCGCGTCGCCGGGCGCGGGCGGCACCGGGTGCAGGCAGCGGTAGGTGGGGCCGCTTTGGTAATTAAACACCGAAACCTGCCCTTCAAACTTGAAGATGGCCCCGAACACCAGGGGCTTGCCCAGCACTACGCACGCATCGTTGACGAGGTAACGGGTGGCGAAATTATCGGAGCAGTCCACCACCACATCGTACCCCACAAACAGCGCCAGCGCATTGCCCGCCGAGAGCACGACTTGGTGCGCTTGCAGCGCGATAAAGGGATTCTGGGCGCGCAGCTTTTCGGCAGCCACTATGGCTTTGGGCCGGCCCACGTCGGCGGTGGTGTAGAGCACCTGACGATGCAGGTTGCTGTCGTCCACGGTATCAA
Organism: Hymenobacter terrigena; assembly: GCF_054776515.1. Taxonomy (NCBI): domain Bacteria; kingdom Pseudomonadati; phylum Bacteroidota; class Cytophagia; order Cytophagales; family Hymenobacteraceae; genus Hymenobacter; species Hymenobacter terrigena. The sequence goes on from NZ_BAAHBU010000002.1 coordinate 1,240,592, forward strand.
AGTCGAGCAGGCCGAGCAGGCCCACGCCGGCGGCGGCCAGGTATTGGAGCACGGGGCAGCCCAGGCCGCCGCAGCCCACCACCAGCACGCGGGCGGCTTTGAGCTTTTGCTGGCCGGCCGCGCCGATTTCGGGTAGCAGCAGGTGGCGGCTGTAGCGGGTGGTTTCGGCGGCGGAAAGCGGGGCGGTGGCTGAGGTCATTTTGGTGGCGGAATTTTGGCGCCTTGGCGCTTAGCATCGGCTTAGTTAAACAGCGAGCCGGAGCAATTGGCGATAAGCCGGTTGCGAATTTCGGGTGAATGCCGCGCATCAGTAGTCATTGCCCTTACGAATTTCCGCTGGCCCGCGCTGCTGCCGGGCCATTGCGTGCTGGCGGGCTGCTGCCCTACATTTGCCGGATTAGGCAAAAGCACGGGCAAAGTGAAATAAGGTCTTTCACAACTTTATTTAATTTAACATAATAATAAAATGACTTAACAAACCTGGCTTACAGATAATCCAGGCCCATTTTGCTATTTGCAGCAAGGCAAGACCGCGCCTCTTCGCCGCCGCTTACCAAGTCACACCCAGGTGCTCACCAAAGGAATCCGACTGACAACCGCTACCCCGGAGCGAACTTACCGCCATGAAAGTTTGCCTTCCAATTTTTGCTCTGGCTGTGCTGTTGCTCGGCCTGCTCCCCTGCGCCCAAGCTCAAAAAATCGCCTTGCACGAGTTGCCCATCACGCCGGCCACCGCCGCCTGGGGCTATTATGACGCCGCCGCGCCGCCCGTGCTGCGCATCAAATCCGGCGAAACGGTGCGGGTGCACACCCTCATCACCTCCACGCCGGCCCGGCTCGAAGGCGCGGGCCTGCCCGCCGCACAGGTAGAGCCGAACCTGCGCGACATCACCGAGCACGTCACGAATAAAGGGCCGGGCGGGCACATCCTCACCGGCCCCATTTTCGTGGAAGGGGCCGAGCCCGGCGACGTGCTGGAGGTCCGCATTCAACGCATCGACCTGGCCATTCCCTACGCATACAATGCCTTTGGGGCCAAAAGCGGCTTTATTCCGGAGGATTTCGGCTACGCCAAAATGCGCATTATCCCGCTCGATGCGAAGAAGATGGTGGCGCACTTCCTGCCGGGCATCGACGTGCCGCTGCGACCGTTTTTCGGGAGCATGGGCGTGGCTCCGCCGGCCGCTTCGGGCCGCATCAACAGCGCGCCGCCCGGCATCCACGGCGGCAACCTCGATAACAAGGAGCTGGTGGCCGGCACCACGCTGTATTTGCCGGTGCACGCGGCGGGCGCGCTGTTTTTTGTGGGCGACGGCCACGCCGGCCAAGGCAACGGCGAGGTCGACATCACGGCGCTGGAAACTTCGCTCACGGGCACGCTACAGTTCATCGTGCGCAAGGATTTACACCAAACCCTGCCCCGCGCCGAAACGCCCACCGCCTACATCAGCATGGGCCTGAATGAAGACCTCATCCTTGCCGCCAAGGACGCGGTGCGCGAAATGATTGCCTTCCTGGTGGCCGAAAAGCACCTCAGCCGCGACGACGCCTACATGTTGTGCAGCGTGGCCGGCGACCTCGACGTGACGCAGGTGGTGGACGGCACGCGCGGGGCGCACATGATTTTGCCCAAGAGCATTTTCGGGAAGCTTAAAGCGGCGAAGAAGGACTAGCAGGATGCTCTCCATTGTTAGCTCAAACCAAAAATCCAATATCTTCGCTATCCACGCTTTCCTTTCGGCTTATCATCTGGATATGATACAAAAGAGTCTGCTTTTCTTCGTGTTGCTGGGCGCGCCGCTGGCGGTGCGGGCGCAGGTCGATACCGTGCGGGCCAGCACGCTGCCCGGCCCGCAGCTGGCCGAGAAGGCCTACAACAGCGGCCTCGTCAGCTTCAGCAAGCAGAGCTACCCGGCGGCGCTGGCCAGCTTCGACCAGGCCATTGCCGCCAAGCCCGATTTTGCGGCCGCCTACACCAACCGCGCCGCCACCCGCTACGAGCTGAAAGAATACCCGCAGGCCCTGGCCGACTACGACCAGGCCCTGAAGCTGGAGCCCGGCAACTACGCCGGCTACTTCGGCCGGGGCCGCACCCACGAGGCCCAAAACCAGCTCAGCGAAGCCGAAACCGACTATTCCGAAGCCCTAAAGGCCAAGACCGACTACGCGCCCGCTTGGTACAACCGCGCCGTGCTGCGCTTCGAGAAAGGCGACTACCAAGCCGCCCGCGACGACTTTGACGGGGCCATCAAGGCCGACCCCAAGCTGGCTTACGCTTACCACGACCGCGCCAGCACCCAGCAGAAACTCGGCAACTACGCCGCCGCCGCCCTGGACTATACCGAAGCGCTGAGCTTGCAACCCGAGCTGCTTTCGGCCCTGCTGAACCGCGCCACCGCCGAGCGCCACACCGGCCAGTTGCCCCAGGCCCTGAAAGACTACGACGCCTACCTGGCCAAGAAAACCGACAACGCCCTGGCCTACAACAACCGCGGCAGTGCCCGCTTCGAGAACAAGGACTACGCCGGGGCCATTGCCGATTTCAGCCAGGCCCTGCAGCTCGACCCGAAGTACGCCTACGCCTGGAACAACCGCGCCGCCGCCCACCTCAAGCTGGAGAAATACGCCGATGCCGCCGCCGATGCCAGCGCCGCCCTCAAGCTGAAACCCGACTACGCCGAGGCCTACCTCAACCGCGGCCACGCCCGCGAAATGCTCCGCCAGGCCGATGAGGCCTGCCAGGACTGGCGCAAAGCCGCCGAGCTGGGCATTGCCGTGGGGAATAACTACGCGGCGGCCGCCGGCTGCGCGGGCGAGGCGGCGGAGTGAGTGCTGTCAGTATCAGATTATAATTAAGCCCGTCATGCAGAGCGCAGCGAAGCATCTTGCCCGCAGCAAATAATTCCATCGAACCAACGAAGCGGTAAAGATGCTTCGCTGCGCTCTGCATGACGACCTTTTATTCCTAGCCACCATGTACTTCCGCCTACTTCTGTCCGTTCTCCTCGCCAGCGCCGCGCTGCCCGCCGCGGCCCAGAGCGTGGCCTTCACCAAAGACAACTTTGGCGATAACAAAGAAGGCTTGCGCGAAGCGAACCGCGAGCTGAAAGCCGGCGACGACGACTACCGCGCCGACCCGCCGCGCTACGCCCAGGCCCTGCCGCACTTCCTGGCGGCCCACGAATTTAATCCCAACAATGCGGCCCTGAATGTTAAAATCGGCGACTGCTACCTGAACTCGGCCACCAAAACCGCCGCCCTGCCCTACCTGCAAAAAGCCGCGAAGCTTGATGCTACCGCCGATGCGCGCACCCACTACCTGCTGGCCCGCGCCCTGCACCTGAGCGCGAAGTGGCGCGAGGCCATGGCCGAATACCAGCTGGCCACGCCCGTGGGAAGCAACACCCGCAACGGCAGCGCCGGCACCATCACGCCCAACGACCTGCAACGCCGCATTCAGGAGTGCCGCAATGGCCAGCAGCTGATGGCCCACCCCACGCGCGTGTTTATTGATAACGCAGGGCCGGAGCTGAATTCGCAGGCCTCGGACTACGGGCCGGTGGTGTCGGCCGATGAGTCGACTATTCTGATTACGTCGCGCCGCGAGGGCTCGACGGGGGGCAAGAAAGACCCGGAGGGCAACGGCTATTTTGAAGACATCTACCAGTCGACCTGGAAGGGCAAGGCCTGGAGCCGCGCCGCCAACCTAGGCGCACCCGTGAACACCGACGACCACAACGCCACCGTGGGCCTGGCCCCCGATGGCCAGCGCATGCTGGTGTACGTGGGTACCAACGGCGGCGACCTGCTCGAAACCACCCTCAGCGGCAGCACCTGGGACAAGCCGCGCCGCCTCAACAGCCGCATCAACACCAACGCCCACGAAACCTCGGCCAGCTACTCGCCCGATGGCCGCTACCTATACTTCGTGAGCGACCGGGAGGGCGGCGCGGGCAGCTCCGACATTTATAAAGTGGACCTCGACGGCAAAAACACGCCCGTGAGCCTGGGGCCAACCATCAACACGGCGTATGGCGAGGAGGGCGCCTTTATGGCCCCCGATGGCAAAACGCTGTACTTTTCGTCGGAAGGGCACAACTCGATGGGCGGCTACGACATCTTTAAATCGGTGTTTGAGAAAGGCAAGTGGAGCACGCCGGAGAACCTGGGCTGGCCCATCAATACGCCCGACGACGACGTATTTTTCGTGACTTCCGCGTCCGGCCGGCACGGCTACTACAGCAGCGACCGGCCCGGCGGGCTGGGCGCGAAGGATATTTACCGCATCACCTTCCTCGGCCCCGAAAAACAGCCGTTGCTGAGCGAGGAGGACCAGTTATTGGCCTCGCGCCTCGCCCCAATCAAGCAAACGGTGCTGGCTCCGGCGGTGGCAGTGGCCACGGCCCAGGTCACCATCCTGAAAGGCACCGTGACCGACGACGCCACCAAGCAGCCGCTCGACGCGGCCATTGACCTGATTGACAACACCAGCGGCCAGACCATTGCCAACTTCCGCAGCAACGCCACCTCGGGCCGCTACCTCGTAAGCCTGCCTTCGGGCACCAACTACGGCATCGTGGTGCGGCAGGACGGCTACCTGTTCCACTCCGAAAACTTCGACCTGCCCGCCGGCGCGGCCTTTGCCGAAGTGGTGAAGGACATCCCCCTGAAGAAGCTGGAAGTGGGCACTACTATCGTGCTGCGCAACATTTTCTTTGATACCGGCAAGGCGACATTGCGCCCCGAAAGCACCGCCGAGCTGGAGCGCCTGCAAAAGCTCCTCACCGAAACGCCCGCCCTGAAGCTGGAAATGGCCGGCCACACCGATGACGTGGGCGAAGCCGCCATGAACCAGGACCTCAGCCAGCGCCGCGCCCAGGCCGTGGTGACGTACCTCACGCAGCACGGCATCGCGGCGGCCCGCCTCACGGCCATGGGCTACGGCGAAACCCGCCCCGAAGTGCCCAACACCAGCAAAGGCAACCGCCAGCTCAACCGCCGCACCGAATTCAAGGTGACGGCTAAGTAGGTAGCGCGGACTTTTAGTCCGCGCCTGGGACTAAAAGTCCGCGCTACAGTCGGGCAAAACGCTGTGTTCGTCGGGTTCTGCACTTCGATAACCGGAAACCCGGCCCAACGCTTAAAAGCCCGCTCTACCTTGCAGCGTCAAACATCTGCCTCATCCGGCAAGTGGCGTTTTCTGCTTGAAACTACTTCTCCGCTTTCTCTACATCCGCCGGCTGGGCCTGCTGTTGCTGGCACTGCTCGGGCTGCTGCTATGGGTGCGTCCGGCCAGCGCCCAACAGGCCTATTTGCGCCAGTTTGGCCCCACCGAGGGCTTCCGGCCGGCCTTTGTGTACGCGCTGCTGCAGGACCGGCAAGGCTACCTCTGGCTGGGCACCGGCGAAGGTCTTGTCCGCTACGACGGCACCCAGTTCACCTCTTTCACCAAAAAGGACGGGCTGGCCGAGGATTTTGTGGTGTCGCTGCGTGAGGAGCCCGCCACCGGCCGGCTCTGGGTGGGCCACTACCAGGGCGGCATCTCGGTGAAGAAAACGGCCGCCGACACCTTTAGTCAGGCCAAGCGCAGCGCCGTGCCCGCCGGCTTGCGCCTGCCCGCCGACGGCCCTCCACCCGTCGACACTGCCGCCATTGGCCGCTACCTGCGCCGCTACCACCTGCACCTGCCCGAAGGCACCGAGCCCACCTGCCTGCTCGAAGACCGCGAAGGCAACGCCTGGCTGGGCACTGCCGGCCAGGGCCTGCTGAGGCATTCGGACCGGCACCTGCGGCTGGAGCCGTACCCCGCCGCATCGGCCAATCAGTTGCCGGCGCTGGCCACGGTGCATCAAAAAGGCTTGGCCGAAGCTTGGGCGGCTTTCGGTGGCAACCGCTTCTTCCGGCTTCACGCCAATGGCCTTGTGCCTGCGCAGCAAGGTAATTTCGTGGCTCCGGCTCTACGCGGCGGTTCGGTGAAAGCGCTGCTGCCGCGCCCAGCGCGGCTGGGCGGCGGGTTCTGGGTGGGCACGGCCACGGGCCTCTACACGGCCGCACCGCCGGGCCATATTTTGCAGGCGGTGCCGGGGTTATCCAATAGCCCCGATTTCAACGTCACGGCCCTGGCCTACGCGCCCCGCTCCGGCCTCTGGGTGGGCACCGCCGCCGATGGCCTCTACCTGCTGCCCGCCGATTCTTCGCAGCGCATCCGCCATTTCACCACGGCCAACGGCCTGCTGCACAACACTACCTACGCCCTGCTGGCCGACCACACCGGCCGCGTCTGGGTAGCGACGCACGGCACCGGTATCGCTGCCTACGACCCCGTACTGGACGAATTCGTGCACTACCGCCTCGGCTCCGTGGGTCTCGATGCCAGCAGCCTGGCCGAAGATTCCGACGGCCGCATCTGGGTGGGCACCGAAGGCCAGAGCATCTACTGCCGCCAGCGCTCCGGCCAGTGGCAGCAGCTCACCGCCGCCAGCCAGCTGCCTTCGGACTATGCCTACGGGCTGCTGCCGCTGCCCGCTGCGCCCGGCCACGTCGGCCCGCAGCTGCTGCTGGTGCACCGCCAGGGCCTCACCCTGCTCGACTGTCGCACCCGCGCCTTTACCCCGCTCGCCGCTACCGACGACCCGCTGGCGCGCGACTGCCTCGGCCCCGCGGCTCTGGCCGCCGGTCCCGGCCCCGGCGCGGTAGCGTGGCTGAGCACCCGCGCCGGCCTGCTGCGCGTGGATGTGGCCGCCGCCCGCCGCATCGTGGCCGCCCGCCGGCCCGGTCTGGCCATTACCGGGGTTGAAGTCGACGGTGAGCCGCGCCCGCTGGATGCGCTGGGCACCTTCTCGGCCACCCGCCACCGCGTCAATTTCACCTTCCAGGGCATCAGCCTTAATCCCGGCGAAGCCCTCACTTACCAGCACCGCCTGCGCGGCCTTTCCGACGAATGGAGCCGCCCCAGCACGGCCGGCGAAGCCCAGTTTCCGGGCCTCGATGCCGGCCAATACGTGTTTGAAGCGCGGGTACGGCGCGGCAATTCCGGCCCGTGGAGCCCGGTGGTGGCCGCCGCGTTTGGGGTGGCCACGCCGGTGTGGCGCACGTGGTGGTTCCGCACGCTGGCGGTACTGGCGCTGGCCGGATTGGCTTATGGGGTAGTGCGCTTCCGCGAGCGCGCCCTGCGCCGCACGCAGCTGATGCTGGAGCGCACCGTGCGCGAGCGCACCGCCGAGCTGCGCCAGCAAAAAGCCCACATCGAAGACATCAACGCCGATTTGGTGGTGGCCCGCGACGCGGCCGAGGCTTCGCGCCGGGCCAAGGCGCAGTTTCTGGCCAACATGAGCCACGAAATCCGCACGCCGATGAACGCCGTCATCGGCCTCACCAACCTGCTGCAAGCCACCCGCCCCAACCCCGAGCAGGCTGAATACCTCACGGCCATTGAGTCGTCGTCGCAAAACCTGCTGGTGATTATCAACGACATCCTCGACAGCTCGAAGATGGAGGCCGGCAAGCTCACGCTGGAGCAGGTGCCCTTCCGCCTGCCCGAAGCCGTGCGCCGCCTCGGGGCCATGTTCAAGTTTGCCACCGAGAGCAAGGGCCTGTTTCTGACGGTGAATGTGGCCGACAATGTGCCCGCCGCCGTGCTCGGCGACCCCGTGCGCCTGAACCAGATACTGGTAAATCTGGTGGGCAACGCAATCAAATTCACCCGCACCGGCGGCGTCACGGTCACGGTGGAAGCAGTTCCCGGGCCTGAGTCGCTCATTCATTCCTTCACTCATTCGCTCATTCGGTTTGCGGTGCGCGACACCGGCATTGGCATCCCGCAGGACAAGCTGGGGGCCATTTTCGAGGATTTCTCGCAGGCCAATACCTCCACCACCCGCGAGTTTGGCGGCACCGGCCTGGGCCTGAGCATTGCCCGCAACCTCGTGCAGCTGCACGGCGGCCAGCTTGGCGTGACCAGCGAGGAAGGTCAGGGCTCCGAGTTTTTCTTCGAGCTGCCCTACGAAGTGGCCGATGCCCGCGCCGCCCAGCCCGAAGCCCACGCCGGGCTGCTCACGCCCTTCGAGCCCGCGCTGCGCGTGCTGGTGGCCGAAGACAACGCCCTCAATCAGCTCGTGGCCCGCAAAACCCTCGAAGCCTGGAACGTGCAGGTCCTCATCGCCGACAACGGCCGCCTGGCCGTGGAGGCCGTCACCGACGCCACCCAGCCCTTCGACGCCATCCTGATGGATGTGCAGATGCCCGAGCTCGACGGCTACGCGGCCACCCGCGAAATCCGCCGACACTTCCCCGATGCTAGCCAGCTGCCCATCGTCGGCCTCACGGCCTCCGTGCTGCCCGAAGACCGCGCCCTGGCCCTGGCCGCCGGCATGAACGATACCCTCGCCAAGCCCTTCGAGCCCGCCGTGCTTTACGCTCGCATTGCTCACTTTACCGGCCGAAGCAATTGGGGGCAGGAAGGCATGGGAGTAAGAGAGCAAAGAGGAACAGGGACACTCACCAAGTACGGTGAGTCTACCGAAAACCAGCCAACTCCTACCCTCGCACCCTCCTACCCTCCTGCCCTACAAAACCCTCCTACCCTTAAACCGGACTGGCACCTGCTCGAAGAACTGGCCGGCGGCAACGAGGACTTCCTGCGCCAAATCATCACCACTTTCCTCACCGAAGCCCCGGCTCTGGAGGCACTGCTAGCTGCCACCTGCCCCCATGACCCCGCCGCGCTGGCCAGCACGGCCCATAAGCTCAAGGGCCAGGTGGCCTATTTTGGGGTGCCGGTGCTGCACACCCAACTCGACGAATTGGAGCGCGCCGCGCGCCACCCGGCCCTGCCCTACTGCGAGCCGTTGCTCGACACCATCCGCCAGCAGCTGGCCGAGCTGTACCCGCAGCTGGAGGAGCGGGCCAGAACTTGAAAACTGAACGGTGCGCCCTACATTCGTTACCAAAACGCCCACCGCTTCGATTCCTTATGGCTGTTTCTAAACTGCGTTGCTTAGTGGTTGATGACGACCCGCTGTCGGTTCAGATAGTGCTCAATTGCATCAACAACACGCCATTTCTGACAGCCGTCGGCAGCTTCACCAACCCCATCGAAGCCGCCGAGTCTCTGCGCATCGCGCCCGTCGACCTGCTGTTTCTCGACGTGGAGATGCCTTTGCTCTCCGGCATCGAGCTGCTGGGCACGCTCCAGCACCCGCCACTGGTTGTGCTCATCACCAGCAGCAAAGACTATGCGGTGCAGGCCTTTGAGCACGCCGTGGTCGACTATTTGGTGAAGCCTGTGAGCTACGCCCGCTTCCTGCAAGCCGCCCAAAAGGCGCTTGAGGTGGCCGAGCGGCGCTCCGCCGCTACTTCCGACGCCATCGAATCGCCCGACGCCGACGCTGATTTCACCTTTGTGAAAGTCGACAGCAAGCTCGTGCGCGTCGGCTTCGACGAAGTGCGCTACGTGGAAGCCCTCGGCGACTACGTGCACATCGTCACGGGCCAGAGCAAGCTCATCGTCTACAGCACCATGAAGGCCGTGGAAGAGAAGTTTCCTAGCAACCGCTTCTTGCGCGTGCACCGCTCGTTCATTGTCAACTTCAACCGCATTCAGGCCCTCGAAGACAACTCGGTCATTGTGGAAGGCAAGCACATTCCCGTGGGCCAGACCTACCTGCGCGAGGTGATGCAGCGCCTCAATAAATTATAGACCTTGCGCCTTCCCATTGCCTAACCAATTGACATGATGCACTTTCCGCCAGTTGTTTTTTTCACCAAAACCACGCTGCTGACCGGCTTGCTCGTCCTAGTGGGCGTGGCCGCTCAGGCTCAACAGGCCGGCGACACCACCAGCGTGGGTTGCGGCCCGCCCCTGCCGCGCATGCTGTGCGTCGACCTCGACGGCCGGCCGTCCATCGACGAGCCCGCCGGCCCTTTCACCTACCAGTGGCACATGGGCGATGGCACCACCCTCACCGGCCCCACGGTGAGCCATTGCTATAAAGAGCGCAAAAACTACGTGGTCGAGCTCGACGTCATCGTGGACAAAACCGGCGAAATCCGACGCGGCCAGAAGTACATCCCCGTCAACCTCGTGCAGCAGGACATCGTCGATTTCACCGCCTCGGCCACCCGCGTGCGCGTGGGCCAGTCCGTATCCTTCGATTCGCCCGAAGCCCAGCTCCTCACCTGCCGCAACGTGCAGTACATCTGGGATTTTCGCGACGGCTCCATTGTGCAGAGCCGCACGGCGCAACACATTTTCCGCCGGCCCGGCACGTACTCGGTACGCTTCAGCATGCGCGGCTACGGCTCGCAGGCCTGCGTGGCCAGCCACTGCGTCTCGCGCGAAATCGTGGTAGAGCCTTAAATTCTGGTGAGGCATAGCGCATGGCCCGTTTTATTTTCTGGCGTCTGGCTCGCACTTTCCTGGCAATCTGGGCCTTGGCCTCGGCCGTATTCCTGCTGAGCCGCCACGACCTCGACACCGCCCTGCGCCTGGCCCTGCCCGATGCCGCCAGCCAGACGGGTTCTGGCACCGCCCTGCTACCCGGGAGTCAGCGGGCCGCGCTACAAGCCCTGCGCCAGCGCTTCGGCCTCGATTTACCCACTTTTTACGTGAGCCGCGGACCGGCTTCGTCGGCTGGCGTTCGGCCGTGGCACTGGCACGGCTCTCACAACCAGTACCACCAGTGGCTGCGGGCCTTGGCGCACGGCGATTTGGGCACGTCATTTCGGACGGGCGAGGGCGTGGTGGGGCGACTGCGCCACGCCCTGGCTTTCACCCTGCCGCTCACGGGCACGGCGGCCGTACTGGCCGTGCTGGGCGCGCTGGCCCTGGCACAACGCCTGGCCCCTGCTCCGTGGTGGCAGCGCCCGTTGCGCGCGGGGCTGGTAGCCGTGCACGGATTGCCGCTGTTTGTGGTGGCCCTGCTATTGCTGCTGGTATTTGCCAATCCCGACGTACTGAACTGGCTGCCCGCTTACGGCTTCGGCCAATCAAATGAAATGGACACAAATACTGGCCATTATCTGGCAGATGGCTTCCTGCATTTAATTCTGCCGGTAACCGCTTTGGTCATCACGGCCGTGCCCGAGCTCACGCTTCAGCTCACCGCTGCCTTGCAGCAGGAGCTGGGCACCGCCTACGCCACCACGGCCCGCGCCAAAGGCCTGTCCGAAGCGGCCGTGGTCCGGCACCATGCGCTGCGCAATGCCTTGCTTCCCACCCTGGCCCAGATTGCCGAGTTCCTTCCTGCCCTTGTGGCCGGGGCCGTGGTGGTGGAGGTGGTATTTGCCCTGCCCGGCATGGGCCGCCTTCTGGCCGAAGCCTCCGCCGCCCGCGACTATCCCGTGCTGATTGGCGGTGTGCTGCTCACCGGCGCGGTTCGCCTGCTGGCCCTGCTCCTCGCCGACCTCTGTTACTTTTGGGCCGACCCCCGCATCCGTTGGCAGTCCTGACCTCTTTTCGCCCCACGTGGTCGCAGCGGCTGGCATTGGTTTGGCTGAGCCTGCTGGTACTGGTAGCAGCCGTTGCGCCGCTGCTACCCCTGCCCTACCTACCCGGCACGCCCGATTTGGCTCACATGGCCGTGCCGCCATTTGGAGCCAGCCAGCACTGGCTCGGCACCGACCCTCAGGGCCGCGATGTGCTAAGCATTCTGGTATATGGCACCCGCACGGCCGTGTTGCTCACCTTGCCGGCCGCCCTGCTGGCGGCACTGGTTGGGGGCCTGGCCGGGGCCGCCGCCGGCTTTTGGGGAAATACGGCCCGGGCCTCCCTCTCCTACTGGCTGATGGCCGCGGGCGGGATGTGGTGGGTGCTACAACTCCCTATTTCTACCCTCGGGCTCGCATTGGCACTGCTTGGTGGAGTTCTGGCTTTGCTAGCGAAGTGGCAAAACCGCCCGCAGCCCGCTTGGCCGCTTCCGGTCAATGCGTTGGTGATGGGTGCGGCCACGGCCCTCGACACCATCCCGCGCCTGATTGTGGTGGTGGCCGTGGTGGCCAGCATCGGGCTTTCGGTCCCCGGCCTGCTGGCGGTGCTGGTACTGACGACATGGCCTCCGCTGGCCCGTTTGGTGCGGGCACAGATGCTGAGCGTGCGCCAGCTGCCGTTTGTGGAGGCAGCGCGGGCAGCCGGCCTTTCGGAAAAGCAAGTGTGGTTTCGGCACGCCTTGCCTCATGCCTTGCACCCACTCCGCACCGCCCTGCCGCTGAGTATTGCGGGCCTGCTGGGGCTGGAAAGCACCTTGTCGTTTCTGGGCATTGGCTTGCCCCCGGAGGTAGCCAGTTGGGGCCGGTTGCTCGCTACTGTGCGTGCTGAGCCCAGTGCCTGGTGGATACTATTCTTCCCATCATTACTCCTCACCATGAGCATATTAAGCCTCAACGCCCTAAGCCGCCTGCCAATATCCAGGACTTAGCCTTCTTTGGTAAATACAGAGGCAATTTATTTAATACCCGACGAAAGGTTGAGTGGCTAATTCGATGTCGCAAGTCGAGGCATTTTCTTAGAAGCAGGCCTTAATTTTAGCTCGTCATATTCTTATTATATATCCTTTATTATTAATTATTTATAAAATAAATATCTTGCGGAAGATTATTCATACATAACTTTTTATATTAAAAATTGCTGTAAAACAGCACATAATCCTGTTTTTACGATGTCACAATCAGGGCCATTCTGTCCTTTTGTAGACATAATAGTGGCCGTAACATTGTATTGCTTTTAATAACAAACCCTCGCTGCTCACCCTAGGTAGCGCTCCTTTTTCTACCACCATATTATCGATATTCTTATGTACCTGCTCATTTATCCATCATTAAGCACTCCTCGCCGGTCGAAAACCCTGAAAGAAGCCGCTCGTCCTATCTCCGTAGGCATCGATTTCGTCACTCCCGACGGAATGGTGGTGCCCCGGGCTCTCGGCGAAGCCGCACTACTGGGCCGTACCGCCGTTTTGGTTGGAGGGCTTCTGGTTGGAGTATGGCCCCAGGCTTAAGCCTGCGTTGCTGCTATTATTCCGCTCTTTCCTTCTTTTTGATTTCCAGCTCCGATTACCTTACCCTTCGCTGCATCTGGTATAATATTCTACCCATAATCCAGTATCTACTTCTACCGCTCACCGGCTACCCCTGCTGAGCTTCAACCCGTCGTCTACCCCGGCGGGTTTTTTTGTCCGATATCCAGGCAAATAGTGCCTGGCTAAGTATCGATTTCGTTTTGGGCGCTCACCAAGGCAATGCCTTCGGCGAAGGTGTGGGGCTGGTAGCCGAGGTCGTGCCGAGCCTTGTCGATGAGGAAGCCGGTGCGAGCCGGGCGGCGGGCGGGCTGCGTGAAGGTGCTGGCGTCCACCCGTTCAATCAGGCCCGCATCGAGGCCGAAATGTTCGGCTACGCGCAGGGCCATGGCGTGGGGCGTGAGCAATTCCTCGCCGCTGATGTGATAGATACCCTGGGCATTGTGCCGGGCCAGCAGCCAGCAGCCCTGGGCCAGGTCTTCGGCCAGGGTGGGCGTGCGCCACTGGTCGGCCACTACTTTGATGGGTTTGCCGGCGCGTAGCGAGTCGCGCACCCAGAGCACGATATTGGTGCGGCCGTAGTCGTGGGCCACGCCGTACACCAGCACGGTGCGGGCAATGGCCCACGGGCCGGAACTGGCCCTCACCGCCTGCTCGGCAGCCAGTTTGCTTTCGCCGTAGAAATTGACGGGGCCCGGAGCAGCATCCTCGGCCAGCGGGCCAGTCTCGCCGCTGAAAATGAAGTCGGTACTGAGGTGCGTGAGGTGAATATGCTGCCGGGCGCAGGCCTGCACCAGGTTTTCGACGGCCGTCACGTTGTGCTGCCAGCAGGCCGCGCGGTTGAGCTCGCACTCGTCCACGTTGGTCATGGCGGCGGTGTGGATGACGTGGGTGGGCTGCTCGTGGGCCAGCACCTGCTGCACCTGGGCGGCATCGCTCACGTCCAACGCTACAAACCGAACATCGGGATAAAGGCCCGCCAGCTTATTATTGCCCCGCGAGGTGGCCACAAGAGTCACGTCGGGCTGCTGCCGCAACAAGGCCACCAGCTTCTGCCCAAGCAGGCCATTTGAACCCGTGAGAAGGACTTTCATGCGATTACGGGTACGTGTAGCCGTATTCCTTCGTGATTTTCTTGCGCTTCAGCTTCTCCACCTTCATGGTCATTTTGGCATCGGCCAAGGGACGGTCGCGGCCGTCTTTGGGGAGCTTGGCAATTTTATCAATCACGTCGAGGCCCTGAATTACCTGGCCAAAAACGGTGTACTGGCCATCGAGAAAATGGGCCCCGTCGTGGTTTTCGACCAAGTAAAACTGGGTGATGCTGCTGGGCGTGCCGGCCGGGCCACCCATGCGGGCGGCGGCCACGGCACCGTAATTGTGCTGGTGGCCGGGGGCGAGCTCGGCCGGGATGGTGCCTTCGTTGGGCTGGCCCATGCCGTCGTTGTTGGGGTCGGCATCCTTCGAGTTGGCATCGCCGCCCTGAATCATGAAGCCTTCGATGACGCGGTGGAAGGTGGTGCCGTTGTAAAATCCGCTCTGAGCTTTTTTCAGGAAGTTGGCTTTGTGCAAGGGGGTGTCATCGAACAGAACCAGGCGAATAATACCCTGCGCCGTGGTAATGGTCACCACTTCATCCTTGCCTTTGTGTTTGGCGGGCTTGGCCGGCTTATCAGCCGCGAAGGAGGGAGAAGTCAGCCACAGCAGGGCCAGGCATAGGGTGCCAACCCAGGGGAAAAGGAAGGATTTCATAAAGGAAAACGTCAGAAACAATGGGGATAACGCCCCAAAACTACGTGAATTGGCAGGCCCCGGCCAAGCATCCGGGCGGCTTCAGCCGCGGTGCTCGCGAATGCTGGCCAGGATTTCGCGCCCGCCGCGTCCCAGCACGGCATCGGCCACCGATACGCCCAACGCCCGGGCTTCGGCGGCGGTTGCGACGGTCTGGATTTCCTCCACGTACTCTTCGCCGTTGAGGCTGATGAGGCCGCCGTGCAGGCGCAAGCGACCGCCATCGAGGGTGGCCAGCGCGAAGGACGGGATGCTGCACCCGCCTTCCATGGTGTGCAGAAAGGCGCGCTCGGCCAGCAGGCAAGTGTGGGTGGCGGGGTGGTCGAGGGCGGCTTTGAGGCGGGCTTTCAGGCTTTCGTCCAAGCCGGCGGCGCACTCGATGGCGATGCTGCCCTGGCCGGTGGCGGGCACGAACTGGTGGGCCGGCAGGGTATGGCGCACCAGGTGCTCGTAGCCCATGCGGTGCACGCCGGCAAAGGCCAGCACCAGCGCGTCGAACTGGCCTTCTTCGAGCTTGCGCAGGCGGGTTTGGAGGTTGCCACGGGCTTCGGCGGTTTCGGCGTGGGGATAAAAGCGGCGCAGTTGGGCCTTGCGGCGCGTGCTGCTGGTACCCAGCACGATGCCCGGCTTATCGAGCGAAAAATGCTCGTCAAAACTCAGCACCACGTCGTTCACCTGCTCGCGTTCCAGGAAGGCCAGCAGTTCCAGCTCGGGCGGAATGCTGCTTTGCACGTCCTTGGCCGAGTGCACGGCGAGGTGGGTTTCGCCCCGCAACAAGCTGGCTTCCAGCTCTTCAGTAAACACGCCTTTTGACCCAATTTTGGCCAGGCTACGGTCCTGCACGGCGTCGCCGGTGGTTTGCATGGGCACGATTTCGGTTTCGAAACCGGCTTTTTGCAGCAGGTCGGCAACGTGCTCCGTCTGCCATAGGGCAAGGCGGCTGGCGCGGGTGGCGAGGCGGATTTTCATATGCTATTATCAGTTAGCAGGAAGCAGTTAACAAGTTGACTACGTGAGCTACTGGGCCAGACGCAGCTGACTGCCAAGGCGTAAGGAGCTATCCACAAACACCATTTTGGCGTTGGCGTTACGCTCTATGTGGTAATGGGCGTCGGTCAGTTCTTTGGTTAATAAATCGGCGTTGCGCGGGGTAACGAATTTGGCGAAGCCGGTCACAAATTGTTGCTCGCCGTTGGCCAGGTGGGGCACAAATTTCGGGTCGATGCCAAACAGCAGCACCTTGCGCACCAACCCCAACGAGTAGCTGAGCAGCTCCTTCTGGTTTTCGCGGCCCAGCTTCTGAAACTCCTCGCTCTTCTTCAGGATATCGGCGGCCTTGCTGCTGTAACCGAAGCACAAACGCATCCAATCGCGAAAAAACTCGAAGTAGTCGTGGTCGGCGTTGGCGTCGCGGCTGGCAATGGCTGCGCCGAGGCTGCCTTCGGCCAGTTGGGCTACCTGGCGGGCTTTGGCCTCGGGCACTTGGTATTCGGAGTGCAAATATTCGGTGATGTCATCTTCGGAAAACGGGCGCACCACCACCGGCTGCACCCGGCTGATGATGGTGGGCAACAGCTGCTCCGGCGCGTGGCTGACCAGCAGGAAAATGGTGGCGGGTGGCGGTTCCTCCAGCAGTTTCAGCACGGCGTTGGCGGCGGCGGGGTGCATGAGTTCGGGCAGCCAGAGAATCACGATTTTGAAGCGCGCCTCGAAAGCTTTCAGGCTCACCAGCTTCAGAATCTGCACGGCCTCATCCTTGGAGATGTTGCCTTGCTTGTTTTCGGCCCCGATGTGCTGCATCCAGTCGTTGAGGCCCTGGTAGGGGTTGTCGAGCACGAAGGCCCGCCACTCGGCCATGAACTTGCTGCTCACCGCGTCCTTGGTCACCGTTTTGGTGGTGGTCACGGGCACGATGAAGTTCAGGTCGGGGTGGGCGAGCTTGGCTATTTTGGTGCAGGCCGGGCAGTGGCCGCAGCTGTCGTCGGCATCAGGGGCGCGGTCTTCGCAGTTCAGAAACTGGGCATAAGCAAGGGCCAGCGCCAGGGCCGCGCCGCCCTCCTGCCCCCGGAAAAGCTGAGCGTGCGCCACGTGCTGCCGCTGCACCGACTGGCGCAGGAGCTGCTTAACGGCAGACTGGTTGGGGATGTCGGCGAAGGTCATGCTTTGGCTTTCTCCCAAACCCGGTCTTCTTCTGTCGACTCAAATACCACCTTCATAATCTTCTGCTCCACCGCATCATACGGCAGGCTGCGCCGGGCCATCACGCGCTCGGCCACTTCGTTCACTTTGGGCAGCTTGAAGGTTTCGAAGCCTGCCGCGCCGCCCCAGCTGAAGCTCGGGATAAAGGTGCGCGGGAAGCCGGCCCCGAAGATATTGGCTCCCACCCCCACCACGGTTCCGGTGTTGAACATGGTGTTGATGCCGGCCTTGCTGTGGTCGCCCATCATCAGGCCGCAAAAGGTCTGGCCGGTATCCACGAAGCGCTTGGCGGCGTGGCTCCAGATTTTGACGGGCGCGTAGTTGTTTTTGAGGTTCGAGGTGTTGGTGTCGGCCCCCAGATTGCACCACTCGCCAATGACGGAGTTGCCGAGGTAGCCGTCGTGGCCTTTGTTGGAGTAGCCCAGCAGGATGCTGTTGCCTACTTCGCCGCCAACTTTCGAGAACGGGCCTACCGTGTTGTCGCCGCGCATTTTGGCGCCGGCGTTGATGTGCGAACCCTCGCACAGCGCCAGCGGACCTTTGATGATGGCACCCTCGTGCACCTGTGAATTTTTACCCAGGTAAATCGGGCCGTCCTCAGCATTCAGAATGGCCGCCCGAATTTTCACGCCTTCCTCAATGAAGATATTCTCGGCGCCATATACAATGGTATGGGCGTCACCCACCGGCTGCGAAGTACGGCCTTTGGTAAGCAGCGCGAAATCGCGGCGGATTTCCACTCCATTGCGCAGGAAAAGCTGCCACGGCCGGTCAATCACCGTCACGGGCTCGGCCACCTGCCGGGTTTCGGGAATGCCGTTTTGAATGAGCTCGGCCACCAGCGAGGCATCGGCCACGTGCGCGGCCACCAGCAGCTCATCGCAATACAGCGCCTGGCCGGGCTGCAGAGCCTGCACTTGCTTGGTCAGCAAATCATCGGGGCACACCGCGCCGTTGATGATGAGGGCCGGGCCGCTCACGTCGCCGGCCGGGAACTTGGCCTGCAAATACGGCTGCGTGAGGTAGCCCACGGCCGCCACGCCCAGCCGGTGCTGCCACTTCTCGGCCAGCGTGAGGATGCCGCAGCGCAGCGCCGCCACCGGCCGCGTGAAAGTGAAAGGCAGCAGGTGCGGCCGAATGGCCGGGTCGTCGAAAAGGAGAACGTGCATTTTTCTTAAGCTATTAGCTAATAGCTGTTAGCTAATAGCTTCTTTTGAAATAGACCCAAATTTACGGCAAGCGGGTTGGCAAAGGGCCAATAAAAAACTCCTTCCGGCGAAACCGAAAGGAGTTCTTAAAAAGCTAACGGCTATCAGCGGGACGCTAACAGCGGATAAAAGCTATTGCTTGCCAGCGCTGTTCTGCTCTTTCTTGGCGTAGCGGCTGCGGAATTTCTCCACGCGGCCGGCCGTGTCGATGAACATGTTTTTGCCGGTGTAGAAGGGGTGCGAAGCAGAGCTTACTTCGATTTTCACCAGCGGGTACGTTTTGCCGTCTTCCATCGTGATGGTGTCGGTCGGCTTCATCGTCGAGCGCGTGATGAACTTAAAGTCCGAAGAAGAGTCCTGGAATACGACTTCCTGGTACTCGGGGTGGGTGTCCTTTTTCATATCGAGAGGTCGGTTTTACCGGTTGAACCCTGCCGATTTTGCGGAAGGGACTGCAAAAGTACGGCTTAGCTCGGAAATACCCAACTCTGCGTCCAATATTTTCGCCGTAGCCAGCCCCGCCACCCCGTGCGACTGAGCTTGTTGGCTTTCTGAAAAGGTTGTACATTTGAATTCGGCCCACACTCGGGGCCGGCCCGTTGCGCGTGCTGAAGCCTGTACTCGTTCGCCGTCTGTTTCGCCGTTCCGGCCCCGTAGCGCTGTTGCTGGTGCTGTGCAGCGCGGTCGTGGTGTATGCGGCGGCTACGCTCACGGTTTTCACGGCGGCCTACTCCGGCACCCTCGTGCGGGTCGACTGGGAAGTGAATAGCGAAACCGACGTCACCGGCTTCGAGCTGGCCCGCAAGGGCGCCACCGAAGCCAGTTATACGATAGTCAATACCACCGCTGCCACCGGCATGCGGCACTACCAGTACCTCGACGCCAACGTGTACCGCACCACCGGCACCACCACGCCCGCGCCCCCTTCGGCCGGCAATGGCCCCTACACCTACCGCCTCACCGTGCGCGGCCCCGGCGCCGACCAGAGCTACCTCACCGTGCTGGCCGGCACGCCCAGCGCCGTGCAGCGCTCTTGGGGTACCATCAAGTCGATGTTCCGGTAGGGCAGAACTTTAGCAGCACGTCATGCTGAGCGGAGCCGAAGCAGCTCTACCACGCAACTAATTAGGTTTAGTATTGCGGTAGCGATGCTTCGGCTCCGCTCGGCATGACGTTCTTTTTGTTGATAAATACCTTCCTGATGCCTATTCCAACCCGCCTTTGCTTCGCTTCCAACAATGCCCACAAGCTCGATGAAATCCGCCCGCTGCTGCCGGCCAGCATCGAGCTGCTGAGCTTAGCCGACATCGGCTGCCGGGAAGAGTTGCCCGAAACCCAGGACACACTGGAAGGCAACGCCCGCCAGAAAGCCGAATACGTGCGCCAGCACTACGGCGTGGCCTGCTTCGCCGATGACACTGGCCTGGAAGTGACGGCCCTGAACGGTGCGCCGGGCGTGTACTCGGCCCGTTACGCCGGCCCCCAGCGCCTGGCCGAAGACAACGTGACCAAACTACTACAGGAGCTGGCCGGCCAGCCCGACCGCTCGGCGCGCTTCCGCACGGTGGTGGCGCTGGCTGGGGCCGATGGCACCATGCACGAGTTTGCGGGCGAGGTGGCGGGCATTATTACGGAGGACCGGCGGGGCACCGGCGGCTTCGGCTACGACCCCGTGTTTGCCCCCACCGAGGGCGACGGCCGCACGTTTGCCGAAATGAGTGGGACCGAAAAAAACCGCATCAGCCACCGGGCGCGCGCCGTAGCTGGGCTCGTGGCTTTTTTGAATGAGGAATAAGAAGGTCTGCCCTTCTATCTCATTTCACCCTGCTACCTTTGCCTGCTATGCAGACCCCCTACTTAATTGGCATTACCGGCGGCAGCGCTTCTGGAAAAACCACCTTCCTGCGCCGGTTGCTGGAAGCATTCCCGGAGGAACAGATTTGCCTCATTTCACAGGACAACTACTACCACCCGCGCGAAAAGCAGCTGCGCGACGATATGGGGGTGGAAAACTTCGACCTGCCCGCCAGCATCGACGCCGCAGCCTACGCCGCTGACGTGCTCAGCATCAGCCAGGGGCACGAGGTGCGCCGCAAAGAATACACCTTCAATAACGCCGCCGTGACGCCGCAGGAGCTGGTGTTCCGGCCCGCGCCCATTGTGGTGGTAGAAGGCATTTTCGTGTTCCACTTCGAGGAGATTGCCAAGCTGCTCAACCTGAAAGTATACATCGATGCCCAGGAGCACGTGAAGCTGCACCGCCGCATCATCCGCGACCGCGACGAGCGGGGCTACGACCTGGCCGACGTGCTCTACCGCTACACCCACCACGTGGCGCCCACCTACGAGCAGTTCATTGCGCCCTACAAGCACTACGCCGACATCGTGATTCCCAACAACCGCCATTTCGAGCGCGGGCTGGAGGTACTGGTGGGCTTTCTGCGCACCAAGGTGAATGCCGAAGGATAAGGTCGTTGGAGAACAGCGAAAAAGCGGTAGCGGGTCGTGGCTGCGCAAAGCAGCGCGCTAGGCTGGGCCATTCTTTTTTGCAAACTTCATCAAAGTAGCAGTTAAAATAGATTATATTGGACCCACAAATCATCCCTGTGGCCATACCAACCCAGGTCGGCCCAGAGGTAAGTTGCTTCGTATAACCCTCTTTTACACTCTATTCTTAACAATGATGAAAGGTTCTTTTCAACTTGCGATGTTGGCGGTGGTGGGATTGGCAGGACTGAGCAGCTGTGACAAAAACGGCCAGTCCGGCGTGCTACAACACCCGCCGGGAAACGCGGCTTTGCGCGTAGCCGTGACGCCGGACAAGGAGTACGACCAAGCGTTTGAAGAGTCGACCCGCAAGCTGAGCGACACCACCTACCTCATTATCACCAAGGCCGAGCGCGGCAGCGTGTTTGCCGTGCACACCGGCCCGCTGCCCACCGCCGACCACGCCGTGTGCTTTGCCAGCACCTACAATCCCGGCTTCCGGGAGTGCGTGGAGGAGTACTACCACAACGCCGGCGGCGTGGCTATCCAGAACAACGAGGCCGGCTGGTGGGCCACGCCACTGTAATTTTCAGGGTAGGAGGGTGAGGGGGCAGGAGGCGTTACTATTGCAGTAATAACTCCCGCCCTCCTGCTCCCTCACCCTCCTACCCTGAAAAATGTATAGCAAAGCAGAAATTACCCAATTGCGCCAGGCATTCTGGACGACTTTTGGGCAGTACATGGCCCCGATTCCTTCGGCCGAGGGCGATACCACCAATTGGATAAACTACAAGACGGGCCTCAAGAACGTGTATTTCCGGATGCAGGCCGATAAGGCGCGGGCCAGCATCGCCATCGAACTCACGCACCCCGACGCAGGCATCCGCGAGCTGTTCTGGGAGCAGTTTCTGGAATTGAAAACGCTGCTGCACGAAACCCTGGGCGAAACCTGGACCTGGGAGGCCGATGCCACCGATGCGCAGGGGCAGCCGCTGAGCCGCATCCACCAGGACCTGCCGGGCGTGAACCTTTTCAACCGCGACGACTGGCCGGCGCTGATTTCGTTCTTCAAGCCCCGGCTCATGGCGCTGGATGCCTTTTGGGCCGATGCGCAATACTCGTTTGAGGCGCTGAAGTAAGCGGGCGCTATATTGCCGGCATGTCTACCAAAATTATTCTTGTGCTGGGCGTGGTGGCGCTGTTGGCCTACATCGGGGTTTCATACGGCCTCCGGCAACGCTTTCCACTCACGGAAGTGGCCACTGATATGGCGCTGAAAGGTCGCGTCAGCGGTACCGTTCATGTCCGGGACTCCTATTCTTTTTTTCTGAACAACAAGACGACCACCCGGTACGACTTCGACGCCTTCACGCCAGCAACGGGCCAGGAGCGACTCCAGCCGGACAGCGGCAGCCTGAACCAATATCTGCACGTTGGCGACTCCATCAGCAAGCAACCCAATTCCGTTGAGTTGACCGTGCGGTGGGGTAAGCGCCTGTCGCGGTGGGTGTGCCCGCCGGCAGCCACCGGCCAATAGAGGCCGCTTGAATGACGGCGGCGCGGCTTTACAAATTTCATTTACAGGTTAATTAAGCGCATTTGGGGCGCCGTCGGCAGGGCTTGCGCCCGTTCGCGCCAAATTGGTATCTTTGCAGACCCCGTTTGCCGCCATGTCCCAACTGATTGCTCGTTTTTGGTTTTCGCTCCGCTTCGCCTGGCTTGCCGCCACGGTGCTGCTGGTGCTGGGCCTGAACCAACGGGCCGTGAGCGTGCTGCGCCCCCTGGGCAAGGCCGAAACGCGCTGGGCTGCGCCAACTCGCGCCACCGTCGTTAAGCAAAAAGTGCTGCTTGAAGCTACGGCGTCGCTCAAGCATTTTGTGGCTCCGCTGGGAACGGCCTGGCTGCCGCTGCCGGCCACTGCGGCCACTTGGCTGCCTACGCTGCGCTGGCAACTGACCGCGCCGCGCCTGCCGGCGGGCATTCGCGCCGGCGAGATTTTCCGGGCGCGGCTGCTGGCCGTGGCGCTGTCGCCGCAGGCCCCCTAATGAAGTGTTGAGTTT
The DNA here is from genome assembly GCF_054776515.1 of Hymenobacter terrigena. Taxonomy (NCBI): domain Bacteria; kingdom Pseudomonadati; phylum Bacteroidota; class Cytophagia; order Cytophagales; family Hymenobacteraceae; genus Hymenobacter; species Hymenobacter terrigena. The sequence continues at coordinate 1,263,347 of NZ_BAAHBU010000002.1, forward strand.
TGAGGGTTGAATGTTGAATGACTATTCGCCGAATGGCTGATGGCTCACGCAACAGTCAATCCTCTTTTTTTTCGCTTCGCTTATTCTCCGCTTTCAAACCCGGGAATTCAACCCTCAACATTTAAAACTCAACACTTCTAACATAATGCGTAACAAAGGATTAATCATCGCGCTCACCCTCGTCGTCACGGCGTTGTGCGCGTACTTCCTGTTCTTCACCTACGTCTCGCGCGGGGTGCAGCAGAAGGCCGTGGCTTATGCCACCAAAAACGGCAAGCTCGACGAAGGCCAGCGCCAGCACTATCTCGATTCGGTGTGGCGCGCGCCGGTGTACGGCCCCTTCACCTACCGCGAGGTGCGCCAGAGCGAGCTCGGCCTCGGCCTTGACCTGAAAGGCGGCATGCACGTGACGCTGGAAGTTTCGCCGGTGGAAATTGTGCGCGCCATGAGCGGCAACAGCAAGGACCCGGCTTTCAACAAGTCGCTGGCCGATGCCCAGGAAGCGCAGAAGACCAACTCGGGCACGCCGTTCACGGCTCTTTTCGCCCAAGCCTGGCAGAAGAACGCCGCCGGCAAGCCGCTGGCCAGCATCTTCGCCAACACGACGAACAAGAGCCGCAACATCGACATCAACTCCTCGAACGAGAAGGTAATTGGCGCGATTGACAAGGAGGTTGAGGAAGCCATCGACCGCTCGTTCAACATCCTGCGCACCCGCGTCGATAAGTTCGGCGTGAACCAGCCCAGCATCCAGCGCGTGAAAGGCACCGGCCGTCTGCAAATCGAACTGCCCGGCGTGGACAACCCCGACCGCGTGCGCAAACTGCTGCAAGGCCAAGCCAAACTGGAGTTCTGGGAAGTGTGGAACCAGAACGAAATCGGCCCTTACCTGGTGGCCCTCGACAAGCAACTGCAAGCCAAGGACGCCGCTGCTAAAGCCGGCCCCGCTGCTGCTACCACTGACACTACCGCTACTGCCGCCGCTGGCGATTCGACCTCGCTGGCTGCCCAGCTTGCCAAGAAAGGCAAAGCCGGCAAATCGGCCGCTGACTCGGCCACGGCCAACAAGGGCGGCGCCCTCGCCAAGCTCTTCACCATGCCCGGCCGCCTGGGCGTGAACCTGCGCGACACCTCGGCGATGAACAAAATCCTGAGCTCGGCCGAAGCCAAGGCGACCCTGCCCCCTACCCTGGCCCTGCTCTGGAGCCTGAAGCCGACTACCATCGACAAGCAGGAGTACCTGGAGCTGATTCCGGTGCGCAAAACCCGCGACGGCGTGCCTCCCCTGGGCGGCGAAGTAGTGAGCGATGCCCGCGCCGACCTCGGCCAGAACGGCCAGCCCGAAGTGCTGATGAGCATGACGCCCTCGGGCGCCCGCAAGTGGCAGAAAATGACCGCCGCCAACATTGGCAAGCAGGTAGCCATGGTGCTGGATGACTACGTGTGCTCGGCCCCCGTGGTGCAGAGCGAGATTTCGGGCGGTGGCACCAGCATCACCGGCAGCTTTAGCGTGGAAGACACCCAGGACTTGGCCAACCAGCTGAAAGCCGGCAAGCTGCCTGCTCCCACGCGCATCGTGGAAGAAGCGGTAGTAGGTCCGTCGCTCGGCAAGGAAGCCATCAACCAGGGCCTGTACTCGTCGCTGGCCGGCGTGGTGATTATCATGCTGTTTATGGCCTTCTACTACGGCCGTGCCGGCATCGTGGCCGACATCGCCCTGCTCTTCAACATCTTCCTGATTCTGGGCGTGCTGGCGCAATTCGGCACGGCCCTCACGCTGCCCGGCATCGCCGGTCTGATTCTGGTAATGGGCACCTCGGTGGATGCCAACGTACTGATTTTCGAACGAATCCGGGAAGAACTGGACCACGGCCTCATCCTCACCGATGCCATCAACAAAGGCTACTCGCGCGCCTTCTCGGCCATCTTTGACTCGAACGTGACGACCATGCTGATTGCCGTGATTCTCGGCTTCTTCGGCACGGGCCCGGTACAGAGCTTTGCCGTGACGCTGGGCATTGGCGTACTCACTTCTTTCCTGTCGGCCGTGTTCGTATCGCGCCTCATCATCGAATGGATGGTGAAGGGCAACGAGAACCACCCGATGACCTTCAGCACCGCCATTTCGCGCCACCTGTTCAAGAACCTGAACTTCGACATTGTGGGCAAGCGCAAAATTGCCTACACGTTCTCGGCGGCCTTCATCATCCTCGGCTTCGTGCTGATGTTCGTGCAGGGCGGCCCGAACCTGGGCGTGGACTTCAAAGGTGGCCGCGCTTACGTGGTTGACTTCAACAAGACGATGGTAGCTTCTGACGTGGCCGACAAAATCCGCCCCTCGTTCCAGGACGCCGGCCTCGAAGTGAAGCAGTACGGCTCGCCCGACCGCCTGCGCATCACCACCGGCTACCTGGCCGAAGACGAAAGCCCCGCCGCCGATGCCAAAGTAGTAGCCGCCCTCAACCAGGGCCTGCAAGCATACAGCGCCGATGCCCCAGTTATCAAGTCGACTTCGAAAGTGGGCGCCACCATCGCCGACGACATCAAGCGCACCTCGGTGCTCTCGCTGGGCCTGACGCTGCTGGGCATCTTCGTGTACGTGCTGTTCCGCTTCGAAAAGTGGCAGTACTCGATGGCTGCCGTGGTGGCCCTGTTCCACGACGCGCTGCTCGTGATTGCCGCCTTCCCCATTGCCCGCTTGTTCGGCCTGAACTATGAGATGGACCAGATTTTCGTGGCCGCGCTGCTCACGGTTATCGGCTTCTCGATGAACGACACGGTGGTTATCTACGACCGTATCCGCGAGTACCTGCGCGAGAACCCCAAGCTGACCTTCGCCCAGGTGGTGAACCCGGCCCTGAACTCGACTTTCTCGCGCACCATGATTACGTTCACCACGGTGTTCCTGGTGGTGTTTGTGATGTACGTGTTCGGTGGCGAAACCCTCCGTTCGTTCTCCTTCGCCATGATTATCGGCGTGATTTTCGGCACGTACTCGTCGCTGTTCATCGCTACTCCGATTATCCTCGACACCTATGGCAAGAAAGAGGAGCGGGAGCGCAAAGCTGCTGGCGAGGACGTGACCGGGCTGCCCGGCGACGCACCCAAGCTGAGCACAGCCAACGTGTAACAAATCCCTTTATCGGGACGCAAAACGCCCTGAGTCATTCTGAAAAAGCCCGGCCTGTGCCGGGCTTTTTTTGTATCGAAGCAACCGAATTTGCTTACCTTCCGAGTGCTCTACTAAGAAGCCTGCCACCCGCCGTCGATGCTACACATTTCGCCACCTAATTCAGCGCCCTTGCCGCTGCCCGAGCTGCTGGCTGCCTGCGTGCGACAGGAGCGGGTGGCCCAGCGCCGGCTCTATGGCCAGTTCCACGGCTTTGCGATGGGCATCTGCCTGCGCTACGCCCGCGACCGCGACCAAGCCCTGGAGGCGGCCAACGACGGCTTTCTGAAAGTATTCCGCGACTTGTACCGCTTCGATGCCACCCGCCACCCCGATGATGTGCTGGGCTCGTTCCGGGGCTGGCTCAAGCGCATCATGATTCATACCGCCATCGACCACTACCGCGCCAACGAGCGCCACCAGCACCAACAGGAGCTCGACGATGCGACCCTGAACCAGGCCGACCAGGGCGCCACGCCCTTGGATACGCTGAGCTACGACGAGTTGCTGGCGCTGGTGCAGCGCCTGCCCCCCGCCTACCGGGCGGTGTTCAACCTGAACGTAATTGACGGTTTCGGGCACGAGGAAATTGCCGAGCAGCTGCACATCTCCGTGGGTACTTCTAAGTCCAACTTATTTAAAGCCCGTGCCCATTTGCGGGCCATGCTGGCCCAGATTACTACCTCCTCAGCAATTCGATATGTGGTCTGATAACGATATAGATAACGCGTTCCAACGGCTGAACCCGCCGGAGCCGGAACCGACGCCATTCCCGCTGGATGCCTGGCTGCGGCTGGAAAGCCAGCTGGACAAGGCGGTAATTGAGCGCGCCGTACGGCGGAGATTGTGGCAGTTTTTCGCGGCCGAAGTGGCCGTGGTGCTGCTGATTGGATTGGGCTGGTTTTTACTCCGGCCGGCGACCACTGCCCCGGCCCCCGCAGCTAACGCACCGGCTGGCCGTCCGGCGGCACTAGCTGCCAATGCTCCGGCAACCGGGCACTTGACTAGGAAAGCGGCTAGCCGCGCAGTTTCTACTTCTACTAATACCGGCCCAACAGCCAGCTCGAATACAGCCCCACCTCAAGCCGCAGAAGCATCGGTTGCTACTACAGCTTCTGCCGCTTCCGGCCTCTCGCAATCTTCTTCCACTTCTTCAGCAAGCACTTCCACTCACGCGACAATTGCTGGAGCATCGCCCGTTTCCCGCCCAACCAAGGCTTCCTCGTTTCCAGTGGCTTCGGCCCCAACCCTTCCCGAGCGCAGCCGGACCAAACAGGCGAATGCCGAAGCCTCCGTTCGTCAACAGGGTTCTATCAGTGGTTTTGCAGCCGCGAATGGGACGCGCAAGACTACGCGCCTGTCTCATGAGCGTCTGTCAGTTGTCAGCCGGCAGGCGGCAGTCGCATCGTCTGAGGCCACTGCTAAACCAGCTTTGCTGAATGCCGACGCACTGCCAGAATCGAATGCAGCTAGTCGGAATACTGCTGCCTCAAATTCAGGCTATTCGGTGGCGGGAGCGCGCAAGCGAGCCCGTGCCGGCACCCTGCGCACCCGAGAGGTAGCAGCAACTGCAGCAGCCAGCGATGCTTCGGCGGGTTCGGCCGGCACGCCACGCAGCGTTGAGGAAGCCAGGGGTGCTGCCGGATTTGCCTCGCTGGCCCTGCGCCCGGTATCGGCTCCGACCGCTGAACTGGTTCCGCTGCCCATGCCCCTGGCCACGGTGGCCCTGTCCGAAACCCTGCCCCAGCCCGAGGTGCCGAAACCCGCCCGTGAGCCGCGCTTTTACGCGGCGCTGGTGGGGGCACCCGATGTAAGCACGGTAAAATTTTTCAGCGTTGAGAAGCCCATGCCCAATGTGGGCCTGGTGCTGGAATACCGCCTCACCAACCGTTTACGCGTGAATCTTGGCCTGCTGCGGGCCAACAAACGCTACACGGCCCGGCGCGAGGACTACGACTTCGGAGTCAACACGGCCCGCGTGTACCAGCGCGATTTTACCGACGTGGAAGGGTCCTGCACCGTGTTCGATGTACCGCTGAACCTGCGCTACGACCTCGTGGTCGGGCCCCGGCACCGGGTGTTTGGCAGCGCGGGCCTCTCCTCGTTTCTCATGCAGCACGAAGACTATTCCTACGAATACCTCAACCCCACCACCGGCATGCCAAGCTACTGGAACGGCTCGGCTACCAACCAGAACCAGCATTACTTCAGCATCCTGAATTTATCGGCCGGCTACGAGCGCATCCTCAGCTCGCGCTGGAGCCTGCAAGCCGAGCCGTACCTGAAGCTCCCCCTGGCCGGCGTGGGCACCGGCAAAATCCGGCTCACCAGCGCCGGGGTATTTTTGGGCGTCAAATACGGCTTTTGAGCGCGAAGCCAAGCCCGTGCCCCGGCCAGCGTGCCGTTCCAACGGCTCCTCCTTTTTCCTCATCACCCCTTCGACAATTTCTATGTTCGATGTTAGTTCTTTTGCTGCCTGGCGGCGGCCGGCCCTGGTAGGCGTGGCCACGACGCTGCTGGGTTTGGCGGTCGGCTGTTCCTACTCGCACGGCGACCCCGCTCCGGCGTGTGATATATCCACCGAAACCATCACCTACAGCGGGGTCATTTCGCCCATTTTTGATGCCAACTGCCGCCGCTGCCACGGCACGACGGTATACACCACACTGGGCGGCGGCAATGATTTCGGGAGCTACGCTGCCATCAGCAGCTATCCGCAGGCGGGGCTGATGGGCTCCATTAAACACTCCACCGGCTACGACTTCATGCCCAAGGATGCCCCAAAAATTTCGGACTGCGACATTGCCCGTCTCGAAGCCTGGTACGCCAAAGGCAAGCCCCAGTAGCCTATTTTCAAATAGCTGCCATGAAACGCCCCTTCTTCCTCCTATCGGTTCTCCTGCTGTTTTTTGCGCTCGGCAATGCTTGCGCGCAAAGCAAGTACATGACCAAAACGGGGCGCGTGTCGTTTTTTTCGGCCACGCCGATTGAGGACATCGAAGCCAAAACCCAGCAAACGGCGGCTATTCTCGATTTTGGGACGGGCCAGCTGGCTTTTTCCGTCCCCATCAAAAGCTTCGTGTTCAAGCGCACGCTCATGCAGGAGCACTTCAACGAGAACTACATGGAGTCGGACAAATTCCCCAAAGCCACTTTCACGGGGCATTTTGTGGGGTTTGATGCCGCTACGCTGGCCACCCCCGGCCCGCACAACGTGCAGGTAGAAGGTGACCTGACCCTGCACGGCGTGACGCACCACATAACGGTGCCCGCCACCGTGGAGCTGAAAAACGGCCAGCTGCTGGCCGCTTCCACTTTCCCGGTGGCCTCGGCCGATTATAACATCGAGATTCCGTTGCTGGTGCGCAACAACATTGCCAAGGTCGTGACCGTGAGCGTAGCCCTCACCTGCGCCCCGGTGGCGGGTGCCGTGGGCGCCACTACTGTGCCCCACTAGTCACCGCATTATCTTGTCTTCCGGTTCCTTCTCTGCTTAACGTTATGACCCCAAATTTTTACGTTTCACGCGGCTTTCTGGGCCTGTTGGTGGCCGGGCTGCTGGCGTTGGCCAGCCCCGCCCGCGCTCAAACCGACCTACTAAACGACCTCGAAAAGCAGACCGCCGACTCGACCAAGCGCGAAGTGGTGGCTGCCACGTTCAAAGGCACGCACATCATCAATTCGCAGTCGGTCGAAACGCCGGGCCAGGGCACGCTGGCTTTCCTCATCCAGCACCGTTTCGGCACGCTGAACAGCGGGGCCTACAACTTCTTCGGTCTCGACCAGGCCGTGCTGCGCCTCAGCTTCGAGTACGGCCTGACCAACCGGCTGGCCGTGGGCATCGGCCGCAGCAACATCGAGAAAACCTTCGATGGCTTTCTGAAATACAGAGCTTTGCAGCAGACTACCGGGGCGCGGCCCATGCCGGTATCGGTCACGTTGTTTGCATCGGCGGCCATCACTACGCTCCGGTTCGGCACCTTGCCCACGGAGCGCACCACGGCTTCACGCCTCGATTATACCTACCAGGTGCTCATTGCCCGCAAGGTCAATTCGGGCCTGTCGTTGCAGCTCATGCCCACGCTCGTTCACCGCAACTACGTGCCCTTGGCCGGTATGCAGAACGACGTGTATTCCATCGGCGGCGGGCTGCGCCAGAAACTCACCAAGCGCATCGCCCTCACCGCCGATTACTTTTACGTGCTGCCCGGCTACGCAGCGGATAATTTCCGCAACGCCCTCGGCGCGGGATTCGACATCGAAACCGGCGGCCACGTCTTCCAGCTGCACGTTACCAACGCCCAGGGCATGACGGAAAAATTCTTCATTCCCCAAACCACCGGGGATTTTTTCAACGGCGACATCTACTTCGGCTTCACGGTGGCACGGAATTTCACCGTCAAGTCGCAACTGAAGTAACCGGTATTTGACGACATGAAAAAGGCCCGCCTGAATATCAGGCGGGCCTTTTTCATGTCGTCAAATACACGGCAATTACACCGTAATGCCTTCGGCTACTACGCTTTGCACTTCGGGCACCATGCGCTTGAGCAGGTTTTCGATGCCTGATTTCAACGTTACCGTGGCCGAAGGGCAGCCGGAGCACGAGCCCTGTAGGTTCACGGTCACGATGCCTTCGTGGTAGCTTTTGAAGGTGATGTTGCCGCCGTCCTGCTCCACGGCGGGGCGCACGTAGTTATCGAGCAGGTCGATGACTTTCTGCGCAATCTGGCCTTCCTGCTGGCTGGGGTCGCCGGCGGTGGCAGCCTGGGCGGCCTTCTGCTCGGCGGCGGGGTCGACGAGGAAAATCGGGCCGCCGGCCTCCACGTAGCTTTTCAGGAACTGGCGCAGCTCGGGGATGAGCTGGGTCCAGGCCAGCTCGGGCTGGTTTTTGGTGACGGTGACGAAGTTCTGGGCGATGAACACGCGGCCCACGTAGTCGAACCCGAACAGCTCCTGCGCCAGCGGCGAGTTAGCGGCGGCTTCGAGGTTGGGGTAATCCACGCTCACACCATCCACCAGCAGGTTTTGGTTGAGGACGAACTTCATGCTCTCCGGATTGGGAGAAGCTTCGGCATAAATGGAAACAGCAGACATAGTTTCGGGGCTTAAAATCAGGGGGAAGCGCCGCCGGAGCGGCAGCTGCAAAGGTACAACCGCGACGGGGCCGCAGAGGTTGCAAATGTACCTACATCATTTTATGTAGCGTGGACTCTGTGAGTCCGCGCGTGGCAGAAACCGTTCGGGCATCGCTCATTGGTTGGACTCACAGAGTTCACGCTACAGCCGGTTGGCGCGGGCGCGCAGCAGCAAATCGGCCAGCACCAATTGCGTCATGGCTTCCACAATGGGCACGGCGCGGGGCAGCACGCAGGGGTCGTGGCGGCCCCGGCCCACCAGCGTAATGGCCTCGCCCTGGTCGTTGATGGTTTGCTGGGGCTGCAGCAGCGTGGCCACGGGCTTGAAGGCCACGCGGAAATAAATATCCTGGCCATTGGAAATGCCGCCCTGGCTGCCGCCGCTGTGGTTGGTGCGGGTGCGCACAACCCCCACGGCATCGGTATAAAATTCGTCGTTGTGCTGCGAGCCCGGCAGTTTCGTCCCCTCAAAACCAGAGCCGAACTCAAAGCCCTTCACCGCATTGATGCTGAGCATGGCCTGGCCCAACAAAGCCGGCAGCTTATCAAACACCGGCTCGCCCAGCCCGGCGGGCACGTGCCGCGCCACGCCCGTAATCACGCCGCCCACGGTGTCGTGCGCGGCTTGGGCAGCCCGGATGCGGGCTTCCATGAGGGCAGCCGTTTCGGGGTGGGGGCAGCGCACCAGGTTGCTGTCGATGAGGCTCAAATCGAGCAGTTCGTAGCCCACGGGCACCTCCACCTCGCCCACGGCCGAGACGTAGGCCACCGTTTCAATGCCGAAATGGGCCAACAGGCGGGCCGCCACAGCACCAGCGGCTACGCGGGCGGCCGTTTCGCGGGCCGAGCTGCGGCCGCCGCCGCGGTAGTCGCGGCGGCCGTACTTGGCGTCGTAGGTGTAATCGGCATGGCTGGCACGGTAGGCGTGCGCAATGTGCGAGTAGTCGTCGGAGCGCTGGTCGGCATTGGGGATGAACAGGCTGATGGGCGTGCCCGTCGTCACGCCTTCAAACAAACCCGACTGAATGTACACGGTATCAGCCTCCTTGCGCGGCGTGGTGAGGTCACTTTGGCCGGGCCGCCGCCGGTCGAGCGCGGCTTGGATGTGGGCAGCCTCCACGGCCACGCCCGCCGGGCAGCCGTCGATGATGACGCCGATGCCCGCCCCGTGCGATTCGCCAAACGTGGTGATGCGAAAGAGGGAGCCGAAGGTGTTGGACATAAGTTGGTTGTCGGTTGTTAGTTATCAGTTGCTAGTACCTCCGAATGGCTAATTGACCAATAAACTGACAACCACCAACGAGCAACTAACAACTATGAAAGCTCGGCAAAACTACGCCCGCCGCCCGGCCCGCCACCAACCGAAGCCGGCCACGCCCGCCAGCCCGATGAGCAGCCAGTCGGCGTAGCGGCGCACGTCGCGGTACACATCCAGTGCCTGCATCGTGGTGTCGGCCTCAGCCAGCGCCGGGCCGTAGAAGGGGTCATCTTCGGGCCTGGCCAATGGCTCGGTGGCCGCCACCACGCCCTGCACCAATGGTCGCAGGCCGGGGCGCAGCACACTATAGCGCGCCGTACTGGGGTTGAATACCACCAGTTGCAGCAGGCTATCCAGGGGCAGCACGCCGGGCTGCCGGGCCACCAGCCGGTACCGAAACAGCTTGCGCCCGCCGCCCGGCGCGGGCTCCTCTCGCACGTCGGGGCCGTACACTTCCAGGCCGGGCCAGGCCGCCAGCTTTGGGGCCAGTACGGCTGCCAGATTGCCCTGCCCCGCCACCCCAAACGTGTAGGTAAACGACTCTCCCACCCGAAACTTGGTCCGGCTGATGGCCTCTTGCACTTGGAAGCGGCCCACCGCTACGGGGCCGCCGGGGGCCGCCGGGGGCAATGGCTGCACTGCCACGGCCAAACCGGGCGCCGTGTAGGTTTTGTAGCCCGCCAGGCGGTTGTCCTGGCCGGGCTCAGGCTTTTTCAGGAGCTTGTATTTGACCATCGTTAGGGCCAGGGGCGGGAAGCGCAGGGGCTGGGCCGTGAGGGGATAGTAGAGGTTTTCGGCCAGCCGGAACCGCAGGTACTTCTGGCCGAGGTGGCGCACGGTATCGGGCGTCACGCTGGGCTCGGGGCCGGGCTCCTGCCAGGCGGTGGGCTGGTGCAGCTCGTGCAGCAGCGGCGGCAGTTGGTCGGTGAAATCGTGGAAGGCCAGCAGGGCCTGGTCTTCGGGCTTGAGGTAGAAGTACAACCCTACGCGCACGCCTTCGCCCACAAACACACGCGGCCGGTCGGCCACCACGGCCAGGAAAGCGTGGTCGGGCACGTCCTGGTATAGCACCGGCTTGGGCTTGCCAAACATCTTATCGAGGTCGCCCACGGCTTGCAGTGGCGCGGTGGGGTTCACTGGTTTGGTGATAGCGCCGGGATTGGGCAGGGCCGGCCCCACTTGCACCGTGGCGCCCTTGCTGCGCAGCACCACCCCGTTCACCGTGATTTGGAAGGGCTTGATGACGATTTCGCCCTCGCCGTAGGGCACGTAGCGCTGGGTGATGGTGAGGTCGGAAAAGCGCCGGCCCTGCACGATGCGCGTGGTAGTGGTGCTGGTTTTGCCGGTTTTCTTGAAGCCTTCCAGCTCTGGAAACTCCGAATACTTATCCAGCGCGCCGCCGCGCAGCCGGAAAGCCAGCGTGAAAACGCCCGTAACGGCCAATGTGGCCGGCCCGGGCAACAGCTCCACATCGGCGGGCAGGGTGACCGGAGGCTTGGCTTGGGCAACCGGCGGGGCCTGCCCCGGCTTGGACGCGGCAGCCGGCGGGGCCTGGCCCGGCCCGGCCAGCAACAGCCCCGGTAGCAGCCCCAATCCCCAAAAAAGTCCTCCCATAATCACTAGCACATTATCACCCGCTAAAAGTAGCTTAAAACGCTGGATTCCGTTATTCCGGCCAAAATTATACTCCCGCACTTCTCAGCCGACGGCCGTGGGCATAACAAAAAATCAGGGCATAAACAATCCTTACCCCAAGCTATTGCCGTATCTGCTCACACAATCACCCTACGGTTGCGGTTTTTTCACTTGCAGATGGGCCTTTTGGCACCGTCCAGAATTGTATTGCCTTCTCCGTTGGTTCCAATTTCCACCTAACCACTTCACGCTCATGTCTGACAATCTCCAGCCCCGTGGCTCCGACGATACCTCGTTCGCTCAGCCGCTGTACACCCCCATCAAGCGTCGTTCGTTCTTCATGTATGCCGGTGCTACGGCCGGCGCTACGGCCCTGGTATTAGCCGGTTGCTCAAAAGACTCCGATACCGCCACGCCTTCGGCCAACCTGATTGACGTGGGCAGTGGCGACGTGGGCGTGCTCAACTACGCCTACGCCCTGGAACAGCTGGAATCGGCGTTCTATGCGAACGTGTTGGCTGGTGCTTATTACGCTAGTGCTACAGCCGCCGAGAAAGCCATTTTCAGCGACATTGCTGCTCACGAGAAAATCCACGCCGATTTCTTCAAGACGGCCATCACGGCTGCTGCGCCTACGCAAATCATCAAGGGGCTGGACCCCGACTTCTCTAAAATCAACTTCGGCGACAAAACCTCGGTGCTGGGCGCGGCCAAGCTGTTTGAGGACACCGGCGTGGCGGCTTACAACGGTGCCGCCCGCTACATCACCACCGATGCCTATTTGACGCTGGCAGGAAAAATTGTTTCGGTAGAAGCCCGGCACGCGGCGCTTATCCGCGACCTGATTACGAACGGCACCTTCGCCGATGACCTTACTTCCGACGGCCTGGAAAAATCGGCCAAGCCGCAGGACGTAGCCACGGCCGTGAATGCTTACCTGAAAGATGGTTCGAAAATCAGTGCTACGAAACTGGTCTAGCGGCCTTCCTTTTTTTCTTTCTTTCTAAAATATCGCATCATGAATTTTTTCCAAATCATCGACGAAATCGAGAAGGTTGACCCGGAAGTGTACGACCGGCTCGATTCCCGCCGGGCCGTGTTCAACTCCCTGCGCGGCATCGGTCAGAAACTTACCTTGGCTACTGCTCCGCTGGCCCTGTCGGCCCTGTTCAGCAAGGCCTACGGCCAGACCACCACGTTGCCTGCTGCCGTAAAGGGCGTGTTGGAATTTGCCCTGGGCCTGGAAGACCTGGAGTACCAGTTCTACACCCAGGCGCTGGCCTCGACGGCCCTTAAAGCCACGATTACCGGCGATGCCCTCAAGGCCATCACCACCATCCAGGGCCACGAGGCGGCCCACAAAGACTTCCTGCGCGCGGCGCTGGGCGGCAAGGCCGTGGCCCCGGCCGACATGGGCGCGGCTCCCTTCGACTTCACTGGTTCGAAAGGCGGCATGCAGACAGCCGTGTTCCCTGACGTATTCACCAACTACGGTACTTTCCTAGCCGTAGCTCAAACGCTAGAAGACACTGGTGTGCGCGCCTACAAAGGCGGTGCCCCGGCCCTGAAAGTGAGCCCGGACATCCTGACGGCCGCGCTCAACATCCACTCCGTGGAAGCCCGTCATGCCTCGCACATTCGCACCATGCGCCGCGCCCTGGCGGGTGGCGTAGCCGGCGCGCCCAGCCTCAGTGCCTCGCCCAAAAGCTGGATTTCGGGTACCGACGGCGGCGGTCCCGACCCGACGAAAACGGCTGGCTACTACGCTGGCGAGGACGTGACCACGCAGGCCAATGTACCCATTACCACCAACTCCACACCCAACTTTACGGCTGCCCAGGCTTCCGAGGCATTCGATGAGCCCCTGGATTCGGCTACCGTTACCACGCTGGCTTCGGTGTTTAAGAAGTAATTCGGTTTGGCCCCGTAATGGGGTTGTTGCAAAGCCGGTTCCGCTCATGCGGGGCCGGCTTTGCTGTTTATAATGCCGGTGGGGGCCGGGGTTTCGTTTCCGGGGTTTGCAACGAGTTAGCTTTGCATCGGCATCTTCTGGCGGAATCCGTTGCGGCATTCGGGCGTAATGGGCTGGTCGCGGGTTTTGCTCTGGCCCGGGCCGGGCCGCCGGCTTTCGCAATTGCCACTCCTTTTGCTCATCAAACGCTATTTATTTATGTCCGATACGCTTCGGCCCACCGACTCTCAAAGCCCGCAGCCGGCGCAGCCCCTGTTGGCGCGCATCAAGCGCCGGTCCTTCTTCATGTATGCCGGCGCTGCGGCCGGGGCCACGGCACTGGCGCTGGCCGGCTGCTCGAAGGACGAAACCACGCCCAGCAGCGCCGCCAACGGCAATGTGAGCTTCGGCACCGGCGATGCCAGCGTGCTCAACTACGCCTACGCCCTGGAGCAGCTCGAAGCTGCCTTCTACGCCAAGGTGGCGGCCCTCACCGCCTCGCCCCTGCTACCCACCGAAGTGCCGTATTTCGCCAAAATGGCCATTCACGAAGCCATTCACCGCGATTTCCTGCGCACGGTCATCAACCGCGATTTCAGCGGCACCCTCATCCCGGACCTCACCACGAAGTTCGATGGCATCGACTTCACCAAGCGCGTGAAGGCCCCCGCCGATGCCAAGCCGGGCATTCTCGATGCCGCCAAGGCCTTCGAGGACCTAGGCGTGGCTGCCTACAACGGTGCGGCCAAGCTTTTCAAAAGCGCGGTGTACCTGGGCATCGCGGGCCAGATTGTGTCGGTTGAGGCGCGGCACGCGGCCTACGTGCGCGACCTGATTCTGCCCGGCTCCTTCGCCACCAACGAGGGTACCGATGTGCTCGGCTTCGACCGCCAGCTGGCGCCGACCGCCGTGCTCACCATCGTGCAGGCTTACGTGGAGCAAACGCTCAACGGCAGCACCATCGGCCAGTAACCTTCTTCTTCCGACTTCTTTTTTGCCATGAATTTCTTCAACATCATCGACCTGCTGGCGGAAGCTGACCCCGACGTACTGGACCGTTTCAGCTCGCGGCGCGCCGTGTTCAACTCGCTGGGCACCGTGGCCCAGCGTGCGGCGCTGGCCACCTCGCCCCTCTTTCTGGGCGCGTTGTTCCAGAAGGCCTACGCCGGCACGGCCTCCCTGCCCACCGACATCCTGAACTACGCCCTGACGCTGGAGCTGCTCGAAGCCGACTTCTACCGCCAGTTTCTCGCCGCTGGCCAGATTCCGGCCGGCGCGGCCTTCGATGCCATCACCGTCATCAAAACTCACGAAGACGCGCACGTAACCTACCTGCGCAACGCCGTCATTGCGGCCGGTGGCACGCCGGTCACGGGTTCGGCCACAGCCGGCATCCGCTTCAATCCCAGCCTGCTGCCCGCCACCTACGCCGACCAACTGAAATATGCCCAGGTGCTGGAGGACACGGGCGTGCGCGCCTACAAAGGCCGCGCCGCCGAGTTGATTGGCACCGATTTGCTCACGCCGGTGCTCCAGATTCACTCCATCGAAGCCCGGCACGCGGCGCACATCCGCACCATGCGCAACCAGCAGCCCTGGGTGAGCCTGGGCGACGACCTGGCCACCGACCCGCTCTACAAGGCCGCCTACACCAGCGGCGTGGCCAGCAGCACGAAGACGGCCATTGCCCTCGGCGGCACTACCTACGGCATCCCCAGCTACAACCCGGCCCTGCCCAGCCCCCCGGAAAGCAACCAGCAGCAGGGCGCCGTCGGCACCAACGCCGCCCTGCTTATCACCGCGGGCATCGGCAGCACTACGTACGTAGCCGATGATGCCGCCGCCGCCTTCGATGAGCCCCTCCAGGCCGCCGAGGTGCTGGACAGCTCCCGCGCTGGCGGGCTGCTGGCCTAAGCAAAGCAAACTCTCCATGCGGCACACTTCGGGCCGCGCGCCGGTTCTGCCTCTGCGCAGGACCGGCTTTGTTTTTTAGGGCTTTGCAACCAATGGATGGGTAGCGAGTACCTTTGTAATGGCTGGGGCCCGGCTTATCGGGCTAGCGGGCTGGCTTGAATACTCTACGAATGTCTGACCACACTTTTTTGCCCGCCTGGCGGGAGCAGTCGCTGGGGCGACGCGTGTTTTTACGAGTTTCGGCTGCTTCGGCAGCCTCAGTAGCCCTGATTGCGGCTGGTTGCTCGGGTACCACCACCACTCCCACTGCCGCCGACCCCTACCAGCTGGCATTGCCGACTGGTGACTCCGGCCTGATGTACTACGCCTACCTGCTGGCCCTGGCCCAAGTCACGCTCTACCAGAAAGTAGTTGATGCTCCGCCTACGGACCTGACCACCGCCGAGCGCGCGGTCTTCGCCGACCTGCGCGACCATGAAGTGGTGCACCAGAAAACCATCGGTTACCTAATCGACCCGAAGGGGGCGACCCAGTTGGTCCCCACCGATTTCGCGTTCAATCTCGCCAAGTTCACGCTCAACACCCGCGCCGGGGTGCTGGCCGCCGCCCAGCAAATTGCCGACCTGGTGGCCGCTGCCTACCCGGTGCTGCTGCCCTTGTTCACCAGCAGCAGCGCCCCGCAGCGCACCATTCTGCTCAAGATGTCGTCGGTGCAGGCCCGCCAGGCCGCGGCCGTGCGCGACCTGCTCACGCCCGGCTCGTTTGCCAACAGCGACGTGGTGGACAGCGCCGGTCAGTTGCTCACCAAAACTCCTACCGAAGTGATTACGGCCCTGGCCCCCTACTTCGCTCCTTACGTTATTTCCGTGGCCAGCCTGGCTGTTCCTGTATGAAGCTGATTTCCATCCTTGACCAGCTGGCGGGCACGCCGGTTACTACCGCGCCGGCTCCCCGCCGCGCCCTGCTGGCCCAGTTGGGCCGGGCCGCCGTAGCGGCGCTGCCGCTGGGTGCCGCCCTGCCCGCCGCCGCTGCCCCGGCCGATACGTCGTACGATGCCGTGACGCAGCTACTCCAGCTGGAGCGCACGCAGGTGGCGCTCTACACCCAGGCGCTGGCCGCCCCCGGCCTCATACCGGTGGCCCAGACGGCGGATTTCCAGCGCCTGCTGGCCCACCAGACCCAGCACGCCGCACTGCTCCTCAAAGCCCTGCAGGACGCTGGCGCCCTCGTGCCCGCCCTGCCTCAGTTTGATTTCAGCGGCAAGCACAACGTAGCCACCAATCCGGAGCTGTTTCCCGGCGTGCTCACCAACTACGATGCTTTCCTGGCCCTGGCCCAACAGGTAGAAGACTTGAGCGTCCGCCTCTACCAAACCCAAGCCACCGCCATCGGCGACCCGCAGCTGTTCCGGGCCGCCCTGCGTATCCACGCCGTTGAGGCCCAGCATTCGGCCCACATCCGTGGGTTGCGCAAGGGCCGGGGCGCGGTGGTGCAAAACTGGCCCAGCGAGGAAGATGCCGCCATTGTGCGGCCCACCGCCGCGCAGGCCCTGACAGCTGCCGCCACCGGCGGCGAGGAAAACGGCGTGCAGTACGTGACGCCGGGGGTGCCGGTGCCGTTCGCCTCCTTCCTGCTCATCAGCACCAACACCGCCATTCACGACCCAGCGCTGGCCGAGGCTTTTGACGAGCCCGTAAGCAGCGCCGTAGCCCAGGCAGCGCTGAATCTGTTCATCTGAGCCGCAGTTACAAAATTTTGGCTTTTTATTCGAAAAGAGTGGCCTAGGCTGCTCTTTTTGCGTATCCGGCCAGCTGTTGCACTCATTCAGGTGCCGCAGGGATTGTGAAAATCTTAAGTATATATAGTAACTTTAATATCCAGCAGCCAAGCTCATCATTAAATCCGGCTGTTTATCTACTTACTATTTCCACCGTCCTTTTCCCCTTTCCTATGCTAGATTACATGAAAATGATTCTGACCAAGGTCAGCTTCAACAAAGCCCTGTTCGAGAAAGAACTGCGCAAAGCCCTCAAAATGATTAAGCCCGTCGAGCTGCCCGATTTCCGCACCTGGTGCTACCGGCAGTTTGCCCGCCTCTACCGCCGGGTGCTGAAACGGGTATTTGGCAGCATCACGCCGCAAATCGGCCTGGCGTAGGCAGCCCTGCGTGGGCCGGCGCTATTCGGCCACAAACCTGATGTTGCGTTTCAGCCCTTCGTAGCCCGTGCGCTTCACGGCCGACTGACGGAACAGTTCCGTAAATAATTCGTGGGTGATTTCGCACCAGTCGCCGGGCGTCAGGTCTTTCAGACCAGGCGCGGGGTTGAACTGGGGCTCGGTATGCGGCTTTGAGAAGCGGTTCCACGGGCACACGTCCTGGCAGATGTCGCAGCCGAACACCCAGTTGCCAAACTGCCCGGCCACTTCGGTCGGAATCTGGTCCTTAAGCTCGATGGTGAAGTAGCTGATGCATTTGCTGCCATCTACCACGTAGGGCTCAGTGATGGCTTGGGTGGGGCAGGCGTCCACGCACTTGGTGCACGTGCCGCAGTAGTCGCGGATGGGGCCGTCGGCGGGCAGCTCCACGTCCACAATCAGTTCGGCGATGAAGTAGAACGAGCCAGTGCCGGGCGTGATGAGGTTGGAATTCTTACCCACCCAGCCGAGGCCCGATTTCTTGGCCCAGGCCTTGTCCAGCACCGGTGCGGAATCGACGAAGCAGCGCCCGCCGATGGCTCCGATTTCGGCTTCCATGTCGGCCAGCAGCGTTTTCAGCTTGTCTTTGATGACGAAGTGGTAGTCGCGGCCGTAGGCGTACTTGCTGATTTTGAGCGTGTCGTCGGGTTGCTGGGTTTCGGGCGCGGGGTAGTAGTTGAGCAGCAGCGAAATCACCGATTTGGCCCCGTCCACCAGCAGGCGCGGGTCAAGGCGCTTGTCGAAGTGGTTCTCCATGTAGCCCATCTTGCCGTTCATGCGGCGCGTGAGCCAGGTTTCGAGGCGCGAGGCTTCTTCCTCCAAGAATTCCGCTTTGGAAATGCCGCAGGCCATGAAGCCGAGCTCGGCCGCACGGCGCTTGATGAAAGGGGCCCATTGGGACTGGGGAAGCATGGGCAACGGAGTAACTGAACTACAAAGAAACAGGAAACGCGCCGCTGGGGGCGGCGCGTTCCGTGGTGACGTAGCGTGGACTCTGCGAGTCCGCGCATGGCTTGGTTCGTTCGAGGTGCGGACTCGCAGAGTCCACGCTACGACAACTTACGAGGTTATCTCATCGAAGAGGCTGCCGTTGTTGCCGCGCATGTGCTGCGGCAGCAACCGGCCCAGGTGCTGGTAGGCCGCTTCCGTGGCCTCGCGGCCGCGCGAAGTGCGCTTGATGTAGCCTTCCTGAATCAGGAACGGCTCGTACACTTCCTCAATGGTTTCGCCTTCCTCGCCGCAAGCGGTGGCGATGGTGCTGATGCCCACCGGGCCGCCCTTGAACTTGTCGATGATGGTGGTCAGGATGCGCTTGTCCATGTCGTCGAGGCCACGAGCGTCTACGTCGAGGGCATTGAGGGCAAACTGGGCGATTTCGACCGTGATAGTACCGTCGCCCTTGATTTGGGCAAAGTCGCGGGTGCGGCGCAGCAGGTTGTTGGCAATACGGGGCGTGCCGCGCGAGCGGCGGGCAATTTCGTAGGCCGCGTCCTCGTGAATGGGCGTGCCCAGAATTTCGGCCGAGCGCAACACAATCGTGGTCAGCAGCTTAGAATCGTAGTATTCCAGCCGGGCCGAGATGCCAAAACGGGCGCGCAACGGCGCCGTGAGCATGCCCGAGCGCGTGGTAGCGCCCACGAGGGTGAAGGGTGACAGCGAAATCTGCACCGAGCGGGCATTCGGGCCCGAATCGAGCATGATGTCGATGCGGTAGTCCTCCATGGCCGAGTAGAGGTACTCCTCCACCACCGGGTTCAGGCGGTGAATTTCGTCGATGAACAGCACGTCGTGCGGCTCCAGGTTGGTGAGCAGGCCGGCGAGGTCGCTGGGCTTGTCAAGCACCGGGCCGCTGGTCATCTTAATGCCCGAGCCGAGTTCGTTGGCAATGATGTGGGAGAGGGTGGTTTTGCCCAGGCCGGGAGGGCCGTGCAGCAGGACGTGGTCGAGGGCATCGCCGCGCATTTTGGCGGCGGCCACGAAGACTTTCAGGTTCTCCAGAATCTTGTCCTGGCCCGTAAAATCGTCGAAACTAAGCGGCCGGAGGGCTTTGTCGATGTCCTTGTCGGAGGAATCGAACCCGTCGGTGCCGCCGGTGAGATAGGCTTCGCGCATAATGATATTACTAAAATGATTGGTCGGCGCTTGCTAAGCAGATGAGTAACTAAATCGGTAGCAAAAAAGCTCCGTTGGATGGAGTAAAAATTCGTCTGTCATCCTTGAGCTTTTTGCGCATCAAGCGAAATGCTCAAGGATGACAGACGGTTGCTGGATGCCCGCTCGCCGTTACTCGTGCAGCAGCACCTCAATATCGAGGTGCAGCCAGTCGGTTTCCCAGGACTTGTGGTTGAGGCGGGCCGAGAGGTGCTTGCCGGCATCGAGCAGCCGGGCCACGGTTTCGTTGCGGCCCTCGGGCAGGTAGCCGAGCCAGACGTTGGCGGGGTCGGTGGCGGGGGCGGTGTGGACTTGCACAGCCCAGTCGTCGTAGTGGTTATCGGCCTCGCGGCTGAGGTATAAGGCTTGGCCGACTTTCAGCTTGGGCTCGTATTTCTCCAGGTTGGGGCGGTGCGAGGTGCCGGCCACAAGGCATTCGAGCAGCACAAGGGGTTCCGACGTGGGGACGATTTTCATCATGGGGCCAAATTACGGCACCGGGACGGCTTCTGCTACTGGCAAGGCCAACACGGCCGGCGCAAAACGGCTCCGCTTGTACCGCGCCTTGATGGCACGGTTGCTGGGCAGCTCCACGAACCGGTGCAGCACGTAGCTCAGGCCCAACGACACCCCGAACATCGCTATGCCCAGCGCCTCGTTGCTGCCGTCGAGCGCGTGCCGGTCATTTAGGGTGAGCAGGTACCGGATTACCAGCTGGTGAATGAGGTAGAAGCTGAAGCTGATTTCGCCCAGCCATACCCAGATGCGGGTAGAAAACACCGCCGATAAGTAGCCGCCCTGGTGCGCAAACGAGAATATTATCAGCACCATGGGCAGCCAGTAGTAGGACGAATAGCGGTACCCCATTACCACCTCGCCCCGATAATAAACCGCCACGCCGAACACGCCAAACGCCAGCAGTTCCAGGAGCGTGGCCCCTGGCTTTGCCTTGTACAGGCCCCGGAGGTAGCCCCGCTTGTAGAACTGATGCAGTGTGATGCCCACCACAAAATCAACAATCCGAAAGAAGGGATTGACGTACATGAAGCGGTGGTGGCCGTCGTCATGGGAATAATTCATCACCACCGGTACGGCCAGAAACAGGAGCCAGCCGTAGCGCAGCAGCGCCTTGTTGCGCACAAACAGGAAAATGATGAACGGGAAAGCGAAGTAGAAGAACATCTCAGCCGAGATGCTCCAAGAAGGCCCATTGTAGGAGAAAAAATATTCGATAACGGGGATAAAGGCATGAATGAGCGCCGCATTGCTCAGAAACATCACAATAGAGGCGGCCGGGTCCACGAAGAATTCGCTCCAGCTTGGGGTCTGGTCAATCACCAGGCCCACGGCCAGCAGTAGGGTCAAGAGGTGCAGCGGATATATGCGGGCAATGCGGGCCACCCAGAATTCGCGAAAGGACACCTGCCGGCTCAACAGCTTTTCGTCGTAGTTCAACGACAGGATAAACCCACTCAGAATAAAGAAGAAGCTGACACCGATAAAGCCTTCGCCCGTAATATCTTTAAAACTGGGGTATAGATTGCCATCCACGAACTGCAGGTGGCTACAGAACACCATAAGGGCAAACAAAAACCTTAGCGAGGTGAGTGGTTTAATCATGGCGACGGGGGTGGCAGCAGAACAACCCCATGCCAGAAGTTTGTCCGCTAAAGCTGTTCAGGAAGGGCCCAAATTACGGCACGGATGCCGGGTTTGAGCGGCAAACAGGCCCAGGGCAGCCGGATATTATGATTTCCGTTTTTCTTCCCCAATTTACCGCGGCCATCGTGCGTGGCAGCCTATCCCTCCTTCCCATGGCCGAATTTGATGACCACGACGACCTGGACGCTGACTCCGAAGAAGAAAACGACGCCGAGCGGACTGCGCACTTCGAAGCCGAGCTGCAGCGGCAGATTGCCCTGCTGCCGCCCGAGCTCTACGAAACAATGCAGCCGCTGCTGCTGCTCGGCAGCGTGGCCAACTTCATGCTGCTGGGCCACGACGAAGACCCCGTGCCCCTGGCCCTGAAGGAACTGCTGGACTACGACCTCGACACGCTGAAAGTGATAACCAACGTGACCGACAACCCCAGCCTGGCCCGGGTGATGGCCGCCCACACCCTCCAGCTGTTCGACTTTGTGGTGGTGGGTCGGCTGGTGTACGAAAGCCCCCTCAGTGAGCCCCTGCAGGCCTACCTGGCCCGCAACCAGGCGGCCTCCGAAAAGGATTTTTCCGGCCCCCGCCAGTACATGCTCACCTTTGGCGAGTCGCTGCTCGAAAATATTGGCCAATACCTGACCGCCGGCGATGCCGACCTGCGCGAGGAGCTGCGCCTGCGCCGCCTGCAAACCGAAAGCATCTTTGCCCGCCTAGAGGACACGCTGCGGCCCTACTACCCGCCCGGCCACTCGCCCGAAGAGCGTCAGGCCGAGGCCCTGGACGCAGCCGACGAAGTCGAGGACCAGGAAGAGCCCGCCGTACACGTCACCTTTAACGAGGGCCAGCGCGTGACGCTGGCCACCGCCCTGAGCCTGCCCTATATCCTGGCCGAGTTGGCCGAAACTGCCTTTGGCCGGGCCCTGGGCGGCGTGCGCCGCCTGCGCCGCAAGGCACTGGAGCGCCTGGCTGCCCGGCTGGCCGCCTCCGACGCCGAAGAGCCCTTCAGCCTGAGCCGCTCCGAGCTGCTGCGCCTCTACCAAGCGGCGCAGGTGTGCGCCCTGAGCACCGTGACCGACGTGCTGGCCACCGGCAGCCTGGAAGACGTGATGCGCAACGCGGCGGCCGAGGACCAGGAAAGCGAGGAGGAAATTGCCAAATCGGCCCACCACGCCCGCGAGGTAATGCTGGCCATGATGGCCGGCTTTGTGGAAGTGGTCGAAATCAACCACCCCGACGACGAGGAAATCGCCGAGGCCAAAGCCGAAATTTCGCGCCTGGCCGAGCTGTTGGCGGAGTAAGGACACTGGCAACGCGCAGCCTGGCTTTGCATTTGATTAACAAAACTGCGGTAACCCCATCATTTCCAACAACATTTACTAATAACCAACTTCTACCCACTTCCCCGCTGGGCACTGCGCACCGGCTTGCTGCTGGCTCCGGTGGGCGCAGCACTGGCCCAGGCCCCCGTCATCACCTCCGTTATACCGATGGCCAATGTAGGTGCCCTAGCGACTATTTTTTCGCTCATTCTAATCCCTTTCCCATAGTTCGCATGAAAAAAGTGTTTCTCTCCGCCGCGCTGGCGCTGGCCGTGGCCGGCTCGTGGGCGTTTTATCCGAAGGCTCCGGCCGATTCATCGGGCTGTATGATGGTAATTGGCACCGGCCGCACTTCGGGCTTGGCCTCCTACACGGCAGCCGTTACGGTGGTGCAACCTGATGGCGAGCTGCAAACCCAGGAAGTAGACACCAAAATACTGAATCGCAAAAATGCAGTCGCTGGCTTTGTCGATTTACATAAAGCCGAGCTACTCAAAGTCAATCAATTGGCAACTCAAGGCTGGCGTGTAATCAGCGTGACGCAAAGCAACAGCTTTCAAGGTGCCATCAACGAGACTACCTACCTGCTGGAAAGAAGATAACCGGACTCTGCTATTTCTGCTACAAGAAAGGCCGCCTCATTGCTGAGGCGGCCTTCTGTTCTGGTATGGCACATAAAGTATGCGCTATGCGCTTACTTGAACGCCTGAATGCCGGTGATATCCGCGCCGGTGATGAGCAGGTGAATGTCGTGCGTGCCCTCGTAGGTAATCACCGATTCGAGGTTCATCATGTGGCGCATGATGGGGTACTCGCCGGTGATGCCCATGCCGCCGTGAATCTGACGGGCTTCGCGGGCTACGTGCAGGGCCATTTCCACGGAGTTGCGCTTGGCCATGCTGATTTGGGCACTGGTGGCTTTGCCTTCGTTTTTGAGCACGCCCAGGCGCCAGGCCATAAGCTGGGCTTTGGTGATTTCGGTAATCATCTCGGCCAGTTTCTTCTGCTGGAGCTGGAAGCCGCCGATGGGCTGGCCGAACTGCTCGCGCTGGAGCGAGTATTTCAGGGCCGACTCGTAACAGTCGATGGCCGCGCCGATGGCGCCCCAGGCAATGCCGAAGCGGGCCGAATCGAGGCAGGACAGCGGACCGCGCAGGCCGTCGACGTTCGGCAGGATGTTCTCTTTGGGGATTTTCACGTCCTCGAACACCAGCTCGCCGGTGGTGCTGGCACGCAGGCTCCATTTGTTGTGGATTTCGGGGGTCGAGAAACCTTCCAT
The DNA here is from genome assembly GCF_054776515.1 of Hymenobacter terrigena. NCBI lineage: Bacteria > Pseudomonadati > Bacteroidota > Cytophagia > Cytophagales > Hymenobacteraceae > Hymenobacter > Hymenobacter terrigena. The sequence goes on from NZ_BAAHBU010000002.1 coordinate 1,287,016, forward strand.
GCCACGCTCCACAATCACGCCTTTGATGCGGCCCTGCTCGTTTTTGGCCCACACCACGGCCACCTGGCACTCGGGCGAGTTCGAAATCCAGAGCTTGGCCCCGTTCAGCAGGTAATGGTCGCCCATGTCCTTGATGTTGGTGGTCATGCCGCCGGGGTTCGAGCCGTGGTCGGGCTCCGTAAGGCCGAAGCAGCCCAGCCACTCGCCAGAGGCCAGCTTGGGCAGGTACTTCTTGCGCTGTTCTTCGGAGCCGTAGGCGTAAATCGGAAACATCACCAGCGAGCCCTGCACCGAGGCGGTGGAACGCATGCCGGAGTCGCCGCGCTCAATTTCCTGCATGATGAGGCCGTAGCTGATGTAGTCCAAGCCGCCGCCGCCGTATTCCTGCGGGATGGTGGGACCGAAGGCGCCCACGTCGCCAAACTTCCGCACGATTTCGCTGGGGAAGTGCGCGTCCTGCGCCCATTTCTCGATGTTGGGGCTGATTTCCTTTTTCACGAAGTCGCGGATGGACTGGCGAATGAGCAGGTGCTCTTCGGTCAGCAGGCCGTCGAGGTCGAAATAATCGGTGAAGCCGTTGGCGTTGGTGCTGCCTTTCTGGGCAGTGTGGGCTTTGGCCTGGGGGGAGAGTACGTCAGCTTCGGATGACATGGGCGGGGATTGGGTGGTGAGGTGGGAGTTGGGACAAAGATAACAGGCCGGCCGGAGCCGCCGGGAGTTGGCGGGGGCGGACGGTAGGCAGGTAGTTGGCTTACATTTCAGCATCTCAATTGGGCTAGCAAACGGCTTCTCGTTCGGGGGCTTCGTTTAAAGCATTCCACCCTTCTTTCTGCTTGCCATGCCCGACCCGATACCCGCCCATCATTCCGCAAAGCTCAACGAGCTGGAGGCCACCGCCATTTGCGGCAACGATATTTCCTCGTCCTGCCTGTACGTGTCGGCGCTGGCCATTTCCTACGCCGGACAATACGCCTGGCTGGCGCTGCTAATAGTGGGCGCAGTGCTGTTTCTGTTTCGCAAAATATATGGCGAAGTGGTGGGCGCCCTGCCCCTGAACGGCGGCGCCTACAACGTGCTCCTGAACACCACCAGCAAGCGCAACGCCGCGCTGGCCGCCTGCCTCACCATCCTGTCATACATGGCCACGGCCGTGCTTTCGGCCAACGAGGCCATGCAGTACCTGCACACGCTGTGGCACGGGCTGCCCGTCGTATGGGCCACGGTGGGCCTGCTGGGGGTGTTTCTGCTGCTCACCATTCTGGGCATGTCCGAGTCGGCCATTGTGGCGGTCGTCATTTTCCTTACCCACCTCACTTCGCTCGCGCTGCTGGTGGGCGTGGCGGGGTGGTACCTGGCCACCCACGGCCTGCACAACCTATCGCTCAACTTCCAGCTGCCCGTGAAGGGCGGCAGCATCCCCAATGCGCTGTTTTTTGGGTTTAGCGCGGCCATGTTGGGCATTTCGGGGTTCGAGAGCTCGGCCAACTTCGTGGAAGAGCAGGCGAAGGGCGTGTTTGAGAAAACGCTGCGCAACATGTGGGTGGTGGTCACGGTGTTCAACCCCCTCATTGCGTTTCTGGCCGTGGCGGTGCTGCCGCTGGCGGCCGTGGGCCAGCACACCGAAACGCTGCTCTCGTACCTGGGCACCGTCACGGGCGGCAGTTGGCTGGGCACGGTGATTTCGGTCGATGCCGTGGCCGTGCTGAGCGGCGCGGTGCTCACCTCCTTCGTGGGCGTGAGCGGCCTGATGAAGCGCATGGCCCTGGACCGGATTCTGCCGCAGTTTTTCCTGAAGGAAAACGGCCGGGGCAGCAACTACTTCATCCTGAGCGCATTTTTCCTGCTCTGCATTTCGGTCCTGCTCATCACAAACGGGCAGCTGGGGCCGCTGGCGGGCGTGTACACCATCTCGTTTCTGTCGGTGATGGCCTTCTTCGCCCTCGGCAATTTCCTGCTAAAGGGCAAGCGACCCAACCTGCCGCGGCCGGTGGTGGCCGGCATTCTGACGGTGACGCTGGCGCTGACCGGCGTGCTGCTGGCCCTGTTCGGCAACGTCAAGATTCACCCCGAGTACCTGATTGTATTCCTCGAATACTTCCTGCCGGCCATAGCGGTGGTGTCCATCATGCTCAACCGCATAGCCATTCTGCGGCTGCTGCTGCTGGCGGCCGAGTGGCTGGTGCAGCACCTGCCGCGGGTAGCGCGCCTGGCGCGCCTCAAAATTCAGCGGCACCTGCGCGAGCTGGCCCGGCAGGAATTTGTCTTTTTCACCAAAGGCGACAATGTGGTCAACCTCAACAAGGTGATGGCTTATGTGGTCGAAAACGAGTTTACCAACCGTCTGAAAATCGTGACCCTGCTCCAGCCCGGCGAGAAATTCCCCGAAGAGCTGCTGAACGACATCAAGGTACTGGACCGCGCCTACGAGCAGATTGAGGTGGACGTCGTGACGATGGAAGGCCATTTCGGCCCACCCCTCATCAACGAGCTGTCGGAGCGGTGGAATATCCCCAAAAACTTCATGTTCATCGGCTCGCCCGGCGACCGGTTTCCCTACCAGCTTTCGGAACTGGGCGGCGTGCGATTAATCATCTGACGCCTGTCATTGCGAGGAGGCACGACGAAGCAATCTGTCCGCTCTCTTGCAACAAGCCTGGGACTGTGATAAGACTTTTTTAGCAGAAAAGCCCCGACTCTATCCAAGAGCCGGGGCTTTTCACCTTTTAAAGGTATCTGGCATTTATTAGGACAGATTGCTTCGTCGTGCCTCCTCGCAATGACAAGACCGATTAGAAACGCAGGTTCAGTGAAGCCAGGAAGTTGGTTTTGGCCTGCGGGTACACATAGTTAAAATACTGAGCCTGCCCGCCGTACATGTAGCCGTAGGTGTAGCCGTTGTTCACGTATTCGGTGGCAAAAACGTTGTTGACCAGCAGGGCCATTTCCACCTCGCGCAGCCCGGCAAATGCGGCCGGGTGCCAGAGGTAGCGCAGGCGCACATCCTGCACGTAGTAGGGCGCGATGCTGCGGCTCTCGGTGCTGGTGTTGTCGAGGTACTGGCGGCCGGCGTAGCGGGCCAGCGCAGCCAGCTTCAGGCCCGCCACGGGCTCCACCTCGGCGGTGTACGCAGCGGTGAGGTCGGGCGAGAAGGCAATGTTAGTCTGGCTGAAAGCGGTGACTTGGTCGCCAGTGTATTCGTATTTATTGTTGTAAATGGCCAGGTAATCGGTGTAGTTGTTGATTTTATTGCGGCTGGCCGTGGCCGTGGCCGTGAGCGTGAATTTGGACACCGGCTGCCAAGCAAGCTGGCCCTCCACCCCGGCGCGGTACGAGTCGGCCACGTTGGTGTGGATGGGGTTGCCCACGTCGTCGAGGTGGCCGGAAAGCACGAGCTGGTTGCGGTAGCGCATGTAGTAGCCGTTCAGGCTGGCCTGCACCTTGCCGGCGGTGCGGCGCAGGCCGACTTCGTAGTTGAACAGCGTTTCGGCGGTGGGGCGGCGCTCGGCGGGCGTGTCGGTGTAGTCGGTGCGGGTGGGCTCGCGCTGCGCCACGGCAAACGAGGCATAAGCCTGCGTGCTACCCGTGAGCTGGTAGGTGAGGCCGGCCTTCGGATTCAGAAACTGGAAGTTGATGGCCTGCTGGCTCTTGGCCCCGTTGGGGCGGCCATCGGGCGCAAACAGCTCGTAGCGCACAGTGCGGTACTGCAAGTCGCCGAAGATGCCCAGCGCGTCGGTCAGGCTCACGTTGGCGCGGGCGTAGATGTTGAAATCTGTCTTGTGGGCGTTGGGCTCGTCGTAGTAGCGGGTGCCGGTTTCGGGAATGTTGAGGCCGCGCTGAGCCCAGGTTAGCTCATCAAAATGCTGGCCCCGGTAGCCGACAAAGGCCCCGCCCAGCGTAACCTCAGTAACGCGGCCGGCGGTGGGGCGCAGCTGCAGAGCGTAGGTAGCGCCGTAAAGGTCAGTCTTGAGCCAACGGCGGCGAATGACGTCGGTGCTCGTGAGCGTATCAAGGCTGCCACTGGCATTAGGCTGAAAAACAGGCCCACTGATGCCGTACTTGGCGAAGCCCTGGTTGGCCTTGTATTCCTCGTAATAGCCGCCACCCCGCGTCCAGAAAGGCGTCACGCTCAGGTTGAGCGTCCTGGTGAGCTGGCGCGAAATCAGAAATTGGTAGTAGTCCTGCTGGTAATTGTCGGTCTGGTTTTTATAGGCCGGCAGGTGCTGGCCGGCGTCGGTGCCGGCTTCGTTGTAACGGCGGTTTTTGTGCAGCAGCGAATCGGCCAGACCATACCAGCTTTGGTAGGTGGTTTCGTAGCCGGTGAGGACGAGGGCGCGCAGCAGGGTCTTTTCGTCGGAATATGTGCCGGCCAAGTACAGGCTTTTCAGCCGCGACCAGCCCCGGTCCACGTAGCCCTCACTCTGCACCCGCGAAGCGCGGGCGTCCACTGTGAAGTGACCGTTTATCAACCCCGTACCAGCCATAATCGTGCTTTTCCAGGTTCCGAAAGAGCCGGCCGAGTTGTTCACTTCGGCGTAAGCTTTCGGGCGCAGGCCGAGGGTTTCCACGTTCAGGCTGGCCCCGAACGCGCCTGCGCCGTTGGTGCTGGGCCCGGCCCCGCGCTGCACCTGAATGCTCTGGGTGGACGAGGCCAAATCCGGCAAATCGACGAAGAACACGCCGTGGCTTTCGGCTTCGTTCACCGGTACGCCGTTCAGCGTCACGTTGATGCGGGTGCCATCGGTGCCCCGGATGCGGATGCCGGTGTAGCCCACGCCGGTGCCCGCGTCGGAGGTCGTGACCACGCTCGGCGTCTGGTCGAGCAGGTAAGGAATGTCCTGGCCAAAGTTGCGGGCTTGCAGCTGCTCGCGGCTCACGTTTTGGTAGGTGGTGCCGGTTTTGTCGGTGGCCCGGGTGGCCGTCACGATGGCCCCGGGCGTGAGGATGCGGCGGGCAATGGCCGTATCGGTGGGCACGGTGCCGGACACGGAGACTTGCGCCCACGCCGGCGCGGCGGCCAGCGCACCCAGCGCTGCCCCCGCAAAGAGTATCGTTTTCAAAAAAAGGTGGGGTAAAAAGTGGAACGCGCCGCGCCCCAGGGGTCGGAGCGGCCGCGGAATCGTCCGTGGATTGTTTATTCCCTTCGCCGGCATTACCCGGTTCAGGTTCGATGGGTATCATCTCAGCCGATGTCGTGCACAACATCAGCACCCCTAAACATGGCGCAAAGATATAGCCCGCCGCCTCGGGGCGCATCTTTTTTTATTTTCAAGCCGTACGCGGGTGGCGGTTTGCTGACTGTCAGCTAATTTAGGGACGTCGGCCGGCGGAACGCAGGGCCGGGAGCCTATGTTATGGGTTCCGCACCGTTTTAGCAGCTTTCGCCATGTTCAGCTTAGTCTACGCCGTTGCTTTTTGCGCCTTCTTCCTGTTCGTTTTGGTGCTGCCGCGCCGCCGCCGCGTAGTGCCCCCGCCCCCGCCCAGCGATGGCGACGACGACGGCGGCGAACCCCACGACCCCGGCCTGCCCGACCTCGACCTGCCCCCCGGCATCTCGCGCCCCATCAGTGACTGGGAACCGGACTACAACCGCCGTAGGGTAGAGATTTAGGTACTTGAGTTAAGAACAGAGGAGTTAACAGGCTAAAGCCCCGTCGTACGCGGATTTAGCCTGTTAACTCCTCTTTGTTTATACCTTGCTTATAGCGCCACGGCCATGCGCATATAGGCCACAGGGCCTTTGTAAAACGTTTCGCCCTCGGGCCGCAGCCCGAACCGGGCGTAGAAACCGGCGCTGTCTTGGCGGGCATCGCACCAGATGCGGGTAGCCCCCAGCCGCCGGGCCTCGCCGAAAACGTGCTGGAGCAAGGCGCTACCGATACCTTGCCCCTGGCAGTCGGGCCGCGTGGCAAACTTGCGGAAGCGGGCTCTCTGATTTTCTACAAACAGGGAGATTACCGCCACCAGCTCCTCTTCCCGGAAAGCACCAAAGTGGTGGCCCGCGTCGTCGTCCTCAATTTTGACATAATTGAGCGGCTTATCGGGCCACAGCACCTGATGGCGCAGGGCATACGTGGCGGCCGGCTGGATGGGACGAATATCAATGGGGACCGGCATTGGCTACCTGAAACAATCAGCCGACGGTGATGGTGTAGGCGGCCGTGAAAACCTGGCCGGGTTCCAGTGTCAGGATGCCTTCTTTCTCGCTGAGCTCGCCGGGCTTGCCGGCGGCGCTGGCGATGCCGTGCCAGGGCTCAACACACACGAAATTGGCCCCTGGGCCTTTGGTCCAGAGACCGAGGTAGGGAAAACCATCGAACTGGAAGCGCACGAAATGGGCCGACTTGCGCGAGCGCAGCGTGAGGCCGCTGAAATCGTAGTGCTTGAAAACCAAGGCGTCGTCGGCAAACAGGTCGTAGGTGAGCGGCAATTCCTGTTCTTCGGTGAGCACGGGGGCGGTCTGGCCGATGAGCAGGCCACCTTGCAACAGGTGGCGCTCCAGGGTTACGGGGTGGTCGAATTCGAAGTAGTAGTCCTCGAATTTTTCATCCGGCAGCAGGGGGCAGCGCACGGCCGGGTGCGCCCCGATGCTGAAGAGCAGCGGCGCATCGGTGGCGGGGTTGCGCACGTCCCAGCGCACGGTGAGCTCGGTGTCGCGCAGGGTGTAGGTGATGGTGAGCTCGAAGGCGAAGGGGAAGACGGCGCGGGTGGTTTCGTCGTGTTGCAGCCGAAATGCCAGCTCAGTGGGCGTTTGGCGCACCACGGCAAACTCCTGGTCGCGGGCGAAGCCGTGCTGCGGCAGCTTGTAGTCGCGGCCCTCATAGGAGTAGGCGTCGTTGGGCAGACGGCCCACCAGCGGGAACAGCACGGGCGCGTGCCGGGCCCACACGGCGGGGTCGGCGGGCCAGATGTATTCGAGGTCGTTGGCGGTGGTGCGGAAGCTGGTAAGCTCGGCCCCGTGGGCGGCGAAGGTGGCCTGGCAGGCGGGCGTGTTGAGGGTGTAGTGGGTGGGGTGGTAGGCCATGCGGGGTTCTTCTAAAACAGGCACAGAATCAGCATGCTGGGCAGCCGTGCGCAGCAGCTCATCAACCAGAAAGCGGGCCTGGGCAAAGCGCCGCTCGCCGGAGCCGGAAATTTCGGCAAAGTTGGACATCCGCTCGCTCAGCTCGCGGCGGTAGAGGTCGTAGAAATACTGGCGCAGGTGCGGGTGCTCGCGCAGCGGGTCGGGCTCCCAGGGCAGGTCTACGCCCATGAGCAGGGCCAGGTCGTACTGCTGCCGGTCGATGCGTTGCATAATCCATTCGGGGCAGGAACCGAAGGAATGCTCGGCCCAGATTTTTATCACCAGTAGGTCGCTGTCGCAGAAAAACAGGCCGTTGCGGGCGCGGGTGGCGGCTTCGGCTTCGGCCGCGAGCTGGCCGCGGGCTATTTCCTCCAGGTCCTCGGGGGTGTAGTGCGGGCCGGAATGGGCAAGGTATTCGCGGGCAAACTCGGGGGCGAAGGAGGTGCCGTAGTGCGCCGCCAGCTGGGCGGCCAACGTCGATTTGCCCGTAGATTCGGGGCCGGTAAGGGAAACGCGCAGCAACGGAGGGGGTGGTGAAGGGACGCGGAGAGAGAGGAGAAAACGGGGTAATCAAGCGCCGGAAGTCATTATTTGAGTGGAAATAATGCGGGTGCCTCCCGGCGCAAACAGTCAACTTAACGGCATTACGAAACCGCTCAGGCGGTGGCCGTTTCCGGCGGTGCGGCCACGGGCCGGGCCAGCTCGCGCCGCCACTGCCAGTAGCCGTAGGCGGCCAGGCCCAGGTAGAGGGCGTAGAGCAGGCTGGTGGGGTAAAGGTCTTTGTACCAGAGCACGGGCACGTAAATCAGGTCCACCAATATCCAGATGAGCCAGTTTTCGAGGCGCTTGCGGGTGAGCAGGTACTGGGCCACGATGCTGCCGGCGGTGGTGAAGCTGTCGAGGTGCGGCAGCGAGGCATCGGTGTTGTAATGCAGGTAGTAGCCGAAGCCCAGGGTGAAAGCCAGGGCGAACGCCGCGCCAGCCAGCCACTCGCGGCGCGTGGTGTGCGTCACGCCCAGCTCGGTATCGTTGCGGCCACCGTACAGCCACTCGTACCAGCCGTAAATGCTGAGGGCGATGAACAGAACCTGGAGGTAGCAATCGGAATAGAGCCGCGCCCGGTAGTAGACGAAAACGTAGAGCAGGCAGCTGATGATGGCCACCGGGAAGTTCCAGATGGACTCGCGCGCGGCCAGCCACACGCAGGCAAACCCCGTGACCACGGCCACCAGCTCCAGCGCGGTGGTGGCGTGCCAGTACTGCACAAACGACGTCGGAATATCGAGCAACAAAGAAGCAAACACGCGGGCACGGCCTGGTACGAAGCTGCAAGGTAGAACGCGGCGGGCCTATTTTTGCAGCTTCAACCCCGCCCCATGCCCAGCTTCTCCCTAGAAATCAGCCCTGAAGACCTGCACCGCCGCCTGCAAGCCGGCGACGATATTCAGCTCATCGACGTGCGCGAGGAAATGGAGTTCGAGTATTGCCACCTGCCCGGCAGCCTGCTGCTGCCCCTGGACGAGCTGCCGCGCCGCGCCGCCGAAATCCGCACCGAGGGGCCGGTGGTGGTCATTTGCCACCACGGCGTGCGCTCGGCCCACGCCCTGGGCTACCTGCGCCAGCGCCTGGGCCGCACCAACGTCCTCAACCTGCGCGGCGGCGTAGATGCCTGGGCCGCCCGGGTCGACCCGGCATTTCCCACGTATTAGGGCCAGCCGCGGCCGCCACTTGCCGGGGTTTATTGTTATCCCTGCCAACCGTTGCCGCTCTTCATGCCCGATTTTCCGCTGCCCACCAGCCCCGTCCCTTCTTCCCTCGCCCCTACCCTTTCGGACCGCTTGGCCCTGCGCGAGCGGCCCGAAGGCCTGCCCCTGCTGCGCCAGCAGTGGAGCGAGCTGCTGTTTCTGCACTGGCCGGTGCCGGCCGAATTGCTGCAGCCGCACCTGCCGCCCCGCCTCAAAATCGACCTTCACGACGGCATGGCGTGGCTGGCGGTGGTGCCGTTTCAGATGAGCAAGGTGCGCACGCGCCTCACGCCGGAAATGCCGGGCACTAATGCTTTCCTGGAGTTGAACGTGCGTACTTACGTGCATCTGGACGGCGTGCCGGGCGTGTGGTTTTTCTCCCTCGATGCCACCAACGCGCTGGCCGTATGGGTGGCGCGCACGTTTTTCCGGCTGCCCTACCTGCGCGCCGACATGCGCCTGGAAAAGCCCAGCGCCGATTTGCGGCAGTTCACGGCCACCCGCACCCACGGCGGGGCGCCGCCCGCCAGCTTCCGCGCCACCTGGAAAATTGGGGCGCCGCTGCCGCCGTCGGAGCCCGGCTCGCTGGCATTTTTTCTCACCGAACGGTACGCGCTCTACACCAGCAACAAGGCCCAAACCAAGCTTTACCGGGGTCGGGTGGCACACGCACCGTGGCCGCTCAGCACCGCCCAGGTGCTGCACTTGGAGTCGAACCTGATAGAAGGCCACGGCCTGCCCACGCCCGCCGGCAAGCCCGTGGTGCATGCCGGCGGTCCCGTGAGCGTAGAGTTGTGGCCCATGCAGCAGGTCTAGCCAGCGGCGCTATTCGCGCAGCCAGCGCGTCATTTTGGGGAAGCCTTCGTTTGTCGTCAGTTCCATCCAGACCAGCAATGGCAGGCCGGGGTAGATGCCCTGACGGAAGTTGTCCAGCATCCAGTTGCTGGCGTTGCGGTAGCCATCGGGGTGAAACACGATTTCGGGCGGCAGGCCGATGGCCTCGCTGGCGGCGTACGACCAGAGCATGGCCACGATTTCTTCGCCGTCGGTGCCGTTCTGGTCGGGCTTGCCGGCCATTACGTTGCCCGCAAGCTGGGCGCGTTCGGCGGCAGGCGTCACGGCCAGGTGGCCGGCCTCGTGCAATATGTCGCCGGGGTAGAGCAGCTTGGCGGGGTCAATCAGCAAGCCGCCGTTTTCGATGAGGATGCCGGGCAGAAAAGTATCGATAGTAAGTTCGACCTCCTGGGTGGGAATACCAATTTCGGCCAAAAACTGCCGCATGGCGGGCAGGTAGGCAAGGGCGGCCACATGGGAAGGTAGAGAGGCAGTTTGATTAAGTGACATGACGAGTAGAGCGCGAAATGGCCGCGAATCAAACTTAGCGCCGTTTCGGCAATCAGCCGCAACTGATGCATCGTGCTTCCTGCTTGTCTCGTCGCCGCACATGGAGCCGTAGCCCCGGTTCCGGCCGTAATTTTGGGCCCAATGCCCAACGCCTTCGTCCTGCCGCCCCTTCCCGACCTGCCCATTATTGCGGCGCTGCCCGAATTGCGGGCCGCGCTGGCGGCCCACAGCCGCGTGGTGCTGGAAGCGCCGCCCGGCGCGGGCAAAACTACGGTGGTTCCGCTGGAACTGCTGGCCGCCGAATGGCGCAACCCGGAGGATAAAATTCTGGTGCTGGAGCCCCGCCAGCTGGCCGTGCGCGGCGCGGCCGCCCGCCTGGCCCAGCTGCTGGGCGAGCCCGTGGGCCGCACCATCGGCTACCGCGTGCGGCTGGATAGCAAAGTGAGCCGGGAAACCCGCGTGGAAGTTATTACCGAAGGCATTCTCACGCGCATGATTCAGGACGACCCGGCGCTGGAAGGCGTGGCCGCCGTGGTGTTTGATGAATTTCATGAGCGGAGTCTGAACGCGGATTTGGGCCTGGCATTGGCGTTGGATGCGCAGGCGGTGCTGCGGCCCGAGCTGCGCATTCTCATCATGAGCGCTACGCTGGAGGCGCAGCGGCTGGGCCAATGGCTTCCTGCGCCGGTGGTATCGTCGGCGGGTTTCCTGTTTCCGATTGAGACGCACTATTTAGACCCGCGCCGCGCCGCGGCCCTGCCTAACAAGCCCAATGAGCGGCTGGCCGAGCTGGTGCCCGCCCAGGTAAAAGCCGCGCTAAACGCGCACCCGGAGGGCGACATCCTGGTTTTCCTGCCCGGCGTGGGCGACTTGCAACGCAGCGCCCGCAAACTTGAGTCGCTGCCCGACCACGTCGACCTGCACTTACTACACGGCGAACTGCCACTCGAAGCACAGGATGCCGCCCTGCGCCCGGTGGGCAGCGGCCGGCGCAAGGTCATCCTGGCCACGAGCATTGCCGAAACCAGCCTCACCATCGAAGGCGTGCGGGTAGTAATTGACGGCGGATTTGCGCGGGTGCCGCGCTTCGTGCCGCGCACCGGTTTCACCACTCTCGAAACCGTGCCCGTGGCCCGCGCCGCCGCCGACCAGCGCCGGGGCCGCGCCGGCCGCCTGGCCCCCGGCACCTGCTACCGCCTCTGGACCGAAGCCGAGCACCACAACCTACCCGCCCACCGTCCGCCCGAAATCCACACCGCCGACCTTAGCAGTCTTGCGCTGGAGCTGGCCCTCTGGGGCGCGACCGAGCCTACGAGTTTGCGCTGGCTGGACGTACCGCCGGCCGCGGCGTTTGCCCAGGCCACCGAGCTACTGTTGCGGCTGGGAGCTTTAATTGCTGATAGCACAACAGCAAAGCCAACTCCCCACGGCCGGCAGCTGGCCGCGCTGGGCCTGCCGCCGCGCCTGGGCCATCTGGTGGTGCGCGGGCAGGAACTGGGCCACGGCCCCGCCGCCGCCTCACTGGCCGCGCTGCTGGCCGAGCGCGACTTGCTACGTTGGGCCGCCCTTACCGATACCCGCCCCGCCCCGCCCGACCTGCGCCTGCGTCTCGAAGCGCTGGCCAGCGGCCGCCTGCCCCTGCCCGGCCTGGCGCTGCACCACGCTACGTTGCAGCGGGCGCGCGATGTGGCTCGCAACCTCACCGGCCGTCTGGGCAAATCCGCCAGTTCCCCGACTTATTCCATTGCTCAAGCTCCGGTGGGCCTGCTCACCGCGCTGGCCTATCCCGACCGGCTGGCGCAGCGCGAAACCCACGACCGACTACGCCTTGTGACCGGCCAGCGCGTGAGCTTGAACACGACAGATGTAGACCCGCAAGCCACGTTTTTCGCGGTGGCCCACCTGGCGGGCACGGCCTCGGCCCCACGTGCGACATTGGCGGCCCCGCTCGGGCAGGATGAGTTGGAACTAGCCTTCGCCGACCAGATTACGACCACCGACGAAGTGCGCTACGACGCCGCCTCCCAGCGCGTGACCGGCCGCCGCGTGCGCCGGCTGGGCGCGTTGCTGCTCGATGAAAAAATCATCGGCCAGCCCGATGCGGCACTGGTAGCGCGAGCCCTGCTGGATTATTTGCAGGAAGCTGGCGTGAGCAAGCTGAACTGGACGCCCGCCGCTCGCCAGCTGCAGCAGCGACTGGAGTTTCTGCGGCAGCATTTCCCGGCTACGGAATCGTCGGAACCGTGGCCCGCTTATGACGACGCCACGCTGGCGGAGGAAATGGCCGAATGGCTCGGCCCACACCTCAATGGCCTCAAAACCCTCGACCAGGTGCAGCGCCTCGACCTATATGAGCCGCTACTGGCGCGCCTGCCCGGCGGCTGGAACCAGCGCCAGGAGCTGGACCGCCTGGCGCCGGCCGCGCTGGAAGTGCCCAGCGGCTCGCACATTACCCTCGATTACAGCGACCCGGCTGCTCCCGTGCTGGCCGTGAAATTGCAGGAGCTGTTCGGCCTCACGGAAACGCCTACCGTGGCCGCCGGCCGCGTGGCGCTGCTGCTGCACCTGCTTTCGCCCGGCGGCCGGCCGGCGCAGGTAACGCGCGACCTGCGCAGCTTCTGGGAGAAGGGTTACTTCGAAGTGCGGAAGGATTTGAAAGGCCGCTACCCGCGCCACCCCTGGCCCGATAAGCCGATGGAGCACATTCCAACCCGCCTCACGAAAAAGCGGTTGGGGCAATAAAACCACGGCTGTACCATCAGTTTCGGCGCAGCAAAACCACTGACTAAAAAACCATTTCGCCGCCGCGCAACCGTAGCGTAACTTCGTAGAAAATCAGGCTTTTTCCACTGTTACATGGCTGTTACTGCTCCTTCCGAAGCGCCGGTTATTGCCGGTGACCGGCTCACGCCGGGCTGGCTAAAAATCGTTTGGCTCTACCTGATGCTTACGCCGGCGCTGGTCTGGGGCTTTTCCAGTTTATCCGGGCCGCGCAGCCTGGCCTCGGCCTTGATTACGGTGATTACGGTGGGCTTTGGGCATTCCATTGGCTTGCACCGCGGCATCATTCACCGCTCGTACCGTTGCGCCCGGTTTATGCGGGGGCTGCTGGCCTATTTATTCGTGCATACGGGGCTGGGCGGGCCGCTGTCGTGGGTGCGGGTGCACTACTTCCGCGACTATTGGCAGAACCGCATGGACTGCCCGGCTTACTTCCGCTACGACCATTCCATTGCGAAGGACTACTACTGGAACCTGCATTTTGCCCTGAAATCGGGCGACATCGGCCGCTATGAAATCCCCGCCGAAGACCTGTACGACCCCTGGCTGGCCTTCCTCGAGAAAACCTGGTATCTGCACGTATTGGCAGCGGCTGGCCTTATCTGGGCTTTTTTCGGGTTTGAGTCCATGATAGTGTGCGTGCCGTTGCGCATCAGCATCACCATTTTGGGGCACTGGTTTGTGGGTTTTATCTCGCACAAATATGGCTACGCCCGCTACGACATCGACGACGCCACCGAGCACGGCTACAACAATTGGGTGCTGGGCGCGCTGTCCTTCGGCGAGGGCTTCCACAACAACCACCACGCCCACCCTAGCTCGGCCAAAATGAGCACTGAGTGGTACGAACTCGACTTGGGCTGGTACCTGGTGGCCGCCCTGCGCGCCGTGGGCCTGGTGTGGGATGTGCAGGTAGTCGGCCGCGACCACACCCAGAAAGCCCGGGCCAAGGAGCACAGTTTCCGCTGGCGCTGGCCGTGGCAGGGCTAGCTGCCCGGCTTAGCGCATCTCATTATCATCCAGGAAATTCTTGCCATCGGCGCGGGGCGAGTAGTGGCGGTGCAGCCAGCGGCTGAGGCCGCCGAGCCCCGGCAATAGCACCCGCTCGGTGATGTTGGCCTGGTCAAGCTTATCGCGCACCTCCCATTTGAGGCGGGCCGGAATGATGATGCGGAAATACAGCTCCGGGCGGTCGGCCAGCCAATCGTGCAGCACGCTCTGGGCCGTACTCATCAACGAAAACAGCGCGTACTGGTGCACAATGCGGGCATCGAGGCTGGGCGGCTCCAGAAATAGCACGTAGGGCTCGGCCTGCAACTCCTCCAGTTCGCGCAGGCTGCTGCTCACGGGCAGCAGCAGCTCGGAAGTGAAGACGTTGGAGCCTTCGGCTTGCAGGGCCTGGCGCAGGCGCTGGGGCAGGTGCTCGGCGGCTTTTACGTAGTTCAGCGCCCAAATAATGCCGTCTTCGTGGTAGGCGGCAATATCGTCGGTAGCGAAGTGCAGGGCTACGTAGGGCGAGTACGTCCAGTCGAGCAGGCGGGTGGGCAGGCCGTGGTGCTGGGCCAACGCCAGCCAGTCCCAGGTACTGCTGGTGGTAGTTGGCAGGCTAGTTTCGCGGGCGTACTTGCGGAAGTTGCGCAGCAGGTGATGCTCTAGGTTCTGGTACTCACCACCCAATCGCTGCAAACTGGTTTCGAGCTGAAAATGGCGCGAACGGCCGCCCCGGTACACAAACGGCGACCGGAACCGCCCAATGCGCGCATCCCAGGTATCCTGGAACAGCAGCCTTTGCAAGTCTTCCCAGGAAGTGGCTTCGTAGTCGTTGGCGGAAAGAGGCATGGGGCGAAGATACGCCAGGCGAGAAAGCTGGTATGAGGTAGGGGCGGGGTCGTACCCGGTAGGGCTTGTCCCCGCCCGACCGTCAGAACCGACCCAACGATTCTGTTTAACGACCGGGCGGGGACAAGCCCTACCGGGTACGACCCCGCCCCTACCTCATACGTTACTTACTCCCCCGCCGGAAAATCCGCCGCGTCGCCCACGGCAGCATATTGCTCCAGCTCCTTGGCAATGCCGGCGAATTTCTCGCGGGCACCCTTCACGGCTGCTTTGCCGAGGGGCAGGTGCAGCGGCGGGTTCTCCAACTGCACTACATCATACATGGCTTTGGCGGCGCGCACGGGGTCGCCGGGCTGCTTGCCGCTGTAGCCTTGAATGCCGCGCAGGTTTTCGCCCACAGTGGCTTGGTAATCGTCAATTTTGGTATCGGCGATGGTGGCCGACTCGCCCGCCCATTTCGTGCGGAAACCACTGGGCTCGATGTTCGTCACCTTAATGCCCAGCGGCCCCACCTGCTGGCTCAGGCTCTCGCCAATGGCCTCCAGGGCAAATTTAGAGGCATTGTAAATGCCCACGCCCGGGAAAGTTTTCAGCCCGCCGATGCTGGTGATGTTGAGCACGTGGCCCGAGCGCTGCTTGCGCAACTGCGGCAGCACGGCCCGCAGCACGTGCAACGCGCCAAACACGTTCACATCGAACTGACGCTGCACTTCCTCAGCGGGTACTTCTTCAATGCTGCCCATCGAGCCATAGCCCGCGTTGTTTACGATGACGTCGAGCCGGGTGAATTTGGCAATTGCATCGGCAATGGCTGTTTTGACAGTGGCCTCATCGGTCACGTCGCAGACCAGACCCAAGGTACGGCCATCAGCTTTTTTGGTGAATTCGTCGGCCTGTTCGGGCTTGCGGAAGGTAGCGGCCACGCGGTCGCCCTTTTCAAGTACGTAGTCGGCCAGGGCTTCGCCGAAGCCAGACGAGGCCCCGGTAATGAACCAGGTTTTGGCAGTGGAGTCAGACATAAGGGGCATTTGGATAAAATGGTAGGTGCTAAGACGGTTTGGGGCGGCGAATTGTTTGCGGCCAGTCCGGCGCCGGGTGGGCGAGCCGCCCCAGCCGTACCTTCGTGTCCCGTTTTCTTACTATCCTTCCCACCAAATCCCACCCGCTGCTATGAGAAAGCTTTTCACGCTGCTACTGGCCTTCCTTGGCTTCGCTGCCCAGGCCCAGGTCACTTTCAAAATCACGGCCGTGCCGGCCAATACGCCGGCCAACGCCACGCTCTACATCGCGGGCACCTTCAATAGCTGGAATCCTGGCAGCGCGGCCCACGCCCTCACCCACAACGCCGACGGCAGCTACCAAATCACGCTGCCCGCCGCCACTGGTGCCATGGAATACAAGTTTACGCGCGGCTCCTGGGCGGCCGTCGAAACCAATGCCTCGAACGGTTCGGTGCCCAACCGCACCTACACGTTCGGCACCAGCGCGGCCACCGTGCTCTGCCAAGTGCTGAATTGGGAGGATTTGGCCGGGCCCGGCGGTGGCGGCCCAACCTCCACGGCCGCAGCCAACGTGAGCGTGATTTCGACCACGTTTGCCATGCCACAACTGGGCCGTACCCGCCGCGTGTGGCTCTATCTGCCCCCCGGCTACGCTACCAGTGGCCGCCACTACCCTGTATTATACATGCAGGATGGCCAGAACGTGTTTGACGCTGCTACGTCCTTCGCCGGCGAGTGGGGCGTAGATGAGGCCCTGAATCAGCTGGCGGCCAGCGGCCAGGACCCTACCGGCTGCATCGTGGTAGCCATTGATAACAGCGCCAACCGCCTCGACGAATACTCGCCTTGGAACAACCCGCAATACGGCGGCGGCCAGGGTGACTTATATGTGGACTTTCTGGTCCAAACTATTAAGCCGTACATCGACACCAATTACCGCACCCTGCCCGACCGCGCCAACACGGGCATCGGCGGCTCCAGCATGGGCGCGCTCATTGCCACCTACGCAGCCCTGCGCGAGCCATCGGTATTTGGCAAAGTAGCCTCGTTTTCGCCGGCCTACTGGTTCGCCTACCCGCAGCTGGCCGCCTATGCCCACCAGCACCCGGCCAACCCCAACACCCGTTTCTACTTCGTGAGCGGCACCACCGAAAGCACCACCATGGCATCCGATATGGCTGCTATCCGCGACTCGCTGCAGCGCGGCGGCGTGCCGGCTGCCAACCTCAACTTTAACACCCGCACCGACGGCCAGCACGCCGAATGGTTCTGGAAGCGCGAGTTTCCGGCTGGCTATTCCTGGCTGTATGCGCCCGCCACGGCCACGGCTGCCCGCACCGCTCAGACTCTCGCGGTGAGCCTCTATCCCAACCCCACCACCCGCGAACTGCGCGTGTTGCTGCCCACCAACGTGGCCAGCGAAGCATTGCTCGAAATCAGCGATGCGCGGGGCCAAGCTGTGCTGCGTACCCGCGTGCGCAACGGGCAGGCCGTGGATGTGAGCCGCCTGGCCTCGGGCCTATACCTCTCGCGCCTCACGGCCGGCAGCGCGGTGGGCACAAGCAAATTCACCAAAGAATAATTACAAGGCGGCGGGAAAGCGGGCGTCCAACCCAACTTCCCGCCGTATCTTTGACTGGCAAAAGGCATTAACCCCCAACCCCTTTTGCCATGGCGGATTCCGCAACCCCCAAAATTGCCTTCGAGGCCCTCACCTACGACGACGTATTGCTGCTGCCAGCGTACTCCGAGGTTTTGCCCCGTGACTGCGACACCGGCACCCGCCTCACCAACAACATCCGGCTGCAAACCCCGCTGATTTCGGCGGCCATGGACACCGTTACGGAGTCGGACATGGCCATTGCGCTGGCGCAGGAAGGCGGCCTGGGCATCATTCACAAGAACATGTCCATCAAGGCGCAGGCCGAGCAGGTGCGCCGCGTGAAGCGCAGCGAGTCAGCCCTGATTCAGGACCCCTTCACCCTGCCGCCCACCGCCACCCTGGGCGATGCCCGCCAGCTGATGCGCAAGCACAACATCGGCGGCATTCCGGTCGTGAACGGCGGCCACGTCCTCGAAGGCATCCTCACCAGCCGCGACTTGCGCTTCGAGAAAGACATGAACCAGCCCGTCACCACCGTGATGGTGCCCCTCTCCCGCCTGGTCACGGCCCCCGCCGGCATTACCCAGGCCGCGGCCGAAACCCTGCTCACCGACAGCAAAGTCGACAAGCTGCCGCTGGTAGACAGCGAAGGCCGCCTCGCCGGCCTGATGACCTATAAGGACATCCGCAAGCGCCGGCGGGCCCCTCACGCCAGCAAGGACCATCTGGGCCGCCTGCGCGTGGGCGCTGCCGTGGGTGTGACGCCCGACCTGCTCCAGCGCGTGGCGGCGTTGGTCGAAGCCGGCGTGGACATCGTGAGCCTTGACACCGCCCACGGCCATTCCAAAGGTGTGATGGACGCCGTGCGCGCCATCAAAGCCGCCTACCCCAACCTCGATGTGATGGCTGGCAACGTGGCCACCGCCGCCGGCGCCAAGGCCCTGGCCGACGCCGGGGCTGACGTAGTGAAAGTGGGCGTGGGCCCGGGCTCTATCTGCACCACGCGCATCATTGCCGGCATTGGCGTGCCGCAGCTTTCGGCCGTGCTCGAAGCCGCCAAGGGCCTCGAAGGCACCGGCGTGACGCTGGTGGCCGACGGTGGCATCAAGTTCTCGGGCGACCTCGTGAAGGCCCTGGCCGGCGGTGCCGCCGCCGTGATGGTGGGCTCGCTGCTGGCCGGCACCGAGGAAGCCCCCGGCGACCTCATCATTTACGAAGGCCGCAAGTACAAGTCCTACCGCGGCATGGGCTCGGTCGAGGCCATGGAAGACGGCAGCAAGGACCGGTACTTCCAGGATGCTGAAGACGACGTAAAAAAGCTGGTGCCCGAAGGCATTGTGGGCCGCGTACCCTTTAAAGGCAACGTTTCGGAGGTGATTTACCAGCTGGCGGGCGGCCTGCGGGCCGGCATGGGCTACGTGGGCGCGGCCAACATTGAAGCCCTGCAAGCGGCGCAGTTTGTGCGCATCACCGGGGCTGGCCTGCGCGAATCGCACCCGCACGACGTACAGATTACCCGCGAAGCGCCGAATTATTCGAGCCGCTAGCCAGGTAGCTATCTTACCAAAGCCGGGTTAGGGATTTGAACTACAATGGGCAATGCTGGCTACGGCCGGCATTGCCCATTTTTATGCTTTTTATCGGATGGAGCCTTTTCGAACCGCCGATTGTATCTTGCACGCCGGTTGAGCGCCCGCGAAGGCGCGGCGGGCTGGTGTGCTTGTGTTATTCCTGGTTTCTGTCTGTGCGTCATCCGTTACTATACATTGGTTTTTTACTAGCGCTGCTGAGCGGAGCGCTGGCCGTCAGCAATTTGCTGGCTGATGACGGCTCCGGGTCCGCGTCGTGGGCCATCTGGCTGCTGCTGCTGGCCGACCTAGGCACGCTGGCGGTACTGGCCAAGCTGTTTTTCCGTTCGTCGGCCGCGCTGCGCAATGCTACCCCGGCCGCCCTCCGCGAGAGCGAAATGCTGAGCCTGCAGCGTCTGGCCCAGATTGTCCAGCGGGGCCAGACCTCTACCGAAGTGTATGGCATATTACTGGAATCAGCCGTGGAAACCGTGCGGGCCGATGCCGCCTGGCTCGACCTCGACCCCAACCACACCGGTACCGACGACACCAACGCCACTCAGTATTACAATATCACGCCCGAGCAGGCCGAGGCCCTGCGCACGGTCCTGCGCGCCCACCCTTTGGTAGAGGGCGAGTATGTGACGAATGACTTAAACCGTCGCCCCGGCTTTGTAGGTACTGCACAGGCATTTCGCTCACTTATTCAGTTGCCACTGCATGGCCTGCACTTCAACTACGGCACCCTGTATCTGCTGAAAGTAGAGCCTGGCACCTTCAACCGCGAAGACCTCAGCATCCTCCAGACCTTCACCGGCCAGGCAGTGCTCAGCATCGAAAACCTGGAGCTGATGCGGACCTCCCTGGCCAATCAGCGCACTCAGGAAGAGCTGAAAATCGCCTCCCAAGTCCAGGATAGTCTCATCCCGAAGAATCTACCCACCGATAACTGGTTCGAAATCAGCTCGCACTCGCTGGCGGCCAAGGAAGTAGGCGGCGATTTCTACGACTTCCTGCACCTACCGGGCCGGCGGCTGGCCGTCATCATCGGCGATGTGAGTGGCAAGGGCGTGACCGCTGCCTTCCACATGGCCCAGATGAAGGGGATTTTCCACTCGCTGATGCAGGAAAACCCGCTGGCGAAGAACGAGCGCGACAAATTCCCGGTGCCCAGCAAGTTCATGGCCCAGGCCAACACTGCCCTTATCCACTGCCTGGAGAAGTCGTCGTTCATCACCTCTTCGCTCTACATCATTGACTATGAGCAGGGTGGCTTCGTATTTGCCCGCGCCGGGCATTGCCACACGCTTTACTACCACGCCCTGCGCGAGGAGGTTTTTTACTTCGACTCGGCCGGCCTCGGTCTCGGCATCATCCGGAACGAGAGCTACGAGAAGCACATCAAAAACCAGTTTTACGACTACAGCCCCGGCGACGTAATGGTGATTTACACCGATGGCATTGTGGAGGCGCGCGGCGGCTCGGGCACGGACGAATACGGCGAAGACCGCCTCAAGCTGCGCTTAGAGGAAAGTTATTTTCAGGAGGCGGAGGACATTAAAAACTTCATCCTCGACGACCTCAACGCCTTTACCCACGGCCACCCTATCCACGACGACCAGACCCTGCTCGTTATTAAATTCAAGTCGGCCCAACCCCTACCGTAGGCCTGACGTATCGCCCTCATTATGAAAGTTACTGCACAACCCTCCGCCGACACCCTTACCCTCCAGCTCGATGGCGAGCTGGACGCTAGCTCCGCTATTGTGCTTGATACCGAGCTGGCTAAACCCGACATCCTTAGTTACCGCAAAGTCCTGATTGACTGCGCCAAACTCAGCTATATTTCTTCGGCTGGCCTTGGCGTTTTTATTTCGCACCTTCAGCGCTTTCAGGATGCCAACGTGAAGTTGGTATTCTTCAACATGCAGGAAAAAGTATTCAACGTATTTGAAATCCTGGGCCTGGATGCGCTGATGACCATCGTTCCTACCCTCACCGAAGCCGAAGCCGCCTAATTCAGTTAAGGGTTAGGGGTTAAGAGCTAAGAGCCGAATTTGCTTTCATCAGTCAATTCCAATCATTAACTCTTAACCCTTAACGCTTACCCTTTAACTCCTCATGAAATCTGCCCTCCGCATTGCCTGTTCGCGTGCCCACCTGCAACAGGTGCGCGACTTTGTGCGGGATTACCTCAATAGCCGGCAGCTTTCCGAGGTGACGGTGAACCAGGTGGTGCTGGCCGTGGATGAGGTGGTGGCCAACTTCATCATCCACGCCAATGGCGAGGACGAAACCCAGTTTCTGGACCTTACCCTGGCTTTTGACAAGCACGACCTGAACGTGGAGATTGCCGACAACGGCGACACCATTTTCCTGCCCGGCCCCACGGTCAGCCCCGATTTCCACGCCTACATCCAGCAGGGCCGCAAGGGCGGCATGGGCATGACGCTGGTGAACCGGCTCATGGACCGCGTAGAGTTTTTCACCCGTGGCAACCATACGGTATGCCACCTCAGCAAGCACTTGGCATAGGCCCTGCTTTCAGCCCTTATTTCTGAGACCGTTGTGCCGGGCACAACGGTCTTTTTTTTATCCAGCGTATCCGGCAAGGAACTTGCGCCATTCCGCCCGGAAATTAGTTAATTTCGCACCGGTAATTTTATGCCCGCGCCGCTACTTACTACTCGCTTAGCGCTTTTGTCTTCTAACTTTCCCTATGCATAAACGCATTTTGTACGCCGGTGCGGCCGTTGTCACGCTGCTGGCTGGCTGCCAAACCTCCAAACCGGCCGCATCGTCCACCACAGCTTCTACTGCTACCGGCCCGGCCGTCGAAACGCTGGGCACGTACCCGGTGCCGGCCAACGAGTTTGCCTACGTCTACCGGAAAAACAACAGCTCGGCTCCCGACTACGGCACCCGCCAGAGCGTGAGCGACTACCTGGACCTGTACACCAACTTCCGCCTGAAAGTGCTGGAAGCCGAGCAGAAGGGCCTTGATACCACGCAGGCCTTCAAGCGCGAGTTGGAGGGCTACCGCCAGCAGCTGGCCCAGCCCTACCTCACCGAGAAAAGCGTGACCGACCAGTTGGTGCGCGAGGCTTACGACCGCATGGGCCAGGAGGTGAACGCCTCGCACATCCTCGTGCGCGTGGCCCCCGATGCCACGCCGCAGGACACCCTGATTGCGTACCAGAAGATTGAGAAACTGCGTGAGCAGGCGCTGTCGGGCGCCGATTTCGGCCAACTGGCCCGCGCCAACAGCGAAGACCCGTCGGCCAAGGAAAACGGCGGCAAGCTGGGCTACTTCACGGCCATGCAGATGGTGTACCCGTTTGAGTCGGCGGCCTACAAAACGCCCGTGGGGCAGGTGTCGCAGCCCATCCGCACGCGCTTCGGCTACCACATCATCAAGGTGAACGACAAGCGTGCGGCGCAAGGCGAAATCAAGGTGGCCCACCTCATGATTCGCATGAACGCCAACGCCGCCAAGGCCGACTCGCTCACCGCCAAGAAGAAAATCGACGAACTGTACAACCGCCTGAAAAAGGGTGAGAACTGGGACAAGCTCGTGGCCCAGTTTTCGGAAGACGCCGGCTCGGCAGCCAATGGTGGCGAGCTGCCGCCCTTCGGCACTGGCCGCATGATTCCGTCATTCGAGGATGCGGCCTTCAAGCTGCAAAAGCCCGGCGACCTCGCTCCCCCGGTTCAGACGCCTTATGGCTGGCACATCATCAAGCTGATTGAGCGCCAGCCCCTGGCCAAATTCGCCGACATGGAGCCCAGCCTGAAAAGCAAAGTGGCCAAGGATTCCCGCTCAGAGCTCAACAAAGCCGCTTTCCTGAAGCGCGTGCGCCAGGAAGACCAGTTCTCGGAAGTGGCCGCCGCTAAAACCTACGCTCTCAGTAAAGCTGACACGGCGCTGGTGGCCGGCCGCTTCAAATACACAGCCCCCGCGGCTACGATGAAGGCTGCAAAGGGTGCGGCCAACGACAATTCAACCCTTTTCACCATCAAGGGCAAGCCTTATCTGGTGAAGGATTTCCTGGGTTACGTGCAGCAAAACCAGCGGCCCCGCACGGGTGCGCAGCCGGCCTTTGTCATGCAGCAGCTCTACGACCAGTACGTGGAGCAGAGCCTGACGGACTTCGAGAAAAACAGCCTCGACACCAAATATGAGGACTACCGCATGCTGGTGAAGGAGTACCGCGACGGCATCCTGCTCTTCCAATTGATGGATGAGAAGGTGTGGAGCAAGGCCATCGAGGACACCGTGGGCCTGAAGAAATACTTCGCCGACAACCAGGCCAAGTACCAGTGGGACCAGCGCGTGCAGGGCACCGTGGTGAGCGCCGCTACGCCCGCCCTGCTGGCCCGCGTGCAGAAAGAAATGAAAACCGGCCGCTTCCCGCTCACCCGCAACGTACCCCAGAGCGTGGCCTTCAACTTTGGCACCACGCTAAGCAAAGTAGGAAACATGACGCTGGACGATATCAGCAAGCGCATGGCCCAGGATACCAGCATGCAGGTGACCATCACCGGCCGCGTGAAAAAAGGTGAAAAGGCTAGCCTGGCCAGTGCCCGCGCCGATTCGACGGTGCGCCAACTGCGCCGCCGGGGCGTGGCCGCCAGCCGCATTCGCAAGATGGTGCAGGCTAAGCCCGGCACTACCAGTGCGGCACAGGTGGCGCTGTTCAGTGGTAATCCGGTCGCCATCGAGTCGGAGATGAACGACCAGAACCCGCTATCGGTGCAAATCAGCCAGAAGGTATTTCAGAAGGGCGACAACAAGGTGATGGATGAGCTGATGACCAAAGGCCCCGGCACCTACAACGTGCAGAAAGATGGCCGCTACTACGCCGTCACCATCGACCGCACGCTGCCCGCCGGCCCCAAAACTCTGGCCGAAGCCCGCGGTCAGGCCACGTCGGACTACCAGGCCTACCTGGAAAAAGAATGGATTGCCCAGATGCGCGCCGCCCGCCCCGTGAAAGTGAACGAGGCCGAAGTGAGCAAGCTGGTAACCAAGTAATCATTGGGTGAATGAGCGAATGGCTGAATGGGTGAATGACCAATAAACATTCACTCATTCAGCCATTCGCTCATTCACCCAGGGCCGGACTGCAACCTTCCGGGCGGGCTTCGGCTCCTTGTTTTTGTCTGCCAACGGATTTATGGTGAAATTTGTGGGGCCGTTTGGGTGTTAGCCCCGCACGGACCAGGCCGGGGCACCTACTCATCGGCTTTTCAATTCGACTTTATGCTTGTTAATGTGAATCGCGCCGTGGCGTCGGCCCTGCTTACGCTATTGCTGCTACTGGGCTTTGCGCCCGCTTCTCAGGCCCAGTTGGGCATCAGCCGGCCCAAAGGCCAGCAGCTGCTCGACGGCATCATTGTGAAGGTGGACAACCAGATTGTGCTGCGCTCCGAAGTGGAGCTCATCTACGCGCAGGAGGTGGCCCGGGCCGAAGGCAAGGCGCTGCCCCCGGATTTGAAGTGCAAAATCCTGCAAAGCCTGGTGCTGAACAAGCTGATGCTGGCCCGCGCCGACGTCGACTCCGTGACGGTGGAAGACAAGCAGGTGAACAACGAAGTGGACCGCCGCATGGCCTATTTCGCGCAACAGATTGGCTCCGAAAAACGCCTCGAAGAGCAGTACGGCAAGTCCATCAAATCGCTGAAGGACGACCTGCGGCCCCAGATTAAGGACCAGCTCACGCAGCAGAAAATGCAGGAAACCATCACCGGCAAGGTGGCGGTGACGCCGCGCGAGGTGGCGCAGTATTTTACCCGCATTCCGAAAGACAGCCTGCCCTACTTCAGCACTGAGGTGGAAGTAGGCCAGATTGTGGTGCCGGCACAGGTGAACGACAAGGCCAAGCAGGCCGCCATTGCCAAGCTCAATGATATCCGGGCGCAGGTGCTGGCCGGGGCCGACTTTGCCACCCTCGCCAAGGCCAATTCGGAAGACCCCGGTTCAGCTAAGGAAGGCGGTTACCTGGGCTTTTTCAAGCGCGGCGAGCTGGTGCCGGAGTATGAGGCGGCGTCGATGAAGCTGGAGCCGGGGCAGATGTCGCCGGTGGTGCAGTCGCAATTCGGTTTCCACCTCATTCAGTTCATTGAGCGCAAGGGCAACACGTATTCGACGCGCCACATTCTGTTGAAGCCCGAAACCGGTTCGTCTGACATAAGCGCCTCGGCTAAGCTGCTGACCCGCCTGCGCCGCCAGATTTTATCCGACAGCATCACCTTCGCCAAAGCCGCCAAGGATAACTCCTCCGATAAAACCAGCAGCAGCAACGGCGGCCTGCTCGCCAACCGCCAGGACGGCGGCTCGCGCCTGCCGCTGGATAAGCTCGACCCGGCCATCTTCTTCACCATCGACACCATGAAGGTGGGCCACATCACCCCGCCCATGCCCTACCGCACCGACGACGGCAAGGACGCCATGCGCATCCTGTGGCTGAAATCGAACACGCCGCCCCACCAGGCCAACCTGCAGGACGACTACCAGAAAATTGCCGCCGCCGCCCTCAACGAGAAAAAGACGAAGGCGCTGGACGAATGGTTTGCCAAAAACCGCGGCACGGTGTACCTCGAAGTTGAGCCGGAATACGCCCAGTGCAAGGTGCTGGACGCGGTGGAAAAATAACGTTCACAGTCTGTCATCCTGAGCGGAGCGAAGGACCTTATCACGCTTGCACCGTTAGTTTACTACGAGTTGCACTAACGTGATAAGGTCCTTCGCTCCGCTCAGGATGACAGACTTTCTTTCTTCTTCCCATAACTCTCCCGAATGGCTCAATTCCAAAACGACAAAGAAGCCGCCGACGCCCTGGCCGCCTCCTTCCAGAAGCTGCGCCAGGAGATTGGCAAGGTCATCGTGGGGCAGGACGAGGTAGTGCGGCTGGTGCTTACGGCTGTTTTTTCGCAGGGCCACAGCCTGCTGGTGGGCGTGCCCGGACTGGCTAAAACCCTGCTGATTCAGACCATTGCCGACTCGCTGGATTTGTCATTCAACCGCATCCAGTTCACGCCCGATTTGATGCCTTCGGACATCGTAGGCTCGGAAACGATGAACCAGCAGCGGGATTTTCACTTCGTGAAAGGCCCAATTTTCGCCAACATCATTCTGGCCGACGAAATCAACCGGACGCCGCCCAAAACCCAGGCCGCCCTGCTCGAAAGCATGCAGGAGTATGCAGTGACGGTGGCCGGGCAGCGGTACCCGCTCGGCCGCCCGTTCTTCGTACTGGCGACGCAGAACCCCATCGAGCAGGAAGGCACTTACCCCCTGCCCGAGGCGCAGCTCGACCGCTTTATGTTTAACATTGAGTTGGGCTACCCAACCTATGCCGAGGAGCTGAACATCGTGAAGCAAACGACTTCGGACCGCAAACAGACCGTGAACAAGGTGCTCCACGCCGCCGACATTCAGGCTTTCCAGGAGTTGGTTCGCCGCGTGCCGGTGGCCGACAACGTGGTGGAATACGCCGTGGGCCTCGTGCACAAAACCCGCCCCAACACCGAACGCGCCGCCTCGCGCACCAACCAGTTGCTGGAGTGGGGAGCAGGTCCCCGCGCCTCGCAGCACCTCATTGTAGGTGCGAAGTGCAACGCCCTGCTCAACGGCAAGTACTCGCCCGACATTGAGGACGTGCGCGCCGTGGCCGTGCCCATATTGCGCCACCGCCTCGTGCGCAACTTCAAAGCCGAAGCCGAAGGCATCGGCGTGGAGCAGATTGTGAAAGAGTTACTGTAAAGGCTTCGCTGAACGTCATGCAGAGCGTAGCGAAGCATCTTGCCCGCCACCAGTAATCATTTACTGTTGCAGTAAAGGTGCTTCGCTACGCTCTGCATGACGTTCTTTGCAGCCTCATTGCCCCAAGTCCCTAATATGGAAGCCCAAGCCTACTATCAGCAATTTGAGCGCAACGTGCGCATCATCCTCGACGCCCTGGCCGCTGGCCTTGACCTGCGCACCACGGCCCTCGAAACCAGCCTGCCCATCGAAGTCTATGTGCTGTGCGAGGTACTGAACCAAGGCGCCGGCGAGGACTTCACCCTCAGCGCGAGCGGCGTGGCCCGGCTGGCCGAATTCCAGCAGCAATTCATGAAGCACGAAGGCCAGACGCTGGCCGCCATGCTGCGCGTGCTGGCCGATAAGCGCGGCACCATGCGCACGCCCGAAGGCCGGGTACTGGTGAAGGAAATGCTCATCCGCCGCCTCGAATTCTTCAACGAAGCTGCCCGGCAGGTGAACGTGATGCGTACCCAGCAGGCCTTGGGCAGCCCCAGCCAGTACGTGGGCCTGAACAAATAGCCCGTTTAATTTCTTGTGAAAGGGCCGTTTCCGGGCACGGAGGCGGCCCTTTTTCCGTAGTACGCTGTTATGCTGTCCCGCGCCCCGCTCTACACCGAACGCCTCTGCCTGCGCCCCTACGAGTCGGCCGACGCCGACGCGTTCTTCGCGCTGTTGCATGCCGACCGCCCCCGCTTCCAGCCCTCCTTTCCCGACCGCCTGCAGGCCGTGCGCTCCGTGGCAGATGCCGTGGTCTCGTTGCGTGCCTTCGCCGAGGATTGGCGCACCGGGCGCTTCTACGTGTTCGGCATCTGGCACCGCGCCACGGCCGAGTACGTAGGCGACATCTGCCTCATGCCCCAGCAAAAAGGCCAGGCCGAAATTGGCTACTACCTGGCCGCCACCGCCGAGGGCCACGGCTACGCCCGCGAGGCCCTGGCCGCCGTCATCAACTTTGGCTTTGAGGCGGTGGGCAGCCAACGGCTGCTGGTGCGCTGCTTTCTGGGCAATGAGCGCGGGCAAGCCGTGGCTCGCGCGGTGGGCTTCCAGCAAGAGCCGCCGCCCAAGCGCCCGCTCTGGTTCCGCAATTCCGATGTGCTGAGTCAAATCTGCCGTTTCTGGCTGGCGCGGGAATCGTAGCACACAGGCTATTGCCCCACCCGCACGCGCCGGCCCACGTTGCCAAGCAGCCATTCCTGCCGAAAATTGAGGTACACGCCGAACGAGAAATCCATCAGTTGGGCGTTGAAATCGTAGAGCGGCTCGACGCGCACGGTGAGGGCCGCCGCGTCGGAAATGCGGAAGTCGCGCAGCAGCCGCACCAGCAGAATTTTGCGCTGGCGGTCCAGGTAATCGGGGTTCGACACCGTGCGCGAGACACTCTGGTACAAGTCGCCCCCCAGCGGCGCGATGAAGCGCGAGCCCTGCCAGTAGCTCAGCATCACATCGGCATAACGGGTTTCGAGGGTGGTGTTCAGGTACAGGCCCCGGCCGTATTTGAAGGGGTTCTGGCCTTGCGTGGGCGAGTTGTCCTGAAAGCCGAGCACGTAGCCGTTGAAGCGGAAAGCCTGAATTTTTGAATTGTTAAACGAGCGGCGCGCCTCAATCCCGACGGCTTCGTTGAACAAGGTTTGCAGCGGCTTGTCAAGCGTATCAATCTGCCCGCCGTGGTGAATGGCCGTGAATTGGAACGGCACTATTACCTGCCAATTGCTTCCGTCGCTACTGAGCCGGTAGCTGCTGCTAAGGCCGCCCGCAATTTCCTCCTGATAGTTGCTGTAGCGGTACTGCTGCCGCTGCCAGTCCACCCACGCATCTACGAACAGCTTGTTGCCGAGATAACGATACTGCAAGCCTTCTTCCAGTGGGTTTAGCATTACCCGCTCAAAGTTGAAGAGCGGCTCAATGTAATTGTGGTTGAGGTTGGCTCGGATGTTACCCAGAATGAATTGGTGGTGCCCCGTGGTCCAGGTGGCGCGGTACGTGGGCCGCACCTGTTTCAATTGCGGGTTACCAAAATCCTTCCAGAGCAACACGCCGGCTTCGAGGCGCAGGTCTTTATTGGGATAATAGACCAGCTGTGGGTTTAGTTGCGTGCCGAACAGCGTGTAGCCGTCCACAATCTTGTTGAAGTATTCGTTGTCCTTGAAGAAGGTGAAGGCGTTGAGGGAAATGCGCAGGTCCCCACGACGTGCTGGCGAGTACCTCATTGTAGAAACCGTTACTATCCCCAGTGAATCTTCAAAGTCAGGTACTATTTCGTGGTCGCCTCTTTCAGCACCCGGTTCAACTGATGTAAACGCCCGATTATCCAACTGCGCCTGTGCTGTTTCCACTCTAATTAGCACAGCCACAAGCCCAACTAATATTTTTAGATAATTCCTCATATATTTCGCCTCTCAACGGCACCAAATCACTAACCTCTGTGTTAGAAAAAGCCGCCGCAAAACAGCCCATTCGGGGCTTTTGCTAAAGAATAGAATTATTCGATTGCAGCCCGGCCAAAACCGTTAACTTTACCAAACCTAATTCCTTTTTCTCAAACACCCCCTCATGGCACTAGCTACCAAAGCGGCTCCAAAAGCTGACAAAGTTGAAAAAGCGGAGAAAGGCGATATGAACGTCGCTGCCGAAAAAATGAAAGCCCTCCAGCTCACGCTCGACAAGCTGGACAAAGCCTACGGCAAAGGCACGGTCATGAAGCTCTCCGACAACAAGGTGGGCGACATTCCAAGCATCAGCACCGGTTCGCTTTCGCTGGACATTGCCCTCGGTATTGGCGGCGTGCCCCGTGGCCGCGTGATTGAAATCTACGGCCCGGAATCTTCGGGTAAGACCACGCTCACGATGCACATGATTGCTGAAGCGCAGAAGAAAGGCGGTATGGCCGCGTTCATCGACGCCGAGCACGCCTTCGACAAATCCTACGCCGAAAAGTTGGGCATTGACACGAGCAACCTGCTCATCGCCCAGCCCGACAACGGCGAGCAAGCCCTCGAAATCGCCGACCAGCTGATTTCCTCGGGTGCGATTGACATCATCGTCATTGACTCCGTGGCCGCCCTCGTACCGAAAGGCGAACTCGAAGGCGACATGGGCGACTCGAAAGTGGGCCTCCACGCCCGCCTCATGAGCCAGGCCCTGCGCAAGCTCAC
Source organism: Hymenobacter terrigena (assembly GCF_054776515.1). Taxonomy (NCBI): domain Bacteria; kingdom Pseudomonadati; phylum Bacteroidota; class Cytophagia; order Cytophagales; family Hymenobacteraceae; genus Hymenobacter; species Hymenobacter terrigena. The sequence goes on from NZ_BAAHBU010000002.1 coordinate 1,316,916, forward strand.
CGGCACCATCAACAAAACCGGCTGCTGCTGCATCTTCATCAACCAGCTGCGTGAGAAAATCGGCGTGATGTTCGGCTCGCCCGAAACCACCACCGGTGGTAACGCCCTGAAATTCTACGCTTCCGTGCGTCTTGATATCCGCCGCATCGGCCAAATCAAGGAGGACAAGGACAACGTGACCGGCAACCGCACCAAGGTGAAGGTGGTGAAGAACAAAGTAGCGCCACCCTTTAAAGTGGTCGAGTTCGACATCATCTACGGCCAAGGCATTTCGAAAGTCGGTGAGATTGTGGACCTTGGCGTCGACATGGGCATCATCGGCAAGTCGGGTTCGTGGTTCAACTACGGCGACACGAAAATTGGCCAGGGCCGCGAAGCCGTGAAAACCCTGCTGCTCGATAACCCCGAGCTGGCGGCCGAAATCGAAGGTAAAATCCGCACCATGGCCAAGGGCGACGAGGACGTAATTCCCGTCGACATGAGCATCGAGGACGACGGCGAAGACACGCTGTAAGCACCGTTGCGCCTTCCGCAAATAATCCAAAGCCCGTTGCAAATCGCAACGGGCTTTTTTTATGTTCGTACCTTTACCTTAGCTCCGGGGCTGGCATTACGTTTGTCTAGGGTCAGGCCGCCCCTTCTTTTTATTATAGTTATCGATATGACGCGCCGCTGGTTATTTCTTACTCCTGCTATCCTCGCCTTGCTGGCCTCCGCGCAGCTCGCAACGGGCCCGGGCGATGCCGTACGCAGCATTCCACAGTCCAGCTTCGGACGCGGCGAAACCATTAAGTACACCGTGCACTACGGCCTCATCAACGGCGGCGAAGCCACGGTGGAAACGGCGGGCGGCCTGGAGCGCGTCAACGACCGGCCCTGCTACAAAGCCACCGTGAGCGGCAAAACCACCGGCTCGTTCGATTTTTTCCTGCGCATCCGCGACCAGTGGCGCGCCTACATCGACACCACCAGCATCCTGCCCATCCGCGCCCAGCGCGACATTGCCGAGAAGAATTACCGCAAGAAGGAAACCGTCGATTTCGACCACCTACGCGACGTGGTCGAGGTGCAGGACCACAACAAGGACAACCCCAAGCACACCACCGTGAAGGTGGCCAACAACACGCTGGAGCTCGTGAGCGGCTTTTATTACCTGCGCACCCTCAACTTCGACCGCATGAAAGTGGGCGACGTGGTGCGCATGCCCGGCTACTTCGACGGCGACAATTTTATTCTGGACGTGGTGTACAAGGGCCGCGAGGTAGTGGAAACCAAGGCCGGCGACGTGCGCGCCTTCAAGCTGGTGCCCAAGATGCCGAACAACAAGCTGTTTCGGGGCGAAAATGCCATTTCCGTCTACCTCTCCGACGACCGGAACAAGATTCCGGTGCTTTTTCAGGCCGAGATGTTTGTAGGCACCGTGAAGGTGGACATGGTACGCTACCAGGGCCTGAAGTGGAAGCTGAACCTGGCTAATTAAGCCTATCAGGCCGCTCATCCATTCTTCATAACCTATTGCCGGCCTGGCCTAACGGGTTACTTTCGTGGTAGCCATGGATGCCATCCCGCTTCTTATTGTCAATTTTTCCCCGGCTCCGCTCGTGGTGGCGTGCGTGGTGGGCCTGGTGCGGTACCGCCGGTACGAGGCCACGCGGCGCTACTTGGTGTGGCTGTCGTGGCTGGCTTTGCTGGTAACGGCGGTGGCGATGTGGTTTCAGCGTCACCATCGGCCCAACCTGTTTCTGGCCCCCATCGATACCGCCATCGAGTTTACGCTGCTGGGCCTGATGTACCGGCGGGCGCTGTGGCCGCATCCCGTGGCTCGCTACCTGCCGGTGGGCATCGGCCTGTTTGTGGTGGGCACGGCGCTCACGTGCTGGCCCCGGATGGGCACGGTTGAATTCAGTCCCATTCAGCATTTCATCGAGAGCGTGGCCATGCTGGTGCTGGTGGGGCTGTATTATCGGCGCGTGCTCACCACCCTGCCCGTATCCTTGGCACCATTGGAGCGCGAACCCATGTTCTGGGTGTCGGCGGGGGTGCTGCTGTATTTCTCGGCCAATAGCCTGATTTTTCTTACCAGCAACCTGGTCCTGTTTCATTCCAAAGCGCTAAGCCTGAACCTTTGGGCCATTCACGCCCTGTTGTACGCCTTTCTAAATGGGTTCTTCATCGTAGCGCTGTGCCTCCCACCGCAGCGGATACCGGGCGTCACACAATCGTAACATGACGCCGGCCGTCGGGAGCGGTACTTTTGTGGAAACATTGCCTGTCTCGCTTTACCTAAGCCCCCAACGCCGTGACTGCTGCCAAAACGCCCGTGTACAAGATTCTCGTGGTTGATGATGACCCGGACATTGTCGAGTTGCTGGAGTTCAACCTGAAGAAAGAAGGCTACCAAACCGCCTCCGCTTCCGACGGTCGCAAAGCCCTGGACGTAGCCGCCGACTTTCACCCCGACATCATCCTGCTCGACGTGATGATGCCCAACCTCGACGGCATTGCCGCCTGCCGCCTGCTGCGCGAAAATCCCAAGTTCAAGGACACCTACATTCTGTTCCTGACGGCCCGGGCCGAGGAGTTTTCCGAAGTAGCCGCCTTCGAGGCCGGTGCCGATGACTTCATCGCCAAGCCCATCAAGCCGCGCGCCCTGCTCGGCCGCCTGGCCGCCGTGAAGCGCCGCGACCAGGACCCCCACGCCGCCGTGGATGCCATCGATATCAACGGCCTGCGCATCGACCGCACGGCCTTCGCCGTGTATCAGGACGGCAAAAAAATCAGCCTGCCTAAGAAGGAATTCGAGCTGCTGGCCTTCCTGGCCGCCTCGCCTCACAAGGTGTTCAACCGCGAAGAGCTGCTCCAGAACATCTGGGGCAACGACGTGTTTGTGCTGGCCCGCACCGTGGACGTGCACGTGCGCAAAGTGCGCGAGAAAGTGGGCGACCACCACATCCAGACCATCAAGGGCGTGGGCTACAAGTTCAACGCCGACTGAGTTTGGAAGGATGTGCTGACGAAAGCACGTCATGCAGAGCGTAGCCAAGCATCTTGCCCGCAGGCAGTAATTTTATTATTGCACGCAAGATGCTTGGCTACGCTCTGCATGACGTGCTTTTTCAATTATTCACTACACCAATGAACCTCTCCTCTCGCACCATTGCCATCCTCATTGCGCTGCTGGTGGCGGGTGTGCTCACCACGTATGCCCGCATTGGGCCCACGCTGCCATTCCGGGAAGCTTTCCTGGCGGCGGGCATCACGGTGGCGGCTTGTTTTCTGTTGATTTACCTGTCGTTTGAAGCCTTAATTTTTCGCGAAATCAACGGGATTTACGCGGGATTGGAGCACATCAAACGCAAGGAATTCAAGAAGCTAAGCAACAAATTTCTGTTCCGGCCCGAGCCGGTGAAGCGCGTGCGCGACGAAATCCTGCAAATGGCCGAGCGCCGCCAGCAGGAATTGGATGAACTGGTGCGCCTGCAGGCCCTGCGCCGCGAGTTTCTGGCCGACGTATCGCACGAGCTCAAGACCCCGCTTTTTGCCGCCCAGGGCTTCGTGCACACCATTCTCGACGACGAGGACGACGAAATCGACCTGGCCACCCGTCGCAAGTTTCTACGCAAAGCTGCCGCCAGCCTCGATACCCTTGATGCGCTGGTGCAGGACCTGGTCACCATCGCCCAGCTCGAAAAAGGCGTGGTGCGCATGCGCCGCCAGCGCTTCGATTTGATTGTGCTGGTGCGCGAAATCTTCGAGCTGTTGGAGCAGCAGGCCGCCCGGCGCGGCACCCACCTGGAGCTATTCCCGCCCAGCCTGCCCGAAACTGGCTTGCTGGTGGTAGCCGACCGTAACCGCATCCGCCAGGTCCTCATCAACCTGATTGACAATGCCATCAAGTACGGCCGTGATAAAGGACGCGTGGTCGTTTCGCTGGTCGAAAGCGGCCGTTCGGTGCGCATTGCCGTGCGCGACGACGGCGCGGGCATCGCTCCTGAGCACCAAGGCCGCATTTTCGAGCGGTTTTATCGCATTGACAAGAGCCGCTCGCGCGAGTCGGGCGGTTCCGGGCTGGGCCTCGCTATTAGCAAGCACATTGTGGAGGCACACAAGTCCACCATCAAGGTAAAAAGCACCGTGGGCGAAGGCACCACGCTGGAATTCAAGCTGAATAAGCCCAAAAGCGGCGCCGTGGGAAGCGCGGCCTGAGGCCGTCGTACCTTTGTGGCCTCTTATGAAGCTCCCAAATTTCTCCGACCTCGTTATTTTCGAAAACGACGACTACCTCGTTGTCAACAAGCCGCCGTTTCTGGCCACGCTCGATGAGCGGGTGGGTGGGGCGCCCAACATGCTGCGCCTGGCCCGCCAGCACCACGATGACATTCAGGCGGCCCACCGCCTCGACCGCGAAACCAGCGGCGCGCTGGCCTTCGCCAAAAACCCGGCCGCCTACCGCCACCTGGCCATGCAGTTCGAAAACCGGGAAGTGAAAAAGCAATACCACGCCGTGGTATGGGGCACCCCGCAGTTCGACCACCAGCTGGTGGAGCGCAGCATCGAAACCACTTCTCGCGGCAAAGCGCGCCTCGCTTTCAAGGGCAAGCCCGCCGAAACCTACTTCACCACCCTCGAAAACTTCACCCGCCACTCGCTCATCCTCTGCGAGCCCGTCACCGGCCGCATGCACCAGATTCGCCTGCACCTGATGTATTTGCAGGCCCCAATTATTGGCGACAAGGACTACGGCGGGGAGGATTTTTACTTGTCTTCGCTGAAGAAGAAGTTCAATATGAAAGAGGGCGAGGAAGAGCAACCGTTCATCAAACGGTTTGCCCTGCACGCCCTCAAGCTGCAGTTTAGCGGCCTGAACGGCGAAGAAATCAGCGTAGAAGCGCCGTATCCAAAGGATTTTCGGGTGCTGGTGGACACGCTGCGGCAGCTGACGTAACCCCAACGGCCGACGCCACGGCCTGCGCAGCGAGCTTATTTAATTCGCTCAAAAACCGCCAGTTGGCAAATCCCCCGGTCCGGATGGCTGGCGTCCCGAATGATAGAATCCTGCCAGCGCAGGCGGAATGCGGAGTCCTGCTGCAACATTTCCAGCGGAATGTGGGCTTCAGTCCGAGCGTACACGTCGTCCCAGACCACCAGCGAATTCACTGGTAACGTCTCCAGGATGGGGCGCCAGTCCTTGGTTAAAGGCGGGCGGCGGACGGCATCAAACGGGTCGGCCCCAAGCGCGGGGGCCAGGTAGGGAGCCTCAAATGCAATGGGCGGCAGCGGCTGCCCGGCATATGCCTGGTGCAGCCATTCGGCGGCCCGCTGCGCCAGTTCCTGGTCGGGCGCACGGCTGAAATCGCGCGCGGGCCGGATGGCGTTGCGGGCCCCGGTAAACACCCAGCCCACGACCGCCACGGTGGCCACCAGCCGTATGCGCCGGCGAGCTGTTTCGGTGCGGGCCCATTCCGTGAGTAGGGCCAGACCGTTTAAGGCTACCACTGCCGCTAGGGGCGCAATGCCAGCCAGCACCCGCGCCAGCCCTGCCGAATTGAACAAGCCCATGGCCCAGAAGATGGTATGAGCGGCCACAAATACCGTGATGTTGCCATATATCAGCAGCAATTCGGCGGGAAACAATGGGAATTCGCGCCGGGCCGGTTGGCCCAGGTCGCGCACCATGCGGGCACCTCCCAGCCCAAACAAAACCGTGAGCACCCAGCCCAGCAGATTGGGAATGTTACGCAGAAAGTGGTTCCACTCGCCGTGCCCATACCCCGACACCGTACCGTACGGATTGTGCCCAAACACCCAGCCCAATTCGCCGAAAGCCAGCCCACCAATCACCGTGTACAGCACATACCCTAGCAGCAGCAGCGGCAAGCTGCGCCATTGCCGCTGCCACGCCAGGTACACGACCCAAATGCCAATCAGGATAAAGCCCTCGGAGCGGGCAAACGGCAGAAACGAAACCACCGCTGCCGACCACCCCGGCCGGCCGGCCACGGCCAGCCACACCGCCGCCACCAGCACCAACCCAAACAGCGGCTCGGTGAGGCCGGAAAACTGAATCAGGAAATAATCGGGGGCCGCGTAGGCGAACAAAATGGCCAACTCCGGCGCGGGCAGGCGCAACGCCTGCGCAATTCGAAAAGCGCACCAGGCCGAAGCCGCTACCACCACACACTGAAACGCCTTCATCCCCATAAAGCCAGCCTGCGCCGGCCCGGCCGCCAGCAGCGTAAGCAGCGGCTTGGCCCATGAATCCAGAAAATTGAGCGGGTGCGCGAATGCGTAGCGGGCAAACAGGTAATGATTGATGCTATCGCCGGAATCATGCGTGCCTTTGGTGAAAAAGGCCACGATGAGAGATACGGCGAACAGCCCAGCCAGCAGCAGCCGGGCGCGGCGGATAGAAATAGTGGAAACCGGCACAGCGGCAGTGGAAAGTATAGGCATGGCAGACCGTAAAAGTACGCCTGCACCCAAGGAACCGCTACTTAATCCTTTACGTCCCCTCATCGGTTGGCAGTCGGGACGGTAGCGTTAAATATAAATTTCGAATCCTGCTGAACGGCTCGCCACAAGCTTTCCCAGAAAAACTACTGCGCCACGTTTGCCTATTTCCCGATAAATCAGTACCTTTGTGTCCGTTTTTCCCGAAGCCCTAGCGGCTCCGTACTCTTATTCAATAGTTTAGCATACCTTTTTTTCGACTCATGGACCACCTGAGCTTCAAGACGACCCACGTCAATAAGGCCAACGCCCAGAAGAGCTGGGTTATCGTAGACGCCAGCGTCGCCCCTCTGGGCCGCGTTGCCAGCCAGATTGCCAACATTCTGCGCGGCAAGCACAAGCCTTCTTTTACGCCCAACGCTGATTGCGGCGACAACGTCATCGTTATCAACGCCGATAACCTGCGCGTAACGGGCAAAAAAATGACCGAGAAGGTCTACATCACGCACTCGGGCTACCCCGGCGGCCAGAAGCGTCGCACGGTGCGCGAGCAAATGAACCGCGACTCGCGTCGTGTAATTGAGCACGCCGTGAAAGGCATGCTGCAAGGCAACAAGCTCGGCTCGGCTCAGTACCGCAACCTGTACGTGTACGCCGGCAACGAGCATCCCCACGAGGCACAGCAGCCCGTGGCCATCGAACTGAAAAACCTGTAAGCCACGACGGCTTACGCTCTTTAATTTTTTCCACTAATGGCAATTACCAACACCTCTGGTAGAAGAAAAACCTCGGTGGCCCGCATTTACATGCAGGCCGGGCAAGGGAATATCACTATCAATGACCGGGACATGAAATCGTACTTCAGCAACGAGTTGCTGGAGAACGTAGTGAACCAACCCCTGGCAATCCTCGAGCAAGTCGGCCAGTACGACATCAAGGTGAACGTGCGCGGCGGCGGCATTTCGGCTCAGGCTGAGGCCATCCGCTTGGCTATCACCAAGGCTCTGGTTAGCGACAACGAAGAAGTTCGTCCTGCTCTCAAGAAGGAAGGCTTCATGACCCGCGACCCGCGCATGGTGGAACGCAAGAAATTCGGCAAGCGCAAGGCTCGTCGTTCGTTCCAGTTCTCGAAACGCTAATCCAGGAGGAAATACATCATGGCCCAGACTACCTATAAGGACCTGCTCGACGCAGGTGCCCATTTTGGTCACCTCACCCGCAAGTGGGACCCCAAAATGGCGCCGTACATCTTCATGGAGAAGAACGGCATCCACATCATTGACCTCAACAAAACGCTGGTTTCGTTGGATTACGCAGCCCAAGCTATTCGCAACATCGCGAAGAGTGGCCGCAAAATCATGTTCGTAGCCACGAAAAAGCAGGCGCAGGAAATCGTTACGACGGAAGCCGAGCGTTTGAAGATGCCTTTCGTGACCGACCGGTGGTTGGGTGGCATGCTCACCAACTTCGCCACGGTTCGCAAGAGCCTGAAGAAGATGGCCACCATCGACAAGATGGTGAAGGAGAACACCGCCTACGCCGCACTGGCTAAGCGCGAGAAACTGATGATGCAGCGCGAGCGCGAGAAGCTCGACCGCGTGCTCGGCGGTATCGCCGACCTCGGCCGTCTGCCCGCTGCTCTGTTCGTAGTAGACGTGAAGCGCGAGCACATCGCCGTGAAAGAAGCTCACAAACTGGGTATTCCGGTGTTCGCTATCTGCGACACCAACTCGAACCCTGAGTTGGTGCAGTTCCCGATTCCTGCCAACGACGATGCCTCGAAGTCGATTCAGCTCATCGTGAGCGTGATTGGCAAAGCCATCGAAGACGGCCTGTCGGAGCGCAAAGTTGACAAAGAAGACGCCGACCGCAAGGAAGCCGACGAGGCTGCCATTGCCGAAAAAACGGCTGCTGACGAAGAATAATCCCTTCTGAGCTCTTTGAAAAAAGGGAACCTTCGAGTAGTCTAGGCTCCGGAGGTTCCCTTTTTCTTTTCGTAACGCGGACTTTTAGTCCGCGACCTTTTCAATAACAACCATTCACTTAATTCGCGGACTAAAAGTCCGCGCTACTTCCAATGGCCGCTATTACCGCCGCAGACGTAAACAAGCTCCGCACCATGACCGGTGCCGGCATGATGGATTGCAAAAAAGCCCTGACCGAAGCCGATGGCGACTTCGAAGCTGCGCGCGACATTCTGCGCAAAGCCGGTCAGAAAATTGCTGACAAGCGCGCCGAGAACACGACGTCGGAAGGCTTCGTGGCCGTGGCCGTGAGCGAAGATGGCACCAATGGTAAACTGGTGGCCCTGGCTTGCGAAACCGAGTCGGTAGCCAAAGTGGCAAACTTCCGTGAGTTGGTGCAGCGCATCCTCGATGCCGCCGTGCGCACCAACGCCACCACCAAAGAAGAGCTGTTGGCCGTGAAAGAGGACGATGGCCTGACCATTCAGGAGCACATCACCGACCTGACCGGCAAGATTGGCGAGAAGCTGGACCTGACCTACACCACCCTCACCGCCGAGAAAGTGGCTACGTACATCCACTCCGACAGCAAGAAAGGCGTACTCGTGGGCCTGAAGAACGTGGGCTCGGCCGACGTGGCTGCCGTGGGCCGCGACGTGGCCATGCAAATCGTGGCCATGAAGCCCGTTGCCGTTGACAAAGACGGTGTGGACTCGGCTACGGTGGAGCGCGAAATCGAAATCGGCAAAGAGCAGGCGCGTGCCGAAGGCAAGCCCGAGGCAATGCTGGAGAAAATTGCCCAAGGCAAGCTGAACAAGTTCTACAAAGAGCAGACCTTGCTGAACCAAGAGTTCGTGAAAGACGGCTCGATGACCATCGCCCAGCTGCTCGACAGCAAGTCGAAAGGCATGACGGTGTCGGACTTCAAGCGCGTAGCTATCGGCGCTTAATTGCCGTTTTTAGCTGGAATGGAAAGCCCCGCTGGCATAGAGCCGGCGGGGCTTTTCATTTTTATTGGTTGTATTCGGGCGAGCCGTAATCGATGAATGTTCGTCCCGGGATTTCATTGAATGCTTGCATCGCAAGGTCAAGAACTTCGAGAGGAAAATCTATAGCTCTAGATGTGTAAAATGAAAGGCGTTTTAAAGTGTCATCACGAAATATTTCCAGAAGTAATTCATCCTTATTTACATCCCACAACTCACAGCCGATGCCATCGCGCGTGTTAACGTCGCTGGCAATAATTATTTCGTAGTTCTTTCCTTCAACGGTAAATTTCATTGGGCTTGCTAGTCTCTAGATTAGTAAGGAAGATAGGCCCACTTTTGAATTATGGCTTGATTTTCTGCCACGCCCGCACCCGCGCCTGGGAGTTCTCGCGGATGTTCATGTAGAACAGGGCGTAGTCGGCGATGTGGCGGGAGTAGCGCAGCTTCTTCTTGCCGGAGGGCGGGAAGTGCGGGAAGCCTTTGAACCGGGGCGCGTGTACCCAAAGCTGGCCGTGGTGAACCTGGGCATCGGTGAAATTGGGGTGGACGTGCTTGAAGCGGATGCTTACCGCGCCGCGGTTGAGGCTGGCCGGGGCCAGGGTGGAATCGAGCGTCCAGGTGAGGGGATTGATGGCGATGCTGGGCTGGAACATGGCCGATTCGTGGCCGGCATCGGAGGTGTTGTAGGCAACGAAGCAGTCGGTGGCCAGCGAGTCGGCGCAGGGCTTGATGGTAAGGAATTCATTGGGCTTCACCTGGAAACCGATGAGGTAGGCGGCCACAAGCTGGCGGCGCAGCGGGGTGGCTTTGTCGAAGAATTCGTGGAGCAGGCGCGTGGCGTGGCCGGTGCCCTGGCTGTGGCTGGCGATGATGAACGGGCGGCCCTGGTTGTAGTGCGTGAGGTAGTATTGGAAGGAGGCCCGCACGTCGGAGTAGGCCAGTTCCAGGGCTTTCTGGCCGTTGGGTTCTTTGTCGAGGAAGGAAAAGAGCGTGGCTTGGCGGTAGCGCGGCGCGTAGATGCGGCCGGTGGCGTTGAACACGCTGGCCTGTTGCTTGATGGTGCTACGGTCGGTGTATTTATTCAGCCATTTTTTACGCACATCGGCGTTCCAATTTCGGGGGGAATAGTAAGTGGTGGGGTGCACGAAGAACACATCGACGGCGGCCGTAGCCTGCGCATCGCGCAGCGTAGAATGGCACGGTATGGCATCGGCCGAATCGCGCCGGGTGGGCAGGGCGGCCCAGCTGCCGGCCTGGGCGTAGTCGGGCGCGGGTGGGGGCGTGTATTTCTCAAAACCCCGGCCCGGCTTGAGCAGCAGCCTGATGCAACCATTAAGCGGCAAGAGCAGCAATACAATCAGCGCAGTACGCAGGCGAGATGGTAGCACAATGATTTTCTAGTACAACGAATCATGCTCATCTGGCGTCCGCGCAGCCGAAACATGACGGTAGTTTATGGATTCACCTTTCCAGCCGCCGGCCAATGCGTCAGCTGCCGGGGCTGGCCGGCTTCGTCGTAGAGCAGGCTCAGCGGCTCGGCGGGTTTGGCTACTACGTCGGCGAGGGTGATGTTCCAGCGCTGCCACATTTCGGCCAGGGCTTGGGTATAGGCGCTGTTCTCCCAGGGGTTGAAGATGGCCCCGGTCACGTCATCGATGAGGGCATCGAAGACAATTTGGGTGTCGCCGGGGCGCGGGTGGCGCGGGTAGATATCCGGAACGACATGCAGGAGGTGGGCGGCGTAGTAGACACGAGCCTTGAACTCGGCAATCTGGACCGGGTGCAGGGGGCGCTGGGCGTCGGCGTAGACTTTGCGCATGGCCTGGCCCACAAGCCCGATATCGACCAGGCAGGCTACCAGCACGGTTTTATCGAGTTTGATGCTAAAAACGAGGGTATTCAGGTCGTCGTCGTATTCGAAGGGCGTCACATCCTCGGTCGGGTCGGCTTCAAGGACGAAGACGGAGCCGGGCACAAAATCGGCGTACTCGGTGGGCACGCGCAGGCCTTGCAGCAGCTGGAAGAAGGCTTGGAAGCGGCGCACCAGCGCGGCATTTTCGGCCAGCGGGTATTTGGGTTTTATCAACGGCTCGAACTCGTTCAGCAGCTCGGTGATGAAAATGCCGTAGAACATTTTGCCCATCCAGAGGAATAGCGTGTCGTCGCCGAGGGCGCGTAAAGCGGCGGGGCCTTGCGCGGCGGCGGCCTCTACCCTACTCTCCAGCTCTTCGATGCGCTGGCGGGCGGCGGGGGCGGCAGGCAGACGCAAATCTTTGATGAGGACGGTGCGCTGGTCGAGGAGCTGAATGGGGCGCTCGGCCAGGTTATACCGGCTTTGCAGCCACTCAGCGAAGATGGGAACGGTATCATCGGGGCCAACGGGCTGGCCGCTGAGGAAGCAGGTTTCGGGGCCGAAGCGCATGCCATCGAACGGGTCGTAGGGCAGCAGGTCGGCAGGAGATAATGGAGCCATAAAAAGCAATAGCGCGAACTTGGTGGTTTGCGTCGCCACGCGGCCAGCCGGAATATTCCAGGGGCGCGGGGACGCGAACTACAAAGTTCGCGCTACAATGGTTACGGCTATGCAGCCGACGGCTTACTTCGAGAGGGTATTGCCGGCTTTGATGAGCTGCTTGCTCAGGTTTTCGAGCGGGGCGGCATAATCTCCGCCGACCTCTTCGGCTACCTTGGCGGTTTCGGCACCCAGGCTGGCAAGGATTTCGGCGATGTCGTGGGCGGGCGTTTTGGCATCGGCCAGCATATCGCTAAGCTGGCTGAGCTCCTGCTTGATTTTGGCCAATCCCGGACGGTCGGAAGCGGCCAGCACGGCTGTCCAGCGCTCGACCTCGGTGCGGCCCTGCGGGCCGGAGTTGGTGGGCGTGCTGGCCGTGAGGAACGTGATGGTATCGTCGAGCAGCGCAGTGTTTTGCTGGTCGCTTACGGCCATGGGCACGGCGGGCGTGGCGGGCGTTTGCGGAGTGGCGGCGGTGGAATCCATGGGAATGCGAGAATGAAAAGATGCGTGAGGGCTATACTGCTACGGGCCGATAAAAGTTAGCTGGGCGGTTTGCTTCGGCCGGCCCGGAGGCGGAGCATTATCCAGCTACGCCCGCGCACGGGTTACCTTTTTCCTGCTCGTTGATTAACCGTCAAATCTCACTCTCAAATCCAACGACCATGAAAATCTCCGTTAAAGCCCTCTTCGTAGCCGCTGCCGTTGCCTTCACCGCCACCGCTTGCGAGCAAACCAAAACCACCGAAACCACGACCACCACGCCCGAAGGCACCACCGCTACCGTCACCACCGATAGCAGCGCCACCACGGCGACCGAAGCCGGTGCCGCCGCTGGCGCTGCCGTCGACAACGCTTCGGCCAATCTGAAAGAAGGTGCGCAGGAAGCCGGTGCCAAAATGGACGCCGCTGCCGACAAAGCCGGTGCTAAAATGGACGCTGCCGGTGCCAAGATGGACGCCAAAATGAACGCCGCCGGTGCCAAAATGGACGCCATGGGCGACGCTGCTGCCAAATCGGCCCAGCAAACCAAAGAGAACATGAAAGAAGCCGCTAAGAAGTAATTCCAGCTGGCCCTGATTGCTTAAAAAGCCCCGTGCAAGTGATTGCGCGGGGCTTTTTCATGCGTAATACTCAGGCATTGGCAATTTCCAGGAGCACGTCGTAGTATGGGCGGCCCAGGGTGCGGGCGCGCAGCCAGGAATAGAAGCTGATGACCTGCAAGTCTTCGCGTTCCTCGGAAATAAACGGGGGCAGGTGCGTCACGCGGTTGCCAAATTCGTGGTCGTGCGCGGTGGCGGGGTTTTCGATGAGCTCACGCACCAGACTCAGGTAGGTGAGCACGGGATGGTAGGGGCCGCCGACTGGCACGGCCCCGGTGGCGGTGGCCGCATCGGCCGGCACGGCCGGAAACAGGTCGCGGATGGTGCGCTCGATGGCGCGCAGGCGGCTCAGGGCCAGCTCGCTGTTGTCGAGTTCAATTTGGATGAGCATTTCGCCGATGTTGCGGTTCAGCAGCCACTCCAGGCCGAGGTGCTGCTCCAGCCAATGGTCGGTGCGGGCCAGGCTGAGCAGGGCCTGGTTGGCTTTGGCAAACTTGCCTTCGGCGAAGTAGTGGAACGTAAGCTGGAAACGGGCCGTGAGGTCGTCGGCGGTAGCGAGGGGCTTGGGGCCGCGCAAAGCGGCTTCGAGCAGGCCAATGCTTTCGGCATTGCGGCGCAAAAAGGCGTAATTGGCGGCCAGCAGGAAAGTGAAGCGCGGCGCAAACTCGCTGAACTGCCGGCCCGGCCCGGCGCTCATCAGGGCGGTGCCTTTTTCTAGGTACGCCACCGACTCGGCAAAGCGGCGCGAGCGGTACAAGGCGTGGGCCAGCATGTAGAGCAGCTTGAGCTGGTGCCCGCGCTGGGCCGGCGCGAAGCCGTGGCGGCGCTCCATGAGATTGTAGCAGCGCTCAATGAAAACGGCAAACGACGTGAAATCGCGCCGCACCAGCATGGCACTGCGCGTGATGGACATGAGCCGGCTCAGCAGCGAGGGCGAGCGGGCGAAAGCCTCCTGCAAGTCATACTCCGCCAGAATCTGCTGCAAAATGGCATCGACAGCCACCGCAGCCCGGCCGCGCACCCGCGCTTCGCGCAGGCGCTGGCGCAGCAGGCTATCGGCAATATTGGCGCGCTCTTCTTCATCGGCGGCCTTTTTGTTGGCCCGGTAGCGGAGCAGGATTTCATCGAGCGGCGCGGCGTGGGGCGACCCGGCGTGCTGAATCTGGAGGTTGTACACGGCGTTCAGCTGCTCGTACTGCTCGGTTTCGCGGCCCAGCTTTTCGGCTTTGCGCAGGGTGGTCCAGGCCAGGCGTGGGATGCCGGCCTCGAAAAGATATTGGGCCAGGGTGAGGTGGCCGCGCACGGTGGCGGCGGCCGTGGTGTCGAGCTGGCGCTGGCGCAGCAGCAGGTAGTCGGTGAGGTGGCGCATGAGGCGCTTGCGCAGCGCGTAGTAGGCCACGGGGTTGGGCTCGTCGGGGTAGAGCTGGGCGATGAGCTGCTCGGTTTTCAGCTCCTTGGCCCGCACCAGCAACTCGTAGAGGCGCGAATCGAGGCGGCCGACGGTTTTGCGGCGCTGCCGCTGAATGAAGCGGCCGAAATCGCGCCGGTCGTCGGGGCTGAGGGTGAGGAGCGTGGTACGCAGGTCGTCCATGGATGCATAAGATAGACTTTTTTGATTATTTGCGGCACGAATTAATATCCTTTTACCAAAATACTAATCATTATCACACAGATACTTAATCAAGCAAAAACATTTTACCTGAGGTCTAACAATGTGCAAAATACGGTTGAAAGCCGGCTGATAAATGCGCCACCTTTAGCCATGTTTTCACCCTTAGCCCCCTGCGCCATGTTTGCACGCCTACTCTCCTTGTTTTTCCTGCTGGTGCTGCTGGCCGGCCCGGCCCACGCCCAGGACTTTCTCACCAAGCGCAACGGCGACGAAGTTGCGGTGAAAGTGGTCGAAATCACGCCGGCCGAAGTCAAATACCGCCGTGCCGATAACCCCGATGGCCCGCTCATCAGCATCTGGCGCACCGATGTGTTCATGATTCGCTACGCCAATGGCACCAAGGAAGTGTTGAATGCGCCCCCGGCCGCGGTGGGTAGCGGAATACCTGTGCCAGCGGCGGCGACGAGCACGGCCTTTCCAGCCGAAGTGCCCACCATCAGCAATGCGGCACCCGATGATGCCATTTTGGACGAGCCCATTCGGCTCGATGGCCCGCGCATTGGCTTCACCGTGCTATCGGCCGGTGTGCTGGATAGGGCCCGCGAAAGCATGCCCGACCTCAACCCCTTCCTGACGCAGTTTGGCTGGCAGTTCGAGAGCCGCCTGTTTCGGATGCCCAACGGGGTGAGCGGGCTGGCCGAATTTGTGCCGCTGGTGGGCGGGTTGGAGCAGGGCAAGTTTCTGCCCAGCATCAGTGGGCTGTTGGGCATCCGCGGAGCCAAGGGCTTTGAGTTTGGCGTGGGCCCGAACCTGACGCCGCTGGGCGCCAACCTGGTGCTGGCCATGGGCACCTCGTTTCGCTCCAACGGCATCAACTTTCCCGTGAACCTGGCCGTGGTGCCGGGCAACGGGGGCGCCCGCGTCAGCCTGATGCTTGGGTTCAATGCCCGGCACCGCTAGGGGGTATTCTTAGCTTTCAAGGCACCTGCCAAGTGGCCTTTGCGATTACCCTTCCAAGCTCAACCGTAAGCAGTTGGTTCGTAAGATTGGGATATTAAAATCGAAAGCCAATGAATCTGCGCGGGGGTTACCTTTTAGAAAGTTGTTGATTAAGGCGCGAAATCATTCTCCTCATTCTTCAATTTTCTTATGAAAACTTCCTTCAAAACCTTGCTCGCCGTAGCTGCTTTTGCAACCTTCGCTACCACTTCGTGCTCCGAGAAAAAAGCCAACGAAGCGGCTACCACCACCGAAAACGCTGCTTCGGAAGCTGGCGACAAAATGGAAGGCGCCGTGGACAGCGCCAAAGCCGATATGGCCCGCGAACCCGGTGATACCGCCGTAGTAATGGACAAGCCCGCTAATGGCGTGATTGAAAAAACGCCCGCTACGCCCCAGAAATAGGCATAATACGGCCGTATAGCACGGCTGTGTGTCCAGAAGCCCCACTGTCTTGGCAGTGGGGCTTTTTTGTGGGGTAACTGGCCGGGCAAAGCCCAGAGCAGACATGCCGTGCGCCGGGCAGAAGGTGTAAGATTTCGGCATTCGGCCCGTGGCCTCAACGCGCCCAAAAACGCCTGCGTACAAGCCCAACAATTACACCTCTTCCCACCCTCATTTCTTTCTAACTAAACCTCCTTTTCAATCATGGACGTTAATCAGAATAACATCAGCGACAATACCGAACTGCGGGCCCGTGGCAACTGGAACCAATTGAAGGGTGCCGCCAAGCAGAAGTGGTCGAACCTGACCGATGACGACCTGACCTACACCGAAGGCAAACAGGACGAGTGGTTTGGCCGACTGCAAGAGAAAACCGGCGAAACCATCGACAACATCAAGAACTGGTTCAACGAAAAGACTGATAACGCGACGGCTTCGACGACCGGTACCGAATACCGGGCTCGTGGCGACTGGAACCAGATTAAAGGCCAGGCCAAGCAGAAGTGGGGCAACCTGACCGACGACGACCTGACGTACAACGAAGGCCAACAGGATGAGTGGTTCGGCCGCTTGCAAGAGAAAACTGGCCATGCTATTGATGACATCAAAGGCTGGTTCCAGCGCACGTTCTAACGCATTCCTTATCCGATGAAGTAACGCGGCTTCCAATCCATACCGTATTGCTTCAGCACCAAAAAGCCCCTTCTGGAAACAGGAGGGGCTTTTTGGTGCTGAAGCGTTGAACTACACACTGGCCGTTTCGGCCACGTAGTCACTCAAGTACTGATACCGCTCGGTGAGCTGGCCGCCTTTGGCAATGGTGGCGCGGGCAATTACGCCCTCGGCATCATTGCCCAGCAGGTGAGGCAGCACTTTGTCGATGAGCTGGCGGCCGAAGTCGCGGCTGGCGTTGCGGGGTAACTCACAGGGCAGGTTGTCCACCGCCATTTCGGTGATGTTGGTTGGGCGCGAGTAGGGCGGCTCCAGCTCGCCGGTGGCGGGGTTGTAGTCGAAAGCCGGCTCGGCAATGGTGCTGCTGCGCTTGGTGGTGGGCACCGAGCCATTCACGTCGCAGGTCACGTCGGCAATGGTGTTGATGCGGAAATCGGGCCGGCGGGTGTCGGCTTCGGTGAAGAGCAGCGGGGCGGCCGGGTGCCAGTAAGCGCAGGCAATGAGCAGGTCGGTCACGGGCAGGAACTTACCAAAAGTCGACTCGTACTCCTCGGGGTGCTGGTGGAAATTCTGCGTATCCCACACGCGGCCGTCGCGGCGGCGGTTGTAGTCGGAGCTGTGCAGCTGCGTGTACACCGGCTCGTTGAAATCGAGGTACAGGTAGTCGTACACGCTCACCCGCCGAATGCCCATGCGGTCCAGCACCTCCAGCGCGCCCTGGGCCACGCGGCCCGAGCCGGTCACGGCCATCTTAATGGGCGGCAGCTTTTTCACCTTGAAAAACTCCTCCTGCATGTCGTCCATGTCCACGCACTGGTAGGCGGGTTTCAGGTCGTAGAGGCCGTGCTTGCGGCCGTAGGTGAGCAGGCCATTGTAGGCCCCCACAATGCCGGCGTAGCGCCCAAACGCGACGATGCGCTCGCCGTGCTCGTTGGTCAGCAGCTCGTAATCAATCAGGGTGATGTTCTTTTTCAGCGCTGCTTGCAGCAGCTTGCGGTTGGCGGGCTGCTTCTTCACGGTGTGCGAGAAGAAGAAGTAGGTTTTGTTGGGAATGAGCTGGTCGACGGGCACTTCCTTCACGCCCATCAGCACGTCGCAGGCGCTCAGGTCATCGCGCACTTCTAGGCCCAGGTCGCGGTATTCCTGGTCGGCGTAGCTGCGGATTGGACTGCTTTGCACCACGATTTGCAGGCCGGGAAAGCTGGTCTGCGCCTCCACGCACTTTTTGGGGGTGAGGGGCACGCGCTTGTCGGGCGGGGTTTTGCCTTCGCGGATGAGGCCGATGGTGAGGGACATGGGGTGGGGTGGGAATTGGGCGGGAGGGAAACCGTCGGCCAACCGTTCGATTGGCTGAGCAACGGCCAAAATTACGGCTTTCCTACAGTTCGCCGGGACGTTTCGGGCGTACCTTTGTTAAGGAATCTGAATCCCAAAACCCACCTGCCTAACCGGCTCCCCACCAACCCATTCCCGTCTTTATGTCGTTGAAATTCTCGCCAGTCGACGTTTTTGAAGCCCGCCACAACGCGCCCGGGGCCGATGCCCAGGCGGCGATGCTCCGCACCATCGGCGTGGACAGCATCGAGCAGCTCATCGCCGAAACCGTGCCACCCGCCATCCGCCTAAAGAAGCCGCTCGACCTGCCCGCCGCCCTCAGCGAACGGGCTTTTTTGGCGAAATTCAAGCAGATTGCCAGCCAGAATCAGGTATTCAAGTCCTACATCGGCCTCGGCTACCACGACACGACGCTGCCCCCGGTTATCCAGCGCAACATTCTGGAAAATCCCGGTTGGTACACTGCCTACACGCCCTATCAGGCCGAAATCGCCCAGGGCCGCCTCGAAGCCCTTATCAACTACCAAACGGTAGTTATCGACCTCACCGGCCTCGAAATAGCCAACGCCAGCCTGCTGGATGAAGGGACGGCAGCTGCTGAGGCCATGCACATGCTGCACTCGCAGACCAAGAAAAAAGGCGCCAACCAGTACTTCGTTTCGGAACAGGTACTGCCGCAGACCATTGACCTGCTGCGCACCCGCGCCACGCCGGTGGGCATCGAGCTGGTAGTGGGCGACCACCGCCAGGTCGACCTCAGCAACGAAGGCTTCTTCGGGGCCATGGTGCAGTACCCCGCCGCCGACGGCGAGGTGTTCGACTACAAAGAATTCATCGCCCAAGCGCAGAAAAACAACGTTTTTGTGGTAATGGCGGCCGATTTGCTAGCTCTCACGCTGCTGGCTTCGCCCGGCGAGCTGGGTGCTGATGTCTGTGTGGGCAACTCGCAGCGCTTCGGCGTGCCGATGGGCTATGGCGGCCCGCACGCCGGCTTCTTCTCCTGCAAAGACCAGTTCAAGCGCGTGATTCCCGGCCGCCTCATCGGCCAGAGCGTGGACGCGGCCGGCAACAAGGCCTACCGCATGGCCCTGCAAACCCGCGAGCAGCACATCCGCCGCGAGAAAGCAACCTCGAATATCTGCACCGCGCAGGTATTGCTGAGCGTGCTGGCCGGCATGTATGCCGTGTACCACGGCCCGCAGCGCCTCCAGCAGTTTGCCACCAATACCCACCTGTTGGCCCAGACCCTCGAAGCCGGCCTGAAGAAGCTGGGCGTGGAGCAAACCAACAAGCACTACTTCGACACCCTGAACCTGCGTCTGGAAAGCGCCGAGCTGGCCCAGGCCCTTAAGAAAGAAGCCGAAGCGGCCCGCATCAACTTCCGCTATTTTGACGAGGTGCGCGTCGGCATTTCGCTGAACCAGAACACCGAGCTGCACGACGTGGCCGACATCCTGGATGTTTTCGCCAAAGTGCTGGGCAAGGAAGCCGACCAGCTGGCCGAAGCCGTGGAAGCCGATGAGCTGCACGTTCCCGCCGCCCTCGTGCGCACCAGCGAATACCTCACGCACCCGGTATTCAACACGCACCACGCCGAGCACGAGATGCTGCGCTACATGAAGCAGCTGGAGAACAAGGACCTGAGCCTGGCCCACAGCATGATTCCGCTGGGCTCGTGCACCATGAAGCTCAACGCCACCGCCGAGATGATTCCGGTGACCTGGGCCGAAATCGGCGGCCTGCACCCCTTCGCCCCCATCGAGCAGGCGCAGGGCTACCAGCAGATCTTCTCAGACCTGCAGCACTGGCTGTGCGAGGTGACCGGCTTTGCGGCCGTGAGCCTGCAGCCCAACTCGGGCGCGCAGGGCGAGTATGCCGGCTTGCTGGCCATCAAGGGCTACCACGATGCCCACGGCGACCACCACCGCACCGTGGCCCTCATTCCGGCCTCGGCCCACGGCACCAACCCCGCCTCGGCCGTGATGGCCGGCATGCAAGT
Organism: Hymenobacter terrigena; assembly: GCF_054776515.1. Lineage (NCBI taxonomy): Bacteria > Pseudomonadati > Bacteroidota > Cytophagia > Cytophagales > Hymenobacteraceae > Hymenobacter > Hymenobacter terrigena. The sequence continues at coordinate 1,336,995 of NZ_BAAHBU010000002.1, forward strand.
GGTGGTGGTGAAGAGCACCGAAGACGGCAACATCGACGTGGCCGACCTCAAGGCCCAGGCCGAGAAGCACGCCGCCAACCTGAGCTGCCTGATGGTGACCTACCCCAGCACGCACGGCGTGTACGAAGAAACCATCATCGACATCTGCCAGACCATTCACGCGCACGGCGGCCGCGTGTACATGGACGGCGCCAACATGAACGCCCAGGTGGGCCTCACCTCGCCCGCCAACATCGGGGCCGACGTGTGCCACCTCAACCTGCACAAAACCTTCTGCATTCCGCACGGCGGCGGCGGCCCCGGTGTGGGTCCCATCGGCGTGGTCGAAGACCTGGTGCCCTACCTGCCCGGCCACGCCGTGGTGCCCGTGGAGGGCCGCGACGCCGGCTCGGTATCGGCGGCGCCGTGGGGTTCGGCCAGCATCCTGCCCATCAGCTACGCCTACATCTCGATGATGGGCGGCGACGGCCTGAAGCGCGCCACCGAAACCGCTATTCTGAACGCCAACTACATCAAGGCCCGCCTCGAAGCGCACTACCCGGTGCTTTACACCGGCAGCCACGGCCGTTGCGCCCACGAGATGATTCTGGAATGCCGCCACTTCAAAAAGGCCGGCATCGAAGTCGAAGACATCGCCAAGCGCCTGATGGACTACGGCTTCCACGCGCCCACCGTGAGCTTCCCCGTGGCCGGCACGCTCATGATTGAGCCCACCGAAAGCGAAAGCAAAGCCGAGCTCGACCGTTTCTGCGACGCCATGATTTCTATCCGTAAGGAAATTGCGGAAGTAGAAGCCGGCCGCGCCGATGCCAAGGAAAATGTGCTGAAACACGCCCCGCACACCGCTGCCGCCGTCCTCACGCACGAATGGACGCGTCCCTACACCCGCGAGCAGGCCGTGTATCCCATGGAGTACGTGCGGGCCAACAAGTTCTGGCCCAGCGTAGCCCGCATCGACTCGGCTTACGGCGACCGCAACCTGATTTGTAGCTGCACCCCGATTGAGCAATACGCCGACCAGGAAGAAGAGCTGGTGCAGGCCGACAAAGGCCCGTCATACTAACTATGGCCAACTCTGAATGCAAAAAGCCCGATTCGCTGAATCGGGCTTTTTGCATTCAAGTAGGAATAAGAGTGCCGCGGCAGTGCGCGGAGTTAGCCGTTGGTTATTTGCGGTTGCCGCGCTCGTTGCCACGCTCGCCGAAGCAGCGGCGGTCCATGTAGCCCATTTTGGTCTGGCCGTCTTTATCGAGCCGGACCCGCACGAAATAGGCGTTGATGGTATCCGTCACCTGCACCTCGTTGCCGGTGGTGGTTTGAGCCAGGATATTGGACGTTTTTTTCATGCCATCGTACACCGGGCAGTCCACAATGGTGTTGTGTGCTACGGGAGTACGGTCGGCCACTGCTTTGCCCATTTCGTCGCGGGCGGAAGTACAGGCAGCAAACAGACCGGAAATAGCCAAAAAGAGTAGAGCAGTTCTTTTCATCAACTAGGAAAAAGCAAGGGTGGGGATTTGGGAGGTAAGGTAGGACAAATTCCCGTGATGTCAATATTTTGTCTCCGTATTTGCATTCGCTAAACATGCAGGCCGCCCCCGTGAAAATGGAACGCCGCCCCCCTCTTTTCCGTTATTAGCACAGCCTCCAAAAACAGCTTGTTTATCCTGATAAACGGCTTTTTAGGGGTCTTAATCCACCCGTCTTCCTTCTTCCATTTATGAATCGCATCACCCGTATTTTGGCCCATCCGGTGGCCATGGTTGCCGCCAGCTTAGTATTGTTGCTGGGCCCCAGCGGTTGCACTACTGCTTCCCGCGTAGGCGTGACCAACGACTTTGACCACGCGGTAAACTTCCGGGCTTTCAAAACCTGGGCCTGGTACCCGCAGCAGCCCCGCGACGCGGAAGGCGGCCCGGCCAAAGGCTACGAGTCATTCCTCGACAAGCGCATGCGCGCTTCCGTGGCCTCCGAGATGGCGGCTAAAGGCCTCACCGAAGTAACCACCGCACCCGACATCTACGTGGCCTACAGTGCCCGCGTGGAGGACAAGCAGCAGGTTTCGCCCTATTACAATGGCCTGGGTTATCCCTATGGCTACGGCTATGGCTACTACGGCCGCGGCTACTCGCCCGTGACGCAGTACAAGGCTGGCACCGTGGTCATTGACATCATCGACGCCCGCCGCAAGGAGCTGGCGTGGCGCGGCACCGGCCAGGCGCAGGTGAACCAGAATACCATTGACGAAGCCGAAACCCACCGCATCGTGAACGGGATTCTGAGCACCTACCCGCCGCAGGACAACAACGCCCGCCGCTAATCAGCGCTTGCTGGCAATAAAAAGTCCCTTCCGTATCTGGAAGGGACTTTTTTTATTGCCAAGACGCAACAGCAATCAATTGCTTTCTATGTGAGTAGTGGTCACAACTGACGGCAGCAGATGCGGCCTTTTAGGGTCAAGCCCGAATCGGTTAGGGCCAACGGTGCCCTGCACCAGTTGCAATCCGCCGCCCAAAATGTAGCTCACTATGGGCAGCAGCATTACCAGGCTCCACCAGCTACTGAGGTTCAAGTCGTGCAAGCGCAACAGGGTCTGCACCAGTATGAGGTAAAAAATGACCACGAAGCCGCCCAATGCCAGCAGCGCAACAAATGAGGGCACTTGAACGGCATACAGCAGCCCGGGCAGGGCATAAACCACAACTGCCAGCGCATAGAGCGCCAGCAGTCGAAAAAAGTAGTCCCGTCGGCGCAAGCGGCCGGCAGCAGTAAAAAAAGCCATGGCGAATTTTTCGCCTAAGCTACACCGGCACGTTCACATGGCGTTCGGCGTGGTAGGAGCTGCGCACCAGCGGACCGCTTTCCACGTATTTCAGGCCGCGGCGCAGGCCTTCTTCCTTGTAGTGGGCAAACTGGTCGGGCGTGATGAACTCGGCTACTTCGAGGTGGCGCTTGGTGGGCTGCAGGTACTGGCCGAGGGTGAGAATGTCGAGGCCGTTGGCCACGAGGTCGTCCATGGCCTGGTACAGCTCGTCGGGCTTCTCGCCCAGGCCCAGCATGATGCCGGATTTGGTGCGGTGGCCGGCCAGCTTGGTGCGGCGGATTTGCTCCAGGCTGCGGTCGTACTTGGCCTGCGGGCGCACGAGGCGGTAGAGGCTGCCCACGGTTTCGATGTTGTGCGAAATCACTTCCTGGCCGCCCGAAATCATCACATCAAGCGCGTCCCAATTGGCTTTCACGTCCGGAATCAGGGTTTCGATGGTGGTTTCGGGAGAGAGCTGCTTGGTGAGCACCACGGTTTCGCGCCACACGCTGGCGCCGCGGTCCTTGAGCTCGTCGCGGTTCACTGAGGTGATGACGGCGTGCTTCACTTTCATGAGCTTGATGGCCTCGGCCACGCGGCGGGGCTCGTCGAGGTCGTACTCAGTGGGGCGGCCGGTGGCCACGGCGCAGAACGAGCACGAACGGGTGCAGATATTGCCCAGAATCATGAACGTGGCCGTGCCCGCGCCCCAGCACTCGCCCATGTTGGGGCAATTGCCGCTCTCGCAGATGGTGTGCAGCTTGTGCTCGTCGACGAGGCGGCGGACGGCGGCGTATTCTTCGCCTACGGGCAGCTTCACGCGCAGCCAGTCGGGCTTGCGGGGGCGGGCGGGAGCAGCCGTTTCGGGCTGGATTACGGGCAAATCAATCATTGTTTCAATGAGGAATGAGGAATGACGAAGGAGGAATTATCCTCGGCCCATTCGATACTAAGCACTAACAAATTTACGGCGCAATTGATACGCCTCGCCTATCCGGCGACGTCCAGGCCTGAATTCTCCCTGCTTCCTTCTCGATGCTTCCGTGAGTGCAGCCTTACGAGCGGTGCCCGAAATACAGCGTCAGGTACACCGAGGGGAAGAACTTGCGGTTCAGCGCGTCGGTGTCGGACAGGGTGCTGGGGCTGAGGATGAGCAGGCGCTTGGTGAAGCCTTCGACCAGGAAGCCGACTTCCAGGCCGGTCACGGCGTCGCGGTAGCGGCCGTACTCGAAGCTGAGGCCGCCGCGCAGGTGAAAGCCCGGCACTACCTGCGTCTGGCCAATGCCGCTGAACAGGGGGCCGTGGTCGAGAATCGCGCCCGTGATGGTGTGCTTGTAGGGGTCGTACTGCTCGTTCACGATTTCATCGGTCGAGAGGTTGATGACGTTCGTGCGCGTGGCCGTGCGGTCGTAGCTGATGTAGTAGGGCATCAGCAGGCCGAAGGACGGGCCTACGCTGAGCAGGCCGTTTACCTGCACGCCGGCATCGGCAGCCTTGCGAAACAGGATGCGCTGCAAGCCCACCGAAGGCCGCAGCACAAAGGCATAGTTGGTTTTGCGGTTGATGTAGGTGCCGCCAATCACTGAATTGACACGCTCTTCTTTGGCGTTTTTCAGCATCACGCCCTCCAAGCTCCAGAAGCGCAGCAGGCGGTCGTCCATCACCCGTGTGGAGCGGATGGACGCGCCGCCTAACAGGCCGCCCTGGGTGTTGAAGTTTATCCCAAAAACGAATTCTTTCTGATACGACTGCTCATCGGAAGGCGCATCGGAAATGATATCGGCACGCAGCGGGGCCGACGCGGAGCGGGGAGCCGGCGTGGTAGTGCCGGCCGGCGCAGCACGGTCCTGGGCTTGCGCGCTGGCGGCCGTCAGCAAGCCGGCAGCCAGCAGGCCCCAGCGGTAGGTAGTTGCAGGAAAAAAACGCATAATCTTCAACCGAAACGGGGCCCAAACCGACGCCGAAAACGCGGCGCACCAAGTAATACGTAAATTAGCGAAAGAACAAACAACTTCGTAAAGGTAACTTCCTGATTTGATGAACACCGCCACTGCCCGCTACGCCGGCAACCTTCGCACCGAAGCCACGCACGTTGCCTCGAGCAATGTTATTCAAACCGATGCCCCCGTCGACAACCACGGCCGGGGCGAAGCCTTCTCCCCCACCGACCTCGTGAGCACGGCCTTGGGCTCGTGCATGATGACGGTGATGGGCATTGTGGCCGAGCGCCACCAGTGGGATTTGGTGGGCAGCACCTTCGCCGTGGTGAAGCACATGAGCACAGAGGCGCCGCGCCGCATTGCCCAAATCGACGTAACGTTTACGCTGCCGGCCACCCTGGCGCCCACCGAGCGCACCTTGCTGGAGCGCGCCGCCCACACCTGCCCGGTGGGCTTGAGCCTGCACCCGGAAGTGCGGCAAAACATCGTGTTCGAATACAGATAGCACTTGTGGTAAAATGAGGGAACGGCTGCCCGGTTTCAACGCATGAAACCGGGCAGCCGTTCCTTTAGTTACCGCTGGTTGCTAGCCATTCACGGCCTGCTTCACATCGGCGAGGCGGATGCCCATGTGCGAGGCGTCGTAGGTGCATTCGCCGCCCTGGATGAGCAGGAGCTGCGGTGACTCGTGGCGGATGCCGAACTGCTCGGCTACCTGGGCCGAGAGGGGCCGGAAGCGCAGCAAATCGAGGTAGTAGATGGGCAGGTCGAGGCCGCTATCGGCCCACTGACGCTCAATCTTGCTCTTGGCCGCCGCGCTTATAGAACAAGTGGTGCTGTGCTTAAAAATAAGCACCGGCTGCTCGTGCGAGGCCTGGGCCAGCTGGGTGATTTCGTCGGGTTGGGTGAGGGGAAGCCAGGGAGTGGACATTATGATAGGGTGAATTGGATGAAGAATTGGGGCCGGATGAATGGCGCTGATGTGGCGCGCGGTTATACTACAACAACTTACGGCCAGTAGATTCCCGCCGGGCGGCTCATTCTTTTTCGTTGGCCTTTTCCTTCCTGGAAGCGGCTTGGGCCGGTGGGCGCTGCAGGGTAGTCTTTCGGCGGCGCAGGCCCAGGAAACCGGGGGGCTGCACATTGGGCGCGGTACCGGATTTGTAGTTGAGGTCTTTGCGGGTTTCGGGCACGGCCTGGGTGCTCTGGCCGCGCTTGAGCTGCACCTTGGTCACGTCGAGGTGGCTGTCTTTGTAGGGCGAGTCGGTGCGGCGGTCTTCGCGCAGGGCGCGGCGGTTGGCCGCTTTTATTTTGCCAGGTTTCACGCGCTCAATCTGAGCCCGGGCGGGCGCAGCATTCAGCAGAAAAACCACCACGGCCAGCAGGCCCAGCAGCCGGCTAAGGCTTGCCAGTGGGCGCGGGCTCCGTAGCAGGCTCCGTTTTGGGAGTGGGCATGGCTTCATCGGGCAGTTCCTGTTCGGGCGTCGTGCTGGGCTGCTTGGGCGCCGGCCGGTGGTCGGGGCTGTAGTTGGGTTTTGCATGGAAGCCGTATTTGAAGAAGTTGCGGACAGACTCGATGGGGTGGAAGCCCTTGCTCACTTTGTGGCGCTTGCGACGGTTCAGCTTGGGCTTTTTCATGAGTCCGTGCTTGTCGTACTTCACCGTGGAGCGCTCCGGGTACACGCTGCCTTTGGTGGCGGCAGTGCTGGCGCTGGCCGTGGCCCCGTCGTTGCTGGGCGTCGAGACATCGGTGGCGGCTTCGGGGGTGGCTCCGCCCGATTTCTTCTTGGTCGAAGCGGCCGATTTGGCCAGCTCGTTCTGCAGTTTTTCGTGCTCCTTCTTCTCTTTCTGCTGCGCAATAAACTCCGGCGACGGCTTGGGCGTGGGCAACCGGTAGGGGTGAAATACTTTATGATAAAGCGTGCAGCCACCCAGCGCACTCAGCAACAGCACACCCAGCAAGGACCGGAACACGACGGGGGGTAAACAGTATTTCACCGTAAAGCAGGCAGAACCAATTAAATCAGGAAGAGCAAGATACGAGGGCCACGCGCGAAAACCGCGCCAACCCGACGGCTAGTAGTTGCGCAGGGCTTGTACTTGCTCGCGTAGGCGCTGCTGGGGCAGGAAAGCGGCTTCCAGCGGCGGCGCAAACGGAATAGCTGTATCGAGCGAGGCCACGCGGCGCACCGGCGCGTCCAAGTGCTCGAAGCAGTTTTCGCCAATCCAGGCCGCGATTTCGCCGCCGATGCCGCCGGTCATCGTGTCTTCGTGCAGGATGAGGACGCGGCCGTTTTTCTCCACCGTTTTGCGCACCGCCTCCTGGTCCCAGGGCAGCAAGGTGCGCAGGTCGAGGATGTCGGCCGACACGCCCAAATCCTGGCAGGTTTGCAGGGCCCAGCGCACGCCCATGCCGTAGGTGATGATGCTCAGCTCGTTGCCCTCCTGGGCCAGCACGGCCTGGCCGATGGGCGTGGTGTAGTACGCTTCCGGCACGGGACCCGACAGGCTGCGGTACAGCATTTTGTGTTCGAAATACAGCACCGGGTTGGGGTCTTCGAAGGCGGCGCAGAGCAGGCCCTTGGCGTCGTGCGGGTTGCTGGGGTACACTACTTTCAGGCCGGGCACGTGGGTGAACCACGCCTCGTTGCTCTGCGAGTGGAACGGGCCGGCCGCCGAGCCCGCGCCGGTGGGCATGCGCACCACCACGTCGGCATTCTGGCCCCAGCGGTAGTGGCTCTTGGCCAGGTTGTTCACAATCTGGTTGAAGCCGCAGGTCACGAAATCCGCAAACTGCATCTCAACCATACTTTTCTTGCGCTTGATGCTCAGGCCCAAGCCAATGCCCACAATGGCCGATTCGCACAGCGGCGTGTTCCGCACCCGCGCCTTGCCAAATTCGGCCACGAAGCCTTCCGTGATTTTGAACACGCCGCCGTAGTCGGCAATGTCCTGGCCCATGAGCACGAGTTCGGGGTAGCGCGTCATGCTCTGCTTCATACCTTCGGAAATGGCGTCGATGAAGCGGATTTCGCGGGCCGGGCCGTCTTTCGGCGCATCCGTAGCGGGCGCGTCGAAGGGCTGGTACATATCCGCAATTTCTTCCTCAATGTCGGCCGTGGGCATCGGTTCCGCGTCGGCTTCCTGGAGGCCGGCCTCGATGGCGGCCTTGATTTTCTCGCGGATGCCGTGCTTAGCGGTTTCGGTGAGGATGCCTTCGGCCAGCAGCCATTTCTCGAAGTTTTCCACCGGGTCTTTGGCGGCCCATTCTTCCATCAGGCTCTGGGGCACGTACTTGGTGCCGCTGGCTTCCTCGTGGCCGCGCATCCGGAACGTGAGGGCTTCCACCAGCACGGGACGCGGGTTCTGGCGCAGGTCTTCGGCCAGGCGCTTCACGGTCGTGTACACTTCCAGCACGTTGTTGCCGTCCACCTGCACGGCTTCCATGCCGTAGGCAGGGCCTTTGTCCACGAAGGACTTGAAGCGAAACTGCTCGTTGCTGGGCGTGCTCAGGCCGTAGCCGTTGTTTTCAATCATGAAAATGACCGGCAGCTGCCACACGGCGGCCACGTTCAGGGCCTCGTGGAAGTCGCCTTCTGAAGCGCCGCCGTCGCCGCTGTAGGTCAGGGTCACTTTCGGGTTTTTGTCGAGCAAATCGGCCAGGGCAATGCCGCCGGCCACGGCCAGCTGCGGGCCGAGGTGCGAAATCATGCCCACGATGTGGTGCTCGTTGGTGCCGAAGTGGAAGCTGCGGTCGCGGCCCTTGGTGAAGCCCAGGCGCTTGCCCTGCCACTGCGCAAACAGGCGACCCAGCGGCACCTCGCGGCCCGTGAACACGCCCAGGTTGCGGTGCAGCGGCAGAATGTACTCGTCGGCCTCGAGCGCCAGGGTGCTGCCCACCGAAATGGCCTCCTGCCCGATGCCGGAAAACCACTTGCTCACCTTGCCCTGGCGCAGCAGAATCAGCATTTTTTCCTCAATCAGTCGGGGGCGCAGCAGGTGCTGATAAAGGTGCAGGAGGATTTCGTTGGTGAGGTCGTGGCGGTCAAAAGTCATGACGAGGTGGGTGGGTTTGGGTGGGCAAAGGTAGGAAAGCAGGACGCGCACCGGGCTACTTTCCGCGCTGGCAGTTGCTCAGCACTTTTCCTTCCTCATCTTTCCTTCAGAACCCCGACCGAATTTTACCCACCGGGTGCATTATACCTTTTCCCTCCCATCATAGCCTGAAAAACCGGCAGACCGGCAGTTAACGGAGCATTGAATGAAAACGGGTGGCAGGGTAAAAACATAGGAATCCTAAAAGAAAATCGGCACCTTGAGGCCCGACAGTCTTTTGTATTACTTTTGAAACTCTACAGCGGCGCTTATTTATCAATTATACAATTCACAATCAGTATCTTACTATTTTAACCACCCGCCATTTTTGGCGTACACTACCACCCAGGCAGCTCCTTTCCTGCCCGTATCTTATGGCCGACCTGCCACCGCTTACTTGCGTCATCGTCGACGACAACGAGATGAGCCGCCTGGCCCTAGAGCATTTTGTGGCCCTCACGCCCGGCCTGGAGCTGGCCGCCTCGCTGCCGGATGGCCTCGCGACCCTGGAATTCCTGCAAACGCACCCGCCGATTGACCTGCTGCTGCTCGACATCGAAATGCCCAACCTCACCGGCCTAGAGCTGATTCGGATATTGTCGCAGCCGCTGCCGGCCATTGTGCTGGTTACCTCGCACCACAACTTCGCCGCCGAGGCCTTCGAGCTCCCCGTGGCCGACTATCTGATGAAGCCTGTGGACTATCCCCGGTTTCTGCAGGCCGTGCAACAGGTGCGTACCCTGCAGGCCCGGCCAGCCCCTACCCCGCTCCCCAAATCAGAAAATTCCAATGTTTTTGCCAAAGTCAATGGCCGGCTGGTGCGCATCAACTTCGACGAGGTGTACTACATCGAGGCCATGTCCACGTACTCGGTGCTGGTCACGGCCACGCACAAGCACATAGTGCATACCACGCTCAAGAACCTGGAGGAGCGGCTGCCGTTCAGCCATTTTGTGCGGGTGCACCGCTCCTACATCGTGAACACCCGCCGCATCGATGCCCTGGAAGACCACCAGCTCGTGCTGGGGCCCTACACCGTGCCCGTGGGCAAGCTCCACAAGGCCGAGCTGATGCGGCGGCTGGCCCCGCTTTAAGCGGCGGCTTCCAGCGCGGCGAGCTCGGCCGGCATGGCCACCAGGACACGGCCCACCACGGCCGCCAGCTGCTCTACGGCCCCGGCCAGCACCTCCGGCGCGGGCATAGTGCCCGGCGTGGCCTTGGGATGCGCCAAGCCGAGGATTTCCAACGGCGCAACCACGCCCCTCACGCCCAAGGCCAGCAAGTTGGGCCTGATGTGGTGCGCTATTTCGGCGGCCTGGGCCCAGTGCCCGGCAACGGCCGCAGCGTGCAGCTGCGCCAGGCTCCGCGGCATATTGGCCTGGAAGGAACGCAGTATCTGCCCCATAAACGCAGCCCGGCCCTGTGACTGGCGACGCAGGCGCGTCAGGTCGTAGAGCGGCTCGGCGGGCGCATCCAGCAAGGCGACCATCTTGTGGTACAGCACTTCCTCATCGAAGGGCTTGGCCAGGTAATCGTTCATGCCGGCGGCGAGGTACTGCTCCACATCCGAGCGAAAGGCGTTGGCAGTGAGAGCAATGACTGGGGTATTGGCCCGGCGCGGGTCGGACATCTGGCGCAGCTGGCGGGTCACGTCCACGCCGCTCAGGCCGGGCATCTGAATGTCCATCAGCACGATGTCGTAGGCACTGGCTTCGAGGCAGGCCAGGCCGGCGGGGCCGTCCACGGCTTCCTCCAGCACCACGCCCCAGGGGGCCAGCGCCATCTGGGCCACGGCCCGGTTGATTTCGTTGTCTTCCACCATCAACACCCGCACCCCGGCCAGCCGGCCGGTATCGTAGGCGGCGGCGAAGGCTGAAGGCAACGCGGGCACCGGGGCTTTGGGCAGCGTCACGCTGAACTCAAACGTGGTGCCCCGGCCCACGGCGCTGGTCATGGTGAGGGTGCCGCCCAGCTGGGCCACCAGCGCCCGGGCAATGCTCAGGCCCAGGCCAGTACCGCCAAACTGACGACTGGTGTCGGCGTAGGCTTGCGTAAAGCTCTCGAAGATGCGCTCCTGCTGGGCCGGGGCAATGCCAACGCCGGTATCGGCCACGCTGAACCGCGCCGTGAGAGTGTCGGCCGTTTCCGCCACCAGTTCGCTCGACACGTTGATGGTGCCCCGCTCCGTGAACTTAAGGGCATTGCTGACCAGGTTGATAATAATTTGATTGAGGCGGTGCGCGTCGCCAATCACCCAGGGCTGGGGGTGGCTTGCTCGCAGCGAAGTGCCCTCGAAAACCAGCCCTTTCTCAGTAGCCTGCAAGGCCAACGGCTGCAGCGCGGCACTCACCGAGTCGCTGAGGTTGAACGCCACTTGTTCCATTTCCAGCTTGCCGGAGCTGATTTTGGCCATGTCGAGCACGTCGTTCACCACGTTCAGCAGGTGCTGCCCGGAGCGCTGCATGATGTCGATGAGTTGCTGCTGGCGCGGGTCGAGCGGGGTTTTGGCCAGGTTGGCGGCCATGCCCAGCACGCCATTGAGGGGCGTGCGGATTTCGTGGCTCATGTTGGCCAGGAAATTCTGACGGGCCGTGGCGGCAGCTTCGGCGGCCAGCTGGGCGGCTTTTAGCTCGGTTATGTCGGTGCTCACGCCCAGCACGTGCACCGTGCCGTCGGGGCGGTGCAGCGGGCGCTTGGTGGAGTGGTACCAGCGCACGCTGCCATCGGGCAAGGTGAAGCAGTCTTCCACCACTATTTCCCGGTTGCCGTCCATCACCTGGGCATCAATTTCAGCGAAGCGGGCCAATTCCTCGTCGCGGGTCTGGCGGCGGCTGTCGGCATCGCCTTCCAACCGGGCAGCCGCTTGAAGCTCCTGAATGGCGCGGTTCTGAAAGAGAAAGTTTCCGGCCCGGTCGCGCACGAAAATCATGCTGGGCGTGGTGTCCAGCACCTGCCGTGTAAACGCCTGCTCATCGGCCAGGGCCTGCCGGGCCTGCTCGCGGTCCGTCACATCCAGGCCGTAGCCGATGAACCACGCCAGCGCACCATCGGGCCCGAACACAGGCTGCAGGCGGCGCAGGAAATGGCGCGGACCGGCAGGTTTGGCCACTACTTCTGTCCACTCCACCACCTGCCCGGCACAGGCGCGGTCGAACAGGGAGCGGTGCTTGGGAGTGAATTCAGGCGGGCAGCCGGGCTGCGGGGCCAGTTCGCCCAACGTCTTGCCCTGCGCCGCCTGGCGGGCGGCGGGGTCGGCCATAGCAGTGGGGTTGAGGTACTGAAAGCGCAGCTCGGTATCCACCACTCCTATTTCGGCCGGCAGGCTGTGCAGAATGGCCTCGTAGAAGTCTCGCTGCTGCGTGGTGGCCACAGCCTCTTCGCGGACCCGCGCCAGCTCCTGTTCAAGAGCCGCAATGCGGGCCGTTGCTTCGGCAAGCGTAGCGGGAGCTTCAAGAGACATAGCGGCGGGTAGTGTATCGGGCATAAAACGAAGACAAGGGCAGCTAATAAAGGTCCGAAGCAAGCCGTATTCAGCGGTCGGCCCACATGCCAATGGCCGATTTAGCCGGACCAATGGCATTTTTTTCTGGTTCAAATCACCAGTGTCATTCTGCTCAACGCACTCGGCATTGGTTTCGTGTGTATGGTTTTGCCCCCCGAATGGGAAGTCACCATTGGTCAAATCAGCGTGGCAGCGGGCCAGTTTCTGAGGCCCGGCAGGTTTTCGCACCCGGTCGCAAACCCACCATGCTTTTCCTTGGTTAACAGCCTCGGGCACGGCTCGTACCTTTAGCCCTTTCCTACTGCTTTCTCTATGATTCATTTCACCGAATTCACCCTCGATAACGGCCTGCGCTGCATCGTGCACGAAGATTTCAGCACGCCCATGGCCGTGCTTAATGTGATGTATGACGTAGGCTCGCGCGATGAGGACGCCGAGCACACCGGCTTTGCGCACTTGTTTGAGCACCTGATGTTTTCGGGCTCCGTGAACATTCCCAGCTACGACGAGCCGTTGCAGCGTGTGGGCGGCGAAAACAACGCCTTCACCTCGGCCGATGTAACGAACTACTACCTCTCGCTGCCCGCCGCCAACCTCGAAACCGGCTTCTGGCTCGAAAGCGACCGGATGCTGAACCTCGCCTTCTCCGAAAATGGCCTCGAAGTGCAGCGCAAAGTGGTGGTGGAGGAGTTCAAGCAGAGCTACCTCAACCAGCCCTACGGCGACGTGTGGCTCCAGCTCAAGCCCCTCGCCTACCACACCCACCCCTACCAGTGGAACACCATCGGCAAGGAGATTGCACACATCGAAAACGCCGTGATGGACGACGTGCGCGGCTTTTTCAAAAAGCACTACGCCCCGCAGAATGCCGTGCTGGTAGTGGCCGGGGCCGTGAGCGCCGCCGACGTGCGCCTACTGGCCGAGAAGTGGTTTGGCCCCATTCCCGGCGGGCCGGCCTACCAGCGCCAGCTGCCCCAGGAGCCTGCCCAGACCGAGGCCCGGCACCTCACCGCCCATGCGCAGGTGCCCCTCAGCGCCCTGTACAAGGCCTACCACATGCCCGCCCGGGGCGATGCCCGCTACCACGCCGTGGATTTGCTCAGCGACATGCTGGGCCACGGCAAATCGGCGCGGCTGCACCAGCGGCTGGTGAAGGAGCAGGCGTTGTTCAATAACATTTCGGCCTCGCTCACCGGCTCGCTCGACCCCGGCCTGCTCGTCATCAGCGGCAAGCTGAACGAGGGCGTGGATATTAAAGCCGCCGATGCCGCCGTGGAAGCCGTGGTGGCCGAGTTCCTGACCCAGGACGTGGACGCCCACGAGCTTGAAAAAGTAAAAAACCAAGCCGAAAGCAGCTTGGTGTTTGGCGAAATCGACCTCCTGAACCGCGCCATGAACCTGGCCTACAGCAAGCTGCAAGGCGACGCCAACCTGGTAAACGACGAAAGCCGCCGCATCCAGGCCGTGACCGTGGCCGACGTGCGCGCCATGGCCCAGCTGGTGCTGCGCCCCGAAAACTGCAACACGCTCTATTATGAAGCCGCCGCCGTGGCCGAGCCGGCATAGTCAGTGGATGGTCCAACCAAAAAGAAAGGTCACGCTACGTATAGCGTGACCTTTCTTTTTGCGTGGTTGCTGAACCAGCGGCGGGCCGGTTTTCGGCAGGCTTAGCGCTTGGTTTTCACCTTGGTTTTGCCCGGCGCTACCGGCACGTTGCTGTCGCGGGTGAGGGTGCTGTTGGCGGGTTTCACGTAGCGCGGGCGCGGGGTGCGGTTGTCGTTGTAGCCGCCGTTGTTCTGGTAGCCCACCTGCTTGCGCATGGGCATGCTGGGGGCCAGGTACGACATCGTACCGTTTTTGATGTCTTCGGGTACGCCTGCGCCGTAGGGCTTGCCGGTGTGGGGGTTGATGTTGGGGGCTTTGCGGGCGCCCCGCGTCGAGTAGGGCGCGATTTTCTTGCGGGCGGCTCGGGTTGTGGTTTGCGCATTGGCTCCGGTTACGGCAAAGGTGACCAGCAGCAACGTGGCGAAAAAGTAGCGGAACATCGATGGAATTCTGAAAAAGTGAAGTGATACAAAAATAGCTACCCCAGCAGGCCGAAAGCAGGCCGGCTCCCCTCATACGCACCACGGCCCGCAGCGGGTGAGGTCGAACGACGGAAGCCGACAGGCACTACGAGCAATGGCCCGGCCGGGATTTCTCCAACCGGGCCATCTTTGGGCCAAATTAGTTGCCGAGCGTGGTTTGCGTGGCGGCCGACTTGCGGGGCGGGCGCACGCTGTAGGGCACCATGCCGTTGCTGGTGCGCATGTGCACCGGCATGCCAGGGGCAGCGTACACGTTGGCGTTGTCAATCTCGCCGCGCGAGGTGCTGGCGGCGGGGTAAGCAGGGCCCCAGTTGCCGTCGGTGGCGGGAGTGGTGCTGGCCACGGCAGTTTGGGTGGTTTCGAGGGGAGGCCAGCCGTCGTTCATCACGGGCGTGGTGGGGGTGGTTTTGAGGGCGACGCGGCGGGCTTTTTTGGCGGCGCGGGCCGAGGCTTTTACCGACTTAGTCGTCTTCTTTTTGGCGGCGACGGGCGTGGTCTGGGCGCTGGCTTCAGCCAACAGGAACACCGACAATGCGAGGGTAAGGATGGAGCGGAACATGGCTGAAGGAAAAAAAGCTGAGAAGAAAAAGTTGGTTCGTTTAGCTGTCAGGGTACATTTCGAAAAGCGTGCCAACTTCTGCTTCATATCACCAGGCCTATGCAAAACGGCCCGATTGGTGCGCAAATGCGCATCAATCGGGCCGTTTCATCGACAGAAGCAGGATTTCTATCGTGGCGTAAGCGTGGTACTGGTTTTGGTGCGGGCGGGGGCCGGCCCATTGTAGCTGCCCACTTTCTTGGGATTGTCCACGTTCACGGGCATGCCGGGAGCGGCATACACGCTTTGGCCCTTGCCGTCGGCGCTTTCTGTGGAGCCTACGGCCCCATTGCCAGCGGGGCCAACTTTGGTACGGCCGCCCGTTTCGGCGGGCGCCGGGCTGGCGGTGGTGTTGCGCGTTACCATCTTTTTCGGGGTGGTTGTGCGGGGGGCCGCTTTGGTGGCGGGGGCTGTTTGAGCCGATGCTTCAGCCATCACGGCCAGCGCAAACATCAGCGTTAGGATGGAGCGAATCATAAGGGTGAATTGGGGTGGTGAGGAAAAAAGACTCGAAATGCCATCGCCGCAACGCAGCCCAGCCCCAGGCATACGCGAAATGCCGCCGCGAGGTACATATTCACGGAGTTCCCGCTACTACCAGCCGCCAGCGTGGGCCTCTCAACGGAAGAGTTAGAACGCAAAAAAGCCCGGCTGCTCTTTTCAGAACACAACCGGGCTTTTTGTAAATATTAACTAATGCCGAGCGGTATTAAGCCCGAAGGCCTTATCCGCAGCACAGCCAGACTGCTACCAGCCCAGCGGCTCAGGTGCTTTTTTCTTGGGCGCAGGAGCGGCAGTCTTAGCAGGGGCCTTGGCCGGTGCGCCAGCCTTCGGCGCAGCAGCAGCGGGCGCCATTTCGGCCCCGTTGGCGGCATTGCCGGCACCAGTGGCCGCCTCGGTAGCTACCGGAGCGGCAGCGGCCGGGGCGGGCGCAGCGGGGGCCATTGCAGTGGCCGTAGCCGGGCGCGGGGGCCACGGCTTGTCGCGGCGGGGCTTGCGGTTGAGGCGACGCTCACGGGCCGCGGCGGCGTCATCGGCCATCACGTTGCGGCCGCCGCGCATGATTACGGGGGCGCCAGGCGCTACCGAAATACCCTGGCCACTGGCCGCACCGCCGGCACTGCTGCCGCCACCGCCACCAAAGCCACCTTTATCGGCCGGAGCCGGAGCGGCCGCCTCGGGGGCGGGCGCGGGAGCCGGCGTGGCCTCGGGCGCTACCGCGGCACCGCCGTTCTGCGCGGCTTTTGCGCCGGCCGCGGTGGAGGTGCTGCTCTTGGTAGTCTTCTTAGCCGGAGCTTTTTTGGGAGTATCCCAGCCACTCGGGGCATCCCAGCCACCGCTTTGGGCGGCGGCGGAAGTGGCTAAGCCTCCGCTGATAAGTAAAAAGAATAGGGCGCGCTTCATGGCAGGGGATTTTCGTGGGTGGTTTATAAACGGCGTAACTGAATGTGTTTGCGAAACGTTCGGCCAGGGCCGGAGCCTTGCCGTAACTTTGCGGGCTATGATGCAGGAATCCATTGCCGCGCTGACGGCCGAAATTACGACGGCCGAACTGAATAATCCCGCCGAACTTGATGCGTTTCGAATCAGCTACCTCGGCCGTAAGGGCCGGCTGGCCGACTTGTTCGACCAGCTCAAGACCGTGCCCGCCGAAGACAAACGCGCTGTAGGCCAGCAGCTCAACGCCCTGAAGCAGCAGGCCCAGGCCCGTTTCGACGAGGCCCAGCAAGCCGCCGAAGCCGCTGCCGACAACGCCCCCGCCAACCCCGATTTCGACTACACCCTGCCCCCGGTGCCCAACGCCCTGGGCACCCGCCACCCCCTGAGCCTGGTGCGCGAGGAAATGTTGCGCATCTTCGGCCGCATTGGTTTTGCCGTGGCCGAAGGCCCTGAGATTGAGGACGACTGGCATAACTTCACGGCCCTCAACTTCCCCGAAAACCACCCGGCGCGCGACATGCAGGACACGTTCTTCGTGGCCCCGGTATCGCACGCAGCCGGCGCTGCCGACGCCGGGTCCACCGGCGATGCCGCCACCGGCGCACCCAACCTGCCGCACCTGCTGCGCACCCACACCAGCACCGTGCAGGTGCGCGTGATGGAAACCGAGCCCCTGCCCATCCGCCGCGTGATGCCGGGCCGGGTGTTCCGCAACGAGGCCATTTCGGCGCGCGCCCACATGATGTTCCACCAGGTGGAGGGCATTTTCATTGACGAAGGCGTGAGCTTCGCCGACCTCAAGCAGACCGTTTATTACTTCGTGCAGGAGCTGTTCGGGGCCGATATCAACATCCGCTTCCGCCCCAGCTTCTTCCCCTTCACCGAGCCCAGCGCCGAGATTGACATCACCTGCCTGATTTGCAAAGGGGCGGGCTGCAACATCTGCAAGTACTCGGGCTGGGTCGAAATCGGTGGCTGCGGCATGGTGGACCCCGCCGTGCTCGAAAATGCCGGCATCGACCCCGAGAAATACTCCGGCTACGCCTGGGGCATGGGCATCGAACGCATCGCCATGCTCAAGTACCAGATTAAGGACTTACGCCTGTTCACCGAGAATGACATGCGCTTCCTGCGGCAGTTCGAAGCCCTATAAATCAAGCACAACCGAACCAATCTATGCCTGCGGGCATTCTATGCAGCCTACTTCAGCAGGTAGGCTCCGATAATTTTGTGATTCATGAAGGTTAGAAATCAGACCCAGAATAAAGTAAACGTCATCACCCTCGGCTGCTCGAAAAACATCGTGGACTCGGAAGTCCTGATGGGCCAGCTGCAAGCCAACCAGTTCGATGTGACGCACGAGGCCGAGAAATCCGACGCCAACATCGTCATCATCAACACCTGCGGCTTCATCGATAACGCCAAGCAGGAAAGCATCGACACCATTCTGCGCTACGCGGATGAAAAGGAAGCCGGTCGCCTCGAAAAGCTGTACGTGACGGGCTGCCTCTCGCAGCGCTATAAGGACGAGCTGGAAGTGGAAATCCCGCAGGTAGACGCTTATTTCGGCACGCTGGAGCTGCCCCAGATGCTGAAGGTGCTGAACGCCGACTACAAGCACGAGCTCATCGGCGAGCGCCTGATTACCACGCCCAAGCACTACGCCTACTTCAAAATCGCAGAGGGCTGCAACCGCCCCTGCTCCTTCTGCGCCATCCCGCTGATGCGCGGCAAGCACGTGGACCGGCCCATCGAGGACCTGGTGAAGGAAGCCAAGCGCTTGGCCGGAATGGGAACCAAAGAACTGATTCTCATTGCTCAGGACCTGACTTACTACGGCCTGCAACACTACGGCGAGCGCAAGTTGGCCGACCTGCTGCGCAACCTGTCCGACGTGAACGGCATCGACTGGATTCGCCTGCAATACGCCTACCCTTCGCAGTTCCCGCTGGACGCGCTGGACGTGATGGCCGAGCGCGAAAACATCTGCAAGTACCTCGACATGCCTTTGCAGCACGGCTCCGACAACATGCTGAAAACCATGCGCCGGGGCATCACCAAGCGCCGCACCATCGAGCTGGTGGACACCATTCGGCAGCGCGTGCCGGGCATTGCGCTGCGCACCACGCTTATTGCCGGCCACCCCGGCGAGACAGAAAAGGACTTCCAGGAAATGTATGATTTCGTGGAGCAGACCCGCTTCGAGCGCCTGGGCATCTTCACTTATTCGCACGAAGAAAACACGCACTCGCACACCCTCGTCGACGATGTGCCGGCCGAGCTGAAGCAGGAGCGCGCCGACGCCATCATGGAACTGCAGCAGGGCATTTCGATGGAGCTGAACGAGGCCCGCGTGGGCCAGACCTACAAGGTGCTGTTCGACCGCAAGGAAAGCGGCCATTTCGTGGGCCGGACGGAGTTTGACTCGCCCGAGGTGGACAACGAAGTGCTGGTAGCGGTGGAGAAGGACACGTTTGTGCGCCTCGGCGACTTTGCGAACGTGAAGATTGACTCGGCCTCAGATTTCGACCTGTACGGCCACTTGGTATAGAGCCGATATCTCAGCATGAAAGCCCGCCTCAACCAGCAGGATATCGAATACCGCGTGGAAGGCCCCGCCGGCCCCGGCGCGGCCGAAATCCTGCTGGCGGCTGACACCGACCTCACGGCCGGCCAGCCCTGGGCGGCGGCCGGCTACACGGTGGCGCCCTGGCTCACGCCGGCCGAAAACACCACCCTACGCGAAGGCCTGATTGAGCTAATACGCACGGCCGTGCGCAATGCGGGGTTTGATATTCCGGCCGACTGGTCCGTAACGGATTACCACCGGCTGATTGGCGACGACGAGGCCCGCCACCTGGCCGTGGTGCAGCAAACCACCACCTGCCCACTGGCGTCCCTGCCCCTGCCGGTGGCCACGCTCGAAGCACGGGTGGCGGCGCTGTGCGGCCGGCCCATCAGCGCCCACAACCCGGCCCTGGGCCGGGCGCAATTCCATTTGCGCATTGTGCGGCCCCGGCGTTCCGATAACAACCCCGTGCACCGCGACGTGTGGATTGACCGGCTGCGCAACGGCATCAACATTTACTTCCCGCTGGCGGGCAGCACCGCCGATTCGTCGCTGGCGCTGCTGCCCGGCTCGCACTGGTGGCCCGAGGACCAGCTGACGCGCACCCACGCCGGGGCCGTGTACAACGGCGCGCAGTACAGCGTGCCCGGCGTGGTGGCCTCGGCGCAGCCGCTGCACCTGTTGCGTCCCAACCCGGGCCCGGATGAAGTCATGATTTTCTCGCCTTATCTGCTGCACGGCGGGGCTGTGAATCTGAACGAGGACGCCACGCGTCTTTCGCTGGAAATGCGATTTTGGGCGGCTGAATAAGCGTCGGATTTAACTTTTCGGCCGGGGCCGGGTTTTGTGCGGACTTTTGCCATTGGCTAAGGTTCATACCGAACCCGGCCTTGCTCGTATTTCCCCCATGCCTACTCGTTGTACCACGCTGCCCTACGCCGAAACCGGCGCTTTTTCGGGCCTGCTGACTGATTATATTGCCCAGAACCCGGCCCTGGCCCCGTTTTATAACCGCTTTCCGACGCTGGAAAACTTCGCCGCCCAAATCGAAGAGAAAAAAGCCAGCTACTCGCCCAAGGCCCGTAAGCGGCTAGTAGCCGCCCTGCGCGACCAATATGGCTTCGCCCCCGACCCGGAGCCCGCCATCGAAGCCAGCCTGCTGCTGCTGGCCGAACCCACCACCTTCACCGTGACGACCGGGCACCAGCTCAACCTGCTCACGGGGCCGCTGTATTTCATCTACAAAATCGTATCGGCCATCAAGCTGAGCAGGGAATTGAAGGCGAAATACCCGCAGTACGATTTCGTGCCGGTGTACTGGATGGCCACGGAAGACCACGACTTTGCCGAAATCAACCACTTCTCGCTCTTCGGCAAAACCTACGCCTGGGACGCGGCCGGCACCGGCGGCCCGGTGGGCCGCCTGCCCCTCGACGGCCTGAGCGAACAGCTGCTGAGCCAACTGCCGCCCGAAGTGCCGGCCGCTTTCCACAAGGCCTATTCCGAATCGAAAACCCTGGCCGAAGCCACCCGCAAACTGGCTGATGCCCTGTTTGGCGAGTTTGGCCTGGTAACGCTTGACGCCGACCGCCCGGCCCTGAAGCAGGCCCTGGTGCCGCTGCTGGAAAAAGAAATCAAGGCGCAGGTTTCCAACGCCGCCGTGCAGGCCACGAATGCCCGCCTGACCGCCGCCGGCTACAAGCCGCAGGTGTATTCGCGGCCTATCAACCTGTTTTTCATCACCGACCAGGGCAAGCGCGAGCGCCTGGAGCCCGATGCCAATGGCGCCGATTGCGTGGAGGTGACCATCCGCAACACGGCCCGCTGCCACAGCCAGGCCGAGCTGCTGGCGCTGGCGAAGGCGCACCCCGAGCAGTTCAGCCCCAACGTGGTGCTGCGCCCGGTGTACCAGGAAATTCTGCTGCCGAACCTGGTGTACATCGGCGGCGGGGCCGAGGTGGCGTACTGGTTCCAGCTGAAGGACGTGTTTGCGGCTTTTGGTGTGCCCTTCCCCATCGTGCTGCCGCGCAACTCGGCCGAGTACATCAGCCGGGCCAATGCGAGTAAGCTGAAAAAGCTGGGCCTGACCACGCACGAGATTTTCCGGCCCCTGCCGGAGCTGAAGAAGCACGTAGGCGCGGCCCTCGGTCAGGAAGAAATCAGCCTGAAAGAGCAGCAGCAGGCCCTGGCCGCTTCCTTCCAGCAGGTGCAGGACCTAGCCCAGCGCCTCGACCCCACGCTGGTGAAGACCGTGGCCGCCGAAGCCCAGAAAGCTGCCGTCGGCCTCGCCGGCCTCGAAAAGCGCCTGAGCAAAGCCGCCGAAATGAAGCACGAAACCGCCTACACGCAACTGGCTGCGCTCAAGGAAAAGCTATTCCCCGGCGGCGGCTTGCAGGAGCGCAGCGAGAACGTGCTCAGCATTTTGATAAACAACCCCGGCTTCATTGAGCAGCTGATTGAGGCGTTTGAGCCGCTGGCGCTGGAATTCACGGTGCTGGAGGAGGAGTAAGACGCCCGTGCGATGCAGGATAAAGCCACTCTCCGCCGCGCCGCCCTCGCCCGCCGCCAAGCCCTGCCGCCGGACGAAACCGCGCTCCGCAGCCAGCAATTGTGCGAGCAGCTTTTCCAGTATTTCCCGGTAGCAGAGTGGCGCTGGCTGCACCTGTTTCTGCCGCTGGCTAAGCGTAACGAGGCCGATACCTGGCCAATTATCCATCGCATCTGGGCCGAGGGGCTGGCGGTGAGCCTGGCCGGGCCCGTGGTGCAGGCCGACGGCATTTCGCTGCGTCACTACGAGTTGACACCCACCACGCCGCTGCAAACCAACCGCTGGGGCATTCCTGAGCCCACTGCTGCTGCCGAAACCGAAGTGCCGGCCGCCGCTTTTGATGCGGTGCTCGTGCCGCTGCTGGCGGTGGACCGCGCCGGCCACCGCGTGGGCTACGGCGGCGGCTTCTACGACCGGTTTCTGGCCCAATGCCGGCCGGGCACGCAGTTCATTGGGTTGAATGTGCTGGATGCTGCGCCCGTGGCCGCCATCGCCGACGTGCTGCCAACCGATGTGCCGCTTACGGCCTACATCACGCCGGGCGGGGTGTGGCGGTTCTGAGGCATCTAGCGAAAACGTACTGTTAAGCTATTTAGTATGGGGGTTGGGAATAAATTATTATTCATAATATTCTCACAATAAGCCAATAACGCGTTGCGTTGGTCGGGTATCTTTCACCTTTTCAGGACAGAACCCATGGCCGAAATTCAGCAGCAATCCGCCGGCTCCGCGAAGCCGGGCAAACGACGAGCGAAGAAGATGTCGACCCGCATCGACATGACCCCGATGGTGGACCTGGCGTTTCTGCTCCTCACCTTCTTCATGCTCACCACCACCTTCGCCAAGCCCTTCGCCATGGACTTGCAAATGCCGGTGAAGAGCATCGACCCGACGCCGGTGGCGCTGTCGAAGGCCATGACCATCATTCTGGGCAAAAACCACCAGGTGCACTACTTCTTCGGGCTGAACGCACCGCAGGACAAAACCGCGCCCGTGCCCGATTTGAAGACCACCTCGTTCGAGCCCGATGGCCTGCGCCCGGCGCTCCTCGCCCGGATGCGCCAACAGCCGGACCTCGTGGTCCTCATCAAGCCCTCGGCCGACTCGAAATACCAGGACATGATTGACGTGCTCGATGAAATGAACATCACGCATCAACGCAAATATGCCTTGGTCAAGATTACCCAAGACGACTTAACCCTTCTTAAATCCACAACCTTATGATGACCAATGCCCAGCTGGCCACGGCCAGCCTCGACGACATCGTGTTCGATGGTCGCAACCGCCACTACGGGGCCTACGAGCTCCGCGCCCTCTACCAGCGCCACATGACGCGGGCTTTGATTATCGCCACGGCCATGCTGGCGCTGCTGCTGGTGTTTCCGCTGCTGGCGCAGCTGCTGAAGGAGGATGTGGCGATAGTTCCGCCCAAGCCGGTTGTACTGCGGCCGATTGACGTGAACGTGAATGTGGACCAGCCAATAATTACCCCGCCGCCCGCCGCTGCCAAGCCGCCGACGACGCCCCCGCAACTGCCTACCATGAAAAACGTGGTGCCGGTGGTGGTGAAGGAAAAGGATGCGCCGAAAGTGAGCGAGGTGCCAAATCAGGATGAGCTAATTGACAAAATATCCAGCACCAAGTCTCAGGACGGCGACCCCAACGCCAAAATTGAACAGCCGCTCATCGAAGCCAAGCCCGGCGACGACCCCGGCCTGCTGCCCGATGCGGGCACTAGCAAGCCCTACACCTACGTGGAACAGATGCCCCAGCTGCCTGGTGGTGGCGGCACGGCAGCCATCGTGGCCGCTATTCAAAAGGCGGTACGCTACCCGGCCAAAGCCCTACAGAATGGCGTTGAAGGAAAAGTGTTTGTCAGCTTCACCGTGGACCCGAAAGGCGATGTGACGGACGTGAAAGTTGTGAAAGGCCTGGGCTACGGCCTCGATGAGGAAACTATGCGGGCCATCAAAACGCTGCCCAAATTCATCCCCGGCAAGCAGAATGGCCGCGAGGTGAGCGTGGCGTTTACCGTGCCCGTTACCTACCGCATCCAATAGCGGCGTAGCACTTTTGTAAAGCAAAAAGGACCGTCGTGTTGAGCATGACGGTCCTTTTTGCTTTATTCTTTTCTGACTACTTCATTGCCGCGTCCACGCCCGTGATGCGGGCCTGGCCCCACGGCGCAATGCTCACGCGCACCCGCAGCGGGTGCAGGCGGCCGGCTTTTTCGAGGCGCAGGCCGCTGCCTTCGGGCACGTAGTAGCGCTCCAGATTGAAGCGCAGGGCGAACGAGCCCCGGTACACATCTGTGACCCAGCCGCGCAGCACCGCCTGGCCGGCGGCGGGTTTGGGCGCCTGTGGGTATACCCCCACGGTGGTACTTAGGCTGTCGGGGCCGGAGGCCAGCAGCACGAACACGGCTTGGCGACGGGTGGGTGGGCCGTCGCCGTGCCAAGCACTCAGCGGATTATCGCTGATGGCGTAGTGCAGGCGCACGAAGTCGCCGTAGAGCAAATCCTTGGGGTCGATGGGCGTGGTGGCCAGGATTACCCGCTGGCCCAGCGCCGTGGTGGCGTAGCCCGCGCCGGCCACTCCCAGCACGTAGAGCACCTGCGCGGCTACCAGCGCCCGCAGCAGCGGGCGGCGGCGCACCGGAGCCGAAAACCAGGAGAGCAGGTCCGTCATGCGGGAAGTAAGAGTTTCGGGTTATGAATTATGAGTTGGCTCAGGAGCTTCGGACTCGCTACCGGGAATGGTCGGCGCACCGGCTTGCTGGACTACCAGCGGAGCAGCGGCGGCCAATACCTGGGCATTGCGGCGGCGCAGGTACCAGCTCAGGGCCAGCAGCAAAATGCCGCCAATCAGGAAAAACAGCGACTTATCCATGAAGCCCCAGGTGAGCTTGAAGTAAGCCACCGCCGTGGCAGCCACAAACAGCACCGCGCCGATGGTAAGCTGCTCGGGGTCGTGGTCGCGGTTGGCGCGGGCCAGTACCGAGCCAGCGTGGGCATACAGCACCACCAGCGTGGCCACGGCCAATGACAACCCGCCCGAGAGGTAAAACCCCGGCAGCAGCAGCAGCCACTCGGGCAGCGTGGCGAGGCGGCCCCGCGCCCGCTTGCCGGCCACCGAGATGGCCAGCACCGCCACCAGCGACCCCAGGTAGGGCAGCAGCGGGGGCCGCAGGATGTTGGCATAGGCATCGGCTTCGCCAAAAATGGCCAGGCCGAACATGAACAGGTACGCCGCCACCAGCGACGGCACCTGCAAAGCCCGCCCGCCGGTGCGGTTCGGCTGCCAGTCACCCGCTGCGTAGATGAGCATGGCCGGCACAAAGAACCAGGTGATTTTGGAGTGCTGCACGATGATGAACAGCCCCGCCTGCCACAGCAGCCCAACGGCCAGCACGGTGGCGCTCACGGCATCGGGCCGCCGCCACCAGTAGTAGCCCATTCCGCCCACCACCAGCCACGCCGTGACGTAGCTGAAAATCCCCAGCGACTCGACGCAGTACGTCTGCACCGCCGCCCCGATGAGCACCGTGAGCAGCACCAGCAGCCGCGAGCCGTACACGTAGCTAAGGGCCGTGCCGGCTATCACCCAGGCCAGCAGGCCGCTGGCATCGTAGCCCACCAATTGGTAGAGCTGGCTGGTGAGGATAATGCTGGCTCCGAACAAAATCAGCCCCAGCCCGATGAGGCCGTGGCCCAAATCGGGGTTGCCGCGCCGCAGGAAATAGGAACCGGCAGCGTAGCTGCCCACCAGGCTGCCCAGCAGCAGCGCCAGCCGCAGGGCAGTGGGCAGGCCCTGCCAGTTGGCCGCCACCACGCTCAGGCCGCTCAGGCCCACCAGCACGCTGCCCAGAATGGGGAGCAGGCCCAGAGCCGGCGCTTCCTGGGGGTAGCGGGCCAGCAGCTGCTGCCGCTGCGCCTCGCTGATGAGGCCATCGGTAACCCAGCCGGGGCTTTCGGTATCGAGAAATTTACGACTCATTGTTCTTGCAACATACGGCACAGGCCAGATAATGCGGTTCACGCCGGTAGGCCCTACTTCAGCAGGTCATGGATGACTTCGTCGAGGCCGTGGTACCAGTCGATGTGCGG
Source organism: Hymenobacter terrigena (assembly GCF_054776515.1). Classification (NCBI taxonomy): domain Bacteria; kingdom Pseudomonadati; phylum Bacteroidota; class Cytophagia; order Cytophagales; family Hymenobacteraceae; genus Hymenobacter; species Hymenobacter terrigena. Next base: position 1,362,683 of record NZ_BAAHBU010000002.1, read on the forward strand.
CGACATGCGGCCGCAGCCGCCCATCGGGGCACTGGGGCAGGAGGTGTTGCGCCAGCGCCGCGCGCACTGCGGGCACACGGCAGCGGTATCGAAAGTGTTCCATTGGCAGCCGCAGCTGCACATCCAATGGACGTTGCCGTCGGGTTTCCAGTGGCAGCGGGGGCAGTAGATTTCGAGAGTGGGGTTGGCAGGCATGAAGTCCGTGGAAAGGAATTCGCAATGTTACGCCGGCTTGCGCGCTCGCGTCATCTCGCGCTTGCCGGGCGGGCCGGGCAGCTTTTCCGTTAGCCAGCCGGCGGCACGCAGGTTGCGCCGGAACTGGCCCTGCGCGCAGTAGCTCACCAGCACCGCGCCGGGCGCGGCAGCGGCGTAGAGCTGGGCAAAAACGGCTTCGCTCCACAGCTCGGGCTGCTTTTCGGGGGCGAAGGCATCGAAGTAGATGAGGTGGTAATGGGCAGCGGGCAGCGCCGCTTCCTGAAGCGGCTGGTGCAGCTTGCGCAGCCGAAAGCCCGGCAGCAGCTCCACTGGCGCGTTCCAGGGCGCAGCGTGCAGCTCGGCAAATAGCTCCTTGATGGGGGTGCCGCGCTCGTCCCACTCGGGCTGCAGGGCCGCTACCACGGCGGGCGGCAGCGGGAAAGTTTCGAGGCCGTCGTACTCGGTGGCGGCCCCGGCGGCCTGGGCGGCTTCCAGGGTCAGCAGGGCATTGAGGCCGGTGCCGAGGCCGATTTCGAGGATGCGCAGCGGCTGGCCGGTTTCGGCAGCGGTGAGCAGCAGCGGGGCCAGTCCGTGCCGGATGAATACGTGCGCCGACTCCTGCCGCGCTCCGTGCTGCGAGTGGTAATGCTCGTTGAGGGCCGGCACAAAGAGCGTGGCCGAGCCATCGGCCGTGCGGCGCACTTCTACCTTTGGCTCGTCAGAAAAAGACGGATTACTGATGCCTCGTTGCTCGTTTTCCAATTCACTCATTCGCTCAGTTACTCATTCACTCCTTGAACAGATGCCCCGCGTAAAAGTAGCCCTGCCCGACGCCTTCCCCTTCGCCACCGAAATCCCGGTGCGCATCACCGACCTCAACTACGGCGGGCACCTAGGCAACGATGCCCTGCTGGGCTTGCTGCACGAGGCGCGGGTGCAGTTCCTGCGCTCCGTGGGCGTGCCCAATGACTACGATGCCGTCACCAAGCTCGGCCTCATCATGGTGGATGTGGCCGTGGAGTACAAGGGCGAGGCATTCCACGGCGACGTGCTGCGCGTGCAAATGGCCGGCAACGACCTCAACAAATACGGCTTCGACGTGGTGTACCACGTCCACAATCAGGCCGGTAAGGAAATAGCCCGCGCCAAAACCGGCATGCTCTGCTTCGACTACAACACCCGCAAGCTGCGCCCGCTGCCCGAGGAGCTGGCGGCGCGGCTTCAAGTAATCTAGCAGTTGTCATTCCGAGCGCAGCGAAGAATCTGAATCAGCTCTGATTACCTAGATTCTTCGCTGCGCTCGGAATGACAACTAACTGGGGAACCCAACGCCCTGTCAGCTTGTATCTTTGCTCTATGCTGCTAGAATTGCCCCTCGCCCCCGTTGTCAAAAAGCGTGATATCCGCAAAACCTCGCCCGATGAGCTCAAGGCCTTTATGGTGGAGCACGGCGAGAAGCCCTTCCGCGCCAAGCAGGTAACGGAGTGGCTGTGGAAGAACACCGCCGCCACGTTTGAGGAGATGAACAACATCTCGGTAGCCACCCGCGAGCTACTCGCCGCCCATTTCGTCATCAACGGCGTGACGGTGCAGAACAAACAGCTCAGCAACGACGGCACCATCAAATCGGCTTTCAAGCTCTACGACGGCAACGTGGTGGAAGGCGTGCTCATCCCGCACGACACGCGCATGACGGCCTGCATTTCGAGCCAGGTGGGCTGCTCGCTCACGTGTAAGTTTTGCGCCACGGGCTACATGGACCGCAAGCGTAACCTTGACGCGGCCGAGATATATGACCAGGTGGTGCGCATCAAGGAGCAATGCGAAAGCCAGTACGGCACGCCGCTCACCAACATCGTGTACATGGGCATGGGCGAGCCGCTGCTCAACTACGCCAACGTGGTGGAAAGCGTGCGCCGCATCACCGCGCCCGATGGGCTGAACATGGCCCCGCGCCGCATCACCATCAGCACAGCCGGCATTGCCAAGATGATTAAAAAGCTGGCCGATGACGACGTGAAGGCCAACCTGGCCCTCTCGCTGCACGCCCCCACCGATGCCAAGCGCAACGAAATCATGCCCATCAACGAGGCCAACTCCCTAGCCGCGCTGAAGGAAGCCCTCCAGTATTACCACCAGAAAACCGGCCGCAAAGTCACGTATGAGTACATCGTATTCGACGGCTTCAACGACGGGCTGGACGATGCCGAGCACCTTTTCAAGATTGCGAAGTGGCTGCCCTGCAAGGTGAACCTGATTGAGTACAACCCCATCGAAAACGCCGCCTACCAGAACGCGGAGGCCGACAAAATCACTGCCTTCCACAAGTACCTGGCCGACCGCGGCGTGCAAACCAACATCCGCCGCTCGCGCGGCAAAGACATCGACGCGGCTTGCGGGCAGCTGGCGGTGAAAGAGGAAAAAGCCTCGGCCTAACCTGCCCGGTCCCGGTAACGCAACGCGCCCCTTCGCAACGACGAAGGGGCGCGTTTTTGGTTGAATACTGGTCGATTCTATGATTTCCACTTGCCGGTGCTGCGCGGGCGGCCGGTGGCTCTTTCCTCGTCCGACTCGCCAGGGGCAATTTCTTCGAGGCGCACGCGCACAGCGTGGGCTTTGGGCTGCACTTTCTGGCCGAAGGCGTCGGCGAACTCCTGGGTGAACTCGGCCCCGAAGAAGATGATGAGCGACGAATAGTTGACCCACAGCAACAACACAATGGCGGAGCCCGCCGCCCCGAAGGCCGACCCGGGGTCGGACTTGGCGATGTAAAAAGCAATGAGAAACTTGCCAATCACGAAGAGCAGCGCCGTGATGAAGGCCCCGATGCCCACGTCGCGCCAGCGGATGATGGCATCGGGCAGGAACCGGTAGATGAGCGCAAACAGCAGCGTGGTGACGCCCAGCGACAGCGCAAAATCGACAACTTTGATGGCGATGACCCCGGCTTCGGGAATCTGGTGCGACAGCCAGCCGGTGAAGGCGCTGAGAACGGCGCTTATCACAAAGGAGATGAGCAGCAGCAGGGCCACGCTCAAAATCAGCCCAAACGAAAGAAAGCGCTGCTTGAGAAATGCCCCGATGCCGATGCCCGCAGTTTTCACCTTCAGGTTCCAGATGTCGTTGATGCTTTCCTGGAGCGTGACGAAGAAAGTAGTGGCCGCGAAGATGAGCGTGGCTACGCCGATGGTGGTGGCCACCGGCCCGCGCTGCTGCAGGGTGAACTTGGCAATGCTGTCCTGCAGAAATTTGGCCGAATCCGCGCCCACCAGGCCCTTCAACTGCCCGTATATCTGCCCCGTGATGGCATCGCCGCCATACGCGGCGCTGGCCACCGTGATGACGATGAGCAGCAACGGCGGCAGGGAGAAAATGGTGTAGTACGACAGCGCCGCCGCGTGCCGGAAGGAATTATTGTTGCTGAATTCGCTCGCCGAAGATTTGAGGACGGCGAAAACATCGGAGAACTTGTAATGCGTAGCCATGCAGAGCTGGAAAGCGGAAAAGGACGCGTCCGAAAAGCCGGGACGCGCTTGCTAGTACGGGCGGAGCGGGCCGGTGTTGGCGCGGCGCGCTATAAGGCGTGCGCCAGGGTCCAGCGCAGCGTCTCGATGGGGGCGGCGCGCAGGGCGGCGGCCAGCTCGGCATCGTCCTTATATTGAAGCTGGGTGAGCACGCTCGCCTCCACACTCACCTCGATTTCCTTTTCCTGAAAGGGCCAGGGTTTGATGACAACCGGGCCACCGGCTACGGGCTGGGCCAAGGTGTGGGTGGTGCCGTCGGGCCCTCGATGGATTTCGACAGCGCGGCCCATTTCCGGAATTTCGTGGCGGCAGAGAATGAGCGAGAGACGGTCGCACCAGTGCAACAGGGCGTAGGCTTGGGCGGCTTCTTTTTTGGAGACTTTCAACTCCTTTTGCCACTGCTGCTGGCGGACTTTCAGCTCATCCAAAAAACCGTCGATTTCCTTTTTCTGGCCCCGCAGGCCCTCATACAGGCAGCTCAGGTGTAGGCTGGTGAGGAGGCTGCGCCAGCGCCCCTGGAAGCGGGCGGCGGCCAGCACGCCGGCGGCCTGCTCCATGGAAAACACTTGCTGGGTGAAGTTGGCCGGGGCGCCGGCGGTGGTGAGGCCGTGGTGGCCGCCGCGGCCGTGCCAGGCGGCCTGCTCGTCGTCGTGCTGGGCGATGGCGGCCAGCAGGTCTACCCAGCGGGCGGGCGGCAGCGTGGGCGGCCAGTGCCAGGCAAGCTGCGCGGCCAGCAGGGCATGGGCCTGCTGGTAGATGATTTGCCAGCCGGCGGGCGTGGAATTGACTATCATTTGGGAGGAAAGAGTGGGGCGGCCAAGTGCCCTTGCCGTAACTGCCCGCGCCGGGTTGCGCGGTGCGGCGGCCGGAAGCCTCTGGAACGGGCCGGATGTCGCAAACCGCACATTTTTATACGCTTCTCGCGCAGGCTGGCATGATATACAAAGCGTTGACAGGGGCAGGATAACGATTTATAAAGTGACCGGACCGACCAGCTCCAGAGCTTGCAATTTCCGCAAAACCGACGTCACCGGCAAGGCCATGCCTTCCTTTTTTTGCGGCTATCGCGCCCCTTAATCTTGTACCATCAACCATTCACTTTCCCAATTTACACAGCATGAAAAAAAACTACCTGAAAACCATTAGCCAGCTGGCTGCCGCTTGGGCGTGCCTGGTACTGGCCACCCCTGGAGCGGTGGCCCAAACCGGGCCGGGTGCCTCCCGCCCAGCGGCGCTTCCGACAAATGCCAAAGTCCTTATTTCTAACAAAATTCAGTTTCACGGGCAGGTGGGCGGCGCGCAGATGAACACGCGCTTTGACCCGCTGGACGTGTGCCCCAACGTGGTGAATCCCATTGGTCACGGCGTCCAGAGCCAGCCCTACCAGTTCGAATTTGAGAGCAACTGCAGCGGCAACAGTAACTCGTGGGATTGCCGTTTCCGACCCAACTTCATCTGGACCATCAAGTATTTCACCGAGAACGGGACGTACTACCAGGAAAAATGGCAGGATGTCACTTCCGGGGACTTCTCCAAGGTCCGGCTCTACCTCTACGACCGGGTGCCGTACCCGGCCGGGCGGTTTACGGCCGCCACGCCCACCAGCGGCCAGGCCACGCAGGCGGGAGGCAATGCCAACTTCTCGACGGTTCCCTACCCCAACCTGGGGTGCATTCCGGCCCCCGAAAACACGGCACAGGCCGGCGAGCTGATTACCAACGTGCAGCTGGAATGCACGGGCTATTCCTGCGGCTATACGCTAGGTGACGACTCCGACGTGATTCAAATCCGGTACTACGCCCGGCGGCCCGCGGCCATTGCCATCAACGGCCAGACGCCGTTGTGCCGCAGCACCCTCTACCCCATCTCGGTCAGCTCCGTGTTTGGCGCCACCAACTATGCCTGGTACACGGCGGGCCTGAACGGGGCCTCGATTGGGGCCGTGAACGGCACCACTGCCATGCTGGACGTGAGCGGCGTGCCGGCCGGCACCAACAGCATTACCTTGAGTGTGGCGGCGCAGGACAACGCCCATTGCGGCGGCATCACCAGTGAAGCCCGCAATTTGGTGGTGAACCTAAATCCCAGCCCCGCCGCTTCCGCCAGCTTGCAGCTGGATGGCGGGGTGTGCCCCTCGGCTACGACAAAATTTTTGGCTGCGGCCCCAGTGACGGGTGCCAGTGAATACCGCTGGCAACTTGTGGGTTCGAATAATCCGGCGGGAACCTATTTAGTTGACAGATTTGGAGCTCAGATTACTACTCCAGGTACAACAGTTCAAACAACCGGATTTAAACTGGAAATTGGTACGCCCACCGCTGGTACGGTGAGTGTGATGGTGGAAGCCAAAACAACTGACTGTGATGGGTACAGCCCCGCGCTCGCAAAGTCCTTTCAGATTGGCAATATTTCGCCTGACTGCCCTACGACCTATGCTGGCCCGGACCGCTGGTGTATTGGCTCGCCCAACACCATTTATATCGACACGAAGCCGGGGTTGAGCTACTACCCCATCAACGTATTTGGCGCTTATGCCGGAAATATCCAGCCGGCCGGGGCCCAGGTAACCAACGTAACGCAGACGGCCGCGATGGTGGGCAGCTCCGAGTTTACGATTACGATGGCCCCCAACTCGGCGGGTAGCTACCCCACCAGCTTCGACCTGTACGTGAGCGTGGTAAGCCAGTGCCCCGGCAACACTTCCGGTAGCCAGTTGTGTGCGCTGCCGGTGAAAGTAACGAACATGGTTAACTGCGCGATAGGCTGTTTGGGCTGTAATACCGAACGCCAGACGCAAGCGGGCGGCACCAGCCCCGCGGCCTTGTACCCGAACCCCGCCACGGGCGAGGTGAAGATTGAGTTCCGTCCGGATACCCGCTACCCGTGGGTGAAGGTGATGGATGCCCAGGGCCGGGTGGTGCTGCAACGCCAGAGCGAAGCGGCCACCGGCATCACGGGTTTCGACGTGAAGGGGCTGCCGACGGGCCTGTACCAGGTGCAGCTGTTTGATGGGAAGAAACTGACGACCCAGCCCCTGGTGAAAGAATAAAATTAGCCGTGCTTTGCGTGCCCGGGGCTGGTATGGGCCGGCTCCGGGCACCTTTGTATACACCTGTCATGAAATCGTTCCTGCTGTTTTGCGCCCTGCTCAGCCTGTTTGCCCCGTTGCCCGGCCGGGCGCAGGGCGAGTTTACGACCTGGTGCTTCGGCAATGACTTGTCCTTCAATACGACCCCGACCATCGGCCATACCGCCATAAAAATCGCATTCGGTCCCACTGGCCCGCTGCCGGCCACTCCCTGGCGAGGTATTCAGACCCCTTCCTTTGAGGGAGGCAACGCCACGATTTCGGATGCACAAGGAAATTTGCGCTTATCCTCCCCGGGCTTCACCGTGGTGGATAACACGCCCACCATCATGCTGCCATTGCCTTTTGGTTTGAATGGGGCGATTAATACGAATAACGACTTTTGGTGGTCTGATGCGGACTTGCAGCCCGTGGTCATCGCCCCGGCCCCGGGCAACGACCACGACGAGTACGTGTTCTTTTGGGAGAAGGCCCAGGCCGACGGCCGGCTGGCCTTTGCCCTGGGCTGGGTACGGGTGGACATGCGCCTGAACGGCGGCCACGGGGCCGTGGCCGGGCGCGGCCAACTGCCCACGCTCACGCGCAATCCGCGCCTGACCATCGTGCGGCACCGCAACAACCGCGACTTCTGGGTGCTGACCCGCGACCTGGACACGCGGGGCTTTCAGGCCTTCCGGCTCTCGGCCGCCGGGGTGGCCCCCGCGGCCGTGCTCTCGCTGGCCGGGCAGGCACAATACCCCGCCGATGGGGAGCTAAAAGCGGCCCCCAGCGGCATCCGCCTGGCCTGTGGGGCCTTGCGGCGCACCGGCAACACCGGCGAGGCGCTGCTCTGCACCTACGATTTCGACAACGCCACGGGCGAGGTCCGCAACGAAATGGTGGTGCGCCGGCTGCCCGTGACGGGGCTGACGGCCTACCCCGACGGCCGGCCCACCGGGTACTCCCTGGCGGGCACTTGCTCGTTCTCGCCCGATTCGCGGCTGCTCTACGCCGTGGAGCCCAATGCGAATGCCTCGGCCACGTTCCGACGCTTCAACGAACTGTGGCAGTACGACCTGAGCCAGCCCACCCCGGCCGCCATTGCCGCCTCCCGCTTCTGGGTGTCGAACGTGCCCACGCCCAGCAACCACCCGCTGGATGCCCTGAACTGCTGGGGCCTGCAGCTGGCCCCCGACGGCACCCTCTGGGCCGGGCAGTTTTATCAGCGCTACCACATCCAAAATCCGGCCACCGGGCAGTGGTCCACGATGGCGGCCGCCATCGTGCGGCACCCCAACGTGGCCGGGGCCGGCTGCGGTTTCGAGGCCGAAGGCTATTTCTACCAACCAGGCCAGGTGCCCGGCGTGGCCCTGCCCAACGTCATCACCAACATGCTCTATGCCCCGGCGGCCCTCAACTACGAGGCCGCCTGCCCGGAGGACTCGGTGCAGTTCTGGGCCAGCAGCGCCGGCGACCCAGCGGGCCTGCACTGGGACTTTGGCGAGCCCGCCAGCGGCGCGGCCAACCAGGCCACCGGCCGGCTGGCCGCCCACCGCTACCAGCAGGGCGGCACCTACGCCGTGCGCCTCACCCTAGCCGACGGCCGGGTGCTGACCCAGGCCGTGGCCGTGGCCGGGGCCGTGGCCGACTTCACCCACCAAAACGTGTTCACGCCCAACGCCGATGGGCTCAACGACGAGTTCCGGCCCGTGCGCCAACCTCTGCCCGGCGGGCGGCTGCGGGTGTACTCGCGCTGGGGCTCCCTCGTGTTCAGCTCCGCCGAGCCCGCGGCGCTACGCTGGGACGGGGCTGGCTCAGCGGCCGGCGAGTACCTCTACCAGCTCGACTACCCCGACTGCCACGGGGCCACGCGCCAACAGCGCGGCCCCCTCCTGCTGGTGCGCTAAAATATCCCGCGCCCCCTTGGCTGTGTTGCGGCGCGGCCACCGTCCGGCTGGTGGTGGAGTAAAACCGCCCGCCGCCCCGGCCGTACTTTCGGCCATGCCCGACCTTGCCGTAGGCCCCACCCCGCTTACCATTCGCTTACCCGACGGCCGCACGCTGGGCCTCACCCGCTACGGCAGCCCCGAGCACCGGGCGGTGGTGTTTCACCACGGCTTCGGGTCTTCGGGGCTGGAGCTGCCCGATGACGCGGCCCTGCTGGCACGCCTGCAACTGCAGATTCTCGCGCCCGACCGGCCCGGCGTGGGCCAGTCCAGCGTGTATCGGCCGCTTACGTTTCCGTCGTTTGCCGATGACGTGGTGGCCATGCTCGATGCGCTGGAAATTCGCAGGCCGGTAGGCGTGATGGGCTGGTCGGTGGGCGGGGTGCACGCGTTGGCGCTGGCGGCGCGGCACCCGGCGCGGGTGGCGGCCGGGCAGCTGCTCAGCACCTGCCTGCCACTGGGCGAGCGCGCCGTGTACCGGCACTTGTCCTGGGTTTGGAAATTCCTGCGCTGGGGCCAAATCGGCTTTCCCTGGCTGAACCGCACTACCTTTCTCTGGCTTAACCGGCAGTGGCAGCGCCACCCCGACCGCACCATCGACTGGTTTATCCGCCTCATGCGCCCCGCCGAGGCCCACGCCACCGCCCGCCACCGCGCCCTGTTGCGCGATGCCGCCGTGCAGGGCTTCGCCAATCACGGCCGTGGCGTGTATGATGACGCGCAGGCCTGGTGCCGACCGCCCGGCTTCCGCATCGAGGATGTGCGCTGCCCCGTGCGCCTCTGGCACGGCCAGGCCGACGGTGTGTGGGCGCCCGGCAACATCCCCTATCTGGCCGGGCGGCTGCACGGCGCGCCCGTGCAGCTGCTGCCGGGGCAGGGCCACATGCTGTATCTGGAGAACTGGACGGCTATTCTGGAAGAAATGGCGGGATTGCTGGATTCGCACCGTCTGTCATCCTGAGCTTGCGAAGGACCTTATCACGGCTGAACGGCTGGCAGTAAAACCAACGATAGCAAACGTGATAAGGTCCTTCGCAAGCTCAGGATGACAGAGGGGACGCGGACCACTGGTCCGCGCTACATCCTGACCCGCATCTGGTGCCGGCCGGGCTCTTCGTAATGGTAGCTCAATAGAAACCCGCTGGTTTCGCAAATCTGGCGGGCAATGGCTAGGCCCAGCCCCACGCTGCCGGGCGCGCGCTCCGGGCCGGGGCGGAAGCGCACGAAGAGCTGGTCGGCGGGCAGGGCGCGGGGGCGGCCGGTATTTTCCACCGTCAGCCGCTCCGGGCTGAGCGCCACGCGCACCTCCCCGTCGGGCACGTTGTGCCGGATGGCGTTGCTGAGCAGGTTGCTTATCAGGATATCCAGCAGCGAGCGGTTGGCGGCCACGGGTAGGCTATCCACCAAGTCAGTGGCGAGGGTGAGGCCGGGCCCGGCCAGCTGTTCGCGCAGCTGCCCCAGCTGCGTGCGGATGACGGCCGCCAGGTCCACGGTTTCGGTGGGGAAAAACAGCTGCTGGTCCAGGTGCGCCAGCAGCAGCAGGCTGCGGCTGAGATGGGTGAGGCGCTGCGTCACGTCGAGCAGCGGCTCGATGTGGCCGGCCTGCTCCTCGGTCAGGCCGGGAGCCTGCACCAGCATGTCGAGCTTGGTGCGGAGGATGGCCAGGGGCGTTTGCAGCTCGTGGGCCGCGTTTTCGGTGAACTCCCGCTGCCGCCGGTAGATTCGCTGGTTGCGATTCAGGAGCCGGCCCAGGGCGGTATTCAGTGCCTGAAACTCGGGGATGCGCGTGGGGGCCAGGTGCACCGGCTCGGGTTGGTCAATCTTGTAGCGCTGCAACTCGCCCAGCGTGTGGTAAAAAGGGGCCCACAGCCGCCGGGCCAACACATGCTGCAGCACCAGCAGCCCCACCAGCAGCGCCCCAAACAGCAGCGCCCCCGCCTGCCCGATGCGCGCCAGCAGCTCCTGGCTATCGAGCATGGTGGTGCGCAATTCCAGCCGGTAGGGCCGCCCCTGAAACATCACCGGGGCGGCCAGCTGCCGGTAAGGCACCGTCTTTTTCACCAGCTGATTGTACATCATGCGCACGCTGAAGGCGGCCGGCGGCCCCGGCGCGGCCAGCGGTACAAATTCCACGTTATGGTCGAGCCGGTGCCAGAACGCCAGGTCGGCCGGCGAGCGCAGGTACAAGCGCAGGTCGTTGTCCACGCGCAGCTTGCGCCGGCTCAGCGTGCGGTCCACGTATTGGTAATAGATTTTGCGGATGAAGTTGTAGTACACGAACGTGCCCGCCGCCGCCACCACGCTGGCATAGATGAGGAAGTAAACGGTGGTGCGGGCCAGGAGCTTCATTCTTTAATGATTAGTGGAAGTTTTCTCTGTCATCCTGAGCGCAGCGAAGGACCTTATCACGTTCGGACTATGGCTGTTCAATCTTGATAAGGTCCTTCGCTGCGCTCAGGATGACAGATGGTTTACCCATTAACATCAAACCGGTACCCCAGCCCATATACCATCCTGATGTAGTTCGGCGCGCCGGCTTCCGTGAGCTTGCGCTTGAGGTTTTTGACGTGGGCGTATACGTTCTCAAACGTATCGAACTGCTCGGCCGCGTCGCCCGAAAGGTGTTCGGCAATGGCCCCTTTGGTGATGACGCGGCCCTGATTGGCCAGTAGCAGGAGCAGCAGGTCGAACTCGGTGCGGGTGAGGGTGAGCGGCTTGCCGGCCACGGCGGCGCGGCGGGCGGGTACGTCCACGGCCAACTCGCCGGCCTGCAATAAGTTCGTGCCCTGGTAGTGGCGGCGGCGCACCAGCGCCGCGATGCGGGCGCTGAGTTCGGGCAGGTAGAAGGGCTTGGGCAGGTAGTCGTCGGCCCCCAGCTCCAGGCCGGTGATGCGGTCGTCGACCCCGGCGCGGGCGCTGGTGATGATGACGCCGGCCGCCTTGTGGTGCCGCTGCAGCTCGCGGAGCAGGTCGAGGCCGTCGCCGCCGGGCAGGGTGAGGTCGAGCACGATGCACTCGTAGTCGTGCAGCAGCATTTTCTCCTGCGCCTGGGCGTAGGTGGTGGCCACTTCGCACACGTAATGCTGGGCTTGCAGGTAGCTCACCACGCTGGCCAGCAGGGCCGGTTCGTCTTCGACGAAAAGCAGTTTCATGGATGGTCAGGAATGGTAAGGCGAGCGGGATGGATTATCAAAGAACGTCATGCTTCGACTACGCTCAGCATGCCGTTCTTTTTATTACTGCCTGTTATTGCCCCAGCCAAATAAGTAAGCACTCCCTCACTTATTTTTCACAAACCGCCAAATCTTCCAAATGTATTCTAAATCGCCCCGCTACTTCGCTTCATCAATTGCGAATTCATTCCATCTTCCTCAAAATTCCCATGAAGCGAAACTTACCCTCCCCTCCCCTTTCGGCCCGGACGGCGGGCGCGGCGCTGCTGCTGGCCGCCTGCGCGGTGGCCGGCTCAGCTGCCGCCGCTTCGCCGGTTTCTTTCGTGGCCAACGCCACAAACGATTCCGCGCCGCTGGCCCGCCGGCCGCTCACCGGCCGCATTCTGGATGGCAACGACCAGAAGCCGCTGGCCTTTGCGTCGGTGGCCATTAAAGGCACCAACCGCGGCACTACTACCGATGCCGACGGCAGCTTCAAGCTCGATGTGGACGACGGCGACGTGCTGGTGATTTCCTACGTGGGCTACGAGCTGCGCGAAATACCCGTGCCCGCCGGGGCCAGCACACTGGACGTGCCCATGAAAACCGCCACCCACACCACCGCCGACGTGATTGTGGTGGGCAACCGCGCCTCCGAAGCCCGCACCAACGTGGACCTACCCGTGCCCGTAGACGTGCTCACGGCCAAGGAAATCACCAAAACCGGCCAGACGGAATTGGGCCAGATGATTCACTTCACCGCGCCTTCGTTCAACTCGACCAAGCACGCCATCAGCAACGTGACGAGCTACGTGGACCCGGCCACCCTGCGCGGTCTGGGGCCCGACCAGACGCTGGTGCTCATCAACGGCAAGCGCCGCCACCAGTCCTCTGCCCTGAACGTGAACAACGTGGTGGGCCGCGGCTCGGTGGGCACCGACTTGAACGCCATTCCGACGGCCGCCATCGAGCGGGTGGAAATTCTGCGCGACGGCGCGGCGGCCCAATACGGCTCCGACGCCATTGCAGGCATCGTAAACATCGTGCTGAAGAAAAATCCGCGCGGCGGCGTGGTCACCGGCAGCTACGGCATCACCGACAAGGGCGACGGCGCCACCTATGACACCGGCCTGAACCTAGGCCTGCCCGTGGGCAAGCGTGACGGCTTCCTGAACCTGACCGTGCAGGGCCACCACAACGACCCCACCGACCGCTCGGGCGACTACACCGGCCGCGTGTACAACTCCGACAAAGCCACCGACGATGCCCTGGTGGCGCAGAATGGCTTCAACCGCCACGTCACGAAATACGGCACGGCCCGCAACACCATGGGCCAGTTCTTTTACAACAGCGAGGTGGCGCTGGGCGAGGCTTGGCGGTTATACTCGTTTGGCGGGTATTCCTATAAGGACATGACGGCCTACGGCTTCTTTCGCAACCCCAGCAACAAGTCGCGGGCGGTGCTCTCGCTGTTCCCGAATGGTTACAACCCTGTATTTCCGGCCACGGTGCAGGACGTGGCCTCCACGGTGGGGCTGCGCCGCAAAACGGCCAGCGGCTGGGCCCTCGATTTCAGCCTCGGCGGCGGCCAGAACATCATCAAGACCTACGCCAACCACACGGTAAACCCGTCGTACGGCAACGCCTCGCCCACGTCGTTCTACACCGGCACCAACAAATTCGGGCAGGTGCTGGCCAATGTGAACGTGTCGAAAGGCTTCGAGGTGGGCGGCCTGAAGTCCTTTGCGTTGAGCTACGGCGGCGAGTTCAGGGTGGAAAACTACCAGCTGCTGGCCGGCGACGAAGCCTCCTGGAAAAAAGGCCCCGTAACCACCAACAACCCCGACGTGGGCAGCAGCGGGCGCGAAGGCATCGCGGCCGTGAATGCCGTGGACCGCACCCGCAACAACGTAGGCGTGTACGTGGACGTGCTCAGCGACATCACCGATAAATTTCTGGTGGGCGCGGCCGGCCGCTTCGAGCGCTACTCGGATTTTGGCTCGAACGTGAGCGGCAAACTCTCGACGCGCTACAAGTTCTCGGAGATGTTCTCGGTGCGCGGCTCGCTCAACCGGGGCTTCCGGGCGCCGTCGATGCACCAGCTCTATTATTCCAACTACGCCGACGCCCAGTGGCTGACGCTGAACGGCGTGTTCGACTCCTACCCCATTGCCCACCTGCGCAACGACAACCCCTACGTGCAGAAGCTGGGCGTGGGCCAGCTCAAGGCCGAAACCACGCTCGACTACAACCTTGGCTTCACGGCCCAGGTCACGCCCGACCTCGTGTTCACGGCCGATGCCTACCAGATTGATATTACCGACCGGGTGGTGATTTCGGGCCAGCTAGATGCCGCCAGCCCGGCCCTCAAGCCCACCTTCGCCGGCTCCGGCTACGCCCAGGTACAGTTCTTTTCCAACGCCCTCGACACCCGCACCCGCGGCCTCGACGTGGTGGCCAGCTACCGCAAAAAGATGGACCGCGACCAGGAAATGGGCCTCAACCTGGCCATGGCCCTCAACGAAACCAAGGTGGTGGGCGAAGTCCGCACCCCGGCCCAGCTCGCCAACCTCGGCACCCCGCTCGTGGACCGCGTGATGATTGGCCTGATTGAGAAAGCCCAGCCCCGCTCCAAGTTCATCGGCTCGGCCAACTACCGCTACAAGAAACTCGAAGGCTTGGTGCGCGCCACCCGCTTTGGCGAAGTAACCGCCATCCAGAGCACCGCGGAGCTGGACCAGACCTTCTCGGCCAAAACCATCACCGACGTTTCGCTCACCTACGGCTTCACGCCGCGCCTGGGCCTGACGGTGGGGGCCAACAACGTCTTCAACGTATACCCCGACGAAATCGCCTTCCCTTCGCTCACGGCCTCGGGCCAGACGCCCTACACGCGCTTCACTTCGCAGTTCGGCTTCATGGGGGCGTATTATTTCACCTCGCTGCGGTTCAGCTTCTAAGGATTTGACCAGGTAAAAAGAACGTCATGCAGAGCGTAGCGAAGCATCTTGCCCGCAATAGCAACTCGTTTGCTGCAACGAATGAGGTGGGACGAATTCGTTGCTCGTGGATGGTGAGCCGCGCAACGAAGCGGTAGAGATGCTTCGACTACGCTCAGCATGACTGTTCTTTTTTAATCCATTACC
Organism: Hymenobacter terrigena; assembly: GCF_054776515.1. Classification (NCBI taxonomy): domain Bacteria; kingdom Pseudomonadati; phylum Bacteroidota; class Cytophagia; order Cytophagales; family Hymenobacteraceae; genus Hymenobacter; species Hymenobacter terrigena. The sequence goes on from NZ_BAAHBU010000002.1 coordinate 1,377,713, forward strand.
CCACCCTTCCACCAACCCACCACCATGCTCGCACTCGCTGGCTTTGCCATGATTCTCACCTTCATGGTGCTGATTATGACGAATCGTCTGTCGGCCATTACGGCGCTGCTACTGGTGCCGGTGGCGTTTGCGGTGCTCACCGGCTTCGGCGCGCAGATGGGGCCGATGATGCTCGACGGCATCAAGAACATTGCGCCCACGGGCATCATGCTGGTGTTCGCCATCCTCTACTTCGGGCTGATGACGGATGCCGGGCTGTTTGACCCGGTTATCAGCCGCATCCAGCGCGTGGCCCACGGCGACCCGCTGAAAATCATCATCGGTACGGCGCTGCTGGCCCTGCTGGTGTCGCTGGACGGCGACGGGGCTACCACCTACATCATCGTGGTTACGGCCATGCTGCCGCTCTACCGCCAGCTCGGCATCAACCCACTGATGTTGACCTGCATGAACATGCTGGTGGGCGGCGTGATGAACATTTTGCCCTGGGGCGGCCCCACGGCCCGCGCCATGAGCGTGCTGCACCTCGACAGCACGCAGCTTTTCAACCCGCTGATTCCGGCCATGGGCGCGGGGCTGGTGTGGGTGTTTTTCGTGGCCTGGCGCTTCGGCAAGCGCGAGCGCAAGCGGCTGGGCCTGCAGCATCTCAACGAAGCCGATGCGAAGAAGAAAGCCGTCGTGTTCGGCCTGGCGGCCGGCCTGCCCCAGCCGCTACCCGAAGTCCCCAACCTCGAAATTTCAGCCGAAGAAAAAGCCCTGCGTCGGCCCAAATTGCTGTGGGTGAATGCCCTGCTCACCATCGCCCTGATGGTGGCGCTGGTGCGCGAGCTGCTGCCGCTGCCGGTGCTGTTCATGCTGGCCTTCGCGCTGGCGGCCGTGCTCAACTACCCGAATCTGGCGCAGCAGCGGCAGCGGTTTGCGGCCCACGCCGGCAATGCGCTGTCGGTGGCGGCGATGGTGTTTGCGGCGGGCATCTTCACCGGCATTCTCAGCGGCACGCACATGGTCGATGCCATGGCGCAGACGTTCGTGCAATTGGTGCCCGCTTCGCTCGGCCCGCACTTCCCGGTGCTGACGGGGCTGGTGAGCGCGCCGCTCACGTTTTTCATGTCGAACGACGCGTTTTACTTCGGCATCCTGCCCTTCTTCACCAAAGCGGCGGCGGCGTTTGGCATTTCAGCGGCCAGTATGGGCAAGGCCTCACTGCTGGGCCAGCCGGTGCATTTGCTGAGTCCGCTGGTGCCGTCCACGTATTTATTGGTGGGCCTGGCTGGCGTCGACATTGGCGCGCACCAGCGCTTCACCCTCAAATGGGCCGGCGGCACGGTGCTGGTGATGCTGACGGTGTCGCTGCTGCTGGGCATCATCCAGCTGTAGAGACGCATATTTGCGTCTCGTCGTTGGCTTCGCTGAGTGGCGTTTTGCCTGGCAAAGTTGAGCGCAGCCCGGGTCGTTCAACGACGAGGCCCAATTATGCGTCTCTACTATCCCGCTATCCTAGCTTTACCCCGTGAATCAATACATCGAGCAAATCCTGCACAACCCGCTAGCTTCGCTGGCCATCGTGGGCAACCTGGTCATCATCGAAAGCCTGCTCTCGGTGGATAATGCCGCCGTGCTGGCCACCATGGTGGGCGACCTGCCCCGCGAGCAGCGCCACAAGGCGCTGCGCTACGGCATTTTTGGAGCGTACATTTTCCGGGGGCTGTGCATCCTGTTTGCCTCGTTCCTCATCAAGTTCTGGTTTTTGAAGCCGCTGGGTGGCCTCTACCTGTTGTACCTCGTGTACGACCATTTCAAAGCCGGCCCGGCACACGACGAGGAGAAAATCGAGAAGGAAAAAAGCTGGTTCTATCGCAACACGCTGGGCTTGTTCGGCAAGTTCTGGGCCACCGTAGCCCTCATTGAGCTCATGGATTTGGCCTTCAGCATCGACAACGTCTTTGCCGTGGTGGCCTTTACGGATAACCTGATTCTGATTTGCGTGGGCGTGTTCATCGGCATTCTGGCCATGCGGCTGGTGGCGCAAGGCTTCGTGCTACTGATGGGCAAATACCCGTTTCTGGAAACGGCCGCCTTCGGGGTCATCGGCCTACTGGGCCTGAAATTGGTGCTCTCGCTGGTGGCCCACTTCCTGCCCGGCCACCCTGTGAGCGAGGCGCTGGAAAGCGAAGCCGCCGACGTGGCCATTACCATCCTCACGGTGGCGGCCTTCGCCGTGCCGTGGGCCACGTCGCTGCTCTTCAACGTGCCCCGGCACGCGGGCGGCAACCGCCCCGCCGAAACCAAATCTGCCGAAGCGCCGCAGCAACAGGCGTAATTGTTCAGGCGTAGGATTTATAAAAAAAAGCCCCGCATCAGCTGATGCGGGGCTTTTTGCTCTAAGCGAAGGGGGTTTGCTACGCCGGCTGCATCTGCTTCAAATGCAGCAGCATGTCGGCGGTCATCTTATCGAGGTCGAAATCGGGCTGCCAGCCCCAATCCTGGCGGGCCTTGGAGTCGTCGATGCTGGCGGGCCAGGAGTTGGCGATTTGCTGGCGGCCGTCGGGCTTGTAGGTGACTTCAAAATCGGGGACGTGCTGCTGGATGCTGGCCGCGATTTCGGCCGGCGAGAAGCTCATAGCGCCCAGGTTGTAGCTGGTGCGCACCTTGATTTGCTCGGCCGGGGCGTGCATCAGGTCCAGCGTGGCTTTCAGCGCGTCGGGCATGTACATCATGGGCAGGTAGGTGTCTTCTTCGAGGAAGCACTCGTAGTTTTCGCCGGCCACGGCCTTATGGTAAATATCCACGGCGTAGTCGGTGGTGCCCCCGCCGGGCAGGCTCTTGTAGCCGATGAGGCCGGGGTAGCGCAGGCTGCGCACATCGAGGCCGTGCTTGCGGTGGTACCATTCGCACCACTGCTCACCGGCCAGCTTGCTGATGCCGTACACCGTGTTGGGATTCATGATAGTGACCTGCGGCGTGTTATCGCGCGGGGTATCGGGGCCGAACACGGCGATGGAACTGGGCCAGTACACCTGCGCCACGCCGTGGGCCACGGCCGCTTCGAGCACAATGAGCAGACCATCCATGTTCAGCTGCCAGCCGAAGAGCGGATTTTTCTCGGCCGTAGCCGAGAGCAGGGCGGCGAGGTGATAAATCTGCTTGGGGCGGTACTGGCGGATGAGCTTATCGAGCCGGGTGCGGTCGAGCACGTCGAGCAATTCGAAGGGGCCGCCGGCCAGCAAATCCGGGTTTTTGGGTGGGCGCACGTCGGCGGCAACTACCAGGTGGGGCTCGTAGCGTTGGCGCAGGGCGGCCACCAGTTCCAGCCCGAGCTGGCCGCAGGCGCCAATCACCAGCACGGAGCCGGGTAATACAGAAGTTTCAGGGTCGCCGGGAGTGAGGGCCATGCGCGGGGGGCGGGTTGAGATGGTGGGAGTGGGAATTGGGCTGCAAAGATACCGGGGCGGCCGTGGCCGGGCCGTCGGCGCGGGCACCGTTTTGCCCACAACGGTGTTGGAGCGCCTTACGTTATGGCATCCACGCCCCGCCGATGCCCCACAACCTATGCTTTACACGCTTATTTACCGCAGCCAGGCCTCTCGGGCGGTGCACGAAGTGACGCTGCCGCCGCTGCTGCGCAAGGCCCGGCTGCACAACGAGCGCAGCCGCCTCGGCGGCCTGCTGCTGCATGCCAACGGCGAATTTATGCAAGTGCTCGAAGGCCCCGAGCCCGCCCTGAGCCAGCTCTACGCCCGCATTCAGGCCGACCCGCGCCACTACGCCGTGCGCACCGTGGCCTACGGCCCCATTGCCGAGCGCGCCTTTCCCGACTGGCGCATGGCCTACATCCCGGCCGATGCCAAGGCCCTGGAAAAAATCGCCGGCATCCTGCCGCTGGCAGCGGCTCCCGGCCACACACCACATCCCGCCGAGGAAGTTGCGCAGCGCCTTTATCACTTCGCCCAGGGCCGCGCCCAGGACCAGTAGCGCCCGGCGGCTTGGCTACCGCCCGGCGGTATCTTTGGGGCCATGAAGATGCGCTTGCTGCTATTGTATTTTGGAATCTGGCTGCTGGGAAGTGCGGCGGCTCGCGCCCAAGTGCCCGCGCCGCGCTACCACAACCTCGTGATGGAAGGCGGTGGCATTCGGGGCATTGCCTACGGCGGGGCACTGCTGGAGCTGGAGCAGCGCGGTGTGCTGCGCGATTTGCAGCGAGTGGGTGGCACCTCGGCCGGCGCTATTCAGGCGGCGCTGCTGGCGGTGGGCTACTCGGCCCAGGAAATAATTGATGTGGTGAATGCCACGCCCGTGCAGCGGCTGAATGATGGCCGGTTTATCTTCTTCGGCGGCACGCACCGGCTGGTGAAGGAATACGGCTGGTACCGCGGCGACGAGTTCAGCACCTACCTCGGCGAGCTGGTGGGCCGCAAAACCCAGAACGCCCACCTCACCCTCGGCGAGCTGCACGCACTGGCCCAGCAGCAGCCCACCCGCTTCCGCGACCTCTACACCACCGGCACCAACCTCACCCAGCAGCGCGTGCAGGTGTTCAGCTACGAAACCAACCCCACCATGCGCGTGGCCGATGCCGTGCGCATCAGCATGAGCATTCCGCTCTACTTTCGGGCCGTGCTGCTCGATGCCAATAACAAGGTGATAACCGGCACGCCCGCGCCCGGCCAGCCCGTGCAGGTACTCGTCGATGGCGGCCTGCTGGCCAATTATCCCATCGATTTGTTCGACTACCCGCGCTACCTGCCCGCCGGCTTCCCCAGCCCGCCCGATGCCCGGGGCCGTGTTTTCAATCCCGAAACCCTGGGCCTGCGCCTCGACCGCGCCGAGCAGATACCACTGGACGGCGCGCCCGCTGGCCGCCAGCAGCTCGCCCCCTACGACATCACCGATTTCAACACCTACATGGGCGCGCTCTACACCGTGGCCCTCGAAAACCTCAACCCCGTGCAGCCCGGCGACTGGCAGCGCACCATCAGCATCGACTTCCTGAACTTCAGCCCCAAAATCAAACGGATTTCGGATGCCCAAAAAAAGCAGCTGATGGACAGCGGGCGAAAGGGCGCGCAGGCGTTTTTTAATAAATAGACACATCATCCTGAGCTTGCGAAGGACCTTTCACCTTTGCAGCGTTAGGATTACTGCAAGCTATTCGAGCGTGATAAGGTCCTTCGCAAGCTCAGGATGACAGTCGACAATCCACCAATCCACCATCCCACTCATCCATCAACCCACCAAGTATGTACGCTACCCTCCAGCCCGACCTCACCCAGCAGCTTCAGGAAATCAAAGACGCCGGCCTTTTCAAGAAAGAGCGCATCATCACCTCGCCCCAGGGCGCCGAGATTGAAACCGACGAAGCCGGTGAAGTGCTGAATTTTTGCGCCAATAACTACCTGGGCCTGAGCTCGCACCCCGAGGTTATCAAGGCCGCCAAAGAAGCCATTGATACCCACGGCTACGGCATGTCGTCGGTGCGCTTCATCTGCGGAACGCAGGACATTCATAAGGAGCTGGAAGCCAAGCTGGCCGAATTTCTGGGCACGGAAGACACCATCCTCTACGCCGCGGCTTTCGATGCCAACGGCGGCGTGTTCGAGCCGCTGTTCAACGAGCAGGACGCCATTATTTCGGATGCCCTAAACCACGCCAGCATCATCGACGGCGTGCGCCTGTGCAAGGCCCAGCGCTACCGCTACGCCCACAACGACATGGCCGACCTGGAAAAGCAGCTCCAGGACGCCGTGGCCAAGGGCACGCGCCACCGCATCATCGTCACCGACGGCTCGTTTTCGATGGACGGCACCATCGCGCAGCTCGACAAAATCTGCGACCTCGCCGATAAGTACCAGGCCCTGGTGATGGTGGACGAGTGCCACAGCAGCGGCTTCCTGGGCCGCACCGGCCGCGGCACCCACGAGTACCGCAACGTGATGGGCCGCGTCGACATCATCACCGGCACGCTGGGCAAGGCGCTGGGCGGGGCTATGGGCGGCTTCACCTCGGGCCGCAAGGAAATCATCGACATGCTGCGCCAGCGCAGCCGCCCCTACCTGTTCTCCAACACGCTGGCCCCGGCCATCGTGGGCGCGAGCCTGCGCGTGCTGGAGCTGCTGACGGAAAGCACCGCGCTGCGCGACAAGCTCGAAGAGAACACCAAATACTTCCGTGAGCAGATGACCGCCGCCGGCTTCGACATCACGCCCGGCGAGCATCCCATCGTGCCCGTCATGCTCTACGATGCCAAGCTGGCCCAGGAATTTGCGGCCCGCATGCTCAAAGAGGGCATTTACGTGGTGGGCTTCTACTACCCCGTGGTGCCGCAGGGCAAGGCCCGCATCCGGGTGCAGCTCAGCGCCGGCCACCAGCGCGAGCACCTCGACAAGGCCATTGCCGCTTTCACCAAAGTGGGCAAGGAGCTGGAAGTACTGAAATAAATATTCGATTCAGCCAGCCGCTGAATCCGTTTTATCAGACACAAAAAAGGCCCGCTGGCAGCTGGCAGCGGGCCTTTTTACTTAGCGCGAGGCGCTACACTATTCGCGTACCACGCGCTGGGTCAGCACGCCTTCGGTCGTTTTCACCCGGAAGGTGTACACACCCGAAGCCAGGTGCGCCAGGTTCAGCGAGGCCGAGCCGGCGGCGATGGTGCTGGTGTGCACCACCTGGCCCAGCGAGTTCAGCACGGTCAGCTGCGAAGCCGTGGCGCGGGGGCCGCGCAGCTCCAGCGTCAGGCTGCCGTTGGGCGTGGGATTGGGGTACACCAGCAGGCTCACGCCGGTGAGCGAAGCCGTTTGCGTGCCCGTCACCACCACCGCCAGCGCGGCCGAAGCGGCCGAAGCGCAGCCCGAGGTCGAGGTGATGACCACGGTGTAGTTGCCGTTCGGGGAGCCGGCCGGGAGCAGCAGCGTGTTGCTGGTGCTGGCCGTGCCCACCGGGCTGCCGTTGCGAGAGAACTGGTAGGTGGCTCCAGCCAGCGCCGGTGCGCTCAGCAGAACGCCGCCGCCCGTCTGGGGCGTGGCCGTGAGCGTGGGCGTGGCCAGGCCGGCCACAATGGTAATGGTGGCCGTGGCCGAAGCCCCGGCGCAGGCCCCGGCTGCCGCCGCGGTGTTGGTTACCGTGTAGGTGCCGGCTGCCGAAGCCGCCAGGTTGATGGCGCCCGTGGTGGGGTTGAGGCCCAGGCCGGTGCCCGAGGTCGAGAACGTGCCGGCCGTGGTGCCGGTGGCCAGGGTGGGCACTACCGTGCTAGCCGAACCCGTGCAATAGGTACCCGCAGGGTAGCTAAAGGTGGCAACGGGGGCCGATGCAATGGCCAGCACCACCTGCCCGGCCGTGGTGCACGAAGCAGCCGGACCGGTCGGCGTGAGGGTGATGGTTACGCTGCCGGCCGTTACATCGGCGGCCGAAGGCGTGTAGGTTGCGTTGAGCGTAGTGGCATTGGGCGAGAACGTGCCCGTGCCGGTGCTGGTGTACGTAGCGCCCGTGGCCGTGCCGGCAATGGTGCCGGCCAGCTGGTACGGGGTGCGGCCGCACGTGCTGGCCGTGGCAGCCGGTAGCGAAGCCACCAGGCCCGCGCCGCCTACGTTCACCTGAATCGGGGTGCGGGTGGTACCCACGCACTCGGAGCCGAGCACCCAGTTATAGAAGTAATAGTAGTAACCCGACAGGCTCGAAGCAGTGATGCTCACCAGGCCGCTGGGCGAAGTATATGGGTAACCCGTGGTATTGGAGCCCGAAGGGTCGCGCAGAACCCCGCTTTGCGTAGCAGTACTCAGGTACAAGGTGTATTGGCCGGCGGCCGGTACGCTGTAGTTCAACGGTACTACGTAGGGCGCTACGCCAGTGGCAGGGCCAGCGGGCACGGCAAAGGCCCGGTTTTGCGAATTCACAATCGCGCCGCTGCTGCTGCTGCCCGTGCGCAGGTCGATGGTGATGGTGCCGGCTGCCTGGCCAGCGTTGAGGTAAACCGTAACCGATGCGATGGTGGCGGGCCCCGTCGTGGTAAAGTACATGGCACCACCCGTTTGCGGGGTCTGGCCCGTGCTGTTGTAGGCGGCGGCGCCCACGTTCTCGGTACCGCCGGCGAAGGCTTCGGCGTAGTACGTGGTATTGGCCGTGAGGGCCGGGGTTACGAAGGAGGTGCCGCTACCTACGGCGGTGCCGCCGGTAGCGGCCGTGAAGTAGCGCACCGAAATGCCGGCCGGCACCGTGGCCGAGAGCGTGGCAGTGCCGCCCGTGCAGGTGCTAAGCGGCGTGGGAGCCGCCGAAATCACGGGGTTATTCACCGTCACGGTGGCTACGTTGCTGTAAGTAGTGTTGGCATTACAGGTGCTGCGCACGCGGTAGTAGGTGGTGCTGCTCAGCACGGGCGTGGTGTACGTGGCCGTGGTAGCGCCGGCAATATCCGTGAAGGTACCGGTGGCGCTGCTGCTGCTCTGGTACTGGAGGCTGCCGTTGGAAGCGCCGGCCAGCGTCAGCGACGCACTGCCGCTGCCGCAGCTGTTAAAAGTGGCAGGGGACAGTGTGCCGGCCACCGGGGCCACCACCGTGCGGGTAGCGCCGGGCGTCAGCACGTTGTTGGCAGTGTTGGCATCGCCGGTTACGGTGGCCGTCACGGCAAAGGAGTACGTGCCCGGGGTGGTCAAGTTCAGCGTGTTGGTCAGAGTTACACTCAGGTTAGCGCCGCTGGCCAGGGTGCCCGTGCTCACGCCGCCCGTGAGGGTTTGCGTAAGGCCGCCAGGCAGCGTGGCCACCACCGTTACCGTGGCCGGGTTAGTGGCAAAGTCGAGGGTGGCGGTACCGGCGTTGCGAATCTGCACCACCACCGCTTCGGCGGCGCTATAGCAGCTCGTGCCCGTAGCCGGGCCCAGCAGAGCCACCGGGGCCACGTCGATACCTACCGGAGTAAACTCGTACGCGCCCAGGTCGGGCTGCGCCCCCCGGGCGGCACCCGTAATGTCCTCGGTTACGCGGGTGAGTGGCGTACCGACGTTGTTCAACAGCACATTGGTGGGTAGCAGGTTACCGGTGCTGGCCCCTACAAAGGCCGGGTTCACCGAGATGCTGCTTGGGTCAAACGTTTTGTTGTTGGCGGCTTGCAGGTCGGCCAGCGTTACCAGGGCCGTGCTGTAGTAGCCCACGTTGCCGTTGGGCACGTAAATGTCGTTGTAGTCGCTGCTGGTCGGGGCCGTCGAGTAGTAGAGGCCGTACTTAGTGCCCGTGCTGGGCCGCGTGATGCTCACCACGTTGTTTTTCACTTCGGTATTGGCGCCGGAGTTGTAGATGCCGTAGGTAGTGTTGGTCGTGGCCGACTGGTCGTCGGCGGCGATGGAGTTGTTGTAGATGCGGCTGAAGGCCGAGCCCGAATTATAAATGAGGTACTGCGTGCCCGCGCCGTTGATGTTGTAGAGCACGTTGTTCACCACGTCGTTGGTGGTGCTGGCGGTGGCCCCGGTACTGTTAGACAGGTAAATACCGTATATGGAGTTGGTCGAAGTCGGGTTGCCCGTGAACGGGTCGTGCAGGCGGTTTTTCTCAATGGCCAGGCTACGCGACGAGCCAGAGGTATAGAGGCCGTAGTAGGTGCTGGGGTTGGTTCGCAGCGTGCGGCTGATGTCGTTGCCGATGAACTGCGCCCCGTCCTGGTAGCCCGCATAAATCCCGTAGGTACAGAAGTCGCGCACGTTGTTGTTGCGCACAATATTGCCGGTGTTCAGCGAAGTCGTGCTGTTGCCGTACAGTGTGATGCCGTAGTAACCCCCATTCACGCTGTTGCCTTCGATGATGAGGTTGTTGGCCGAGTTGCCGCTGGTAGTGGCGCTGGCCGTGGAGCCGTTCACCGCGATGCCCGCAAAGTTGCTCGACGTGGTGGCAATGTCCGCGTTGATGGTGTTGTTGCTGATGCGGTCGTTGTCGGCCGCGTTGGTCAGCAGCACGCCGTAGCCGTAGGTGCCGCTGGTGCCGCTGCCGCCGGTCGCATCAATGTTCAGGTTGTTGATGGTGGTGTAATCCGTGCCGTTGAGCTGCACCACCGCCCGCTGGTTGGTATTGGCCGAAGCAAACCGGATGGTGCGCCCGCCGCCGTTCACCACAATGGTGTTGGTGGCGCTGGTGCCCGCTATTTCGCCCAGCAGAAACTGCTCGGTGTACGGCCCGCCCGATACGGTTAAGGTCACGGGGCCGCTGATGCCGTCCTGGTTTAGGCGCGTAGCGGCATCGGTGAAGCTGGCGAAGTTGGTGCCCGCCGTGGGCAGCGCGTTGTTGATGGTGTAGGCGCCGCTGAAGGGATTAGCCGTCTGGCTCGTCACCGCGATGTTGTCAATCGTAGCGGGGGGCTGCACGCCGCCCGTACCATCGTTGCGCCAGCTGAAAATCAGGCGCTGGGTGCTGCCCGAAAAGCTGCCCGGCAGCTGCAGCGTGGTGCGGCCAAAGGCCGTTTGCAGGTTGATTTGGGCCAACACCGTGACCCCGGTGGTGCTCAGCGCGGTGCCAGCCACCGGCGTAAACGAGGTGGGCGCCACCTGCACCAAAATGTAGTCGTAGGTGCTTTCGCCCCCCGCCTTCCAGTCAAATCCCAATTGGATGTTGCCCTGGCCGGCCGGAACGGTCACATCGCGGTACATGTGCACGAACGACGATGACGTAATGGTGTAGGCGTTGGTCACGCCCGCGTCGTTGCTGATGTAGGCCGCTTTGGTGCCCGTGGTGGTGGGGCCGTTGCCCCCTGCCGTACCCACCGCCCATTGGTTGGTCACGGTGCCGTTGACGAGCGTGAAGCTGTTGGTGCCTTCAAAGGTTTCGTTGAAAACCGTGGTGGTTTGGGCCTGGGCGCCCAGCCCACCCAGCAGCAGCAGGCCCGCACCCAGCAGGCGCGTCAGTTGCTTTGGCGGCAACAGGGCACAGCGCCGCAGCCCCTGCTGCGCGCAGCGTATTTTTTTGTGCATAAGACAAAAGAGTAAAGTGGTTGAATAGAAGGGTGAAAAAAGGGGAATGAAGAAAAAAGCAACCGGGTGGTAGCGCCGCAACTGGCGGCTGGTTTTGCGCCGGCCGCCGGGTGGCTTTGGCCGGGGGTGCGCTGGGTGAGTCGCACCAAAACCCAACTACCTGAAAGGCAAAGCACAGAACGTCTGAGAAAAGTAGAACCGAAAAGTTCGAAAACCTAATACCCTCCCGGTTATCGCTGGCTCCGCCAATCACCAACTCGCACCCCAGGCAGTTGGTTATCAATATATTATCCCAAGAAATGAGTTGATAGGGTGCGCCCTGCGCGGCCTCATCGGGGCCGTTATCAGGCAGCAGCTTCGGCTTTGCGCGAAGGGCTGGCGGCGTTGGGGGCCGGGGCTAAGAGCCATTCGTTCAGGCGGGCGCGCAGCTCGCTGGTGCCCAGGTTACGGTACACTTCGCCGTGGCGCACGAGGCTCATGGCCCCGGTTTCCTCGCTCACCACCAGCACCACGGCGTCGGTAACTTCGCTCAGGCCGATGGCGGCGCGGTGGCGCAAGCCGAGCGAGGCGGGCACATCGGGGTTTTCGCTCACGGGCAGGATGCAGCGGGCGGCGCGCAGGCGGCCGTTGGCCACAATCACGGCCCCGTCGTGCAGGGGCGAGGTTTTGTTGAAGATGGAGAGCAGCAGACGCTTGCTGATTTCGGCATCGAGCCGGTCGCCGGAATCGGCGAAGGCCGTGAGGTCGGAGGTCTGAGTGAAGCAGATGAGCGCGCCGGTGTACTTGTTGGAGAGGCTTTTGGCGGCCTCTACGAAGGGGCTGATGGGCAGCGGGGCCACCTCGGCCGGGCGGCCCCAGGCCCAGCCGCGCATCCGCTCCAGGGCCGTGGCCTTGCCCACATTCAACAAGAATCGCCGGATTTCCTGCTGAAACAAAATGATGCTGGCCAGCACGCCCACGCTCATAAACTGCCCCAGAATCTTGGTGAGCAACTCCATGCCGGTGGCCTTCACCACCAGATACAGCAGGTAGAACGACACCAGCCCCAGGGCCACATTCAGGGCCACCGAGCCGCGCAGCAGCTTGTAGAGCTGGTAAAGCAGCACCGTCACCAGCAATACATCGGCCGCGTCAATCCAGCCGAAATGCAGGAAATTGATGGGGAATGGGCCGGTCATCGGGTGGGACTGAAAAGAGGGCGGGCGAGCAGCATTGCGCCTATGCAAAAGAGGCGCGGCGGGTAGCGGCCGTTGCACGACAAGGCTTCCCGCCCTTCAAATTACGGCCATTATTCCGCCATTGGAAAGGTATTGGCAAATAATTGTATGGTTTGGCGCGCTTCGGCCACGTCGTGGGCACGCAGGAGCTTAGCGCCGCCTTGCAGGGCCACCATGTGCAGGGCCGTGGTGCCGTTGAGGGCCGTTTCGGGGCCGAGGCCGAGAGGACCGTACACCATTTTCTTGCGCGACAACGCGGCCAGTATGGGCAGGCCCAGCGCCTGCAGCTCGGGCAGGCGGCGCAGCAGCTCGTGGCTTTGGGCGGCCGTTTTGGCGAAGCCGAAGCCGGGGTCGAGCAGCATGTCGGTCACGCCCACGGAGCGCAGGGCGGCCAGCCCGTCGCGGAAATAGCGTAGCAGCGTGAGCACCAGGTCGTCTTCGTAATGCGTGAGCTTGCTCATGGTTTGGGGCGTGCCGCGCAGGTGCATCAGCACGTAGGGCACGCGCAGACGGGCCACAGTGGCAAACATGGCGGGGTCGAGGGTGCCGCCGCCCACATCGTTCACCAGGTCGGCCCCGGCCTGCACGGCGGCTTCCGCCACGCCGGCCCGGAAGGTATCGGCGGAGAGAAAGGCCTGCGGAAACTCCCGGCGCAGGGCCTCCACGGCCGGCAGCAGGCGGCGGGTTTCTTCTTCGGCGGCAATGTCCTCGGCACCGGGGCGGGTGCTATAGGCACCGAGGTCGAGCACAGCAGCTCCGGATTCGAGCATGGCTTCGGCGCGGGCGAACAGGTCTCTTTCGGAAGCCACGCGGCTACCGGCAAAGAAGGAGTCGGGCGTGAGGTTGAGAATGCCCATCACCTGCGGCCGGCGTAGGTCGAGCAGGCGGCCGTGGGGCGACAACAGTGAATGAGCGAATGGGTGAATGGGTGAATGAACCAAAGAACGCATGAGGCAGGATTCAGAGCTACGAAAGCTCAATATCCATTAACGGAGGCGAACTTGCGGCAGTGAAGATGGTGCAACGCTCATTCACTCATTCATCTATTCACTCATTCACCCATTGAATACCCCCGAACACTACGACCTGCTGCTGGCCCGCTGCCGCACCCTGTTTCTGGCCAAAACCCACGACTACGGCACGGCGTGGCGCATTTTGCGCCTGCCCTCGGTCACGGACCAGATTTTTATCAAGGCCAACCGCATCCGGACCATTCAGGAAACCGGCGTGCAACTGGTGGCCGATGACGTGAACGAGGAGTTCGTGGCAATCATCAACTACTGCCTCATTGCCCTGATGCAGCTGCACCTGCCCCCAGACACCCCGCTCGACATGGCCCCCGATGCCGTGGCCCACGCCTACGACCACGAAGCCGCCGAAAACCGCCGCCTGCTGCTGGCCAAAAACCACGACTACGGCGAAGCCTGGCGGCAAATGCGCGTATCGAGCATCACCGACCTGATTTTGATGAAGCTGCACCGCGTGAAGCAACTCGAAGACATCGGCGGCGCGGCCCTGGTGAGCGAGAGCGTGGAAGGCAGCTACCGCGACATGCTGAACTACGCCGTGTTTGCGCTGATTTTGAAGGGCGAGGGGTAAAAAGCTGTCATCCGGAGCGCCGCGAAGGATGACAGGTCCATGCAATAACCCAATACCTTGCCCGCGCGTTTTGCCCCCGCCTTACCTTTGTTCCCTATGTCCGTCCCCAGCTCGATTACCGCCGTTGCTCCTGCCTCGCATCCGTTGCGCACCCTCACCCGTGTGTGTTGGTTTTTGCTCGGGGCTTTGTTCATTTTTTCCGGCCTCATCAAGCTGAACGACCCGGTGGGCACGGCTTATAAGCTGGAAGAATATTTCGAAGTGTTTGCCGCCTCCTTGCCCAGCCTGGCGGGGTTCTTCCTGTGGTTCAAGGGCATTGCCCGCACGCTCTCCATCCTAATGAGCTCGGCCGAAGTTATTCTGGGCGCGGCGCTGCTGCTGCGCTGGCACCTGCGCATCACGCTGTGGGCGCTGCTGGCGCTGCTGGTGTTTTTCACCTTCCTCACCTTCTATTCGGCGGCGTTTAATAAGGTAACGGACTGCGGGTGCTTCGGCGATTTCATCAAGCTCAAGCCCTGGACTTCGTTTTTTAAAGACCTGTTTTTGCTGGTGCTGTGGGCCGTTGTGTTCACGCACCAGCGGTTTTTGCGCCATTCCTTCGTGCAGGGCATGTTCGGGGTGATGACCATGACGTTTGTCACGGCCATTGCCATCGGCATTGGGGTGCGGGCGCTGGGCCACCTGCCCTACTTCGATTTCCTGCCCTATAAAGTCGGCAACAACATCGGCCAGCTGATGAAGGCCCGCGCCCCGCTGCGCTACAAGTACACCATGGAGAAAAACGGCAAGACCGAGGATTTCACCACCTACCCCGACTCGACCTGGACCTACAAGAGCATGGAGCCCCTCAACCCCGAAGACGGCCCCAAAATCACCGATTTCAAGGTCTGGAACGATGAAGGCGACTACACCCCCGAGCTGCTGCGCGGCAACAAGCTGGTGCTCATCATCCAGGACGTAGACAAGGCCGACCGCGACCGGTACGCCCAGATTAACCAGCTGCTCGACGACGCCAAAGCCTCGCGCCGGGGCATCACGCCGCTCGTCATCACCAGCAGCAGCCCGGCCGAGTTCGATGTGTTCCGCCACAGTGCCAACCTGGCCGTGCCCTTCTACTTCGCCGATGCCACGGTGCTCAAGTCCATCATCCGCTCCAATCCCGGCTTCCTGCTGCTGAAGGACGGCGTTGTAAAAGGCAAGTACCACTACCACGACATCCCAAGCATCGGGAAAGTGGAGGAGAAGCTGCAATAACGTTAGGGCAGGAGGGCATGGGGGCAGGAGGGTAAGAGGTTATTTCTTTGGCCCTTTACCCTCCTCCCATCCTACCTTTCTACCCTCATACCTTAGAGATGCTCCCTTTTATTCTCCGTCGCTTAGCCCAGGGCCTGCTCGTGCTGGTGGGCGTGGCCTGCACGGTGTTTTTGCTCTTCAACGTGCTGCCCGGCGACCCCGCCGCGCTGCTGGCCGGCCAGCGCAGCGACCTGGCCACCAAAGCCGCCATCACCGCCGACCTCGGCCTCGACCAGCCCCTGCCCGCCCGCCTGGTGGGCTACCTCAACGATATTTCGCCGCTGGGCCTGCACCCGGCCGACTCGGCCGGCCGCGCCCGCTACGGCGGATTCGCGCTGCTGCCGCTGGGCCGCAAGGCACTGGTGCTGAAAACGCCCTACCTGCGCCGCTCCTTCCAGAGCAACAAGGACGTGCTGCGCATTCTGCTCGATTATTTCCCCGGCACCATGTGGCTGGCGCTGGCGGCCATGCTCATTGCCAGCGTGGGCGGCGTGGCTTTTGGCGTGGTGGCGGCGCTGCGGCCGCAGTCGTGGCTCGATAGGGTGTTGGTGAGTACCTCGGTGCTGGGTATTTCGGTGCCGTCGTTCGTGGCGGCTATCCTCATTGCCGTCACCTTCGGCTTCTACTGGAGCCACTGGACGGGCCTGAGCCTCACCGGGCAGCTGTATGAAACGGACCCGTTCACGGGCGAGCGGCACCTGGTCCTGCGCAACCTGCTGCTGCCGGCCGTGGCCCTGGGCATCCGGCCGCTGGCCATCATCACGCAGCTCACGCGCTCCAGCATGCTCGACGTGCTGAGCCAGGACTACATCCGCACGGCGCGGGCCAAGGGCCTGAGCCGCACCACCACGGTGCTGCACCACGCTCTGCGCAACGCCCTGAACCCGGTCGTCACGGCCGTATCGGGCTGGCTGGCCTCGCTCATGGCGGGCGCGTTTTTCATCGAATACATCTTCAACTGGAAAGGCCTGGGCACTGTGACGCTGCGCGCCGTCGAAAACCTCGATTTCCCGGTGGTGATGGGCGCTACGCTGTTTGTAGCTGCGTTGTTTGTGCTGATAAATATTGTGGTAGATGTGCTCTACGCCGTGCTCGACCCGCGCGTGAAGCTCAGCTAAGAGCTGCAACAACATTATTCCAACTCAGGCCATAACTGTGAAACCGCTTCCCACCGACGCCATTATTTCTCGCGGCGGCTCCGGGCACCTGAGCCTGGTGGGCCTGCCCGGCGCGGGCAAAACCACGCTCGGCCGCCAGCTGGCAGCCCACTTCAACCGGCCCTTTCTCGACCTGGACGTTGCCATCGAAGCCCGCACCGGCCGCAGCGTGCGGGCGATTTTTGCCGAAGACGGGGAGGTCAGCTTCCGGGCCGTAGAGGCGGCGGTGCTGCGCGATGCCCTCGCCCACACCGGGCCGCCGCTGGTGCTCGCCACGGGTGGCGGCACCCCCTGCTTTCACGACAACATGGCGCTGCTCAACCAGGCCGGCCCCACGCTCTGGCTCGACGTGCCCATCGAAGTGCTGGCCGCCCGCCTGCCCCCCGATGAAGTAGCCAAACGCCCGTTGCTGGCCGCTGCCGGCGGGGCCGAGGCCTGGCTGCGCGAAACCCTGGCCGCCCGAAGTAAGTTTTATGCCCAGGCACGGCTGCGTTGCGGGGCGGCCTGCACGCTGCCGGCCGTGGTGGCCCAGCTGGCGGGGGCCGGATTTGCCCTGCCCGCTACATTGCCGCCCGCATCGTAATTTTGTTAATTGATTCGTTCGACGTTAGTTACCCCTATGCAATCAGTATCCACCGAAGAACCAGCTGTAAACGAGGCTCCTACCCCTTCAACAGCTCCCGTACGCCCCAAACACAAAGGCTCGGCGCAGCTCTTCCAGAACCCGGTGCTGGAGCGGCTTTCGCACACGCACATTGCGCTGCCGGTGGGCATTTTTGCGGCTACGGGCATCATCAGCATGTATTATGGCCTCACACACGGCTTCATGACGGGTGTGGCGGCGCTGGGGCTGTTTTTGGTGGGGCTGCTGGCTTTCACGCTGGTGGAATACCTGGTGCACCGCTACGTGTACCACATTCCGGCCACTACGCCGGGCCGCGCCAAGTTCCAGTACACCATGCACGGCGTGCACCACGAATACCCCAAGGACAAGACCCGCCTGGCCATGCCGCCCATCATCACGGTGTTTGTGGCGTCGCTGCTGTTCTTCATTTTCCGCTTCAGCTTTGGCTCGTATGCGTTTGGGCTGCTGTCGGGCTTCACGTTTGGCTACGCCATGTACCTGTTTGTGCATTATGCCATTCACGCCTATTCGCCACCCAAAAACTTCCTGAAAGTGTGGTGGACGCACCACAGCCAGCACCACTACCGGCAGGACGAAGTGGCCTTCGGTGTGAGCAGCACGCTCTGGGACCACATCATCGGCACCATGCCCAGCAAGAAAAACGCCTAGCTTTCCGACGGCCCACGGCACAAAAAAGCGCGGCTCCTATGCAGGAGCCGCGCTTTTTTATTGTTGCCAAGCGCCGGATTAGGGGCGCGGGCCACGTATTTTGCTCACGATAAAGAACAGCAGCGCGACCACGATGAACACGGCAATGATGCCGGTGTAGGCCCCGGCTTTGAAAATATCGCCGATGGCCGCACAGCCGGTCAGCGAAGTGGCCAGAAAGCAGAGAAATAAGAAGAGGGTAAAACGGGAAGCATTCATGGCGTGAAAGAATGAAGAAGGGAGTGAAAGCCGCAAGCACGCGGGCCAGCGGGTTAGGGCTGATACTGTGCCCGCGGCCAAAAGGTTAGCATCAACCCATCGCAACCAGTAGTTATTCAAGCAAAACAGCCCGGCCGAGGAAGTCTCGACCGGGCTGTTGCCGGTTATTTCAATCCGCGCAGTTGCCGCTTTACCAATTGCCGCTGGCGCCGCCGCCGCCGCTGCTGCCGCCGCCAAAGCCTCCGAAGCCGCCACCTCCGCCGCCACCGCCACCCCAGCCGCCGCCACCTCCGCCGAAGCCGCCGCCCCCGAAAATGATAGGGGGAATGAAGCCACCGCCGAAGCCCCGGTTACCCCGGCCGCCCCCGCCCCGGTTGCGCAACATGGTGAACACGATAACCATCACGAGGATAATAATCCAGAACGGAAAGCCTGAGCCGGTGTGGTCGCCCTGGTCCCGGCGTTGGGCGTCGGCCGGGTCGGCTTGGTATTCGCCTTTGGCCAGGGCAATGAGCTGGTCGGTGGCCCTGTCCAGGCCGGCGTAGTACTGGTTCTGGCGGAAGGCCGGCACCAGCGTGTTGCTGATGATGCGCTTGGCCAGGGCATCGGGCACGGCCCCTTCCAAGCCGTACCCGGTCTGGATGCGGGCGGCGTGCTCCTGCTGGGCCACCAGTATCAGAATGCCGTTATTCTTGCCCTTGCGGCCAATGCCCCAGCTTTCGTACAGCTTCTGGGCGTAGTCGGCAATTTCATCGCCGTCGAGGTTTGGGACGGTAACGACGGCGATTTGCGACGAGGTGCTGTCGTCGTAGGCCACCAGCTTGCGCTCCAGTTGGTCGGCTTCGCCGCCTTGCATCAGCCCGGCCAGGTCGTTGACGAGGCGGGGCGGGTTGGGCCGGGGTGGGATGTTTTGCGCCGCGCCATTGAAGGCCGAAACCAGCCCAAAAAACAGTAGCAGCATCGGCCACCACGCCCTTGGCGAGCCCGGCTTTACGACGGGGAGGCGGGACAAAATTGATATCCTGGCAGTAGCCACGGAATTTTTCATGCGTCGGAAGACGGTTTTTGGCCGCCGAAAGAAATGGAATCGTCCAGCTCGTTCTGGTCGGTGGCGGCGTTGTAGGGGAAATAGCGCTTCAGCTGTTCGCCCACCATTTTGATGCCGCGCTCCAGGCCCAGCACGTAGTTTTCGTGCCGGAACTGCTCGAGCACGGCTTCCTTGGTGGTTTCCCAGAAGTCGTCGGGCACGGCCGCATTAATGGCCGAATCGCCGATGACGGCAAACTGCCGGCTTTGCCA
Source organism: Hymenobacter terrigena (assembly GCF_054776515.1). Lineage (NCBI taxonomy): Bacteria > Pseudomonadati > Bacteroidota > Cytophagia > Cytophagales > Hymenobacteraceae > Hymenobacter > Hymenobacter terrigena. The sequence goes on from NZ_BAAHBU010000002.1 coordinate 1,396,770, forward strand.
GGCCAGGTAAAACAGGACGCCGTTGCGGGCGGCGGTTTTGTGCATGTTCAGCTCGCCAAATACCTGAGCGGCGCGGTCCAGCGGCTCGGGCGTGGGGCAGGTGTCTTCGAGATGCACCCGGATTTCGCCGGAAGTGGTGACTTCGGCCTGCCGGATGGCGGCCACCAGGGCCGCATCCTGAGCGGGAGTGAGGGGGGAATTCATGGAATTAATATGTGAGTAGGGTGCGGGGCTTGTCCCCGCCCAGCATTGCACGGAATCGTTAAACCGGCGCGGACGGCGGGCGGGGACAAGCCCCGCACCCTACACAGGATTCAACCCTAAAACTGAACCGTGGGCGCCTTGCTGGCGGCGGCATCGGCCTCGAAATAGGGCTTGGGCTGGAAGCCGAACATGCCGGCAAACAGGTTATTCGGGAACGAGCGGGTGAACGTGTTGTAGTCGTTGGTGACGGCGTTGAACTTGTTGCGTTCCACGTTGATGCGGTTTTCGGTGCCCTCAATCTGGGCCTGCAGCTCCTGGAAGTTGGCGTTGGCCTTCAGGTCAGGGTAATTCTCGGACACGGCCAGCAGGCGGCCCAGCCCGGCCGAAACCTGGCTCTGGGCATCCTGGAATTTCTTGATATTTTCGGGGGTCAGGTCATTGGCGTTCAGCTGCACGCTGGTGGCTTTGGCGCGGGCTTCGATGACGCTGGTGAGGGTGCCCTGCTCGAACTTGGCGGCGCCTTTTACGGTGTTCACCAGGTTGCCGATGAGGTCGTTGCGGCGCTGGTAGGCGCTTTGCACGTTGCCGGCCTGGGCTTTCACGGCCTGGTCGCGCGTCACCATGCCGTTGTAGCCGCACGACGACTGGGTGAGCAACAGGGCCAGGCCCGCGAAATAGAGAAGAAAGCGTTTCATGATGGGTTGTGAAGGGTGTTAATGAAGGGTATCCGCGGGTTGAAAGTGCAGCGGGCCAAACTTGCAGCCCCTGCTCCGGTTTGGTACCGGATTTGGGGCAAAGTACGCAGCTTAGCCCTAGTGGTTGTAGCTTGCTGCTTAGCTGGCCCGAACGCCTTCATTTATCGTCCTCCTGCCTTCTCCATTACACAGCCCTGTTTCATGAAAGCTGTTATTCCCGTTGCCGGCATTGGCTCGCGCCTGCGCCCCCACACCCACACCCAGCCCAAGAGCCTGGTGCCGGTGGCCGGCAACACCATTCTGGGCCACATCATCGACCGCTTGCAGGCCGCCGGCCTCACCGAGTTCGTGTTCATTGTGGGCTACCTGGGCGATAAAATCGTGCGCTACGTGCGCCGCCAGTACCCCGACCTTAAGGCCACGTTTGTGGTGCAGGAACCGCGCGAGGGCATCAGCCACGCCCTGTGGCTTGCCCGCGAGGAGTTCCGCCACGACCCCGACGGTGTGCTCATCATGCTCGGCGATACCATTGTGGACGTGGACCTGGCCGCCCTCATGGCCACGCCCGGCTCGGTGCTGGCCGTGAAGGAGGTGAAAACCCCCAGCATGTTCGGGCTGGTCGAAACCGGGAGCAACGGCCGGGTAAACAAGGTGGTAGAGAAACCCAAAATTCCGAAATCGAACTTTGCGATGGTGGGTCTCTACAAGCTCGCCTACCCCGAAAAGCTGGCCCAGGCCCTGGAATGGCTTATCGATTCGGACGTGCGTACGCACGGCGAGTTTCAGCTCACCGATGCCCTGATGCACCTCATCGAAGAGGGCGAGGTGATGACGACCTGCCCGGTGGATAACTGGTTCGACTGCGGCCGCAAGGAAACCCTGCTCGAAGCCAACGCCCGCCTGCTGAACCGCCCCGAGTTTCTCGACGGCCAGAACTATTCCGAATACCCGGATACCGTGATTATTCCGCCGGTGAGCATCGGGCGCGGCTGCCAGATTTCGCATTCCATCATCGGTCCCAACGTGGCCATCGGCGACAAAACCATCGTCAAAAACTGCATCCTGAGCGACTCCATCATCGGGAGCTACTCGGAGTTGCGCGCGGCCGTGATGCACGACTGCATCGTGGGCTCCGACGCCTCGTTCCGGGGCATGAACCACTCGCTGAATATTGGGGATAATACCGAAATAGACTACAGCTAAGAAGGATGTGGACGCTGGGCCGGCATTTCGTACTTTTCGGCCCTCAACCATTTTTCTGCGCATGATTTTCCGTCGCCTGCTGCTTGCTTTCGCTGTTGCCCTGCCGTTGTTTGCTTCGGCCCAAACGCCCCTCGGCCAGCCCTCGCTCGATGAAAGCAAGGTACAAATCTGGTGCGCCACGGTGCGTTTCGTGTACGACGACGCCGGCCGGCCCAACCTCAAAAGCACCGTGCGCTGCGAAGGCGGCAACCTCGATGCCCTGGCCGCCAGCATCCGCCCCGACAGCCTGCGCGTGTACAGCGTGCTGTACCAGTCCATTGAGGGCCGGGGCGCTATTTATCAGGGCAAGAAAGACAACCCGGCCCGGCTGGCCGCCCTCACCAAAGCCATTGTGAGCAAGCTGAAAAGCTCGCCCGCCCGCCGCAAAGACCCCGCCCGCATGGCCCGCGTGGCCGCCCTCGAAACCGCCCTCACCAACTACGTGACCTCGGGCACGCCGCTGGGCGAAGTCTCGGCCGCCATGGCCCCGGAAACGGCCGACACTGCTGCCACCACTCCCGGTGCCCCCGGCCCGGCCGAAGCCGCCGAAGCCCAGGCTGCCGCCGAGCGCGATGCCGCCGGCCCCTCGGCCGTGGCGCTGCCTGCCACCGGCCCGGGCAGCCTGCTTTATCGGTTTGCGGCCCCGCTGGCGCTTATCCTGGGCATCCTCAGTCTGGTGCTCTACATCATGTTGCGCGTGACGCTGGGCCAGTGGCGCCGCCAGCAGCGCCGCGAAACCCTGCTGGCCAAGCAGGCCGCCACCGCGGCCCAGGCCGCCGCAGCCGAAACCAGCGCCGCCGTGGCCGACTCCGCAGCCCGCGTGAAGCGCGCCGAAGCGTTGATACTCGCTGCTTCGGCATCCGAGGCCAACAATGCCCCGGCTACGCCGGTTCTCGACCAGCTCAGCCCCGCCCAGCGCCTGGAAGTGGAGCGCTTGGTGAGCCAGCGCGTGGACGAGGAGTTGCGCTGGCTGCACGCCAACCTGCCCGAGCTGGTGGCCTCCGCCATCAACCAGCCGAGTGTAGCTACCGCGGTAGCACAAGCCGCCCCCGTGCCCGATGCCGCTCCCAGCAGCCAGGGCGGCGCCGTGGCCGACGATGTTCAAATGGATTGACTTTCAACTGACCCAGATTTTTCACGCACTTAGTCCGGCTGGCAACGGCCTTCATCTTTCTTCCTTTTTTTATGAAAGCTGTTTTACCCCTGGTCGCCATTCTGGCGGCTGCCACGGCTTGCCGCGCCACCGCGCCTCCCGCCCGCAACACCCTGCCCAATCACCAGGCTCTCACCGAAACCACCGTGCCCGAAAAAGGCGAGCCCAGCCGCCGCGCCGGCTTGGAGCTGCCTACCCCCCTGCCCCCCGTGAAATACCCCGTAACCCGCAAAACCGACTTCACCGACACCTATTTCGGCACCAAAGTGCCTGACCCCTACCGCTGGCTCGAAGCCCTCGACTCGCCCGAAACCAAGGCTTGGGTGACGGCGGAGAACGAGGTAACCTTCGGCTATTTGAAGCAGATTCCGTTCCGCGATAAAATCCGCGAGCGGCTCACCAAAATCTGGAACTACGAGCGGTTTGGGGTGCCTGAGCAGGTGGGTTCGGAGCTGGTGTTCAGCAAGAATGATGGCTTGCAGAACCAGGCTGTGCTCTACCGCCAGCGCGGTACCGAAGAGCCGCAGATTCTGCTTGACCCCAACAAATTCTCGGCCGACGGCACCACCGCCCTGGCCGGCACCGAGTTCAGCAACGACCACCGCTACCTGGCCTACGCCACCAGCGGCGGCGGCTCCGACTGGCACAAGGTCCGCATCATGGACCTGCAAACGAATAAGCTGCTGCCCGAAACCCTGGAATGGGTGAAGGTATCCGGCACGTCGTGGACCAAAAACGGCTTCTACTACGGCCGCTACGACGCCCCCAAAGCCGGTGAAAACGGCCTTTCGGGCAAGAATGAGTTCCACAAGGTGTACTTCCACAAGCTGAACACGCCGCAGAGCGCCGACCAGCTGGTGTACGAAAACCCCAAAATGCCCCTCGGTTTCCGCTTTGCTAATGCGACCGAGGACGAGCGGTTCCTGGCCCTGACGCTCACCGACGGCAAGGCCGACGGCAACCAGCTGCTGGTGCGCGACCTCACCGACCCCAAGCAGGCCAAGACCTGGACCATGCTCATTTCGAGCTACGAATTCAACAACAGCGTCATTGGCAACGTGGGCGGCGAAGTGCTGGTGTACACCAACTACAAGGCACCTAACTACCGCGTCATCCGCATCGACCCCAAGAAGCCCGCCGAAGCCAACTGGCACGACGTGCTGCCCGAAAGCAAGAACAAGCTGGAAAGCGTGACCCAGGTGGGCGGCAAGCTCATTGCTGATTATTTGAACGATGCCAGCTCGCAGGTGAAAGTGTATTCGGAGCTGGGCAAATTCGAGCACGACGTGAAGCTGCCGGCCATTGGCACGGCCAGCGGCTTCGGTGGCCGGCGCGATGCCAAGTCGGTATACTACGCCTTCACGTCGTTCACCTACCCGACCACGATTTACAAATACGACTTGGCCACCAACACCAGCACCGTGTTCCGTGCCCCGAAGGTGGACGTGAACCCGCAGGACTACGTGACCACCCAAGTGTTCTACACGAGCAAGGACGGCACGAAGATTCCCATGTTCATCATCCACAAAAAAGGCGTGGAGCTGAACGGCAAAAATCCCACCTACCTCTACGCCTACGGCGGCTTCAACATCTCGCTCACGCCGGGCTTCTCGGTGGCGCGCATGCTGTGGCTGGAAAACGGCGGCGTGCTGGCCATCCCCAACCTGCGCGGCGGCGGCGAGTACGGCGAAGCCTGGCACAAAGCCGGCATGACGCCCAACAAGCAAAACGTATTCGACGACTTCATCGCGGCCGCCGAGTACCTCAAAACCAGCAAGTACACCGACTACGACCACCTCGCCATCGCGGGCGGCTCCAACGGCGGCCTGCTCGTAGGCGCCACCATGACCCAGCGCCCCGACCTCTGCAAAGTGGCCCTGCCCGCCGTGGGCGTGATGGACATGCTGCGCTACCAGACCTTCACCATCGGCTGGAACTGGGCCCCCGAATACGGCACCTCGGCCGATAAAGCGCAGTTTGAGAACCTGCTGAAGTTCTCGCCCCTGCACAACCTGAAGCCCGCCGCCTACCCCGCCACGCTCATCACCACCGCCGACCACGACGACCGGGTGGTGCCCGCGCACTCCTTCAAATTCGCCGCCGCTCTGCAAGCCGCCAACACCGGCCCCAATCCCACCCTCATCCGCGTGGACGTGAACGCCGGCCACGGCGCGGGCAAAAGCACCAAGCTGCAAATCGACGAGTGGGCCGACGTGTGGAGCTTCTGCTACGCCAACATGGGCGTGACGCCGGACGTGAAGTAAGCCTTTTTACTGACTGCTGTAGAGACGCATAATTGCGTCTCGTCATTGAACGAAAACGCCTGGCCCCATTACCGGTTGTTCAACGACGAGACGCAATTATGCGTCTCTGCTTTATCCGACTCAATCCGCCCAATCATATGCAAATAGGAATTAGCTCATTCGGCGAAATAGCCCCTGCCCACGTAGCCGGCCAGGACCACGCCGCCGCCCAACGCATGCAGGAGCTCCTGGCCATGGGCAAGCTGGCCGATGAAACCGGCCTCGACGTGCTGGCCCTCGGCGAGCACCACCGCCCCGATTTCATCATCTCGGCCCCCGAAGTCATTCTGGCCGCCGTGGCCGCCATCACCAAGCGCATCCGGCTGAGCAGCGCCGTCACCGTTCTCAGTTCTGTCGACCCGGTGCGCACCTTCCAGAATTTCGCTACCGTTGACCTCATTTCCAACGGCCGGGCCGAGATTATCGCCGGGCGCGGCTCCTTTATCGAGTCGTTTCCCCTCTTCGGGCAGGATTTGAAGGACTACGATGCGCTATTCATTGAGAAGCTGCAATTGCTGCTGAACATCAACGAGAACGAAGTGGTGACCTGGCAGGGCAAGCACCGCGCCGCCATCGATGCCAAAGGCGTATACCCGCGCCCCGCCCAGGCCAAAATTCCGGTCTGGATTGGTGTGGGCGGCACGCCGGCCTCGGTCATTCGGGCCGGACAGCTGGGTTTGCCGCTCACCATTGCCATCCTGGGCGGTGCGCCCGCGCAGTACGTGCCGTTTGCCGAGCTCTACCGCGAATCAGCCCAGAAAGCCGGCCACGACGTGGACGCGTTGCAGCTCGCTATCAACTGCCATCTGCACCTGGCCGACACCGCCGAGCAGGCCCGTGACGAGTTTTTCCCGCCTTACTCACAGCTCATGAACCGCATAGGCCGCGAGCGCGGCTGGTCGCCTATGGACCGCCGCCACTTCGACTACCTCTGTGGCCCACAGGGCCCGCTGCTGGTGGGCTCGCCGCAGGATATTATTGACAAATTGCTTTATCAGCACAAACTGTTCAATAACACGCGTTTCCTGGCCCAGCTTGTCATCGAAGGTATTTCACATCAAAGCGTACTGCGCTCCATTGAGCTGCTGGGCACGCAGGTAGCGCCAGCCGTGCGGGCAGCGCTGGGCAACGTTGCGCCCGTGCAGGTGTAGCTTTTTTGCCAAACGCATAGCTCACCGAGCTGGAAAGCCAATGCGTGAACAAAGCGAGGGAATACGGTGAAACCTTGGGAAATTATTTGCGTTGCAACCCTTTTCCACCTTCACCCTTCCACTCTATGCGTCAACTTGTTACTTTGCTCTTCCTGATGTTGGCTGCCCCTGCGGCCTTTGCCCAAGGCAACCCCAATCTTTTCATCAGGCCGATTGTAGAACCCGCAAATCCTACCAGTTCTGACGCTGTTAAGCTATATTTTTTGGCAAGGACGGGCGCGGTAAGCTACCGCATCAACACGAGTTTTTCCGTTACCGGCCAAAACATGACGTTCACCGGCTGTTATCAGATAGGCTATTCAACCAACCAGTCCAAATTTATGGATTCGGTGAGCGTTGGCCGCTTGCCAGTGGGCACCTACACCGTGTCTTTTATCAGCGTAGAGGCGGCAGGCGGGAACCAACTCTGCGAAGGTCGCCGCGATACCGCCTCCCTCACGTTCCAAGTGCGTAGCCCATTGGCCACCACCACGCACGCCCGAGAAGGGTGGGCGGTGTACCCAACGCCCGCCGTTGGCGGTGCGCTCTCGCTTACAATCCCAAGCGACAAACAAGTCGATTCCATTAAGCTGCTGGACGCGGTGGGCCGCACCTGCTACATCAGTAGCGGCAAAGCCCTCCTTCCACAGGGCGGCCACTGGCAATTGCAACTGCCCGCGTTGCCCACTGGTGCCTACACCCTTCAACTGGGCGTGGCTGGGAGCACCATTGTCTCTCACCGCGTAATGCTGGAGTAGCCGTTTCATTCCCCGCAGACAAAAAAGGCCGGCCCACATGTGTGAGCCGGCCTTTTTTGCTGTTGGTTTAACACGTTCTAGTAACGGTACAAATCCGATTTGAACGGACCTTCTACCGGCACTTTGATATAATCGGCCTGCTTGGCGGTCAGCTCGTCCAGCTCCACGCCGATTTTGGCGAGGTGCAGGCGGGCTACCTTCTCATCGAGGTGCTTGGGCAGGGTGTACACCTGATTTTCGTACTGGTCGGCGCGCTGCCACAGCTCCAACTGGGCCAGGGTCTGGTTGGTGAACGAGTTCGACATCACGAACGAGGGGTGACCGGTGGCGCAGCCCAAGTTCACGAGGCGGCCTTCGGCGAGGATGATAACCTCCTTGCCGTCAATGGTGTAAATATCCACCTGCGGCTTCACCGTGTCCTTGGTGTGGCCGTAGTTGCTGTTCAGCCACGCCATGTCAATCTCATCATCGAAGTGACCGATGTTGCAGACAATGGCTTTGTCCTTGAGGGCGCGGAAATGCTCCTCGCGGATGATGTCGCAGTTGCCGGTGGTGGTGATGACGATGTCGGCGCGCGGAATGGCATTTTCCATCTTCTTCACCTCGAAGCCGTCCATGGCCGCCTGCAGAGCGCAGATGGGGTCAATTTCGGTCACGATAACGCGGGCGCCCGCGCCGCTCAGCGAAGCGGCGGTGCCTTTTCCTACGTCGCCGTAGCCGGCCACCACGGCCACTTTGCCGGCCATCATCACGTCGGTAGCCCGGCGGATAGCATCCACGGCCGACTCTTTGCAGCCGTATTTGTTGTCGAATTTCGACTTCGTTACCGAGTCGTTCACGTTGATAGCGGGGAAAGGCAGCGTGCCCTGTTTCACGCGCTCATACAGGCGCAGTACGCCGGTCGTCGTTTCTTCCGACACACCTTTAATGCCGGCGGCCAGCTCGGGGTAGCGGTCCAGTACCATGTTGGTGAGGTCGCCGCCGTCGTCCAGAATCATGTTCAGGGGCTGACGGTCTTCGCCGAAAAACAGCGTCTGCTCGATGCACCAGTCGAACGAAGCCTCGTCCATGCCTTTCCAGGCATACACCGGGATGCCAGCGGCAGCAATGGCGGCCGCAGCGTGGTCCTGGGTCGAGAAGATGTTGCACGACGACCACGTTACCTCCGCGCCCAGCGCCTTGAGGGTTTCGATGAGCACGGCCGTTTGAATGGTCATGTGCAGGCAGCCGGCAATGCGCGCGCCTTTGAAGGGCTGTGCCGCGCCAAACTCTTCGCGCAGGCTCATCAAACCGGGCATTTCGGCTTCGGCCAGGCGGATTTCCTTGCGGCCCCACTCGGCCAGGCTCATGTCCTTTACTTTGTACGGAACGTACGTCTTCGTCGTGGTTTCCACCATGATACGGATTAATTTATTGTGTGGCGATTCAACTGCAAAGATACTGGATTTGTTCGCCTTGAAACACAAAAAAGCCCGCACCGATTAGGTACGGGCTTTTGCTACCAGAATATTTATCCGATTAAGCGACTAGTTGTTCTGAACTATTACAGCTCTTAACTTCAGCGGGTCGGACACAGTAGTGCCCGTCAATCCGCGGTAAACAACGGTGTATATCTTGCCCGCTTCGTATGTCTTGTTGGCAATTGTTCCCATATCGTTGGTGCTCGTACCGTTGCCGTCGCCCACATTGTATATCACAGTTGAAGCGGCCCCACTGGTCACCGCTACGTTGTAGGAGCCGGGTAGCACTTCGATAAACGGGGAAGCAGAGGCAAACTGCGTTTCTGTACCCACAACATCTACCGCCGACGAAGCAGTAGCAGACAGTTTGAGCGGTGTAGCAGCACCTTGTCCGAGGTGTACTAAGCGAATTTTGGCCTTACCTGCCGATGGTGCTGTGAGGTCATCCGTCGTGACCAGACCCGCTAACTGAGTACCACTGGTAGAGTAAGCGAAATACGAGTAGTTCTTGTCTTTTTCTACCGTGACAGTCTTCGTGTCCACGTTAGCACCAGAGGAAGCAACGTTTACTTTGATGGTGCGACTACCTGTGTTCAGTGCTTGGTTTAACGAATTCTGCCCGTAGTTGAGCGAAGCTTTTTCGACATCATCAAACAGGAACTTCAAACCCACGTTGGCACTCGCCGCCATATGGTACACGCTGAGACGACCTTGGTCGGGAGCTGGTGTCGGCGCAGGCGTATCGCTCTTGCTGCAAGCGGCCAGCAGCAGCGTGGCCGGCAAAACAGCCTGAACGGCGCGGCGGAATACGGAGGATGTTTTCATGGAAAATTTCGGGTTGGTGGGTGAAACACGCGGCCCAAGGGGTGATTAGCCGGTTCGGCCTGAACGTGTAGTACTCCGGGTTTGTTGGGTTGGCGGCCAGAAAATATTGCGGCGACGCTCTTTTAAGCCCTATAAGCATCATTATATTTGTTACTATGCACGAAATCAACCAGCTGCGTTCAGGTAATTGGCAGCGCCGTGGCGCAGCCACTATTATCCTATCCCTTAGCTTATTAGCGCCTGCACTGGCCCAACAAGCTCCCGGTAGTATTCGCCTCCTGCCCGAAGATGAAGGGCGTGGCCTAGGCGGCCCCCAGCACAATTTTGATTTCTTGGCCCCTGGCGCCAGCGGCGATAATTATCAAACGGCCGGTTTCTTTGGGCAGAAGCTTCGCCCCTACCTCGCCGGCAATGCCGATGCCCTGGCGCACCTCAACGAGTACCGCCGCCAGAAGACTTTTTTCCTGATTGACCGCTTGGTGGCCGTCGGTTCATTTGGCCTCTACGGCCAGCAGATTCTGGCCCACGGCGACCGGGTGTATTTCAACTCCACACAGCAGGTAGCCATCGGGGCATTTGCTACGAGCCTGGTGGCCAGCATTTTCATCAACCGCAATACTAATTCGCACCTGCAGCGGGCGGTGAAAACCTTTAACCAGGACGTGGCCCATGGCGGCACCTGGCAGCGCCTGCAGCCGGCCGCTATCGGCTTTGCGGCTGCGCCCACGGGTCAGCCTCTGCTTTCGCTGCGCTGGGCCTTGCGCTAAGTGCCGCGTTTTCCCGTATAAGGTCATCCATGGACTACCCCTTGCCCGAAGCGGCCCGGCGGTACGTGGCCGCGCACCTGCACGACGACCCCGCCCACCTGGCCCTCCAAGCCCGCCGCCACCCCGGCCTCCCCGTGCCCGAGCTGGTGCGCCAGATTCAGGCCCGTCAGAAAGCTCGCGCCAAGCTCCCCGCCTGGGCCGATAACCCGGAACTGATTTTTCCGCCCGCCCTGTCCGTCGAGCAGGCTTCATCGGCACGCACAGCCGCGTTTAAAGCTAGCTTAGTAGGCGGCCAGCGCCTGGCCGACCTCACCGGCGGCTTCGGAGCCGACTCGGCTGCTTTTGCCACTCGCGTGAGTCAGGTCGATTATGTGGAACGCGACCCCGCGCTGGCTGGCGTGGTGCGCTACAATTTCAGCCAGCTCGGCATTGATAACGTGACCATTAACGCGGCCGATGCAGTGGCTTTTTTGAAAAGCACGCCGTACCACTACGACTGGCTCTACCTCGACCCGGCCCGGCGCGACACGGCCGCCCGCAAGATTTTCCTGCTGCGCGACTGTGAGCCCGACGTGGTGAAACTTATGCCGCTGCTGCTGCACAAGGCCGACAGAGTCTTGCTCAAGACCTCGCCCATGCTGGACATTGAGCACGCCGTGCAGGGCCTGGCCCACGTGCGCCGCCTCTGGGTGGTGGCCGTGGATAATGAGGTAAAAGAAGTTCTGTACGAACTGGGCCAGGAGCCCGCCGTGGACCCCGAACGCTACGCCCTGAACCTGCGCCGCGACGGCACCCAGCAGGAATTTCGCCTCAACCGCGCCCGTGAAGCCCGTGCCACACCCCGCTACGCCGAGGCCCAGCAGTACCTATACGAGCCCAACGCGGCCGTGCTCAAAGCGGGCGCGTTCCGCAGCATCGGCACGGCATTCGAGCTGCTCAAGCTGCACCAGCACAGCCACCTGTATACTTCGGATGTGCTGCGGGCTGATTTTCCGGGCCGGGTTTTCAAGATTCTGGCCGTGGAAAAGGCCGATGGCGCGGCCCTCAAGGCGTACTTGGGGCCGGAGGCGCGCGCCCACGTCACCACCCGCAATTACCCCGATTCGGTGGCCGACTTCCGGCGGCGCACCGGCATCCGCGAGGGCGGCGAGATATATCTGTTTGCGACCACCGACCTGCGCGGGCGGCTGGTAGTGCTGGTGTGCGAAAAGCTCACGGCCCCGGTAAATGGCCCTGCGGCCATTGCGTAATCCCGGGCACGCCACGTCGTTTCGCCAGCACAAAAGCCGCTGTAATCGGTTGTGAGCCGTAGAGTAGCTGCGCAGCTAGCGTAGCGCTTTCCATTCAACAGTCCAGATTAATGCGTTTTACAGACAAGGTGTGCCTGGTGACGGGCGGAACATCCGGCATTGGCCGGGCCTGCTGCGTGCGGCTGGGAGCCGAAGGCGGCACCGTAGTGGTGCTGGGCCGTGACAAAACCGATGGCGTCGAAACCGTGCGCCTGGTTACCAAAGCCGGTGGCCAGGCCGTTTTTATGGCCTGCGACCTGGCCAAGCCCCGCGCCATCAGCGCCGTGGTGAAAAAAGTGCTGGCCAAATACCACCGCATCGACGTGCTGGTGTGCGACGCAGCCATGATGACCTTCGACCATCTCGTAGACCTACCCCTGCCTCAGTGGGACCTGCTGATGCTGGTGAACCTGCGCTCGCTGGCCCAACTCACCCAGCTGTGCCTGCCGCACATGCCCAAAGGCAGCGCCATCGTGGCCATCAGCTCGGTGCATGCCCACCAGACCACGGCCAATGTGGTACCCTACGCCACCAGCAAGGGCGCCCTCGAAGCCTTCGTGCGCGGCCTGAGCTTGGAACTTGACCGCAAGCAAACCCGCATCAATGCCGTAGCCCCCGGGGCCGTGGACACGCCCATGCTCTGGAGCAACCCCAACGTAAAAAACGGCACCGAGAAAATCGATAAAGCCGCCGTAGGCACGCCCGAGGAGCTGGCCGCCGCCATTGCCTTCATGGCATCGTCCGAAGCCAGCTTCGTGCACGGCACCACGCTGGTGGTGGATGGCGGCCGGCTGGCTCAGTTGTAGCACCACGGCTCACCCCAGCAGATTTCGGCAACTATTTTTCGTTGGTTGCTGACTCCTACCACATTTCATCGGCGGGGGCATAGCCGCCAATAGCGCGGGTTTCCGTACTTTTGTGCCGCGCCCGCCCGCCGGTTTCGGCCTGGCGGGCGCGCTTCGTTTCAATCTTCCGCTCTTTTCGCGCATTCAATGCCCTATCTGTTCACTTCCGAATCGGTTTCGGAAGGCCATCCCGATAAAGTTGCCGACCAGATTTCCGACGCCATCCTCGACGAGTATTTGCGCCAGGACCCCACTGCCAAAGTAGCCTGTGAAACCCTCGTGACGACCGATTTCGCTCTCGTTGCCGGCGAAATCAAGTCCACGGCTCACGTCGATGCCGAGCCCATTGTGCGCGAAACTATCCGCCGCATTGGCTACAACAAGCCCGAATACCTCTTCAACGCCGACACCTGCGAGGTGATGAACCGCCTGCACGAGCAGTCGCCCGACATCAACCAAGGCGTGGAGCGCGCCAAGGACGAAGACCAGGGCGCCGGCGACCAGGGCATGATGTTCGGCTACGCCAGCCACGAAACGGCCAACTACATGCCGCTGGCCCTCGACCTCTCGCACCGCCTGCTGCAGGAGTTGGCCGCCATCCGCCGCGAAGGCCGCGACATGCCCTACCTGCGCCCCGACGCCAAGAGCCAGGTAACCATCCGCTATTCCGACGACCACAAGCCCGAGGCCATCGACACCATCGTCATCAGCACGCAGCACGACGAATTTGATGCCTCCGAGAGCGTGATGCTGGACAAAATCAAATCCGATGTCCTGTCGATTCTCATCCCGCGCGTGAAAGCCGGTCTGAGCGCCGATGCCCAGGCCCTGTTCACCGACAAAATTACCTACCACATCAACCCCACCGGCAAGTTCGTCATCGGTGGTCCCCACGGCGATTCCGGCCTCACCGGCCGCAAAATCATCGTGGATACCTACGGCGGCAAGGGCGCGCACGGCGGCGGTGCTTTCTCCGGCAAAGACTCGTCGAAAGTAGACCGCTCCGCCGCTTACGCTGCCCGCCACATCGCCAAAAACCTGGTGGCCGCCGGCGTGGCCGACCAAGTGCTGGTGCAGGTAGCCTACGCCATCGGCGTGGCCCAGCCCGTGGGCGTATTCGTGACCACCTACGGCACCATCAAGGCCAAGAATGCTGCCGGCCAGCTCCTCACCGACGGCGAAGTGGCCGAGAAAGTGAACAAGCTGTTCGACCTGCGTCCCTATGCCATCGTGAAGCGCTTCGGCCTGCAAAACCCCATCTTCGCCCAATCGGCGGCTTACGGCCACATGGGCCGCCAGCCCGGCACCGTGGACGTGGTGATGCCCAACGGCGAGAAGAAAACCTTCGAAACCTTCACCTGGGAAAAGCTCGACTACGTGCCCCAGATTAAGGCCGAGTTCGGGCTGTAAAATCTGCGAACTCCGTCAACAAAAAGCCCCGCCTGATAAATCAGGCGGGGCTTTTTGTTGGGCAGAATGCCGAATCTATTAATGGGCGATGGCCTTTTCCTTGTGCTTCGTAATCTGGCGGCGCAGGCTGTCAGTAGCGGCATCGGCAGCGGCTTCAAAAGAAGCAGCATCTTCTTGGCTAAACAGGATGTTGCCGGGGACCAGCAGCTTTATCTCGATGGTTTTGTTCTCGATACCATCTTTGTTGTTGAGGCGCATAATTACTTCGCCTTCGGTGACCTTATCGTAAAAAGTTTCCAGTTTATTCAGGCGTTGCTGAACAAAATCAAGCAGTTTCTTGTCGGCGTCGAAATGCACCGAATGCATCTGTACTTTCATAAGGTGGGTGATTTAGAGGTAAAAGGGTAAACAAAACTCAGGCCCGGGGATGGGCCTGTTCAAATACGGATTTCAGGCGGTCGACGGACAAGTGCGTGTACACCTGCGTAGCCGCCAAACTGGCGTGGCCCAGCAATTCCTTGATGGAATTCAGGTCGGCCCCCTTGCCCAGCAGGTGCGTAGCAAAGGCGTGCCGCAACGCGTGCGGGTGCTGCTGCGCCCCGGAAGTCGTAATCTGGCTCAGGTAGCGCTTCACGGTGCGGTACACGAATTTTTCGTACATCGCGTCGCCTTTGTCGGTGAGCAGCAGCGGGCCACCCACCGCACCAAACTCGTGCGCCCGCCGGGCCTGGTAGCGCTCAATCACGAGCTTCAGCGTGGGGTTCAGGGGCACGAGGCGCTGCTTATTGCCCTTGCCGGTTACGCGCACGGTGCCGGCCCCCAGGCTCACATCGTCGGCGTGAATGCCAATGAGCTCCGAGAGGCGGATGCCGGTGCCGTACAGCATTTCCAGCACTAATTGGTCGCGCTGCCCCGCAAAGTCGTCGCCAAATTCAAACGTGTTCAGCAAGCCGTTCAGGGCCTCTTCGGGCACAAACTCGGGCAGCTTCTTGGCCATTTTGGGGGCCTTGATGCGCAGCATGGGGTTGCTGTCGATAAGGCCGTTGCGGAGCAGAAACTTATAGTACGAGCGCAGGCAGGCCACTTTGCGGTTCACGGTGCGCGGGTCGAGGTTTTCCTGCATCAGTTCCACCACCCAGCCCCGGATGAGCGGATGCGTGGCCTGCGTGGGGTCGGTTAACTCATAAGCCGACTTTAGGTAGGCCGCAAACTGCCCCAAATCGGTCTGATACGAAACAATCGTGTGCGGACTGTAGCGCCGCTCAAAGCGCAAAAAATCGAGAAAAGCATTCATACCAACACCAAAAAAGCCCGGCGGTTGGGCCGGGCATCCAATGTAGCATTTTTTTATTTTCCATCAAGCTTACCGCTCAGGTATGGACGCGAAAAAACCGGCCGGCTTGCCAACAGAGGCAAACCAGCCGGTTTTCAACAAAGCTAAACGGCCGAAAAACTTTCGGGCTATTCGCCGGGCTGGCCGTAAGTGGCAAGCTTGTAAACAGCCTTCTGCTTCATCTTGCGCTCGGTGATGCTGGGCTTCTGGAAGAAAGTGCGACGACGCAGCTCTTTCAGAACGCCGGTGCGCTCGAACTTCTTTTTGAAACGCTTCAGAGCGCGGTCAACCGATTCGTTGTCTTTGATTTGAATGATAATCATATCAGGGAATGAGGGAGATTTTCAGAGGGAGGCGGTGTAAACCGGGCCGCAAAGATAATCACGGATTTATCGGATTCAAATGGATTTCACGGATTTTGTAGTCTATTCATTTCCAACGCCTAGGCGAAAGTGGCCGAACCAGACCCAAAACCCGCCAAATCCGTCAAAATCCATAGTTTACTTGAGCAATGCCCGGGCAATGACCAGCTTTTGGATTTCGCTGGTGCCTTCGCCAATGGTGCACAGCTTGGCGTCGCGGTAGTACTTCTCGGCCGGATAATCTTTGGTGTAGCCGTAGCCGCCGAAGATTTGGACGCCTTCGTTGGCGGTGCGCACGGCCACTTCCGAGGCGTAAAGCTTGGCCATGGCCGATTCCAGGTTCACGTTCAGGCCGCGGTCCTTCATATCGGCAGCGCGGTAGGTGAGCAGGCTGGCGGCCTCCACCTCGGTAGCCATGTCGGCCAGCTTAAAGCTGATGCCCTGGAAGCTGCTGATGGGCTTGTTGAACTGGTGACGCTCCTTGCTATACTTGGTGGCAGCCTCCAAAGCGCCTTGGGCAATGCCCAGGCTGAGGGCTGCGATGCTGATGCGGCCACCGTCGAGCACTTTCAGGCTTTGCACAAAGCCGTCGCCTACTTTGCCGATGACGTTTTCCTTGGGCACTTTGCAGTCGGTAAAAATCAACTCGGTGGTTTCCGAAGCGCGCATGCCCAGCTTGTCCTCCTTGCGGCCGGCCGCGAAGCCCGGCGTACCGCGCTCGATGATGAAAGCTGTCATGCCGTGCGAGTCGCCCACTTCGCCGGTGCGCACAATGACTACGGCCACGTTGCCGGATTTGCCGTGCGTGATGAAGTTTTTCGCGCCGTTGATAATATAGTTCTCGCCGCTCTCATCAAGCACGGCGGTGGTGCGCATGTTGCCGGCGTCGGAGCCGGTGTTGGGCTCGGTGAGGCCCCAGGCGCCAATCCATTCGCCGGAGGCCAGCTTGGGCAGGTATTTCTGCTTCTGCTCCTCGGAGGCATGTTGCAGGATGTGGCCGGTGCAGAGCGAGTTGTGGGCCGCCATGCTCAGGCCGATGCTGCCGTCAATCTTGGCCAGCTCGGCAATGGCGGTTACGTACTCGACGTAGCCAAAACCGGCTCCGCCGTACTCCTGGGGCACCAGCACGCCCATCAGGCCCAGCTCGCCGAGCTTATGAAATACGTCGATGGGAAACTCCTGACTTTCATCCCATTTCATCATCTCGGGTTTGATGTGTTGGGCACCAAAGTCGCGCACCATCTGCGCTATCATGGTTTGGTTTTCGGTGGCTACGGCTTCCATATAAAGGGAACTAAGGGTGGGATTTGGGAGAATGTAAGGTCGTCGTTACCGCAACGGCCGTTTCACCGTTTTCGGTCCACGAAAGTACGATTCAGGCAGTTGGCAACGGGGAGGGCACGGCCCGTCGCAACCACCTGTTGTTGAATGGGCGCGGCAAAAGCGTTACTTTTGAGGCTTTTTGGGGGGAATCTGCCTTTCGAGGCCAAATTTTTTCCTGGTTTTTGTTTGATTCAGCCCTAATTGGCCTTCATGCCGACATTTCCCTTTCGCCGCCTCAAGCCGCTGTGGCTGCTGGCCCTGCCCGCGCTGCTGCTTTTTTCGTCGTGCGTTTCCACTCATTATTATAACCAGCGCACCATGTTCCGGCTCACCGATAGCCAGGGCCGCCAGTTAGATAGCACCAAGCTGCGCCTGGCCGTGAACCGCACGGCCCGCAACTACCTCATCCAGCCCAACGACTACTTGGAGGTGCGCGTGAACACCAACAAGGGCGAACGAATTCTGGACCCCAACGGCGAGCTACAGTTTGGCCAGCCCAGCGGGGCACTGCCTAGCCGTAGCGCAGGCGCCGCCAGTTCCAGCAGCGGGGGCAATGCGCGCGGTATTGTGGGCCAGCGTGCCGTGGGCCAAGCGGCTGGCAGTGCCACGTCGGGCTCTGAGTTTCTGGTTCAGGCCGATGGCACAGTTGTATTACCCTTGGTGAACAGGGTGAAAGTGAGTGGCTTGTCGTTATTGCAAGCTGACAGTGTACTGCAGGTACGCTACAACGAATTTTATAAAGAATCCTTCGTGACCACGCGCGTTACTAACAACCGCGTTTTCATTCTAGGGGCACCGGGCGGCCAAGTAGTTACCCTGGCCAACGATAACATGAACCTGATTGAGGTGCTGGCTTTGGCCGGCGGCCTCGACGGTGGCAGCCAGGGCAGCAGTAGCAACCAAGGCTTCTACCGCTACGGCGGCAAGGCCAGCAATATCCGCATCATCCGGGGCGATTTGAAGAACCCGCGCGTTCAGCAAGTGGACCTGACCACGCTGGAGGGAATGCGCCGAGCCAACCTACAAATGGAGCCAAACGATATTATTTACGTAGAACCGGTGCACCGCCCGGTGCTGGAAACCCTGACCGACGCGGCACCCATTATCAGCTTTGCTTCGCTTATCCTGACTACTACACTTGTTATCATCAACGTTGTAAAATAACGCACCGATTGAGCCCCTTATATCATACCCAGCGCTTGCTGGCAATAGCATCACAATGGCCGTAAACGAAAACTCGGAGCTGGAAGAGCTCATCCGGAATGCCAGCGGCGGAACAGCCGAGCCTTCGGCCGTGCCCACCGCCGCAGGCAATGAGGCTGACGATGATTCTGCCGGCCTGGATTTGGCCACCTTGGTAATGGTAGCCCGCCGCAGCCTGCTGTGGATGCTGCTGCTGATTATTCTGGGCGTCACGGCCTCGTGGCTGTATCTACGCTACACCAAGCCGGTGTATAAGTCGACATCTTTGCTCAAAATTGACGAGCGCAACGAAGGAAGCGCCCTAGGCCTGGCCGGGCAGATGGCTCCGGCCGTGGTGGACAAAGCCCACGGCACCAAACTGGCCGGCGAGGTAGAACTGATTAAGTCCAACATCATCTACCGGCGGCTGAAAGACTCGCTGGACCTCGATGTGAACTATTACGTGCAGGGCACGGTGCTGGAGTCAGAAATGTACGGCACCTCCCCTTTTCGGGTGGTCTACAAAATCACGGATAATGCGCTGTACAACCGCAAGTTTGATTTGAAATTTGTGAACCAGCAGCGTTTTAAGCTCGAATTCACCAATCAGAACCGGCCGCAGGGGGGCGAATACGCGCTGGGCCAAACCATCACGCTGCCTGGTATTACACTACAAATCCTGCCGACCCCGAAGCTGAATAAGGAAGCCCTGGATGGCAGCTATCACTTCACGGTGCAGGACGACAACACCGTGAGTGCCTACCTGGATAAAAACCTGACCGTCGAGATTGTGAACCCGGACGCCAACACGATTGGCATCTCGTTCAACGATTTCAATGCGGTGAAGGCGCAGGACATCGTCAATAAGATTGATTCGGTGTACTTGGACGAGAAAATTGCCAGCAAGCAAGAAGCTACTCAGAAGCAGTTGCGCTTTCTGGATAAGATTTCGGAGGAAAACCGCAAAAGCCTGCAGGAAGCCGAAGACAACCTGCAAAATTTTGTGCAGCGCTCGGGCACCTACGATGTGAAGGCCGAGGTGGGGACGATTAGCGAAAAGCTGGAAAAGCTGGAAGAGGACCGGGTAAAGCTTTCAGAAACCCTGACGATGTTGGGCCAGGTAGCGCAAATGGCGCAGCAGGGCAGCCTCACGCGCGACGAAAACCAAACCGTGCAGCAGAGCATTCCCGCACTGGCCGAGCTTAAAGACCCGCAACTAGCAGACCAGCTGGCCGAGCTCAACAGCCTGCAGTGGAACCTACGACGGCTGTCGCGCTCCTACACCGATAAGACGGAAGTGATTCAGGCCGAGCAGGCCAAAATCAACTTTGCCCGCAACAACATTCAACGCCTGCTGCTGCAAAACCAAAAGCTGCTGCGCCGCAGCATGGACGAACTCAACGCCCAGCGCGCCAAACTCACTGGCGAGCTGCAAAGTCTGCCCGAGAAGGGCACCGAGCTGGCCCGCCTGCAACGTCCGCTGGAATTGTACGAAAAGTCCTTCCTGATGCTGCTGGACAAGAAAATGGAGTTCAACATCGAGAAGGCCGGTACCACAGCCGACTTCCAGATTCTGTCGCCGGCCTCGCCGCCCGCGCTGCCCATCTTTCCCAACAAGCTCATCGTATACGCCGTAGGGCTAGCCGGCGGCCTACTGCTGGGCCTGGGCCTGATTGCGGTGCGCTACTTCATGCACAACACGGTGACCAACGTGCGGGAGCTGGAGCGCAATACTAAAGCGTCGGTGCTGGGCATCATCCCAACCTATGACAAGGAAAAGATGGAAGTGTCGCGCCTGGTGGTGGACAAGAATCCTAAATCGGCCATTTCCGAGTCCATCCGCTCCATCCGAACCAACCTGGATTTCATCAGCTCGGCCAAAAAGAAGCGGCTGATTTCGGTGACGTCCACCATCTCCGGCGAAGGCAAAACCTTTGTGACCGTTAATCTCGGCGGCATTATTGCCCTTTCCGGGCAGAAGGTTGTCATCCTGGATTTGGACATGCGTAAGCCCAAAGTCAACCTGGCATTTGGGGCCGAAAACACACGCGGGGTGAGTACCATCCTCATCGACCGGCATAATGTGCAGGAATGCATTCAGCCCACGAGCATTGATTCGCTGCAATTCATCTCGGCCGGCCCTACACCGCCTAATCCGTCGGAACTGATTCTGAGCGACCGGTTCGATACCATGATTCAGGAATTGTTTCAGCTTTATGATGTCATTCTGATTGACACGCCCCCCGTGGGCTTGGTCACGGATGGTATCCTTATCATGCGCAAGGCCGATATCCCGCTCTACATCGTGCGGGCCGGCTACTCGCGCAAAGCCTTCATTAAGAATATGAACCGGCTGATTCGCAGCAATAATTTCACGCGCATGTGTACCATTCTCAACGATGCCCAGTCGGGTGGTGGCTATGGCTACGGTTACGGGTATGGCTACGGCTACGGCTACGGCTACGGTGCGTATGGACAGGGCTACTACGAAGAGCCTGCGACCAAACAACTTACCTTCGGCGAGAAGCTGAAGAAGTTCTTTACCTAACGCGCACAGGATAAATGGCTTCGCTCTGGCAACGACTATTTGGCGGGGCGACTTCCGCTCCGGTGGCCACGGCTTCGCTGGCGGCCCTAGAGGCCGATATGCACTCGCATCTGCTGCCCGGCCTCGATGATGGGGCCGAAACCGTGGAGCACTCACTGGACCTGCTCCGGGCCTTGCGCGGCCTCGGCTACCGCAAGCTGGTGATGACGCCCCACATCATGGGCGACTTCTATAAGAATACTCCGGAAGGGATAAGGGCCGCCCTTAAGTTGCTACGCGAGGCCGCTGCCGCAACGGGCCTGCACGACGTAGCCCTTGAATGCGCCGCCGAATATTACCTCGACGAGTTTCTGGGCCGAAAGCTGGCCGATGGCACCGAGATGCTCACCTTCGGCGGCGACAAGCGCTATCTGCTGTTTGAAACCTCTTACATGAACGAGCCACTGAATCTGTTCGAAATCATTTTTGAGATGAAGTCCCAAGGTTACCAGCCGGTGCTGGCCCATCCGGAGCGCTACACTTACCTCTACGGCCGCTTTGCTGAGATTGAGAAGATGCGCCGCGACTACGGCGTGCTGCTCCAGGTGAACCTGAATTCGCTGGCTGGCTATTACTCGCCGGCCGCCAAAAAGGTGGCGGAACAGCTGATTGACGGCGAGTTGGTTGATTTTGTGGGCACCGATGCCCACCATCTGCGCCACACCGATACCCTGGCCCAGCGCACGCTCACCCAGCCCTATATGGAAAAGCTGCTCCGGCTGCCTTTGCTGAACAATACGCTTTAAACAACTGGTCCGTTAGTTGTAATTAGCAGGCCATTACGGCCGGCTGATGCCCACCATTGGTTTCTAAGCGTTAATTCCTGATTTCATGATATTTGTTACCGGCGGCACCGGCCTTATCGGCTCTTTTCTGTTGCGGGCACTGCGGGAGCGGGGACTAGCTGTGCGGGCGCTGCACCGCGGCGCGGTGCCCGCCGACGCGGCCCCCGGCGTGGAATGGCTGGCCGGCGACCTGCTCGACACCGAACAGCTGCGGGTGGCTCTCACGCCCGATGTCACGCACGTTTTCCACTGCGCCGGGCTGGTTTCCTACGCGCCGCAGGACGAGGACCTGCTGCTGAGCGTGAATGTGCAGGGTACCGCCGCCGTGGTGGATGCTTGCCTGGAGCGGTCGGGCATCCGGCTGGTGCACGTCTCGTCGGTGGCCGCGCTGGGCGGGCCGGCAGCCGGCGCTACGGCCGCCCCCGGCGAGGTGCTTACCGTGACCGAAAAGGCATCCTGGGACCTGGGCGCGGCGCATTCGGCCTACGCCACCTCCAAGTATCTGGGCGAGCTGGAAGTATGGCGCGGAGTGGCCGAAGGCCTGTCGGCCGTCATTGTGAACCCTTCGGTGGTGCTCGGGCCGGGCGACTGGCGCCGCAGCAGCACCCGCCTACTGCGCTACGCCCACCAGCAGCACCGCTTCTACACCCGCGGCCTCATCAACTTCGTGGATGTGCGCGATGTGGTGGCCCAGCTGCTGGCCCTGGCCTTCGACCAGCCCGAGGCGAACGGCCAACGCTACATTCTGAGCGCCGAGGCCGTGCCACTAGCCGACTTTTTCCGGCAAGCGGCAGCGGCCATGCAGCGCCGCCCCCCCACCGTGGCCGTGCCCGACTGGGCCGCCGAAATTATCTGGCGGCTGGAACACGCCCGTGCGGTGCTTACAGGTGCCCGGCCGCTCATCACCAAAGACACCGCGCGTGCCGGGCGCCAGCCGGTGGTATACAGCCACGCCAAAGTGCAAAGCGCTACAGGCCTATCATTCCGGCCATTAGCCGAGACGTTAGCGTGGTGCGCCGCTGAATTAGAGACAAAACCCAAGCGCCTCGAACCGGTTATCGTATCTTAGCAACAACCAGATTGCACGGTTTTGGCCAATATTTGTTATCATTGATAGAGTACTGAGACAGTGGAGTGGAATGGTTCTGGCAAGTGGTGGCATAAACGCCCCTGGTCGCTGGATTCGCTAATTCACAAAACCAGATTAATCCACTTAACTGCGATTTTATGCGCATGAACGAAAATTTTGATAATCACCGGACCGTGCTGGATACCGTGCGTCGCTTCGAGCGCATGGTGGCCCAGCAGGAGTCTGTTTTCTTCGACCTGGAAGATTTCGAGAACATCATCGACCATTATGTGACGAGTGCAGAGTTTGACAAGGCCCTCCAGGCCTGTGAAGCGGCCCTCGGCCAATACCCTTTTTCGACTGAGCTGCTGATTGACCGCGCGCAGGTGACGGCCATGCGTGGCGACTACAGCGAAGCCGAGCGTCAGATTGACGCCGTGGCGGCCCTCGACCCCACCAATGCCGACGTGGCCGTGACGCGGGGCATTATCAGCACGCAGCGGGGCGAATTTGCGCAGGCCGTGGAATTTTTCCGCACCGGCCTGGAGCAGGAGCCCGAGCGTGAGGACATTCATTTTAATCTCGGCTTGGCTTTTCAGAGCTGGCAAAAATTTAAGAGCGCGGCCAAGCACTACAAGCAGAGCCTGCGCCTTAACCCCGACAACGAAACCGGCGTGCAGGAACTCCTGCACTGCCTCGACATCACGGCGCGGCTGGAGGAGCACGAAGATTTCTTCAAGCGCTTCACCGACGACGACCCCTACTCGGCCACGGCCTGGTACAACCTGGGCCAGTATTGGTACCGCCGCGAGGATTTTGCAAAGGCTGCCGAGGCGTTTGATTTCGCCGTGACCATCCGCGCCGATTTCTACGATGCCCACCATTGGCTGGCCGATACCTTCGTGTGCCAGCAGGAGTATCTGAAAGCCATTCCGGAGTTCGAAATGGCCTACCCGCCCGGCGAGCCCACCGATGAGGCCTTGTGCAACATTGGCGAGTGCTACGAGAAGCTGCGCGAGTGGGAGCCCGCCCGCAAATATTACCGCCAGGCGCTGGAGCTGAACCCCGAAATGGACGAGGCCTGGTTTGGCCAGGGCGTGCTGCTGCAGGAGCAAGGGCGCTGGTTTGAGGCCATTCACTACTTCCGCAAGGCCACTGAGCTGTATGCCGAAAGTGGCGAATACTGGTCGGCGCTGGGCGCGGCCGAAAACCAGGTGGGCAACGTGGTGAGTGCGCTCGAATCGTACGAGAAAGCCACCGAGGTAGCCCCCAACGACGTGCAGGGCTGGGTGAGCTGGAGCGCCATTCTCTACGAGCAGGGCCATTTTAGCGAAGCTGTTGATTTGGTGCGCCATGCCGTGGAGCTGCACCCGCACGAGGCCCATTTTCACTACATGTTGTGCGCTTATCTACTGGCCGATGGCCGGATGCGCGAGGCTTACGCAACCCTCGAAACGGCCCTTACGCTCAACTATGAGCAGCATGTTGTTTTGTTCGACTACTTCCCCCAACTGCGTGAGCAACCGGGTTTGAAACGGCTTATTGAGCAGTTTCGGAAATAACTTTTTGGCTTAATGCTACTTTTGTAACCGCCCGTCAGCCGACGGGCGGTTTTTCTTTGCCCGTGCCACCCCTTTTTCAGAGCGGGCAAGTCTTCCCCAAATTCTCATATTCCACTTTTTATTAATGAATTACGACCTCTCCCAACTGCCAGAGCGTACTCCCAAGCCCCGCGAGCAGGGCTACACTATGGTAATGGACAAAGGCATGAGCCTGCGCGAAGTAGAAGACTTTCTGGAAGTAGGCGAGTCCTATACCGACGTGGTGAAGCTGGGCTGGGCCACTTCTTACGTCGTGCCCAACCTGAAACGCAAGCTCGAAATCTACCGCGAAGCCAATATTCCGGTGTATTTCGGCGGCACACTGTTCGAGGCCTTCATCATTCGTAACCAATTCGACGATTACCGCCGCCTGCTGGACACTTACGGCATGGAATATGCCGAGGTATCGGACGGAAGCATTGACCTCGACCACGAGCGCAAATGCGAGTACATCCGCGAGCTGAGCAAGGCCGTGCGCGTGCTGAGCGAAGTGGGCTCGAAGGATGCCGAAAAAATTATCCCCCCCTACAAGTGGATTTCGCAGATGCAGACCGAGCTTGAGGCTGGGGCCGTCAAGGTAATTGGTGAGGCCCGCGAGGGTGGCAACGTGGGCCTGTTCCGTAGCACCGGCGAGGTACGCTCGGGCCTGGTAGAAGAGATTCTCACCAAAATTCCTTCGGATAAAATTCTGTGGGAAGCCCCGCAGAAAGCTCAGCAGGTGTGGTTCATCAAACTGCTGGGTGCTAATGTGAACCTCGGCAACATTGCTCCGAACGAAGTAGTAAGCCTTGAAACCATTCGCTTGGGCCTGCGCGGCGACACGTTCTCGCACTTCCTCGACATGGATGCCGTCGACCCCATGTTTCAGCCGGCAGCCAAGACCGGCAAGCCCGGCACTTCCATGCCTCGCGGCTAAGCAGGAGTACTGCCAGCCGATTACAGATGGAAAAAAGCCCGTCATGCTATGCATGGCGGGCTTTTTCATGGATTGTTGCTTGCTGTAACGCCAGCAAAAAAGCCGGCCTCCTTGCGGAGACCGGCTTTTTTGTTGGTCAGAGCCGTGGTTAGCTTATTGCTTCACCACTTTCAGGTTCTTCACTTCGCCGTTGGGCAAGGTAATTTTCACCAGATACACACCAGCTTTCAGGTCGCCCATGCCGGCTACCGAAGTATCGGTGAGGTTGCCGGTCAGGACTACGTTCTGCTGCTGCAGGGTGCGGCCCGTCATGTCGGTCACCAGCAGCTTGGCCGTGCCCGTAGCCGTCGACTGCAGAGCTACGTGAAGTTCGTTGCCAGCATTGAGGGGGTTGGGGTAGGCCACGAAGCTGGACGAAGGAGCCTTGCCATCGAAGCTAACCACCGTGGGGGCGAAGAAGGCATCTTTGCCGTCCAGGTCCATCTGGTGCAGGCGGTAGTAGCGCTTGCCCGACTTGTTGGCTTCTTTGTCTACGTAGCTGTAGTTGGTCACCTGCGTGGTGTTAGGCGAAGCGCTCGGAATCGAGGCCAGCGTGCGGTACTCGGTGCCGTTGGTCGAAACCTGCACTTCGTAGCCTTTGCTGTTTTCTTCCGTAGCCGTCTGCCAGGTCACCAGAGCGTCGCTGCCGATGCGCTTGGCATCGAACGCCATCAGGCGAACGGGCAGGGGCGTTTCGGTGCTGCCCAACGTGAAGGTGGCGAATTGGGTAACGCCGGTTTTGGTCACGTTGTTGTTCGTTTGGTCAACCGGGCCGTCGCGGCCAATCAGGCTGAAGGCACCACCACCGTTACTGGAAAGGAAGATAGTCAACTGGTCTTCCGGAATGCTGCTGTTGCCGGGAGTGCGGATATCAGCACCGTTGAGGTTGCGGGTTTCCGAATCGCGGTAGTGGAAAATCATCGTAGCAGTCAGGCCGCCATTGTTAGTAGCTTGGTCGGAAGGACGGACACCGAAGATGCGGCGGATGCCGAAGCGGCCGCTTACTGGCGCATATGCTTCTACCGTGTTGCGGGTTACGTCTACGTTGCCGGGGCTGTTCGTGCCGTTGAAGGTCAGGGTCATACCCATGTTGCCATACGTACGCGTTTCGCCTACCAATACACCTTGACGGGTGGTGCGAACGAAGCCACGCAGGTAAGAGTCATCCGTTTCGCCGTTGAGTTGTGCACCGTTGTTACCATTGGTGAGTGCCCGGTCAGCAAGTACAATCACCGACAGCAGCGGCTGAAGAATATCAGTAGTTAGAACGCCAGCATTGGCATTGAGCGCAGTATAGGGGTTTGGGATGATTGTGTTAACAGCATTAACACTAGGAGTCAGGAAGTTAATAGCTTCCGAAACGTTCATAATACCAACCACATCCTTTCTGCCGCCACCCGAGATATCAACCCGGACAAATGAGCCGCCCGAGATGGTCTGGGTCGCACTACCCGCGAACTCCATGATGGTATTCTCACGCTGGATGAAGCTGTCGTAGCTGTTATCGAAGTTGCCGTACACTTTCAACTGCCCCCGTACGAGGCGGGTGATGGAACGCGAACCCTGTGAAGTACCACCCATAATCAGGTTGAGGGTTTTGGCCGGGCCGGAACCGATGTTGCTGTAGGTAGGCGTAGCAACGTCAGAGTTGATGTTGGGATAGGGAACGCCGCTACCGGCACCCAGGTCACGAATCAGGGCATTCTTGGTTTCGTCCGGAACGCCATTGCTCCAGTTGCGGGCATCGAACCAGTTGTCATTGATAGAACCCGTCCAGATGGTTTGGGCGACTGGCGTACCGACAACCGTGAAGTTGGCCGAATAGTAGTTTGCAGGAGCACCGTTCGGGTCGGTGATGGTGAAGTTCATGTTCGTGATGGAGTTCGTACCGCTGGCCTGGTAGTACACGTCAACCAGATAGTTACCGGCAGCCGTAACGGCCGGAGTAGCAATCAAGTTGGGCTGGGGGTTAATCCCGTTAACACCGGGGTCGAGGATGAACGTACGCGTCCCGTTGACGGTGTTGCCCGACTGGGTAAGGTTAATGGGCTGGAAAGCGCCACCGGACGTACCACTCAGGCGGGTACGGTAATAGAGCACTACGTTGGTAATGGTATTGGCACCGGCTTCGGTGGTAGTTACCGTCGTAGAGTTCAGGCGCAACTGGCCGGTGTTCACGTCGTAGGTAGTGCCGTTGTTAGCAGAAGCACTCAGGTCAGCACCTTGGAAAGGACGCGGCGTGTTCGGGTTGATGTTGTATATAACCGTGCCGCTGTTGTTCGGAGCAATGCCGATGGTGTTAGCCTGAATAGTTGGAGCAGGCGTCTTGGTACCGGCTACGTCGAAAGTAGCAGCGTAGGAGTTGTTGTCATTGGCGCGTTGCGGCAGGCCCGCCCCGTTTACCTGGTATGTGGCGTGGAACGATACCTGAATGGTATAACCATTACCAGCATTAGAAATAAGGCTAATCAGGTTAGTGTTACCGCTACCGAGCGAAAAAGTACGCACCCCATTGTTGGCGCTTGTCTGCGTCAGTTGCAGCGTACCAGTGCTTACTTGGTTGAAGCTAGGGTCATAAAGGGTATAATCCAAGTTGGCACCGTTCACCTGATAGGTACCGGTTTCAGTAGTAGTTACCGTGCCGCCTTGCAGGATGAGCTGGCCAGCGTTGATATCGAAAGCCGGAGTCGTAGTCGAGCCGGGCTTTTGGTCAATCAGTTTCGTGTTGAAGCCAGTACCAACGTAGTTAACGGAGCCGTTGCCTTGGTCCACGGTAACCGATTCGCCAGAGAAGGTGACCGAGCTAGGGGCAGGAAGAGTACCAGTTACTTTGAATGTTGCTATGTAACCGCTATTGCCTGCGTTACGTGCATCAGTAATGGTACCATCGCTTGCAGGGTCAGCAGAACCATCAGCGACCAGCGTAGCAGTAAAGTTAGCGTCGAATTTGAGCTTTATGTTATACGTTGTGCCAGGCGAAGCACCGCCACCACCAGCAGTAACGGCTGCATCGCGAATCAGATTAATCTGAGCTGTACTCAGGCTAAAAGTGCTGTTGCCACTTGCATCAGGCCCGCTGGTACGAGGGAGGTTGATAGTATTTTGATATGTGCTAGGAGCAGTAGCTGTGCTTTTATACACTGAGTACGATAAAACAACGCTGTTAAAAGCATAATTATCAGTACCATCTGTACCATCAGTTGTCGTAACTATACCGCCATTGAGCAATAGCTGACCCGTGTTAATATCGAAAGTACCTAACGCAGCACCTTGAAACAGAGGTGCTCCTCCACCTTTAGCACCGTAAGCAGTGTTGGTACCAGTTGCGTTAGGGTCAACAAATACCTTGGAAGTGTTAATAGTTTGCGCCGAAGCCGTCAGCGAGGCGCCCAAGCCCAAGAAAATGGCGAAGAGCGGGAGGAGGGAGCTTAGAAAGCGCCGCTGTCGCGACAGCTTCTGAGTAAAGGTTAGAGTTTGCATGTAATTGAGGGTTGAATGTAAGAGAGAACGAAACGCTTGGAATGCGGATTACACGACGAGGCGCATATACGCAGAGGTTAAAAAAAAGGGTGAGCTAGTCTAGGAAAATTTAAACGAATGCCGAATCTATCCAAATAAACTGTTTACGAGATAATCAAGCGAGCATAGACGAATGATATTTATTAATGGCTGAATACACAAAACCACTCGGTTAATGAACCACGCTGTAAGGTACGGTCGCCAAAGCCTTTTTCTCGGCGGGTAGTTCCACGCCCAGCAAATCATGTACACTTACCCGGATTTTATTGGAGAGTTGGGTGATAGGCAAATCATTGCTATCGTACCCAAACGGGTTTTCAATTTCGTTGCCAATCATCTCCAGCCCGAGCATGGCGTAGGCCCCAATCATGGTGACGGGCACCATCCACCAGCCGCAGGAATCGACCAATACCAAGGGCATTACCATGATGAACACGGTGATGTAGCACTTGATGAAAAAGCTGTAGGAATACGGGATGGGCGTAGATTTGATGCGCTCGCATGTGCCGTTCACGGTCATCATGCCCAGGTAGTGCTGCTTGATGTTGATGAGGTGGATGGGGTCGAAAATCTGGACCTGGCGCAGTTGCTCCACGCTTTCCATGAGCACGGCGATGATGGTGGAGCACACGCTCTCGGCTTTTTGGAGGCGCTCGATGATGTCGGGCGTGGCCTCCATTTTATCGAAGCGGACTTTGTTGCGCAGGCTGCCTTCGAGGGCAATGGGGAAGTTGGAGATGAGGGCGGCGAAGTAGCGGCGGCTGGATTTGGCCTCGCGGGGCAGCAGGGCGTTCATTTCCATGGCCAGGCCCCGGCAGTGCGACACGAGCTGGCCCCACACGCGCCGGCCTTCGTAGTAACGGTCGTAGGCAGTGTTGGTGCGAAACACCAGCAGCAAGCTGAGCAGGATGCCCAGAATGGAGAGGTATTCGCGCCCGATGCGAACGTTGAGGGTATGAAAATCGAGGCTGATGACGGCGATGGCCGAACCGTACAGCCCGACCAGGGCCACACGCTTCAGCAACAGGCGGATGACCGCCGAGGTGTGAAAGTGCCACAAGGCCCGCCACCAATCTCCGCCCTGATAAACAATCATTGAATTAGTATTTTTTGTCCTGCAACGGTAAATGATTTGCCGGGGTTGAGCCTATTTAAGCGCTCAGTGGAATAATGAAACTGGACAGTGACCGAATCCATATTCGCGTTGCAACGGCCCCTATCATAGGTCATGCCACATTTTGCCGCGTAGCGCTTAACTGAACAGCACGTCTATGCCGCACAATGCTCGGCAAGAGGTCTATTACCCAGAATATAGGATTTTTACATTATTCGAAAGAATACCCAATAAATACTAAGCCGAGTGCCAGCTTAGCCAATCGGGCCGCAAAGGTAAGAGTCATAGGTTCGGGACGCTAACTGCGGGGAATAATAAACCGGCTGTGCCAACAACTGATGCCCGATGGTAGGGCGGTTTCGGCGGCAACCGGTTTTCTTTGTGGCTCACTTCACGCCCGGCATGGAAATTATCAAACACTTTTTCGACCTTCTGCTTCACCTCGACAAGACTCTAGTAGAGGTGGTGCACAACTACGGTACCTGGACCTACCTGGTGCTTTTCCTCATCGTTTTCACCGAAACGGGCATTATCGTGTTCCCTTTCCTGCCCGGCGACTCGCTGCTATTTGCGGCCGGCGCGCTGGCCGCCCGCCCCGAAACCGGTCTGAGTGTATGGGTGCTCATTCCGCTGCTGATTGCGGCTGCCTTCATCGGCGACAACGTGAACTACGCCGTGGGCGACTACTTGGGGCCACGCGTGTTCCGCGAGGATTTCAAATTCCTGAACCGCAAGTACCTCGACCAGACGCAAGCCTTCTATGCCAAACACGGTGGCAAAACCATCATCATGGCGCGCTTCGTGCCCATCGTACGCACGTTTGCGCCCTTTGTGGCGGGTATTGGGACGATGACTTACCGCTACTTCGCGTCGTACAGCATCATGGGTGCGGTGCTGTGGGTGGTGCTGCTCACGCTGGCGGGCTTCCTGTTTGGCAACATTGAGGTGGTGAAGAAGAACTTCGAGCTGGTGATTCTGGGCATTATTGCGTTGTCGGTGCTACCGCCGCTGTGGTCGTTTGTGAAAGGCAAGATGGCTGGCCCGGCCGACGCCTCGGCCCTGTAGCCGGTGGGTTGTCCAGCTCGGGAACGCCCCTCGCCAATCGTAAGCCGTCCCGGATTTTCATATCCGGGACGGCTTTTTTGCGCTACTTTGGGTTGTTTTTCGGTTTTAATTTCAATTCCATGCGTCAGTTCGGGCTCATTGGCCGTACCCTCAAGCACTCGTTCTCGCAGACGTACTTCAGCCAGAAGTTTTACTCGCAGAACCTGGCCGACCACGCGTATGAGTTGTTTGAGCTAGCTACTATCGACGAGCTTCCGGCCCTGCTGGCGGCGAATCCTGACCTGGCGGGCCTGAACGTGACCATCCCGTACAAGGAAAGCGTGGTGCCGTACCTTGATGAGCTGGCCAGCTCGGCCCGCCGCGTGGGGGCCGTGAATGTGATTGAGTGGCTGCCGGATGGCCGCCTGCGCGGCCACAACACCGATGTAGTGGGCTTTCGGGAGTCGCTACGCCAGTTTTTTCCGGCCCCGCCCGAAGCGCGGGCGCTGGTGCTGGGCGCGGGCGGGGCCGCCAAAGCCGTGGGCGTGGCGCTGAACGATTTGGGCATTGCCTACTGGTCGGTGACGCGCGACCCGCTGGGCCACGGCCTGACTTATGATGACCTGACGCCACAGGTGCTGGCCGCGCATCAGCTCATCATCAACACCACACCGTTGGGCACCTTCCCGCTGGTAGAGGAGTGCCCGCGCCTGCCCTACGAGGCGCTGACGGCGCAGCACTACCTGTATGACCTGGTATATAACCCGGCCGAAACGCTGTTTATGGCCAAAGGCCGGGCGGCCGGCGCGCAGGTAAAAAACGGCTTTGAAATGCTGTGCCTGCAGGCCGAAGCCGCCTGGGACATTTGGAACAAGGGAGCAACTGCTTGATAACTGAAAGTCGTTTGCAACCTTTTCCGGTGGGCGCGCATCTCCCATAAGCCGGCCTACCACATGCTGGTTACCTTCTGGTTGACACACCTTTCTATGCAAGTAAAAATGGACTCCTCTACCCTTCTTACCCTGGCCGGCACGGGTTACCGGGCTCGGGCATGAGCGCGCTTACCTGGTTCGCGTTCGGGGCGGATGATGTGCTGCCCGACCAGCCCGCCACGGCGCCCCGCCTCACGGCCAGCCGCAGTGCGGCCGTGACCAGCCCGCCCACCGAGGCCGAGCTGATTGACGGCTGCCTACGCGGCCGCCAGCTGGCCCAGAAGCTGCTCTACGACAAGTACGCCGGCAAAATGATGGCCGTGTGCCTGCGTTACGCCCAAACCACCTTCGAGGCCGAGGACGTGTTGCAGGAAGGTTTCCTGACGGTGTTTCGGACGCTGGCCAGCTTCCGGCGCGAGTGCCCGCTGGAATTCTGGATTCGCCGTATCATGATTAACGCGGCCCTGCGTCAGCACCGCCGCAACGCTTCACTGGTAGCGGTGAGTGATGGCGACTACCCCGAAACCCTCTCCAGCGAAGAATTTACCCTCAGCAACTTCAACTTCAACGAACTGCTGGAAATGGTGCAGGAGCTGGCTCCGCGCTACCGCATGGTTTTCAACCTTTACGCTATTGAAGGCTATACCCATAAAGAAATCGGCGAATTACTAAGCATTACCGAGGGCACCAGCAAATCCCAATACTCCCGGGCCCGCGTCATCCTACAAACTAAACTGGAGCGCCTCGGTGCCCCAACCCGCCATGTCCGTTAATCCTATCGAAGACAACTCTACGCCTAAAACCACCGGCAGCCTGGAGGAATTATTCCGCCATCACTTGGGCGAGGAGGCCGCCGTGCCCCCGCGCCCCATGCTGTGGGACCAGATTGATAACTCGCTGCTGATTCGGCAAAACGAAACCTACCGCCGTCGCCTCGTGGCTATGCGCTGGGTGGCGGCGGCCAGCCTGCTGCTGGCCACGCTGGCCGGCACCGGCTGGTGGGCTAACCGCACCGATGTATTGGGCGGTGCAGAAATGGCTGCAAACATCGGTACTCAATTGGGCCGCGCTAATAATGCAGATACGCTGGGCATAAAAGAGGTAGCGAGCCAGTCCGATGCTTCGCTGGCTGCTAACAATTCGGCAGCCGGCACTAGCGGAGCGGCTACGTCGGGTAAGGCTTCTATTAATAACGGCACCTCAACGAATAACAACTCCAACGTTACATCAGCAGGTAATCAAGGCTTTGCTACTACGAACCGGCCGGCCGTAGCTGCGGCTACTCAAGGCAAGTACACCGGCTTCGGTCCGGCCTCAACGGCCCGCTATTCGGCTGGCAAACTTTCAATGGCTGAATCAGCTTCGCAGAACGGTCTTACCCCGGAAGGCCGCACTGCAACGGCTGCTTCTACTGTAGCAATAGCTGCTAACGAAACGCTAACGTCGGTCACAAACCTGGCAGCAGCCCAGGCAAAATCCGAAGAATCGACTTCAAATCAGAATACCGGCCGCATGCTGGCAGCGGCTGACGTAGCGGGCACAACTGTGGCCGGCACTTCGGCAGTTGCGGGAGGCGGCATGGCTGGCGCAACGGGCAGCGGTGTAGCAGCCACAACTTCGCTGGCCGCTACCACCGCATCGGCGGCCACGGTTGCGTCCGAGGAAGTAAGCCTACTGGCCGCTCGCCAGTCATCCTTGAGTCTGGCCAATGCTGGCGCGCTGCCGAATGGGCTGGCCACGGTGCCGGTTGAAGAACTGCCCGCCGTCGACGCGCACCGCTGGCATTACGGGGCCAGCTACACGGCCGGCGTATTCAACCCCAACGTTAATTTCTCACGGGCCGGCATCGAGCCGGAATTCGATTATGACCGAGGCGCCGCCTTCGGTACGGACTCCCCAAAACTGACTGAAATAGCTGCCACCGAGTACCGCAACAACCTGCGGCCGGGCCTGAGCCAGCGCATTGCGCTGCTGGCCACGCGCCACCTGCGCGGCCACTGGTCCTTGAGCACCGGGGCCGAATTCAGCCAGGCTACGGCGCAGTCGGCTTCATCGTCGTCCTTCGTGGGCGAGCAGTTGTTCGACCTGGGCCAGGCCGGCACCAAACATCAGTTGCGCACCACCGATTTCCGCTACAGCATGGCCAGCATTCCGCTGGAAGTGCGCTACAGCAATCCCGTGAAGCGCGGCTGGAGCCTCTACGGCCGCTTGGGCGGCGTGGTAACGGCCCTGCTGGGCGTGCGCAGTGATGTGCAGGGCGACCCGGAAGCCAGCCGCACTTATTCCATTGCCTCTACGGGCGGGCCTTACCGCCGCGTGATGGGCAGCCTGCGCGGCGCGGCGGGCACCCAGTTCCGCACCAGCACGGGCAAATGGGCCTTCACCATGGGGCCGGTGGCTGAAATCGGTCTGGTGGCGCTGAACGCCCACCCGGTGCAGAGCTACTTTGCCCAGAGCCACCCCTATAGCTTCGGGCTGGAAGCAGGTGTGGAATTTGGGCGGTAACTGGCGAAAGAAATCATACCTATATATAAGGAGTAATATTAAGCGGGAATCGTCCGGCCTCAGCTGTGTTTGGCCGGACGGCTCCCGCTTGCGTTTGCCTGACTTCCGCGCTTTTCCAATTCCCGCGAAACCCATTCCCCGCCATTTGGGTTAAGGTAGGCTGACCATTTCGGCCTACCTTTCGCGTTGCATGGAGTACCAACTGACCTCTGAATTTAAGCCCACCGGCGACCAGCCCACCGCCATCGCCAAGCTGGTGGAAGGCGTGAACAATGGCGAGCACGCCCAGGTGCTGCTCGGGGCCACCGGCACCGGCAAAACCTTTACGATGGCCAACGTCATTGCCCAGACGGGCAAGCCGGCCCTGGTGCTCTGCCACAACAAAACGCTCGCGGCGCAGCTTTACGGCGAGTTCAAGGCATTTTTTCCGAACAACGCGGTCGAGTACTACATCAGCTACTACGACTACTACCAGCCGGAAGCCTATATCGCCAGCACCGACGTTTTCATCGAGAAAGACCTGGCCATCAACCAGGAAATCGAGAAACTGCGGCTGCACACCACCTCCACCCTGCTCAGCGGGCGGCGCGATGTGGTGGTCATTGCCTCGGTGTCGTGCATCTACGGCATCGGCAACCCGGAGGAATTCGCCAAAAACGTTATTTTCCTGAAGCCGGGCATGCGCTACACGCGCAATAACCTGCTCTATCAGTTCGTGCAGATTCTGTACTCGCGCACCGAGGTGGAGTTCACGCGCGGCTCCTTTCGGGTGAAGGGCGATACCGTGGACGTGTTTCCGGCCTATGCGGACTATGCGGTGCGCATCTACTTTTTCGGTGACGAGATTGAGTCGGTGCACAAGATTGACCCCGTGAGCGGCAAGAAGCTGAGCGACGAGGCCAACGGCATTGCGCTGTACCCGGCCAACCTGTTCGTGACCGGCAAGGACACGCTGAATTCGGCCATCAAGCAGATTCAGGACGACATGGTGCAGCAGCACGCCTACTTCGAGAAGGAAGGGCGCGACTCCGAAGCCAAGCGCATCATGGAGCGCACGGAATTCGATTTGGAGATGATTCGGGAGTTGGGCTACTGCTCGGGCATCGAGAACTACTCGCGCTACTTTGATGGGCGCACGCCGGGCTCGCGGCCGTTCTGTCTGCTCGATTATTTCCCCAAAGACTACCTGCTGGTGGTGGACGAGAGCCACGCCACCATGCCCCAAATCCGGGCCATGTGGGGCGGCGACCGCAGCCGCAAAACCGCCCTTATTGAGTATGGCTTCCGCCTACCCTCGGCCCTGGACAACCGGCCGCTGACGTTCAACGAGTTCGAAAGCATGTTCCGGCAGGCGGTGTACGTATCGGCCACACCTTCGGACTACGAGCTGGCCCAGGCCGACGGCGTGGTGGTGGAGCAGATTATCCGCCCCACCGGCTTGCTCGACCCCGAAATCGACATCCGCCCCAGCCTCAACCAGGTTGACGACCTGCTGGACGAGGTGGACAACCGCGTAAAAATGGGCGACCGGGTGCTGGTGACCACCCTCACCAAGCGCATGGCCGAGGAGTTGAGCAAATACATGGACCGCCTCGGCATCAAGGTCGAATACGTGCACTCCGACGTGAAAACGCTGGACCGCGTGGAAATTCTGCGCAAGCTGCGGCTGGGCGAAATCGACGTGCTGATTGGGGTGAACCTGCTGCGCGAAGGCCTCGACTTGCCCGAAGTGAGCCTCGTGGCCATTCTCGATGCCGATAAGGAAGGCTTCCTGCGCGACCAGCGGAGCCTGATTCAGACCATGGGCCGCGCCGCCCGAAACGACCGCGGCAAGGTGATTATGTATGCCGACCGCATCACCGGCTCCATGCAGCGGGCCATTGATGAGACCAACCGCCGCCGCGCCACCCAGGCTGCCTACAACGAGGAGCACGGCATCACGCCGCGGACGGTGCGCAAGAGCCACGCCGAAATTATGGGCCAGACCGACCTGGCCGACTACCGCGTGCTAGACACCCAGGGCTACGCCGGCCCCGACGATGGTGGCAGTGCCTTAGCCTTGGCCGCCGAGCCCGTTGTGGCCATGATGACGCGTCCCGAACTGGAAAAACTCATCAAAACCACCGAAAAGCAGATGGAAGCTGCCGCCAAGGACCTCGACTTCCTTACGGCCGCTAAGCTACGCGACGAGCTGGCCGCGCTGAAGGGTATGTTGAAGAATAAGCGGGAGTAAGAGCGTACCAAGCATTCGTTTTCATCCTCAATAATCCTGGTATGCTCCGGTTTCTATTTGTCTCGGCCCTATTTCTGCTTACTGTGCTAGCCCATGCCCAGCAACCGGCAGCAACATCTTATCAGTACATGCACATCAGTTACGGTGCAACTGAAATTAGCTTTTTGCCCGCTTACAATGGCAAGGAATCTATCAAAGTCGCTGATATCCGCGAAGAGGGAATCAACAAGCGTCGGGCACCGCTGGAAGCCATGAGTAAGGTGCTGACCGATGCTTCGGCCGATGGGTGGGAGGTGGTAAGCGTGGTGCCTATCACGTCGATGATGGGGGGTGGTGGCGGATTTATTGGGGCGCTCTATTTACTGCGCAAGCCGAAGTAGTTTTTTACGGCTGCCGATACAGCACGCCGCCCTTCATCACCAGCCAGATTTGGCGCAGGGCGGCCACGTCTTGGGTGGGGTCGCCGGCTACGGCCACGAGGTCGGCCAGCAGGCCGGGAGCCACGCGGCCCCGGTCGGCGAGGTGGAAAATCTGGGCGTTGCCGCTGGTGGCCTGGCGCAGCACCTGCAGCGGCGTGAGGCCGTAGTCGCGCACCAGCAGTTCGGCTTCGCGGGCGTTGTCGCCGTGGGCGAATACACCGACATCACCACCTTGGGCCAACGTTACGCCGGCTTTGAGGGCAGCGGCCACGCTCGCGTGCTTTTGCTGGATGCGGGGCGGGGCTGAGTCGGTGCCCTTGTGCCAGCCTTTGTACTGGGCCGTGGCATCGGAAGCGGCTACGGTGGGGCACAGGGCCACCCCGCGCTTTTTCATCAGGGCGAAAATTTCGGGGGTGCCGTAGTCGCCGTGCTCGATGGTTTCGACGCCGGCCATGATGGCGCGGCGCATGCCTTCGGGTGTGCTGGCGTGGGCTACCACGCCCCGGCCGGTGGAGCGCGCGGTTTGCACTATCAGCGTCAGTTCCTCCTGCGAGAACGTGGGCTGAGCCGAACCATCGGGCCCCCAGCGGTAGTCGGCGTACACCTTGATAATGTCGGCCCCTTTGCCAATCTGCTCGCGCACGGCCCGGATGATGCCATCGACGCCATCGGCTTCCTGTGCGCCCTGGGGCACGTTTTCATCCACCGAAAGCTTGGGGCCGTAGCTGCCCGTGGCCACCAGCGCCCGCGTAAC
Source organism: Hymenobacter terrigena (assembly GCF_054776515.1). Taxonomy (NCBI): domain Bacteria; kingdom Pseudomonadati; phylum Bacteroidota; class Cytophagia; order Cytophagales; family Hymenobacteraceae; genus Hymenobacter; species Hymenobacter terrigena. Next base: position 1,434,628 of record NZ_BAAHBU010000002.1, read on the forward strand.
CACCAGCAGACGCGGCCCGGGAATGATGCCTTGGTTGATGGCTTGCTTAATGCCCACATCGGCAAAGCCCGCCCCTTCGGTGCCGAGGTCGCGGGCGGTGGTGAAGCCGGCTAGCAGCGTGCGCTGGGCGTGCACTGTGGCCCGCGCCACCCGCAATGCCTGCGATTCGAGCAGCACCTGGTTGTCCCAGGTGGTTTCATTGTAAGGGTGCAGCAGCAGATGCGAGTGCCCTTCGATGAGGCCGGGCAGCAGCGTGAGGCCGGGTAGCTCCAGGGTGCGGGCGGTAGACGGCGGCGCTACCTGCGCGGCTGGGCCGACGGCGGTGATTTTGTCGTTTTCGACCAGCACGACCCAGCCGGGGTGCATTTCCTGACCATCGAATACGGCGGCTGGGCGTAGCAGCGTAACCGCAGGAGTGGCTGTAGCAACTTGGGCTCGCGTTGTTGCGGGCAAAATACTCAGGGCCATCAGGCCGCCCAAAACCGCGCAGCTAAAGCGCCTCAAGCGGCAGGCGCGGACTGTTTGCCCAGCAGGAAAGTCAGAATATCGCATAAATAGTCAAGGCCGCCCCCACTGGTACGGGGGCGGCTTGCGAAGCTACTCTGCGCACGCGGCTTGCAGCTGTTTGGTTAGAATCATGCATTAGCGCAGAAGCCTCCGAATAGCTTCCCTATTTGCTGGCCGTGGGCGCGGCCATTTCCGTCACTGGGGCTTGCGGGGCTAATAAATGGCGGCTTTTGGCCACCACCACCGGCTTGCCCACCTGGAAAGTGGCGCGCTGCTTTACATCTACCGACGAGGCGGCGGCCTGTACGGTGTAGGTGCCAGCATCGGTCACCCAGGCCGAGGCTGCCGTGTCGTAGGAAGCCAAGTCGGCAGCAGTGAGGGTGAAGCTGAGCGTCTGCGTCTTGCTGGGCGCGAGCAGGGAGGTTTTGGCGAAGGCTTTCAACTCACTCTGCGGCTTGGCGAGCTTGCCCTTGGGCGCGCTTACGTAGAGCTGTACCACTTCGCGGCCAGCCACTTTGCCGGTGTTGGTGATGGTGAGCGTGGCCGTGAGCTTGTCGGTGAGGGCGGGCGCGCTGAGTTTCAGCGGTCCGTAGGCGAACGTGGTGTAGCTCAGGCCGTGGCCGAAGGCATAGGCCGTCTGCTTTTGAAAAGTATTGAAGTAGCGGTAGCCCACGTAAATGCCCTCGGCATATGTGTTTTCGGATTCCTGGCCGCCCATACCATTGGCGGGTGTGGCCGCACCGGCCCGCACCTTACCCGGAAAATCCTGGCTGTACGGGATGTCGGTGTAGGCCATCGGGAACGTGGTGGCCAGCTTGCCCGAGGGATTGGTCTGGCCACTCAGCACGTCGGCCACGGCGTGGCCACCTTCCTGACCGGGCTGCCAAGCCAGCAGAATGGCATCGGCTTGGTTGCGCCAGCTGGCGGTTTCTACCACGCCACCCACGTTCAGCACCACCACTACTTTCTTGCCCAAGGCGTGAAAAGCCGTGGCAACCTGCTGAAGCATTGCCTTTTCATCAGTCCTGAGTGTGAAATCATCGGTCACTTTGCGGTCGCCGCCTTCGCCCGCGCTCCGGCCGAGGGTGACGATTGCCACATCGGCTGCCTGGGCCTGCTGCTGCAATGTGGCCGCATCTAATCCCATTTCCGCAATGACCGGGACGGGCTCGAAGAAGGTCTTTTTCGGAGGGATTTTGGCCTTTTCAGCTCGTAGATACTGCGTGTAGGCTTGGCTGATGGGCGAATTAACGGAAAAACCGGCCTTGCTCAAGCCTTGCTCGATGGAAATGGTGTAGGCGCGGTTTACGTCGCCACTGCCGGTGCCGCCGGCAATGAGGTTGTAGGAAGTGTTGCCGAACAAAGCCAGCTTTTGACCGGCGGCCAGGGGCAGCGCCTTGGCTTCGTTGCGCAGCAACACCATGCTTTCGGCAGCGGCCTGGCGGGCTACGGCGGCATCGGCCGTCAGCGCGGGGCGGCTGGTGTAGCTGTCGCCGAGGAAGGTTGGCGACTTCAGCACCAGTTCCAGCACGCGGGTCACGTTGGTATCGAGCTGGGCGGGCGTGAGCTGGCCACTTTTGGCCGCGGCCAGCAGGGCCTGCGTCTGGGCCGTAGTACCGGGCATGAGCAGGTCGTTGCCGGCCTGGAGCTGAGCCACCGGGTTCTGGCCGCCGTACCAGTCGCTCATTACCAAGCCTTTGAAGCCCCACTCCTGCCGCAGCAGCGTGGTGAGCAGTTCGGGACTTTGGGAAGTGTAGGTGCCATTTATGCGGTTATAGCTCGACATCACCGTCCAGGGCTGGGCCTTGCGCACGGCAATCTGGAAGCCTTTCAGGTAGATTTCGCGCAGCGCCCGCTCGCTCACCTGCGAGTTCATTTTCATGCGGTTGAACTCCTGGTTATTCACCGCAAAATGCTTGATGGAGGTGCCCACGCCGTTCGACTCGACGCCATTCACAAAAGCCGCCGCGATGTTGCCTGTCACCACCGGGTCTTCGGAATAATACTCGAAGTTGCGTCCGCCCAGCGGGTTGCGGTGGATGTTCATGCCCGGGGCCAGCAGCACATCAATGCCAAAGGCCCGCACCTCGCTGCCAAAGGCCACGCCCACTTTGTGCACCAGCTCGGTGTCCCAGCTCGAGGCCAGCAGCGTGGCCACCGGGAAGGCCGTGGCGTAGTAGGTCCGGGTGCTGTCGACGCCCCGGATGGGGGCAATGCGCACGCCCGCCGGCCCATCCGAAAGCGTGAGCGACGGGATGCCGAGCCGCGCAATGGCGTGGGTGCGGCCCGCCGCGCCGGGCACTTTCTCGGGTACCTTGCGGTCCGCGGGGTCGGAGGGCGGCAGAATGCCCTCGGGGAAGCCGGCCGGGTAGAAACCCATGCCCACCACCAGCTTCACCTTTTCCTCGGTGGTGAGGGCGGCCAGGATTTCCTTGAGCGGAGCCTTGCCCAGCTGTGGTGCGGGCGCCTGGGCCGAAACGCCCCGGCTGCCCATCAGGGCCAGCAAGACCACCAGCTGAAACTTACCGCCTAAGCGGCCATGCAAACAGTACAGGCTACGCATGATTTCATACTTTATTGATTGACAATCAATTTTCTACCGATTCACGGAATACGTGCGGCGCTGCGGCCCCACGCCGGTAATCTTCACCGATTGCCAGCCGGTGGGTAGCGTGGATTTGCGCTGCGCGATGCCGGCCGGCGTGATATCCAGTCCGCCAAAACCCATGAGCACGGCTTGCAGCACGCCGCCCGCGCCGGTGGCGAAGTAGGGATTGGTGCCGCCCTTGGTTTCGGCGATGACGCGGAAGGGCGGCAGCAGGTTGGGTTCGTAAGCGTCTTTAAACCAGAGCTTCGCCTTATCGGCATTGCCCAGCCGGGCGTAGAGCAGCGCAAAAATGCCCTGCGTCATGGCGGGGGTGCCTTCGTTGGGCACGCGGGTTTCGTAGTAGCTGAGGTCTTTGCGGATTTGGGCGGGGTCGGTGATGACGTTCAGCGGATAGGCCAGCAGGTTCACGTCGCCTTGCTTGATGCCTTCGCCGTGGTAAGTGGCGTGCTCCTGGGTTACGCCGTCGGCCATTTTCAGGATGGGAATGTTCTGGGCCACCAATGCCCAGTCGGAGTTGGCGCGCAGGCCCAGCAGCTTGGCGGCGGCGGCGGCGTTTTGCAGGTTGACTTTGGCAGCGGCGTTGGTGAAGGCGTCGTTGTCCACGTTTTCGGCCCACTCATCCGAAGCCACCACGTTCTTGATATCGTAGTGGCCGGGACCGTTGCGCTCCACGCGGCTGGCCCAGAAGTCAGCGGTGGCCGAGAGCATTGGCCAGCCTTTTTCGCGCAGCCAGTCCTTGTCCTGCGTCACGCAGTAGTATTGCCAAACGGCCAGGGCCACGCAGGCCGAAATGTGGTGCTCAAAAGGCCCACTCAGGGCCCACACCGGCGTTTCCTCCACACCTGAGTCGGCACTTTCCCAAGGGTACATGCCCCCTTGGTAGCCGTGGGCGAAGGCGTTGCGCCGGGCCGGCTCCAGCCGACAGAACCGATATTCAACCAACGACTTAGCGATTTCGGGGTGCAGCACCAGCAGTGCTGGGAACATCCACAGGTCGGCATCCCAGAACACGTGGCCGTTGTAGCCCAGCCCCGAAAGGCCCATGGGCGAGGGCGAATAATCGGTGCCGGCCCGCGAAAAGCTGTAGAGGTGGTAGAGCATGCTGTGCACGTCCTGCTGGGCCTGGGCATCGCCGCTTATCTGGATGTCGCTCTGCCACAAGTCCTGCCAGGCTTTGGCGTGGAAGGCCAGCAGCCGCTCCCGGCCTTCGAGGCGGGCAAAAATGGTCATGCGCTCGGCCTCGTTCAGCGGGTCGGGGTGGTGAGCCGAGGTGATGGCCGAGCCCGCCACAGCGTAGCCGTAGGTCTGGCCCGCTTTTAGAGCTTTGCTGAATTTCATCAAATGCTCGCCGTTGTCCCACATCTCATGGATGACGCGCGGCTCCAGCCCCTGCCCTTCCGTGAACAGAAAGGTGGTAGACGCGCACAGTAACAGCTTGCCCGTCGGGCTTTTGGCCGATGACGTGAGCAGGCGCACGGTGGCGTGCGGCCGGTCGATTTCGTTGTAGTAGTTCTGCACGTCGCGCAGGGCGTCGGGCGTGTCCATCACGCTGGCGGCGGTCAGGGCAATATCTTTTTTCGACACGATGGACACGTCCAGCAGCACGGTGTAGGGCAGGTGGCGCAGCGCGTAAGTGGTGTAGCTAATGGTGGCCTTGTCCTGGTAGTCGAAGGTGGTGGTGAGGGTGGCTTTCTGCATGTCCAGCGCCTGCCGGAAGTGGCTGGCATCGGCGGCCCCAAGGCGGCGGCCGTCGATTTCCATGTACATGTTCAGCAGGTTGATGCCATTGAGGAAATTGCTCACCCGGCCCCGGCCGTACTGGTCGTAGGCCCCGGCCAGCACCACGTTCTTCACCTTAAACGGCTCGGGCGACGACACCACGCCCATGATGCCATTGGCCACCGTCACGCCGTAGTAGTTGGCCGGGTCTACCTTATCGGCGACGATGCGCCAGGGGTCGGGCATTTGGGCGGCGGCAGGAAATTGGGCGGCTACTATCAAAAGCAACGCCACGGCGCGGCAGAATGGACGCAGCCGGTTAAATTCAGAAATCACCATGTTAAAAATGCCAGAGGAAAAAATGAGGTGGAATAAAAAAGGGTAAGCACAGGCTTACCCTTTTTTACAGTTCCTGGCGGTGGCTTGCTGTTGCCAGCTCGCCCGCCGTCGCGAGTATCCGTTAATAGCCCGGGTTCTGCACCAAGTTAGGGCTCACCGCAAGCTGCTGGTTGGGGATAGGAAAAATGAGGTAATGGGCATCGGTGCTGGTGGGGCCTTCCTGCAATGGCCCCAGGAACTTGCCAAAGCGCACCATGTCCTGTCGCCGCCACATTTCCAGGTACAGCTCGCGGCCCCGCTCGTCGTACAGGGCATTCAGGTCTACGGTGGCCAGTGCAGTGGCTCCGCGCGAGGGGTTCGTCCGAATAGAGTTAACTAAGGCCAACGGCGTGCTGCCATAGGTGCCGGCCGTGGTAGCGGTACCGCCACGCAGAATGGCTTCGGCCTTCATCAGCAGCACGTCGGGCAGGCGGAAGTGTACCATGTCGTTATCGATGGCTCCGGCTGCGTTGTTGGTAAAATCAGGAGGGTACTTCATGGGCCGGATTCCGGTTACTTCCAAATTGGCTCCGGTTTCGATGATGGCCACGCTTGCGGTGAATGCCAGCGGCGCACCCAGGCGGTCTTTGAGTGGGGCATCGGTGGTCAGGTTATACTGCTGGCCAATCAGGAAGCCCACGTTCACGCGGTGGCCGGGGTTGGTCGGGCCGTTGGTGTAGGTGTAATACTGGCCCCGGCGCTTGTCCACAGCTTCGTACTTGTTATAGAAATCCGACAGCGCACAGGGACCGTTGTAGCCGCTGGGAGTCATGTTGTAGTGCGAAATGAAGCGCCACAAATCATACTGCGCCCCGCTGCTCACGCCGCCCTGGTTGAGCTCGGTGAAAATGTTCTCCGTGCCGATATTGGAGTTGTCCGGCGCGAAGTTGTCATAGTAGTTGGCGGCAAACCGGAAGCGGCCGCCGTTGATTACTTGGTCAGCCAGGGTAATCACCTGGTTCATGTCGGCCGCCGCGAAGGTCGGGGTCTGCCGGTTGGCATACACACCCCGGTTAAGGTAGCACTTCATAAGCAGCGTGCGGGCGGCGTCTTTGGTCGCCTGCGAGGCGGGCGCATCGGGCAAGTTTGGCAGCACGGCCGTCACCTCGCTGATGACGTAGTCGAGGGCCGCACTGCCCTTGTACACGCGCGGCGCGGCCACCACCAGCTCGCCGGGTTCGCGGTAGGGCACTTGGTCAAACAGGTCGAGCAGCCAATACATGGCAAAAGCGCGCAGAAAACGGGCCTCGGCCTGCTGCTGGGTATTGGCCTTGAACTTCGGCTGGAGCATGTCGGTAGCCGCGAAAACCACCCCGCTCAGGTTGTTGAACGCATCACGAATCTGGCCGTGGTTGGCATCCCAGGTGCGCTGGTGCAATGACCGCCACTGGCCGTTGTCGTCCCAGTCGCCGGCCCGGGTGGGCATTAGGCGCTCATCGGTTGTTACTTCTGAGAGCGCAAAGACCTGCGTAGCGCCCTGAAATGGGCTGCGCATGGATGAATAAACCCCATCAAGCAGTGAGGACGCGTTGCCCGTGGCCGCTTGCTCGGGCGTCAGAGTGGCGTCGAGCCGCTCGGTAATCTGGCAGCTGTCGGCCAGCGGAAGCAGCGCCAGCAAGGCGGCGGTGCTGAGTATCTTTTTCATATCGATAAGGCAAGTAGGGTGGGTTACAGCGAAAAGTTGAGGCCGAACGTGAAGGTGCGGGCCGGCGGAAAGCCGGTGTAGTCGATGCCTACCGACGGCACCACGCCATTGGCTTTATTGGTATTCACTTCGGGGTCGAAGCCGTGGTACTTGGTGATGAGGAACACGTTCTGGCCCGTAGCAAAAACGCTAGCTCCTTTAAAGGCCTTGCCCAAGTCGCCGATGGTGTACGAGAGCGTCAGGTTAGAGAGCTTCGTGTAGTTGCCGCTTTCCAGGTAGCGCGTCGAGGGCGTCACGGCATTGGAAAGCGATTCCTTCACGCCTGACTGATACTCGGCAAGGGCGATATTCTTGCCAGCACGTATCTGACTCACGTTGAGCACACTATTAAACGTATTGTTGTAAATCACGTTGCCGTAGCTCCCGGTAAAGTTGCCCGTCAGCGTGAACTTCAGGAAGCGGGCGGTGACGCCCAGGCCCAGCAGCGTGGTGGGGTTGGGGTTGCCCACGTAGCTGGCCTTCCCGAACTCGTTGTAGAGGCCGGTGGCGCTGTTGATGCCGTTGTAGGTGGGCACGTAGAAGCCGTTGAGCGGCTGGCCGTTCTGAATGGTTTCGGCAAACACGTTCGACAAGCCTTGGCCGCTAAGCGAGCCCGTCTGGATGATGAGCGAGGCGGGCAGGCCCGATACTTCGTTCTTCACAAAGGTGGCGTTGGCATTGAAATTCAGACCAAACCGCTCGCTTTCAACGGCCGTCAGGCCGGCCAGTAGTTCCACGCCTTTGTTCACCACCACCCCGTCGAGGTTTCTCCAAACCACGGCTCCGCCGGGGGCGGCGGGCTGGCCCGGAGGCTGCGGGTACAGCAGGCCCGTGGTCCGCTTATGAAAGTAATCTGCAGTCAGTGTCACCCGGTTGTTGAACAGGGCTATGTCAACACCGGCATCGTACTGCTCATCGGCCTGCCACTTCAGGTCCGGGTTGGGGTTGGTGAGCTGGCCCAGGCCCTTGTTATCGGCTTGGAACGTGTACTGGCCCTGCGCCGAGCCGGCCGGAAACTCTTGGTTGCCGGTGCGGCCATAGCCCACCCGCAGCTTCAGCTGGTTGATGGCCTCGACCTTAAGAAAGTCCTCCTGGCTGATGTCCCAGGCCGCCGACGCGGAGGGGAAGTAGCCATAGCGGTTGTTCGAGCCGAACTTGGTGCTGCCATCGGCGCGCATGGTGGCCGTGAGCAGGTAGCGCCCTTTGTAGTTCAGCACGACGCGGGCGAAGTACGATTGCAGGGTCGTTTCCGGGTCGGCGAACGACGAAATCTTGCGACCCGAAGGGTTCGAGTACTGCAGGTAATTGGTGTAGTCCAGCCCGTAGGTACCAAAGCCGACCGGTACGGACACGCCATTCACGAGTTTCACCGGTCCCAGCCCGCTCAGGCCCGTGCCCGAGTAATAGTATTTGTTGTACTCGTAGCCTAGCAGGGCCGTCAGGTTGAGGTCGTTAGCAATCTGCTTGGTAAAGTTCAGCGTTTGCGTCAGCTGCTGGGTCTGCAGCTCGGTGGTGTTCACGGACGCGTAGCCGTACTGCTGATAGTCGCTGATGTTCAGCCGCTGGTCGTATGAAGTGCGGCGAATGCCGGTGCTGTAGTTCACGGCTATCAGAGCCCGGTACTCCAGCCAGTCGGTGAATTTGTAGTAGGGCGACACCGAGGCCAGGGCCGTCGTCACCCGCGAATTGTCGTTGGTATATTCCAGCATCGCCACCGGGTTGATGGTGGAGCTGCCCAGCCGCGATACCGGCTGGCCATTGGCACTGTACAGCGAGTCGGTGGGGTTCCAAGCCAGGGCTTGCCCGATGAGGCTGCCGCGGAAGTCCCCGTTGTTGGTAATAGGGGCCAGCTGCTCGCGGAACTGGTTGGTGGTGATGTTCACGTCCACGCCCAATCGCTTGCTTTCCAAGAATTTGAGGTTGGTCGCAAAGTTGGCGGTGTACTTCTTGAAATCCGTTTTCTTGATGATACCCTGCTGGTCGAGGTAGCCAATGGAAAGACGGTAGCGGGCATTTTCGTTGCCGCCGTTCACCGACGCGTTATAGTTCTGCACGGTACCGGTTTGCAGAATGGCACCCAGCGGGTCGTTGCTCAGCCCTTTGTCATTGGTCGCGGGTGCCCCGTAGTAAGTGAGAGCCTGCCGATACTGGCTGGCGTCGAGCACGTCAATCTTGCGCAGGATTTTCGAGAAGCCGCTCGAAGCACTGAAGTCGATTTTGGCCTCGCCGATTTTGCCGCGCTTGGTAGTGATGATAACAACGCCGTAAGCCCCCCGCGAGCCGTAGATTGCCGTAGCCGAGGCATCTTTCAGCACGTTGATGCTCTCGATATCGGCCGGGTTCAGGAAGTTCAACGGGTTGCTATCGGGGCTGTCGCCGAAAGCCGTGGTTAGGCCCGGCCGTGCCGAGCGGCCGTCGAGCTGCACGCCATCCACCACGTACAGCGGCTGACCGGTGCCGGTCACGGCCGAATTGCCGCGAATTTTGATGGTAGCCGCCCCGCCGGGCTGCCCGCTATTCTGCGTCACCTGCACCCCCGAGGTACGGCCCTGAATGAGCTGGTCGGGCGAAGTGAACGTTCCTTTGTTGAAATCCTTGGGGGTCAGGGTACTCACGGCGCCCGTGAGGTCGGCTTTCTGCACCGTGCCGTACCCCACTACCACCACATCACCCAGTGCCTGCGCGTCGCTTTTCATCGCTATCGACACCGACGACTTGCCCGTGATATCCACCTGTTGCGCGGAGTAGCCCACGAACGAAAACGACAGCTTGGTGGCCGTGGCCGGCACATCGAGTTGGAAGCCGCCGTCGGCCCCGCTGCTGGTACCGGTGCTGGTGCCGGGCACCAGCACCGTCACACCGGGCAGGCCGTTGCCGGCTTCGTCCGTCACCTTGCCCGAAATTGTGCGGTTGGCCTGGGCCTGGCTCAACAGCGGAAACAGAACAAACAAAACGCCCAGCAGCAAGAGCTTCAGGAGCATTGTTGGGCCGCGCCCCCCAGAGGCGGCCGGCAGCTCACACGGATTGTACCGTTTGTACACGTTGTTTCTCATGGTTTGAAAAGTGAAATGGTGGGAGTTTTTAAGCGATGAGTGGTTGACCGTTTTCAGAAAACGATTTCTGCAAACGATTTCGGAGAGATGGGCGGCGGTTTCCGGGTCTATTCATGTATTGCAGCGTTAGGTGAGAATGATAATTTTTCGCAAAAGCCCGCTCAGCTTATTGGAGCGGGAGCACCACGGCCTGCCAGGGCTGGAGCGCCAGCGCCGGGCTACCGGTCTGGTTAGCAGGGTAATTGGTGAGCCAGGCGGCTCCGGCCGGCTTGAGGCCTGAGGGCATGGTCCAGCTACGGGGTTCCGAGGAGAAATTGAGCACCACCAGTGCCTTATTAGCGCCCAGCGTGCGGGTGTAGGCGTAGATGTGCGGGTTGGCCGCGTCGAGCAGCTGGTATTGCCCGTACACCAGCACCGGGTGCGCCCGGCGCAGGGCCGTGGCCCGGCGGAAGTGGTTCAGCACCGACGCCGAATCTTTTTCCTCCGCCGCCTCATTGATAGTAAGGTAGTTGGGGTTGACTTTAAGCCAGGGCGTGCCCGTGGTGAAGCCGGCCTGCGCCGTAGCATTCCACTGGAAGGGCGTGCGGGAGTTGTCGCGCGAGAAGCGGGCCAGGCCCTTGAGGTAAGCGGAAAGGTTGCCGTTCTGCGCTTTCACCAGCTGGTAGCCGTTGCGGGCGGCCACGTCGCGGTAGTCAGCAATGTTGGTTAGGCCGATGTTGGTCATGCCCAGTTCGTCGCCGTTGTAGCAGTAGGGCGTGCCGTGCATGGTGAGCAGGAAGGTGTTCAGCAGCTTGGCCGAGGCGGCGCGGAAGGCCGGCCGGTCGTCGCCAAACTTGCTCACGATGCGCGGCTGGTCGTGGCTGCCGAGGTAGATGGACTGCCAGCCCTTGCCCGCAAAAGCGCTGTCCCAGCGCGTGAACACGCGCTTGAGGTCGGTGAGCTTGTAGCCGGTGGCCGAGTTGCCCACGCCCACCGCGTCGAAGTGATAGGTCATGTTCAGCTCGTGGCGGGCGGGGTCCACGAAGAGCATGGCTTCCTGAGGGTTGCGGCCGGCGCCTTCGGCCACAGTCATGATGTTGTACTTGCTGAGCACCTCCCGGTTCATCTCCTGCAGGTAGTCGTGCAGGTGCGGGCCGTGGTTGTAGGCGTTGGTGTAGTTGCGCTCATTCAGGCCCGGCATGGGCGGAAATGCGGGGTCCTTAGCCACAAACTGGAAGGCGTCCATGCGGAAGCCGTCGATGCCCTTATCCAGCCAGAATTTCATCATGGCGTAGATTTCCTGGCGCACCTTGGGGTTGTTCCAGTTCAGGTCGGGCTGCTTGCGCGAGAAGTAGTGCAGGTAGTAGGCGTTGGTAAGCGAGTCGTACTGCCAGGCGTTGCGCTTCACATCAAAAGTGCTGTAGCGGGCCGGGGGCGTGCCTTTTTCGGCGGGCCACCAGTAGTAATAGTCGCGGTAAGGGCTGGTGCGTGAGCTGCGCGACTGCTTGAACCACTCGTGCTCGTCGGAGCTGTGGTTCACCACCAGGTCCATCACCAGCTTCAGGCCGTGTTGGTGCATGCCCTTGAGCAGTGCATCAAAATCCTGCATGGTGCCGAACTCGGGCATAATCTGCCGGTAGTTGCTGATATCGTAGCCGTTGTCATCATTGGGCGAGGCGTAGATGGGATTCAGCCACACGGCCCCCACGCCGAGGCTTTTCAAATAGTCAAGCCGCGAATTGATGCCCTTCAGGTCGCCCACGCCGTCGCCGTTGCTGTCCTGAAAGCTGCGCGGATAGAGCTGGTACACCACCGTTTCCTTCCACCAATCGGGCTTTTTAGTCACCGTGCTATCCGTTGCTGCCGCAGCAACGCTGGTAGCGGCGGTCTCGGCCGTTTCGGCCTTTTGCTCTCTATGTCCACAGCCCGCCAGCACCAGCAGCAACGCGCCGCCAGGCACCAGCCTCCGCAACAGCGGCCTGGTGATACTTAGCAGGAAGGAAGCGGACGAGGAAAGAGACATTACACGAAAAGTTAATAAAAATTATTTTCTTTAAAAAGCAGCTTATTAAGGCATTATGGATTGACTCAGGTCTGAGATGCGTAAGCTGGTCAGTTGCGCCGGGCCGTCGGTGGTGAGGGTGATGCGGCCGGTGTGCTGCCGGGGAAAAACCAGGTCCGTGAGTGTGACTTCGCCGCTCTGGGCGAAGACTTCCACCACCGACTCATCCACCAGCAGGCGCAGCTGGAGCTGGCCGTCACGCAACGGCACTTTGGCCGTTTCGAGGCTGCTGGCGAACATGGGGTGGAAGGCCACGTTCCCTGACTGTCGGCGGTCCAGGGTGAGTTCCTGCTTGGCCACATCGTAGCGCAGCACCGTTTTCTCGTCAGCACTTTGCAGTAGGCTTAGCGTGAGCAGGTTGGCCTTGCCGGGATTCAGAGTTAGTTCCAGGTCGTAGGATTCACCACGGAAAGGCAGTTCGTAGCCGGTGCCGCCGGGCTTGAGGTCGCGGCTTTTCACGGTCAGGGTTTCCTTGCCCAGGCGGCGAAACTCGGCCAGGGGCTGCTGGGCCAGCACGAGGCCGGCGGCGGTACGGCGCAAACTCAGCTCGCGCGGCACCGCGAAGCTGCCGCGCCACTCGGTGCCGGTGGGCACGGCCTGCGCGTAGGCCCAGTCGTTGGCCCAACCCACCAGCAGGCGGCGGCCATCGGGCACGTTGTTGAAGGTAACGGCAGCAAAGTAGTCCTTGCCGAAATCGAGGTAAGTCGGCTCTTCGTAGGCCTGGTCGGGCGTAAACGTCTTGCCGTCAAACTGCCCCAGAAAATACTGCTGGCCCCGGAACTGCTCCACCGGGTTGCCGGCTGAAATCAAGAGCACCCACTTGGTGCCGCCGCCGGGCACGGGCAGCTCAAACAAATCGGGGCATTCCCACTCCTTCACCGTGTTGCCGGCGCGGCCCCAACGGCTCAGGAAGGTCCAGTTTTTCAGGTTCTTCGACTCGTAGAGGTATACCTGCTGGCGGTCGGCTTTCACGGTGGCCATCACCCACTTCTGCTGCGGCGCATACCAGAACACCTTGGGGTCGCGGAACTCCTTACTGCCGATGTCGAGCACGGGATTGCCGGCGTAGCGCTGCCAGGTGCGGCCGCCATCCTGGCTGCTGGCCAGGTTCTGGTGCTGGGCCACTACCACGCCGCCGCGCTCCTGGTGGCCGGTGTAAAAGGCCACCAGTCCATCGGTTTTGCCGGCCGGAAACAGGCCCGAGGTGTTGTCCTTATCAACCACCGCGCTGCCCGAGAAAATCATGGTGTTGCTGCCGTCGGGGCTGGCGTATTCGGTCAGGGCCACGGGCTGATGCGTCCAGCGCAGCAGGTCGGGGCTGGTGGCGTGGCCCCAGGCCAGGTGGCCGGGCTGGGCACTCCGCGGGTTGTATTGGTAAAACAGGTTGTACTGGCCATTGCTGTACACCAAACCGTTAGCATCGTTTATCCAGTTTTTGGGCGCCGTGAAGTGGTACACCGGCCGGTACGGGTCGGTGGCCGGCGCCGGAGTTTGGGCCGGGCTGGCTATGCTCACGAGCAGAGGCAAAGTGCAGAGGAGCAATCGGTTCATTGGGCGCGAGATGGGCAACTCAAGGCAGATAGTAAGAACAGATAATCAGGCAGTAGCGCCGGCCAATTCGCGCACCATGCTTTCGGAAATAGCCGGCGTGGCCCCTTGGAAAGTGGCGACCAGCGAGCCCGCCGCGCAGGCAAAAGCGAGGTTGTCGGCGGGTGGCTGGTGGCTCAGCAGGCCCCGGAGCAGCGCGGCCAGGAAAGCATCACCGCTCCCAATGGTGTCCTGCACCGCCACGGGCCGGCCGGGGCTGCGGTAGAACTGCCCGCCGGTCCAAAGCGCGGCCCCGTCGGCACCTTTAGTCACGCACACGGCTTGGAGCTGGAAGCGGGCCGCCAGCCATTCCAAGGCCGTTTCTTCGGCCGGACTGGCGCCAAACCAGCCCATGATTTCGGCGAGCTCGTGGTGGTTGAGCTTCACGATGTCGGCGTGGCGCAGGAGGTACTGCACCACATCGCGCGAATAATGCGGGGGCCGAAGGTTGACGTCGAAGACCTTTAGCGGCGCCTGTTGCAGCAGGCGATACAAGGTTTCGCGGCTCACCGGACTGCGAGCAGCTAAGCTGCCAAAGACGAAAGCTTCGGCCCCCTGAACCAGGCTGCTAAGCGCGGGTTCATACTGGATGTAGTCCCAGGCCACCGGCTGGACTATCTTATAAGTCACCTCGTTGGTGTTGCTCACGTTGGCTTTCACCACGCCCGTCAGATGGGTTTCGCCGCGCTGCACATACTTCGTGCTCAGGCCTTTGCTTTCCACAAAAGCCAGCAGCTCAGTCCCCAAATCGTCGTGCCCCACGCGGCTGATGAGCTGCGCATCGAGCCCGAAATTGCGCAGGTGCACCGCCACGTTGAGCGGGGCCCCGCCCGGTTGCTTTCCGGTGGGCAGCACGTCCCAGAGCATTTCTCCGAAGCAGGCAATGGCCATGGCGTGAGGGTGGGTTTTGGAGGTGAGAGAGAGTGGCAGTGGGACGGCAATGGCCGTGGTCGAAGCGCTAGTGCATAACCAAGGCTTTATCGACCTGCTCCAGACTGGTGCCCTTGGTTTCGGGCATAAAGCGCAGGACGAAAACGAGTTGCAGCACCATCATGCCGCAGAAGAAGGCGAAGGTGTTGCCGCCGCCCAGATGCTCGGCAAACCAGGGAAAGGTGAAGGCGATGAGCGTGGCCATCACCCAGTGCGTGCTGGAGCCCAGTGCCTGGCCCTTGGCCCGCACCGCGTTTGGGAAAATTTCGGAGATAAAAACCCAGATAACCGCGCCCTGCGAGAAGGCGAAAAAGGCGATGTATACGAACAGCAACACCGGCACTAGCACCCCGCCAAACTGCTGCGTATAGAAGGCCCGCGCCACCAGCCCCAATGTGGCAATGAGCCCCACCGAGCCCACCAGCATGAGTGTGCGCCGCCCAAACCGGTCAATCAAGTTGACGCCCAGCAAGGTGAAGATGAAATTGACCAGCCCAATGCCCGCCGACGACAGCAGCGCCGCCCCCTGCCCCAGCCCGGTCATCTCAAAAATGCGCGGGGCATAGTAGATAATGGCGTTGATGCCAGACACTTGATTGAAGAAGGCAAAGGCCACGGCCAGCAGCACCGGCGTGCGGTACTGCGCGCTCCAGAGCGACTCGCTCTGCCCGGCATCATGCGCCTGCGAGGTGAGGATGGCGGTTACATCAGCATCTACGGTGGTCGGGCTGATGATGCGCAGCACCTCGCGGCCCTCGTCGAAGCGGCCGTGCAGGAGTAGCCAGCGCGGGCTTTCGGGTACCCGGAACAGGAATAGCAGAAACAGCACCGCGGGCATGGCCTGCACGCCCAGCATCAGGCGCCAGGAATGCTCGCCCACGTTGGCCAGCAAGTAGTTGGAAAGGTAGGCGGCAAGGATGCCGAACACGATGTTGAACTGGAACAAGCCCACCAGCTTGCCCCGCGATTCGGCCGGCGAAATCTCGGAGATATACAGGGGGGCCGTCACTGACGACGCCCCCACTCCCAGCCCACCCAAAAACCGAAACACCATGAACGGCACCCAAGCCGGGGCCAGCGCTGCCCCTACCGCCGATACCAAATACAGCACCGCAATCCACCGCAGGGTCTGCCGCCGCCCGAGCGCATCGGACGGGATGCCGCCGAAAATGGCCCCCAGCACCGTGCCGATGAGGGCAATGGAAATGGTGAAGCCGTGCTCGAAAGCGCTCAGGTGCCAGAGCTGCTGAATGGCTTTCTCCGCGCCGGATATGACCGCCGTATCGAAGCCGAACAGGAAGCCGCCTAGCGCCGTGACGATGGACCAGAAAAGGACTTTGCGCTGCACCATGAGAAAGCGAACCGAGATGAGGTTGGCTCAAAAGTCCGGCCGGGCTATTCCAAAGGCTTGCTCGTTTCTTTCAATTGCTTGCAGAATTCCAACAAAAGACTGAATCGAATTCAATATGTTATTTATCAGGTTTTTACTGCAATAAAAAAGGCAAACCGCAGTGGCTTGCCTTTCAGTAATTCGACCTGATTTGCAAAAATATTTCAGCTGCGGCCGGGGGTGTGCAGGGCTTTGTACTCGGAGGGCGACACCTGGTACTTGCCTTTGAAGGCTGTGGAGAAGTACGAGGGCGAGGAGAAGCCGGTGAGGTAAGCGATTTCGGCAATGGTGCTGCCTTCCTGTAGCAGCAGCAGCCGGGCTTTGGTGAGGCGCAGGCTCTGGATGTAGTCCGACACGCCGGTGCCGAGCAGGGCTTTCACCTTGCGGTAGAGCTGCATTTGGGACACGCCCAGGCTGCGGGCCACGTCGTCGACGCTGAGGGTGGGCTGGTCGAGGTTGGCTTCGATGATGGCGGTGAGGTCGGCCAGGAATTTCTGGTCGACGCGTTGCGGGGCCACGGTGGCGGTGTCCACGCTCAGCTCGCGGCGGAAATGCTCGCGCTGCTGGTCGCGGTTGCGCAGCAGCGTGCGCAGACTTTCGACTAGGAACGTGGGGTTGAAGGGCTTGGTAAGGTAGAGGTCGGCTCCGGCCTGCACACCGGCCACCTGCTCCTCGGGTGCGCTGCGGGCCGTGAGTAGCACCAGCGGAATGTGCGAGGTGCGCCAGTCGGCGCGCAGCTGCGCTACCACTTCCAGGCCGCTCAGGCCGGGCAGGTTCACGTCGCACACCACCACGTCGGGGATGGTTTCGCCGGCCATGCGCAGGCCGGTGAGGCCATCGGCGGCGGAGCTGACCTGAAAATAGGGCTGCAGCTTCTGCAGCAGGAAGTTGCGCACGTCGTCGTTGTCCTCAATCACCAGGGCCGTGGCGTCGGTGCGGGCCAGCGGCGGGGCGGGCTCAGCGAGTTCATCGTCGGGCAGCAGCTCAGCGGTGGGGGCCGGGCGCGGCTCGGGGTCGGCCTCTAGGAACGTGGCGGGCCGGGCCAGGGGCAGCTTCACTTCGAAGGTGGTGCCGTGGCCGGGCTGGGTCCGGAACGTGAGCGAGCCCTCGTGCAGCCGGGTCAGGCCCTCGGCCAGCGCCAGGCCAATGCCGGAGCTGTTCGCCGACGACCGGGTGCCTTGGTAAAACCACTCAAACACGTGCGGCTGGTCGACTTCGGCAATGCCGCGGCCCGTGTCCTCCACACTGACGCGCACCACGTGGGCCACCAAATCGGGCTGCAGGCTCACCGTAATCTGGCCGCCATCGGGCGTGTACTTGAAAGCGTTGGACAGCAGGTTGAAAAATACCTTGTCCAGAATCTCGCCATCGAACCAGAGCTGCACCACCGGCTCGGCGGGCAGGAAACGGTAGGTAATGTTGCGCCGCCGCGCCGTTTTCTCGAATACGTCCATCAACTCGCGCACGAAGTCGACGAGGTTGCCCTCGGTGGCCCGCACCGACATCCGGCCCACGTCGATTTTGCGGAAATCCATGAGCTGGTTCACCAGTCGCAGCAGCCGCTGGGCGTTGCGGCGCACCAGCTGCAGGTCCTGCCGCTGCGCATCCATCAGCGAGGCGCCATCGGTCAGCAGCTCCTCCACCGGGCCCAGAATGAGGGTGAGCGGCGTGCGCAGCTCGTGCGAAAAGTTGGTAAAAAACCGCAGCTTGGCTTCGGAGGAGCGGCTGGCTTCCTCGGCGGTGCGACGGCCGGCTTCGGCCAGCTGCGCAATCTGGTTGCGCTGGGTGCTGATTTCGGCATTCTGCTGCTCCAGCTGCCGCCGGATGCGCCGATTGAGACGCAAAGCGCGCCATGCAAAAAAACCCAACAAACTGGTTATAAGCAGGCTAGCCAAAAGCAAATACACCGCCGTGCGCTGGCTGGCGTAGCGGCGCATCTCCGATTCGAGCTGCTGCTGCTGCCGCCGCAGGTCGTGCTGTTGCAGGGCCAGCTGTTCGGTCTGGGCACGCATCGGCCCCACGTTGGCCGAGTCGATAACCATGGTTTCCAGCATGTTTTCCTTCGCGAAGGGCTCGTGACGCAGGATGTGCAGCGCCGTCCGGATGGCCTCCTCGCCGCCCGTGGGGTAGAGCATGGTGGCGTTTAGAATGCCGTCCTCCACCAGTTCCAAACCGTTGCCCGGGCCGGCCAGGCCATCCACGCCGATGATGCGCACGGGGTGCGGCAGCGCCAGCCGCGACACCACCTGGTAGGCGGCGCGGGCCATGGGGTCGTTGTGGGCAAAAATCAGGTCGGTTTCGGGGTGCGCCCGCAGCACCGCCGGCAGCTGCCGCAGCACCGATGTGGGTTGCCAATCGCAGGCCACCTGCGCCGGTAAGCGGATATCCGGATAAGCAGCCAATACCTGCGCAAAGCCCTTGGCGCGGTCGGTGGCCGGCGAGGAGCCCGGCCGGCCCAAAATCTCAAGCACCTGCCCGCGTTGGTGCAATAGCTGGGCCACGTACCGGCCAGCCGTGCGGCCCACTTCCAGGTTGTTGCCGCCCACGTAGGCCGTGTAGAGGCGCGAGGTGGTACGCCGGTCCAGTATCACCACCGGTATCCCTTGGTTGTAAGCCGTTTCCGTAAGGGCCGTAAGGGGTCCGGACTGGTTGGGAGAAATAATGAGCAGGTCGACTTTCTGCTTAATCAGCTGCTCGACCTGCCGGCGCTGCAACTCACTGTCGTTGTGAGCATCCAGCACCTGGAACTGCACATTCGGGTGGAAGCTTAGCTCCTTTTCCATGCCCGCCAGCATGGCCCGCCGCCAGTCGTCGCCCATGGTGCACTGCGAAAAGCCGATGCGATAAACCGGCTCGGGCGGGGCCGCGGCGCAGCCCCCCAGCAACGCTCCTACTTGCAATAGCAGCAGGATTCGGCACCACAATAATTTCAGCGAATCAGCCACTTAAGTAATGGAGCAAGCAACTACGGGGTAAACGTATAAGCAGGGCAGGCCAACAGCCCACGCCTGCTGCAAACTACACATTATATGATAATTCCGGAGGCATTATGGTTGAACGCAGCCATTTCGCCAGGCGAATTACCCACAAAGTCCAGCTGAAGAATGCTTGGGCCCGTGACTTTCGGTGCAGAAACCGATGCTCACGGCACCATTATTCTTAATCTATTGAATGCTTCTCTTGCGGTATGCGCGGCAGACGCTCAGAGATATGTGCGGACTAGAATGCGACGGGTGCGCCGGAACCAGCGGCAGGCAACGAAACACTCCGTGAAAACGAAGTAGATTCGTTGACCAGAAACTACCGAACCAGGCTGCCGCTTTTGGCGGGCAGTCACGTTAAGGCGCCATTGGCCGGCTGACCAATAGCTGGTTACGGGTGGTGTTCTCCGATGATTCTATGGCCAAAGGCAGCAAACGTATTTCTATTCAGGACCTGGCGGCGGAACTGGGCCTTTCCGTGTCGACCATTTCCCGGGCGCTCAATAATGCGTTCGACGTCAGCGATGCCACGAAGGCGCAAGTGTGGGCGCTGGCCGAAAAGCTCAACTACCAGCCCAACAGCATGGCGGCGTCGTTGCGTAGCGGGCGCAGCAACGTGTTGGGCGTCATTGTACCCCACATCAACGGGGCCTTTTTTCCGGCCGTCGTGCACGGCATCGAGCGCCTGGCCAGTCAGGCGGGGTTCAACGTGATGATATGCCAGTCGAGCGAGGAAGTAGACCGCGAAAAGAAGCACATCAACGCCCTGCTGAAGGCCCAGGTTGATGGCGTGCTGGTATCCATGTCCAGCACCACCCGCGACTTTGCGCATTTTGAGCAGGTGCGCCGCAAAGGGATTCCGCTGGTATTTTTTGACCGCATACCGGACATCGCCAACGTGTGCGGCGTGGTAGCCGACGACTACCGCGGGGCCTACCAACTCACCGAACACCTGATTGCGCAGGGCTGCCGGCGCATTGCCCACCTGGCCGGCCCGCAGCACCTCAATATTACCTTCAACCGCCACCAGGGCTACCACGATGCCTTGCTGGCCCACGGCCTGCCCTACGACAAACAACTGGTGGTGCCGCTCAGCAACTCCCGGATGGACGGCGGGGCCGCAGCCATGCGCCAGCTGCTGAAAGGCCCGGTTCGGCCCGATGCCGTTTTTGCGGCCTATGACTTTGCGGCGGCCGGCGCGCTGCAAGTGCTGGAAGAGCATGGCATCCGGGTGCCAGAAGACATGGCCCTGGCCGGCTTCAGCAACGAGCCGTTCACCACCATGATAAAGCCCCAACTGACATCGGTAGACCAGCACGGCGAGCTGATGGGCGAGGCGGCAGTCCAGCTCTTCCTGCAGCTGCAAAAGCGCTCGGACACGTTTACCGGGCAGCGCATTGTACTCAAAACCAAGTTAATGATTCGCGAGTCATCCCTGCACGCGCAGGCCGCGGCCACAAGGCAACAGTAGCCGGCTATTGCGGCGAGCCCGCCCACCGCAGCATGTTCAGCAACAGCTGCTGGCCGACGAGGTTGGCCCGGTTGCCGCGCGAGGTGTCGAGCGAAGTGAGGGCGGCATTTTCGCCGTCGCCTTCGGCCTTTTTGCCGGTTTTCACGCCGCGCAGGGTTGAGAACATATCCAGAGCGCAGAGGATGATGCGGCCGCGGCCGTGCGGCACCACGCTCAGGGCCGAGTACACTTCCTTTTTGTGGTCGGATACGCAGCCCACGATGGTTTCGCCGTTGAACAGGCGCAGGCCCAGCCGGGCGCGGTCGTAGGTGGCAAAGCATTGGTACTCCCAGTTGAAGACGCAGCTTTGCGGCAAGCCGGCGAATAAGGGGTGGCTTTTCACGAAGTAGTTGCCGCCGTACCAGCTGGTGCCCAAATCCTTGGCCCCACGGTAGTCCACCACCTCCTTGCGGCCCAGGTGGGTGGCCCATTTATCGATATTGCCCACCACGATGAGCGTGTGGCCCTCGTTCACCCATTCCAGGATGTCGGTGACGAGCGGGTTGCCGGTTTGCTGCGGGTTGAACGCGCCCACCAGCAGGTAGTCGCCCACCGGCCGCCCCGATTTAAATTCCTTGAACGAGTTGACGCCGATGGATTTGAGGTAGCCGGCCAGTACGCCGCTGGTGTCGGCCACCATGCCCGTGGCGGGGATGCCGGCCGTGTTGAGCTTCACGGCATAAAGCTGGTCATCGCCGGAAGCCACGGCGGTGCTGCCGCTCAGCAGCTCGGCGCGCACGGTGGTGTAGCCGGCATTGGCGGGGATAATGGGCAGGCCAGCCGTGAGCAATTCGCCGTAGGTGGTGCCGCCGGTGGCTTTCACAGACACGGTTTTGGTGAAAACAACCTTGCCGCTTGCGTCGGTGGCCTGCACGCGCAGCTTGTATTTGCCGTGCAGGTTGGTTTCGTTGATGAGGTAAAAGTCAGCCCGGGCGGTGTCGCCCACGCCCAGGACTTTGCGGGTCAGCTTCACGGCCACGTAGACGGGGCGGTTGTAGCGCGCGATGAGCTGCACATCGCCCTTGGGGTTGCGGTAGTTGTCCACAATGCCAGAGTGATTTTCCAGCATCATGCTTTCCCAGCCGTTCACGGCGTAGCCATCGGCCACGTTGTTGAGGCGCACGTTTTCGATGGCGCGGCCCTGGTAGTAGTAGGCGGTGTTGCCCATGGCCGTGGTCAGCGCGTCTACCGTCGGAAAGGCCTGGCGGAAGCCGGGCGTGTTGGTCAGGAACTGGTCGTAGGCGTCGTACCACTGCAAATAGCTGGCGCTTTCCCAGCCAATGTCCTTGCCGGTTTTCAGGATTTCATCCCGAATTAGCTGCAGGCGCGGCGGCGTGCCAATGGCTCCGTCCTCGCCCCAATAGATGATTTCGTCCTTGTGGTCGGTGAAGCGGAGGTACTTGCCGGGACCGGAATACAGGGCGTTGTTGTACACACCGGGGCCGCCGGCGTGGTGCTGGTCGAACCAGCCGTAGTTGTAAAAGGTGGCGTCGTAGGGCCGCAGGTGCAGCTTGAAGCGCGGGTTGGGCTTGAGCGTGGGGTCGCCGTTGGAGGAGTTGTAGGTGAGCAGGCGCGTTTCGTCGAGGGCGTGGGCGGCACTCATCTCGGTGCGGTCCTGAGGTTCGGGCGGCGCGCCGCGCTCGTTGTGGAAATTGTAGATGATGAGCGAGGGGTGGCTGCGGTCGCGGCGCACCATGCGCAACACCTTTTCGGTGCGGGCCACCAGGTAGAAGTCTGCCTGCTTTTTGCCCAGCGAATCGGTGGCATTCATCAGGTTGGCCGGGTACTGGTTGCCGCCGGGCTCCTCGAAGTAGAGCAGGCCCAGCTCGTCGGCGTAGTCGAGCACGTTGGTCTGGCCGATGGTGCGGTGGAAGTTGAGCATATTCAGGCCCAACGCCTTGGCGGTTTCCACCTGCTTGCGGGCCAGCGCGTCGCTCGGCGCAATGCCATTCACCGGCCAGAAGCCCCAGGAAATGGCCGTGCGCAGCACAATCCGCTTGCCGTTGAGAAAGAACTGCCGGTCGCCGCCGGCCACGTCCCGCGCCTCAAACCAGCGGAAGCCGAAGCGCTGGTGATAGGTGTCGACGGCGTTGTTGGCGCCTTTCCATGTCGCCGTCAGCTGGTACAGGTTGGGGCTTTCAACACTCCAGAGCTTGGCCTCGGGTACTTTTACCGTTACGGTTTGGGTGCTCTGCCCTGCCGGCACTTGTGCCAGGGCCAGTTCCTGGGTGAAAACCGTTTTTTGCGCGCCGCCGTGCTCCTTTACTTCCAGTTGCAGGGTGCCGCTGGTGGGCTGGCTGGTGGTATTGGCGATGGTTACCTGCGCGTCCACTTCGCGCAGAGCGGGCTTGTTTTTTACGAACACATCCAGCACGAAAACCGGCGGCGTGGCCACCAGCTCCACCTTGCCCGTGATGCCGCCAAAGCCGTGCGTGGGCTGGGTGCGGTAGCTGCCCCACATAAAATTCTGCGAGTCGCGCCAGTCGAAGTTGCCGTTGGGGTCGGTGATGCGCACGGCCACGTCGTTGGCCTGCCCGTAGCGCACCAGCTTCGTAACGTCGATTTCGAACGGCGTGCTGTTCACCAGGTCGTAGCCCGCCAGCTGCTGATTCACAAACACCTCGGCCCGAAACCGCACGCTCTCGAAGCGCAACACTAAGCGCTGCCCTTGCAGCGTGGCTGGCACCGCCAGCCGTGTACTGAACCACGACACACCCAAGTAATTGCCGCTCAGCCCGAAGGCGTTGCCGTTTTGGCCCCAGTAGTATTGCTCCACGGTGGCCGGCAGGTGCACAGTTTTCCCTTCGGCACTGGCTAGCGACGCCCACCCACCCGTGGGTTGGTTTACGGGCAATTGGCTGACGTTGACTGGTGGCGCATACAGCCGGTCTGTCGCCCAGGGTGCGTCCTTATCCAGCCACATCCGCCACTCCTGATTCGACAAATCCTGCACGAAGCGGCCGTTATTGGATTGGGCTTGGGCAGTGAGGCAAAGAGCGCACAAACCGGCGAATAGCACACGCCGCAAGAAGAGGGAGAAGGTCATGGAAGGTGGAAAAGCCTGGCTTACACAGGCAGCGTCAGAAAATAATAAAGCCGTCATGCTGAGCGCAGTCGAAGCATCTCTACTGTGCAGGTAATCAGATTTACTACTGCGGTAGAGATGCTTCGGCTGCGCTCAGCATGACGGCCTATCAATTGCTTATCAATTCAAGCTCGACTCGCCTAGATGTAGCGGTTCAGCAGGTTCTCCAGATACTCCTGGCGGCCGCTGATGATGGCGGGCTCGCCGTTTTCGGCGGCGTAGTCGCGCAGCTGCTCCAGCGTGAGCTGGCCCTGCTCGAAGGCCTTGCCCGCGCCGCTGTCGAAGGAAGCGTAGCGCTGCTGGCGCAACTGCTTGTAGTCGGACTTTTGCAGGATGTTGTCGGCCGTGACGAGGGCGCGGGCGAACAAGTCCATGCCCCCCACGTGGGCGTGAAACAGGTCCTGCACGTCGGTGGAGTTGCGGCGGATTTTAGCGTCGAAGTTGATGCCGCCGCCCTGCAGGCCGCCGGCTTCAAGCACCACCAGCATGGCCTCGGTCAGCTCGTAGATGTCGTTCGGGAACTGGTCGGTGTCCCAGCCGTTCTGGTAGTCGCCGCGGTTGGCGTCCATGCTGCCGAGCATGCCGGCGTCGGCCGCCACCTGCAGCTCGTGCTGGAAGGTGTGGCCGGCCAGCGTGGCGTGGTTCACTTCCAGGTTCAGCTTGAAATCATCGAGCAAATCGTACTGCCGCAGGAAGCCGATGACGGTGGCCGCGTCGTAGTCGTACTGGTGCTTGGTGGGCTCCATGGGCTTGGGCTCGATGAAGAACGTGCCCGTGAAGCCGTTGCGACGGGCGTAGTCCTTGCAGGTGTGCAGGAACTTGGCAAAATGCTCCTGCTCGCGCTGCATGTTGGTGTTCAGCAAGGACATATAGCCCTCGCGGCCGCCCCAGAACACGTAGTTTTCGCCGCCCAGCGCAATGGTCGCATCAATGGCCGCCTTCACCTGTGCCGCGCCGTGGGCCAGCACGTGGAAGTCCGGGTTGGTGGCCGCGCCGTTCATGTAGCGGCGGTGCGAAAACAGGTTCGCCGTGCCCCACAGCAGCTTCAGGCCGGTTTCGCGCTGCTTTTCCTGGGCGTAGGCCACCATGGTTTGCAGGCGGCGCTCGTTGTCGGCCACGTCGTTGGTGTAGTCCACCACGTCCACGTCGTGGAAGCAGTAGTAAGGCAGGTTGAGCTTGGTCAGGAACTCAAACGCGGCGTCCATCTTGGCCTTGGCAGCGGCGATGGGGTCGCGCTCGGTGTCCCACGGAAACAGGTGCGTGGGCTCGCCAAACGGGTCGGCCCCGCTGCCGTTGAAGGAATGCCAGTAGGCCCCGGCAAAACGCAGCCAGTCTTTCATGGGCTTGCCGGCCACCACGCGCTCGGCGTCGTACCAGCGGAACGCCAGCGGGTTATCGGACTCCAGACCCTCAAATTTGATTTGCGGGATATTGGAGAACAGGGTTTTGGAAGTGGTTAAGAGGCTCATGTATTGAAAGATAAGTGAATGTTGAATGTTAGGTAAAACGTCATGCTTCGACAAGCTCAGCATGACGCCCCGGTTGGTGCGCCCCCGGCTCAACGGCTGGCTGCAGCCGGCTCAGCAGCAGCGCTTTCCATTGCTGGTACGCCCGCTCATAAATCTCGACTTCGTCATTGGGCTCAACGGTTTGCAGGCGCTGCATGCGCTGAAAGGCTTCGGCGGGCGTAGCATAGGCCCCTGCCCCGATGCCTGCGCCCAGCGCGGCGCCCACGCTGCCATCGGTCTGGTAGAGCTCTACCGTGAGGCCGGTGGCGTTGGCGAAGGCCTGGGCGAAGACTTCGCTTAGAAACATGTTGGTTTTGCCGGCCTTCACCACCGTGGGGTGCAAGCCGTTTTCGCGCATCAAATCCAAGCCGTAGCGGAAGGCGAAGGCCACGCCTTCCTGCCCGGCGCGCAGCAGGTGGCCGGGCGTATGCACGTTCAGGTCGATGTTGTGCAGGTGCGCGCCTACTGGTTGGTTGGCCAGCATGCGCTCCACGCCGTTGCCGAAGGGCAGGCAGAGCAGGCCCTCGGCGCCAGCGGGCACGGCAGCGGCGCGCTCGTTCATTTCGGGGTAGCTCAGCTGCGGGCCCGCAATGCTCTTCATCCAGCGGTTGAGGCTGCCCGTGCCGTTGATGCACAGCAGCACGCCCAGACGGGTTTGGTCGGCGGCGTGGTTGACGTGGGCAAAGGCATTCACCCGCGACTGGGCATCGACAAACAGCTGGTCGGTCACGGCGTAAATCACACCCGAGGTACCGGCCGTGGCCGCCACTTCGCCTGGCTCCAACACGCCCAGTGACAAGGCGTTATTGGGCTGGTCGCCGGCTTTGTACGTCACCGGAATGCTGGGCCGTAGCCCTAGCTCCTCGGCTACCGCCGCCAGCACCGTGCCGTGCGCCGCAAACACCGGCTGCACCGGCGGAATCAGGCCCTTATCAAACCCGAAAAAGCGGAACACGTCTTCGGAAAGCGCGTGCTCGGCAAAGTCCCAGAAAATGCCTTCCGACAGCGCCGAAATGCTGGTCGTGGCCTCGCCCGTGAGTTGCAGGGCCAGAAAATCGCCGGGCAGCAGCACTTTATCAATTCGTTGATACACTTCAGGCTCCTCGGCCTTCACCCAGGCCAGCTTGGCGGCGGTGAAGTTGCCCGGCGAGTTGAGCAGGTGCTCCAGGCTGCGCGCCTCGCCAATGGCGGCGAAAGCCTGCTGCCCGAAAGGCACCGCCCGGCTGTCGCACCAAATGATGGCGTCGCGCAGCACGTGCTGGTGCTCATCCACCACCACGAGGCCGTGCATCTGGTAGGCGATGCCGATGGCGCCGATGTCCTGTGGGTCATAGGCTTGGGTGGCGTTGGCCTTCAAAATGGCCTGCCGCACGTCGAGCCACCACTGGCGCGGGTCCTGCTCGGCCCAGCCGGGCTGGCGGGTCAGGATTTCGCGCTCCGTGTCGGGGTAGCTCACCGAGGCCAGGCACTGGCGCGTGTCGGCATCTACCACCGATACCTTGACAGATGAAGTCCCCAGGTCTATTCCGAGCAGCAGCATAATTGAAAATCAAAGAGTGAGAACAGGATAACGAGCCGCCACATCCGGCTTATTTAATCGATGCGGAACCAGTCAACGTCGGCGCTGCCGGCATCGTTGAACTTAGCCGTGCGCGAGCAGAACAGGCCCACTTTCGCGCCAATCCACTTACCTTCGCGGGCTGTGAACTCCGCCCCGAGCGGCTGAAACGTCTGTCCGTCGAAGCTGTAGCTGAACTGGCATTTGGCCCCGGCTTTCGTGGCCACGCGCAGGTACAGGGGCTTGCCGGCCAGCGCGGCCGGCACCTCCACCGGGGCCGTCGTGGCTTCCGGCTTCAGCTTGTCGGCATCCTTGCACACCGTTTGGCTGAGCTGCAGCTTGCCGCCCTGATTGGTGAGCGAGAGGTACGCATAATCGAGCCCCATCATCATCAAGCCCACTTTTTCACCTTCGATGCGCGGCGTAAACGTGAGCTTGGTGGTGACGGTGAAGGTTTCGGCGGGCAGTTTTTGCAGCAGCAGGTTGGGCACCTGCCAGTAGTTTTTGAAGCCCTCGGGCAGCGGCACCGAATACAGCCGCAACTGGCCCTGCGCCGGGTTCAGGTAGGCCCAGTAGTCCTGGGGGTTGGCGTGCCACTGCCACTGCAGGCCCAGCTTGCTGGCGCTGAACTCATCGGAAGTGGGCGGCGTGGCCAGCGGCTGCGCGGGGCTCTTGATGCGGGGCTTGCGGTGCGTGAGCACGGGCTGGCCCTTGCCGTCGCCATCCGGGTCGTCGCCAATTACGGGCCAGTCATTTTTCCACACCATGGGCTGCAAATGCACCACCCGGCCGTAGGCACCCTGGTCCTGGAAGTGCAGGAACCAGTCCTCGCCCGCGTCGGTGTCCACCCACGCGCCCTGGTGCGGGCCGTTGATGGCCGTTTTGCCCTGGTCCATCACAATTTTCTCTTCGTAGGGGCCATACACGTTCCGGGAGCGTAGCACCAGCTGCCAGCCAGTAGGCACGCCGCCGGCCGGCGCGAAGATGTAGTAGTAGCCGTTGCGCTTGTAAAACTTCGGGCCTTCCAGCGTGGGGTGCGCGGCGTGGCCGTCAAACACCAGCACATCATCGCCGGTCAGGCGCTGCCCGTCGGGGCTCATCGGGCTCACGGCCAGCACAGTTTTGATGCCGGCCCGCGAGCCCGCAAAGCCGTGCACCAGATAGGCTTTGCCGTCGGCGTCCCAGAGCGGACAGGGGTCAATCCAGCCGCTGGCCTGCTTCACGCACACGGGGGCCGACCACGGCCCGGCCGGGTTCTTGGCCTTCGTGACGAAGATGCCCAAATCCGGGTCGGGGTAGTAGATGTAGAACTCCTGGTTGTGGTAGCGAATGGCGGGCGCCCACACGCCATTGCCGTGCTGGGGCTCGCGGTAGCGGGCCAGCGGCGGCTGTTGCTTGAACACGGCCCCGATAATGGACCAGTTCACGAGGTCTTTGGAATGCAGGATTTGCAGGCCCGGCACCGCGTTGAAACTGGAGGACGTGAGGTAAAAGTCGCTGCCGACGCGCACCACGTCGGGGTCGGAATAGTCGGCGTAGAGCACCGGGTTTTTGTAGGTGCCATTGCCGAGGTCGGGCACCCAGACTTTAGAAACAGCGGGCTGTAATGACTGCGCCTGGCCACTGCTCCGGTAGCCTCCTACAAGTAGCAGTAGCAGAATAAACTGGTAACTGATGCGACCCTTTGCTGGAGAAGAAAGTTGGCGCCTGAAGGCCAAGTGGAAGTACTTCATAATGGAGCAAAGCTATAAGAACAGCTGCCGGATGAGGCGTTAGTCAGTTCACAAATTAACGAATCTTTTATCATTTTATACAATTCGGTATCGATACCGGTCAGTGTTTTCGAGCAAATTTCCAGCTTTAATATGTTGTTTTCTTCAATAGGCTATGATTAGTTATATCATGTGCCATAAAATGGTATTTTGTTTATTTTTTAATTAACCATCACTCTTAAAATATTAACTATATACTTTAACTATCTGTAAATCATTTATATAATCAGTGATTAAGTAATCTGCCGGCAAGCGTTTGCAAAAGGCAACACATATCATTTATTGATTTTTCAAAAGCCAATTGAGCTTTCGGCATCGTTCCCGGCATCGTTCCCGACGATTTATATCGCCATTTTATTGCTTCCATTAAAAATGATATTCACATTTACTTCATAAAATGCCTGTTCATCATCTCGCCATCTCATCATCCCACCCGCCCGAATCATGAAAAGCAGCCTGAGCAAAAGTCAAGTGCTTTTGCATTCCAACATGGGGATTATTCCTCTTTTCGCGGTTTTGTTTTTCGGGGCGCTCACCGTACGAGGCCAGCGGCTCGTCTCTTTTCCGGGGGCGGAAGGCGCTGGGAAATACACATCGGGGGGGCGCGGTACGGCAGCAGCTCCAACCACTGTTTATGAAGTAACGTCGCTGGCTGACACCAATACGCCGGGCACGTTGCGCTATGCCCTGAGCCAGTCCATCACGGCCGTGCCCAACCGCACGGTGGTATTTCGGGTGTGCGGCACCATTCACCTGCTCACTCAGCTGCGCATTCCGGCCAATACTACGCTGGCGGGCCAGACAGCCCCCGGCGACGGCATCTGCCTGGCCGACCGGCCCGTGACGGTGAACGGCAACAACGTGTTGGTGCGCTTCGTGCGCTTCCGCATGGGCGACCGGTACCAGAATCAGGGCATGGTGGATGGGGCCGGCTCCGACGATGCTTTCGGTGGCCGCTTCAATGTAAAAACCATGGTGGACCACTGCACCATGAGCTGGAGCACTGACGAGGCCTGCTCCTTTTACCAGGGCGACAGCACTACGCTGCAATGGAACCTGATTTCGGAGCCGCTCGATTATTCCTACCACTTTGAGGCGGGCGATACTGATTTTGAGCACCACGGATTTGGCGGGGTGTGGGGCGGCCGGCACGCGTCCTTCCACCACAACCTTATTGCGCACTGCAAGGGCCGCATGCCGCGGTTTTCGGGCAGCGGCGGCCTCACGCCCGCAGTGGCCGGCGCGGAAATGGCCGATTTTCGCAACAACGTCATCTACGACTGGGGCTCCTACAACACCAACGGTGGCGAGGGCGGTGCTTACAACCTGGTGAACAACTACTATAAGTATGGCCCGGCCACGTCCACTGGCTCAACCAGCGGCGTGGCCATCAAGTCCATGATGTTTTACCCGTTTTTCAGCGCGGCCCTGCCCTTTCCGCAGGCCTACCTGAGCGGCAATTACGTGGACGGCTACCCCGCCGTGACCCGCAACAACTGGCTGGGCGTGGCCCCGGGCAGCGCTCCCCGGTCCGATACCACGCGGATAAAGGTGACCGTGCCATTTGCTACTACGGCCCTGCCTACCCAAACGGCGCAGGATGCCTACACGGCCGTGCTGGCCCAGGCCGGCTGCGTGCTGCCCGTGCGCGATGTACTGGACCAGCGCATTATCAACGACGTGCGCAACCGCACCGGCGGCCTAATTGATGTGCAGGGCGGCTTCCCGGCGCACATCACGCCCTACAGCGTGTCGCAGGTGGCCTGGCCGGTACTGAACTGCGGCACTGCGCCCGCCGACTCGGACCACGACGGCATGACCGACGACTACGAAACCACCCACGGCCTGAACCCCAACAACGCTGCCGACCGCCAAGGCGTGGCCACCAATGGCTACACCAACCTCGAAAATTACCTCAACGGCATTGCCAGCGTGCTGCTAGGCAGCAAAGGCGCCGAAAATACCAGGACCGGGCTGAACGTGTACCCCAACCCGGCCCGGGAGCAGTTGACCCTGACACACCCCGCCAGCCGGCTCCCCGTCACCATCGAAATCTACACTTTCGATGGCTGCCGGGTGACGACGGCCACCACCCAGCCCGGCACCGCCCAGACGCTGCTGCCTCTGGCCGGCTTGGCCCACGGCAACTACTTGGTGCGCTATCTGGGCGCCGATGGCCCCCTGACGGCGAAGCTGGTCCGCGAATAATAGCCTTTTCCGGCCCGCCGCGACTGGTTCCGCAATTTTTCTTTCCCACCCAAAATATTACCTATGAAACGCTTGACTACTCTTTTCTCTCCCGGAATACTGGCGCGCTGCGTACTTGTGCTTCTGCTCGCCCTTAGCGCCACGGCCCGGGCGCAGACCTACGACCTAGTGGTTGCCAAAGACGGCTCGGGGGCCTACACCACGGTACAGGCTGCCATCAATGCCGCCCCCGCGGGCCGCACGGCGGTCTACA
Organism: Hymenobacter terrigena; assembly: GCF_054776515.1. NCBI lineage: Bacteria > Pseudomonadati > Bacteroidota > Cytophagia > Cytophagales > Hymenobacteraceae > Hymenobacter > Hymenobacter terrigena. The sequence goes on from NZ_BAAHBU010000002.1 coordinate 1,465,400, forward strand.
CCATCTTCATCAAGAATGGCAAATACCGCGAAAAGATTACGGTACCGTCCAACAAGCCGTTTTTGCAGTTGATTGGGGAGAGCGTGGCCAATACCGTGCTGAGCTGGGACGATTATTCGGGCAAGCCTATGCCCGGCGGCGGCACCTACGGCACTTCAACCTCGGCTTCGGTGACGATAAGCGCCACCGATGTGTCGGCCCTGAACCTCACCATCGAGAACACCACCGGCGATGCCCCGCAGGCCCTGGCCATCAGCGTGAACGCCGACCGCGTAGCGTTTAAGAACTGCCGCTTTCTGGGCGGGCAGGACACGGTGCTGACCAACGGCTCGGGCCGGCAGTATTTCAAGGACTGCTACATCGATGGCACCGTGGACTTCGTTTTTGGCGGGGCCCAAGCCTTGTTTGAAGGCTGCATCATTTACCCCAAAACGCGCCGCGACGGCGGCAGTGGTGGCTATATCACGGCGGCCAATACCCCAGCAGGCCAGGCTTATGGCTACGTTTTCCGCAAGTGCTACATCCCCGCCAACCGCGGCCTGACCACCTACACCCTGGGCCGCCCCTGGCAGAACTCGGGCACGCCCAACACCAACCCCGCCAACAACAAAGTGGTGTGGCTGAGCGCCGTGATGGGCCCCAACATCATCAACCCCGCGGGCTGGAGCACTTGGGACAGCGGCACCAACACCAGCGTGATTACCTATGCCGAATACAAGAGCCGCGACGTAGCCGGTGCCCTCGTGAACGTGAGCCAGCGCGTGCCGTGGTCCATTCAGCTCACCGATGCCGACACGGCGGCTTATACCCGGCCGGCCATGTTCGGCACCTGGGACCCCTGCGCGGCCTACGCCAACTTCTGCCCCAGCCAGGCCCGCAGCATTGCGGTGGCCAACTTCCAGGGCGTGAAGGGCACGGCCACCGTGCCCACGGCCCTCACCTGGAACATCAGCTGGCCCATTGTGGGCGTGCAGTACCAGGTGTACCGCAGCACCACGCGGCGCGGCACTTACACGCAACTCTACACCACCACGGCCGCCGATGCCATCAATGTAAACTTCGCCACCACCGATGCCATTCCTGCGCCGGGCGTGTCGTACTTCTACTACCTGCGGGCTTCGAAGACCGGCCTGGCCGCGCACAATACTGATACGCTGGAGATTTCGAGTACGCCCACTATCACCACCACGGGCACGCTACAGGCCTTTTTGCAGGGCGGTGGGCAGCCCTCGGCTTCGCAGAATGTGCTGGTGGCGGCTGAGAACCTGACCACGGGCGTGACGGTGACGCCGCCGGCCGGCTTCGAGGTATCGGCCAATGGCGGCACCAGTTGGTCTGGTATGGCTGCGCCGTTGGTGATTGCCCAGAGCGGCACCGGGGCTGTGGCCAGCACCACCCTCAGCGTGCGCCTCAACGCCAGCGCGCCCGGCACCTCGGCTGGCAACCTGACCCTGAGCAGCGCCGGCGCGGCTACCGTGACCATTCCGGTTTCGGGCCTGACCCAAACGGCCGCGTTGCCGCAAGCAATCAACCTGCTGTGGTGGCCCATGGCGCGCAACAACCAGGACAGCACCGCCGTGCGCCCCAGCGCCGTGGCTCCGAGCACACCCACCCTGCGCAAGCTGCAGGTATCGAGCGGCTCGGCGGCGGCCACCATTCCACCCTACTCGCGCACCTACGGCCAGGCCATCGCGCCGGGGCCTGATGGCGGCTGGACCGCTGCTGTAGGCGGCAACGGCAGCATCCTGAACCGCACCTACTACGAGCAATTCACGGTGGCCCCGAGTGGCACCACGACCGTGCGCGTCGACTCCGTCATTTTCAACGCCTACTACACCGGCTCGACCAGCAACACGAAGGTGGCCGTGGTATGGTCGCGTAGTGGCTTTGCCACCGACTCGGCCGATGTGACGGGCGGCAAAGGCCCCGGCGGCCCGCTCCTGAGCACGGCCAATGGCGGCTTCGCGACGCCCATTTTCACCACCAGCACCAGCGCTACCTACCGCCTGGCGTTTGCCGGGGCTACCGGCACCACGCTCCAGCCCGGACAGCGCCTCACCTTCCGTTTCTACTTCGGCTGCGGCTCCACCAGCACCACCACGCGGTTTGCCACCCTCAAAAACGTGCTGGCGAAGGGCGAGGCCCTGGTGACGACCAGCACGCGCAACGCACTGGCCAGCCAGCTCCAGCTCTACCCGAACCCCACGGCTACCCAGTGCCTACTGGTGCACCCCGCCGCCCCCCGCGAGGCCACTGTGACGGTGTATTCGGCCCTGGAGCAGCGTGTGGCCACGGTGCCGTGCGTGGCCGGCAGCCAGCAAACCCTGCTCAACCTGGAAAACCTGGCCGCCGGCCGCTACCTGGTGCGCTACAGCGATGGCCGCCAGCAGGCCGCTATGTCGCTGCAAAAAGAATAGCTCCGGACCACCCGTCGCCCCCCCAAATAAAAATTCCCACTCTCAATACCACTTGTTATGAAACTAAATTTTCTGCTTTACTGGCTTTTGTTCTGCTTGAGCATTGGCCTGGCGGCAGCCCAAAACCGGGCGCTGACCGGCACGGTGAAAGATGCCAAGGGCGACGCCCTGCCCGGCGTGACCGTGCTGGTAAAGGGCACCACCAACGGGGCCTCCACGGATACCGACGGCCGCTTTCAGGTAGCTGTGCCGGCCGGCACGGCAGCCCCCGCGCTGGTATTCAGCTACGTGGGCTTCCTGTCGCAGGAAGTGGCCGTGGGCGCCGGCAACACCTACGACGTTACCCTGACGGCCGACAACAAGCAGCTCGACGACGTGGTGGTGATTGGCTACGGGGCGGTGCAGCGCAGCGAGCTCACGGGCTCGGTGTCGTCAGTAAGTGCGCAGCAAATCAAGGACATTCCGGTAAACTCGGCCGCCGAAGCGCTGACGGGCCGGCTGGCCGGGGTGCAGCTCACGTCGTCGGAGGGCACGCCGGGCGCCAACGTCACCATTCGGGTGCGGGGCGGCGGCTCCATCACCCAGGACAACTCGCCGCTGTACGTGGTGGACGGCATTCAGATTGAGAATGCCCTGAACGTGATTTCGCCCCAGGACATTGCCTCGGTGGACGTGCTGAAAGACGCGGCTTCGACGGCCATTTACGGCGCCCGCGGGGCCAACGGCGTGGTCATCATCACCACCAAAAACGGCATCGAAGGCCGCACCACCGTAGCCTACAGCGGCTTTGCCGGGGTACGGCGGCTGGTGAAAAGCCTGGACGTGCTGAAGCCCGGCGAATACATCGACCTGCAATACGAGCGCGCCGCGCGCAGCAGCGCGGATTTGGCCACCTTCCGGAGCGCATATGGCTCGCGCAACTTCTTGAGCGACACGCTGGCGCGAGCCCGGCAGTCGCCTTTCACCGACTGGCAACATGAGGTGTTCGGGCGCGATGCCTTCCAGCAAACCCACAACCTGACGGTGTCGGGCGGGGGCAAGGGCACGGTGTACTCGCTGAGCCTCACCAGCAACCGCGAGCAGGGCATTCAGTTGGCCTCGGACTTCGACCGCAAGCTGCTGAACTTCCGCCTCGACAACAAGGCTACGGACAAGCTGCGCATCGGCTTCAACGTGCGCCTGAACGACCAGACCATCAACGGGGCCGGCACGGCCAGCGGCGGACTCAGCAGCTCGTCGCGCCTGCGCAACACGGTGCAGTACCGCCCCTTCACCACCAACCTGGGCACGGGCGTGGTGCTCGACCCCACCCAGGAAGACGAGGAATACTACATCCTGAGCGGCGGCAACACCGGCCTGATTAACCCCATCGTGCTGGCCAACTCGGAGTACCGCCGCGACGGGCAGCGCCTGGTGAACTCCAGCGCCTACGTCAACTACAACTTCACCAAGGGCCTGAGCTTCCGCTCCACGGTGGGCATCGACTACCGCACCACCCGCACGGAGGCCTTCAACAGCAAAGTAACCAGCGTGGCCCGCCAGAACGGCAACCAGCCCACAGCCTCCATCGGCACGGGCACGCAGTTCACGCTCAACAACTCGAACGTGCTGACCTATAAGTTCTTTTCCAAGAGCAAGCACAGCTTCGACGTGCTGCTGGGCCAGGAAGTGTACCAGACGCTGAACAACTCGCTCAACATCTCGGCCTTCTACCTGCCCACCGACATCGAGCCCGAGAAAGCGCTGGCCAACTTCAACCAGGCCCAGGCCCCGGCCGGCTTCGTGCAGCCCTCGCCTACCACCAACGAAGACCCCAACCGCATTCTGTCGGGCTTCACCCGGGCCAACTACTCCTACGATGATAAGTACCTGTTTACGGGCACGATGCGCGTGGACGGCTCGTCGAAATTTGCCGAGGGCAAGCGCGTGGGCGTGTTCCCGGCGGCTTCGGTGGCCTGGCGCTTGTCGAAGGAGGCCTTCATGCAGCCCTTCTCGGCTGTGTCGGACCTGAAGCTGCGCCTGAGCTACGGCCTGGCCGGCAACAACCGCATCAGCAACAACCTGTTCCGCGAAACCTACTCGACCAGCGGCGTGGAGTATTCTATCGAAAACGGCCGCACGCCGGGCCTGGCCACGTCGGCGCTGGCCAACCCCAACCTGAAGTGGGAAACCACCCACTCGCGCAACCTGGGCGTGGACCTGGCCCTGTTCAACAACCGCGTGCAGCTCACTGCTGACCTCTACTACAACTCGACCTATGATTTGCTCATTGCCCAGCCCGTGCCCGTGACCTCGGGCTACGCCACGCAGCTGCGCAACATCGGCGAAACATCCAACCGCGGCCTCGAGCTGCAGCTGAGCGGCACGGCGGTGCGCACCCCGGACTTCACCTGGAACATCAACGGCAACATTTCCTTCAACCGCAACCGCGTGGAAGACCTCGGCGGCCAACCCTACCTGCCCGGCATCAATTCGGGCTGGACCAGCGACACCGGCACCGACTACCTGGTGCAGCCCGGCCAGCCCGTGGGCCTGATGTACGGCTACGTGGCCGACGGCTTCTACAAGGTGAGCGACTTCAACGCCACCCAGAACGCCAGCGGCGGCTGGAACTACGTGCTGAAGGACAACGTGCCGAACAACAACGGCGTGGTGGCCGACAACACCGGCTACACCGTGCCCACCGTGACCGGCGTGCCGGCCCCTAAGGGCGGCTACCTGCAGCCCACGCCCGGCGCCATGAAGTTCAAGGACATCAACGGCGACGGCGTGGTGGACACCAACGACCGCACGGTGATTGGCAACGCCAACCCGAAATTCATGGGCGGGCTCAACCAGCAGTTTGCTTACAAAGGGTTCGATGCCAGCATGTTTCTGAACTTTGTATTCGGCAACGACATCTACAACGCCAACAAAATCGACTTCACCAGCGGCTACAACGCCAACCAGAATGTGCTGGGACTGATGCGCGACCGGTGGCGCACGATTGATGCTTCGGGCAACCTCGTGACCGAGCCCACGGCCCTGGCCGCCCTCAACGAAAACGCCCAAATCTGGCGCCCCACCCGCGGCCGCTACCTGCTCAGCTCCTGGGCCATCGAGGACGGCTCGTTTCTGCGCGTGAACAACATCACGGTGGGCTACACCCTGCCCAAGTCGGTGATTCAGCGCGCCAAGCTCACGCAGCTGCGCTTTTATGTGACGCTGAACAACGTGTACACCTTCACCAAGTACTCGGGCTACGACCCCGAGGTGAACACCCGCCGCGGCACGCCGCTCACGCCGGGCGTCGACTACGCGGCCTATCCGCGCAGCCGCGCCTTCCTCGCCGGCCTGAACCTGACCCTTTAATTCCCACCTGCTCCCCGATATGAAAGCTTCCTTCTTTCTTCGCGCCGCCCTGGCCACCACCGCTTTGGCTGGCACCGCCAGCCTGCTCACGGCCTGCAAAGACTACCTCGACGTGAGCCCGGCCTCGTCCTACATTTCCGATGACGTGTTCAGCAGCGTGGCCAATGTGAACAGCGCCGTCATTGGTGCCTACGACCCGCTGTCGGGCGACAGCGGCTACGGCGTGCGCCTGAGCACGGGCTACCCCTCCGACACCGACGAGGGCCAGAACCGGGCCGGCGCGGCCGACGGCGGCAGCCGCGACATCAACCGCTACCGCGTAACGGCCGGCACCACCGAGCTGCCGGCGCCCTTCGCCACGCTCTACCAAGGCGTGGAACGGGCCAACATCTGCATCAAAAACATTCCGCAGATGGCCCTGTACAAAACCGGCACTGCCGCCGAGCAGAAGGCCCTGCGCCGCGCCTACGGCGAGGTGCTAGCGCTACGCGCCCTCTACTACATGGAAATTGTGCGCAACTGGGGCGACGTGCCCGCCCAGTTCAAGCCCTCGTCGGAATACACCGACCTGAACCTGCCCCAGACCCCGCGCAACGAGATTTACGACCAGATTCTGGGCGACCTCGCCCTGGCCTCGAAGCTGCTGCCCTGGCGCAAAGAGTCGGACGTGAACGCCTACGAGCGGTTCACCAAAGGCGCGGCCAAGGCCCTGCGCGCCCGCATTGCCCTGGCCCGCGGCGGCTACCGCTCCAACGCCCGCACCGGCCAGATGGAGCGCCCCGCCGACTACCTGACCTACTACACCATGGCCCGCGCCGAGTGCGACACGCTGCTGCAAAACCGCAGCCAGCACACCCTCAACCCCAGCTACGAGCAGGTGTGGCGCAACATCAACGAGGCCAAGTTCGACACGCAGTACGGCGAAATCATGTTTGAAGTGGGCATGGGCTCGGGCTCGGCCGCTTCGGATAGCAAGCTGGGCTACAACAACGGCCCGCGCCTCGACGTGGCCTCGAAGTGGGGCCAGGGCGGCGGCTCCTACACCATCAACCCGAACTACTTCTACGCCTTCGACTCCGTGGATGTGCGCCGCGACGTGACCGTGACGCTCTACCAGACGGTGGCGGCCACGCCCAACACCCAAACCAGCACCACGCTCACGGCCTTGCGCGACGGCAAGTTCCGCCGCGACTGGCGCGTGCCGCTGCTCACCGGCTCGGCCCAGAACCTGGGCCTGAACTGGCCCATCGTGCGCTTTGCCGACGTGCTGCTGATGTTTGCCGAAGCCCAGAACGAGCTGGCCGACCCCGCCACGCCCTACAACGGCACCACGCCGGTGCAGGCCCTGGAAGAAGTGCGCCGCCGCGCCTACCCCGCCAGCCGCTACGTCGCCCTGCCCGCCACCCAGGTGGGCACCAAAACCGGCTTCTTCGATGCCCTGGTGAAAGAGCGCCTGCTCGAATTTGGCGGCGAAGGCATCCGCAAATACGACCTGATTCGCTGGAACCTGCTGGGCGCAAAAATCGCCGAAGCCAAGTCCATCATGACCGATATGCGCAACGGCACGGGTATTGGGGCCAAAATTCCGCTGTACGTATACGGCTACGCCGTGAACGACCAGCTGCGCTACGTGCGCTCGCTCTACCGGCCGTTCGACATCACCACCAACACCATTCCGATTCCGGGCTCCACGGCCACGGCGGCCCGCTTCAGCTGGCGGCAGTCGCTGATGGGCGGCACCACGTCCTCGTTCATCGACCTGTTTGCCGCCAACTACGTGCCCAATTCGGGCGATGAGCTGCTGGCCTTCCCGCAAACCGTGGTCGATTCCAACCCCAACCTCAAGCAGAACTTCGGCTACCTGTAAGCCTCGAGCGACATGAGCAGCCTCATTCGGGTGGGAGTCCAAATGGGGGCTGTTCGGGCAACTCCAACCGGTGCTGTAAACGAGCATCGGGCGGGGTTGCCCACCGTTTTTTTGCCCCTGTTCTCTTGCTTTTTCCTCGTTATTCTTTCCTGATGAAAGTAGTGCCGCTGCGCCGGAAGGCCTTAACGTACCTGTCCATCGGCTTGGGCCTGTTGGCAGCAGGAGTCGCCACGCCCGGAGTCGCCAAACCCGCCCCCGCCACGCCCCTCAAGCTGTGGTACGACCACCCGGCCGCCAACTGGAACGAGGCCCTGCCCATCGGCAACGGCCGGCTGGGCGCGATGGTATTCGGCACCCCCGAACGTGAACGGCTGCAACTGAACGAGGCGACCATCTGGGCCGGCGGCCCGAACAACAACGTGAAGCCCGACGCGCTGCCCGTCATCCGGCAGCTGCGCGAACAGCTCAAAGCCGGCCAGCAGGTAGAGGCGCAGGCCCTAGCCCAGGAAAAAATGCTGCCGCAAGGCAACAGCGGCATGCCCTACCAGATGGCCGCCAACCTTTACCTCACCTTCCCCGGTCACGAAAAAGCCACCAGCTACTACCGCGACCTGGACATTGGCCGCGCCGTGGCTTCGGTAAGCTACCAGCTCGGCGGCGTGAGTTACCAGCGCGAAATGTTCAGCTCGTTTCCCGACCAGGTGATGGTGGTGCGGCTGACGGCCAGCAAGCCGGGCAAAATCGACTGCCAGCTCAGCGAGGAAACGCTGGTGAAATCCACCCTGCGCACCGAAAACAACCAACTGATTCTCGACGGCAGCGGCAATGAGCACGAAGGCCAGCCCGGCCAAATCAAGTTCCAGACCCGCGTGCAAGTGGTGGCCGAAGGCGGCAAGGTCATAGCCGAGCCGCAGGGCCTGCGCATCGAGCACGCCAACAGCGCCACGCTCTACATTTCCATCGGCACCAATTTCATCAACTACCACGACGTGAGCGGCGACGCCGCCCAGCGGGCCGGCGCCTACCTGGCCCGGGCCGTGGGCAAGCCCTACGAGCCCGCCCGGACCGCGCACGTGGCGGCCTACCAGCAGTATTTCAACCGCGTGAGCCTGAGCCTGGGCGTGACGCCCGCCGCCCAAAAGCCCACCGATGTGCGCCTGGCCAACTTCGCCAACGGCCAGGACCCGGCCCTGGCGGCGATGTACTTCCAGTACGGCCGCTATTTGCTCATCAGCTGCTCGCAGCCGGGCGGGCAGCCGGCTAACCTGCAGGGCATCTGGAACGACAAGCTGAAAGGCCCCTGGGACAGCAAGTACACCGTGAACATTAACACGGAAATGAACTACTGGCCCGCCGAGCCCACCAACCTGCCCGAGATGCACCAGCCGCTGTTCGCCATGCTCAAAGACCTGAGCGTGACCGGCCAGCAGAGCGCCCGCACCATGTACGGCGCGCGCGGCTGGGTAATGCACCACAATACCGACCTCTGGCGCATCACCGGGCAGGTGGACAAGCCCAACTACGGCCTCTGGCCCATGGGCGGGGCCTGGCTCTCGCAGCATCTCTGGGACCATTACCAGTTCACCGGCGACCAGGCTTTTTTGCGCGAGTACTACCCTGTGCTGAAGGGCGCGGCCACCTACTACGTGGATGCCTTGCAGGAAGAGCCTACCCATAAGTGGCTGGTGGTGAGCCCGTCGATGTCGCCCGAAAATTCCTACCAAATCGACAACACCAAAATTGCCATCGTGGTAGGCACCACGATGGACAATCAATTGGTGACCGACCTGTTTTCCAAGACCATCCGCGCCGCCGAGCTGCTGGGGGCCGATAAGGCCTTTGCCGATACGCTGCGCACCATGCGGGCGCGGCTGGCCCCGATGCAGATTGGACAATACGGGCAGGTGCAGGAGTGGCTGCAGGACCATGACAACCCCAAGGGCACGCACCGCCACATCTCGCACCTCTACGGCCTGTTCCCGAGCGGCCAGATTTCGCCCTACCACACCCCCGAATTGTTTGAGGCCGCCCGCGTCACGCTCACCGAGCGCGGCGACATTTCCACCGGCTGGTCGATGGGCTGGAAGGTGAATTTTTGGGCCCGCATGCAGGACGGAAATCATGCTTATAAGCTGCTCACCAACCAGCTGCGCCTGCTGCCCGGCACCGTGGAAAAGGTGAACGAAGCCACCGGCGGCGGCACCTACCCCAACCTGCTCGACGCCCACCCGCCCTTCCAGATTGACGGCAACTTTGGCTGCACCTCGGGCCTGGCCGAGCTGTTCGTGCAGAGCTACGACGGCGCCATCGACATCCTGCCGGCCCTGCCCGACGCCTGGCCCACCGGCGAAGTGAAGGGCCTGGTGGCCCGCGGCGGCTACGTGGTGGACCTAGCCTGGGACCAGGGCAAAGTCACCCGCCTGCGCATCACCTCGCGCCTGGGCGGCAACTGCCGGGTGCGCCTGCACAGCCCCCTGAAAGCCACCGGCAAAACCAGGCTCACGGCCGCGCAGGGCGACAATCCCAACCCGTTCTACCAAATCCTGCCCGTGAAGGCGCCGCTCATTTCGGCCCAGGCCACCGTTCAAAAGCCCCGGCTGGCGGCTTCCACGCTCTACGATTTGGCCACCCAGGCCGGGCAATCCTACGACCTAACGGCACAATAAGCACCTATTCAAATAGAAATCAAAAAGAACAGTCATGCAGAGCGCAGCGCAGCATCTTTACCGCAGTAGTAAATCTGATTAGTTACTCGGTAAAGATGCTTCGCTGCGCTCTGCATGACGGCCTATTTAGTTAGGTGTCAAAAACTAATACGCTTCCTTTTATGCTTTTCCGCCTCCTCCTTTTTTGCTTGTTGAGCCTGAGTTTGCGGCCCGCTATGGCCCAGGAACTCCTGCCGCTGTGGCCCAGGAAGCAGATGCCCAACTCCAAGGGCCTGAAGCTGGAAGACAAGATTGAGAACGAGCGAATTGTGCAGGTGGGCACGCCGGGTATGTCTGCTTTCTTCACTTCAAAAGAAGAAAACAAGGGCTGCGCCGTGCTCATTTGCCCGCCGGGCGGCTACCAGAAATTGACGTACTTGGTGGGCGGCACCCAGCTGGCCAAGTGGTTCAATACCCTTGGCATCACGGCGTTCGTGCTCAACTACCGCCTGCCCAACTCGCCCGACCTGAAGGAGCGCAGCATCGGCCCCGAGCAGGACGCCCAGCGCGCCATGCGCCTGATTCGGGCCAACGCTGCGAAATGGCACCTCGACCCCAGCCGCATCGGCATCATGGGCGCCTCAGCGGGTGGGCACCTGGCCGCCACGCTCGGCACGCACCCGGAAGACGTCTCGGCCATCGGCGACTCACTGGATAAGCAGCCTTTCGCGCCCAATTTCATGGTGCTGGTTTCGCCAGTTATCACCTTAGGGCAGTACGCGCACGTGGGCAGCCGCACCGCGCTGCTGGGCGAGAACGCGCCGCCGGATTTGGTGGCCAAATTCTCGAACGAGCTGCACGTGACAGCCGCCACGCCGCCCACTTTCCTGGCCCACGCCTACAACGACCCCACGGTTAATCAACGCAACAGTCTGCTGTTCTACCAGGCGCTGGTGGAGCACAACGTGCCCGGCTCGCTGCACATTTTTCCGCAGGGCGCTCATTCCATTGCCGTGCGCAACAACCCCGGCTCAGCCAACCAGTGGACCACGCTGTGCGAGGCGTGGCTACTGGAAATGGGCTTTCTAACCGCAAAAAAGTAGCTCGACTGGTATGCCTTTGCGGTGCCTTGCTTCTTCGACCTCACGCCCCTCCCCCATTGCGAACGACCGGAAGTTTTTTTCTTCTCCCACTCTATGAACAAGCCGCTAATAGCTTTATCGCTAGCCCTGCTGGCCGGATGCGTCACCAGTCAACCCACCCAGCCAACTGCCAGCGCCCTGCCTACCGAAACCCCGGTCACCGCCGCTGAAGTCCCGGCCAACCTGCCCTTTCGCAACCCGGATTTGCCTTTTGATGAGCGGGTGAATGACTTGGTGGGCCGGCTGACACTGCCGGAAAAAGTCTCGCAGATGCTGAATAATTCGCCGGCCATCGACCGGCTGGGCATTCCGGCTTACAACTGGTGGAACGAGGCCCTGCACGGCGTGGCCCGCACTACCCTGAAAACAACCGTCTTTCCGCAGGCCATTGGCATGGCCGCCACGTTTGACCAGGAGGCGATGCTGCAAATGGCCACCATGACGGCCGACGAGGCGCGGGCCATCCACCAGGAATACGAGCGGCGCGGCGAGCGGGGCCGCTACACGGGCCTCACGTTCTGGACGCCCAACATCAACATTTTCCGCGACCCGCGCTGGGGACGCGGCCAGGAAACCTACGGCGAAGACCCCTACCTGACCGGCCAGTTGGGCATGGCCCTGGTGAAAGGCTTTCAGGGCGACGACCCGAAGTATTACAAAATCACGGCCTGCGCCAAGCACTTCGCCGTGCACAGCGGCCCCGAGCCCCAGCGCCACGTCTTCAACGCCCAAATCAGCGACTACGACCTCTGGGATACGTACTTGCCCGCCTTCCGCGACCTCATTGTGGACGCCAAAGTGGCCAGCGTGATGTGCGCCTACAACGCCTACGCCGGCCAGCCCTGCTGCGGTAGCGACAAGCTGATGAACGAGATTCTGTATAAGAAATGGCAGTTCACGGGCTACGTCACCTCCGACTGCGGCGGCATCCTCGACTTCTACCGCACCCACAAAACCGACCCCGACGCGCCCGCCGCTGCCGCCACCGGTGTGCTGCACGGCACCGACCTGGAATGTGCCAACGGCAAGCTATTCACCTACAATTCCTTGCAGGAAGCCATCAAGCGCGGGCTGCTGACCGAGCATCAGGTGGACGTATCGGTGAAGCGGCTTTTCAAAATCCGCTTTCAGCTGGGCATGTTCGACCCGGCGGAGCGCGTGAAGTACGCCCAAACCCCCATGAGCGTGGTGGAAAGCGCCCCGCACCAGGCCCACGCCCTCAAGATGGCGCAGGAATCCATCGTGCTGCTCAAGAACGAGAACAACACCCTGCCGCTGCGCCGGAACCTGAAGAAAATTGCCGTATTCGGCCCCAATGCCGACAACGAAACCGTGCAGCTGGGCAACTACAACGGCTTCCCCACCACCAACGTGACGCCGCTGGCAGGCATCCGGGCCAAGGTGGGCCCGAACACCGAGGTGACTTATACGCAAGGCGTTGACTACGCCAGCGACATCATTTACGAAACCTTCGATGTCAACAAGCACCTGGCCTACGACGGTAAGCCGGGCTTTAAAGCCGAGTATTTCAAGGGCACCCGGCTGGAAGGGCCGCCCGTGGCCAGCTTGCAGGAGGCGCGCCTGAACCGCAACCTGAGCGACCCCGACCAGGAAATTGCGCCGGGCCTGCGGGCGGAGAATGTCTCGGCCCGCTACCTCACCACGTTCACGCCCGACAAAACCGAGGAGCTGGCTTTCCAGCTCGCCGGCGACGACGGCTACCGCTTATTCATCGACGACCAGCTGGTGGTGGATAAGTGGGCAACGCAAAACGCCTCCACCAGCCAGTACGTCGCCAAAGTACAGGCCGGCAAAAAGCTGACTATCAAGCTGGAATATTTCCAGAACAGCGGCCGGGCCACGCTGAAATTCGGCGCAGCCCACGTGCTTCCCCTCGATAAGCAGCGCGTGCTGGCTCAGGCCAAAGCGGCCGACGTGGTGGTGTTCGTGGGCGGCATTTCGCCGCGCCTCGAAGGCGAGGAAATGAAAGTGGACATCGAAGGCTTTGGCGGCGGCGACCGCACCACCATTGCCCTGCCGAAGGCGCAAACCGAGCTGCTGAAGCTGCTGCACGCCACGGGCAAGCCGGTGGTGTTTGTGATGATGACGGGCAGCGCCATCGGCTGCACCTGGGAGGCGGCCCACCTGCCGGCCATTGTGAACACCTGGTACGGCGGGCAGGCCACGGGCACAGCCCTGGCCGATGTGCTGTTTGGCGATTACAACCCCTCGGGCCGCCTGCCGGTGACGTTTTACAAGTCGGAAAAGCAGCTGCCCGCGTTCGATAACTACGACATGGCCGGGCGCACCTACCGCTATTTCAAGGACACCCCGCTCTACCCCTTCGGCTACGGCCTGAGCTATACCGCCTTCAACTACAGCAACCTGAAAGTGGCCGCCACGGCCGCAACCGGCCAGCCCGTAACAGTGAGCGTGGAGGTGCAGAACCGCGGCCGCCGCGCCGGCGATGAGGTGGTGCAGCTCTACGTGCGCCACCCCGATGCCGGGGGCCGGGTGGCGCTGCACGCGCTGGAAGGCTTCCGGCGCGTCGCCCTGCAGGCCGGCGAGAAGAAAACCGTGCAGTTCACCCTCACGCCCCGCCAGCTCTCGCGGCTCAATGTGCAGGCCCAGCGGGCGGAGCTGCCCGGGAGGGTCCAGCTTTTCGCCGGTGGAGGCCAGCCGCTCAGCCAGTCGCTGGCCGATGGCCGGGTACTCAAGGCGGAGGTGACGCTGACGGGCAGCAGCGTGGCTATTGACTAAGCGCAATTTCAGACCTTTGGAAATCACCTTGTTTAACTTTCAGCCCATGACTAATTACGTGCTAAAGAGTGCCGTGGCGCTGGGCCTGTTGCTGCTTACGGCGTTTGCGCAGCCGCCCCGGAAAATCACCGTCTACCTCATCGGTGATTCCACCATGTCGATAAAGGAAACCAAAGCCTACCCGGAAACCGGCTGGGGCATGCCCTTCGTTTACTTTTTTGATGAAACGGTGACCGTGGACAACCGCGCCCAGAACGGCCGCAGTACCAAGAGCTTCGTGGCCGAAAACCGCTGGCAGCCCGTGGCCAGCGCCCTGCGGGAAGGCGACTACGTCTTCATCCAATTCGGGCATAATGACGAGGTGCCCACCAAAAAAAGCTACACGCCGGAAGCCGACTACAAGAATTACCTCATCCGCTTCATCACCGAAACCCGCGCCAAAAAGGCCTCGCCCGTGCTCATCACGCCCGTGGCCCGGCGCAAGTTTGACGCTGCCGGCAAGGTGGAGGGAACCCACAACGTATACTCCGAAATCGTGCGCGCCACTGCCCGCGAGCAGCAAGTCCCGCTCATCGACCTCGACCGCGAAAGCCAGGCCCTGCTCCAGCAATACGGCGTGGAGAATTCCAAGCTGCTCTTCAACCAGGTGGCGCCCGGCGAGCACCCCAACTACCCCGACGGCAAGGAAGACAACACGCACTTCAACGAGCTGGGCGCCCGCAAAATGGCCGAAATCGTGCTGGCTGACATCCGTGCCCTCAAGCTGGAGCTGGCCACCCGCATTGTGCAGCGCACCGCCGCCAAAACCGTGGACCCGCAGGCGCGGTAGCCGGCCGGCTATAAATGCCCATACGTCCCCTATCCCGTTCCTAATTCATTCTACTGATGCGTTTTCGAAACCTTGTAGTAGCCGTTAGCCTGTTGCTGACCACCCCGCGCCTGCATGCTCAGGTAGCACCGCCGACCCCGGCCAAGGCTCCGGCCAAAGTCGAAACCTTCCTGGTGCCCGTGCGCCTGACGGTGGCGCCCGATGGCAGCGGTGACTACCGCACCATCCAGGAAGCGGTGATGGCCGTGCGCGACTTCATGCAGGTACCGGCCACCATTTTCATCAAAAACGGCACCTACCACGAGAAGCTGCTGGTGCCCTCGCAGAAAACCAACATCACCCTGCTGGGCGAAAGCAAGGAGGGCGTGGTCATCACCTACGGCGACTACTCCGGCGATGCCGAGAAGCACAGCACCTACACCTCGGCCACGGTGCGCGTGCAGGGCAACGACTTCACGGCCGAAAACATCACCTTCGAGAATTCGGCCGGGCGCGTGGGGCAGGCGGTGGCCCTGCACGTGGAGGGTGACCGCGCCACCTTCCGTCACTGCCGCCTGCTGGGCAACCAGGACACCCTGTTTCTGGCCATCGAAAACAGCCGGCAATACTACCAGGACTGCTACATCGAGGGCACCACCGACTTCATCTTCGGGTCCAGCACGGCCGTGTTTGACGGCTGCACCATTTTCAGCAAAACCAATTCCTACATCACGGCTGCTTCTACCTGGCCCCGGCAGGCATTTGGGTTGGTATTTCTGAACTGCAAGCTCACCGGCGCGCCCGAGGCCACCCAGGTTTACCTCGGCCGGCCCTGGCGGCCCAATGCCCGCACGGTATTTCTCAACACCGAGATGGGCGCGCACATCCGCCCCGAAGGCTGGGAAAACTGGGGCAAAGCAAGCAACGAAGCCACGGCTTACTACGCCGAATTTGCCAGCACCGGCCCCGGCGCGGCCGCCAAGGGCCGCGTGGCGTGGAGCCGACAGCTCACCCCCAAAGAGGCCAAGCGCTACACCCTCCAGAACATCTTCGCGGGCACCGAGCCCTGGATGCCGAAGTAAAACCAATGCCGCCATCGACGTCCACGAATCAACAGCTTATTCTCCTGCTTATGAAAACACGCTTCTATTTGCCAGTGGCGCTCCTCGCGGCCGCGCTGCTGGGCTCGTCCGGCCCGGCCCGGGCACAGGCCACCGAGGCCTATTCCTGGGCGCAACTGCCCACGGCCCAAGTGCCCGCGTTCAAGGCCGACACCTTCAACATTGCCACCTACGGGGCCAAACCCGACGGCATCACGCTCAATACGCGCAGCATCAACGAAGCCATTGCCGATTGCAGCCGCAAGGGCGGCGGCGTGGTGCTGGTGCCCCAGGGCCTGTGGCTGACGGGGCCGGTGGAGCTGAAAAGCAACGTGAACCTGCACCTGGTGCGGGCGGCCGTGCTGCAGTTCACCACCGATTTCGACCAGTACCCGCTGGTGCTGGGCAGCTACGAAGGCCGGGCGTCTTACCGCAACCAATCGCCGCTTTCCGGCACGGGCCTGACCAACGTGGCCATCACCGGAAGCGGCATTGTGGACGGCAACGGCGACGCCTGGCGCATGGTGGGCCGCGACCGGCTGACCGAGCGCGAATGGAAAAACAAGGTGGCTTCGGGCGGCCTAGTAAGCGAGGACGGCAACAAGTGGTACCCTTCGGAAAAAACGCGGCGGGGCTCCACCACGCCCAATGCCGGCGACGCGGTGCCAGGCAAAACCGCGCGGGACTACGAGTCCATCAAGGACTTTCTGCGGCCCAACCTGCTGGTGCTGACCAGCTGCAAAAAGGTGCTGCTGGATGGCGTGACGTTTCAGAACTCGCCGGCCTGGTGCCTGCACCCCTTGCTGTGCGAGGACCTGACCGTGCGCAACGTGCAGGCGCGCAACCCCGACTACGCCCAGAACGGCGACGGCCTCGACCTGGAATCGTGCCGCAACGTGCTGGTGGAAGGCTGCACCTTCGATGTGGGCGACGACGGCATCTGCATCAAATCGGGCCGGGACGAGGAAGGCCGCAAGCGCGGCATGCCCACCGAAAACGCCGTCATCCGCCGCAACGTGGTGTACCGGGCGCACGGCGGCTTCGTCATCGGCTCGGAGATGTCGGGCGGGGCGCGCAACCTGTTTGTGGAAGACTGCACGTTTATGGGCACCGACATCGGCCTGCGCTTCAAGACGGCCCGGGGCCGTGGCGGCGTGGTAGAGAATATTTTCGTGCGCAACATCGCCATGAAGGACATCGTGCACGACGCCATTCTGTTCGACATGTACTACTTCACGAAGGCGCCGGCCAAGCTCGCCGACGGCCAGGCGGCCCCCGAAACCATTCCGGCCGTGACGGAAGCCACGCCGCGGTTCCGCAATTTCACCATCAGCAACATCGTTTGCAATGGGGCCGAGCGCGGCCTCTTCCTGCGCGGCCTGCCCGAAATGAGCGTGCAGCAAATCAGCCTTGACAACCTCGTGCTGAAAGCCAGCAAGGGAGTGGAGCTGATTGAAGCGCAGGATATTCGCATCAGCAACCTGCGACTGGAAACCCAGGCCGCCGCGCCGGTAGTGTACGTGGAAAACAGCCGCAACGTCAGCTTCGACGGCTTGCAGGTGACGGCCCCCACCACTCAGCCCCTGTTCAGCCTGAGCGGCAGCCGCACCGAAAAAATTACGGCCGCCCGCGCCGAGGCGGGCAAAGGGCGCACAGCTGTTGAAGCCAAAGCCGGCGCCAGCGCCAAAGCCGTCAAAGTAAAAAGCTGAGCCGCATTTTCTGTTTTTCTAGTTGGATATGTTCTTTCAAAAACCCTTTTTCCGGCTGGTTGGGTCGGCCCTATTAGGCGGTGTGCTGCTGGAGGGTCCGGCCCAGGCCCAGCAGTTGCCGGCGGCCCGCGATACCTCCTTCACGGTGCGCAGCGCCTTTGTCAAAGAGAAGAAGCGTCACCCCGACATCAGCATTGCCCAGCCGGCCCTGCCCCCAACGGTGCAGGCCGCTTACAACCTGACCTATTGCACCTTGGGCCAGCGCGCTTTGCAGTTGGATATTTTCTATCCCAAGGCCAAGCGCAAGAAAGGATACCCGGCGGTGCTGTTCATTCACGGCGGTGGCTGGCGCTCCGGCCACCGGTCGAACCATGTGGCCATGGCCCAGCAGCTCGCGGCCCGGGGCTACGTGACCGTCACGGCCGAATACCGCCTCTCCACCGAGGCGCAGTACCCAGCGGCTGTGCACGACCTGAAAGCCGCCATCCGCTGGCTGCGCGCCAACGCCCGGCAGTACCCCATCGATACGACCCGGATTGCCGTGTGGGGCTTCTCGGCCGGCGGGCAACTGGCGGCCCTGGTGGGCACCACCAATGAGGATAAGCAGTTGGAAGGCAGTGCCTGCAACACCAGTCACTCCAGCAGCGTGCAGGCCATCGTGGACGTGGATGGCACCCTGTCGTTCACGCACCCCGAGTCGGGCGAGAGTGCTAATAATCAGCCTTCGCCGGCCTCAGCTTGGTTTGGAGGGCTGAAAACGGAAAAGCCGGCGCTGTGGGAGCAGGCCGGGGCCCTGAGCCACGTCACGCCCCGAACCCCACCCATCATATTCATCAACAGCGCCGTCGACCGGATGCATGCGGGCCGTGAGGATATGATTAAGCAGCTGGATGCCCACCACATCTATCACGAAACCCACGCCTTCCCTGACTCGCCCCACACGTTTCCGTTGTTCAACCCTTGGTTCGAGCCCACGCTCCAGTACACGGCCGACTTTCTGGATAAGGTATTTAAAGCCAAATAATTACTTGACACTTATTCGTTCCTGTCATACTCCTCCTCCGGCGACCGGGCATTGGTTCTAAGTTCTCCCGCCATATTTCGCCGCCACTTTTTACGCCGGCTTCTTTGAGGAGCTCACGCCAGGGCCAGACCCAGTGTGCTGAAAATATTGAAGTACGTGGGGTGCTCGAAGCCCAGGCTGTAGGCGATTTCAGCCGTGCTTTTTTCTGTATAAGAAGATGAGCAAAAGCGCGTATGCGGCCGCCGAGTCTTTTGATGCGGCGATGCTAGGCCCGACCTTCAGACCGAGTCCAGCCGCTTTGGATTCGCCCACAAAGGTCCGGCGACTCCCCTTGGCAGGGAAATGCTAATCAAACGAATGAATATAAAATTCAAACAACCCCTGGACAGGCTTGCTGGCCGGCCCGATGACTGCTTCGGCGACCGCAGCGCCCGCTATTCATTCACTACCGCGGCCCCCTGGGAGGGTTTAAACACCGGTGGCGAGGTGCGCAGGTGCTGCAAAATGATGCCCCAGAGCAGATGATAGGGAATTATCTCAACTTCCGCAAAAGCCTCCCCGGGCGGTGGGGTATTCGCCAGCTGGTGCAGGAGCGGCACGGCGCGCTCCGCACACCGGGTGGGGTCAAACTGCTCATCGGCGAGGAGCTGAAGCAAGCGCAGAAACAGGCGGGTTCGTTGATTGGTCGCTTCCCGCAGGTGGCGCAGCCGGTATTTGCGTAGCGACTCCACCCGGAGCACCACGGCTTCGGCATCCTGTTCCTGCAAAAAATAAAGCACCTGACCAATCAGGATGGCGACGTTGAGCCCGCATTTGTCGCGGCTGTATTCGGGCATCATCAAGGCGAGCTTGCCCAGTTCCCGGCGGCGGGCCGGGCTGGGCTTGGCGGGAGGCCACACAAAGTCCAGGTACGCGCCGAACAATTCCCAGCGCTGCTGCGCCCGCTTGTTCTGACGTTCAAACACCGGGTTCAGATGGGCCCGTTGCACTACCCGCCGGGCCAGGTCAAACTGCCCGGCGTGCATGGCCAGCAAGAGGCGGTGCTCCTCAAAGTACATCCAGTTCACCGCCGTCGGATGAAAATGCTTTTCGGCTTCCTGGGCCACCTCCAGCCCCATTTCCGGTTGCTGGGTCAGCAGGTAGGCATACATTCGCATGAACAGGTTAAAGCGGACATCAAACCGGTGCGCGTTGAACTGCCCGCTTGCCAGCTGGCGCTCCGCTTCCAGGGTAAGTTCGATGATGCCCTGGTAGTCACCGGATTGCTCCAAGTACACTATTTGCATCCGGTAGTAGAGGTCGGCCGTGCCGGGGGTCTGGGCCTGCAGGTGCAGCTGCCGCACCTGTTCGAGCTGGGGCTTTAGCACGGCGAGCATGGTGGCGAGCTTCGTTACCGGGCCGGTGCGTGCCAGCCGCACGTCGGCGTATATCGCCTCGGCTTGCTCCTCCAGGCGCCGGAGTTGCTGCAAGCGCTCCAGGTCCTTCACCACGGCCCGGAACTTCTTCACCTGCTGCATTTCGGCATAAACGGTGCGCAGCTGCTGCGCGGCCTCAATCGCATAGGCCGTAAAGCCATCCTGCGTGGCCTTGGCCAGGCAGCTGGCACACACCCGGGCCGATAAGGCAGAAGCCCCTTCCTGATAGAGAATCAGGCCCTTGTGCAGCAGGTCGAGGCATTCGAGCTGATACCGCCGGGAAACCGAAAACCGGGGGTCTGAATGGTCGAGGAAGTAGAGGTGGTTGAGCAGCTTGCCAAAAACGCGGGCGTGCAGCTGGCGAAAAGCCGCATCATTTTTCGCCGACGGCTGCTCGTAGAGTGAGCGCACCAACTGGTTGCGGGTGGGCTCTTTCCCTTCGGCCAGGGCCGATACCAACCGGTTTTCTTTGACTTTATCCCCAGCCTCGAAATCGAGTAACGGCGCTTGCCCCTGCCGGCGATTGATGATGATGCGAACCAGATTGCGGGAATCCTTCATTGGGTAACGTAGCCGATAGAAAAAGGAGCCGGGAATTGTGTTCTCCCGCCCAATCATTGAATGAACGATTATTATATACGAGCCTAAACAATGAAATTAAAGCACAACAGTTGTAAGTTCTGCTTTATCCTACCTTTACCGGGCAAGCGGAAATCACCCCGTTGCCTGGAATTACCTGGCTTGCGGTAGGCAACGGGATTTCCATCGTTCTGGTACTCTCAATCTGTCCGCATGGCTTACACGCCTCGTCTCCTGTTACTCGCTTCATTGGCCGTACCGGCCGGAATCACGAGTAGCTGTTCTTCGCCCTCGAAGCCCCAAGCCGTCGACGCCCCGGTTCGCATTCGCTGGGCCCGGGACCCAGAATCATTAGACCCGTTTACGCAGCCCAATCAGAACGCCGTTGAGGCGCAGGGCTTGCTGACCGGCGGCCTGTTGGCCGTCAACCCCGAAACCAAAAAGTATGAGCCCTTTTTGGCCGAGGCCTTGCCCACGGTGAGCTACAGCGGCGACTCGCTGACCCTGCTTTCCTATCGCCTGAAACCCGCGGCCATGTGGGACTCGGGCAAGCCCATCACGGCTGCCGACGTCGCGTTCACCCTCAAGCTTCTTTTTTGCAAGGGCGTGCCCAACGAAGGGTTTCAGCTACAGGAAGCCTTCATTCGGGATATAAAATCGGACCCGGGCGACGCGCGCCGATTCACGCTCGTCTGCCAAGGCAAGGCCCCGGATTACGTGCAGGCCTCGGGCGACTTTCCCGTGGTCCAGGAAGCCAGCCTCGACCCGCAAGGCCGCCTGAGAAAGTATGCACTAGCCGAATTTCAGGGCCGGGGCAGTGCCAGCCGACGGGCCGAGCTGGCCCAGGTACAGCAGCTAATGGCCGCGCGGTACACGGCCGCCAGCCCGGCGCAGCACCCGCAGGCGCTGGGCGGGTGCGGACCCTATGCGCTCAAGGAATGGAACCGGGACCGGCAAGTAGTCTTCACGCGCAAGAAGAATTGGTGGGGCGACAAAGCCGGCAACTCCATTTTGTTTCAAGCCAAGGCCTCCCGGCTTGAGTACATCATCATCCCAGACGAATCTTCGGCCTCGCTGGCCTTGCGTGGTGGGCAGCTCGACGTATTTCCCAACGTGCCGGCCCGGATATTCGAGCGGCTGAAAAACTCATCCGATGCGCAGCAGAAACTAGCCTTTTATACCTCCCCAACCTACGAAGTGATGACGGCGGGCTTCAACACTAGCCGGCCAGCCTTACACGACGCAGCCACGCGGCAGGCCCTGAGCCGGCTCTTCGACGCCGAGCAGCTGCGCCAAGCCAGCCAGTTGGGCAAAGGCTTACGCACGGTAGGCCTCATCAGCCCACAGGAAAAAGGCAAGTACAACGACAGCCTGAACCTGATACCCTACAGCCCCAGCGCGGCTGCCGAGCTGCTGATGAAAGCCGGGTGGCACCGCGGGCCGGCCGGGTGGCGTCGGCAGTTGGAAAAAGGCCCCGCGCAGCAGCTCAGCCTACAGCTGCGCTACCGGGGCAGTGATACCAATTATGAGCTCGTGGCCCTGCAATTTGCCAGCGCGGCGAAAAGCATGGGCATACCGGTTACCCTGGCCCCCACCGAGTCGGGCGTGTTGCGCGGCCTACTGCAAACCGGCGACTTCGACATGTACGTTCAAAGCATCAAAGGCAACCCCTTTCTATTCAACTTTTTGCCCATCCTCGGCACCCCGGGTATTGGCGAAAGCAACCTGACCCGTTTTGCCTCGCCGGCCGCCGACCAGCTGATGCAGCAGGTGGCCGCCGCCGAATCGTCGGCCGAACGCGATGTGCTGCTGCGCCGGTTTCAGGTCCTGATGCAGCAGCAGATGCCGCTGGTGCCGCTGTACTTCGTCGCCAACCGCGTTATTGCCAGCAAGGACGTAGCAGGAGTAAACGTCATGAGCCTAAAGCCAGGCTACCTGGCCTCGACTATGTACCACGTGGCCCCGGCCAAGTAGCGGTTTACTTAGTCAAACAGTGCGAAGGCCCGGTTACTGCGCAGTAACCGGGCCTTCGCACTGTTTGCTAACTGCCAGCCACTTCGCAGGCAGCCTTGCTTGAGGAACTCGGCATTTGTCTAAGGAATACTGGCAATCAATATTTTATGAGCAAGAATATCGGGGCATTTTATTTAGCTCCTTTTCGAATCCCTGCTAGGTTTCTCTTTCAGTTAGAGTAGGCAAAAGGTATTTGATATGTCACAGAATACTATGTACAGTGTAAAACAGACAGCACCTCGTAAATAATAACTTCCTAATAATCAACGTAATCATTTAAATTATAGTTATTTATTAAGATTTTTATCAAAATATTAATAATAACGCTACGCCGAATATATTCCTTTTGCATACTTCACTGGCGGGGTAACTTTGCAACGAAAAGTAGCTCCTATTAATATCCGCTGGCTGTTTGCCAAATAGTTATCTAAATCCACACATACCAGTCAGGTGCTCAGCATTTTACCGTATAGCAAAATCACCCTTTCCACTTTTCAGCCTATTGAGCTGTATTGTCAATAAGGACCCCTTCCTGTCCAGTCAGGCCCTTCCAGTTTGACTAACAATGCGGCTCGTACTTAAAAAAAGGCCCAACGCATGCGTTGGGCCTTTTTTTAAGAAATCATCGTATGTAGGCAGTGCCACATACCCACACGAAAAAGGCCGTTGCATTGCTGCAACGGCCTTCTAAGTAGCGGGTTTGGCCTAGAGGTGTCTACCCCACCTGGTCAGCCAAAACCACGCGGCACGAGAAGGTCCTTCCTTTCCACATTTCCAGCCCGTGCGGGTTACTTATGGGTCAAAGGTAGCAAAGCAACAAACAGCACCACCAGCTACTTTATGCAGAAGGGTGCCTTTACTCGCCTAATAGCTATCAATAATCGACGAATGCTGGTTGCGCAGGGCAGATATGCCAACCCGTATGCCCCAACCGGAAGCACTTAGAACGTTATAAAAGGCTGTCCTCAATAGCTGCCTGAATTATCGCGGCTCTGAGTTCCATAGTAGTTATTTCAATAGTTCCTACTCGATTTTTATCCCCGCTCCCACCACTATAAATAGGCACCATTTGGTGGCATACACTTCAAATCTGAGGAATCCCAAAGCTTTCCCGGGCCTTGCATTTGCCCCGGACCGCGACCATTGAAAATTCGGCAGAAAGATTTTTATTATGGTTCTTTGAAAACTATCTAATCCTTTCCCCTACCACTTCATGCCTACTTTGCCCAGCCATGCCCGCAATTTAAAGAAAGTGTACGTTTTCGACGGCCGTGAAAACTGCATCAGTGAATACGAAACCGTTACTGCCTGCGCAGACGCACTGAACGTCACCCGGCAGGCCATAACGATGGCTGTCTCCCGGGCCAGCATTCTCGACAAGAAATACTACGTTTCCTACAAAAAAAACTTCACTCGACAGCAAAAGCAGAAGGATTTTAACCCCTTGCGCCCTCCAGTGAGCGCCCCGCAGGCGGTGGCGAGTAAACCGGCCGGCCCTGCTCCCAGCAAGCGGGCAGCAGCTAAGAAAACGGCAATAATCTCGCCGGCTAAAGCAAAGGCTGCGGCCAAGCGAGCCACCGACATGGTGCTGCGTTCCCGCTCAATTTTGCATGGCTTCGACGAATGGGGGTTCGGCCCGTTCGCTTCGTTCCACTAATAGCACTGGGCCATTGCTTGCATTGCAAGTCTCGAACCAGTACCTGCCACGGCATATTAGAGAGCCGCTCTATTACCGCACAGCGGTAAGTGGACTGGTCGATATCATATACACGCCAGTTGGGGACCGATGAAGGCCATCACCGGCGCATCGAGCATACCCATGGGAAAAGCCTGGGTGGTGCTGAACGTGGGTAGTTCGGGCAATTTTTCACGGCTAACGTGCATTGTGTAGCCCTTGCCCAGGTCCGGCTCGACAGACTTGGCATCTTGGAGCCACGGCACTAGTGCATAAGATTCAGGCATTGGGCACGGTGCAAAATCTGTCGCTCAGCCGGTCGTTGCCCAAGATATGGGCACAGTGGGTGCTGTTCTGCGGGTTGCGGTTCGCACTGCGCAGCCCAAGGGCAGTAACTTTTTAATTAGCAATGATGTCGTTGCCCCAGCCGCCGCTGCCTACCGTTGTATCGTTGCAGGTTACATCGTTGCCCCAGCCGCCGCTACCTACCGTTCCATCGACCTCCGTTTGGGGGGCAGACGAGTCATTAACGTTCGGCTTGTCCGTGGGAGCATAACCAAATACGGTAGCAATCTGAAACAGAGCGATGGCGAAGAAGTCAAGCATGTTAGAGGGGTGTAAGTCTTTGTGTATGAATTAAGAACACAACAAAATTATAACACCCCCCAAGGCTAAAAAAGGACACTCTTAGCGCAAATCAGACAATGAATAATACAAGTAATTCTTTAATGTAATTAAGAATCTATGATTCTTAACCTCAAATGCCGTAAGCCAGCTGATATTTTATTTTTGTATTTCTACAAAATTTTGTCTGTTTGCGACATATTAGCCAATAATTGGCTGTATAATCACGATACAAAGGTGAACGGCATTCATAAGTGAAAAAAGGAAACACTTCCCGTTTTTAAGACATGGGTTTTTACAGATTGCTAAGTCTATAAATACTGATTCCAGCCTTACAGGGCTGTTTTTACATGAATGACATTTCCAATCTTGCGCGAATTGTGACATCGCGAGCACTGCCATCGGTGCCGGTACTTGACCTGCATGCCGAACATAAAACCAAGGAAAATCAATTAGTGCACGCCCTCCTTGATGCGCCAGGCATAACGCAGAACCAATTAGTTAAGGCTTTGTACGGAAAGGGCACGGCTCCCAACGTTCGGGCGTTGCAGAAGCTCCAGTCGCGGGTACGTAGCAAATTGCTTAACCACCTCTACTTCCTCGACCATTCCGACTCACGCCATCTGGTTTCGCGTCGGTACCAGAACGAATGCCTCGACTTGCTGCATAAAATCAGCATTCTCTTCGCCGAGGGCGAATACGTGCTGACCGAGCAGTTGCTCAAGCGCTGCCTGAGCCTTGCGCAAAAAGGGGAATTCACGCAATACGTGGTGCAATGCGCCCGTATGCTGAGCACGCTCTACGCGCAAATGCGCAAGGCCCATTTGTTTGAGAAAACGGATAAGCTGCTCCAGCAGGCCCAGTTCACCCAGTCCTTAGAAGACGAGGCCGAGCGGCTGCATGCCCGAACGCAACTGGCGCTGGCCAGCACCGTGAGCAGCCGGCGGGCCGTGCTGCCCCTACTACCGGCGCACCTGGAGAAACTGGAAGCGCTGCACCGGCGGGCCAAAACCTTCAACACCTATAACTACCTCTACCGGCTGCGTTTGGCCATTCATGAGCTGCAGGGAAACTACCCAGAGATTATTCGCCTGACCGCGCTGGCCACCAAACAGCTGCGCGAGGGCAAGCTCAATGAGCGTCGGTTTGATAAGCGCTACAACCATTTCATGACCGTCTTTGCGCACTTGCGCAGCCGCCAGCCTATCAAAGGCCTAAAATTGGCCCAGTTGGCGATGCCGGACTTCCACCCTTCCTCCAGTAACTGGCTATTTTTTCAGGAAAACCATGTGCTCTTAGCGCTACACGCCCAAAATTACGATTACGCGCAACAGCTGTTTACAACGGTGATGAAAAACCCGGCCTTCTCTAAGCAGCGGCCGGCCGCTTTGGAACGCTGGGATTTATACAAGGCTTATAGCGACTTCGTGCATCCTGCACAGCGGATGGGGCCTGCTCGCCGGATGCAAATGGCCCGGTGGGCGCTCATGCTGCCCGAGTTCAGCCGCGATAAGAGTGGGCTGAACGTTGCCATCCTGGTCCTGCAAATGCTGGTTTATATGCGTGAGCGCAATTTCGAGGAAATCATGGTGCGCCTGGAGCGCCTGCGCAAGTACCAGCAGCGGCACATGGTGGGCAGCGGCATGATGCGCAGCAAACTGTTCCTGCGCCTGCTGCGCATCATGGTGGACAAGGGATTCCATGCAAAACAGGCGGCAGAAGGCGGAAAGGCTATTTTGCAGCAGTTGCAAAACACGAACCCTCCCGGTGAGGCTTATGCCGAAATTGAAATCATTCCGTACGAGCACCTTTGGGCGCTTATCCTGGAGATGCTACGCGAACAAATTCCAGTGCCCGTGGCCTTAGGCGCGCAGGGCTACCAGCAGTCCGTTTCTTCGTAGAGCGGATAGCATTGCCCATCGGCTTTAAAAAGGCTCTTCTCTTGAGCCCCAGGGTAGGTGGAAAATCGCTGGCCTCTGGGTTATGCGGCGACACGAATTTAAAGATGCTGATTGGGCGCGACTAGCGCCTTTGTTACCGGACAAAGCTGGCGACGCAGGCGGTCGGCGGCCGACAGCCGCTTATTTGTGAACGCCGTGCTTTGGATTGCGCGCAGCGGTGCGCCGGCGCGGTATTTGCCCGAGCAACTTGGACCGTGGAATTCGGTGTACCGCCGCTTCCGCCGCTGGGCCCAGAAAGGCTTCTGACAAGACGTGTTCGAGGCCATGCAGGAGCCAGACCTGGATTGGGAGATGCTCGATTCGACCAGCGTGCGGGCCCACCGGCATACGGCCGGGCAGCAAAGCAGCGCCCCGGCTGAAGGACTTGGCCGCTCGCGCGGCAGCTTCACCAGTAAGCTCCACGTCATTGTAGATGCACTGGGCAACCCGTTGCGCGTAGTTTCGCCACTGGCCACGCGCTACGATAAAACGGCCAACAGCTTCTTGGGAATGGTGCGTTTCGTCGCCGCCTTGTTATGGCTTCGTTAATTATCCGTGCAACCTAGCGTTGATGTGAACCACGCCTTTTGCTAGGCTGACAGTTCTCCTGAATCCTCATTGGCCATTGACGTAAAAGGGAACATTGCCAGTGGCAACGTTACCATGACCATCCGAAGCGTACACAAACAGTCGGTAAGCGCCCTTCTGCGCTGGCGCTTGCATCCGGACCTGGCCTTGTAAATCAGCAGTTAACAACCCTTGCAGCGGCGTGGGGCGACTTTCACGGTCGCCGCCACTGTGCAGGTCGGTGGCTTCGGGCAGTAGTTCCCAGCGGTAGGTAAGCGGGTCTTTGTCCGGGTCGGTGACCTCGGCTACAGCGGGATAGGGCTGGCTGGCTTTCACATACACCGTATCGCGGGCTTGCTTGCCGTTCAGACGCAGGCTGGCCAGGTGCGGGGCACGGTTCTGGGGCCACTTGCCGCTCCACAGGTACTGCATCACGTCGACTACTTCTGACTCCTGCCCGTCTTCGGTAAAAAGGCCGTACCACGTGGGCGTCCGCTCCTGTTTCTGGCCCCAGAGGAAGACGTAACTGCCCAGGCACTGGGTCTTATCCTGTTGCACCGAAGCCTCATAGCGACTCTTGTACACGGCGGCTTTTTGGCTGCTGGTTTCTTCCACAGCCGCTTTCCAAGGCAGCTGCTGGCTTTCCCAATGGCCGGTGGGGCCCCATTCGGTCACCAAGTAGGGACCAGTCCAGCCGGCCTCGCGAATCTGCTTGGGGATGGCGCTCAACCCGGCGTAGGTGTTCACCGAAAGGATATCGACGGCCGGGCACTGGGTTTTGATGTGGGCTACCTCGCGCGGGTTGAGGCCGGCCAGCACGGTGCTGGTGGGGTGGTTGGAGTCCACTTCGTGAATCATCTTGGCGATGTCGTTCACCGCGTCCCACACCTTGGGGTTCTTGTATTCCAGGTTCAGCTCATTGCCAATGCCCCAGAGCAGCACGGCGGGGTCATCCTTGTACTTGAGCACCTCGGCCTTTATTTTTTGCAGCTGTGCGGCTACGGCCTGCGGGTCGTCGTAGTTGAAGCCGTGGCGCTCGCGGGCCACGTCCAGGCCCATCATCACGGTTAGGTTATTGGCGTGGGCGGCCGTCAGCACCCGAGGGGCGTCGCCGGTACCCCAGGTGCGGATGGAGTTGCCCCCATACGCTGCAATGCGCTCGGGAAACTTGCTGCCCCCGGCGCCGCGCACGAAGTAGGGCTTGCCGGCGCGCAGCAGCTGGTAGCGGCCATTGGCTTGGCGCACTTCTACTTTCACGGCCCCGGAGGCAGCCGGGCGGGTGGCAACCAGGGGGAATACGGCCAGGGCAATCAGGGGCAAAAGCCCGGCAAGAGTGGTGATTTTTCTCATGAGTTCAATCAAGAAGTATAGCCAAGAGAAGACCGGAATCAGTAGAGCCGTTTGACTTGGATGCCATTCAGCACGGCTTCGCCTACGGTTGCTTTGAAGTCGAGGCGAATGCCCTGGCCGCCGCGGGCCTGTACCGGGAATTTAAAGCTGGTGGCTTGAAGCGGCAGCAGCTCAGTAGCCGTGCCCAAGCCGGTGAGGATGGCCTGCCCATTAAGCTGCACGTCGAACGAGCGGCCGGTCTGGCTGATGGGGGCAGCCGTGCCCGTGGTGGGCTTTTCGAGGTTGTAGATGAGCTGCTCGGCGGTGGGCACGCTTTCGAGCTCGGCAAAGTGCAGCGTCACCTCGTATTGCCCGTCGGGCACGTCGAGGCGGAACTGCGAGAGGCCCACCCGCTGGGTTTCGTAGATGGCGTCGTACTCGGTGCCCAGAATGTTGCGGCCCGAGCCGTAGGGCAGGCTGCCGGGCGTGGTCAGCACGCGGCCGCCCACGTAGCCCCAGCCACCGGGCCGGTATTCCTGCTCGGGCACCCACACCTGGTTCAGCGGGGCATCGGTGAAGGTGCGCTGGTCGCCCAGGCTCACGTTGAGTTCGCGGAAGCGCAGTTTTTCGGAGGTCAGATTGGTCGGCAGCAGCTGGAAGGTGATGGTGGCCTCGTCGGCGGCCTGGCCGTTGGCCTCGGCCGTGAGCTTGTTCTCGCCATCCGCAAAGGGCACCCGAAAGCGGGCGATGCCGAACTCGGCGGGGCGGCTGCCCAGGTCGCGGCCGTTCAGGCGCAGGCGCACGCTGGGCTGGTTGGTGTACACCTCCACGGGCTGCGGGCAAAACAGCGAATCGGCCCCGGCGGCGGTGCCGCTGCGCAAGGTCCAGCTGCGGGAGCCAATTTTTACGAAAGGCGTTTTCAGTAGGTGAGCCTGGTAGAACAGGTAGGTGTCTTTGGGCTGGCGGTCGGTGGTGAGCAGGCTTTTGGTGTTGACGTGCGGGTTGGCTTCCTGCCGGCCTTCGGAGTTGAAATCGGCCAGGTTCCAGGCGTTGGTGCCCACCACATAGGGGCGGGCCAGGAATTCCTTGAGGTAGTATTGGTGGTAGAGGTTGGCGTATTCCTGCGTTTTGTCGAAGCGCCGGGGCTCGAAGGAATGCAGGCGGGGGTCAGCGTCGGCACCGTACTCGGTCACGAGCAGCGGCACGGTGGGCAGCTCCTCGTGGTGGCGGTCAAGGATTTTGTTAAGGTCTTCGAACCGGGTGTTGTTGCCGTACCAGCCGGCGTATACGTTCCAGCCCACCAGCTGCGAGATGGTGGTGAGGCCGGCGCGGTGGTAGAGGTCAAACACGCCGTTGTTCACAATCATGGTGTAGCGGCTGGGGTCCTCGCGCCGGGTCAGGTCGTCGAGCTGCTTGGCCAGGTCAGCCACGCGTCCGAAATAAGCCTGGCGCGCGGCCTCGTCCTTGCGGGTGCTTTCCGGCATCCGCAGCAGGATTTCGTTCATGTAGTTCCAGATGATGAGGCAGGGGTGGTTAAAGTTCTGCCGAATCATCTCCGTTTGCATGTTTTTGCAGGTCTGGAAGAAGGCCGGGGAGTCGGTTATCTCGTTCACGATGGGAATTTCCATCGAGGCCAGAATGCCCAGCCGGTCGCAGGCCGCGAGCACGGCGGGGTCCTGCGGGTAGTGCGAGATGCGCAGGAAATTGCCGCCCATCTGCTTCAGCAGCTGCATGTCGCGCTCGTGCAGGGCGTCGGGCAGGGCATTGCCCAGGTCCTGAAAATCCTGGTGGCGGTTGGTGCCGATGAGCTTGAGCGGCTGGCCGTTCAGGAAGAACCCATTGGCGGCATCGAAACGAAACCAGCGCAAGCCCAGCGGGCTGCTCACCTCGTCGAGCGTTTTCTTGCCGTCCTCAATCGACGACACCACTTGGTACAGGTACGGGTCGTCGGGCGACCACAAATGCGGCTGGCTCAACTTGCCGAAGGCCAGCCGAAAGGGCTGCTTCTGCCCGGCCGCGAGCTTTACCCGGGTGCGCTGCTGGGTCACGGTCCGGCCCTGGCGGTCAAGTAGTCGCGAAAGCACGGTCACGATGCGGGCAGTGCCGGCATCGTTCGCTACCGTCCCGTTCACCACCACTTCCGCGGCCTGGGCCGACACGGCTGGCGTAGTGATGAAGGTGCCGGAGGAGGCGTTGTTATCCAGGTCAAAATGTACCGGGTTGGCCGCCAGCAGGTACACGTCGCGGTAGATGCCGCCATAAAATGTGAAGTCGGCCGAGAGGGGTGGAATGGCGGGGTTGTGGCTGTTGTCCACCTTCACCAGCACTTCGTTGGCTATCGGCTTGTCGGCGTTGAATTTGAGCAGCTTGCTAATTGGAAAGCGAAACGCCGTGTAGCCCCCCGCGTGCCGTCCGGCCAGCTGCCCGTTCACGTACACTTCGGTTTCCTGGTTGGCGCCCTCAAAATCCAGGTACACGCTCTGGTTTTTCCACGCGGCGGGGGCAAACACGGTTTTGCGGTACCAGCCCACCCCGCGGTAGTAGCCGGGCTGGTCGTCCAGCACATCGGTAGTGTTCCAGGTGTGGGGGAGGGAGACCTTCTCCCAGCCGGTGGCCGGGGCAGGGGTTTTGGTGTAGTCCTGACCGTCGGCTTTGCGGAACTGCCAGTTGGTGTTGACGGACTCAACTACGCGCGTTTGAGACGCGGCGGGCACGGCCCACAACAGCCCAGCCACCAAGGCGAGCCGACGGCCGATGCGGCCGGAAAATAAGAATTGCATGGGGATGAGGTTAGGTGCCGTGAGGCAGCTGGAGCCTGATGATTTGCGCCGCAGGGGCTGGTCGTCAGGTTGCTAGGGCCGAAGCCGGTTTGCTTGCCGGTGTAGGCTACCGGCTAGACGCTGGCAAGTTTAGGCAACTAATCGGTAAAACCTGAGAATCGGGTCTGAATTCTTTACGCAAACGTTTTCGGGCGTGCTCCCCGCCCCAACACGCAGGCAATTGCAATAGTACAGTCATTATTCAAAAATTAACATCCTGTTTTACAACCGACTATCATGTTGCTTAGATAAAACCTTGGCTTCTAATGAGTACAAAAGCGCCCCGCGAATATGGTACGAGCAAACGGCCATTGTTCCCATGCGCCGGCACCGAAACCCCGCGCTACCCGGCTACTGAATCAGCATCTGCTTCCAGTGCAATTAAAGGCTGCAAAGCCCTCTTATTGCTTTTCCATCTTTCCACCGCCGTCGGCTCAGGTAGGCTCTGAAGCCGGCAGCTAACCCCCCACATCCTTTATGATAACTGCTACCCCGGCGCACCGGAATTCCCCAAGGAAAGGCGGCATTTTCTATCTCGCACTGGCGTTGCTGCTGGCAACCGCCAGCGGCGCCCAGGCCCAAACCCCGGTCAAGAGCCCCAAGCGCGGCATGGCCTACGGCTACAACTCGGCTGCCGATTTGCAGGTGCTGGCCCCTGGCCTGAGCTGGTGGTACAACTGGTCGTCTATCCCCGACGCCGGCGCAGCCAGCGTGTACCAGGGCCTGAACGTGGACTACGCGCCCATGCAATGGAATGGCAGCCTGAACAATACCACCGTGACAACGGCCGCGCTGGCCAGCCGCATTCCGGCCGGGGCCCAGGCGCTACTGGGCTTCAACGAGCCCAATTTTACCAGTCAGGCCAACATGACGCCGAGCCAGGCGGCGGCCCTCTGGCCAGTGCTCGAAGCCGTGGCCCAGCAGAAAAACCTGATGCTCATCTCGCCCGCGTTGAATTACTGCGGCAGCTGCGTGGTGGAAAACGGCGTGACCATGAACTCGCCCGTGAAGTGGCTCGATGCCTTTTTCGCGGCCTACCCCACGGCCCGCGTCGACGCCATTGCCGTGCACACCTACGTGTGCCAGGAAAAATACCTGCGCGACAAAATCAACGAGTTGCGCAAGTACAACAAGCCCATCTGGCTCACCGAGTTTGCCTGCGGCGACTTCACGCCCAGCTCCGGCATCACGCTGGCCCTGCAGCAGAAGTACATGCTCGACGCGGTGAACTACCTGGAAAAAGACCCGGTCATTGGCCGCTACGCCTGGTTTTCGGGCCGCAACGGCCAGATTCCCAACATTAACCTGCTGGCTCCCGCTTCCGGCCAACTCACGGCCCTCGGCCAGGAATACGTGACCTTGCCCGTGGGCTGGGAGCCGGGCAAGCTGGTGCCCGTGTCGGCCAGTGCCACTTCGCAGGAAAGCGCCACGCTGAGCGCGGCCAACGCCGTCGACACGGACATCAACACCCGCTGGAGCAGCGCCTTTGCCGACCCGCAGGCCATTACGCTGGACTACGGCACGAGCCGGACCATCTCGCGGGTGCTGCTCACCTGGCAGAATTCTTACGCTGTGGACTACACCGTGGAAGCGTCGAACGACGGGCTGACCTGGACCAACCTGATGACGGTGGTGAACAGCGACGGCGGCGTGGACGACCTCACCGGCCTCAACGGGCATGGCCGTTACCTGCGCATCACCGGCACGCGGCGCGCCACCACGTTCGGCTACTCGCTCTGGGAAATTGAAGCCTTTGGGCCTTCTGCCGCGCTGGCAACCACCGCGGCCAAGCCCCAGGACGCACCTACTCTTTTCCCCAACCCGGCCACCAACCAAGCCACCGTGAGCTGGCAGGCGACAGCTTCCGGCCCTGGCCGCTGGTACCTCACCAATGCCCTGGGCCAGGTGGTACGCCACGAAACCCTGACCGAAAAACCGGGCCCGAATACCCTTTCCCTCGACCTAAGCCCGTACCCGGCCGGCAGCTACGTGCTGACACTGGAAGGCACCAGCCGGGCGCAACAGCACGTGCGCCTGCTCAAAACCAATTGAGGACCCTACGGCAAACAAGCGAAGCGGCGCCCGCCAACGGGTCGCCGCTTCGCTTGTTTGCTACCAGCCGCTAATTCAACGGTTTCTTTATCAATTGGCTATGAACTTGCGCGGCCCAGACTATAAGAACCTGCACTTTTAGGCACCGTTATTCATCCAATATTACCGGGTAGCCAAATACATTTATCAACTTTTTCCTTCACCCGGCCAGCCGGGTTCCCTTTCACTTTAGGCCTTGCAACTAATGCCCTCGTCGGATGCCACGCTTTGGAATCGGTTTCTGGCGGGAGAAGAGCAGGCCTTTGAGGCCATGTTTCAGGGGCATTACCGGGAGCTGTACGGCTACGGCCTGCGGCTGACCAGCGACGAGGACCTGACCAAGGACTGCATCCAGAACCTGTTTCAGCGGCTGTGGCAGCGGCGGCAGCACCTGAGCACAGTGGAGGAGATAAAGCCCTACCTCTTCAAATCGATGCGGCACGAGGTGGCGGCCGAAATCAAGGCCCAGCAGCGCCGCAGCCTGCTGGAAAGCACCTACCCGGTAGAGTTCGAAATCCAGTATTCGCCCGAGGACTTTCTGATTGCCCAACAGCTCACCGCCGAGCAGCACACGCAGCTGCTGGCCGCGCTGGGCCGGCTCAGCAACCGCCAGCGCGAAGCCATTTACCTGAAGTTTTTCGACGGGTTCGACTACGAGCGGATTTCGGAGATTATGGGGCTCAACCAGCAGTCCATCCGCAACCTGGTGTACCAGGGCATCAAGCTGCTGCGCCAAAGCCTTACGCTGCCGCTGTTGCTGCTCCTGCTGTCGGGGCAACTGGCCGCAGCTTTTAAAGGGCTGCTAAAAATAAACCTTTGATAAACAATGGTTTTCGATTGCCATCAAAAAAAACTGGCCTTGTACCGAGTACAAAACGACGGGTGACTTATGATAGTAGCAAACGGCCGAGGCCTCTACTACCGCGCTCATGGATTTTACTCGTTACTCGGTTGATGATTTTGTGGTCGACGAATCGTTCCAGGCCTTCGTGGCGCGGGCCGATTCCGAAGCCGGCCGCTTCTGGCAAGCGTGGCTGAGCGAGCATCCCGAAAAAAAAGCCGAAGCCGACGAAGCCTTCGCCCTGGTGCAGGGCTTGCGCCAGGCCCGCCCCTACCCCCTCCCCGATGAACTGCTGCCCCAGGAGCTGCAGCGGCTGCGCCAGGCGCTGAACATCCCCGCGGCCCGGCCGCAGCTGCGCGTGCAGCGCCGCCGGGTACTGGCGGGCACCTTGGCATTGCTCCTGCTGCTGGTGGGCCTGGGCTGGTGGCAATGGCTGCGGCCCGCAGTGCCCGCCGGCAAAGCCGAGCGGTTTGCGACCAGCACCGGCCAGCAGCGCCGCCTGACCTTGCCCGATGGCTCGGTGGTGGTGCTGAACGGCAACTCCACCCTCACAACCGCCGCCCAGTGGAACACCACCTCGCCCCGCGAAGTGTGGCTGACGGGCGAAGGCTATTTCCAGGTGACGCACCTGGCGCCACCGTCCGTCATCGACATTGCCGGGGCGCCGGCCAACGTAAAATTCGTGGTGCACGCCGGCGGGCTGAACGTGGCCGTGCTGGGCACCGAATTCAACGTGAACAGCCGGCCGGGCAGCACCAAAGTGGTGCTCAGCTCGGGCAAGGTGGCCGTGGAGCGGCAGGCCTTGCTCACCCGCGAAAACCTGCTGATGCAGCCCGGCGACCTGGTGGAAACCTCGGCGGTGCAGCCCGGCCTGACGCGGCGGCACGTGCAGCCGGCCCTGTATACAGGCTGGACGGAGGGCCGCCTGAAATTTGACCAAACCCCCATGCGCGAGGTGGTGCAGCTGTTGCGCGATTCCTACGGCATGCAAGTAGATGTGGCGGACCCCGCCATTCTGCACCAGACGGTGGTGGGCCAGGTACCCACCACCACCCCCGATGTGCTGCTGGACGCCTTGGCTAAATCTTTGGAAATCAAGGTAACCCGCAAGGGCAACCACGTGCGCTTTTTGCCCGCCAGCCGCTAAGGCGGCCTGGGCTCCGTTCTTTCTCAATCTCAATTTTCCCACCCATTGCTTACCTATGGCAAATTTTACTCGCTACGCCCGCTACGCCGTTTTGCTGGGCAGCTTGCCCGCAGGGGCTAGTCGGGCCCAAGGCGCCTTGGCCCTGGTTACCCAAAACGCTCCCGCAGGCGAAGGCCGATTTCGGAGCGCGCCCCAGCAGCAGCCGCTGACCGGGGTGCTGAAAGACCTGGAAACCCGCTACAAAGTCACGTTCTTTTACCGGGGCGAGGTAATGAGCGGCAAGTACCTGGACCCGGCGCATCCCACCTTCAAATCATTGCCAGCGGCCCTGCGCTACCTCTCGGAGCACAACGGCTTGCGCTTTGAGCTGCTGAAAGACGGCCTCTACGTCATTGTGCCGCAGAACGCGCCGAGCCCAGGCACGGCCCCGGGGGAAGCCTCGACGTTGCCCATTCCGCAATCGATTCCAACGCCTGCTCCCTCATCGGCTTCAATGCCTGCCCCTCAGCTTATCCTGGCCGACGTCCAGGTATCGGGCCGCGTGACGCAGGCCAACGGCGAAGGGCTGCCCGGCGTGACGGTCCTGGTGAAGGGCACCAACAACGGCACCGCCACCAGCCCCGACGGCCGCTACTCGCTGAGCGTGCCCGAGGGCGCGACGCTGGTATTTAGCTCCGTGGGCTTTGTAAGCCAGGAAAAACCCGTGAGCGGGCCTATCGTCGACGTGGTACTGGCCACCGATACCAAAGCTCTCGACGAGGTGGTAGTGGTGGGCTACGGCACCCAGAAGCGCCAGGACGTGACCGGCTCGGTGACGTCGGTGCCCCAGGACCGGCTGGAGCGCATTCCGGTATCCAACGTGGCTTCGGCCATTCAGGGGTCCGTGGCGGGCGTTACCGTTACGTCGGGCTCCAGCGTACCGGGGGCGCAGCCCAACATCCGCATTCGCGGGGTGCGCTCCATTACGGCCAGCGCCGACCCCTACATCGTCCTGGACGGCGTGCCGCTGTTTCCGGGCAACCTGAACGACATCAGCCCCAACGACATTGCGTCGATTGAGATTCTGAAGGACGCTTCGGCCACAGCCATCTACGGCACCCGCGGCTCGAACGGCGTGATTCTGGTGACCACCAAGCGCGGCAAAACTGGCAAGCCCCAGGTGCGCTACGCCGGCTACGGCGGCCCCGAGTACATGGTGAACACCCTCAAGCCGATGAGCGGCGAGGAGTACCTGGCCAAGTACAAGGCTTACACGGTACAGGCCAAGATTACCCCCCAACCTACGCCCTACTCTTCGGAGCTGCCCAACTACAACGCCGGCATCACCACGGACTGGATTAAGGAGGTGTCGCAGCAAGGCTACATCCAGGACCACAACGTGGCGGTAAGCGGCGGCACCAACGACGTGAAGTACTACGTTTCGGGCGACTACTTCAAGCAGCAGGGCACGGTGAAGGGCTTTCAGTTCCAGCGCGTGAGCTTCCGCTCCAACATCGACGCCAACGTGACGCCCTGGCTGCGGGTCGGCACCTCGGCGTTCTACGCCAACTCCAACGACGACGGGGGGCGCGCCAGCCTCTCGCTGGCTTTGGCCTCCAGCCCCTACGGCCAGGTGTACAACCCCGACGGCACCTACAACATCTTTCCTGAATTTCCGGAGCGCAACTTTGTGAGTCCGCTGATTGACCTCACCACCCAGCGCGTGAACCGCAACAACCAACTGGTGGGCACGGGCTACCTGGAAGTAAAGCCCACGTTCGTGGAAGGGCTGACCTACCGCCTCAACGGCAACTACTCGAACCGGCCGTATTACACCGCCTCGTACCGGGGCCGCCTGGCCAACAACAACAACGGCGCGGCCTCCATCACCAACGACCTGCGCCGGAACTACACGCTCGAAAACATCCTGACCTACAACAAGGATTTTGGCAAGCACCACATCGACCTGACGGCCTTGTACAGCGCCCAGGAAAACCGGTTCATCACGACCACCGAAAACGGCAGCGGCTACATCAACGACGCCACGGGGTTCAACAACATCGGGGCAGGCAGCATCCCCTCCACGATTAGCTCCTACGACGAGCGCCGGGCGCTGCTCTCGCAGATGGGCCGCCTGAACTACTCCTACGACGGGCGCTACCTGCTCACCCTCACGGCCCGGCGCGACGGCTCGACGGTGTTCGGGGTCGGCACCAACAAGTACGCCACGTTCCCCTCGGCCGCCCTGGCCTGGAACATCACCAACGAAGCTTTTCTGAAAGACAACCGCATTCTGAGCTTGCTCAAGCTGCGCCTGTCCTACGGCCTCACCGGCAACGAGGGCATCAACCCCTACCAGACCATTACGGGCCAGGGCCTGGTCAACTACGTATCGGGCGGGGTGACGGTGGTGGGCCTGCGCGCCGGCAACCTGGGCAACAGCAACCTGAAGTGGGAAAGCACGCGCAGCGGCAACGTGGCGCTGGACTTTGGCTTTCTCAAAAACCGCATCAGCGGCACTGTGGAATACTACGACGCCACCACCAAAGACCTGCTGCTGGCGCGCTCGCTGCCCCAAATCTCGGGTTACAACAGCATCCTCGACAACATTGGCTCGGTGAGCAACAAGGGCATTGAGGCGACCCTGAACACGGTGAACCTTCAGCACAACGACTTTACCTGGGAAACCAGCTTCAACATCTCGGCCAACCGCAACCGGGTGCTGGAGCTGCTGGGCAACGGCCTCGACGACATCGGCAGCAAGCGCTTCATCGGCAAGCCGCTGGGCGCCATCTACGACTACGAGCTGGCCGGCGTGTGGCAGGTGGGCGAAGACCCCAGCAGCACCGACCCCGGCGCCAAACCCGGCGACCTGAAATTCGTGGACCAGAACGGCGACCACAAAATCGACGCTACTGACCGCAAGTACCTGGGCTCGACCCTGCCCGACTACACGGCCGGCCTCACCAACACCTTTACGTACAAAGGACTGAGCCTGCGCGTGTTTCTGCAAACAGCCCAAGGTGTGCTCAAGAACAACGACCTGCTGAACCGCGGCGACTTTGCCTGGAAAATCAACCAGCCGGCCAACATCGGCTACTGGACGGCCGAAAACATGAGCAACACCCGGCCGTCGCTCGTCTACACCAACACCCGCAGCTACGCCTACCCCTCCGACGCCAGCTATGTGCGCCTCAAGGACATCACGCTGAGCTACGCCTTCCCCACGGCCCTGCTCGACCGGGCCAAGCTGGGCGGCCTCACGGTGTACGTGAGCGGGCGCAACATCTATACCTGGAAAAAGTGGATAGGCTACGACCCCGAGCAGGACTACGGCCAGGGCTTCGGCGCCGGCAACACCGAAGGGCAGTTTGCCAACCCCAACTTCCCCAACGTGGCCTCCTACGTGTTCGGCGTCAACCTGAACCTGCGCTAATTCCCACCATCTGCTTTCAGAATTCCCATGAAACGAATTGTACTCAGCGCCGCTGCCCTGCTGGGCCTGGCCCAGGTGCTCAGCTCCTGTAAAAAAGACTTTCTCGACGAGAACCCCCAGTCGCTCTACACCCCCCAAACCACGCTGGTCGACTCGCTGGGCTTTGAGGCGGGCATGGCCGGCCTGCAAACCGTGGTGCGGGACATGTACACCACCACCGAGCCGCAGGGCCTGCTGGGCGTGCTGCAGGTGGGCACCGACGTGGCCAGCCCGGCCATGCCCCAGGGCGTGGAAACACCGTACTTCAACTACGAGAAACTGCAGTCGCAGGACCAGGGCGCATCCTTTTACTGGAACGCCTGCTACCGCATCATCAACAACGCCAACATCCTGATTCAGGCTTCGGCGGCGGCCCCGTCCACGCTGCGCCAGGGCTATAAAAACCGCATCAGCGCCGAAGCCCGCTTCTACCGGGCCTATGCCTACAACTTCCTGACTACGCTCTATGGCGCCGTGCCCCTGGTGCTGGAGCCGGTGACCACGCCGCGCACCGACTTCACCCGCACGCCGGTGGCCGACGTGAACACCGCCATCATCACGGACCTCACCACGGCCATCCCCAACCTGTTTCTGGCCAGCAAGGCGGCTTCGGGCCGCATCACGCAGGGCGCGGCCCGGCAGCTGCTGGCCGAAGTGTACCTGCGCACCAACCAGCCCAGCCTGGCCGAGGCCCAGTGCCAGGCCATTATCAGCAGCACCCAGTACAAGCTCATCTCGGCCCGCTACGGGGTTCGGGCCGGCTCGCCCGGCGACTATTACTCCGACATGTTCATTGTGGGCAACCAGCGCCGCAGCCAGGGCAACACCGAGCTCATCTGGGGCATTGAACAGCAGCTCAACATCCCGGGCGGGGTGAACGGCAACGGCGGCCAGCAGCGCCGCATGTGGGTGCCGGGCTACTACGCCATCAACGGCATGCTCATCGCCGACTCGCTGGGCGGGCGGGGCATTGGGCGCCTGCGCCTGAGCCAGTGGGTGGACTACCGCCTGTACCCACCCGGCGACATGCGCAACTCCAAATACAACCTGAAGCGCAAGTTTTACTACAACGACCCCAGCAAGCCCACGCTCTACGGCAAGCGCGTCATTGTCACGGGCTCCGACACGGCCTACCGCATCACGCCCTACATCACGAAGTGGAACATGTACAACCCGCTCGACGAGTTCGGCCTGGCCACTGTGAAGGACCTGCCCATGATGCGCCTGGGCGAAACCTACCTGCTGCTGGCCGAAGCCCAGTTGAAGCAGGGCAATACCACTGGGGCCGCCGCAAGCATCAACGTGCTACGCACCCGCGCCCAGGCCCCGCAGGTGGCGGCCTCCAGCATCGACCTCGATTTTATCCTGGACGAGCGCGCCCGCGAGCTCATCGGCGAAGAGCCCCGCCGCCTCACGCTGGTGCGCACCGGCACGCTGGTATCGCGCACGCTGCGCCTGAACGGCAACCCCATCTATGTGACGAACCTGACGGCCAATAACATGCTGCTGCCCATTCCGCAATCGGAAATCGACCGAAACGTGGGCGGCGGGCTGACTCAGAATACCGGCTATTAAGTCTGTGGGCGGCCGGGGCGCGATTCTCTACTTGGAAGAAGTCGCGCTCTGGCCGCCTTTATCAATCAGGTCCCTGTTTTTTCGTGTGGTGAATTAGCGAAATGGAGGGTTCTACTCATCGGCGCCGGGCTACTGCAATGGCCCACTGGCGCTGCCCTTCCATTTCGCTTGCCTTGTGCCCCCTCCCTATTTCATGACAAAACAAGTCCTGCTGCAACTGTCTGCCTTGGTCTTATTGCTGGCCAGCCTCCTCACCGAATTGCCGGCCCGGGCCCAGAGCAGCCTTATCCAGAATGCGCCGGCGCGGCGCGTGCTCAGCCTCAACGGCCGCTGGAACTACATCATCGACCCCTACGAAAACGGCTTTTACGACTACCGCCGCGAGGCGTTTGATAAATCGGCCAGCGGCAAGGGCGGCTACTACGACAACCAGAAGCCCAGCACCGCCCAGGAGCCCGAGCTGATTGAGTACGACTTCGACCACTCGGCCGCGCTGCAGGTGCCCGGCGACTGGAATTCGCAGG